>CAWHSB010000019.1:0-105951 GCA_963831795.1 Terriglobia bacterium | reverse complement strand
TCTGTGTCAGGAAAATGCAACAAATTTCTGACTAGGATTCGAGCCGTCGCGAGTTCGGAATGGACTCGACCGGGTCGTAAGGCTGGTAAGTCGTTGAAAAGATTTGGCTCCTCAGGTAGGATTCGAACCTACAACCCTTCGGTTAACAGCCGAATGCTCTACCGTTGAGCTACTGAGGAGCAATGCAGGACGGTTTCCTTAATACTACACCACGCCCACAACCGACTCAAACCGCCGACGACGCGGGAACAGCCGCCGGTTCCAGACTCAGCACCAGCTTTCGGAACAACGCCAGTCCTTCCAGGTGCCGCGCCGACAACGGATACACGATATGGCGGGTGAAATATGCCTTCACCAACTCACTCGGAAATCCGCGTTCGGCCGAAGCGCGCTCGACCATCTCTTCAAGATGACTCCGCCCCCACTCGTGCGACGCGCGGAACGTCGCGGCCACCTCTTCCGTCAAAACTTCGGAACGGCCGGCCCACACCGCGAACACCATCGGCAGACCGGTCCATTCGACCCACTTTGCGCCCAAATCCAGCGTTTGGTAAGGCAGCTTATCCGGATCGAGACGCAACGCCGGATCGCCGATGATCAAGGCCGCGTCATTTTCCGCCAGCATCTCTTCCAGAGTCGGAGCCAGCGCCGTCACAACCGGGCGGACCCCGTAGCATTCGGCGAGCAGAATTCTCGCGAGAGCCACCGAAGTGCGCGAACTGGAGTCCACCGCAAGCGTCCGAATCTCCGAAAACGGCCGGCGCGAAATCAGCAAAATACTCCGCACCGGGCCCTCGCAGGCAATCCCCAGATCGGGCAGAAAATCGAGGTTCAAGCGGTCCAGCTCGGCGCACGGCACCAGGCCGATGTCGGCCTTGCCATCGCCCAAAGCCTCAGCGCAATGTACAGGCAGATCGAAGCGGAACTTGAAAAGACCCTGTTGCGGGCCGTGAAGAAACCCCCAGACGAGAGGCCATGTGTTGAGATAGCTGACGGCGGAAACGATCAACCCTTAGCTTATCGGACGGGTCGCGCCGCCCGGCCCGGTTCGCTTTTTCGGAATGAGATGATAAATACGCTGTCTTTTTCGCTTCTCAATGAAAATAGTCCTTTCGGCGATATTTACCTCTCTTCTCTTCCTGCCCGGGGTTTTCGCACAGATCACGCTTAACCCTTCCCCTTCCCGCGTTGTCGGGCAGGATTCGACGCAGATCAAGAGCCTCAATCCGAACCTGGTCGAAGGCCGCGAGGTCTACTTGCCCGAAGGTATCGCGCTCGACACCTCGACCAGTCCGCCGGCCTTGTACGTAAGCGACACGCGAAACAATCGAGTGCTGGGCTTCCGCAACGCAACCGCCTTCGCCAACGGGCAGACCGCCGACCTGGTCCTGGGGCAGCCCGACCTCGCGACGACACTCGCCGCTGCCGCCATGGGTCTCACGGAACCGAGCGGTGTCGCGGTGGATTCGCACGGAAATGTCTACGTCGTTGACAGCGGAAACAACCGAATCCTGCGATTTCCCCGGCCGTTCGCGCAGAGCGGCGCGCCCGCTCCGGACATCGTCATTGGCCAGCCCTCTTTCGCAACAAACGCCGCAAATCAGGGAGGCATATCCGCCGCGACGTTGTCATTTACCTCCGGCACTTCATCCCTGCAGGCGCTGATCACATTCGATTCGTCCGGAAATCTCTGGGTGGCGGATGCCGGTAACAACCGCGTGCTGCGTTTTAACGCGAATGTCCTCGCCAGCCCGGCGGCCTCCGGCCCGGCGGCCGATATCGTGATCGGCCAGGCCAATTTCACCACAAACAGCTACAACCCCGGCCCCAGTCCGTTGACGTCTTTAACGGCATTCACCACTCCCACCGGCATTGCTTTCGATACCGCCGGCCGCCTGTTCGTGTCCGAGTCCATCTCGTCTCAACGCAGCCGGATTCTGATCTGGACGCCGCCCTTCTTCACAGGACAGGCGGCGTCGCGCATTCTGGGTGTGGATACGAGTAATCCCCCGCCGCCCGCGATCAGCGAATATCAACTCGGCCCCTCGTCGGGCGCTCTTTTCCCGGTGGGCGACGGAATCGGCGTCGCCGATACTTACTACAGCCGCGTGCTGGTATTCCCGCCGGTGGAGCAGTGGACTCCGAATACGACGTATCAGGCGGCCATCGAGGTCGCCGGGCAGCCGGACTTCGCGAGCGGTACGTCAAATCAGGGTTTGCCCACGGCCACCGCGAACACGCTGAATCACCCGGCCGCCGCCGTATTTTTCAACTCCGAACTCTATGTTGCCGATTCCGGCAACAACCGAACCGTCGTCATTCCTCAAAGCGGCAGCGCATTCGGCCCTGCAACCCGGCGTGCTCGGGCAGGATGCCATGAACCTCAACGCCCCCAACCTGGTCGAGGGGCGCGAATTCAATTTCCAGAACCCGAACACCGGATCGCCGGACGCCGGAATCGCCGTCGATCTGACCTCGAGCACGCCGCATCTCTACGTCGCGGATCCCTATAACAATCGCATCCTGGGCTACAACGACCTGCGCAACATTCAGCCTGGCGCGAAAGCGGATCTGGTCATCGGTCAGCCCGACTTTCAGCAGACGCTGATCAACTATCCAGGCAACAACGCCAATGCGCCCAACGCGTCCGGTCTCTTCTTTCCGATCGGCCTTGCGGTGGACACGAACGGAAACTTGTACGTCGCCGATACCGGCAACGGCAGGGTCCTCAGATTTCCCAAACCGTTCGCCAACTACGCGACGGGCTCGATGGAGCAGGCCGATCTGGTCCTCGGACAGTCCGGCTTCACCGCGGCCGAAAATTACCGACGCCACACAGCGGACGATGGCGGAGCCGTACGGACTCGCGTTCACGCTTGCCGGCGGCCTCCTGGTGTCGGACGTGTTCCTGAACCGGGTGCTCTATTTTCAGGGACAGCCCGCGGACCTGACGTCCGGCATGTCCGCATCCGAAGTCTTCGGGCAGCCCGATTTCACTTCGAGCGGCGCGCGGCTCGGGCCCCGCACAGTTCAACGCTCCTCATCACATCGCAACGGACAGCGACGACCGGCTCTATGTCGCCGACACGGGAAACGGCAGAATCGCAATCTTCAATCACTCGCCCACAGCGCCGCCGGGTTCGGCCGCCGCGCTTTTCCTGACCGACAAACTAGGCAGTCCGAGGGGGCTGTACGTGAGCCCGGTCAACGGCGAGATCTGGGTGGCGGACGAAGCCGCCGGCCAATGCCGTTCGGTATCCGAATTTCCAGCAGCTTATCGCCGCGGGAACCGCCTCGAACGCGACAGTCGCCGATCCCGCCCGGCCCGTGGCCGTCGTGGAGGACGGCTGGGGCAACCTGTTCCTGGCCGACGGCGCCAGCCGCGTCGTGACGTTCTACCCGGCTCTGGCTTCCATCAATGCGGCGAATTTCCTGAGCCAGAATGTCCTCGCGCCGGGCATGATCGCGGCGATGTTTTCGCTGGGGAATTACAACCAGTTCGGCGGAGCGGGCGCATCGGCCTCAGTACTGCCGCTGCCGAAGACGCTGAACGGCCTGCAGGTGTTGTTCAACGGCGCGCCTGTGCCGCTTTTCTATGCGGGTCCGAATCAGATCAACTTCCAGGTCCCCATGGCCGCGCCGCAGAGCGGCACGGTCGAGGTCCAGGTGCTGGAACCCGCGACGGGCCGGCTGCTGGGCGATGGAACTGTCGAAATGCAGATCTCGGTTCCGGGGCTCTTCACGCAGACCGGAGATGGCATCGGAACGGCTTCCGCGCTGAATCAGGACAACACAGTGAACAGCCAGAATAATCCCGCAAAGCAGGGGACCGTCATTCAACTCTACGGAACCGGCCAGGGCTTTGTCCCCGGCGCGCCGCCGGACGGCACAGCGCCCAGCGGACCGGTACCCGACTCCGGCCACACCAATGGTCATCATGGGGACCGGATTTGTACCGAGCGCCAACATACAGTACTCCGGGCTTGCGCCGGGCCTGGTGGGCGTGTGGCAGATCAACGTGCTGATCCCGGATTCCGTAATCACATTGCCGAACAATCCGACACAGGTGGTGGTGATTCAGAACAATGTCCCGAGCGGCGGTGCAGGCGTCGGACGCTTTGTCCAGATTTATGTGAAGCAGTAAGTCATCCGCCCTGTATCGTGTGGCGTTTGACGGAAATGGCTTTGCCGGTCCGGTCGTCCACTTCGACGATTACGGAGTGAAGTTCCGGGGAGCCCTTCGCGGGTTCCATGCGCACCGGCATCGCATTCAGGAACTTCTTCAATATGGTTTCCTTTTCGACGCCGATGATCGAGTCGTACGGCCCCGTCATTCCGCAGTCGGTCTGATAGGCGGTGCCGCCGGGAAGAATTCGCGTATCGGCCGTCGGGATATGCGTGTGCGTGCCGATCACCGCGGATACGCGGCCATCGACATACCAGCCCATTGCGACCTTCTCACTCGTCACCTCCGCGTGGAAATCGATGAATCGCACTTTAACGTCTCCGGGCAGCGCGGCGATGAGCTCATCGGCTTTGCGGAACGGACAGTCGGTGTGCGCCATATACACGCGTCCCTGGAGATTCATGACCGCGCAGCGCCTGCCGTCGCGGGTCTGGTGGAGATAGACGCCTGCGCCGGGACAACCCGCCGGGTAATTCGCGGGCCTTAGAAGGCGTGGGTTGCGGTCGAAATATTCGTAAATGTCGCGCTTGTCCCAGATGTGATTACCGGAGGTCATAACGTCGATGCCGCAGCGAAACAAGTCGTCCGCGATGGAAGGCGTGATGCCGAATCCGGCGGCGGAATTTTCTCCATTCGCGATCACCACGTCGATCGACTGGGTCTGCCTGATGTCCGAGAGATGATCGGCGACGATACCTCGTCCCGCACTGTCCGAAGATGTCGCCAACGAAAAGAAGCCTCACCCTGCGAGAGTACCAATGTCATCATAATTTCCAATGCGCATCGGGATCGACTCCGGCGGCACGTTTACCGATTTTGTGGTGCTTGACGATAACGGGAATATGAAGTCGTTCAAGCTGCGCTCGAATCCGGCATCTCCGGCGAGCGTTATTCTGGACGGGCTCAGCCGCGTTCAAGCGAAGCGCGCCGAGGTCGTTCACGGATCGACCGTCGCGACGAATGCGCTGCTCGAACGGAAGGGCGCAAAGACCGCGTTCGTCACCACGCGCGGATTCGAAGATCTGATCGCGATCGGGCGGCAGAACCGGCCCGAGCTTTACAACCTCACGCCCGCGCTGCCGCAGCCGCTGGTGCCGCGGGAGTTGTGCTTCGGCTGCGATGAACGCGTGCTGTTCGACGGCACGGTGGAACGCGGGCTGCGCGAGCAGGATGTGGCAGCGCTGGGCGCAGCAATCGCGGCGTCGGGAGCCGAATCGGTCGCGATCTGCCTGCTGCATTCCTATCAGAACGACGCGCACGAGCGAGCCTTGCTGACAGCCCTGAGTGGGTTCGCTCCCGGGGCTTTTGTTTGCGCGTCCTGCGATGTGTCGCCGGAGTTTCGCGAATTCGAGCGCGCCAGCACCACCGTGATTAACGCTTACGTGGGCCCGCTAATGGACCGCTATCTGGGCGAACTGGAACGCCGCAGTCCCTTTCCGGTGGCGATCATGCAATCGAACGGCGGGTTGCTGAAGGCGTCGGAGGCCCGTAAACAGGCGGTGCGCACGATTCTTTCGGGGCCGGCGGGAGGAATTGTCGGGGCGGTCGAGATTGCGCGCCTGTGCGGATTCAAGAAGGCGCTCACATTCGATATGGGCGGAACGTCCACGGACGTGGCGCTCGCGGGACAGCAGCCCCGGCTGACGACCGAAGCGCGCATCGAGTCCGGCGGCGTGAGTCTTCCGGTGCGCGTGCCGATGCTGGATATCCATACGGTGGGCGCGGGTGGTGGATCGATTGCGCGGGTGGACTCCGGCGGAAGTTTGCGCGTTGGACCGGAGAGCGCGGGAGCCTCGCCTGGGCCCGCATGTTATGGGATGGGCGGCGAGGACGCTGCAGCGACGGTCACCGACGCGCATGTTGTACTGGGCCGAATCGCCTCGGACCAGCTGATTGGCGGGGAAATGCGCATCGATGCCGCTGCGGCGGAAGCGGCTGTGGCGCGGGTGGGAACGCCATTGGGATTAGACCCGGTGAGTGCGGCCGCGGCGATTCTGCGGGTCGCAAATTCAAATATGGAGCGTGCGATTCGGGCAGTATCGGTGGAGCGCGGAGAAGATCCGCGGGAGTTCCCACTGGTTGCTTTCGGCGGGTGCGGCGGCCTTCATGCCTGCGAAATGGCAGAGGAGCTGGGGATCGCGACGGTGATCGTGCCGCGCATAGCCGGGGCGCTCTCGGCGCTGGGAATGCTGCTGGCCGATCGTACGCGCGATTATTCGATTGGCGCGCTGGGCGCAAGCGATCATGAATCGCGCTTTCGAAAGCTCGAGAGACAAGCGAAGAAAGACATGCGCGGAGCGACCCTGAAGCGCTACGCCGATGTCCGGTACGCCGGTCAGAGCTATGAGCTGACGATTCCGTGGGCCGTCGGGGGGATAGGCGACTTCCACAAAGAACATCGGCGAGTTTATGGTTATTCCGATGCGAAACGCGCGACGGAAATCGTGACGCTGCGCGTGCGGGCGATTGTACAAGTCGAAAAGCCTTCGCTGAAGGTTCGAGGCGCCGGCGCGGCGCCGGTCGAGAGGCGGCGGGTGTGGATCGATGGGCGATGGCGGGGTATCAACGCGTCGCGGCGTGAAGCCCTGGGAACCGGGCTACACAGAGGCCCCGCTTTGATAATGGACTACGGTTCGACCACCCTGGTCTCGGCGGGGTGGTCGATGCGACTCGACGCGAATGGCAGTCTGGTTCTGCGTCGCGAATAGAGTCGAGGCAAGGCGTTACGCTTCCGAGCGACGGACCCCGCAGGGCGGGGTCAAACAGGTAAGCAACTCCGGGCGATAAGGTAGCGGGTCGTAAATTGGAGTGAGCCGGGCGGGGCGGCAGCAAAGGCCGTCGCGACAATGGTGGTGGAATACGACCCCGTTTCCGAGCGTGGTTCCGGACTTTGTGATCAGGTCAGTAGTGACGCACGTTACGGAGTGCGATCCTGTTTGGGAGTTTGCTTTTCTTCACAGTCCGGGCCGCCGTGCCAGGCGGACAGGACGGACATGAAAAAGGAAAAACGGAATCCCCGGACAGCTGCGCGCCGGAGGAAGTTGAAGAAGGGGACACTTGAGCCGCTGCGGATTCGCCCGGACGCGGCGGGGATCGATGTAGGCGCAACGGAATTGTTTGTCGCCGTGCCTCCGGAAAAGGATACGACATCGGTGCGCAGTTTTCCCCCCTTCACGCGGGATCTGGTGGAACTGGCCGACTGGCTGGACAGGTGCGGGGTGCGCACGGTAGCCATGGAATCCACGGGAGTGTACTGGATTCCGATATTCCAGATTCTGGAAGAACGGGGAATAGAGGTCTTGCTGGTGAATGCGCTGCATTTGCGGAACGTGCCTGGCCGCAAGACGGACGTCGGCGACTGTCAATGGATTCAACAGGTGCACTCGATGGGTCTGTTGAACGGAAGCTTTCGGCCGGCGCAGGAAGTGTGCGCGATGCGATCCATCGTGCGGCAGCGGGAAAGTCTGCTGCAGGCGGCCAGTCAACAGATTCTGATGATGCAGAAATCTCTCGACCAGATGAATCTGCAACTGCATCACGTTCTCAGCGACATCACGGGGGTGAGCGGACTGGCCATTCTGGAGGCGATCTTGAGAGGTGAGCGGGACGGTCTCAAACTGGCCGGTTTGTGCGAGAAGCAGGTGAAAAGCAGTACCGAGACCATCGTGAAGGCGTTGGAAGGCGACTATCGGCCCGAACACCTTTTCACCCTGCGCCAGTCTTTACAGCTATACCGCTTTCTGCAGGGGCAAATTGCCGAATGCCAGACAAGAATCAGGGAAGAATTAGCGGGATGGGATTCGAAGACCGAGCCGGGCGACTCGGCACCGCCGGCGGGCAAGCCGATCAGGATCGAGGGGCTGACGACGAACGAAAGCGAAACCCTGCGGCAGAACAGCTACCGTGTGCTGGGGGTAGACCTGACCCGGATCGACGGAATCAATGGTAATTTCCTCCAGGTCTTTCTGGCCGAAGTGGGGCCGGATCTCAGTCGGTTCCGCAGCCCGTCGGCATTCGCGAGCTGGTTGAAGCTGAGTCCCAATCGGGAAGTCAGCGGCGGCAAAGTGCTGAAGAGCAAGACCGAGAAAAACGCGAGCCGCATGGCGAAGGCATTCCGCATGGCCGCCAATGCGCTGCTGAAGAGCCGTTCGGCCTTGGGCGACTGTTTTCGGCGATTGCGCACCAGACTCGGAGCGCCCCAGGCGATTACCGCCAGGGCCCATAAGTTATCGAGGATCGTTTACCATCTGGTAACCACCCGCCAAACCTTCGATCCGACCACCTTGGAGAGGGACCAGGACCAGCAACGCATCTATCAGGAAATCAAGCTGCGAAAGGCCGCGGACCGACTCGGTTTTCAACTCGTCCCCAAACAGGCAGCATAGAAGGATTTCCGGGAGAGTTGCTTGGGAGCCGCGCGCGGAAGCAAGCGACCCCGGCCTTTTTCATGCAAGTCAACCCCAGCCGTTTCCGCATCCCGACTTGGTGGTGCTTCGAGCGAAGCGGCGCGGCTGGACCGCAGCCCCGCGAGTCCTCACCGAAGTCGCGGATGGCATCCTTCGTGCCGGCCAGATCGAAATGCCGCTCGACGCCGTCCTTGAAACCCCGGTGAAATAACCGGTCTGGCGGCTCCCCGGGTACCCGGTGTTATCCTCACAGGCAGGTAGTCGATGAATTCCCGGAAAGCGCTGGTGCTCGTGGGCGCCGCCGCTGGGCTCTTTACCGCTCTGTACGCCGCACCGAAGCCGTTCCGCGTCTATCCGAGCATGGAGGCCTACGACAACGTCGAACTCCCCGAGGATTATCAGGAGAAGACGGAATGGGTTTTCGGCCGCCTGATGTATCCCCAGCATCCCGCCGCGCGTTTTGGCGGCTACCGCCGCTTTGGCGGGTTTGACTGGCGGGAAGGCGGTACCAGCTGGACTCAGGATTATCCGCGCGCGGACCGGCACTTCGCGGCGGCGCTACGCCGCCTCACCCTGGTGCAGGCCCGCTCGGTCGAGCAACCGGTGAACCTCGATGACGGCGACGACGCGTTTAACTACCCCTGGCTGGGCGCGGGCGAAATGGGCGACTGGAAATTGACCGATGCTCAGGTCGTGTCTCTGCGTGAGTACCTTCTCCGGGGCGGCTTCCTGATGCTGGACGATTTCTGGGGGGCCGAAGAGTGGAATCGATTCAACGAGAGCATGCGGCGCGTTTTCCCAGACCGCGCGATCGTCGAAATCGACAATGCGGATTCCATCTTCCACGTGGTTTACGATTTGAGCGACCGGTACCTCATTCCGGGGCAATGGGGTTTAAACCGCGATTGCCTCTGCCGTAACGGCGGCGGAAGCGGCGGCCAGACGGTTCACTGGCGGGGAATTTACGACGATCACGGCCGTGTAATGGTCGCGATGACATTTAATTCGGATGTCGGAGACTCATGGGAGTGGGCGGACGATCCCGGTTATCCGGAAAAGTACTCGGCCCTCGGGATTCGTATCGGTGTAAATTACGTCATTTACTCGATGACCCATTGATGCTTAATGCGGAAAGCTTTGGTTCTTATCGGACTGGTTCTTATCGGACTCGGTGTCTGCGGCATTCTCCTGGCCCAGAAGCCCTTTAAGGAATGGCCGGCGATAGAGTACTCGGATTTTCCTGTACCCAGCGACTGGAATCAAAAGGCGGAGTGGACGCGCGCCCGCCTGCGCTATCCGGATATTTACGGCTATCCCTTTAGCGATCTGCTCATGGCAGGCGGCCGGCCGTTTCCTGGCTACTGGACAATGGATTACCCGCGGTCGGACAGGCACCTCCTCGAGGGTGTGCGGCGGCTGACCCGGATCGAGACGCGTTCCGTCGAACAGGTTGTCAGCTTCGGCGACGATGATATGTACAACTTTCCGATGATGTATGCGGTAGAGGTCGGGCATTGGAGGCTGCGCGATGAGGACGCCGCCCAATTACGCGAATTTCTTCTCCGCGGCGGATTTCTGATGGTGGACGACTTCCACGGAAACGTGGAATGGAGTAACTTTATCCAAAGCCTTAGCAAGGTTTTCCCATTGCGTCCCGTCGTCGATATCCCGGAAAGCGATCCGATATTTCACGTCCTTTACGACTTGAACGAACGAATGCAGGCGCCTGGAGCAAACCATTACTACGAAGATCACCTGACTTATGAGTCCGGGATGGGAGACGACCTGAATGCCGGCAAGATACCTCACTGGCGCGCCATCTATGACGATAAGGGGCGGATCATAGTAGCTATGTGCCACAACATGGATCTGGGTGATGCCTGGGAGCATTCAGACGAAGCTGAGTATCCGGAAAAGCTGGCATCATTCGCTTACCGGCTGGCGATGAACTACTTCGTTTACGACCTTAGCCACTAACGGCTGAGGCCGCGCGCGAACAATAAAACGCTTTGGCGCGTGGCCGACATAATAAAAGGGATAGCAGGTAATCAGTGTAAGAGTAGGATTTGGCGTCGGATAGGCCACACTGATATCCGTCGGTGAAACAACCTCGGTGGAGTCGACAGAATACTGCCGAATACCTGATGGAGTGGTCACCGTTATGAGATCACCTTGCCTGATGTTCCTGAGGCTTCTGAAGAAAGTATCGCGATGGGCGGCCAGAACCACATTACCTTTCTGTCCGGGCAGAGCGGATCCGTCGAGATGCCCCACGCCGTCATCAAGAATGGATGAATCCGTTCCCTGAAAAACGACTGCGGAAAGGTGGAGCTTCGGGATCTCCACCCTTCCGATAAGGGCCCCATCCGCTAATGGAGCGGTTTGTACGGATGGTGCGGGTTTGTTGCTCAGGAGGCGATCCAGCTCATTATTTCCCTGGGACTGACGAAGATGGGAGTTTAACCAGTCTGCGCCGCAGTACCCGAGAATAATGAATCCGGCCGCGAACAGAAAGCGTGATATCCAGAGCGTAATACCGCGAGCCATCGTTTTACCGGTTCAGGCCCAGCCTTTTTGCAAATACGCCTAAACCGAAAGCTCCGCAAAGAGATAACAATCCCACAAGACTCAGCAGCGGAAGGTTGCTGGCAGTTTGGGGAAGAGTTTGCGGAAGATTATTCTCCGCGATCTCAGGAGCTGGGGCTGGCGCAGGCGGCGGTTGAACGGCAGGCGCCGGAGCGGCCTCTACGGGCGCGGGCGGCGGTGGCGGGGTATTCTGAGCAACTTCGGGAGCAGGCTGCGGAGCAGGTTCCGGCGGCGCTACCGGCGCAGGCTGTTCCGCAACAGGGACCTGTTCGTGCGCTACCTGAGTAATTTCAGTGGCTCGCGTTTTTGGATACCGGAATTCCTGGCCGAAGTTGTCTCCGGGATAAAACCATGCCCGCAGTGCTTTCGGTTGGCCGGCGGGAGTTTCCCAGAAACTGATTACAGTCTTCCCGGTGCGACGAAGCCGATAGTTGGGGATCGCGATAATCGTGGCGAAAGTGTGATTCTCGCGTTGATTCTGAATTTCAACGATGTTGCGATCGGCCTGAGAATCAACGAGTTTGAATACATATGTACCGGGTTGAAGAACTACCCCCGGGACTTCCATAGGTTCAGAAATTGTTACGACCGTCTTTTTGTTCCACTCGTCTGCTGTCGCGTAAGGGCTAAGGGCCGCTACGGCAACAGCTGCGGCGAACAGGGTTGTTGCAATGCGAAATCGATTCATTTGTAGCCTTCTTTGCCGAATTTCAGACCCCTCCAGGAGTGGTCTGTCGTCTATCGAAGATGCAGCCGGATTGCCAGGCTGCACAAACGCACAAAACGGTGCATGACTCACGCGCCGATCGCAGTCACGCTAAAATCAAAGCAGATGGCAAACGAGATTTCGACCCGTGTGCTGGTCGTTGACGACGAGGCTCGTCAACGGCTTGCCATTGCTGAGATGGTCAATTCCCTGGGGTTCACAGCGGTGACAGCCGCCGATGGGGTGGAAGCGCTGCAGTTACATACCGAGCGCCCGGCGGATCTTATTTTGACCGACCTGAACATGCCGCGTATGGACGGATTTGAACTCCTCCGAGCACTCGAAGAGCGCGGTGATCGTACGCCCACCATTGTCCTGACCGGTTTTGGAAGCATCGAAAAGGCGATTTCGGTAGTGCACGATCTGAAGGCGTTCTGGTTTCTCGAGAAGCCTGTTCAGCCCGGCATCCTCGGAACTTTGCTGGAACGAGCCGCAACTCAGAACCGGCTCGTTGAGGAGGCAACGGCACTAAAACTCCAATTGAGTTATCACGGAGTGCTGGGCGACCTCGTGGGCGGGTCGCGGGCGATGCGCCAGGTATTCTCCGAGATTCAGCAGGTGGCTCCCACGTCCGCCTCGGTGTTGATTACCGGAGAAAGCGGAACGGGCAAAGAACTTGTGGCGCGGGCCGTGCAGCGCCTGAGTCCCCGGGCGGCGGGGCCGTTCGTGCCGATTAACTGCGCCGCTCTGACCGAGACCCTCATTGAAAGTGAGCTCTTCGGCCATGAAAAGGGCGCGTTCACTGGTGCGCTCGAGCGGCACATCGGCTGCTTCGAGCAGGCTAACAACGGAACCGTGTTCCTGGATGAAATCGGCGACATGCCGATTGGAACGCAGGCCAAATTGCTGCGCGTCCTTGAAGAGCGGAAAGTAAGACGCCTCGGCGGGAAGATCGACCTTCCGGTGGAGGTGCGGGTAATTGCCGCCACCAACAAGAATCCGGAAGACGCCATACGAGACAAGCTCCTCCGCGAAGACTTGTACTACCGTTTAAATGTGTTTCACATCATGTTGCCGCCGCTGCGCGATCGCAAGGATGATATTCCCGCGATTTCGGAGGCGATGCTGGTCAATCTGAACAAGAAACACGGTTGCCGCGTTACGGGCCTGCATCCGAGCACGCTCGAACGCTTCCAGGCCTGGTCCTGGCCGGGCAATATTCGCGAGTTGCGAAACATATTGGAACGCGCGGTCATTATGGCCTCGGAGGGGCTTATCCTTCCGAAGCATGTCGCGATGGATTCAAACTCGACTTTTGAGCCCCACCCGAGTGCAACTCCGCCGAGCCACGATCAAAGCGCAGTGAGCGAGCAGAGCGCCGCAAACGATCAAACCGAACATATGGAAGCGCTGCGCATTCGGCCCGGCGCCTCGATGGAAGAAATCGAGGAAACTTACATCAATCTCATTCTGCAGCGCACGAACAATAACAAAACCAGGGCTGCCGAGATTCTTGGAATCAGCGTTCGTACGCTTCATAACCGCCTGGGACAGCTCGGTAAGATTGCCGGCGACAAGCTGCGAGCTACCAGCGCGACGGGATAGCGATCAGGCGGCGGGCAGGATGAAGGTGCAGACCGCGCCTCCTTCCGGGCGTGGGGCGATTCGTATCGACCCACCGTGGTTCTCCACGATTTTGCGGCACACCGAAAGGCCGAGCCCGGATCCGCCGTATTGTCTGCCGTGAACCCGCATAAACGGCCGGAAAACGGCCTCGCAATCGCCGGGATCAATCCCGATCCCGTTGTCCTCGACCTGAATCGTCCATTGGCCCGGCTGCCACTGCCGGGCCGTGACCGCGATCACAGGAGGCGCTTCGGAACGGAATCGAAGCGAGTTGCCGATTACGTTCTCGAACAATTGCATCAGCCGCTCCAGACTTATCGCAACCTTGGGCTTGGGATCGTCCTCGGTGGCCTCGAAGCTGCTCAGTGCTATTCCGGTAACTGTTGCGCCCTCGGCATCGATCTGATCACCGAGGGTTGCCAGAGTGATGTTGAACGCCGATTGCAGCGATGCTCCATCCGAGGCCGGAGACCCCGACGCGCGCAAGGCGCTGGAATAAGCCGAGACTCCGTCGATCAGCCCGCGAATTCGTATTGTACCGGCGAGAATTTCGCCCACCACCTCTTCGCCTTCGGCGCCGAGGCGGCCATTCGCGATCTCGTTGAGCAATTCCGAGAACGCGTTAATCGTTCGCAGCGGTTCTCGCAGATCGTGGACCAGCCGGTCCAGAAATTCCGCCCAGACTTTTTCCGGGCGATTTCGTTCGTCGTGAGAATTTTCCCTGTCCGAATCTGTCCTGGGTTTGCTTGTTCTCGATTGAGTACCTTTTGCCATCAGGCCTTTCCGCTCGCGCAAACCCGGCCGAAGCGACATCTGTCATAGCTCGGATCTACAATGGTTTCAGTGGCATTCAGGCTGCATGGCCGGATCGACCGCCCCTGGCGGTTTCTCGCCATTGCCATCGTTCTCGTAATCGTCCTTTTATTTTACGCCGACTGGCGAAGGTATAACTACGCCACAACGCAGAGCGATGAGACCCGGCAGTTTATCGCGCAAACCAATTCTCTTCTTTCATCGGTTAAAGACGCGGAAACAGGCCAGCGAGGATATCTTCTGACGGGCGACCGGAAGTATCTGGCTGCCTATGAGAAGGCTGCCGCCGCTGCTGCCGAATAAGCTGGACGACCTTACCCGCACCGCCGCCTCCACCCGTCGCCAGATCAATCAGGTTGCGCTGATCCGGACCCTCGTAAACACCAAAATGGCCGAGTTGAAGCACACCATCGAAGTCCGCGACCAGGAAGGCGACGAGGCCGCCATGGCGTTCCTCCGATCCGGCGACGGAACGCTCGCGATGGACGAAGTGCGAACCAATTGCGCCTTGCTCGTCAGTTTTGAGCAGGCCCGGCTTTACGATCTGGAGAGAGAAGTGGCTTCAAACGCCAACCGGTCCCGTTTCGTGGTGCTCGCCGGCTGCGTCGGGCTCGTTTTCCTGCTTTTCCAGCTTGGTACGGCTGTCGATACGGTGGTAGCGGAGCGCGAGCGGTTTGCCCGGAATGTCGAGGATTCCCGCCAATTGCTCGAGACCACGCTGGCCAGCATCGGCGATGCGGTAATCGTCACCGATGAAGGTGGCGCCATCCGGTCTATGAATCCGGTGGCGGAGAGACTGACCGGATGGAAGGCGGAGACCGCGACGAAGAAGCCTCTCGACGAGGTGTTCCACCTGGTCAACGAAGGGACCAGGGAGCCTGTGCTCAACCCGTTTCGCGCTTTGGAGCATAAAGGCGTTGTGGAGAGCGTGGGTGAACACGACGTCCTGATTGCTCTGGATGGGCGAGACATCCCGATAGAAGACAGCAGCGCTCCAATCCGGGACGGCTCGCAAAACGTGCTGGGCGTAGTGCTGGTTTTCAGAGACGTAACCGCCCGGCGAATTGCCGAAAGGGAGCTCGAACGCTGGAAGAAGATTTTTGCCGGCGCGGGGTTCGGTATGTTCGTCATCGAACCGGAAACCAGCAAGATCGTGGACATGAATCCTACATTCGCCGCGATGCATGGTTATTCGGTCAATGAATTGCTCGGCCTTCCCTTATCAGTGTTGCTTCCGCCGCAGTCTCGGTCTCACCTTGCCGTCGAATTACGGACTACGAAGGAAAAAGGCCGGCACATGTTTGAGCAACAGCATTTGCGGCGCGATGGGACGGAATTTCCGGGTCTGATGGATTTAACGACTTTCCAGAACGGCAAACAGGAGTTCTGGGCCGGTTATTGTTCGGACGTAAGCGAACGGAAGAAGTTCGAAGACACCTTACGGGAGAGCGAAGAGCGATTTCGCACACTCGCAAGCGCGCTGCCGCAATTGGTCTGGTCGACCGATGCCACCGGGAAAATTGAGTATGTGAATGATGTATGGATCGCTTACGCGGGATGGAATTCGGGAGATGAAGCCCGGAAATATCTTCCGCACGAACCCTGGAGCGATCTGATTCACCCGGAAGATCGCGATAACTACCTGCAGAAGTGGAATCACTCCCTCAAGACCGGAAATATCTTCGAGGCGCAGGTCAGGTTGCGCCGGGCCAGTAGCGGAGGATACAGATGGTTTCTGTGTCGCAGCGTGGCGGTGCGAGACCGGGCGGGGCGGATTGTCCGCTGGCTCGGCGGCTGCACCGACGTTCAGCAACAAATGGAAGATGCCGCGCAATTGAAGCTCGCGAATCAGGCTTTGCGCCAGTCGAACGACGACCTGGAACAATTCGCTTACGCAGCCAGCCACGATTTGCAGGAACCCCTGCGAATGGTCTCGATATATAGCCAGCTTTTAAAGGAAGAGTACGAAAACGAACTCGACGATCAGGCGCTTTCATACATAGAATTCGCGGTAAATGGCGCTACCCGGATGTCGAATCTGCTAAAGGCTTTGCTGGCATATTCGCGTGTGGCGAACGCCGCGCCCCAGGCATCGGAAAAGGCCGATGCCTGCTCCGCCGTATCGGCGGCGCTGATGAATCTCGCCGCGACGATCGAGACCTCTGGCGCAAGGATCGACGTCAGCGATCTGCCGGCGGTTCGGGTACCGGAGATCCACCTGGTGCAATTGTTCCAGAATCTCATAGGAAATGGTCTCAAATATTCCCGGGAAGAGTATCCGCCCGGCGAAGGTCCGGAAATTCGAATTGCGGCAACGCGCCGTCCGGATACGACATGGCTTTTTTCGGTGAGGGATAACGGTATCGGAATCGAACCGGAGTATCTGACACAGATTTTCGGTATCTTCAAGCGGCTGCATGGCGCCGGATTTGAGGGCACGGGGATTGGACTGGCGCTCTGCCAGAAGATCGTCGAACGGGCTGGCGGGCGCATTTGGGCCGAATCGGATCCAGGAGCGGGCTCTACATTCTTCTTTACTTTGCCGGGGGTGGATACTGGTGACAACACGCGCGCCTATTACAATTCTGCTGGCTGAGGATAACCCCGGAGATGTATTTCTGGTGCGCCGCGCTCTCAAAAAGCACGATCTGGATGTGAAGCTGGTGGTGGTTGAGGACGGAAGAGCCGCGCTTCAGTACATGGACCAGATGGATCAGGCGGAGGCTGCGGATTTATGCCCCGACCTGGTGCTGCTTGATTTGAACCTGCCCCGGGCGCCGGGAAGCCGCGTGCTGACGCGGATCCGGCAAAGTCCCCGCTGCTCGGCGACTCCGATCATCATTGTGACGTCTTCGGATTCTCCGTTCGATCGGGAAAAAGCCGTTCAGCTCGGAGCCACGGATTATTTTCAGAAGCCGGGCGATCTCGCAGGGTTCATGCAACTCGGCCTGATCGTGCGAAACGCTCTTGACCGGTCCGCGGAGGCGAGCCCCCGGGTCTGGGGGAAACAGGGAGCCGGTTGAATCGCCGCTTTACGCGGAAACTTCCTTCTTTGCGCAGAAGCGGTCAAATGCTTCCGTAAGAACCTGAGAAATCTGAAACGCGTCACGGCGTTCGATATCGCTGCGATGCATCATGTAAACCGGCTTGCCATTCTGAAAGAGGGCGATCGATGGCGATGACGGCGGGTAATCGGAAAGAATCTCGCGAAGGTGGGCCACCGCGGCATCGTCGCCACCGGCAAACACGGTCGCTACGCGGTCGGGCCGCGAGCCGTGCTGGAGCGCCATGCCGATGCCCGGACGTGCCTTGCCTGCGGCGCATCCGCAGACCGAGTTCACGACCATCATGACCGTGCCACTTTCGTTCAGAACGCGGTCGACGTCCGCCGGGGTGCGTGTCTCTTCGACGCCGTAACGCGTCAGGTCTTCACGCATGGGAACGAGGAGTTGTTGAGGATAGGCCATTTCAACTAAACATACCAGATAGGGGATTTCGGAAGGCGCGCCCGACTCTGGCGTTCGGGAGGATGATTGGCGGAAGCGGGGCGGTTAACGCCGCGTTTGCCGGCTTCTGCATGTAATTTTTCCGGGAGTTCGGGTTGGAGCAGAGGTGGATTTGGCTAACAGTTGGGTGGTGCGCCAGCATGGCCGTATGGATTGAACACCGGCGGCGGTAATTGACGCGAATCAGAGCCGACCGGGAAGCGCTAAGACCCAAGGGCCGTCAGCCTCCGTGAATTGGGCGGCCGTACGGACGATTTTGATCTGCACGCAATCTCAGTCCCCTTACGCTTCCAGCCTGGTTATGAAATCTGTCACTTTCAGAATGCGGGCTTTTCTGTGCTGCTTCAAAGTGAGCAGGTGTTTATCCCCGCTGACGATGTAATCGGATTGGGCGGCGGCTGCGCATTCGAGGATACGATCGTCGTCCGGGTCGGCGGTGATGACATGTAGCGTTTCTGTGGGCTGCACGGGGTTGGTAATACGCGTAATTTGCCGCTGTGCCTTCGCGAGATCCTCCTCCGGCCAACGGAACTTATCGCTGCGCAGCACTTTGACCACTTCTGTCAGGATGGCCTCGGAAATAAATAGCCGGAAAACTCCCGCTTCCGCTAATCGCAGAAACCGTTCCGGCTGGCCGCCGAATTCAAGCGCGGAAACATAAATGTTGCTATCGGCGACGACGGAAAACACTACCGCCCGTGTTGCCGGTTCGCGGAGCGCACTTGTGCAATGGCATCTGCAACGTCACCGCGGCGCAAGCCACGCTCTTTGGCATGCTGCTTCCCGAAGGCAAACAGATCATCGAATTCGCGCTTGTTCAAACGGCGTTCCACGGCATCACGTACGAGTTCGTCGAGCGTGATGCGTTCCGCCCGCGCCGCCTTTTCTACTTCCGCCAGCAAGGCAGGCGGAATCGTCGCGTGCAGATTCTTTTCCGGTTCCATGGCATTTATCCCGGGGCGGTTCATACTTCCACGTTACGTTACCGGCTGGTCTCGTGCTTGTCCCAAATCCCTCCCAGGCCGATCGTTTTCTAATCTTTCGGCAACCAGATGGCGCGTACGATCAGCCACACCGCCCCGACAGGCCCAGCCTATAAGCGCCTGGTATTCGCGATTTTTCCATTAAAGCGCGAAGGAAAGCGACCCGGACCCAAGCGTGACGGCCATCGCGGTATTAACAAGGAACACGCGCGGAACCCGTAAAATCCTGAACCCGTGAAATCCTGAGTTGGCCGCGCTTCCCGATCGGTTCAGGGCACCTTACGGCAACCAGATCGCGCGTACGATCAGCCATGCCGCTCCGATAGCCCAACCGATCAACGCCTGGTACTCCCGGTTTTTCCGGTAAAGCCCGAAGGAAAAGCGATCCGGACCGAATCGCGACGGCCATCGCGGAATCAGCAACGGAACGCGCGCGGCGAATTCCGCGTAGCCCGGGAGAATTGCCGTCAGGTGCTGCTCTTCCAGTTCGATGGCGGGCAAATAGACGAGCGCAAACAGAGCGGAAAAGAGCAGCGCCAGACCCACGCTGCGAGCCGCGACCGCCAGGCCGAGGGCGGTGATCAGGGTCCCCAGATAGAGCGGGTTTCGTGTAAACGAGTAGGGGCCGGACGTGGCCAGCCGCTGGTCCTTCGCGAGATGCCCGGCCGCCCAGGCGCGCAGCGCCAGCCCGCATGCCGAGAAGGCGAGACCGACGCCGAGCGACGTGGCGTCGGGATGCGCGAACCACGCAAATGCGGCCACCATGACGAAGCCGGCAGTGACCCGCAGACGCGCCACCGCGTCGGCGTAGGGTTTGGGGAACCAATGCCTGCGGCATCATCGAGCCGAAACGCCCGCGTGGGAGCTGACGCGGGTCGCGAGCGCGGCGAAAACCTGTTCCGGCGTGATGGCGCGCATGGATGGGTCGATCGCCGTGCCCCTGCGATGAGTAGTGCGCGCGCCGGTTACGCGGAAAACCTCAAAGTCGCCGCCGTAAGGGCCATTGCGAACGGGATCGGTGGGGCCGAAGACCGCCGCGCCGGACTTGTTCAGCGCCGCCGCGAGATGGAGCGGGCCGCTGTCGACGCCGATGACCAGAGCCGCCCGGCGCGTGGCATCGATCAGGCCGAGTATGCCGGTTTCGTGCGCAAGCGCGCCGGGAACGCGTGGAACCGTGCCCGGAGCGCCATTGAGAACCAGGGCCAGCCCCAATTTCTCGCGAATCAGCGACGCCAGGCGCGCATAGTACTCGATCGGCCATTGTTTTGAGGCCCACCCGGCCTGCGGACTGGCCAGAACGAAAGGTCCGTCGGGAAGTTTTCCTTCCGGAGCGCCGGCCGGCAGCGGGAAAAAACGAACCAGATTGGAGGCGCCGGCTCCCGCGGCCAGATCGAGAGCCTGATCCACCACGTGAACGGCGCCGCTGGGTACGCGGTTCGAGTAGAAGAGTCCCGCCGGACGCTCCCGCACCACGCGAGGGCCGAATCCCGCAATGCGTTCGGCGCGCGAGAGGTGCGCGATCAGCGCGGACTTGGTCAAGCCCTGAAAATCCACCGCCAGATCGTAGCGTTCCGAGCGCAGTTCGTCTTTGGTGCGCCGCCACGACAGAGGGTCGTCGCGGCGAAAAACGACGATACGATCCACGAAGCCGTTATCGGCAAGCAGCGGGACCCATCGAGGCTCCACCACCCACGTCACGCGCGCTGCGGGGAAACTGTGTTTGAGCGATGCGGCTCCAGGGAGGGCGTGAATGATATCGCCCATCGCTCCGAGTCGGACGATGAGGATGCTCTTCATATCAGGCGAGGCGGCCCGGACGGGGCCCGGCCGCGGTATCTTCGCTGCTCGACGGACTCTGGCAACTAATGAGTCTAACAGGACGAAAGCTTTACGAAATCCGGGCGGCGCCGGTCTTGTCGCTGGTCTCGCCAGCGTGGTTTTTCAAAAGCGCCTCGGCTGTCAGCACAACGTGAGCGGAGCTGACACGGGTCATACACCGATGATCGATCGGGCACTCGCGCAGCAGGCAGGGAGCGCAGTCCACGGGTTCTCGCACCATGCGCGCCGCCGGGCCGAGAGGTCCTGTCGCGAATTCGTCGGTCGGCCCGAATACCGTTACGGAGGGTACTCCGAGAGCCGAGGCGATGTGCATCGCACCCGAATCGTTGGTCAGAAACAACCGGCAGGCGGCGGTCATGTCGATGAACGCGCGCAATGGGGTCACGCCCGCGAAGTTGCGTCCTCCGGCTGCGCGCGCGACCTCGTCACACAAGGGTTTCTCCGCGGCAGAGCCGAAGACGGCCACCGAGCCGCCGCATTCCGCCGCAAGACGAGCCGCCGACTCGGCGAAGCGCTCCGGCAGCCAGCGTTTCGCCGCGCCATAGGCTGCCCCAGGACTGACTCCGACGACCGGCAGCTGGATGCCGAACGTCCGGAACAATTCTTCCCCCCGGCGCCGCGCTTCCGGAATGCCGTCGAGGCGGATCTCGGGAACATCGGGAAGCCTGTCGATCAGGCCCGCGCGGCGCAGCAGCTCGAGATAGTAGAAGCGCTGGTGCGGCGGAATTTCTCCTTTGCGCGGCAGGGCGATCGCTTCGCTCAAAAGAGGGCTGCGGCCGTCACGAGCATAGCCGATAATCCGCGTCGAACCTGCCACGCGCACGAGCGCCGCGCTTTCGAACGAATTGGGCAGCAGCACCGCGAGATCGAAACGTTCCGCGCGCAACCGGCGCACGAGCTTCCGTTTTGCAGACCAGTCGCGCGCTCCAGACCTTGCTTCGAGCGGAATGACCTGGTCGATGGAGCGCTCGCCGTCGTAGAGTGACGCCACCCAGGGTTTCGCAAGCACGGCGATGTGGGCATCGGGAAACCGTTCACGGACCGCGCGTAACGCAGGCAGCGACATGACTGCGTCGCCAATCCAGTTTGTCGCGCGGATCAGTATATTCAAAGCTTTACGAGGTTCAAAGCGGGAGTCACTCCCGCGGTTCGCGACCGGACGCCGCAGCGGCAAACGCGACCATAGGGGCTTCTGCTGCCCCGGCTTCCGCCGGCTCCACGCCGTCCGGTTCCGCAGCCGCGCTCTCAAGCGCCGTGGAATCGGGGAGCGAAGATTCAAACGGCTGTTCGAGAAAAATCTTCAACTTGGCTTCGGACCCGTCGAAATGATATTCGAGGAACTGACGCAACGCGAGACGACGCAGCTTATCGCGCGCGACGACAGGCTGATAACGGAAGCCCCGTCCTTCCTTGCGACGCGCCACCGCGCCGCGACGCGCGAGCCGGTCGAGAAGCGTCAGCACGGTCGTGTAGGCCAGTGGCCGGTTTTGGGAAACAACCTTTCGTACATCTTCGACATTGCCCTCATGGATCTCCCAGAGGGCGTTCAGGCAGATCATTTCGAGTGGCGGCGGAAGTTCGCGTTCGCGGGTCAAGGCTATTTCCTTTCGTCGTGCAGCGCCTGCTGGAGTTTCAAGCCGAAGATGGAGTTGGCAGCGGGCGCGGGTTTCGGAATCGGCGGTGCAGGCGGGGGCGTGCGGCCGGGAAATGCGGATGTCGCATCCGCTGCGGTGTTGCGGGAAGTATTCGCGTCAGAGCCTGGAACTTCAGAGGCCGCGGCGTCCAGCTCCTCTGGCGGCAGGTTCGATTCCTGCAAGCAGGGCGCCGGACTGGATTCGAGATATCTCGTCTTGCGCAACGCCACGCGAGCGAGCGATGAGCTGTAGCCGGTGAAATATCCCGTGGATTGCGGCTCTTTGTCGATCAACGCGCGCATGCACTCCATCTTCGAGTCCATGTCGTCGAGATGATGCAGAAGCAGCGCCTCGGGAAAAACCGGGACCTTGGGCGATCCGAACTCGAGCTGCCCGTGATGGCT
Organism: Terriglobia bacterium; assembly: GCA_963831795.1. Lineage (GTDB taxonomy): Bacteria > Acidobacteriota > Terriglobia > Bryobacterales > Bryobacteraceae > BOG-234. Next base: position 83,262 of record CAWHSB010000019.1, on the reverse strand, counting down.
CAGGATCATGTGCTCGATCAGGTTTCTCAGCTCGACCGGAAACTCGGGGAAAGCGCGCAGCTTGTCGGAGAGCATCCGGATCGCAATCGCGATATGCCCGACCAGCTGGCCTTCCGCCGAGTAGCCGAAGGCGCGTTCATAGCTCAGTTCGTGAATCTTGCCGATATCGTGCAGCACGACTCCGGCGATCAGAAGGTTCAGGTCAACCGAGGGGTAGTGGCCGGAAATCAGCTTCGCCAGCCTTGCAAGCGAAAGCACATGTTCGAGAAGACCGCTGCGGAACGCATGATGGATGGTCTTCGCGGCGGGAGCGCAGCGATAGCGGCCGGCGATTTCCGAATCGTCCAGAAACGCGTCCAGCAGGCGCCGGATGTGGTCGTTGTCAATGGCGGCGACAATCGAGCGCAACTCGCTCCACATCGCGTCGGGATCCTGCAGGGAAGCGGGAAAGAAGTCGCGGAAGTCGACCTCATGATCCTGAACGCGGCGCAGCTTGTGTATGGTGAACTGCGGCCGGTTGTTGTAAAGCTGCATGAGCCCTTTGACCTTGATGAAGTCGTCACGGTCAAAGGTCTCCATTACCTCGGCAACGTTGTCCCACATCTTGCAGTCGATCTCGCCGGAGCGGTCGGCAAGAACCAGCGAGAGATATGGTTCTCCGGTGCGCTTCTGTCGGACTTCCTTCGTTTGAACCAGGCAAATGGCGGTGGCGATTTCGTCCGGCTTGAGTTCCCTTATAAAAGGCGATTTCATTGCGGAGTCACGGGCGTTGCGGGCACCGGCGAAACCGTCGGAGGCGCCGCGGGGCTCGTTTCCTTCTGCGAACTCACGTGGCCATACGGAATCACGTGCAGAAACTTCTTGTGAGACTGCGCTGCGACTGCCTCGCGGGTGGTGGTTTCCGGCTTCAGTTGCGCGGGATCCTGCCATGAGGTGTCTTTCCCGGGCGCCGCCGAGCTGTCGACAAACCCGGGCTTGATCTCGAGGAAGGCGTTCTCGCGCAATTGGGTCAGGTACGCCCGGAGCTTCGGCTTCACCTGCGGTTCCATCAGCTTGTTCATGATCTCGTTCTGCACTTCGTCGAGGCTGGCCTGGCCGGCGGCGTAGTGCTCCTGCACGCGGTAAATCTCGAAGCCCGCCGGCCTTCGAATCGGATCGGTTACATAACCTTTGTTGTTTTGTTTGAAAACGATATCGTCGATATCTTTGGCCAGATCGCCGCGTTTGAAGTTGCCAAGCTCGCCGTCGCTGGTTGCTGTGGCGGCGTCGGAATACTGCCGCGCAAGATCGGAGAACTTTTCACCCTTGCGCGCGCGGTCCACCAGGCCCTTTGCCTTCTTTTCGGCGGCGGCGACTTTCGCCGGAGAGCCATCGCCGACCGAAACGAGAATTTCACTCAGCGCAACCATTTCCTGCCGGATGAATTCCGGTTTGTGCGCGTCGTAATACTTCTCCACATCGGCCTTCGGAATGTTGATATTGCGATAGACTTCCTCGCTGATCACGCGTTGCGTAAGGAATTGATTTTTCGTCTGCAGTTTGAAATCTTCGAAAGAAACTCCGTGGAGTTGTTCCTGCAACCACTCATGGAATTTCTCGGTGTCGGCGATTTTGCTGTCGGCCTGAATCTCGGCGATGCGGCGGTTCACATCGGCGTCGACGTTGATCCCCAACTCCTTGCCCTTCTGGACGAGTAGCAATTGATCGATCTGATCGCGCAACGCGTCCGCAACCCGCTGGTTAACAGCCGTCTGCAGCGCATCGCCGGTCAGACCCTGTTGAGTCAGATCGGCTGTGATCTCCTCGCGTTGTTTGGCCAGCTCGCCGCGAGTAATGATTTCCCCGTTCACCTTGGCGACGATCTCTTCAACCAGGTGCACCTGAGGATCGGGGCGATCGGTAGCGGCAAGCGCCGGCGCAATCATTCCCGTTGCAACCAGCCCCGTTGCAACCAAGCCAAAAGTAACGAGCGAAGCGGCGGAAAAAACGCTGGCAGGCACAGACTTCGAACACATATGTAGTTAGTATCGCAGACATTGGACGCCGTGGAAGACGCCGAATTACGTGTTTTTCCGGCATGCGTATCTCCCGAAAATCCAGCTATGATCTGGAGTGTGAACGTCACAAGGATTGTCGTTCTGCTGCTGAGTCTGGTGTTCGCAGGCTTCGCGGCGCCGGGGCGGACCGCGCCGGACGGAGAAAAGCCGGAATCCGCGGCGCGAAGCGAGCGCCGGGTCGACATCAATCGCGCGAGCATGGCTGAACTGAAGACATTGCCGGGTATCAGGGACGCCTACGCGTCGGCCATCGTCAGGAACCGGCCGTATAAAAACAAGGCCCAACTTCTCAGCAGGCAGGTGATTCCGGAGGCGGCATACGGGAAGATCAGGAACAAGATCGTGGCGAAGCAATAAGGCCATTCCCAGCGCTCTGCTCGCCTTTGTATTCACCGCCCTGGCCCTCGCAGGGGGCTTGGGATTCCGTAATCCGCATCTGCTCGACGATCATTTCGAGAAATACGGGCATGAGTTTGGCCAGATCACAAAACTGCAATACCTTCGTCTCGCGCAGCAGTTGCGCGACAGCCATCCCGGAAACAACATTCTTGAGGCGCGGCGGCACGGCACGATCCTGAAATTCGACCGGAAGCGAGGATACTTCGGCGCCTACGATCCCGACGGAACGGTCCGGACCTTTTTCATCCCGCCGGAGGGCGTTCGCTACTTTGAAGATCAGGTCGCCGGGGGCGAAAGCCGCGAGTAGCGATACGCACCCGCTGTGATACAGTTCAGGTTGATATGGCATCGCGCAGCGTCAATAAGGTGATTCTGGTCGGGCATCTCGGGCGTGACGCCGAGACAAAGTTCACGCCGTCGGGCGTGTCCATGACTCGTTTCGCAGTGGCCACGAACCGTCGCTGGAAGGACAAGGACTCGGGCGAGTGGAAGGAAGAGACCGACTGGTCGAACGTAGTGCTCTGGCGCGGCGAGAACGTCGCCAACTACCTGACTAAGGGGAAGCAGATTTACGTCGAAGGACGATTGCAGACCCGGAGTTATGAAGACAAGGATGGGAAGAAGGTCTATTCGACCGAGGTGGTGGCGGACGACGTGATCCTTCTTGGCGGCCAGGGAGGCGGGGGCAGAAGCGGAGGCAGCGGAGGAGATGAATATTCGCAGCAGCCGGTTTCGCAGCCTCGCAGCGCTTCGCGGTCTTCTCAGTACGGCGGCTCGCAGACATCTGCGCCCCCTCAGGCTCCGCAGGAAGAGACCTACGGTCAGGGAATCACCGACGACGACGTGCCTTTCTAAGCGTGGTTCGGGCCGCTAAGTGCCGCACGCACGCTGGACGGACAAGCAGGGCCAGTATCTTTCCTTCATCTACTGGTACACGTTTTTTACTAAACGACGCTGAATCGAAGAGCTCCCGCGGAAGCGGACATGGAGGAGTACTTCCGGGTCTCACCTCCGTCTGTGCACCAGATGATTCTGACGTTGCACTCCAAAGGTTTGATCGAACGGATTCCAGGTCAGGGCCGGTCAATTCGACTGCTCGTCAAACCTGAAGACCTGCCGCCCCTCGATTGAATCCGGGGACCCACTCGCCGGATATATACTTTAGGTCTGCGACGCGTCTTCCCCGTTCGCAAGTGCGTCGGCTCTTAAGCTATGTCCGGAGGTCCGATGAAAGCCAAGTTGTCTCTGCTGGTTGCCTCTCTGGCGCTGCTCGGCGCCCCCTTGCCCGTCTGGGCGCATCACTCTTTCGCGGCGGAGTATGACAACAGCAAACCGATCATGTTGACCGGCACCGTCACGAAAGTGGAATGGATGAACCCGCACGCCCGTTTCTACATGGACGTGAAGGACGCCAAAGGTGATGTCGCACATTGGGAATTCGAACTGGGCAGTCCGAACGGCCTGGAGCGTCGCGGCTGGACTCGGCACTCCATGAAACCAGGTGATGAAGTCGCCGTCGAAGGTTACCTGGCGAAAGACGGCTCAAATCTAGCGAACGCGAGAAACGTCAAGCTGGCCGACGGCCGGAAACTGTTTGCCGGTTCGACGACCGACGGCAGTCCGCAACCCGAACAGTAACCGCCTCTTTCAGGCGTGAAGGGCCGGCTCGCGGGCTGCTTCTTTTTCCCGGCTCGCCCATGCCCATGCGGTTTCAACGATTGTGCGCAGATCCGAGTAAACCGGCTTCCATCCCAATTCTTTTTGCAGGAGCGATGAATCCGCCACCAGAAGCGGCGGATCTCCGTCGCGGCGCGGGCCTACGAGGAAGGGTACCTTCTTGCCAGTGACTTCCTCAACCGCCAGGAGAACTTCTTTTACCGAGAATCCTTTTCCTGTCCCGGCGTTGTACTTCTTCGATTCGCCTCCCGCGAAGAGCCACTCAACGGCCGCAATGTGAGCGCGGGCCAGATCCGTTACGTGGATATAGTCGCGAATGCAGGTGCCGTCGGGCGTGTCGTAGTCGTCGCCGAAGACGGTCACGGGTTTGCCGGTCTGGATGGCCCGAAACAGCAGTGGGATGAGATGGGTCTCGGGGTCGTGATCCTCTCCGGACCGGCCCGCCGGATCCGCCCCCGAAGCGTTGAAGTAACGGAGGCAGACGCTCTTCATGCCGTGGATCTGGTCGAACCAGTGGAGCAGCTTCTCCACCATGACCTTCGTTTCGCCGTAGGCATTGACCGGAGCATACGGCTCGGATTCGAGAATCGGCACGCGCGCCGGCATCCCATAAACTGCCGCGGTAGACGAGAAGACGATCTTCCTGATTCCCGTCTTTTGCATAGCGGTCAGTAACGAAAGCGAGCCCGAAGTGTTGTTCTGAAAATACACCTCAGGCACTTTCATGGACTCCCCAACCGCGATGTAAGCCGCGAAGTGGATCACCGCATCACAGGGTTTTTCCCGCATGACCGCGATGAGTCCGTCGGTGTCATCGAGAGACACCTCGCGCAGCCGCGCGGGGTCCACCGCCGCGCGATGCCCGCGGGATAAATCGTCCACCACGATAACGTCATAGCCCGCGTCGAGGAGTTGCAGGGTGGTATTGGACCCGATGTAACCGGCGCCTCCGGTTACGAGAATTCGGCGGGGGGATTGGATCACCGTTTCAGTATAGGAGGATGGTACCCCCGAGCGTATATTACAGAACCTTTAGTACGTCCTATTTCATGGTACTGATCGAGCCAGCCGCGCAATTCGGGATATCGATCCATCGCAAGTGCATGATTATAAAGACCGAGGCCGTCGATAAGTACATCGGGCCGGGAACTCGCCAGCTGTTGCCGCGCTTCATGAGTACCAGAAGTCAGTACTACCTCCGATTGCGACAGGTGCCGATCCGCCGGAACACCGGTCATCGCCTGGCTGTCGAGAAAGCGCGTCGCGGGGCGAAGGCCCGTATAGACGTAGATCTCCGGCCGGTAGCCCCAGACGTAGAGTGACCCATTGTGCGGCGCGTTAGCAAGAGCGATTTGAGACGCGTCGCGGCTGTCCTGGTCGAGCGCGAGATCGTTCCACTGGGAGCGCCGCTGACGCAGGGAATCGTTCGCCAGCATCGCGTAACGTGGACCGAATCGGACGAAAGGAACAGATAGCGCGAGGACTGCCACCACGACCGCCGCGCGTCCGCGAATGATTGTCAGTCCGCGCGCGGCCGGGATCGTCAAAGCGGGCAGCAGGAGCAGGAAATATCGCGGGAAGAACCGCCATCCGAGGACCACACCCGCGTAACAGATCACCGCCCATGCCAGATACTTCCAACCCGTGCGGCGGAGCCACAGCACAATGGCGCCGATAAGAAGAATGATGTGAAAGCCGAGCCAGTTGGCGGTGCGCACGACGCCGTTCCACACCGGATCGGAGACAATCGCGCTCGCGGCATACTGCGCGGGCCAGCGCCAGACCTGGTCTACGTAGGGCGCAAGCGAACCTGTTCCGGCAAGCCAGCCGAGCGCGGCAAGATTGGGAACCAGGAACCCCGCCGCCAGCGGAATCACCTGAGGCCACGCAAACAGCGCGCAGGCTGCGAGGATGAATACGCCTTTCACATTGAACAGGAAGCCGATACCCGCCGCCACTCCGCTCCAGAACGCCTGCCGGCGCGAGGCGAGCAGCACTGCCGCGAGATGCGGGACCAGAAGCAGCATGTCCGCGGCTAGCGGTAAGACTGCGGAGTGGGTGTCGAAGGTCAGGAAGAAGGCGATCAGTCCGGCCGCCCAAAACCCTTCGCGCCACGTCCACACACCCGCCGCGAATGCATACGCCAGAAGGCACGCGATCATCGCGTATACCGCGCCCGCGATGCGCAGCACGGGCCCGATCTTCACTCCCCAAAGAAGGTAGACCGCCGGAACCAGCGGCGGTTTGTCGAACCAGATGTCGCGGTAGAGCACGCTGCCATGTCCCATTTGCAATGCGGCGGCAAGCGGAAGGTCTTCTTCAGCCCACAGCACGCCGGAATGGCAAAGGTGGGCGGCCAGCAGTAAGGCGAACAATCCGGAGAAGAACAGAATTCGGCGCAGAAAGTTTAGTATGAACCACCCTTCGGGTATCCTGAAAGGCAAGGCGAAGAAACGACGAATATGGATATCCGCGAGCAACTGGCGGCGCTGCGCAAAACGGTTGCGGGCATCGATCAAAAGTACGCCGGCCTTCCGCTTTCGCCGCCGCGGCAAGCGCCTGTCTCCACCGGGTTCATCGAAGAGCTTTTGTCGGGCGAGGTCGTCGAGACGCCGCACGGCAAGCACTTCGAAACCGAGAAGCTCTACGCCCGGCATAAGCGTCACGGCAGTTATGAGATCTCCGATCTGATCGAACTGCCGCCCGATCTGCTCGAATCGCTCTCCGGCGGGGCGATTGCGAACGCGCATCCTACGACCTGGGCTTTTCTGGACACTGAGACAACAGGCCTCTCCGGCGGTTCCGGGACGTGCGCGTTTCTGATCGGAGTGGGCAGCATCGACGCGGCCGGTTTTCGCGTGCGCCAGTTTTTCCTTCGCGATTACAACGAAGAGGCTTCGGCGCTCCATTCGCTCACCGCTTATCTCGCGCGTTTTGACGTCCTGATCACTTATAACGGCAAGAGCTTCGATCAGCCGCTGCTCGAAACCCGGTACGTGATGTCGCGTGCGCGCCATCCATTCGGCCGGATGGAGCATCTCGACTTGCTGCACGGCGCGCGCCGGTTATTCAAGCTTCGTCTGGAGAGTTGCCGTCTGGTAAATCTGGAAAACCAGATCCTGGGGGTCGAGCGCGACGAAGATGTGCCGGGCGAGTTGATCCCTTACTGTTATTTCGAGTATCTGCGGACCCGGCGAACGCTCCGTCTGGTGCCGATTTTTCTGCACAACGCGCTCGACATTGTGTCGCTCGCCTGCCTCACAGGCGTGATTCCGGCGGCGTTTCGCGATCCGGAAAATCTGAAAGCGCGCCATGGAGCGGACCTGCTGGGGCTGGCTCGATGGCTTCGAATGGCGGGGCGTCTCGAAGAAGCGCTTCGAATGATGAGGCGCGCGATTGACCTTGGATTGCCGGACAAGCACCTGTTTCGCGCTCTCTTCGAGGCCGGCTCGATGGAGAAAAAGCTGGGGCTTGAGGCGGCGGCGCTTGCGACGTTCAGCGATCTCTCGCTCTCGCCGAACCCGTTTCGCGGCCAGGCTTATGCGGAACTGGCAAAGCACTACGAACGGCGCGAGAGAAACTTCCCGATGGCGCTCGAATGTATCCGCGCGGCGCGAGGCGTGGAAGATTCGGAGTCGCTTGCGTCACGTGCGCGGCGCCTCGAAGCCCGATGCGCCAGGGCGAACCGCCAGCCGAGACTGCGAGGTGTTCCCGGATAGCGCGTCAAAAGCGCAAATGGCGCTGTCCCGCGCCGCCAGGAAACGGAAGGAACACACATCTCGGCGGCGGCGCGGACGCGACCCGTTTTGCGCGTGAGCGTTTTCTAATCCAGAGATGAGCCTGAAGATGAGGAGCACATGGTATTCTGCTTTAAAGACGGTCTCGTGAAGGATACCGAGGCCCATTAGTCCGAATCGGACGGGAGGGGAATCGCTGGTTTGACCGGCCGAAACCCCTATGATACGGTAAGAGTTACCCGAATTTCGTAGTTCTCCGCTTCCTTAAATTAAAAATGGATAAAACTCTCCATGACTTAGGTGGGATTGTGCTGAGCGGTCTGCCTACCTTTGTCCTGCTTCTCATCCTCGCTGGTTTCGTCAAACTGCTTTACCTGAATCCCCTCGAAAAAGTGCTTGCGGAGCGTTTCCGGCTAACCGAAGGTGCTCGTCAGGCGGCCGAAGACAGCCTGAAAAATGCCGATACAAAGATCGCCGAATATCAGGAAGCGTTGAACCGGGCGCGTGGCGAAATTTACCAGGAGCAGGCTTTGTTTTTGCAGAACCTTCAGGCGGAGCAGGCCGACCAGGCGCGGGTCGCCCGCATGGAATCGGAAGCGCGCGTCGCGGCCATCAAGTTGTCGATCGCGCAGGAAGCCGAAGCCGCGCGTGAGAGCCTTGACCTTCAGAGCGAGACACTGGCCGGCCAGATTGCCGACGCCATTCTCGGGAAGGCTGCATGAAGAAGCGCTTTGTCACCGGTTTCATTCTTCTGGCAGTGCCGGTTTTTGCTCAGGAATCGGGTGGCGGTCCAGAGAAACCCGGTGTCTTACTCTGGCAGACGCTGAACTTTCTGATTCTCGCCGGGCTCATCGGATGGATGGCCGTGAAACAGGGCGGTCCGATGCTCGCGTCCCGCAAGAAAGGCATCCAGGAAGGCCTCGCGGCGGGCGAGCGCGCCAAAGCCGATGCGGATGCGCGCGCCGCCGAGGTTCAGAAGAAACTGGGCAATCTCGAAAAGGAAATTGGGGAGTTGCGCGCAGGCGCGCGAGAAGAGCGGGACCGGGAAGCGGACCGCATTCGTCGTGAAGCCAAAGCGGAGATCGCCCGCATTCATGCCCAGGCCGAGCAGGAGATCGAATCGGCGGGCAAACTGGCGCGCATCGAAGTGCAGCGCGCCGCCGCCCGCCTTGCGGTCGAAATTGCGGAACAAAAGGTCCGGGAACGGATGACGCCGGAGTTACAGGCGGCGCTGCTTCAGGGCTTTCTTTCCGACATCTCAACCGGCGCGGTCGAAGCCGCTACCAACGCGGACTGATTTTCCATGATTTCATCAGCAGTAGTGAACCGTTATGCGAACGCCCTCGCGGATGTTGTGCTTGCGCCCAACGCCGGCGTCAAGCCTGCCCAGGTAGTGGAGCAGTTGCGCTCTTTCAACGAAGCCGTGGCGTCTTCCTCGGACCTGCGCAGCGTGCTGACGTCCCCGGCGATTCCGGTTGCGCGCAAGCGGGCGGTCATCAAAGACATTGCGGAGAAGCTGGGATTCGCGCGGGTGGTATGCAATTTCGTTCTCGTTGTGAGCGATCACAGGCGATCCGACGCTCTCGGGCAGATCGTGGACGCATTCGAGGAATTGCTCGATGCACGCCTCGGGTTTGTTCGCGCGGAAGTGCATTCCGCTTTCGAATTGAATGGGGATCAGCAGGACGAACTCAGCCGGCAACTGGGGCATCTGGCGGGCGCGGAAGTTCGCATGCGATTTGTGGTGAAACCGGAACTGATCGGCGGAGTGACGGCGAAGATTGGTTCGAGCGTCTACGACGGGTCGGTACGAGGCCAGCTTGCCGAGATGCGCAAACGGCTGTCGGCGTATCAGTGAGAGCGGTCGGTATCCGCCAGGAATAGAACCGGGAAACGGAATTTTATGGCTCAAATACGGGCAGACGAGATTACAAGCATTCTGCGGCACGAGATCGAGAACTACGAGCGCGCCATCGATGTCAGTGAGGTCGGCACGATCATGTCGGTCGGCGACGGCATCGCGCGCATCCACGGCCTCGACAAGGTCATGGCGGGCGAGCTGATCGAGTTCGGCCATGGCGTGTCCGGCATCGCGATGAACCTCGAAGAGGATCAGGTCGGCGCCGTGCTGCTGGGCGAATATCAGCACATCCGTGAGGGCGAAGAAGTTCGGCGGACCGGCACGATTATGTCGGTTCCGGTGGGCGAAGCGATGATCGGCCGCGTGGTCGATGCGCTGGGCCGCCCGATCGATGGCAAAGGCCAGATCGCAACCGAAAAAACGAACCCAATTGAGCGCATCGCCCCGGGCGTTATCGCAAGGCAGGGAGTCAAACAGCCTCTGCAGACGGGCATCAAGGCGATCGACGGTATGATTCCGATCGGCCGCGGCCAGCGCGAGTTGATCATCGGAGATCGGCAGACCGGCAAGACCGCGATCGCGCTCGACACGATCATCAACCAGAAGGGCGGAGATGTAATCTGCATCTACGTCGCGATCGGGCAGAAGCGGTCGACCGTTGCGCAGGTGGTCAAGACGCTCGAAGATCACGGCGCCATGGACTACACCATCGTGGTCTCGGCGAGCGCTTCCGATCCCGCCCCGATGCAGTATCTGGCGCCTTACTCCGGATGCGCCATCGGCGAGTTTTTCCGCGACTCCAGCCGGCATGCGCTTTGCATCTACGACGACCTTTCGAAGCATGCTGCCGCGTATCGCGAGATCTCGCTGCTGCTGCGCCGTCCGCCGGGCCGCGAGGCGTACCCCGGAGACGTGTTCTACCTTCATAGCCGCCTGCTCGAGCGCGCGTCCAAGCTCAGCGATGCGCATGGCGGCGGATCGCTCACCGCCCTGCCGTTCATCGAGACGCAGGCGGGCGACGTCTCGGCGTACATTCCGACCAACGTCATCTCGATTACCGACGGCCAGATCTATCTCGAGGCCGATCTGTTCAACTCGAACATCCGCCCGGCCGTCAACGTGGGTCTTTCGGTGAGCCGCGTCGGCGGCGCGGCTCAGATCAAGGCGATGCGCCAGGTCGCGGGCGCTCTGCGGCTCGATCTCGCGCAGTACCGCAACCTCGCGGCCTTCGCCCAGTTCGGTTCCGATCTCGATAAGGCTTCGCAGGCGCAGTTGAATCGCGGTAAGCGGCTGGTCGAGATTCTGAAGCAGCCCCAGTATCAGCCCCTGCCCGTCGAGAAGCAGGTTGCCATCATTTTCGCCGGTACCAACGGCCTGCTGGACGATCTCGCGGTTGAAGATTGCCGTCCGTTCGAGAACGAGCTGTACAAGTTCCTCGATAATTCCAAACCTGCGATTCTCGCGACCATCCGTGAGAAGAAGACCATCGACGACGCTTTGAAAGCCGATCTTACGGCCGCGATCAACGAGGTGAAAACGCGTATCACGCAGGGAAAGAAAAAGACGGCGGCGGCGTAAGCGTGCCGTCTCGTTAATTCGACATGCCGAGTCTGATCGATTTACGACGGCGCATCCGCTCCGTGAAAAACACGGAGCAGATCACCAAGGCCATGAAAATGGTCTCTGCCGCCAAATTGCGCCGCGCTCAGGAGCGCGTGATTGCGGCGCGTCCCTACGCCAATCTGATGCGCGAAATGCTGGCTGATTTGACGGTGGCCGCGCAGTCGGACGATCGGGCTTCGGAAAGTCCCTGGCTTGCCGTCCGCGAAATGCACCGGATTGATCTGATCTTCTTTTCGAGCGACACGGGCCTGGCGGGCGCGTTTAACTCGACGCTTCTCAAGGCGTCTCAGAAGTTTTTCCAGGATCATCAGGGCGCCGAGATCAACCTGACTCTCGTGGGGCGCAAAGGCCGCGACTTTTATCGCCGCAGAAACGGAAAGATCCTCAGCGAGCATGTGAACCTCGCGGCCCGGCCGACGTATCAGGATGCCGCCGAAATCGCGCGCGACGTAATCCGGCGCTATAAAGACGGCGAAACGGACGCGGTGTTCGTTCTGAACAACGAGTTCAAGAGCGTCATGTCGCAAAAGCTCTCCGTGATGCAGTTGCTGCCGGTCGTCGCCGACACTGACGCGGAAAAAGACAAGAAAGCCCCGGAGAACAAAGACTACATCTACGAGCAGTCGCCGGTCGATATGCTGAACCGGCTGATGCCTCGTTATGTGGAGGTCGCCGTGTTCCGGGCGCTGCTCGAAACGATCGCCTCCTATCAGGCGGCGCGCATGACCGCAATGGACAAGGCGTCTTCGAACGCCCGGGACGTGATCGATTCGCTGACGTTGAACATGAATCGCATCCGTCAGGCGGCGATTACGAAGGAAATTATTGAAGTGGTGAGCGGCGCGGCTGCCGCCGAATAACGCCGCACCAGAGGAAATTATGGCTACAGCTACAGAAGTTATCGGCCACGTTGTTCAGATCTCCGGACCCGCCGTCGACTGCCAGTTCCCCGAAGGGCAGATCCCCGAGGTCCATACCGCGATCCGGATCACCAGCGAGGGCTTTGACGTCCCCGATCCGATCGACGTCGTTTGCGAAACCGAGCAGCACATCGGCGAAGGCCGCATCCGCACCATCGCGATGCAGGCCACCGAAGGCATGGTCCGCGGCATGAAAGCGATCAGCCTGGGCGGACCGATCAGCGTTCCCGTCGGCAAGCAGACGCTCGGCCGCGTGCTGAACGTGCTCGGCGCGCCGGTGGATGAGATGGGTCCGGTCAACACGGAACAGCGGTATCCGATTCATCGCCCGGCGCCTTCCTTCGAAGACCAGTCCACCCGCCTTGAAATGTTCGAGACCGGCATTAAGGTCGTCGATCTCCTCGAACCCTATCTTCGCGGCGGCAAGATCGGACTGTTCGGCGGCGCGGGCGTCGGCAAGACGGTCATCATTCAGGAGCTGATCAACAACATCGCGATGAAGCACGGCGGCGTTTCGGTTTTCGCCGGCGTGGGCGAGCGGACGCGCGAAGGCAATGACCTCTGGACGGAAATGCAGGAGTCGGGCGTTATCGATCCGAAGGATTACACGAAATCGAAGGTCGCCCTGATCTACGGCCAGATGACCGAGCCGCCCGGGGCGCGCCTGCGCGTCGGTCTGACCGGTCTGACCGTGGCCGAGTACTTCCGCGACGAAGAAGGACAGGACGTGCTGCTCTTCATCGATAATATTTTCCGTTTCACCCAGGCCGGTTCCGAAGTGTCGGCGCTGCTCGGCCGCATGCCGAGCGCGGTCGGATATCAGCCGAACCTGGCATCCGAAATGGGCGAGTTGCAGGAGCGCATCACTTCAACGAAGAAGGGTTCGATCACGTCCGTGCAGGCGATCTATGTGCCCGCCGACGATTACACCGATCCCGCTCCGGCAACCGCGTTCGCGCACCTCGATGCGACCACCAACCTTTCGCGTTCGATCGCGGAAATGGGAATCTATCCGGCGGTCGATCCGCTGGCTTCGACCTCGCGAATTCTGGATCCGCTGATCATCGGCGAGGACCACTACAACACGGCGCAGAGCGTCAAGGGCGTGCTGCAGCGCTACAAGGATCTGCAGGACATCATCGCCATTCTCGGCGTCGACGAACTCAGCGACGAAGACAAACTGACCGTGGCGCGCGCGCGCAAGATCCAGAAGTTCCTCTCGCAGCCGTTCCACGTGGCCGAGCAGTTCACCGGCTTTCCGGGCAAGTACATCAAGCTGGCGGACACGATCAAGGGCTTCAAAGAGATCGTCGAAGGCAAGCATGACGAACTGCCGGAGCAGGCGTTCTACATGCAGGGCACGATCGAGGACGTGATCGAAAAAGCCAGACAGATGGGCCAGCAGTAAGGCGACGCCGATGGCCGACACGCTGTTGCTGCAACTGGTGAGTCCGGAGCGCATGCTCGTCGAAGAGCAGGTGAGCGAAGTTCAGGTTCCGGGCTCGACGGGTATCATGGGCGTTCTTCCGGGCCATGCGCCCCTGCTTTCGGAACTGAAGGCGGGCGGCGTGTTGACCTATAGAGGCGGCTCGGGTGAAAAGGTGCTGGCGGTCTACGGCGGCTTCGTTGAAGTGCAGGGCGATCGGATTCGCATCCTCGCGGATGCCGCCGAGCGCAAGGAAGAGATCAACGTCGAGGAAGCTCGCGAAGAACTGCGCAAGGCGACCGAAGAAGCGGCGAAAGAGTTGCGCGGCGAAATCGATCCCAATGTTGCGTTAGACCAGATCGCCCGCGCCCAGGCGAAGGTCGACGCAGCGGCGAAGTAGCGCGCGCGGCTGTGCGGCCAGCGCTTCGGCGCTGCAGCCGAGCTTCCGCCGCGCGGAACTTTACGTCAGCACCGGTCCGCGCCCGCGATCTTCTCGCCGGTGACCTGCAATCGGAAACGCTCCGGTTTAATCAGAACAGGCGGCCCTGCGGCGGCTCTATTTTCGGATAGACCGTGCGATCCAGAATCCACGGCTTCATCAGACTTGCCACATGGCTGATCAGAGGCGTCACCACGGAATTCCCGAACTGTTTATAGGCGCGGGTGTCTGAAACCGGGATTTTGAACTGCTCCGGATAGCCCATCAGGCGTGCGCATTCACGCGGCGTGAGCCTGCGGGGATTGGCGCCCTTCCCTCGGGAGATCAGAATCTCCGATCCGTCCTTGAAATACCTTGCGGAAAGCGTCCGCGCCACATCTGCTTCGCCGAAGACGCTGCAGCCGAATCCGTTGCCTTTGGCGCGATGCTTTTCGGCGTAGGCCTGCAGGTAATTCCAGAGCTTGTCGCTCAGGATGTACTTCTCATGAACGCTGCCCGATTGGGTCAGGTAGCGTCCACCGTCGAGATCCGGTTCGCTGCCATCTTCGTGATGCAGCACGCATCGTAAACGCGGCGCGCTGGCGGCATCGGGAAGCGGTATCGCATCCCAATCGAACTTTGTCGGCTCGCGGAAGCCCACAATCAGAATCCGTTCGCGGTGTTGTGGCACGAAGTGTCTGCCGTCGATCACCCTCGCCGAGATGCTGTAGCCCAGTTCGTTTTCGAGGACGTCGCGAATCACTGCGAACGTATTTCCGCGATCGTGCGAAAGCAGATTCTTGACGTTTTCGAGAAGAAACGCGCGGGGTCTCTTGCATGCGATGATGCGGGCAACATCGAAGAACAGGGTTCCCTGCGTCTTGCACTCGAAACCGTGGGGTCTGCCGAGGGCGTTCTTCTTCGACACTCCCGCGAGACTGAACGGCTGGCAGGGAAAGCCTGCCAGCAGCACGTCGTGATCAGGAATCTCGCCGGCCGAAATCTTCGTAATATCGCCCGCGATCGCGTGTTCGTCATCCGGAAAATTCGCCTGATATGTCCGGTTGCTGTACGTGTCCCATTCGCTGGTGAACACGCATTTACCGCCCGCGGACTCAAAGCCGAGACGCATCCCTCCGATACCCGCAAACAGGTCGATAAACGTGAAGTCCGGATTCAAGGCAGTGACATCATATTAGCGTGACCGACGTGCTCACGCCCGCGCAGCGCAGCTTTAACATGTCGCGGATTCGGGGCGCGCACACAAAGCCCGAAATGAGGGTGCGCAAACTGCTGCATGCGGCCGGACTCCGCTACCGCCTTCACGGCAAAGATCTCCCGGGTAAGCCGGACCTCGTCTTTCCGCGCGTGCGTGCAGTGCTGTTCGTGCACGGCTGCTTCTGGCATATGCATCGATGCAAGTACGGCAAGCCGGTCCCGGCGACAAACGTGACCTTCTGGGCTGAGAAGCGGCGCTCGAATGTGGATCGGGACAAGCGCAATCGCGCGGCGCTTCGCGCCCAGGGCTGGCGCGTGTTTGAAGTTTGGGAGTGCCACACTCGCAGCGAGGACCGGCTTCCGGCGAAGCTTGAGCCGCTGATCCGTTTCGTGCGCGGTTACTGAAAATCGACGGCGCGGGTATCGCCGGTCGAATACGAAACGAACACCAGGAGAGTGTTTCCGTTCTTGAGCTTGAAGAGCGTGTGAGGAATAAACGAACCCATTTGGCTGACGCCGATCGACAAGGTCCCGAGGGAGCTTGCAGCAACTTGGGAAAGCAGCGCGGCCGGGATCGTCAGGGTGCCGGCGCTGGCGGGCGCGGAGCAGCTTACATTGACACTGCCGCTCAGACTGGCCGTGAACACGGCCCCCGCGGGGAAATTGGCGCCGTTCCAGGTAAGGGTCTGATCCTGACCGCGATTCAGGGATACCGGCGCGCCCGAGTTGAGCTGGAATGGCGCAGGAAGGCTGAATCCAAACGAGGACGCCGGAAGGTCCGCGCCGCCACTCGAAGTCCATGTCCATTTTCCCCCCGCGATGACCGGAGCAGGAAGATTGCTGAGAGGTCCTTCGGTGGCGTCGGGAAAGTTCGTGGGGGAGTAGTATCCGCCGCCGGTGAATGAAAGCGTTGTCGGCCCGTTCTGAAGGGTCATGGAGGCGCCGAGATCAGGAAAGGAAGCGGTGGTAACCGTACCGAAGACCGTATTAAAGAAAGCCGCGTAAACGGGCTGATCAGGGAACAACTCCAGTTCGGAACCGGCGCGAGGTATGCGGCGATGGCGGCCGCGTTCATCTGGGATTCCGAGATGCTGACGGACTCGCTCCGGGAAGCCGCTATAGAAGTCGTCACCTGCAGGCTCGTGTTCATGCTGATCAGGGCAGCAGCCAGGAAGCCCCCGCTGTCGAGCGTCTGCAGGTCGGCGGTCGAAAGCTGAAAGGGATGGACGCACGGAGCGCCATTGGATGTCTTGCTGATTGAGGTCGTGACCGTCGTCTGGTTGTAAGTCAGCGTGAGTGGCACGTAGCATCCGTCGGGCGCGCCAGCGGGTATTTGAACGAAAATCCGGTCGTATCCCGGACTTGATCGTTGCGTCAGCGGATGGACGATTGTCGCCGCGACTCCGCCCACCGAGACCTGAAACGGCGTTGCGATACCGAGTCCCGAGCCGGTCAGTAAGACCGTCTGGCCGGGTTGTGCCGGCGTCGCCAGACCGATGGGCTTCAGAGACCCATCGGACGCCACGGATTGAGCGATCACCGGTCCGCCCGGCCCGATGCGGAAGAACTCAAAGCTTGCGGGGACCACATTTACGTTGGTCCAGGCCGTAGGCTGGTTTCCGATCTTGTATTCGACTTCCGCACCGCCGACGGGGCAGCCCTGGCGGGACAACAAAGGTGACGCTGCCAGCGGTTGATGTCACCACCTCGGCCCTGAAATGAAGTGCTGGAACCGGATGGACGAATAGTCAGGATCACTGGTGAATAGGAAGTGGCTGAGCTGGGTCCGGAAACGGGTTCGTCAAAATGAATCCCGCCGCCCGACTGAGAATAGGTGAGAACTGCCAGCATTCCTGGCGCAATAACGTTCACTGGCGCGACGAGCCCGGAATATCCGAACTCCGCAAAAGAGACTGGTAAAATCCACCGTGACGGAGGGATCAGGAAGTCTCCGTAGACAACCTCAGCTGACGGAAATGACGCGGCATTCCGCACGGTAGCCGTTTGCGCCGGCAGAAGGCTCGCCAACGCGAGGAAAACACCGCCTGAAACGAGCAACTTCATTTGAAGTCCACCGGACGCGTATCGGTGCTCCCCCGGCTCACCAGCATCAACAGAGCGCTTCCGTCGGCAAGCACGAAATTCGCAACCGGAATTCCCGCACCCGATTCCGTTACCGACACCGACAAGGTTCCGATTCCTCCCGGGCTGAATTGCGCAAGCAGATTCGCCGGAATCGTCAGCGCACCACTCTGGGCGGGCGCGAAGCACACAACCGACGGAGAAATAGCCCAGGTTCTGACTCACCGATAACTGAAGAATCGCGTTCGAATCGTAAGCGCTTCCATTCCACGTGATCGTCTGATCCTGGCTGGATGTCATCGACACGGGCGCACTGCCGTTGATCTCAATTGGTGCCGCCAGATTGAAGCTGAAGTTCGAAGCGGGCAAATCGGAACCTCCGGACGAACTCCACGTCCACTGTCCGCCCCCAATAACGGGCGCCGGTAACGCATTGAGCGGCGCATCGCTGGACGGCGGAATCGTCGTCGTATATATCGAATCCGTTGGGCGACGGCAGAGTCAGTGTAGTCGTCGCATCGCGCAGAGTCATCGTGTCACCGAGTGGGAGAGGGGAACTGAGGACGCCCAGGATAGATGCCGAGGATGGCGCGCCACTGCACCCTTGCAACGTATTCGCCGTGAAGTAGCCAGCAATCTGTTCGACCGGTCATCGGTAGGACCGTGACACTCACGTTCTCCTGGCGCGATGCACGATCCGGCGAAACCGCCGTGAGAGCGGTCGTCATCGAGATCATTCCGGTCTCGATGGCCATTCCAAGATCCAGTGCCTTGAGCGCACTGACCGAGAGACCGAACGGGTGATGGCACGGCATCCCGTCCGAGGTCTTGCTGATCCAGGACGCGGCCGAAGCCGTTCCCCAGACCACGTTCAGCGGAAGATAGCAGCCGTCCGGTGTTCCCGGAGCGATCTGAAAATTGATCTGGATCACCCCCGGCTCCCCAGTCGCGCCACCAAAGTACAAAACGCTTTGCGCGACGCCGCCGACCGTGACCTGAGGCGCGATCTGCGGCACAGCGCCGACGCCCGTACCGAATATCTCTATCGCCTGGCCCGGTTGAGCAGGGTTGGCGAGCCCATTCGGATTCGCCGGGCCCGATGAATTGACGTTCACCGCGCGGACAGGATCGCGGTAGAGCGCGAAGTGAACCGGCGCGATGATGGCGCTGGTCCACTGCGTCAGTTGCCCCGCCTGTTTGTAAATCACCTGCACATTGCCGATAGGCGCGTCCGGAGGAACCAGGAACGTAATGCCGTCGCTCGTCGCGTTCTCCACCTGAGCGGGGATCAACGTCGAACTGCCAACCAGGCGAAGGGAGACGGAAGAGCCACCGATGGACAGCGTGCTGAACCAATAATCGGTGACGAACGCCAGCGATCCCGGCGCAATCGGAGATGAATTGCTCAACCCTGCCGAGGCATCGGCGGCGTTCTGAACCTGAGCGTATGAAAGGGCGGCGGCGATGAGCCCGACCGCGAAAACGCGCACCGTCCTATTCTGCACCATCTATCGCGAATTCGTCTCCAAAACCTGTTTGTAGTAGTCCTCGTACCGGGGAATGATCTTCTCGGTGCAAAAGCGGCTCGTTGCAGTCTTCCGCGCCGCCGCAGCCATCCGCGCGTGAAGCGCCGAATCGGTAAGCAGCTGCGTCCCGCGCTCCGCGAGCCGCGCCACATCACCTGGCGCTTCGAGAAAACCGTCTTCGCCATCGGTAATCAACTCGGGCACGCCGCCGACGCGCGTCGCGACCGCGGGAACGCCGCAAGCCATCGCTTCCAACGCCGCGAGCCCGAACGACTCCATCTCGCTCGGCATGAGAATCACATGCGCCAGCCGGATCAGGCGCTCCACCTGATCCTGCTTGCCCAGGAAATCCACGTAATCTTTTACGCCCAGCGTCCACGCAAGATGTTCCGCGGGTCCGCGGTCCGGTCCATCGCCCACCATCAACAGCCGCACGTTGGCGTGTTTGCGAATCTCCGCGAAGATCCGGATGCAGTCGAGCACGCGCTTCACCGGGCGGAAGTTCGAGAGATGGATCAGAAGCTTCTCGCCGTTCGGCGCGAACGCTTCGATGCCCTTTCGTTCCGGGTCCGGCTTATAGGTATCGCAGTTGACGAAATTGTGAATGACGCGAATTTCGTTCTCGATGCCGAAGATCTCGACCGTATCGCGCCGCAGGTCGTGGCTGATGGCCGTGATCCCATCGGACTGCTCGATCGAAAATTTCGTGATGCCGAAGTAGGAGCGGTCCGTGCCCACCAGCGTGATGTCGGTGCCGTGCAGGGTTGTGATGAAAGGCAGCCGCCTGCGAGCCTCGGTCATTTGCCGGGCGAGCAGCGCCGAGATCGAATGCGGTATCGCATAGTGAACGTGCAGCAGGTCGAGCCCGTAGCTCTCCGCCACATCCGCCATGCGCGAAGCGAGCGCCAGGCAATAAGGCGGGTACTGGAAGAGCGGATAGTTCGAGACCTCGACCTCGTGATAGTGGATGCGAGGCAGCGCAGGGTCGAGGCGGATGGGATTGGAGTAGGTGATGAAGTGGATATCGTGCCCGCGCGTCGCCAGCTCAAGCCCGAGTTCCGTGGCGACAATGCCGCTGCCTCCGTACGTCGGGTAGCACGTGATCCCGATCCTCATCGTCTCATCGGACGTACAGGTAGAGCATGTGGCTGCGGCCTTCGCCATCGTCGGCGATCGTTACGGTCTTAACGGGCGTCCATCCGCCGATTTCGAAATCGTGCGCGACAATCCGAGTGCCTTTCTTGAGCGTGGCCTCAAGCACTGGCCTCACTTTGATGTTCGACTCCGGCAGGAGATACACGGTGATGAGATTCGCCGAGGCATAATTCTGCTTCAGAATGTCGCCGTAAATGATCCGCGCCGTTTTCTGCAGACCGAGCTGCCGGATCTTCGCGGCGCTGGACTGGACGAGATCCGGATCCAGTTCGATCCCCGTTGCGTCCGCATGATACTTCTGCGCCGCCATGATCACGATGCGGCCGTCGCCGCTTCCGAGATCGAACATCTTCTCGCCGGCCTTCAATTCACCCAATTCGAGCATGCGCTCAACGACTGTTTCGGGAGTGGGATAGTAGGGCGCGAGCTTCTCGCCGGTGGGCTGGGCAGCCGGAGGCTGTACTGCCGGAGGTGGACGGTTCCTGCTGGGCCAGAGAGCGGGAAAGAGAACGCTATAACAGCGAAGATTCGCAATAACATTATTTACTCCATGACAGAAGCCCAGCCGCGGCGCGAAAGATCCCAGGAGATCACTCCCGCGGCGGCGGCCGCGATGGTTATATACACAAATCCGGTCCCATAATCCTTAAGAACGATCTTGCCGATACCGAAAAGAGCGCCATAAATCAGGACGCACCCACAGAGCCAATCGAGCAGATTCCAGCCCAGGTCGTTCGAGACGCGGACCTCCGGCGCAAGGCGCGCGACGCGCCTCCAGCCCCCGACCGATGGCCGTACACGAGTATAAAACCCTACAAGCGTAGCGTCTGTTTCGGGCGCCGTAAGAAAAGTGGTCGCGAGCCAGACGACCGTGGTTACGGCCACCGTAATCAGGATGAGATATGCGAAATCGATCGGGTTGTCGCTATCGAGATGAAAGGCGGTCTGGAGGACGATCGAGACCACGAACGCGGCAGCCATAGAGGAGACCTCACTCCAGGCATTGATGCGCCACCAGTACCAGCGCAGGATCAGGACCGAACCCGTACCCGCGCCGGTTACAATCAGCAGCTTCCATGCCCCGGCGATTGAATCCATATAGTGCGTTACCACCGCCGAGATGATGGTGAGGATCACGGTTGCCACCTGCGAGGCGCGGACGTAATGCCGCTCCGGCTCTCCGGTCTGAATGAAGCGGCGGTAGAAATCGTTCACCAGATAGCTCGCGCCCCAATTCAATTGAGTACCTACCGTGGACATGAACGCAGCCGCGAAAGCCGCCACCATCAGCCCGCGCAGCGATGCGGGCAGGTAATCGATCATGACCCGTACGTAGCCGGTTTCCGGGATCCTGCAGGTGAGGGTAAAGAATAACCGAAGCCATTCCGACCACCACCCACGGCCAGGGCCGGAGCGCGTAATGCGCGACGTTGAACCAAAGCGTGGCGAGGAGGGAATTACGCTCGTCCTTCGCGCTGAACATGCGCTGCGCGACATAACCGCCTCCGCCCGGTTCGGCGCCCGGGTACCAGGTCGCCCACCAGTTCACGGCGATATAGACGAAGAATGTCACCGCCGGCATCCAGACGGAATGGAGATCGGGCACGAAGCTGAGGAAAGCGCTTCCGTCGCCGCCGAGCTTCTGCTTCATCGCATCGATGCCGCCGACCGCCCGCACGGCCTCGACTCCCAGCACCACGACCATCGTCATCTTCACGGCGAACTGGAAGAGATCGGTAACGAGGACGCCCCAGAGGCCGGAGAGCGTCGAGATGAAAGACGTCAGCGCGATGATGCCGATCACGATCCAGAGAGCCTGATCTTTCGAAATGCCGAGCACCAGCATCAGGATCTTGACCATCGCGAGATTGACCCAGCCGAGAATAATGCAGTTCATCAGCACACCCAGGTAGAGCGACCGGAAACCTCGCAGGAATGCCGCCGGTTTTCCGGAGTAGCGAAGTTCGGCGAGTTCGATGTCGGTGGTCATGCCGGATCGCCGCCAGAGCCGCGAGAAGAGGAACACTGTCAGCATTCCGCTTGCGACCATGTTCCACCAGAGCCAGTTGCCGGCGATTCCGTTCCGCGCGACCAGTCCCGTAACTACAAGCGGAGTGTCCGCGGCGAACGTGGTTGCGACCATCGAGGTTCCGGCGAGCCACCAGGGCACGTTGCGCCCCGAAAGGAAGAACTCCGTGGTATTCGAGCCCGCTTTGCTCTTGTAGTAAAAGCCGATCAGCAGGTTGAAGAGGAAATACGACGCAATGATCGACCAGTCGACGGCGGTGAGCTTCACCCGGCGTCCTTTACCTTTTCAACCGAGGGGGCGTTTTCATTCGGGGGCGTGGGAAAACCTGTGGAAAATCTGCCTGAAATCATCCTGATCATGAGATCTGACATACAGATGTAACACACTGCACCGCCGTTAAGCAGCACGCTTTCACACACTCTATTCGGCTGATATCAGGGCACATGGGTGAATGGCGTCACAGTAATTCGGCAGCTTATACCCAAACTTTTTGCGCAGGTACCGACGCTTTACAAAGCTCGCATGCATTTTCATTGGCGTAGTAGCTTGCTTCGAGGCGCGTCAAATAGAGAAACGGAATGTCCCCGAACTCTCGGACCTCGGGAAGAGGCTGATAGATGACCACGGCTATGGCGGCGATGATTGCCCCATAGCTTTCGAGCAGCGCTTTCATCTCGGTGAGTTTCTTTCCCGATCGAAGAATGTCGTCGACGAGCACGACCTGTTCGCCGGGCGATGGCTCAAGGAACTGGCGGAAGCGCAGCGGATCGTTCGCGGAGGGCGAATCACCGTCGCGTTCGGCCCAGTAAACCCGCTTCGCCTGAAGAGCCTCGCAAACTCCGTAGGCGACCGGCAGACCGCCGGTGGCCGGCGCGACGATGGAGAGCTCGGGAATGAGGGGACGGATTTCCGTGTTGGCGCGAAGAAGGCGGCTGAGTCCCACGCTGAACGTCTTCGCATGCTGGTAGTAGCGCATGGCGAGCGGGACCTGAAGGTATTCGTTGGAGTGGAGCCCGTCTGTATAAACGAAATGCCCTTCGCGCAACGCGCCAGTGTCTCGAAGAACACGCACCACTTCATCGTGAGTTGGGAGGAGATGCATATTTGAGCGGCGCTACACGGCGCCTTTCAAAGGATAGAGGATACGGAGAGGAATTTGTGAATGCATTCCGCTGAAGGACACCGGTCTGCCGGGAAGTGCGTGCTAGACTGGCTTTTGCGGGCGCGTAGCTCAACTGGCAGAGCAACTGACTCTTAATCAGTAGGTTGTAGGTTCGATTCCTACCGCGCTCACCATACAAATCAGTCACTTGCAAGTTACCGGATGGTGGCGATCTGAGCCACTACAGTTCCGCGACTTCCCTGTCGTGCGGTTTCCCGGTCACTGTTTGGACATGCTCGGTCAATCGCATCTGGCCGGTCTCGCGTCGTCGGCCCCGCGGTCGTCGTTCGTCTGCGCAAGGTCCTGGATCAAGGTCGCCATCCGCCGGAGCTTTACTTGAGATCGTCAATCCAGCCGAATTGCTTCTCAACAGTCAGGTACCAGTAGAGGTCCGGCGCGAAGAATGCACGGATATCGTTCGCATTCGCGGAAAGCTTTTTGGCCAGGGCCTTCGCCTGCCTTTTCGTCAGGCGGGATCGCTGGTTTCAATTTGAGAAGCCGAGAAGCTGTGAGGTTTCGAGGGCATAGAGGAAATTCCAGAGTTCGTCTTCGTTCGCGCCCGCGCCAAGAACGTATCGAGCGCTTTTTGCGCCCAGGCATCATCGCGGATTCGTGGTTCCAGTGGTCGTGAGTCGGACTCCGGGGGGGTGGGCATCGCTTCCTCATATAAGACGGGCGGGCGGCTTTGAGCATCAGACAGGCCAATAAGACTCAAGCCACAATTGGAGCGTCAAGTCGTGCCGGGATTCGTTGGAGAGGTTCGGGCGAAGCTCGCTGTAATAGCGCTCTTTGAGGATGTCCGCCTTGATACGGCCCGCGCGTGCGAGTTGCTGTACGTCATTTCGATCCCGCTCAATGTTCCGCACCAGCTTGGAGAGAGCTAAATCATTAGCCTCCAGCGCGAAAAGGTGGAGGCGATGCCATGCGCCGAGGAACATGGGTATCAGTCGTTGTTCGTAGTTTTCGGGCAGCGTGGCGACAGTGACGGCATCCGTATACCTTATACTTCGCGTGCAGAGTGGACCCCTTTGCCGCCGATGCGGTTAGATCGCTCCACACGTTCGGCACGACGCCAAGGAAATCCACATCGCTCGTGGTGCGGGCGACTCCGTTACACCTGCGTCACGACGAAGCGGCCACAGCAGTGCAGTTGAACGTCTTCGCTGAGGCGGGAATCCACTTCAGCGAAAAAAGATCGCCACGGCTCCGGTGACGCTTCGTTACGCGGCATACGGTAGCTGCTCGGCTGTCAGGCCGGTCAGCAGGCTCCAATAGGCCGCAGCCTCAGGACGATTCGCCCTTAGCCAAGTGCGCTCAGGTTCCGGCATCGACTCTCGGCAAAGCGTTCCTTCACGCGCGAGCCGGGCTTCGTCAAGTTCGTTTTCCCACCGGGACAAAACCTGAACGGCGCCCTGACGCTCCGGCAAAACATGCGCTGTTTGCCCCGCGAGATGCACGAGGAAACCCAGACGGTTTTGAGCGTTGTTCAATTTGACGCGATCTCGCAGCCATTCCCAATTCAGGCCGGTATACGTACTCAGAACCCAGGGCAGCGCTTCAACCAGGCGCGTGTCCAGTTCTGGCTGCACTACAGCCTTGAGCACCACTTCAGCAGGATTGCTCTTCACCTTGGAACGAACATGCTCGAAACCAGGGTAACCGAGAAAGGCAAGATTTTGCTGAAGTTGGTCGGGTGGAACGCCCCGAACGTCCAGCGGCTCGGGGAGCGGGAGCGCCGTGGGGAGTTCGTAGAGCTTCGCGGCCTTGCGCGAGAGTTCGTCGCTCGCCATCCTCAAGCCCGTTTCGAGTTGAGACAGATACGGCTGCGACACGTTCAGCGAACGCGCGGCCACCACCTGCGTCAAGTCCGCTTTCTCACGTCCGGTTTTCCATTGCTCGGCAGTCATTCTGTTGTTCCCCAAAACAATATAGCATAATCTGCTATATTCTGTAAGATGGTGCATGACCACAGCTCCGTGGGCTATGCGCGGCAACTCGTTTCAATGAAACGCCTCGATTCGGCACAACGGCGCCCGATACTCTGTACGCAGACGCAGCGCGACAGTGCGCACCTCTCTTCACCGGAAGCGTTGAACGGGCTGCCGGCCTTAATGCCACCCCCGATAACCAATTCGCCCGGTTGTTACGGGTTTGCGACTGCAAACCATTCTGAGGTCCCGCTGTAGGGAATGGAACTCTTTCTCCCGAGGGCCAAGGTGCCGAGTTGACACGATCATTGTTGTTCCCTTTGTGCCTGCGATCTTCTGGCACGGCTCGGGCTGAATTCCTGCGCTCTGCACACTTCGGTCGTTCTGCTTCGCGCCTCTTCTCAACTGCGTTTCCCGCGCTCGGCCCGCTGTAGGCGGCTACTTCCGACGACCGCACCCTCATTAGATTCTCAAATCTTCATTCATAAACAAAACGACTGCAACAATAACAAAACGACTGCAACAATCGCCAGATGAGATCAGGCTGCGTGCAGAAGGTGAACGATGTTCTCGATGGCTTTGTCGGCCTTGTGATGGACGCGCGACTCCATCCCCCGATAAAACCGCTACCGAGGCTGTGGAAGCCGCTCCTGTGCCCGGCGTGCACGAACATCCCCGTTCAGATCGAGGCAGAGGGCGCCGACCATGTAATCCGCTATCGACCAAAAAACTGGCCCGGCTCGGGACCGAACGAGCCATCGGGAAACCGGCGCCTTGGCAGGGGTTGTACCGGCATTCCCAACCGTTCGTGCCATTTCTGCCAGGCCTCTTTCGTGAAGAGCCCGGCTGGCGCATTTTCAAGTACTCGTTGGAACTCTTCGGCAGGCACGTGTTGGCTGGTCACGGCCACATCCGCCGATGAGCCATAAACCATCAGGTGGGCCAGAAATGTGTCCAGATTGGCCAACGTTTGTTCCGGCTGGTCATACCAGACAACTTTTCGTGCGATTCGCAGAAGGTCCGCCGCAAAGGGAACCGCAAGGGTCATCGCTCCATACCTCCGGGACTCAGGCCGCGTTTTGGTTTCAACGCCGGCAGCTTCGCCAGATCGACTTGCCGTGACCAGCGAGTAAGATCTCGCCGCATACTTTTCGGTACTCGATCCAGCGTTCCATTGCCATAGAATTGCAGCGCCCGAATGCTTATCGCTGGATCGAAGCTTCGGTCAATCGCCCTTGCCGCCGCCAATCCCATCTGCAGATCGGTTCCATGAGAGGCGAGAGCGTGAATGTCGATGTAGTCCTTCCAACTGGCCCGAACCTGAATTACTCTCATCTTCATGCCTGCCAGATCGACCAGCGACGCCACGCGCACCCGCGATCCTGCGGCACGAAGCGGGTCTTGCACTCGTTGTAATGTGTCGAGACCGCCAAAGAAGCAACCTTCACCGCATCTCCACGGTCCACGACCGCTTCGAGATTATCAGTTTTGTAATGGACCCGGCGTCCGCGTCAGCTCCGTTCAAATTCCGAAAAAAAGGCAAGCGCGATTGCAGCCCAGCCGGTCAAAACCGAATGACGAAAAGAAGTCGAAGTCCTCGGAAAACCGATGGCCGATCTGCAGTGCCAGACCGGTTCCGCCATAGAGCACAAAGTGCGTCGGAACCGCGTCCAGCTCCGGCCACAACCGCAATTGCGACTCCGCCAGAATGTCCAGGCGAGGCTCGAAGACTGTCGACATAAAATCGTGTGTCGGATGGTTCTGCCGCCACCGGATCCCTCGCGGGCGCGCATACCAGCCTGCCAGAAGTGCCCGAGGTTTCAGCCTCTATTGCAATTGTATTCAAGTCACTGCTGGCCATTGAATCGGCCGGCGAAAATCACTCGTCCATATTCTGGCAGACAGACCCGTTTTAGTTCACTGGGTGGTCTCATCAGCTTGCGGCAGACCGCAAAGTCCGATCCCGCGCGGTTTCTGCCGCAAAAGCCGATGAGATCCTCGTTCAGCAGTCACCGATTTCAAAAAACATTCATCGCTTGTTTTCATCGCGTTACCAGCTGCGGCGCCTCCGGCTCGATTTTCCCGTGCTCTACTGCAATCGAAGGACAGGGTAAAAAACGATGATCTCCGAAAAGCAACTCGAAGCCAACCGCCGCAACGCACTCCGTTCCACGGGCCCAGGAACCGCGGAAGGCAGGGAACGGTCCAGCAGGAATAATCTCCGGCACGGTCTGACTGGCCAGATCACGGTGATGCCTGGCGAAGACCGTGAAGCGCATGACAGCTTTGTCAACGCCCTGGTCGACAGCCTCAACCCGGAAACGCCGATGGAGCGGCAGATCGCCCAATCCGTGGCGGAAGACAGCTGGCGCCTCAACCGAGCCTGCGCCATCGATACAAACATTTATGCCGCGTGCCGCGATGACGAACGGAACCCGGTCCGTATGGCGCTCGCCGACGCCCGTACCTTCCTCGATCACGCGAACAAATTCCAGCTCCTGACTATTTACGAGCAGCGCATCAACCGCAACCTGCAGCGGAACCTGAAGCAGCTTCGCGAATTGCAGGCAGAGCGAAAAGAGGAGCGCCGGCGCGAACTCGAAGAAGCTCGACTTCTCCGTCAACAGACTTCATCGGTCGCGAGTCCGGCATCCATCAATTCCGGTAACTCCAGCGGTGTCAACAAAAATGGCTTCGTCTTTTCGACCGGCGAAATCAGGCACGCCATCGTGCCGAATCACCGGGCAGAAACGCAAAAACAAGCCCCGGCCGACCCGCCGCTGCTGGCCACCGCATCGCTCGCGGCTTGAAACCGGCTACCAGACGATGCCGAACTCAGCCGTGTACGCCCGCGGACTCACAAAATGCGTCCCGCTGAAGGTCGATAGAAAGTTGTACAGGGCCACCACGTTCGTGATGTTGACCGCCGTCAACTGTATCCGGTACCGGATCCGGTCCGTGTGAAAAAGATTATCGTCGCCGATCGCGACATCGAACAGATTTCGCGGCGCCACGCGCGCGGGATTCGTATCGTCGTTCTCCGTGCCCGGCTGCGGGAATCCGCACCAGGTTCGCCGAGGCATTGCCGCCCGGGCATGCCGTAATCGGGCTGAAGATCGTCGCGTAGGTCGACCCGCAATGGAACCCGATCGATGCCTGCTGGTCGCCGGTAAGCGCATACACATCCTCGAGAGTGGAGACGGCTCCGGCGACCTCGCCGCTGTCGTAACGCCACGTGAAAGACGCCCAGGGTCCGTTGTTCTTCCGCTGGTAGCGCAGGTTCGTGGTCTGTCTCCAGCGCCTGATCGTGATCGATGCGGAAAACCGAATCGCTGAGCGGGGAATTAAAAATCAGCCCGCCATTTTCCGGCCCGAAGAAGCGCGCGCGCGTGTGGCCCAGAATCATGTACGCGGTGAAGCCGTGCAGGTCCGTCAGAGTGATGCGCGCCGCGGCGCCGTCGATCTTGCTCTTGCGCCACTCGATCGGAAAGGTGATGGGCGTGGTGAAAAGGTTATCGAAATCGAAAGCGTTGTGGGTGTACTTCCAGAAGTAACCCGCGTCCACCAGAAGATGCTTGCCGATACCCTGCTGCACGCCGACGTTGTACTGATCGCGCGTTCCGGGGCGGAGGGGCGCCGTTCCGAATTCGCTGAACACGTTGCCGCCGAGGCCTCCCGGGCCGGTCTGACTCGAAATCAGAAGGTTCTCGTTATAAGGCGTCTCGTAAAACTGCGAATACGAAAGGCGAAACACGGTGTTCGTCGGCTTGAACAGATAAGAGGCGCCGAGGCGAGGTTGCACCTGTTGTCCCGACGTGAGGCCGCGATAGAAATCCACGCGTAAACCCGCCTGAAGATTCAGGCCGCCGAACGTCAGATTGTCCTGCGCGTAAACGGCATACTCCTTGATATCCGTGTGATCGCTGAATGTGAACGGACTGTCGCCCTTGGTCAGATCGTAAGGCGCCAGCCCGGGATCTGCTCGACGATCAGGCTCGGATCCGTAACGCCGAGGAAAAAGTTCTCATTGAGTAAAGTGTGCTGGACCTGCATTCCGGCCTTGAAATTATTGTGATGGTTGACATAGGCATAGTCGGCCTTGATGCCGACATTCATCAATTGCCGGTGCTCGCCGACAGTCGCCGGCTGATCCGCGAACGGATTCGCGGCTCGGATCGTAAGTCACCTGATCCCGCCGTACGATACGGATTAACCGTAATGGTGGAGTGCGCGTTCAGGATGTGGACCCATCCCGGCGCGATGTTGTAACTGATGATCAGTCTGGCGCTGATCCTGCCCGCGCAGTCGCTGATCGTATGTGTTGGGCGTCTGGAACCAGGCGCGCGCAAAGAACAGATTCAGGTGCAGAGAGTCGTTCTGGTCCGGCTGATAATCCAGGCGGTTGAAGACCGTCTCATTGTTCCCCACGTCGTGATGCGCCGAAAACTCGGGCGGATCGAGATAGCGGCCGGAACGCACCCCGTTCAGCGAAATGAACTCGCCCCACTTCGTGCCTCCCTCGCCGAAAGTGACGGCCCCGGTCGTGGTGCCGAACGAGCCATAGCTCGTCGTCGCGCTGCCGAACGACTTGTCGACTCCCAGGCCGCTCTTCGTGGTGGCGTTGATCACGAGGCTCGTCTTGTCGCCGTACTCGGCGGGCGGCGCGCCGGTGATCACCTCCACCGACGCGACCGCGTTCTCGGGCATCGACGTCGAGAACTGCTTGCTCTGCTGATCGGTGATCGGCTGATTGTCGAAAACGAATTGCGTCTGCGCGTGGTCGCCCTGCGGATGTATGAAGCCATTGGAATCCGCCACAATGCCGGGCGCGGAGTGCGCGATCACGTCGTTCAGACCGTTCGCCACCGACATGACCGGCAGCTTTTCAAATTGAGAGGAGTCCACGTCGACGTGCGCGGTCGGAACCGATTCGACCAGGTCGGAGTCGGCGCTGACGTTCACGCTTTCGGTCGAGGAGGCCAGCCCCAGCGCGATCTTCAGATTGACGGCTACCGTAGTCTGCACCATGACGTCCTCCGCATGGGCTTGAAAACCCGGCGCCGTGACCGTCATGTGATAGTTATTCTGCGGAACCCCCAGAAACTTGAATGTTCCGGCGGAATCCGTCGTCGTGCTCTTGTCGTAGCCCGTGACTTTGTTCTGGATTTCGACCGATCGCGCCGGCGATTACGGCGCCGCTCGGATCGACGACCGTTCCGGTGATAGTCCCGGAATTGCCCATTCCCTGCGCCCATACCGGAGTTACGCATGCGCCTGATAAGGCGAGCGCAACAAATAGAATGCTTTTCATTTCTCCCTCTTGCTGAACTCTGTTTTCGCGGAATTGCGAATGACGCAGTTACAGAGCGGAGGGAGGGGGACCGCGCGAGCAGTGGGGTTGGGAGGAAAACGTCTGGTAGCCGAAGAAGGGAGGCAGTATGCTCGTCCGGCCCGCGATATCGGGTTCGTACACGAGTTGTAAGCACGGTGTCTCAACCACCGCCGAATGCGCAACGAAGCAAACGTCGCATCCGTTGGGCGAGGAGTTCGCGTGAAAGTGAGCGGGCGACGCCGATGCTGTGGCCACGCCAAGCAAAGCTGCGGCCAGGACCAGCAGGATGGATATCCTGAGGGCGCGCGGCATCGACTCGGCGGAGAAGATCACTGTTTGGGCTTCTGATCTTCGGGCTTCGAACTCGAGGGCGCGGCCGTGTCGTCGGTATCGTCAAAGGTGATCGTGGCGTCCGCGGAGTACTTCTTGTAGCTTCGGAATTCGAGGTCGTTTTTCGTGCCGATTCCGTCGGCGCGCATAATCACTTCGCTCTTTTGGGGGAGCAGAAACTGCTGGCCGCCGACATCGGTGTAGCGGTAGTCGAGAGCTTCGTGGATATTCTGCATCGGGAAACTGGCCGGAGGCTCGGGTTCCACGGAAATTCGCCAGATCTCGTTGGATCCCTTGTCCACGAAGACTTCGCCGTGATAAGCGGGTGTCACCTGCTGCCGGTGCTCGTAATCGAGTGTCCAGTGCGAGTGGGGCTGATCGATATGGTAGGCGTAGACGTGCATCAGGTGGCCGGAGAGGGTGCTCCAGCGTTCCCAGTGGAATTCGGCGCTCGATTCGGGATCGAACACTTCCTTCATCAGCGTTCCGAACTCGTTCCGCGAGAGCGCGCCGCCCACCGAGTCGGACGACTTGCCGTAAAGCGAGTCGTCGTTGCGGCTGATCAGTTCGTATTTTTCTTTCTGGTCGTAATAGGTGAGCTTCTCTGCCAGTCTGTCACTGACGGCCCAGGAGCCTTCGGCGCCGGGCCGGTAGTGCGGGTCGTAATAGCGGCGAGTCACTTCGAGGCAGATGAAGTCCGGCAGATTTTTGGTGTAGTTCAGAGCGTACTCGCGAGCCGCGTCGAGAACCTTCTGCTGCTCCTCGTAAGAAGGTGGATCGAGGGGCTTCGGCTTGGGAGGGGCAATCGTCGGAGGCGGCGGCGTGAGACTCGCCGATGCGGTGGCCAGACGCATCAGCGCATCGACGGTCTTCGGGCCGGCTCCCTGCCCCTGCAGATTTTCGACCGTGCGCGTGTCCAGTTTTTCCGTCAGTTTCACGCTCGCCAGAAAACTCGCGACTTCCTTGTCGGACGTCTTCAGCGTGATGGCAGAATGAATGAATTCAATAAGTTTGCTGACCGAAAGCTGCTGCTGCGCGAGACTCGTCAGGGCGCAGACACACCCCACCAGCAATACTCGGACGAACCCAAACCGCATGAAACTATTGTCGCATTGCGCGCCGATAAGGTTTCAACGCGTTTCAGACCGCCCTCAAGATCGGCGCAGCGGCCGTACCAGAATGGTGAGAACGAAGCCCACCGCCAGGAAAGCGGCGATCACTTCGAGCGACTGGTCGTAAATGTGAATGTGGTTCTCTCCGGGCGCGAGACGCGCTTTTGCGCGGTCCGACAGCTCCGTGATGATCACCGGACCGACGATCGCGGCGGCGCTCCAGGCCGTCAGCATCACGCCGTGAATCGCGCCGACGTTCTCCGCGCCGAACATGTCCGCGAGGAACGCCGGGATGGTGGCGAAGCCGCCGCCGTACATCGTGAAGACGACGAACAGAGACGACTCGAACAACAGCCCATTCGCCTTTGGCGGCGAGGCCGGGAATCAGAAAGAAACAGAATGAACTGCACGACGAAGAACACGAGATAGGTGTTGCGGCGGCCGATGTAGTCGGAGAACGACGCCCAGAAGAAGCGGCCGCCGGCGTTGAAGAGGCTGATCAGCGAGACCACCGCGGCGGCTTCGACCGCGGTCTTGTGGAACATGTCCTGCATCATGGGAGAGGCCTGCGCGAGGATGCCGATTCCGGCGGTCACGTTGATGAACAGAATGCCCCAAAGCAGATAGAACTGCGGAGTCTTGACCGCGGCATTGCGGCTCAGATTCCGGTCCGTGATCATTTTGTTGGTAGTCACGGTCGGCGTCCAGCCTGCCGGGCTTGCCACCCGGCGGGCGGCCGCCGGATGATTCCGGCGCCGATCATCATCACCAGAAAATAGATGCACGCCGAGCACCATAACGGTGTTCGCCACGCCCATCAGGTTCATGAAGTAGACGTTCAGATAGCCGGCCACGAAAGCGCCGCCGCCGAATCCCATGATCGCCATGCCGGTCGCCATGCCGCGGCGATCGGGGAACCACTTGACCAGCGTGCTGACCGGCGCGATGTAACCGAGTCCGCAGCCCATCCCGCCGATCACGCCCATGCCCAGAAACACCAGCCACGATTGCCTGATCGCCAGGCCGATGCCGCCGATCATCAGGCCGCATCCGAAGAGGATCGCGGCGGCGATCGCGGCCACCCGCGGTCCTCGGCGCTCCACCCATGGGCCGCCGAACGCCGCGCTGAGTCCGAGCAGGACGAGCGCGGTCGTGAACGTCGTGTACGGCGGGCTGAACCACGAGGGATCGTTCGGGAACAGCGCCTTGATCGGCCGGTTAAAGGTGCTCCAGGCGTAGACCGAGCCGATGCAGATGTGAATGCAGACGGCCGCCACGGGGATCAGCCAGCGGCTGAACGTGCTGGTGCTCGTACTCGTGGAAGCTTTTCAATTCGGACTGAGGAACCATTTGAGCAGGGCCTTTCAAGCGGGAGAAGTCTATCACAGCATTGTTACAGACCTATAAAGCTCAAATAAGGAGTAGAATTCTCTCATGTCTCCGGGCCGTGCCGTCTGGCAGGTCGTGGGTTTGGTCTGCGCGGTACTGGCGTGTCTCGCGCAAACGCCCGCGTCAGAGCAAAACAAAGGGGAGATGACGAGCCACGATGCGCCGGTCACCTTCAGCACCGCCGTGAATCTCGTGCTGGTACCGGTGGTGGTGCGCGATGCCAACGGCAAGGCGATAGGGACGCTCCACAAGGAAGACTTTCAGCTTTTTGATAAGGGTAAGCCGCAGGTGATCGCGAGGTTTTCCCTCGACAAGCTGGAGGCGCCGCCGATACTACCCGATACATCGCTCGAAACGGACGCCAACGGAAATCCGATACCCCAGCCCGGAGAGCCTGAAAAGCTGGCCGTAGCGGAGCACTTTGTAGCGTGGATCTTCGACGATGTGCACCTGGCCTTTGGCGATCTGGCGCAGGCGCAGGCCGCGGCGAACCGGCGTTCTTGTCGAGTCGTTCGAGCCGGGAACACGCGCCGCGATTTATACGACATCGGGCCGTACCGTTCTCGATTTCACCGATGACAAAGGCAAACTGCACCAGACGCTGACGCAGATCCGTCCGACTCCGACTGTCGTCCGGCGGCGCAGCGAGGATTGTCCCAACATCAGCTACTATCAGGCCGACCTCATCGTCAACAAGAACGATCCGCAGGCGCTGCAGGCGGCCGAGGCCGAGTACCTGGCGTGCTACCCTCCGCCTCAGGGTACCCCGCTGACGTAGATCGCCCGAATCGGCGAGCCCGTATCGCGAGGGGTCGGCCGCCCGCGAGTTAAGTACCGGAGACTATGACACCCGGCTCGCTCTTGGCGTGTTGAAGAACGTTGTGCGTCGAATGGGAACGCTGCCTGGCAGCCGGAGCGTCGTTCTCGTTTCGCCGGGCTTCTTTCTGACCAACGACCATCGTCTCGACGAGACGGATCTGATGGACCGCGCGATTCGCGCCAACGTCACCATCAGTTCGTTCGACGCGCGCGGTCTCTACACCGTGATTCCCGGGGGAAACGCCGACACCCCCGCGCCCTTTCACCCATGGCCGCCAACATAAAAATGCTGTATGAGATCGACAGCGCCTCGGCCGACTCGGACGTTATGGCCGAACTGGCGGATGCGACCGGAGGCGCCTTCATCCAGAACAGCAACGACTTTGCGGAGGGTTTCCGGCGCATCGCCGCCCAGCCCGAATTTATCTACGTACTCGGCTTCGCGCCGCAAAATCTCAAGCTGGATGGCAGTTACCACGGTCTGAAGGTGACCCTGAAGAACGGCGCCGGGCTGCAGATCCAGGCGCGCCGCGGCTACTTCGTCAAGCGTCATGCGACCGACCCCGCGGAGCAGGCGAAGGAAGACGTGCGGGAGGCGTTCTTCTCCCGCGACGAGATCAACGAACTTGCCCGTCGAACTGCATACGCAGTTCTTCAAGACCGGCGATTTCAACGCAAAGCTTTCCCTGCTGGCGCGTATCGATATCAAACACCTTCATTACCGTAAGGCGGACGGGCGAAACAACGACACGCTAACCCTCGTCGGCGGCGTGTTCGACCGGAACGGAAACTTTGTCACGGCGATTCAGAAGACGATCGAGATGCGGCTGAAAGATCCGACGCTCGAAACGCTGCCGGCCGACGGCATCACGGTGAAGTCGACGCTCGACGTGCAGTCCGGGAGTTACATCGTGCGGCTCGTGGTGCGGGATTCCGAAGGGCAGGTCATGTCGGCGCAAAACAGCGCCGTCGTTATTCCATAAAAGCTATATCCAGTAAGAGCTTTCCATAAGAGGTGCAATCGTGATTCGTGGACGCATAGCAGGCATTCTTCTGGTGATGGCGGCAGCCGTTGGTCAGGCGCAGGAACAGCCGAAGGCCGGAGCGGTTCCGGATTCCGGCGCCGTAATCCGAAGCGAGACGCGCGTCGTTCTCGTCGATGCGGTGGTGACCAACAAGAAGGGCGAGTACGTTCACGACCTCACCGCCAAAGACTTCAAGGTCTGGGAAGACAACAAGGAGCAGACCATCAAACAGCTTCTCCTTCGAAGCGGGCGTCGACGCTCCATCGAGCGTTCAAGACGCATTACGTCGTGCTCTTCTTCGACAACTCGACCATGGATTTCGGCGCACAGGCGCAGGCCCGCCAGGCCGCCGCGAAATTTATCGATGCCAACGCCGGGCCCAAACGAATGATGGCGATCGTCAACTTTGGCGGCGCGCTTCAGATTGCGCAAAACTTCACGAGCGACGCGGAGCGCCTGAAGGCCGTCGTAAGCGGCACGAAGTTGAGTTCGGTCGCGCCGAACGGCGATCCATCCGTTCCGCAGCTTTCCCACGCCGCCGCCGATTTCGGCGCGCGGGACATGATTCTCGCGCTGCGCAGTCTGGCAAAGAATCTGAATCCGATCTCCGGACGAAAGGCTCTAATCCTGTTCACCTCGGGTTTCCCGCTCACCGAGGAGCAGCTGTCGGAGGTGACCGCGACGATCGACGTTTGCAACAGATCGAACGTCGCGATATATCCGATCGATGTGCGCGGGCTCGCTGGCGGCGCGCGCCGGCAAGCCCCTGGCGGGATTGGGCGCACTTCCTTTCGGCGAGTTGCTTCAGCTTGGCGCCTTCGCACCGTCGGCCGGATCGATGGCTTTCTTTCAAAGAGGCGGGCCGCCCGGGCGCGGCGGCGGTGGACGCCCGAGCGGAGGAGCGCCCGCACCGGCGCCGGGCGGCGGAAGGCCGCCCGCGCCAGCGCCCGTCGGGGGACGGCCTCCCGTAGCGGGCCCCACTCCGACCCCCGGCCCGAGGCCGGTTAACGGCAATCCGGGAGTCAACCGAACCATGGGCAATATGCCTGGTCCGGGACCGAATCAGGCGCGCAACATCCTGATTCCGAAAATGCCGGAGATGACCATGGCCAATGAGAACGTCATGTACATGCTGGCCGACGGCACCGGCGGCTTCGTCATCCGAAACACCAACGACTTTCTCGCCGGGCTGCAGAAGATCGGCAAGGAGCTGGACGAGTATTACCTGATCGGCTACACCCCGCCCGAATCGAAGGAGGGAAGCTGTCACGCTCTTCGCGTAAAGGTGGATCAGGGAGCGACGGTTCGCGCGCGTACCGGCTATTGCAACGCGAAGCCGCAGGATGTGCTGACGAGCAATCAGCCGGTGGAGAAGGCTCTCGAGAGCCGCGTGGCGGCGACGCAGCCCGGCAATGTGGCGGCATCCATGCAGGCGCCGTTCTTCTATACGGGTTCCAATGTCGCTCGCGTTAACGTCGCCATGGAGATTCCCGCGGGCTCGCTGAAGTTCGAGAAGCAGAAAGGAAAGTTCATCGCCGAGATGGACGTCCTCGGGATCGCCTACAAGCCCGATGGCTCGGTCGCCGCGCGTTTCAGCGACACCGTCAAACGCGAGTTCGAAGACAAGAAGGAGATGGAAGAGTTCGAGAAACAACCCTTCCATTACGAGAATCAGTTCGACGTGGCATCGGGCAAGTACAACCTTAAGGTTGTCTTCTCCTCGGGGGGGAACTTCGGAAAGCTCGAAGAGCCGCTCGCCATCGATCCCTGGGAAAACACGCAATTCACGATCAGCGGACTGGCACTGAGCAAACAAGTGGTTCAGCAGAGCGACCTTGCGCGCGAGCCTGGACTCGTCCCTGCTTGAGGACCGGACTCCTCTGGTTACGCAGGGCGTGCAGATGGTGCCGTCCGGTTCCAACAAGTTTGCGAAGACCGGCCTCGCCTTGTTCTATGTCGAGATCTACGAGCCCCTTCTGGCGCAGAACGATCCGCAACCATAAACCGGTGGTCGCGATTCAGTTTCGGCGTGCTCGATCGCAAGAGCGGAACCGAGAAATTCAATACAGGTCTGATGCGGGTCGACATTCCCGAGAAGACCGACAACCCGATGATCCCGCTGGGCCAGAGAATGCCCGTGAAAGATCTGGCGCCCGGTCAGTACGTTCTCGAGCTGCAGGCGATGAACACCGCGGGCGCCACGGTAAAACGAACGGCCGACTTCGATCTGGAGTAGGCAAGCTCACTTCGAAGAGCGCTGTTCGCGGGCGGCGAGCGAGGCCAGTTCGTCGGCGCGGTTGTTGTCATCGTGCGAAGCGTGGCCTTTAGTCCATGACCACTTCGTCTTGTGCCGCGCGACCTGATCGTCGAGCGCTTCCCACAGATCGCGGTTGATCACGGGCTTCTTCTGCGAGGTCATCCAGTTGCGTTTCTTCCATCCCGCGATCCATTGCGTGATGCCGTTCTTGAGGTATTCGGAGTCCGTGATCACTTCCACTTCGCACTGCTCTTTAAGCGTGCGGAGCCCTTCAATAGCGGCTGTGAGCTCCATTCGGTTGTTTGTGGTGTGGCGCTCAAACCCGAAGACCTCCTTCTTGCTCGGACCATAGCGAAGGATCGCCGCCCATCCTCCGCGGGCCGGGATTTCCGAGGCACGCGCCATCGGTGATCAGTTGAACTTGTTTCACAGATTCTGTTTGTACCACCCCGACGGATGGAGTCCGGGGCGCGCGAGCTTGAGGCACATTCTGAAACATTTTTCAACTTTTATGGTGTATCTTTTCGCGTTTCGTTTCATAATGTGAAAAGAACGGGAGAATCACAAACGATGGCAACAAAAAAGGCAGTAAAGAAAGCAGCTCCGAAAAAGGCGGCTGCAAAGAAGGCTGCGCCGAAGAAAGCCGCAACCAAGGCCCCTGCAAAGAAGGCCGTGAAGAAGGCAGCAAAAAAGGCGTAGTGGACCAGGGGCGGATCGCCATGGCTGGCCTTATCCTGGATAAGGTGGGCCATGCGCCTTCGCCGGTGGTCGCGGGGCAGGCCGCTAAGCCTGCCCCGTATCTTTAAAGGCAATCCTGCAGGGCCTTCCGCTTCAAATCTCTTCGCAGCAAACTCCTCAAAGCTTCGCCCAGTGCAGGAATCCGATCATCGTCTTCGCGTCGAGAATCTTGTTTGACGCGATCATGTCGCGAAGCTCCTTCTTCGTGAACCAGCGGGTCTCGATTCGCTCATCCTCCATCGGCTGCGCTTCGCCCTCCGTCAGATCCGTAGCCAGATAGATGGTCATCTTCTCCTCGACATAGCCGGGGCTCGGGAAAAACGTCGTGAGCTTCTTCCAGGTCTTCGCACGCAGACCCGTCTCTTCGATCAATTCGCGTTTGGCAGCCTGTAAAGCGGTCTCGCCCTCATCCATCTTGCCGGCGGGGAGTTCCCACAGATATTGGCCGGCGGGCAGACGGTACTGGCGTACCAGCATCACGCGGTTCTTCGCATCGACCGCCATCATGACGGCGGACCCATGATGGCGCACGACGCTACGCTTCATCTTCCATCCGGTGCGGTCTTCGGCCTCGTCTTCGGTTACGCGAAACAGGCCGCAGCTATAGACTTCTTTCGTCGAGGTGATTTTCATATCGGTTCCATATGCGAGTATGACAATGCCGAGTATGACAATAGAGGGTCATGCGAGTGATCAGAGTGTTGGCTGTATCGGCATTTCTCGTTGCCGCAGCCTTCAGCCAGGTGCAAGTCACTCCGGTGTTGAACCTGGACGGGGCAAGCGAGCCTGCTTTATCACCTGACCACAGGACGCTCCTCTTCAACTGGTGCGCGCCGAATTATCAGTGCGGAATTTATGCACGACCGTTCGCCGGCGGCGAAGTTGTGCCGTTGATTGGACACGATAGCAAAGAGAGTACGCCCGTGTCGCCAAAATGGTCGCCTGACGGCAGGCGGATCGCGTTCGCTCGCCCGTATCTATTCCCACTTCGATCTTCACCTGTTCATACGCGACTTCGATGGCGGGCCGGAAAAGGACCTGGGAGCGATCTGCGCTCCAGCCACAAGCTGGACTCCGGACGGCCGATTCGTCCTCGCGAGCGTGTATACAGGAAACCCAGCCACACTTGATTGCCGACCAGTCCTGGTTTCGCTGGATTCAGGTATGCCCGTTCGCGAAATTGCCCGGCGCGCAGGTCCCGCCGCCCTTTCGCCGGACGGCCGAATTGTGGCGTATGGAGACGGTGGCGCCATCATGCTGTTGAGGCTGACGAGCGATTATCGGCCTCTCAATCCCGCAGCGGTGATTGCGCGAGAGCCTCGCGAGGTTTCGAGTGTCGTCTGGACGGCGGACGGAAAACAAATCGTATATCGAGTCTCGGGCGATGTTCCCTATGTCCGGCGCGTCGCCGTTCGGCACGGTGCGCGGCCGGAAGCAATTCCTGGTTCGACGAACCAACTCGATATCGCCCAGTTTCGTGGCGACGGTAGCGCCCTCGCCACGGAGACGACTCAGATTGAGGCTCTTTGGCGCGCCGATCTGACTTCGACGCCGGCTAAGCTTGAGACAGTAAGCGATCCTGGGTGTTCCTCAGGCGCTCCCTGGTGCTCGCCTGATGGAACTTTGCAGGCATTCATCAACGCGCCCGCGGGCGTCTCGCAAATCTCGCTCGCGAACCGTAACGGAACCAGCGAACGCGTTCTGGTGGAATCGATACCCTCCTTCTTCAATCCTCCGAATGATGGAGTGCCGACTTGGCTTGGCTGGTCGCCCGACGGTAAGTGGCTTGCATTTACCGTGTCTCCCAGGTTGGGAAATACTGACTTCCGATCCCACCTTTACATCGTGTCTCCCTCCGGGGGAGTTCCGCGACAACTCGGGAAAGATGCTTTCGCATTAGACTTTCCGACGTGGTCGCCAGACAGCAAATCGCTTTATGCCGCGCAGAGCTGGGAGGACGATCGGAAATCGCCGATCGTGCGTGTAGATATCGATGACGCGCCACTGAGTCCGTCTGGCGCATACGGTATGTGGCCCCACGTGTCGCCGGGCGGAAAGTACTTGTACTTCTTTGCGGGACGCGACCGTGAGTTATTCCGAATGCCGATCGGAGGCGGAAGCGCTGAGCAGCTCTGGCACGGGGGAGACCTCCAGTGGTTCAGCGCGGCTATTGGAGCCCGATTCGTTTACCTCTTCCAGGAGACTACGGGACCGGGGACTGCGGCGACATGCAAAATCATCCGCTTTGATCCCGATTTGAAGCAATCGACATCCCTGGCTGAGGTGGCGTTTTGCCCTCGATCCGCTTATCTTTCGTCCGACGAGAGGTTTCTGTATTTCGAGCAGCAGGAAGTTCCGAAACAACGCGTAGTCCTGGTGCGCGGCCTCGGGCGATAAAAGCCTCACAATAGAAGGTGGAATGAAACTTCTCCTGTTGTTCGCTCTTGCAGGGCCGACGGCGCCCCTCAAGCCATG
Source organism: Terriglobia bacterium (assembly GCA_963831795.1). Lineage (GTDB taxonomy): Bacteria > Acidobacteriota > Terriglobia > Bryobacterales > Bryobacteraceae > BOG-234. The sequence continues at coordinate 42,567 of CAWHSB010000019.1, read as the reverse complement.
GACGCACGACATGTGCCAGGTGCGTCAGAAGTATGCGACGGATGAATACATCGCGTACTGCAAGTACGAATCGCCCGAGAAACATCCACGTTGCGCCGAAGGCGACAAGACGGGGCAGGCCAATGAGGATCGTCATCGCGAGGCGCTCAAAGAGGGCGGGGCGAAGGGAGCCGTCTTCGAGTACTACGATTGCTCCTGGCACCCCCGCAGGAAGTGATCCGCCAACGGCGGAGGGCCGATACGAACTGGTCGACGGGTCTGGTATTCATGACATCGGCGGCCGTGAGACCGCCACGACGGGCTGTCAGGATGCCGTATCGCATGTTCAGCAGATGATTGGGATGGTGCGCATCCGTCGAAACGATGAACTTCGCGCCCTTCGCCTTCGCCGCGCGCACGTGGTTCGCGCTCAGGTCGAGCCGCTCCGGGCTTGAATTCACTTCGAGCCAGACGCCGCGGCGAACAGCTTCGGAAATCACTCGGTCGAAGTCGAACGTGAACGGGTCGCGATGCAGAAGCAGTCTGCCGGTCGGATGTCCCAGGGCTTTCAGCTGCGGGCACTCGAGCGCGCGCAGCAGCCGGTCGGTCATCGCGTCCGGTTCCAGACCCATGTGGCTGTGGACGCTGCCGATCACGATATCGAGTTCGGCCAGCGCGTCCCACGCGATATCCATCTCGCCGTCCTTCATGATGTCGCACTCGAGTCCGGATAGAATGCGGATGCCGAGATCTCCCGATTCGTTGATCTTCCGCACGGTCTGAGCGAACTCGACCACGCGTTTCTCGTCGAGGCCGAAGGACATCGCGATGGCTTTCGAGTGATCGGTTATTGCGACGTACTCGTATCCCAGGGCCCGCGCTGCCGCAGCCATTTCTTCGAGCGTCGCGCGGCCGTCGGTCGCGGTCGTGTGCATGTGGAGATCGCCGCGAATGTCGCCCCGCTCGATAAGAACGGGCAGAGCGTGGGCCTCGGCCAGTTCGATCTCGCCGTTGTTTTCGCGCAGCTCCGGCGGAATCCAGTCAAGACCCAACGCGCGGTAGACCTCTTCTTCCGTCTCGCCCGCGACGCGCACATCGTCTTCGCCGCGGAAGAGGCCGTATTCGCTGAGCTTCAAGCCCATCCGGATCGCGCGCTGCCGCAGCGCTACGTTGTGCTCCTTGCTGCCGGTGAAATACTGCATCGCGGCGCCGAAGCTGTTATGTTCGAGCGCGCGCACGTCGACCTGAAGCCCTTCGCGCCCGATCTTCACGCTGGTCTTGTTGACGCCGCGCCCGAGAATTTCATGAACCTTCGGATTCGTCGCGACTCGGTCGAGAGCCGCGGCGGCGTTGGGGCCGGTGACCAGCAGGTCGAGATCGCCGATTGTCTCGCGTCCGCGCCGCAGACTGCCCGCGGGCGGTGATCGCTTCGATACCGTCGAGATCGGAAAGGTACGCGGTCAACTCACGTGCGGCGTTATCGGCGAAGCTCAGCAGAAAACGCCCGGTGCGCTCCTTATATTGCGCGATGCTGCGCAGCACCTTCTCTTCGAGCTTCGCGCCCATGCGCGGAAGTTCACGCAGCTTCTGGTCGCGGCAGAGCTGCTCCAGTTCGTCCATCGTCGTGACGCGGAAGTGTTCGAAGAGCAGTGCGATGCTCTTTGGCCCGAGCCCCTGAATCTTCAGAAACTCGAGCGCCGCGGGCGGGAATTTCAACAGCAGCTCATCGCGTTTGTCGAAGCTGCCCCGCTTGTCGATCTCCTGCAACACTGCGGCCAGGCCTTTTCCGATGCCTGGAACGTCGGTGACCTTCCGTTCCGGATTCGCGAGAATCGCGGAAATGCTCTCGGGATAACCTTCGATCGCGGAGGCGCCGTTGCGGTAACTGCGGATGCGGAAACCGTCTTCGCCCGCGATCTCCATCAGATCGGCGGTCTCATAGAGAATTCGTGCGAGTTCGCGATTTTCCAAGCCTTCAGTTTACTCACCGGCCGTTAATTCATTTCGCAAGGAACTTCTCGTCGATCTCGACCTGATAGCCGCTTGCCAGCCGGTTGGTTTCATTGGCCATGCCGACCACCGCGATCAGCTCTGCGAACATCTCATCCGTCATACCCGCCTTGCGCGCGGCGGCGGTGTGGGATGCGATGCAGTATCCGCATTGATTGGTCGCGCTCACCGCAACGTAGATCATCTCTTTGGTCAGCGAGTCCAGCGCGCCTGGTCCCATGATTTCTTTGATGCTGGCCCAGGTGCGGCGGAGCGTTACCGGATCGTGCGCCAGCGCCTTCCAGAAATTATTGATCCAGTCGGTCTTACGGGTGGTCATGATGTCGTCGTAGACCGCGCGTACTTCGTCGCTCGCATCGCTGTATTCGATTAAACCGAGTGTCGCCATGAATGCAGGCTATCGCAGGCCCTGGCAAAAATTCATCAGTTGAGCGCGAAGTGCACATCGATCGTCGTAATCACCTCCACCGGCTTGCCATTCAACAAGGTTGGCGTGTATTCCCAGTGAGAGACAGCGTCGCGCGAAGCCTTATACAACGCGAGAGGACCAGTGACGAATTCCAGCCGCCTGATAATGCCTTCCCTGCCGATCAGGGCTTCGAAAGTAACTGTTCCCGTGATACCTCGGGCTTTGGCGTCGGCCGGATAGCTCGGCCGAACCTGTTTCACCAGTTTGGCGGCCTGGACATTCCCTCCTGTGCGGAGGATCGGGTTTGGATTCAGGGGCGCGGCCGGAGCGGTCATATCGCATGTTTCCACAGCAGGCGGATAGTAGCTTCTCGCCCGCGCCAGCAATTCGCTACAAAAATCCGCGTACCCCGCGGGCAGATGCCCGGTCTTCGTAAGCCCGTAGCCTGCGCCGCTCACAGTATGAAGCGCGGAGAACAGCGTCGCCATATTTTCCGTCTTCGCAAGCGCGGCTCTGGCGTTTCGTGAGAAAGACGTGTCGGGCATTGCCTCCCCGGCGGCTGAAGCCTGTCCGGAGGCGGAATCCACAGCGGTCACTCCCAACACTGAAAGTGCGTAGAGATCGCCCAGAACGGCCGCGGCCCCATCGGTCGAACTGATGGCAGTCTTCGCCGCATCTTCCACCACGCCGGGATCCGAGAAGCGAAGAAAGTTCGTGGCATGGTCCAGGATCTCAGGGTCCGCGGGATCATCGACGAGAGCATTGCGCCAGAGCAGGCGGAGTTGCTCGTACGCCACCGCGTCCGGTTGCGCCGGCGGGTTTGGGACCGAAAGCGGCGCGCCGAGGACAGGCGCCTTGAGATCTTTTCGCGCGAGCCAGAGAATCTGGTCGAGACGCATACGATCGGCAGCCGACCCACTGTGCAGAGAACTATATTCCAGCAGCATCAGCCGCGTGTTCTCATCGTCGGGCCTCTTCTCAAGCTTCGCCAGGAGTTCAGCCGCGCCTGGGTCATCAAGCTTTCTCCCGGCCGCGAGGGAGTCGTTTTCTACCTTGGTCAGCCGCCACGAACGGTGGAATCCCGCAACCTCCTCGATGGAACGATGAACCGGCATCGTGATGGCCACCCCGGATGGAACCGCTGCGCCGCCTCTTCGGGCCGGATGAAAGCGCCACTTCGACAACGCCACCGCAACGCTGTCGGGAACAGGCGTCGAAGCTTTCAAAGAGAACGGCTCTCCCTCCTGGTCGATGACCATTTCAATTCTTACGGGCCGAATGACGAACGACTTCAGATCCGGAGAATAATCGGGCTCAACCTTCTTTTCGATTACTGGCGGCTCCTGCTTCTGAAGTTTGCTCTGGGCAGCGCTATGCCAGGGCACCAGGATTGCGGCAAGCAGGCAATGGAAAAAGCGGGTCGGCCTCATGGGATTAGATGAATTGTAAGACGGCGGGTCGGACGGTGTGATCGTGCAGTGATGCGATACCACGAGCTTGCGGGAGGATGAAATACGGGTTACCCTTCACAGAGCAAATGGACTCAGTCGAACTGCTCTCACGGGAAGACCTGCTCGCCCTGATCGAAACCGGTACGCGTCTCGGTTCGGAGGTTGACCAGAACCGCCTGGCGCAGACCATTCTCGAGCGCGCGTGCGCCATGACGGACTCGAGAGATGGATCCGTCATGCTCTATGACCCGGAGCGCGGTGGCTTATTCTTCGTGTCGGCCGCGGGCGAGCAGTCGGCTTCCCTGCTGGATCGGTGGGGCGAGTACTCAAGCCAACGCGTGCCCCTGAAGGGAAGCAAGGCGGGCCACGTCTTTACAACAGGAGAGACCATCGTCGATCAGAGTCTTGAACAAGATAGCGAGCATTTCAAAGGGGTCGATGAGCAGACTCGCGAAACGTCGCAATCGATGATCTGCGCGGCGCTCGAATCGGGAGGGAAGAGAATTGGCGTGATTCAGATTCTCAACCGGAAATCCGGCCAGTACAGCGAACGAGATCGCGCGCTTCTGGAGCAATTCGCCGTGCAGGCCGCGGCGGCTATCGGAAACGCCCAGACCATTCGCGATCTTGCCGCGCACATGGGCTTGTATGCGCGCGACTCCACGGGCGAATTGCTGGAACTCCTGAATCGGCCCGCGCGGCGCGAAGAGATCACGCTGTTGTTTGCGGATATGCGCGGGTTTACTCAGCTCTGCCAGTCCCAGGAAGACCCGGCGCGAACGCAGGAGATCGTGAACGATCTGCTTACGATGCTTGCGGAAGAGGTTCTGGCGCGGCGCGGCATCGTCAACAAATTCATCGGCGACGCCGTGTTTGCGTTCTTTCGCGATCAGAACGGGCCGGAGCGGGCCGTTCGGTGCGCCTTCGGCATGCTCGAACGGTTTGAGAGCCTGCGTGAACGATGGCATCGTTCAAGCAATCAGGACCTCGGTTATCTAGATCTGGGCGTGGGAATCGCAACCGACCGCGTGGCGATCGGGGCGTTCGGAAATGCCACGGTTCGCGATTTCACGGCGATCGGCACCGCCGTTAACCTCGCGGCGGCGTTTGAGCGGGAGGCGCGGCGCGGCCGGCGCGTGCTGATCGACCAGCATACCTGGAGCGCCGTGAAGGAAATCGTGGCGGATTCCGATGAGCCGGTTCGCTACCGGCTGCGCAAACCCGGGCAAGGTGTGGGCGTCTGGTACTGGCAATATCATCTGAAGCGCCTGAAGCCGGATCTGGTAGTGCGTTTGTTCATCAGTCACAGCCATCTCGATCGCGTATTCATCGAGCGTGAGCTCACGCAGCCGCTGAAGAAGTATGGAATAGACACGTGGTATTCGAACGCCGATATTATTCCCGGCGACAATTACATTCGCGCGATCGAGGCGGGTCTTCTGCGGTCCGACTGGGTGGTGGTTATCGTAAGCGCTCACTCGGCCGCGAGCGACTGGGTAAGAGCGGAGATAAGAACCGCCCTTGGGGATTCCCGGCTCAAGCATCGCATCATTCCGGTGGCGCTTGACGACACGAACCCGGCGCTGCTAGGTTCTGACCTCAGCGCGGTGCAGGCGGTGGACGCGCGCGCGGGCGGAAACCTGGCCGAGGGCATCTTCAAACTTCTGAAGGCGCGAACTGAGGCCGAAGCGACGGTATAAGGCTGGAGGGTGACCGCCTGGTGACCGCCCCGGTCTACTCGGGCCGCGATGGAGGAGACTTCTCTTCGATTGGCGCAAGGCGGCCAGCAATAGCTTCCTGTTCCACGTCGAGTGTGCGCAAGGCGGCCGCATGATTTTTAAGGAACCACGCGCAAGTTATGACCGCCGAATCGCGGCTGGACGGGTGGGTTCCTCCACTTTTTGGCGCCACGTCCGGCGGCCCTTGCGCTTTTGAGGAATACGCGCAAAGGGGTCGCGTCCGCGCCGCCGCCGAGACGCGTGTCCCTTCCGTTTCCTGGCGGCGCGGGACAGCGCCCTTTGCGGTTCTAACGCGCAACTCCATCGGGCTGGACCAGTCGTGAAAAGCCCGCACCAGCTTCGTTTCCGTCGCTTCGAGTTGCGCCGCGATCCATATCTGCTTCGGCCAGGCTCATTCGTCTTTCAACATGACGGCATAGCGCGGTGCTTCAAGTGCTCCCGGACCCGGTGATTACGGTCCGAAGTAGCCGTTGGTATCGACGATGACATCCGTGGTGTTCGTAACAAACGCATTGATCGATCCGGTGGCTCCCGACGGAACGATGGCCGCGTTCGCGGCGGCCTGCCCATCAGGCGAATTCAGGGTAGAGACGAAGGGCTGGTTCATTCCGGTGGGCCAGGTTGTGAGGTAGCCGAGAGGGCCTTGTGGAACCACAGTCATATTCAGAGAATAAGCCTGCTCGGTGGGGAAAGCGGGCAGGTCGCAGGCCCCGAAACTCAGGGCAAAACTTCTTGCCGTTCCACCCAGGACAGATGGACCACCGAAAGGACCAGCCAGGCTGCGCGTATCGACAATCCGGCACGGAGTTACCGCATAGAAGTTAAGACCGGACGAACCGGGAGCGGCAAAGTAGCCATTGATATCCACAACCAGCTGGGTGGCATCGGTTGCGAAAAAGCTGACGGCGCCGCCGGAGCCGGCGGGCACGATCGCGGCGTTGGCCAGCACCTCACCGCCCGTCGAATTCAGGGTCGATGCGACGGGTTGCCCCACTCCCGTCGGCCAAGCGGTCAGATATCCAAGAGGGCCCCCGGGAGCCACAGTCACGTTAAACGAATACGCCGAGCTGCCGGCGGGCGCCCCACAAATGCCGGAAATCGGAAAGGAACGGGTCTGTGCGGCGGCGAGGGGCGGACCGCCGAGAGGGCCATCCGAGTTTCGGGTGTCGATAATTCGGCAGGGTGGTAACGGGTAAAACTGAAGGGTGCCACCGGAAGGAGGCACAAAATAGCCGTTGATATCGATGATCACGTCGGTCGTGTCGGTTGCAAACGCATTGATTGCGCCACCGGACCCCGCCGGAACGATCGCCGCGTTGGCGCGAACCGCTCCGTTAACCGAATTGAGAGTGGACACCACCGGTTGCGGCTGGCCGGCAGGCCAAACCGTCAGGTAGTTCAGAGTCCCCGCTTTCGGAACGACAGTAATATTGACAGAATAGGCCGCCGCATTGGGCGGTACACCGCAGGAACTCGAGGGAACGGGTATCGTCCGGATCGTACCGCCGGCGATGGATGGTCCGCCGAGCGGGCCGGCGCTCGCCCGGGTATCAATTACGCGGCACGGCGTCACCGTCTGCAACTGCAGCGGAGGCTGGGTAATCGGGAGCGCGATCTGACCCATGATGTTGCTGCTGCTCTCGGCGAACCACATCGTCTCTCCGCGCGTGGGAGCGATCGCGAGAGGACCGCTGGAAGCAGTAGGTATCGGAGCTTCGGCGATAGCCCCGGCTGTGGTTATGCGTCCGATTTTGTTCCCGTCGGATTCGGTAAACCAAAGAGCGCCGTCCTGCGCGAGGGTAATGCTCGATGGATTGGAGGATGGCGTCGGGATGGAATATTCGGTGACGCTGCCGCCGGTGGTAATGCGGCCGATCTTATTTGCTGAAGACTCTGTGAACCAGAGTGCGCCGTCCGGACCCGCCGCGATTCCTTTTGGTCCGCTCGACGGGGTGGGTATGGGGTACTCGGAGAAGCTCCCGGCGGTGGTGATGCGCCCGATATTATTTCCCGAAGTTTCAGTAAACCAGAGTGCGCCGTCCGGGCCCGCCGCGATCCCGCTGGGGACGCTGCCGGCGGTGGGAACCGGATATTCGGTGACTACTCCCGATGTGGTGATGCGTCCGATCTTTGTGGTGCTGAACTCGGTAAACCAAAGCGCGCCGTCCGGCCCTGCCGCGATATTAAACGGAGATGAGGACAGTGTGGGTATTGCGAACTCGGTGATGGCCCCCGAGGTGGTAATTCGCCCGATCTTGTTGGCGAGAAGCTCTGTAAACCATAAAGCTCCATCCGGGCCTGGGGCGATGCCGTTCGGAAAACTCGACGTGCTCGGTATCGGGTACTCGGCGATTATGTTCCCCGGAGCGACGCGCCCGATCTGGTTGGCGTTAAATTCGGTAAACCAGACAGCGCCGTCGGGCCCCGCGGCGACGCCAAAAGGGGCCGCGCCAGGCGTTGGTATGGGAAATTCGGTAATCGCCGGCGGAAACTGGGCCTGAGCCAGCGTCGCGCAACTGAGGAACACTCCTGTGAAACAGAAGGCTCCGGCTCTTTGCTTCATCAATAATCCTCCACGGGCCAGTGCCGAAAGCCTTGTCCCGGCGGTTAAATCCCTTTAATGATCAATGATATCCAAACCGCTGGTACTGATATCAGAACCGCTGGTACTCGGGATCACACCTGCGCTGTCTCCGCCTGTTTATCGAGATCCAGCAAATAGCCTCTTTTACCGACATTCAGAGCGGATGTCTCGCCGAGCATGTCCTGCGCGCCGGCGGCCTCATGGATATGTCCACAAAAAAAGTAGCGGGGCTGTTCGCGCTGCAGAAATTCGCGCATCGATTTGCTTCCCGCGTGCCGCAAGTTGGTGATGCGGTCGAGGATCGTTCCATAGGGAGGAACGTGGCAGATGGCGATCATCGGCTTCAAACCGTCAAACGCGTGAAGTCTCCGTGCCAGTTCCTCTTCCGAATACTCGCCGGGGGTGTCGAATGGCGTCGGGTTCGAATATCCGAGCCCGACAACGTGAAATCCGCCCACTTCGATTCGGCCGCCATGAAAATCGTTGAGGCCAAAGCGGCGGCAGAGTCCCGCGGTCTCTTCGGCCGATTCATGGTTCCCCGGGATCACATAGACCCGATCCCCCCGTTTCTGCAGAATCTCGCCCATGGCGTCAAGGCCGCGCGAAAAGTTCCCCAGATCCCCGGCGCAGAAGTAGTAGTCGGCCTCTGTCGCCATCAGGCGCTCAAGAGCGCGGGCGTCTCGGTGAATGTCGGAGAAAACCAGCAGTTTCACGGATTCCATCTTACTCGGGGGTTCGATGGCCTGGGCGAAGATCTGCGATACTGAATAAGCTCCGGCTTCTTCCGCCCGCCAGTCGGATGAGGCTATTTACTCCTGGTGAATCAAGACGCCTCAATGAGGTGACGGGATTTCTGTTCCTTGCCGCCGGAATCCTGTTTCTCCTGAGCATGGCGTCGTACCATCCGCACGACCCGTCGTGGGATTCCGCTGTCGGGAACGTTCCCGCCACCAATCTGATCGGCCCGGCTGGAGCGTTTGTCGCCGATATTTTCCTGCAGTCCTTCGGGCTTGCGGCTTTCCTTTTTCCGCTGTTCGTCTTCGCCCTGGGATGGAAATGGATTCGTTCCGAAGCTCTGGAAGCGCCGCTGATCAAGCTGTTCGGCAGCGGTATTCTCCTGGGGTCCGTATGCGGCGGAGCTGCGCTGTTGCCGCGATGGCGGCTGTTTGACAACGCCATCATGCCCGGTGGAACCGCGGGCTTTCTAATTGCCGATTCTCTGAAACGGTCGCTGAATCTGGCTGGGGCGGCAGTAGTGCTCGCCACAGCTCTTGTGTTGTCCACGTACCTGGTGTCGACGTTTACGCTGGCGAAACTCGGGGTCTGGTTCGCTCCCTTGTTCAGGGTTGTAGACCATATGCGGAACGCGTGGCGCAGGTCGATCGAACGGCGCCGTGAAGAGGCCCTGCGCAGGCGTGAGGAGAAACGAGAGGCAGCCGAGGCGCGGGCACTCGAAAGACAGCAACGGTTGGAATTCAAGGCGCCCGCCATTGACGTTCCGATACCGGATCCGGCAGCTACGCAACGGACGGCCGCCCAAAACACCCGGCGCACCGCACAGCAGCCGCACGTCACAGCCGATCTGCCATGGGACGATATCGAGCCCGCTCACCCGGCCGAAGAACCGGAACCCCTGCGGACCGACGAAATTCCGATCTGTCAGTTGGCAGATACTGCTCCTCCTGGAGCGGCAAACGTTGTCGAATTTCCCTTCAGCCAGCCGGTCAAAAAGGAACTGCTTCCGAAGCGTCATACGATTTACCGCCTTCCCGCAACCGACCTTCTGAACGAGATTCCGGTTCGTTCGGCATTCGACGAACAGGAACTCAAGAACACGGCCGCCGCGATCAAGGCGAAGTTCGAAGAGTTCAACGTTTTCGGATCCGTGGTGCAGATTAACCCCGGGCCCGTCGTGACCACGTTTGAGTTCAAGCCGGAAGCCGGCATCAAGTACAGCAGGATTACCTCGCTGGTGGAAGATCTGTGCCTCGGCCTTCAGGCCGAATCGATCCTCATCGAGCGGATTCCCGGCAAGCCGACGGTCGGAATTGAAGTTCCGAACACGAAACGCGAAGTGATCAGTCTGCGGGCGGTGATCGAATCGGAAGAGTTTCAGGACTCGAGTTCGTTCCTTACGATTTCGATGGGCAAGGACATCAACGGCCGCATCAAAGTCGCAGCGCTCGATTCGATGCCGCACGCGCTGATTGCGGGTTCCACGGGATCGGGCAAGTCGGTCATGATCAACTCGCTCATCATGTCGATCCTGTATAAATCGACGCCGGATGAGGTCCGGATGATTATGGTCGATCCCAAGCGCGTGGAGCTCGGGATGTATGAAGGAATCCCGCATCTGCTCACGCCGGTGATCACCGATCCGAAAAAAGCGACCAACGCTCTGAAGAACGCTGTGCTTGAAATGGAGCGGCGGCTGAGACTCCTGGCCGAGCAGGGCGCACGCAATATCGATCAGTACAACAAAAAAGTCCGCAAGCTTCAGACCGAGCCGCGGAGTCTTTTCGAAGACGAGGGGCCATCGGAGGAAGAGATCAAGCCGCTGCCGTATGTGCTGATTCTTATCGACGAACTGGCCGACCTGATGATGCTGGAGGGCCGGAACGTCGAGGAATCCGTCACTCGGCTGGCGCAGATGGCTCGCGCGGTCGGAATGCACCTGGTGCTCGCGACGCAGCGGCCCAGTGTGGACGTCATCACCGGAATCATCAAGGCGAATTTCCCGGCGCGCATCAGTTTCCGCGTCGCCACCCGCGTGGACAGCCGCACGATTCTCGACGGTATGGGGGCGGAACATCTGCTGGGTAAAGGCGACATGCTGTTTCTTCCGCCGGGATCGTCGCGGTTCACGCGTGTGCACGGCGCTTTTGTGACGGAAAGCGAGATCAATGGCGTTGTCGATTTCTGGAAGGCGCAGGCGAAGCCGGATTACGATCAGTCGTATCTCCTCACGCCTCCGGGCGAGGAAGGTGACGCGGAGGGCGAAGATGTTGTGCCTGGCGATCAGGATCCGATGTATGAGGAGGCTCTGCGGATCGTGCTTGAGATGGGCAAGGCTTCCACATCGACTTTGCAGCGGCGCCTGAGGCTGGGATACGGCCGGGCTGCGCGCATTCTGGATATGATGCATCGCGACGGGGTTATCGGTCCACCGGACGGCAGCAAGCCGAGGGAGGTTCTCAAGCGGCCCGACTGGTTGCGCGAGGTTGACCGGGTATAGCTGGTCCGATTGAAGAGATATAGGCTTTTTCTGCCATTTGTTGTATCGTCCGGATAGAGAGTGCGAAGACTATTTCTCGCGCTGGCGTTGGCCGTCGCTATGGCGGGGCTGAGCCAGGCGGCGTCGGCTGTGAAGCCGGCCGCAGTCACTTCCAAAGCGCCGGCCAGACTGACGGACGCTCAGATTCAAAGCAATATTCGGGCAAAATTCGCGAAGTCGAAGATCAACGCCGAGCATTTCACCGTTACCGTGCAGAACGGCGTCGCGACGATTGAAGGCAAGACCAACGTGATTCAACATAAGGGCGTAGCAACCCGGATGGCAAAAACCGGCGGCGCGGTGGCGGTGCGGAATCAGATCCAGATTTCGGAGGAAGCCAAAGCGAAAGCGGCGGCGAAGCTGGCGCAGTATCGTAACGCGAACGGTCAGGGCGGAACCCAGGTCGCGCGCGCGACAGTGCTGCCGGCCGTAAAAACGAAGCCGTAGAGCGTGCCGTCTGTTTGCGCCGCTAGTGACGGAAGTGGCGCACGCCGGTGAAGACCATCGCTACACTGAGTTGGTCCGCGGCCGCGATCACGGCTGCGTCGTTAACCGATCCGCCGGGTTGAATAAACGCCGTGGCGCCGTGCTTCGCGGCCTGCTCCAGCCCATCGGGAAAAGGGAAATAGGCGTCGGAAGCTACAACCGTACCGGCGAGCGGCAGATGCGCCTTCATCGCCCCGAGGTTGACCGAATCGACGCGACTCATTTGCCCGGCGCCTATGGCCGCAGTCTGGCCTTCGAAGGCATAGACGATCGCGTTCGATTTGACGTGTTTGACCACTTTCCATGCGAACTCCAGCGCGTTCCATTCGGAATCGGTGGGTGATCGGCGCGTTTTGATTTCGCATTGCCCGCGATTGAACGCGCCGCGGTCTGCTGTCTGGGCGAGGTATCCACCGGAGATGCTCTTCACCACCAGCGGGTCTTCCGAAGACGTTACGCGGACCAGCCGGATATTCTTCTTCGCCTGAAGAATTGCGAGGGCGGCCTCGGAATAATTCGGGGCGGCGATGGCTTCGACGAAAAGCTTTGCCAGTTCGATAGCAGTCTCTTCGTCCACTTCGCGATTCAGTCCGATCACGCCGCCGAAAGCGGATACAGGATCGCATTCGAGCGCCTTACGGAATGCCTCGGCCAGGGACGATTGTTCCGCGCAGCCGGCAGGATTGGTGTGCTTGATAATCGCAGCGGCCGGGTTCGAAAATTCGCAGACCAGCTCCCAGCAGGCATCGAGATCCACGAGATTGTTATAAGAGAGTTCCTTGCCGTGAAGCTGTTCCGCGCCTGCAATGCCCTTCGTTCCCGCGGCGTAAAGGGCCGCCCGCTGATGCGGGTTTTCGCCGTAACGTAAAGACATGCGACGCGGCGTTCGAATGTCGAGGACGGGGGGCATCGCTTCGGGCGTGCCGCCGACTCGCGCGAGCCGTGCACCGATGGCGCGGTCGTATTCACCGGTCGTCTGAAAGGCCTGTTTTGCAAGTTTCCACTTTGTGTCGCGGGATAATTTTCCAGAGGAGCGCAATTCCTCGAGGATCGAATCGTAGTCTGCTGGTGACGTGACGATCGCGACATCCTGCCAGTTTTTCGCAGCCGAGCGAATCATTGTCGGGCCGCCGATGTCGATGTTTTCGATCAGCTCTTCGAGCGAAGCGTCGGTGCGTGCGGCGACCTTCTCGAACTGGTAAAGATTCACGACCACCATATCGATCGGCTCGATACCGTGCCGTTCAAGCGACGCCGCGTGTTCGGGATTCCCCCGCACCGCGAGGATCGCGCCGGTGATCTTCGGATGCATGGTCTTTACGCGCCCATCGAGCATTTCCGGAAAACCGGTGACATCACTGACATCGCGTACGGAGATGCCGTTCTCGCGCAGCAGGCGTGCGGTGCCGCCCGTCGAAATCAGGTCCGCGCCCAGGGCCGCCAGACCGCGGGCGAACTCGGACACGCCTGTCTTGTCGGTAACGCTGATCAGGACTCGCATCGGGAAATGACCAGCGTATCAGCCGGATCATATGATGAAGCACGATGACTGTTCATAACGTCCTGATCGAGTACGAGAGCAGACTACGGGAGTTGCAGGCATCGGGCACGCGCGCCTGAACTACCATGTGGGCTCGATTGTTCTGGCGCTTGCGACCGCTCTGTTTTTCGCGCTGGGCGTCTACGCCATCCGGCAACAGATCGCTTACTGGTGGCCTTCGATCCCGATTCCGGTTGCGGCATTCTCGGCAAGGCGCTATCGCAAGCAGCGTGAATCGCGCTTCAGGATGTCGCGCCTGCAGCGGTTCTACGAACGCGGTGTCGAGCGTCTCCAGGGAAAATGGGCGGGTTCAGGCGATAGCGGCGAAGAATTCAACGATCCCGGCCATGTCTATGCAACGATCTGCATATCTTCGGTGAAGGTTCGTTATTCCAGTTGCTCTGTACAGCCCGGACCTCGATCGGACGGCGCGGACTGGCCGATTATCTGCTGGCCGGATCCGCGCCCGAGGAAACGCTCTCACGTCAGGAGGCAGTGCGCGAATTAAGCGAACGCGCGGACCTGCGCGAAAGAATCGCATTGCTGGGTGATTCCGATGTCCTTCAATCGAACTGGAGTACCTTTGAAGACTGGCTGACGTCGCCGGCGTTCAGGTTTCCGCCTGTTCTCCGTGTAATCGCGGCCGCCACCTCGGCCGCGCTCGCACTTATTGTGCTTGCGGGCGCGGTCGGCCTGATTTCGTGGATCGATGTTGCGATCTGGATTGCTCCCCTTGTTGGGCTCCATTCGATCGCGGGCCTGATTTTTCGCAGGAGCGTGAATGCAATGGAGGAGTGGGTTCGTCCGGTCTCAACCGAGACGCAAGTGCTGCGGGAGGGGCTTCGACTCATCGAGACGGAGCAGTTTCGCTCGGCGAAGCTGAAGCGCCTCACTGATCAGGTAAAAGGCGCCGCTGAAACGGTTCACAGCCTGGAGCGACTGCTGAACGCACTAAATGAGCGGCGCAAGGAATGGCTTTACACTGCCTCGCTCATGCTGCTTCTCGGTACACAACTTTGTATGGCGATCGAACGCTGGCGCGAGCGGAACGGTGAGTTGCTGCAAACATGGCTGCGGGCCTGGGCGGAGTTGGAGGCCTTGAACTCGCTGGCCGCATACGCTCATGAGAATCCCGATAACACGTTTCCGGACCTGATGCGCGGAGACGCCAGTTTCGAGGCGCGAGATCTCGGTCACCCTCTGCTCCCTGGCGGCGCGTGCGTCCTCAATAACGTTGAACTGAATCGCAAGACCCGATTCTGGGTGATCAGCGGGTCCAATATGTCGGGGAAAAGTACGTTGCTGCGGGCGGTCGGATTGAACGCGGTGCTGGCTTCGGCGGGCGCTCCCGTGCGCGCAACCGCTCTTCGCATGTCGCGCCTGTCGGTGTGCGCATCGATGTCTGTCGCGGATTCCCTGATGAACGCGAAGTCGCGGTTTCTGGCTGAAGTCGACCGGATCAGGCAAACGATCGAGGCGGCAGAAAACGGACCAGTGTTGTTCCTGGTCGACGAGATCTTCAGCGGAACCAATTCGCGCGATCGCCGGATTGCCGCGGACGCGGTGGTTCGAACTCTTATCGCTCGCGGAGCGATTGGAGCCTTATCCACGCACGATCTTTCGCTCAGCGAAATTCCGGATTCGGCGGAGCTTTGCGGTGTCAACGTGCACATGGGCGCTCGTGAAGGAGGCGGTCCGATGGATTTTGATTACAGGCTGAAGTCTGGCGTGACGACTGAATCGAACGCGCTGGCCATCGCCCGGATGGCTGGCGTGCCGGTCTAAAACCGGGGATAATAAATCTGTGCCTGTAGTTCCAGGAAGATTTGTTCACGACTCGGAGATCGACGACGCGCTTCTGCGCGCGCAGGGAGCACTGGGTCCGAATGTGGTTCGTATCCGGTACAGCTTCGCGGATGATTGGACGGGAGAACCCTCGCTTTTCTTCCGCGTGCTTCTGTCGGATGCTGCAAGTAAATCCCGCAAACTCGGAGAAATCACCGAACGCATCCGGTGGGGCATTGATAAGGCAGTGAAGCCCGATGACATGGGACTTCACGCCTACTTCAATTTCCGGAGCAAATCGGAACAGGACGAACTTCAGGATCCTGCCTGGGCTTAAGAGGTGCCGTTCCCGGACGACCTGATCGAGCAGGCGAAGCACCTTGCGATCCGCGATCGCAGAAAGCCAAAGCAAGCGAACCTCCGCCGGGCGGTTTCGGCGTCTTACTACGCCCTCTTCCATCTTCTGATCTCGGAAGCCACGCTCAACTGGAAGCGACCCGAACAGAGAGCCTCGCTCGCAAGGATGTTCGAGCACGGGAAAATGAAATCCGCATCCGAAAGACAGAGAGCGGTCTGCAACCACTTCCTGAACTCGGACCCACCAGCCGGACCCAGCCTGGACCGCGCGCGGCATTTACATCGTGTGGCCGACACATTCTTTCGTGCACAACAGCAGCGTCATACCGCGGACTATGACAATTCAGCCAGGTGGACGCGGACTGAGGTTACAAGTCAAATCAAGGAGGTCGAAAAAGCCTTCGCGAGTTGGCGAGCCATTCGGGATGAGCCAGACGCTCAGGCCTTCCTGATTTCGCTATTGGGTAACCCGAGAGCTCAGGGTTAAGCTGCGCACTCGCCGCGACCCAACTGCAGCGAGAAATCCTCGGTATCGCCCCAATCCTTATAAACATCCGGATCGGCCGCCGACGGCTTCGCCAGATCCGCGAGATAAGCCCGGAAGAATTCGATCTTAAACCGCAGAACGTAATCGCGAAAAGTCTCGCCGTCGATATGATTTTCCTTGTAATGCGCCAGAACACGCTCGACGGCCACCGTCGCCAGCTTCGCGGGCATGCTCTGAACCTGCAGGCCGAAGCGCATCACGCCCTCCTGGTCATATCCGCCCCCGAGCAGCATCTGGTAATAAGGAACTTCCTTCTTCACACCGCCGCCGACATCGATCTTTCGCGCGTTCCCGTAGAACCCGATCTCGGCCGTCCAGTGCTGGCCGCACGAATTCGGGCAACCGCTGATATTGATCTGCAGCCCGCGCAACAGCGGATCGTCATATCCCAGCGCCAGATCATGCATCGCATAACCCAGATTCATCGATTTGGTCAGGGCCAGGTTGCATGAATACGCCCCCGGGCAGGTGACCACATCCTGCAGTTCCTTCGCGCCCGGCGTTCCCAGATCAATCGCCTTCAGCGCAGCGTGCACACGCGGAAGGAACCCGAGCTGAACAAACCCAAGCACCAGGTTCTGCTCCACCGTCACCCGCAGGCAACCATCGCCCGCTTCCCGCGCAACCTTCGCCAGATCCCGCATTTGCGAACTCGTCAGATTGCCCTGATCGATCCGCACCGTGACCATCGCATAGCCGGTCTGCTTCTGTTCTTCGACATTCGATTCGAGCCAGCGATCAAATTCCGGATCGCCTGAAGACCCCCTGTTCACCACGGGCAGAAGAGCGCCCGCGCCAAGCGGCAGCGGAGTGCTGGTGTAACCGCCAAAACCCTCGGGAACGCTTTCGGGCGTCGGAATGCCGCCGTTCTCGATAATGTCGGCATACTCTTTATCGACTTGTTCCTTGAGCCAGTCGAACCCGCGTTCGCGCATGACGAACTTTAACCGCGCCATGTTGCGGTTTTTGCGATTGCCGTACTGATTGAAGACCCGCAGCACCGCCTCGATACGGTTCACAATTCGTTCGGCCGGAAGGAATTCGTCCAGCAGCCGCGCTTCGACGGGCAGCGGCCCGAGTCCGCCTCCCACCACCACGCGGAACCCGCGCTGGCCATCACGCATCACCGCCTTGACGCCCACGTCATGAATGGCCGCGATCGTGCAATCGTCATGGGTGCAGCCGTCGAATGAGATCTTGAACTTCCGCGGCATCGCATCGGTCAGGCTCTTGCGCAGAAACGCATACGCGACCTGCCGCGAATAAGGCCGTACATCGAAAACTTCGTGCCGCGTAAGACCGGCGTAAGGGCAAGCCGTGACGTTGCGAACCGTGTTGTAGCAGGCCTCGCGACTGGTCATGCCAACGTCATGCAGCATGTGCATTGCGTCGGCGAACTTTTCCAGGGGCACGAAGTGGTATTGAATGTTCTGGCGAGTGGTGAGATGGCCTTTTCCGCCTCCGGCGAAGTCCGCGATATCCGCAAGGCGCTCCAGTTGCGCCGCGGTCAGCATTCCGCCGGGTATTTTGGTCCGCATCATCTGCACGCCCGCCTGGCGCTGTCCGTAGCAGCCAAAACGCAGGCGATAGGGCCGGAAATCGTCGTCCGAGATCCGCCCCGCTATGAAATCGGCAGCTTTGGCGCGAAATTCCTCAATCTCCGTTCGGACTGTGTGATCGTGTTGTTGCTGAAAATCGACGGCGACGGCATCGTCAATCAAGGGGGAATCTATGTGACTCACGGGGAAACTCCATATTCTCTATCGAGAATAGCACTCTTCGATTATACTCTCGCCGCCCGCTGCAATTCAGCCGCATGCCGCAGCGCCTCGGGCGTGAGCTTTTGTCCGCTCAGCATGCGGCCGATTTCCTCGGTACTCGCTGCCGCGTCCAATTCCTCAATTTCCGCTACCGTCCGCCCTGCCCGTTCGAATTTGCCGACGCGGTAGTGATGATCCGCAAAGCACGCGATTTGAGCAAGATGAGTGACGCACAGGACCTGATTTTCCGCCGCCAGCGCGCGCAGCCGCCGCGCCACTCCATCCGCGGCGCGGCCTCCAATTCCGGTGTCGATTTCATCGAAAACCAGCGTCCGCGGAACAGCGTTCGCTCCGCCCACCAGGCATGTTTTCAACGCGAGCGCGATGCGCGAAAGTTCACCGCCCGAAGCCACGCGGTCGAGCGGTTTCGGCTCCTCGCCCGCGTTCGCGGAGACGAGAAACTGCACGCGGTCCGCCCCGCTCTCGGACCAGTTCGCAGGATCGATCTGGACCCGGAAAACGGTGCGCTCCATCGCCAGAGGCTTCAGCTCCTTCTCGACCCGTTTTGCCAGATCGAGCGCCGCCGCCTGCCGCCGGGACGACAGTTCGGCTGCCGTCACTTCATATTGAGCCGCGAGCTTTTTAAAATCACACCGAAGCTGCTCCAGTCGCTCGCCCGCATTTTCCACTTCACCGATCCGGCGTGCCACATCCTCCCCGAACGCGAGAATCTCCTCGACGGATTTCCCATACTTGCGCTTCAGTTTGTCGATCGCCTCGAGCCTGTTCTCGATCTCTTCCAGCCGGGCCGGATTCGCCTCCACCCGGCCGAGGTAGTCGCGCAGCGAATAAGAAACGTCCTGAATCGCGATGAGCGCGGGCTCCAGCGTCTGCCGCATTCCGGCCATCTGCTCGTCGATCTTCCCCAACTCGTCCAGTCTTTTCTCCACGCCGCGAACAAGCGACAGCGCGGATTCCGGCGATTCATAAAGAGCCTCGAAGGAAGCTGCGGCCGCATCGAGCAATCGTCCCGCGTTCTGCTGTACGCGCCGTTCGGCCTCAAGCTCCACGTCTTCGCCGGCGAGCAGTTCCGCGGCATCGATCTCGTTCCGCTGAAACTGCCAGAGATCGAGCATCCGAAGCTTTTCCTGATCGGCGTCTTCCAGTTCGCGAATCTGATCGGCCGCGCTCTTCCACGCCAGATAGATCTCGCGCACTTCAGCCCGCCGCGATCCGGTCTCTGCGAACGTATCGAGCATTGCCATCTGCGCCGGGGCATCAAAGAGCCGTTGCTGATCGTGTTGTCCGTGGATATCGCCCAGGTGCACCGCCAGATCCTTCAGCAACGCGACCGATGCGGGACGATTGTTGACGTACGCGCGGCCTTTGCCATTCGCCTGGATCTCGCGGTCCAGTAACAATTCGCTTTCATCGCCATCGAATCCGGCGTGCTCCAGAACCTTCCGCGCGCTCCGCCCGATTTCGAACACGCCCGAAACACGCGCTCGCTCCTTGCCCGAGCGAATCATGTCCGCGGACGCGCGGCCCCCAAGAAGCAGCCCAAGGGCATCCACTACGATCGATTTGCCGCTCCCAGTCTCACCCGTCAGCAGATTGAGGCCGGCGTGAAATCGCACGCGCAGACGATCCACTACGGCATAATCTTCAACGACCAGTTCGTGCAGCACTCGATCCGATTATAAGAGCGCAGTGCACTCGATCTACTTCAACCCCATATGGCGGGCACTATTCTCACCCTCGAGACAAACCTCATCAATGAGTTCCGTATCGAGCACGATCTTATCCACCAGCTTGAACCCCCAGGGCCGCGTATAAGCCTTCGGATCGGTCACCGTCGCTTCAATCTCCAGCGTCCCAAAACTCGGCCTGCGCAGGCGCTCCACCACACTCCCTGTGCCCGTCAGCGGCGTCCCCGCCATATCCATCCACAAGTCGTCTCGAAACCCGTTCGACCGCACCACGAGTACATCCCCATCCCACTTCGCAGTCGAATACCCGTTCCAGGAGGGCTGAGGGTCGACCGGCAACGCGCGCCCGTCCATGAAAATCTGGCGATAGCTCGCATTGAATTCGTTGATCAACAGCAACAGCTTCCGCGTCTGGACAAACTTCGTAAAATGCGGCAGCGTATACATCCTCGGGAAATTCGAAGGCAGGCACTTCACGTGTGGATCCAGTCCAGCAGCCTGGCGCCGCTTCCTCTCCGCGAGTGCCCATGGCTGAAATGGAATCCCGCCGGGCGCGATCTTGTTCAGGTCTGCTGTCGCCTGCCCGATCGGGCTCTTCTCCAGGCACTCCCCCTTATCGTCTGTCAGCATCTTCGGACACGGAAGGGCGTCCGCAGTCGTCCACATTCCCGATAAGTCCGGCTTGCCGTCGGCGCCCCGAGGCGGAGGAGCAGTCAGAATCGGTTTTCCGCTCTTATCCCGCGGCACGCCTTCGGTCGGGTATTTGATCCATTGGCCCAACGCTCCGACGCACAATAGCAACGCCAGTGCCAGCAAACGCATGGGATCTCACGCGGGCGAATGGGGACGCGCGCTCAGGCGAGCGCCTTGCCGTACAGCACGAGCAACCGGCTCCACGCCTTCTCCGCCAGCGGCTTCGTTGTAGACCCCCGAATCCGGCGGACACCAGCCGTGCGCGGAGCCTGTGTAGACCTCGATCTCCGCGGGCAGGTTCGCCTTGGCGAACGTCTCTTTCAAGACGACCTTGTCGTTCGGCGCCCGCATATCGTCGTTCGCGGCGATGGCGATAAGGAACTGCGCCTTGCTGGTCGCCGCCTGCAGATGCGGACTGTTCCGGCATGGTCGTCACCAGTCCGCCGCCGTGAAAGGACGCGACCGCTCCGACGCGGTCGGGCACGGCGGCGGCGGTGCGAAACGCCATCGGGCCGCCCATGCAATAACCCTGCGTGCCCATCTTGCGATTCTTCGCGACCGCCGATTGCTGGTCCAGCCACGCGATGAACGCCTTCGCATCCGTCATGTGCGTCGTCTCATTCAGAGTCTGCGCGAGCGGCCGTCAACTGCTGGGATCGGCGTCGCGGCGCCCTGGGCCGCGGTCGGCGCTTTCTTCGTGCGATAGAACGGATTCACCACCAGCACCGCATAGCCCGATTCGGCCAGCCGCTTGCCCATCTGCCGGAACGCCGGCCGCAGCCCGAAGATGTCCGGCCACATCAGAACGCCAGGGGCTGTGCCGCTTGACGGGATGCACGAAGTAGCAATCCGCCACGCCGTCCGGCGTCGTCACATTCACGTCCGATTCGGTCACCGCAGCCGCATTCGCGACACGCGGCAGCATCATTGCCACACCGGCTCCCAGCATCACGCCGAATTGCTTTCGCGTCACCAGACCGCGAGCCTCGTACTCCTTCCGGTCGTCCTCAAAATGATCCTGATCGCACATATTCGCTCCTTATCAAACGCGCCGGTCAACCGCACGCGGTACTGGATAGTTTATCTCCAACCCCGGCTGCAACAAAACCGCCTTCTCCGCACATTAATCACATGAGGGATTCATTGATGCGCCTGAACGTGTTCAGGTTCTTTACCAGCGTTGTGCGATTCACGGACCGCATTCTGGCGGCGCGCATTCCGCACCGCGCCCCGGTGGATCTTTGGGAGCCGGATCGAAAACGCACCTGGCGGTGACCCGAACTCCCGCTCTTTAGAGGCTGAAGCTGTGGGGGACTCCATCGGGCCGCGGATACCTCAACGTTCAGCATCATTGCCCCGTGTTGAAGTCGCCGAGATTGCCCATCAGATCCGCCGCGCCCTTTTCGCCGAACTGGTCGATCATAGCTTTCCAGGTCGCATCGCTCACGTGTTTGTTCGTGAGGAGTTCCTGGCAAAGGTTGTGCACGGCGTCCTCGTCAGGCTTCATCGAATCAGGCCGCTTCCCGGCTGCGACCGCATCGATCGTTTCCTTCCTCAAGCCAGGCCGGGCCGTCGCGCGGCTGTGGATGTACCACATAAACTGCGCGGGCGATGCACGCGCCACCATGATTGTGGAGAACTCCTTCCGTTTCGGCGGAATTGCCGAATGCGGCCGCAGTTCGTTGTAGGTCTGCTCCGCGTACTCGCCCATCACAGGGCTTCGCACCAGAACATTCGCCGGTCCCCCGAGAGTTCCGACGTTAACCGTAACCCATTCCGCCATCGTCTTCTGCTGTGGAGTAAGTTAATCCGCGGTGAGGGGCTTGAAGCGGTCCCCCTTTAGCTTGAGGTCCGAAGTTTGGGCAAAGCCCACCGCCGCCAGGCACACAAACAAAACGAATCGAAGAAGGAAGAGCGCATAGCGAAGCTCATGGCAGCTCAGCGCCTGACTGATTACCCTGAAGTCATGGCGCGAATTCTGCTGATCGCCGCAACCACCGGTTACCAGACGCGCTCCTTCGCGGAAGCTGCGCGAAGGCTCGGGATCGAAGTAACGCTTGCGACCGATCGCTGCCATGTACTCGAAGATCCGTGGCGCGACCACGCCGTTCCCATCCGCTTCGAAGAACCCGAGACCGCCGCCGAAATGCTCAGCGTGAGCGCCGCGGACGGCGTTATCGCTGTGGCCGACCGGCCGACGCTGGTAGCGGCGCTGGCGGCTGAGAACCTGGGTCTGCCGTTTCATCCCCCACATGCGGTCGCCGCCTGCCGCGACAAGCATCGTATGCGCGAGCTCTTCGAGGCGGCAGGGCTGCTGGTTCCGCGAAATGCCCGGGTTCCGCTGGATGCCGATCCGTTCGATATCGGCTTTCCCTGCGTGCTTAAACCCCTCGGTCTTTCCGCCAGCAGAGGTGTGATCCGCGCCGATAACCCCGCGGAATTCACCGCCGTCTTCGCCCGCATTCGCCGCATTCTCGAACAGCCCGAGATTCTTCGATTTCACGACGACCTGAATTCCGCCATCCAGATCGAGGAGTACATCGAAGGCCGCGAATTCGCGCTCGAAGGACTGATGACGAACGGCGAGTTGGAAATGCTCGCGATCTTCGACAAACCCGATCCGCTCGAAGGCCCCTTCTTCGAAGAGACGATCTATGTAACGCCCTCGCGCCAGCCGGACGAAGTTCAACAGACCATTATCGAGACCACGAAACGCGCCGTTCGGGCGCTGGGCCTCCACCATGGCCCGATCCACGCCGAGATGCGAGTCAACGCGACAGGAGTCTACATGCTCGAAGTCGCGGCCCGCCCGATTGGCGGCCTGTGTGCGCGAGCCCTGCGCTTCGAGGGTGGCCTCACGCTGGAGGAACTCGTGATCCTGCACGCCGTCGGCAAAGCTCCGGAAGCGCGGAAGCTCTCACCGGCAAGCCTCGGCGTCATGATGATCCCGGTCCCGCGCGCCGGGATTTACGAATCCGTCTCGGGCATCGACCAGGCTCGCACCGTGCCGGGCGTTGACGACGTGATCATCACGGCAAAGCGCGGGCAAAAGCTGGTGCCACTCCCCGAAGGGGCTAGCTACACCGGCTTCATCTTCGCGAGCGGCGTCTGCCCGGCCGCGGTCGAGGAATCGCTGCGTCTGGCGCACTCTTGTCTTGATTTTGAAATTCTCTCAGCTCTCGATATCATTTCCGGCGGAGCACCTGATATGCTTTGAGAACTTGAGCGGCCGGGAACGCCCCGGTCTCTCGCTTTTTCTTAAACGGGATATGACCCAAACGCATCGGCGAGCCCTACCCAGAATCTGTATTGCCCTCGGTCTTCCGGACGTTCCCCGGCTCCTCGAACAGGCGCGGCGCGAAGCCGAAGCGGGCGAGAACTTCCTCGAATTCCGTCTCGATTATCTGCGCGACCCGGTGCAGGGCGTCCAGGCCATCGAGCAGTTTCTGGAGTGCTATCCGAACTGCACGATCCTCGCGACGTGCCGCCGCCATCAGAATCACGGCAAGTTCAACGGCAGTATCGAAGAGCAACTGCGCATTCTCGATCTCGCCATCCAGCGCGGCGCGCGCGCCATCGACGTCGAGATCGAAAGCGCCGAAGTCGCGCCGGAGCGGTGCGCGCAGTTGCGCACCAGCGCGCAGCTGATGAGTCTCCTGGCATCACTTCGAAACCACGCCGCCTCTTGAACCGATTCTCAAGCGGATGCAGAAGGTCCCGGCGGACGTCTATAAGATGGTCAGCACCGCGCGCAAGCCGACCGACACCGGCCGCATTCTCGCCGCCAGCCGCCTGAGCCCCAAAATTCCCCTGGTGACGCTTGCGATGGGTGAACTCGGCTTTCCCTCCCGGGTTCTTTCGACCGGGCTCGGGGCCGTCTACACCTATGCGGCGCCCGCGCACGTGCAGGGCACCGCCGCCGGCCAGGTGAACGCGCGGCAGCTGCGCTCGCTCTACCGCATCGACAAGTTGACGAAATCCGCGAAGATCTTCGGCGTGATCGCCGACCCTGTCCGCCAATCGGTCTCGCCCCATGTCCATAACCGGGCGTTTCAGTCCCGCCGGATCGATGCGGTCTATGTTCCGCTGCTGGTCAGCGCCAATCAGCTTCGCGATTTCTTCCAGTTCGCGACGGACCTTCCGCTCAGCGGTTTCAGCGTGACGATTCCGCACAAGCGCCGCATCATGCGCTATCTCGACCAGGTCGATCCGCTGGCCAAACGAATCGGCGCGGTGAATACGGTCTGGCGGAAAGCCGGCAAATGGCGCGGCGCGAATACTGACGCCGAGGCCATCTCGGGGCCGCTTTCCAAGCTGATCAAGCTGCCCAAATCGACGGCGCTGATTATCGGAAACGGCGGCGCGGCGCGCAGCGCGGCATGCGCTCTGGCGGATGCCGGCGTCAAGGTCGCAATCACCGGGCGCAACGCCGATCGCGTCCGCGCGCTGGCCCGTCTGGTCGCCGGGCGAACCGATGTCCCACGAGCAGACGCTGGCGCGGCACTTCGACGTGATCATCCACGCCACGCCGGTCGGAATGTGGCCGAACGTCAACGATTGCTATTTTGGGAACGGGATTCCCGGGCGAGATCGTTTTCGACCTTGTTTATAATCCCCTGGAGACGACGCTGATCCGGCGCGCGCGTGAACAGGGCAAGCAGGTGGTGCCGGGATTAAAGATGTTCATCGAACAGGCCGTGCGGCAGTTTGAGATCTGGACGGGCGAGACGGCGCCGCGCGCCGCCATGGAAGCCGCCGCGCTCGATGCGCTGGAAACGAAGTATTCTGAACAAAAGGCATGAAAAAGGTCACCCGACGCCAACTGATGGGGGCGGCTGCGGCCTCCGCGTTGGCTGCCAAAGTGGTCGCGCAAGCGCCTGCATCAAACCAGGCCCCGGATTTCGCTCAGGCGGCGCAGGAGTCGCACCGCAAGAATTCCGATGATCCTGGCCAGCTTTCCGATTCCGATGTCCGTTGAACCCGCATTTCAGTTCAAGGCATGACGGACGATATCTTTTTCGCGACGATTCCCGATCTTAACGCCCGGTTAAAGAAACGCGAATTCTCCGCTGTCGAACTGACGAAGGCCTTCGCCGACCGTCTGGAGAAACTCGGGCCCGCGCTACAACGCCCTCGCTCTGCCGCTCACGAAATCCGCGGTGAAACGGGCCAAAGACGTTGACGACGAAATGAAGCGGGAGCGCTACCGGACTCCGCTGCAAGGCATTCCGTTCGGCGCCAAGGATCTGCTTTCGGTCGCCGGACAAGTCACCACGTGGGGCGCGAAGCCTTATGCCACGCAGGTTTTCACGGAGACCGCGACGGTGCTGGAGAAGCTCGACAAGACCGGTGCGCTTCTCATCGGAAAGCTCGCGATGGTGGAACTGGCGGGCGGAGGCGGTTACCGTACCGCGGCGGCCTCGCTGTTCGGGCCGGGATTGAATCCCTGGGACATCACCCGGCTGGTCGGGCGGTTCGTCAAGCGGTTCGGGCAGCGCGGTGGCGGCGGGGCTTGTCCCGTTTGCGCTGGGTTCGGAGACGTCGGGATCCATCCTTACGCCTTCCGCTTATTGCGGCGTCACCGGGTTGCGGCCGACCTACGGCCTGGTCAGCCGCCACGGCGCCATGGCGCTTTCCTGGACGATGGACAAGATCGGCCCGATGTGCCGCAGCGCCGAAGACTGCGGCCTGGTGCTGCAGACCATCGCGGGCGGCGATTCGAAGGACCCCGGTTCGGCGGGGAAAAGCTTCTACTACACGCCGCAATACGCCCGGAAGCTCACGGACCTGAAGATCGGTTTCGCGCCCGACGATATGGGATGGGCCGATCCCGGCGGCGCGCCCGGCGTTCCAGGCCGCCATGCAGGTGATCCGGGAGATCGGCGCGCAAATGGTCGAAGTGAAGCTGCCGGACTTTCCGTATGGCCCGCTCGCCGACGTGGTCATCGGCGCGGAAGAGGCGTCGGTCTTCGAGACGCTGATTCTGACCGGCCAGGTGGACCAGCTTGCCGATCCGAGCCAGGCCGCGAATCTGAAGGCGAACCTCGCCATCCCGGCGACGGAGTATCTGAAAGCGATGCGGATTCGAACTCTGCTCAAGCAGGAGTTCCGGAAGCTGTTCGCGCAGGTCGACCTGCTTGTCGCGCCTTCGCGCTACGACTTCGCGCCGAAGATCACGGAAGCGCTCGATGGTCCGGACGCGGTGCCGTCGCCCGTTCCCGCAACGCCGGGCATGAAGGATCTGATCCAGGCCGGAAATCTTGCCGCAATACCGGCGCTCTCTTTGCCCTGCGGATTCGCCAGCGGTATGCCGGTGGCGCTGCAACTGGCGGGGCCCGCTTTCACCGAGAACACGCTGATCGCGGTGGGAAAAGAGTTTCAGAATCGAACCGACTGGCATAAACGGCGTCCGCCGGTAGTATCCTGACGTTATATGGGTTGCGGCTCCGGAATGAATTTCAATCAGGTCGACACGATCCCCGAGGGAGCGCACAAGGTTTTCTGCGTGAAGTTCCAGCGGGAGATGGAAGGGCTGGACGAAATTCCGTTCGAAGGGCATCCGCTCGGCCAGCGCATCTACGACAGCGTGTCGAAAGAAGCCTGGAAGATGTGGATTGAGCATATGAAGATGCTCATGAACGAATACCGGCTGAACCTGGGCACGCAGGAAGCGCAGGAGTTCGTGATCTGAGCAGATGGAGCAGTATTTCTTCGGAGAAGGCGCCGCGCTGCCGCCGGATTACGTCGCTCCGCAAGCTAAGTAATGCGGGCCAAATAATTATTTGCGAGCGGTTCGGGTGGCCTTCCGGGGAGTCTGCTTGCCGTTTTGATAGCCCGCGGCAAAATCGATCACGCACATCGTTCGCAGAACGGAGTGCGTGCCGCAGGCGATTCCGACATAGTGCCAGCGCGGGTCGAGCACGCTTTTTCGATGGCCCCGATTGGCCACGCCATCGTCGACCAGCAGGTCGAGAATCACTTCGGCGGCGTCGCGGGCTCCATAGTCGATTACCTCGCTGACGGCTCCCGACGTTGTTCCGTATCGCGCGATTCGCTTCGTAAAGCTGCTGCCGTCGGTGCCAGTATGGCTGGTGATTCCGATTCCGCCCGTATCCACCACGTGATCCGCGGCGGCATGGCACAGCCCGTCGGAAAGCGCAACCGGGCTGAGCGCGACGCGCATGGAGCGGATCTGTTCAACGGCCTCGTCCAGCGCAGCCGCGCCTTCGCTGGTGAGCAGGTCGGGCTCGCCCGGAATCTTCAGAAGGTTGCCGACAAAGTATTTGCGGCGCTCCTCGAGGATCGTGACATAGCTGGAGGGATTGGCACGGAACTGATTGAACGCTTCGAGCACCGAAGGCGCGGGAGGCGGTATGAATTGTGCCATGAAAATGATCGGAAGAATCAGCCCTGGTCCCATGTCCTACAAGCCTATACCGATTCGGGCGACTTGAACATTACACTGGTGATTTGAGTGGTGTAACTATTGCCGTGCTGGCCGAGAAGCCCTCGGTGGCGCGTGACATCGCCAGGGTTCTCGGCGCGGCGGCGCGAGGTGAAGGATATCTGCATGGCAACGGTTATGTTGTCACATGGGCTATCGGGCATCTGGCAGCGCTTGCGCAGCCGCATGAGATCCGGCCGGAATGGAAGGCGTGGCGGCGCGATCTGCTGCCGATGCTGCCCGAGTCCTGGCCGCTGGTCGTTTACGAAAAGACCAAAGACCAGTTCGAGACGGTGCGGAAGATCCTGCTTTCGCCCCGCATCGGTTCCGTGATCTGCGCGACAGATGCCGGGCGCGAAGGCGAGCTGATCTTCCGCTACATCTACGAGGCCGCGGGATGCTCGAAGCCTGTCAGCCGGTTGTGGATTTCGTCGCTTACGCCAGAGGCGATCCGCAGGGGCTTCGAGACGGTGAAGCCGGCGCGGGACTACGATCCGCTGGCGGATGCGGCGCGCGGGCGCAGCCGGGCCGACTGGCTGGTCGGCATGAACCTTTCGCGCGCGTACACGATCGCTTACGGCGATGAATTGAGCGTGGGCCGCGTGCAGACGCCGACGCTCGCCATGGTGGTGGAGCGGGAACTGGCGATCCGGAACTTCGTCCCGGAAGATTACATCGAGGTGGTCGCGGAGTTTCGGCCTTCGGGAAAACCAGACGCGGAGTCGTATCGCGGGACGTGGGTCCGGGATGTCGAAGACATCCAGAAATCGGCGCGGCTTCCGGCCGATGGAGTTGAGGCTGCGGCCGATTGTGGCGCGGGCGCGTTCGGGCAAGGCGGCGATCGAATCGGTGAAGCTGGAGACGCAGCGGATGGGGCCGCCGGCGCTCTACGATCTCACCGAACTGCAGCGGCACGCGAACCGGCTTGTTCGGGTTCAGCGCGCAGAAGACGCTGGACATTGCGCAGGCGCTCTATGAACGGCACAAGCTGATCAGCTATCCGCGAACGGACAGCAGGCATCTCTCGCAGGATGTGGCTTCGACTCTGCCGCGATCGTGCGCGCGATTGCCGGGCCTTATCGCGAACATCTGGCGCCCGGGACCGGCGAGAAGCCGCTGGGACGGCGGTTCGTCGACGATGCGAAGGTCAGCGATCACCATGCGATTATCCCGACGGTTACTTCCCCGGATCGGGCCGATCTCTCTGCCGATGAGCGGCGGATCTACGATCTGATTTGCCGACGGCTGTTGAGCGCCTGGCACCAGGATCATGTGTGGTCGGTGACGACGGTGATCACGGCGATTGTGAATGGCGAGTTGATCGACCGCTATCACTCTTCGGGCAAGATGATTCAGCAGGTCGGGTGGAAGGTGCTCGATGTGCAGCCTTCGCGGCGGCAACGGCGGAGGAAGAGCAGGCGCTTCCGGCGGGTCTCGAGCGCGGGCAGGCGCAGGATGTTCTGAACGTCGAGAGCGTGAAGAAGAAGACTCGCGCGCCGAAGCGGCTTGACCGAAGCTACGCTGCTGACCGCGATGGAGACGGCGGGCAAGACGCTCGATGAGAAAGAACTGTCCGATGCGATGAAAGACAGCGGTCTGGGCACCCCGGCTACGCGCGCCTCGATTATCGAAGTGCTGCTGAAGCGCGAGTACATCGTGCGCAGCGGGAAGAATCTGGAGGCGACGGAGAAGGGCATTCGGTTGATTGAGGTGGTGCATCCGGAGGTCAAGAGTCCGGCGATGACCGGGCAGTGGGAAGCCCATCTGAAGCGGATCGAGCGCGGGGAGGCGCCGCTTGCTGCCGTTTATTGCGGGCATTGAAGAGTATGTGCGCGAGGTTGTCGGAAAGGTGGCGGAATCGTTCCGGCAGCACGCGACGAAGACACCGGCGACGAGCATCGCAGGCCGGCGCTACCAGTCTGCTGTCGAGCGCTCGAGGCGAGCGCTTTGGATGCTGCTCCTGCATCGGGCGTTCGGGTTTTCTTCTTTTCGCGCGAATCAGGAAGAGGTCTGCCGCACCGTGATCGACGGCCGCGACGTGCTGCTCGTGATGCCGACCGGCGCGGGGAAATCGCTCTGCTACCAGTTGCCGGGGCTCGCGCGCGGCGGCACGACGCTGGTGATCAGCCCGCTGATCGCGCTGATGGAAGATCAGTTCGCCAAGCTGCGGGAGCGCGGCTTCGCCGTCGAGTGTATTCATTCGGGGCGCGACCGCGCCGCCTCGCGGCAGGTCTGCATCGACTATCTCGCACGGCAAGCTGCAGTTCCTCTTCATCGCCCCGGAGCGCCTGCGCGTGAACGGCTTTCGCGGAGATGCTGGCGAAGCGGAAGCCGGCTCTGATCGCCATCGACGAAGCGCATTGCATTTCGCAGTGGGGCCACGATTTCCGGCCCGATTACCGGCTGCTTGGCGGCTATCTGCCCACTGCTTCGTCCCGCGCCGGTGGTGGCGCTCACGGCGACAGCGACGCCGGTCGTGCAGCAGGACATCCGCGATCAGCTCGGCCTTGCGGACCCGGCCAGCTTCATCCATGGATTCCGCCGGTCGAACATCGCGATCGAAGTGGTGGAAACAAGTCCTTCGCAGCGTCCCGATCTGGCGCGGGAGCTGCTGGCCGATCCGGATCGCCGGCCGGCGATCGTCTACACGCCGAGCCGCAAGCAGGCGGAGAGCGTGGCCGCGCTGCTGGCGGCGGATTTCCCGACGGCCGCCTATCATGCCGGGCTCGATTCGGAGCGCAGGCGCCGCGTGCAGGATGCGTTTCTCGCCGGAAAGCTCGAGGTGATCGTGGCGACGATCGCGTTCGGCATGGGCATCGACAAGCCGAATATCCGGTCCGTGATTCATACGGCGCTGCCGGGCAGCATTGAAGCTTACTACCAGGAGATCGGGCGCGCCGGCCGCGATGGCGAGCTGAGCCGCGCCATCCTGATGCATTCGTACGCGGACCGCTACACCCACGATTTCTTCTTCGAACGCGACTATCCGGATGTCAGGCTGCTCGACAAGATTTATGAACGGCTGCGTCCGGAGCCGCAGGATCGCGGAGTATCTGGAGCATCAGAGCCGGGTTCCCGGCGACGTTTTCGAAAAGGCGCTGGAGAAGCTTTGGGCGCATGGCGGCGCGATTGTGGATTCCTCCGATCAGGTGACCCGGCCGAACGGCGCGGGCGCCGCCGCATGGCGCGATTCGTATATCGCGCAAGGGGAACAGAAGCGGAAGCAGATCGAAGGGATGATCCGGTATGCGCAGAGCAATCAGTGCCGGATGGCGAGTCTGGTCCGGCACTTCGGCGATGTGGCGGACGGGCAGAAGCCCTGCGGGATCTGCGATTTTTGCGCGCCGGATGAGTGTGTAGCGCAGCGGTTCCGCCCGGCGACCGAGCGGGAAGAGAACCTGGCGCGGGATGTTCTCGATTCGCTGACGCAGAACGGCCGGTCGGTGGGGCAGCTGCACGCGGAGGTTTGCGGAACACGGGGACTGAGCCGGGATGAATTCGAGGAACTGCTGGGGGCGATGGCGCGCGTCAATCTGGTGCGGTTGACCGACGCCGTGTTCGAGAAGGACGGGAAACAGATTCCGTTCCGCAAGGCGCATCTCACCCGCGACGCGGAGTACATCGACGAGGATACCCCGCTCGGCCTGACGATTCGGGACACGGCTCCGGTGGATGCGCCGGGAGCGCGAAAGCGGCAGCGAAAGGCAAAGGCGCCGAAGGCAGTTGCGAAGTCCGCCGTTTCGAAAAAAGAAGCGCCCGTCGAGCGGCCCGAGCTTGAAGCGATACTGCGAAACTGGCGGACCGGGCAGGCGAAGCGCTTGGGCGTGCCGGCGTTCCGGATCATGTCGGATAAAGTGCTTCTGGGGATTGTGCAGACCCGGCCCAAATCCGCGGCAGAATTGCTGAAGATACCGGGAATCGGGATTGCCTCAGTCGAAAAATACGGCGCCCAGATTTACCGGATTTTGAACGATGCTCGAACCTGACTTAACCTGACTAACGGGCGAACACGACGAAGTAGTGAAGCCCTTTCCCCAGCAACTGATTGAACACGGGAGGATAGACGTCGATTGACGTTCTTTCCTCGATCGTGTTCGAGGCAACCTTTCCGACGACGCGGTGCCATTCGTCGAGATTGTGATATTGGTACAGGCAGGGCACGCCATAACCCGCGTTTGCAGCCCAGTCGAGCAGGCTGATTCTCTTTTGGGCGAGAAAACCTTCGCGGAGGTGATCCTTGATGATCACGAGGCGCTTCGAAACCCTTGTGGCTTCGCGCAAAAGCCTCTCCTGATCGTGATCGTGGTGCAGGACATCGGCCAGAATTACCGCGTCGAACGTCTTGTCGGGAAAGGGCATTTTCTTCCCCTCATACTCGGTAATCGGGATCAGTTCATTGCCCCGGCGGACGCTCTCTATGCCCTCGACGCGGAGGCCCGGGACCCTCTCCATCAGCGCGGCGCCCAGATGACCGAAACCACAGCCGACATCGAGAACCCGGTCGCCGGATCGAAGGTGTGGAGAGATGATGTCTACGAGCCGCTTCTGGCGCGTTTCGTAGATCGGCTTGTGAACTGTTCTGAGAATATAGCCAAGCATAATAATGTTCGATTCCGTTTGGAAAGATCGGTCAATCAGAAACTGACGGCGCGCTTCACTATCACTGGAGAAGTTCTGTACGGCGATTCACGGTTACTTTGGGAGCGGAACGTCGGCCCCTTGCGTTCGCTCGTAATGCCGGGCAGCGCTGATTAAAGCACCGAGGTATTCTCCGGTCTTTCACGGAGCGGCATTTGATTATTTTACCTTTTTTTGGATAGAGTCGCACCCGCCGGCATTTTTTTCGTTTGAAAATCGATCCTCACGGCCAACTTGCCTCCCCCGGCGTCGTCGGCAAAAGAGAACATCCTATGTCATAGAAAAGCGGATATTTCTATTGGATGTTGACAAAGGATCCCAAAACTTTGGGAGCGGTCCTCGAAGCCGGAAAATCGTGGTACCAGGCCGGTAAATTCTACGAGGCATTGTGTTGTCGTTTCCACGTCAGGGCTTCCGTATGGGCCGGCAGAGGGCTTTCTGTAGAGAAGGACGGAACCAGTATTGAGCGCGCGCGATTGAGTTGGATTGGGAATGGGCGGTGAACGGTGCGATGAAAGGACTGAGGCATCTTCGATGCGTCCGACGAAAGGCGTTAGGGTCTGCCAACAACGTGCTCGAAGATTTCATCGAGCGCTTCTTCCGGAGACGAGCAGAGCCCGCTGTGAACCGGCGACACCTGAATCATCGTGCTTCGCGGCGAGACCAGCCAGTGAAATCGCTCTCTCGCCGACAACTTCGCAATCGGGCCGGCGTCCGGGTCGCCCTTGCAGACTCTGGCGATCGCATCCAGATGTTCGCCGGCGACCTTCAGGTCGATTTCAGGCCACAAAGCTTTCAGTCTTGTGTCCTCGATCAGCATCCTGCAGAGCAGTTGTTTTCGGGCGAGGCAGAAAACGACTACGCCCGCGTTGATGAACTCTTCGCGTTCCACCCGGGGAACGACGCGGATCGTCGCGTATTCGAACGACAGGCTCTCAGGCATCTTGAAAGAATCTCGGCGCGGCGTTCAGACGACGCATAAAGTAGCTCAGATAACCTTGCCGTTTCTCTTCGGGATGGTCGAGCCAGCCATCGGGCACACCGGCGAGTATGTCGGCGAGGACATCGCGGGTCAGCAGTGACTTCAACCCGTCGGCTACCTCATCGATCCGGGTGGCCTGAGGGAGCAGCACGTGGTTCCGGATCGCGCCGAAGGGACGCTCGGCTTTCCGCTCGAGATCCTGCCAGTCGTGATGGAAGTAAAGGCTCGCGCCGTGATCGATGAAGTACAGCATCTTGTGCCACCAAAGCAGATTGGGATTCCTCGCCGTCCGGTCCACATTGGTTACGAAGGCATCGAACCAGACCGCCTTCGACGCGATCGCCGCATCCACCGGAAGCCGCGCCGCGGGATCGAACATGACGGACCCGGGCAGGTAATCGAGCGCCAGATTCAGTCCCGCGCTCGCGAGAATCAAGTCACGGATCTCCTGATCAGGCTCGTTCCGTCCGAGCACCGGGTCGACTTCCATGAGTACGATTTCCGGAACCATCAGACCAAGCGCGCGCCCGATCTCTCCCGCAACTAATTCCGCGACCAGCGCCAGCGGACCCTGGCCGGCGCCGCGGAATTTGAGAACGTAAAGCCCGCAATCGTCCGCTTCGACAATTGCCGGCAAAGAACCGCCTTCGCGCAGCGGTGTCACGTAACGAGTAGCGGCAACGGTCCGCGGCACAGTCAGATTGTAGCGGGATGGCGCCTTGAGTTAGAAGTTTTTGGCGCAACGCAGAGCCGGACCGGGGGTCCGGCGCGAACGAGGGCGTTCGCCCCACCGGTCCGAGTCGGCACACCAGTGCTGCGGTGGCATTTCATTGATTTGACGGTGGGAATCACAGGGCGCCGAAAGCTGGAGGATCCCGCCGATGGATCCGGGTGAGGCGTGGCGTCACGTCGCCGGCGATTGGAGCGGATCAGTTATTCGCGGAAATCGTGCTGAAACTGAAAGGTCATCTTGACGCCGTGATCCCATTTCCCGACTGTAAGACGTTTACCGCTGAAACGGATCTTGCGCGATATGGACTGCTGAAAGAGGCGTCGAAGCGCGTTGAAATTTGCCGGTTACTTAAAGTTGAAGATCACCTCTTTCAGCAATACAAAAGCAGCGCGCTACTGGATCATGACCGAGGTGGAACGTCTGATACCGTTGCTGTTCCTGGCATTCTGTGCCACTCTGTTCGGGCGTCTTCTTCAACTACCAGCCCGGAGCACGACACGGATCAGGTAATCAGGGTTGAATCGCCGGTAACCGTTCGGATGGCCGCCCGGGAAAATAGCAGTACGCCGTACTAATCAGCTCGCCAAGCCGACGTTTGGGGGATATACGCGGGCGCCGGAGCGATATACAATAACCACGAGCTTCGTAGCTTGTATCTCTTCGTATGAGACAATTTCTGCCGGTTTGCGTATTGCTGCCCGGCTTCCTGGCTCTGTTGCCGGGGGCTGGCATCAAGAACGAATCACCGTCGACTGTGACCGTGATTCTTGACTTCAAGGGCCCCTGGTCCCGTGTATCCATCAAAGAGATGCAGCGGGAGTCGGGTTCTATTCTGAAATCTTCCGGAGTGCGGCTCGGCTGGGAATTCCTCGGCGAGCATCCCACCGCAACCTATAACGATCTGGTCGTCATGACGTTCAAGGGGCCCTGCGAATTTGAACCTGCCTCGCCACGTTACGACGAATTGGGTCCCTATGCCCTGACGCGAACCAGCGACGGGGAGGTTTTGCCGTTCGGCGAGGTCGATTGCCACCGTGTGTTGCAGTCCGTCCTGGATGCCATTTCGGGTGGGGACTTCGACCGCGGCGACCAGCTTCTGGGACGTGCCCTGGGTCGGGTGGTCGCGCACGAACTGGTCCACATGCTGACGAAATCGGAAACGCATGGTTCCGACGGCGTAGAGAAGGCCGCGCTTTCCGGAAAGCAACTGGTCGCGCCCGTTCTGCCGTTGAGCGCATTCGATGTCGGCCGGCTGAAACGTCAGCTCGACAGCCACTAAAAACGGGTACAATTCAGAATTAGCTGTAATCCCGGCGGCCTGGTCGTCTGCCTTACGCTCTGAAGCGGGCATTTTGAAATAGCGCATCACGAGCGGCAAAATCAGGAGCAGACGGTGAAATTTCTTACTTCCTTTTCCCTTACGACGTGGATTATTATCGGGCTCGTTGCGGGCATCGCGTTCGGCGCGGCGTTCCCGGCGCAGGCGGTGGGCCTTGCTATCCTCGGATCCATTTTTCTCAGACTGATCAAGTCGATCATCGCGCCGCTCTTGTTCGGGACTCTCGTCTCCGGAATAGCGGGGGCGGGAAATGTGAAGACGATGGGCCGAATCGGCGGGAAGGCGATTCTCTATTTCGAAATCGTTACCACCGTCGCGTTATTTGTTGGTTTAGGCGCGGTGAACCTGGTGAAGCCTGGCGTCGGCGTCCAGTTGCAGAAGGGCGGCGGACCGGGCGTGGCTCAAACCAACGCGAACCTGTCGCAGATCCTTGAGCACACGTTTCCCACCAGCATCATCGACTCGATGGCGAAGGGTGAAGTTCTGCAGATCGTGGTCTTCGCGTTTATTTTCGGCGCCGCTTGCGCGACAGTCGGCGCGAAATCGCGGCCGATCGTTCAGCTCTGCGAGTCGCTGTCGGAGATCATGTTCAAGTACACCAACTACGTCATGCTGTTTGCGCCGTTCGGTGTATTCGGCGCTATGGCGGCGACCATTGGTGAAAAGGGGATCGGAGTTCTTCAGAACCTCGGCAAGCTGGTGCTGACGCTCTACGGCTCCGAAGCGTTTTTTGTCGTGGTGGTGTTTGGCGCGGTGACGGCGATCGCAAAGATTCCGCTGCGGCGATTTATCCGCTTCGTCCGCGAGCCTTTCCTGCTGGCGTTCTCGACAGCGTCGAGCGAATCGGCGCTTCCGATCGCGCTCGAAAATATGGAACAGTTCGGCGTTCCCAAACACATCGTGGCGTTCGTGCTGCCGACCGGGTACAGCTTCAATCTCGACGGTTCGACGCTCTACCTCGCGCTGGCTTCGATGTTCGTCGCGCAGGCGGCGGGAATTCACGTGCCGTTCGGAACACAGCTGGTGATGATGCTCACGCTGATGCTGACCAGCAAAGGCGTGGCAGGCGTGCCCCGGGCCTCGCTGGTGATTCTCGCGGGAACGCTTGCCACATTCAATCTGCCGGTCGAAGGTGTCGCGGTGATTTTGGGAGTCGACACGCTGATGGATATGGCGCGGACTTCGGTGAATCTGCTTGGAAACTGCCTGGCGACCGCTGTTGTCGCTCGTTGGGAAGGGGTGGATCTGATGGCGGTCGAGCGGACGGAATCGTCCGCGGCGGTCGCCGCTTAATTCTGGTCGGCGCCCCGATATTCGACAACCACCAGGGTCAGATCGTCCGCCTGTTCCGCACCCGCGGTAAAGCTGAGAACGGCGTCATGAATGGCCCGATGAAGTTCGGCGCAAGTGGCGCCGACCGCCCTCTGGACCGCCTCCCGAAGACGCTTCCGTCCGAAAAGCTGGCCTCGATCGTTCTGCGCCTCCGTAATACCGTCCGTGTATAAGACGATGCGGTCGCCAGGGGAGAGATCCCGGTGGTCGAGGGAAAACGAGGTCCCGGCAAGCAAACCTACCGGCATCGAATTCGCATCGAGCCTTTCGATCAATCCCGTTTTCCGCACCAGCAATGGCGCACAATGGCCCGCGTTCGCATAAGTCAGATGTCCCGACGAATCGAGCTTCGAATAAAACATAGTGGCGTACTTCCCATGTTCCGCGCGGTCGTTCAGAAATGAGTTGATGCGGGAAAGCACCTCGGGAATATTGGTCGTGGACGACGCGCTTAGAAAAACTCCCTGCAGAAAGCTGGCGAGGAGCGCCGAGCTCACGCCCTTTCCGGAAACGTCGGCGACGACCAGCGACCAGGTATCGGGGCCGATCGCGACCACATCAAAATAGTCCCCTCCGACGCGATGCGAAGGCTCGCTCGAACCGCACACCACGAACCAGCCTTCGGAGGGCAGCCGGCGGGGCATCAGACTTTGCTGGATGCGGCGCGCGACATCGAGCTCTTCTTCGAGATGCCGCTTCGCCCGTTCTTCTTCGATGAGACGCGCGTTTTCGAGCACCGTCGACGCTTCGATGGCGAGCGTCTGCAACAACTCGCGATTACCGCCCGCGAGATCGACCACGGTCGCCCGCGAATCCATGTAGAGTACGCCGGCGTTGGCTTTCGCTATCGGCCGCTTCTGGGTTGTGCTCGAACCGCTCAAGCTCACCCGCACGAGCGGGATGCAAACAACGCTGCGCAGCTCGAGATCGCTGATGGTGTTGCTTGCCGACCCATCCGACCCGTTCGGATCGAAGGACATGGAGAAGAGATCGCGCCTGCTTTCGAGAGCCTGCTGAATCAGACGGCGCGGAACTCTTAATTCGTCGGGGGGAAGATCACTGCCTTTCTTCGCGCGAGCGCTTCGCACCTTTAACTCGCGGTTCGAACTTGCTGCCGCGCTGTCGAACAGCAACAGAAAGCCGCGTTCGGCGCCGGTCGCCGCCAGAGCCGCGTCGAGTACGGTATTCAGAACGTCGTCGGTCGAGAAGGAACTCTGCAGCGATCGCGCCACTTCGAGAACCGCGCGCAGCTTTTCCAGATTCGCGGTTCCCGAGCGGCTCGTTTCTTCGGGCGGAGGTGTGTTCAGGAGCCGCTGCAGCTCGTCGCCACTTCTTGTGAAGTGGACCTGATACCCGTCGGGAACGCCGAACTCGATGCATTCGAAACCTGCAAGCGTCCTGGATTTTTCGATGCGCTGGCCGTCGACCCACACTCCGTGACGGCTCCCCAGATCTTCGAGAATAAAGTTGCCGTCGTTATCCGTGATCTGCGCGTGCGCGCGGGACACGCGGCTGTCGCGTACGACGAGATTATTATCCGGCGACCGGCCCATGCGAAATGGCAACGGGGCCAGCGGGACACGCGCCCGCCGGCCGCTGGGATCGATTACAACCAGGCTTGCAGGGGCTTTCGGAACCGATGCCATCAGGCGCTGCGGCGGGTTTTCCCGCCTTCTCGCTCCGGAGAGTTGGCGGACGGGCGGGACACCGCGGCGGCGCGTTCGAATTCCTGCGCGCGAAGAATCTGGCAGTGCGGACAGTAGCCGCCGACCTCCGTTCGGGCAAGAACAATCTGAAATCCGAAGTGCGACTCAATCTGCTTTCGCAGACGCTGCAGGGGCTCCCCGAAGAACTCTTCCACCTTGCCGCAGCCAAGACAGATGACGTGCGCATGTTCCTGTTTGCGGCGCGTTTCGTAATAGTGTTGTTCGCCCGCCTGATGCATCAGGTCAAGCTCGTCCACCAGGCCGCCTTCCTTCAGCAGCTTCAGGGTGCGGTAGACGGTGACGCGATTCAGCTTGGGGTCTTTTTCTTTCGCGAGCTGGAAGAGGCGTTCGGCGTCCAGATGCTGGCCCGTCTTATCAATGAGATCGAGGAGGATCTTGCGCTGGCGGGTGAGGCGAACGCCACGCTGGGGAAGGCCGTCTCCGGATTTCGTGGCAGCGCGCGTCGTGGAACCGGGCATGTCGAATTACCAGTTTAACCGTTTGGGCGGCGCGGGAGTTCGGGTCGCCCGGTTTTGGGGCAAGTGAGGGCGAATTACTTTTTGAACATCTTGCTGTAATCGCGATTATTCTCGCAGACGAACTCGTCGATCTTCTCGACTTCGGGGCGTAACGCGAAGGTTCTGTTTTCGGTCCAGGGCCCCGTAAAGACGTTCGGATCCTCGATGGTGACTTGATACTGCAGATTGCCGAATTCCGGGCGGCGGAAACGCTCGACCACGTGCAGCGCTTCGGTGTGGTGATAGCCGCTGACTTCGGTCTTCTCATTGAAACCGGTCGAATCGACGACGAGCGTGTCTCCTTCCCAATGACCGACGGAGTTACCCATCCAGGTGGGATCGAGATCCGCGGGATGCGGCCGCCCGTCGGTGAAGATAATTCGAAACGTGTTCGGGTACTCGTAAAAGATCGTGATCTCGTTCGCGGCTTGAATAATCTGGAATGGATACGGAACGTTAAACGATCCGGGTACGCCCAGCGGCATGCAGTCCGAAGTCAGTCCGGCGTCTTCGGGACCGCGGACGACCTTATATTTCTCGGCGCCCGGTTTCAAGGTCGGCGTATGGGCAACGCCGTCGGCCGGCGCGGCGGCCCCACGGCCTCCGCGACCTCCGAATGAGGGATTGTAAACCCCCGAAAGATCGGGCTTCCCGTCGGCCATATGCGGAACGGGCTTCGGTCCCGCAGTCGCCGGGGATGTGGCGGCAGATGCGGCCGCGGGAACCGTACCTGGAACCGTAACCGTCACATCTTTGGTCAGAACGCCATTGGGGCCGCGAACGGCAAGCGTGTAAGTGGTGGTCACTTTCGGCGACAGGCGGAGGCTTCCCCGCGGTTCTACGACGCCGACGCCCTGGTCGATATTCGTGGCCTGCGGGTTTTCTACCGCCCAGCGCAAAAGGACCGTCTGGCCTGGTTTGATTGTCGCCGGTTGAGCGGTGAAACTGACGATTCGAGCGGGAAGTTTTGACGCCTGCTGATATGCGGGAGCGCCCCCCGGGGTGACCTGCGCCAGCGCGGTGGTTGCGAGCAGTACTATCGTTGAGATCGCCATTGCGGTTGGATCGCGTCAGGATTTGATCATGCGGCCGTCCGCCAGCTTGACCAGGGAACTAAGCATGGCGGGTAGTCCGCTCTTGGCTCGTCCGCCCGTGCAACTGATGACGTCGCCTGGTTTTACCAGATCTCGTACCCAGCCATATCCTTTGAGATGATTCAGGCTCATCATCTCGATGGTCCACTCTTCCGTCTCGCCCTTCTCGCCCTTCACGTTCATGTAGATATAGGCGTGAGGATTGGTCCATTCGAATCGGGTGACCGTGCCGGTTACGGTGACGGGGCTCGCCATGTCGTACATGG
Source organism: Terriglobia bacterium (assembly GCA_963831795.1). GTDB lineage: Bacteria > Acidobacteriota > Terriglobia > Bryobacterales > Bryobacteraceae > BOG-234. The sequence goes on along the minus strand of CAWHSB010000019.1, from coordinate 2,192 downwards.
CCGTCGAATGATGCGCAAGCAAAGGCTCTGAGGTGCAAACCACCCCGAGGCCGAGCGTTAAGAGGACAAGCAAGGATCTCATTAAATTGCAAAAACTCCCGGTCCGTGATCATATTCCGCAGACGACGCCGTGTCAAGGCAGGGTGGCGTTGACAGGCAGGGTGGCGTTGACAGGCAGGGTGGCATTGACCAGGGTGGCGGCGACACGATAAGCGCATTTATGGACTTGTTGAGCAAAAAGATTAGTATCCGGCCGATCGCGCCGGAAAACACCGCGCGGGGGCTGGGACATGTCGCCAGCCGCGAGATAACGAGGGCAGAGCGGTCCCTGAGCATTAATCTTACTTCGGCGCTCGCCGTATTGTCTCGTCGAAACTCGGGAGTGCGAATGTATGTCGGCCGCAATCGTGCGGTGGCCGGCCCCGCGATTTCACGCCGCGGCGCGATAGTCGTAGTTCAACATGCCGCCCAAACATTAGCGGCGCTGCAGTGCTCCACGATGATCAGGCCTGGTATTCATCGGGCAGAATCAACCCGTTGCCCAGACCCTGGTGGTTTCGCTCGCCGTGATAATGCAGAACGACTCGCCAATTCCTTTGCGCAACGAGTCTTCACCCATAGCGGCGTGTCGTCACGCGACTCCCCCCGCGGACTCCGGGCCAGCAGGGCGCGCCGCGGCCAAGCAGGTTGCTAGGTTTGCCAAGCGGACTGCTTGACATCCCAATCGCGCTAGATATAGTTAGCAGTGAAGCGAGATTCGCCGCAAGGAGGACACCCATGAACACCACGATCCCCACCGCTCATGAGCTGCGGGAGCAGGCCATCGCCGCCGTCCGGCAGGGCCAGGAGACCACGCTCACCGTGATCAGGAACGTCGTCGAGGCGGTCTCGTCCGCCACCTCGAAGCTGCCATCCGCTGCCTCGAAGCTGCCCACCGCCGCCTCCGAGCGCTTCCACCTCCCGCTGGCCGACAAGCTGCCGTCCCGTGAGGCCATGGTGGCCGGAGCGTACGACTTCGCCGGGCACCTGCTCGCCGAGCAGCGCAAGTTCACCGAGGAGATCCTGAAGATCACCGCCGGGCGGCGCCCGGCGACGGCCGGGGACACGGCCGAGGACGACGACGCGGCCGATGCTGACGACGCGGCCGAGGCCGGGCACCCGGCCGGCGAGTTGCAGGCCGACCCAGCCCGCGCAGTGATCTCATCCGCGAGGACCACCAGGATGGACCGCGCGGTGGTGCCGGGGAGCTGCCCGGCACCACCGCGTACTATCGTTAGCAGGGTCAGGAAGGAGGCCCTCACATGGCGGACACATGGGAGTCGCGGCGGGAGGCGCTCGGCGCTTTCATCCGCGAGCAGCGCCAGCGGGCCAACCTGTCACTGCGGCAGCTCGCCGAGAAGACCAGCCTGTCCAACCCGTACCTCAGCCAGGTCGAGCGCGGGCTGCACCAGCCGTTCGATCCGGGCGCTGCGGGCGATCTCCGACGCCCTCAACCTCTCGGCCGAGACGCTCCTTGCCCAGGCCGGCCTCATCGACGCGATCGCCGGTGACACGGCCAAGGCCACCAGCCCGGACACCGAGGCCGTTGCGGAGACCGAGCGCGCCATCCGCGCGGACCCGCGGCTGAGCGAGGACCAGAAGGCGGCGCTCCTGGCCGTCTACGACAGCATGGCCGGTCCCGCCGCCTGACCCAGCGCGCCGCCGCCCCATGCCGACGGAATATTTAGCAATGCTTACCATTTAGGTAGTTGTGTGCGCGTCGCGCACTGCCGTGCGGGTCAAAGGCGCCCCGCGCCCCCCGTGATCGCAGGAGTTTCGCATGTGCGCTGCGTGTGGCGTGCCCACGCACATCCCGGCCGACGACGACTCGGTGCCGCAAGGCCCGGCCGGGGCTGGGGCCGGGAGGACCCAGCCCGCGAAGTTCGCCGCGCTGCGCAACCCGACCTGCCGGGTCTACCTCGTCGGCGGCATGCTGTCGATGATGGCCGACAATATCGAGCACGTCATCACGTACTGGGTGCTGTGGGAAAAGTTCCACTCCCCCGCGCTCACCGGCTTTGAGGTCATCAGCCACTGGCTGCCGTTCCTGCTGCTGTCCCCGTACTTCGGCGCTCTAGCCGATCGGCATGACTGCCGCAAGCTCATCCAGGGCGCGCAGGCCCTGTTCATGGCCGTGTCCGCGTCCTGGGGCA
>CAWHSB010000018.1:0-104245 GCA_963831795.1 Terriglobia bacterium | reverse complement strand
GAAGTTCGTCACGAGAGGGGCAAGAATCGGTTAAGTCCTTCAGAATCAGTTTAGGCTATCGCCGAGTCTACACTACATTCGCGATTGATCTGAAGGTGTTCGGGCAGGGTGATGCCGAGTTGCCGAAGCAGGGATTTCTGCTCTGCGGTCGGCTCGGTAATACGGCGCAGGCGGATCTCACGACCGTCGGTGGTGGGCAGAACGATGTCGGCGCTCTGCAGAGTGGACAGCAGCGCGATCGCTTTCATCGGCGACAGCGGCTGGGCATTGTCGACTCCGCTCACCGATGGCGGGGGCACAATCGCGGGCCGGCGCTTCAGCACATGTTTCAGCGTGACCCACAGAGCGTAGCCGAGAAAGGCCACCATCACGTGAGCCTTCACGCGCGGCTCCAGTTGATGAAACAAAGGCCGAATCGCAAGTTCGCTCTTCAGCGCGCGGAACGATGCCTCGGCCTCCGTCAACTGCATGTACTTTGACCACAACTCCTCGGCCGTCTCCGCCTGAAGATTGGTGCGCAGCATATAAGCGCCTTCGCGCGATTCGCGCCAGTTCTTGCGATCTTCTTTGATCTGCCAGAACAGGCGAACACCTTCGCGGTATCGCGCAGCGCCACGTCGTACAGATCGTTCACCTGCGGATGCCGGGCCTGGATCTTCCCCAGCCGCCGCTCCATCTTGTTGCGATCCTTCAGACGGCCCGTGTCGATGGTTTTCTCCAGACCCTTCAGAGCCTTTTCCATGCGGTTGGAGAAGCGGCTCCGGATCGCCTTCTCTTTTTCCTTGCGGCCCGCCGTGCGGCACAGAATATAAGTCTCCTCGCCCTGCGGAATCGCCACCTTCTTCACTTCCACTTCGGGCCGCACGCGCGTCCAGTCGTCCTTCAGCAGTTCTGCTTCAAACTGCTTCATCTGGCTGCGCGGCGTGCCTATCAGATACTGGCCGCCGCGTTTGCGAATCGCCTCCAGATTCTCCTCGCTGACGATGCCGCGATCGAACACCCAGATCCGTCGCGCCTTGCCGTACTTGCGCTCCACCATGCGCAGAATCGTTTCCATCGTGGAGACATCGGCGCGGTTGCCGTCGAAGGTCTCGTAGCTGAACGGGAATCCTTCGCTGTTGACGATCAGCGCGATCACCAGCTGCTCGCAGTCGGGTCGATGATCGCGCGAATAGCCGCGGCGCATCATCGGATTCTTCTCCGCCGCGCCTTCCACGTACGTGCTGGTCAGATCGTAAAGCAGCACATCGAACTCGGCTCCGAACAGCTCGCCGTAGCGCTCTTTGAGATGCCGCTCCAGCTTCGTCTTGTGCGGCAGAATCCGGTCCAGACAGCGATACAGCCGCGTGTCGTTGATCTTGCCTTCTTCAATCTCCAGCAGATCGTCCAGCGCCGTCGACGGATACCAGCGCTCCTCGATGGCCAGTTCGCTGCCCGGCGCGCACAGCCGATTGATGGCCAGCACCGCCGCCACGCGCGACCACGGCACATCGGCCGCTTCACGATCCACGCCTGCTCGAAGAAGCGATCCAGTTCCAGCCGCTTCCATAGCTCCAGCCCGAGAAAACACGCGCCGAACTGGCGCGTCCTCTCCAGGCGCACTCTGTTCAGCAGCACGCGCGCCACCTGCGGATCGTCCGCCGGCGGCTCGACCTGCGACGGGAACAGTTTCAGTTGCTGCGCTTCGCCTTGCTCGTTGAAGACCTCGACCGTCCTCAGCCAGCGCGCCTGCGCCGAACTGTTCAGCTCGCCCAGATAGCAGAGCGTCCTCTGTCGCGGACCGTCCGGCGTGCGCACCGTTTCCACCAGCGACCAGTAGGTGTGATCCTTGCCATCCTTGCCGCGATGATTCGGGCGCAGAAACATTCTGTGCCGATCGTGTCATGATCTCAGAGCTGCTTCAAGAGGGTAGGTCTACACTACATCGCTGTTTTCGGCAACACCTGATGAGCCTACGGAACTTGCCTCCGCCAATGAGGTCAAAATAGTCTGAAACTATCGAAGTAGTGACGAACCTCGGCTAACGGGCGTTTGCGGCGGTAAAAAGCGACCCGTTACACTGGGGTTTCCGATGCAGACCGAACGGCCAGGACAGGCTCTTTCAGCGGGCGAGATATTCGAACTCGTCCGGGAAGACCTTGGGCACGTGGAAAAGGCGATTAACTCCGAATCGCTGGCGTCGGTTGAGACGGTAACGAACATCGGGCGGTACCTGCAGCAGAGCGGCGGAAAGCGTTTGCGGCCCGCGCTGCTGTTGCTGTGCGCGCGCTTTGCGGGCGGGGACGGCAAGTCCGCGGTGCAGCTGGGCGCGGTGGTGGAGATGATCCACGCGGCGACGCTGGTGCACGACGATGTGATCGATGTGGCGCAGACGCGGCGCGGGCGTCCTTCGGCCAATGTGCAGTGGGGCAATCATACCTGCGTGCTGGCGGGCGACTGGCTGTATATGCAGGCGTTTCAGGTCGCGCTGCGGGAGCGGAATTTCCATGTGCTCGATCTGCTGATCGGGCTGACGCAGCTGATGGTCGAAGGCGAGTTGATTCAGCTCGAGCGCATTGGGCGGATCGACATCACCGAGGCCGATTGCATGGAAGTGGCCGACCGCAAGACGGCTTGCCTTTTTTCGGCCTGCGCAAAGCTGGGCGCGGTGTCGGCAGGCGCGGATACGGCTGCGGAAGAGAAACTGGGCGAGTTTGCGTGGAACCTGGGGATGGCGTTCCAGTTAATCGACGACATGCTGGATTTCACTTCGCGCGAGCAGACGTTGGGTAAGCCGGTCGGCGGGGATTTGAAGGAAGGCAAGGTCACGCTTCCGCTGGTTTATGCGCTGGAGACGGCGACAGCCGCGGAACGGCGGCAGGTGGAGCTTGTGCTTGGCGAGCGGACTTACGATTCCGCTCCGTTTGCCGAGATTTATTCGATGATCGAGCGCCGGGGTGGTTTGCAGCGCACGCGTGAGCGGGCACAGCAGTTTACCGATCGAGCGCGGCAGCTTGTTGCGGAGTTTCCGGAGAGTCCTTATCAGCGGGCGCTTTGCATGCTGACCGATCTGGTTACCGAACGCGACCGGTGAGTTCTTCAGTTTTCTGTTGGCAGCCGCTCCAATCTTTCAATGACGAGCACTTCCGCGGGTTCCTTACGCGATTGCAGCTTTAGTCCGAGTTGTTGCTGAAGCGCGGAAAAGATTGATGGCCGGGCGCCGTCCGATTTGTCCGGGTCCGTCGTCAATCCTGAGACGCCCTTTCCGAGGTTCACGCCTTCGGGGTCGAACTCGAGGTGAATGTCGAAACGTCCGCCGAGCCCGGTGTGGTCCGTTACCGGGCGCCCGAGAACGATAGCCAGGGCGTTACAGAATTGAGCCATGGACATGCTTCTGCCGTCCAGCGACGCTTGCCCGGTGTAGAAGGAGCCACAGGTCACACCGGTTTCTCCCGCGGTATCGCAGGCTTTCGGATCGGCGGCCTTGAGCCGCGAGCCTTCCTTTGCCAGGAACAGTTCGTAAGTGGGCAGGTCTCTTGTTTCTTTTCGGACCTGGAGCTTGAACCTTTCAACAAGCAGCGACTGGAGCATCTGTTGATATTGCTCTCGGGTGGTGTTGGCGTCTGCCGCACGGGCATCGACGTCGAATCTCTCGGAATTCGTCCAATCCGGCGCGCCGGAGATTTGCGAGCCCCCCGCCCCATAGGCGAAAGCGATGAGTGCCTTCAGGGGGAAGTTGGTTGCCTGAAATCTGCCCCCGGACGGAGGCGGGAACTTCATCGTTGTCGTACCGGAGTGGTTCATCTTGAGCGAAGCCACTTCGAATTGCATCAGCGACTGCGCCGCGGAACCGATCACACTCGCGGTACAAAGCAGCACCAGGATTTGCGATCTCGTCATATTCCGTAATACTTTCCATTGGGCGAAAGGTTCGCGGGGCGGACAATGGGCGTGTGCGCGGATTTCAGTCTCGACACTGGGGTTGGTGGTATTTATCGATAGGTATCGGTTTCCTCCTGCTGGCGATTGTGTACCAGCTCCAGGGCGCGGGTTTCACGCCGGTTGCGCTGCGGGTGGCCGTCGCTCTGGGATTCGTGGCGCTCGGCTGGATGCAGTTGCGGTTTGGGCGCTGATGGGACTTCTGTTGAAGATGCTTTTTTTAAGAGCCGGCGACAAGATCGCCCGGCGCTACTGGCAGTAACGTAAAGCTCCGCGCCGAGCGGAAGATCGGCGGCAGGGCCGAGCCCTGACCCCACAACGGCTTCGCAGTGGCCGTTAGCCAATAGTCAGCGCGCAGACCGGAGAGGCGGCGGCTCTTTCAGATAGCGTTCCGCGAAGGTAATAAAGGTCGGCCAGTTCGGCGTGGGTGTGTGGCCGCCGGTATGCTGGCGAAACGCGACATCGCCGTCGATCAGAGCGGTCTCGATTGGCGGGAATTGGGTCGTCCCCATGTCTTTCTTTCCGAGCAGTCTGTAAACGGGACCCGCGCCCGCCGCCGCGAGGAACATGCCCTTCGCATCCACCCATCCGTCGCCCTCCGTGGCGCCGGCGCTGATGAAGACCGGCCGGGGCGCGCAGAGTGCCACAAGCTCATGCGAATCCACGGGCAGGTCGTTCCAGTTCAGAATGCTCGCGTACTTGAGGAAGTTGCCCGCCATCCAGTGATACTCGTTCACTGCGGCGACGTTCTCCACCAGCTCGCCCCAGTTGCGCCGGTGGATCTTCGCTCCGCCTTCACCTGACGAACTGACGAAGGCCACTGCAAAACGGGGATCGTACGCCATCGCCACTATCGTCGCCTTGCCGTAGCGGGAGTGGCCTTCGATACCGACTCGTTTCGCGTCCACCGATTTGTCCGTCTCGAAGTAATCGAGAGCGCGGCTGCCTCCCCAGGCCCATGCGCGAAGCGCGCCCCAGTCGTCCGGCTTGCGAGGCTGGCCTTTGTTGACCAGGCCGATGATGCCTTGCGTTAGTCCGGCGCCGTTGTCGGCCTGAATGCTGGTGGGCGAAATGATCGCGTAGCCCCAACCTTTTGCGAGAACCTGTTGTTGCCAGGTCGGGCCAGTGGGGGCAGCCGGCGCGGGACCGCCGCGGCCTCCACGCGCCGGACCTGTGAAGCCGAATTCCATGATCACTGGAACCGGGCCAGTGGCTTTGGCAGGAGTCGTCAGGACCAGTTGTATATCCACGGTGACTTGCGGGTATGAGGAGTTATCGACATGACCAATGAGCTGTTTCGTCACGACCGGCACGTCGCCGTTCGTTTCATTGGTCGTTTTGACGACTTCCCATTTCACGGCTGGTGTGACAGCCGGGACGCGGCCATAAATCTCGCGATCGAAGTCCTCGACGATTTCGGGGCGTCGCTGTTCCCACCACATCTTCGCCGTCGTGACCTTCTTGCCGTTTTTCAAAACCAGCGGGTCCGGCAGCACCGGGTAGGGATTCGCCTTGGATTCGTCGTAGTTCGCGTAATTGGGAGCCTGCGGATTGCTGCCGTTTGCGCCGTTCCGCAGCGACGTGATGTGGAGGAGGTCCATCATCTTCTGGCGGTCTTCCTGCGATGCGACTTGAGTGGGCGACGGAGCGGACTGCCAGGCTTTGATCGGCGCGGGCACCGCTAAAAGGGAGAGGGCCAGCGCTGCAAATGACGGCTGGATAAATTGCGGTATGCGCATGAGGACCTCCGTGGCTGATCACGGACGATTATATGCCGTCTGGCAGGCTGCTGAAAAAAGACCCCTGACGCTCCCTGCCGATCGCGGCTCGGAATTGCGGCTGTGGAATCCGAGGGATTTACTGAGCTCTGCGCCTGCTAATGGGTCATCGCGTAAACGATGTAATTCACTCCGATACGAATTCCCAAAGCGGAGAACTTCTCGTCGTAACCCGGATCGTCGGCCCATTCCCAGGAATCTCCTACGTCCGACTGGAAGGTCATGGCGACCACCAGGCGGCCCTGGTCGTCGTAGATACCGCGCCAGCGTGCCGGGCATCCGGCGCATTTCTCGGTGATGCCGGTCCCGATGTAACGCGCGCCGGGCACCTGATAGCGATTGCTGAGGTCGTAAACGTCATGGAAGATCTGATCGCCGTCCGGGATGTCGACGACCTCACGGTCTGGAAAAACGCGGCGCATGCTCTCCATGAAGTTTTCCCATTGCGGCTCGCCCCAGAAGTCGTCGCACATGAAAAAACCTCCGCGCAGGAGATACTCGCGGAGTTGCTTCGCCTGCTGGTTGGTGAGCCTCCACTGGCCGGTTTGAACCGCGTAAAGCCAGGGGTAATTGAAAACATCGTCGCCATCGTCGAGGTTGACCGGTTGTTCGGTTGAACGCACGTGGATTCGCGTCAAGCGCCGCATAGCCTCTGAGAAATGGCGGTCGGCCCGGGGATAATCCTGGGTCCACATGGAATAACCTTCCCGCCAGTCGCCGCTGCCGCGAAATCCGAAGCCTTGCCCGTAACTGCGCGGGGATTGCGGATACATGAGCCGCGCGAATACCCACTCGGTTTTTTCACGGTAATCGGGCGGCAGGGGGAAATTATTGTATTCGAGACCGGGATATTCGCGGAAGGGACGCTGGAAGGCATACAGCGCAGTGAGGGCGATCAGGCCCAGTCCAAAGCGCCAGAGATACTTCCGCGTCCCCATTCGTGACTGATTCAGAAACTATCATGGCACCGGTGGCGCGGCGGGGTCCCTCGTCATCGGAAAGTCACCATTGCCCTTCGTGTCGACAAATTCAATCAGCACGTTATTTGCCGATTCCCTCGATGAAGCGATACTGCCAGGATTTCGTGCGCGGGAGTTTGACCTCCGTTTTCGCCGGTGGGATGCGAATCGATCTCGTCCGGTGGCCCGAATGTGATGTAGATACGGCCGCGGTCGGTCTTCCATCCCTGCACGCCGGATTGCGAGGTAAAGCGGCCGTTGGTATAGCCGATGCGCCGATAATGCTCATCTTTGTACTCGTTTTCAGCCGTGCCCGGTGTGGGATCGCGCCGCAACCAGAATTGCTCGATAAACTGCGCGCGTTCGTCGTCGGTCCCCAACTGGCGAAACGCGTTTATCTCCTCACGAGTAATGATGTACGGAACGTCTTCATCCAGCCATTTTTGCCACGGGTCCTGGGTCTGGGCCTGGCTTACTTGAGCGTGAGCCAGAGGAGCCATTACCGGCCAAGCCACAAAGGCCAGCGCAGCGGTAAGCAACATTACCCCGGTTGATAAGAGGGGACCGGGAGCGCCGGGCAAACTCAGTTGCCGAGAACGTCCCGATTGATCAAGCAGACGGCGAATGCGTTTCATAAGACTACCTCCTGTTGCAGCCAGCGCCGTTTCGTGCAGGGTCTGGCGATTCTGTTCCAAAGTTGTCAAAGCGACGGCGTATTCCCGTGCTTCGCTTCCCGCGGCCACCACCATGTCGTCACAGCAGTTCTCGCGTTCCGACCTGATCACAGACGATATCCACCAGACCGCCGGATGATAGAAGAGTAAACCTTCCAACACAGTTTGGATGAGGTTCACCAGATAGTCCCGTCGCAGAACGTGCGCGAGTTCGTGAAGAAGGATTGCTTCGATCTGGCATTCGGGCATCCCCGACAGGAAGCCGACGGGGACCAGAATTGTGGGGCGCAGATTTCCGATCACGACAGGGATATTGGTAAGACACGAGTCCAAAAGTGCAACCGGCTTCGTAAGACGTATCCGAGCGCACAGTTCCGCCAGCTTTTGCTGCCAGAGGTCGGGCGCGGGACAGACGCCACGGTTGCGAAGACGGCGCACCGCGATCCAACTCCCCAAGCTGCGCAGCTGGAAAAGGATGACGCCCGCGAACCAGGAGGGCGCGAGCCAGGGCAGCACATCCTCGGCGCGAAGGCGCTCGGAGATCGCGTTCATCCACCCGTCGCCTGCGAGCGTGGCGCGTGGAAACTCTCGAATCGCTGTGGTTGCGCCGGCGAATCCTTCCGGACGCAGTAACAAAAACGTAACCACAAAGCCCATCGCGATGACAGCGAGCGCGACGCAAGAAGAAACATAACGTGCTTGAGCCGAGCGAACCACGCAAAAGATCCCGAGGAGGGCGAGTGCGACCGCCGTTCCCTCCCACAGCGAGTGGAACAAGGTCCAGCCGAGCGCGTTCGCAAGCGGTGTGCGCACCAGATTCTCAATCGTGATCATCTTTTCAGTCATGAGCGGGTCTTCCTTTCGTAGTCGTCCAGCAGTTTGCGGAGTTCGGCGAGTTCCGCCTTAGAGGCTTTACGCGCGGAGAGCGCGCCCTGCAACAAACGGGCCGCCGACCCGTTGAAGGCGCGTTGTAATAAATCGCCCGCTAATTGCTTTTGGGTCCATTCCGGAGGGCACGCGGCTTCGTAAACATGCGAGCGGCGCTCCTCGTCCCGCCGGAGTAGACCTTTTTCGGCCATGATCTGCATCAGTTTCAACACTGTGGTGTATTGCGTAGATTTTGATTTCGACGTGATTTCATGCACGTCCCGGACAGTGCTCGGCCCTCTGCTCCAGAGAACGGTTAGTATTTCGAGTTCGGCATCGGTGGGCCTTGGCAGAGGGTGATCGGGCATATACGAAGACCTTACTACGAAGAGAGTCGTATGTCAACGGGGCATAAAAGCCACGAATAAAACTACAGGCGTCAAATTAAATCGTGATATTACCTGGGGTTTTCACAATCGCCTCCAGTTGTTAGCATCAGTCAGGCGATGTCAGTCATCAAACGAGAGGTCCAGGAATGACAACTCCGACAACTTCCCTCCTCACGGAATCAACTCAGGCGCTGCGCCGCGAACTTGATCATGCGCGCGAGCAAACGGATCACCTGTTCGACCTGCTTTCCCCCGGGACGCTTTACGAACGTCCAATCGCCGAACGTCATCGGCTTATTTTCTATCTGGGGCACTTCGAGGCGTTTGACTGGAACGTACTCGGGCGGCGCGGATTAAGCGCACCCGCGTTTCACGCCGAGTTCGATCGGTTATTTGAGCGCGGCATTGATCCGCCGCCCGGCGAGGCGCCACGGGATTCAGCGTGCGATTGGCCATCGCAGGCCGAAGTCTTGCGATACCGCGACCAGACCCGCTCCTGGATCGACTCGCATCTCGACGATTTCGATCCCTGGATCCTCAACATGACGATCGAGCATCGCCACATGCATGCTGAGACGTTCGCTTATCTGATGCACGGGCTGCCCTACGATCAGAAGAAATCGGACGCCGCTGGCGCACAAACCACGGCGTCCAAAGAAGCCCCGGCGAATCCGATGATTCCCGTCAACGCCTCTGTGGTGACTCTGGGCAAGACCCCGGACACTTTCGGCTGGGACAACGAACATCTTGCGCATGAGGTCCATGTGCCGTCATTCCGGATCTCGAAGTTCAAGATCTCGAACGGCGACTACCTCGAATTTGTTCGCGAAGGCGGCGCCGCGCCGCACTTCTGGTCACGGGAAGGCAGCCAGTGGCTTTACCGCGGAATGTTCTCGCAATTCCCTCTGCCGCTCGATTGGCCTGTATGGGTGACCTGGGAGCAGGCGTCGGCGTATGCCGCCTGGCGTGGTCTCGCCCTTCCGACCGAAGCGCAGTTTCAGCTCGCATCGCAATTAGAGGATCCCGACGCCGCCCGCGACAACTTCGACTATCAGCGCTGGGATCCCATTCCCGTCAACGCCTCAGCAAACGATTCCTCCGTGCCTGTACAAATGACCGGCAACGGTTGGGAGTGGACACGCGACGTCTTCGCACCCTTCAAAGGCTTTTGGGCGCATCCTTTCTATCCCGGATACTCGGCCGATTTCTTTGATGGCCGGCATTATGTGATGAAGGGCGCATCGCCCCGCACGGCGCGCGTCCTGACCAGACCCAGTTTCCGTAACTGGTTCCGGCCCGACTACCCTCACATGTACGCGGGCTTCCGCCTGGTGGACCAAAACGCATGATCGCCTCTGCTGCCGCAGTTCCCATGACGCCTGTGGGCGTCAACCGGGATTTCGCACAGGCTGTCGCCGCGGGACTTTCGCGCGAAGGGCAGAAGACGCTGCCAGCCTCCTGGCTTTATGACGAGGTGGGTTCGGCGCTCTTTGAAGTCATCACGGTGTTGCCTGAATATGGACTCACCCGTGCCGACGGCGAGCTTCTCGCCAGTGCGGCGGACGAAATTATTCGCGCCTCAAACCATCCGAGTCTGATCATCGAACTTGGCAGCGGCACCGGCACCAAGACCGGGCCACGTTCTCGCGGCCGCCGCGCGCAGCGGACCGACGCGTTACCGTCCGATCGATATTTCCGCCGCGGCACTCGATAAATGTGTGAAGGTTCTGGACGGCATGGAGTGTGTGCGTGTGGAGCCCATCGAAGGAACCTACCTCGACGGCATCGATCGCGCCATCGCTGACCGGCAGCCCGGTGAGCACCTGTCTGATCCTTTTCCTGGGCAGCACGATCGGCAACTTCAATCGCGGTGAAGCGGGGGTGTTCCTGCGGCGCATCCGGAGACGAATGCAACCCGGCGATTATCTGCTCCTCGGCGCCGATCTCGTCAAATCGCGCGCCCGGCTGTTGAGCGCCTATGACGACCCGATCGGCGTGACCGCGGCGTTCAATCTCAACCTGCTGGCGCGTATCAACCGCGAACTCGACGGACGTTTCGACCTCTCTCAGTTCGCGCATGAGGCGCGTTACAGCGAACGCCAGTCGCGGGTCGAGATGCATTTGCGTTCGCGAATCGCTCAGGAAGTTCGCATCGGCGAACTTGATCTCATCGATCTCGTTTACGCCCGGCGAAACCATCTGGACAGAATCCTCGCACAAGTTCCGGCCGCCCGAGATCGGGAGCCTCGGTGAACGCGCCGGCTGGAGCTATGTGCGCCAGTGGGTCGACAGCGAGTGGGGCTTCGCCGAAACGCTTTTCCAGACGACATGAGCGTCGTCGAGTTCCGTAACGTCAATTACCGCATCGGCGATCGCGCTATCCTCAAGAACCTTTCACTTTCCATCGAAGCGGGTGAAACGCTCATCCTGCTGGGCCGGAGCGGCTCCGGCAAGACCACGGCCCTGCGCCTCATCAACGGCATGATCATGCCCTCTTCAGGTGAAATTCGCGTGGAGGACAAGAGCACCGCGGAATGGGATCTCGTTCGGCTGCGCCGCGGTATCGGTTACGTGATTCAGGAAGGCGGCCTTTTCCCTCACTTCACAGTGGGCCGCAACATCGGCCTCGTGCCACGCCTCGAAGGCTGGCCCGAATCGAAAGTTTCCTCGCGAATTACGGACTTACTCGCGCAAGTCAGCCTTCCCGCCGATAGCTTCGCTAACCGGCTTCCGCGCGAGCTCTCGGGAGGACAGCGTCAGCGAGTAGGTGTCGCCCGCGCGCTGGCGGCCGATCCGAAAATTCTGCTCTTCGACGAGCCTTTCGGTGCGCTGGATCCGGTAACGCGGCTCGATCTGCAGCGTGAATTCCTGCGATTGCGCGCCGAATTCGGCAAGACCTCCGTCTTCGTCACCCACGATGTGGGAGAAGCCATGAAACTCGCCAGCCGCATTGCGCTGCTGCATGAAGGCAACCTTGCTTTCATCGGAAGTCCCTCGGAGTTCGCGGGCAGCCGGCATCCCGAAGCGCGCGCGTTTCTCGACGTGCTGCACGAGGCCGCCCGTGTTGAGTGATGTTCTCCAGGACCTTCTCGATGAAGGCCTGCAGCTGCTTGGCGAGCATCTCGTTCTGGTGCTCAGTGCGATTCTGATTGCATCCGCCATTGCCATACCGACGGGGCTGCTGATCGCTTCGCGCCCTCGCGCGCGCGGCTGGGCGCTTGGCATTGCGAATGTCGGACAGACGATACCCAGCCTCGCGCTGTTCGGCTTCCTGATTCCGATCCCGTTTATCGGCGGCATCGGGCAGCACACAGCGATCATCGCGCTCGTGCTCTACGCGCTGCTGCCGATCCTGCGTAACACAGTCACCGGCATTCTGGGAGTGGACACCGTCGTTCGCGAGTCGGCTGTCGCGATGGGGATGACGCGGAGCCAGATTCTTCGCATGGTCGAACTTCCGCTTGCGGCTCCGACGATCATCTCGGGTCTGCGAATCGCGACCGTGACCACCGTCGGAACGGCCACCATCGCCGCCGCCATCGGCGCCGGAGGACTCGGCGTGTTTATCTTTCGAGGCATCGCATCGGTCGACAAGATTCAGATTCTTGCGGGCGCGATTCCGGCCGCGTTGCTTGCACTGGCGGCGGATGGCTTGCTGGGCTGGCTGGAGAAACGATGGTCCGTTCGTTAGCTGTTGGCGCTCGCCGTTTTTCTGGCGTCCTGCAGTCATACGCCCCGCGTGCGCGTCGGGTCGAAGAACTTTACCGAACAACTCGTGCTGGGCGAGATCGTCGCACAGCATCTGGAAAATCGCCTGCACGGTCACGTGAGCCGCAAGCTGGATCTGGGCGGCACGCTGCTCACGCAGCAGGCCGCGCTCAACGGAGACATCGACGTCTTTCCCGAATACACCGGAACGGCGCTTACAGCGGTTCTCAAAGAGAAACCGATCAAAGACCCGGCGCAGGCTCTCGCGGCGGTGCGTCAGGGCTATGCGCAATGGCATCTCGAGTGGCTGGATCCGCTGGGCTTTGAGAACACCTTCGCGATGACGATCCGCACAGCCGATGGACACTTCTCGACCATTTCTCAGGCCGCGCAGAGCCACCCGTGGAAACTCGGCGTGGGTTACGAATTCGCGCGCCGTGAAGACGGGTTGCCCGGGTTAATGAAAACTTACGGCCTGCGGCTAAGAGGGTCCGTTAAGACGATGGATCTCGGTTTGATTTATCAGGCGCTCATGAAACAGCAGGTCGACATGGTCGCGGGCAACAGCACGGATGGGTTGCTTTCAGTGCTGCCGGTTACCGTGCTCGAAGACGATCGCCATTACTTCCCGCCCTATCAGTGCGCGCTCGTGGTACGCGAGGCCGCGGAGCGCGAGTTCCCCGCCCTGCGGCCGGCGCTGATGGAACTTTCCGGCCGCATCAACAGCGACACGATGCGGCGTCTCAATTATCAGCTCGACGGCAAGCATCGCTCCGCGCGCGAGATTGCGCGGGAGTTTCTGCGATCGACCGGGCTTGAGTGAACTATAGATCGATATCGCGTGGTTTCTTGCCGAAGTTCGGGTCGCCCTTCGCCTGTTTGAGCAGTTCGTCAAACTTGCGATTGAGCACCTGGCCCTGATTCTTCTCCGCGGCGAACGATTTCTGGAAGGTCTCCTCGCGGCGACCCGCGGCGCCCTTCAGTTTCGCGACCTCGGCGGCGAGATCTTCGATGACCGGCTTCTTCTCCGGTTCCGCGTATGAGATCACGGCGCGGATTTCGGAATCGACTTTCAGCGTCGATTGGCAACAGGGGCAGGAGACTTCAAACAGTTCGCGGGCCATACCCCATTATGCCTGGATTTATAGAACGAGCAGCGAATTCGCGCAACGCGTGCCGGATGCGAGTTCTCTCAGCCCGGTGTCGAACGTGGCGAGTTGCCCGCGATGCCGGTGCGCCAGCAGGAGTAGTTGCATATCCGCGATCTGGTTATGGCCGGTCAGGCGAGAGCGCTGCGAATCGCTCAGATCGCGCAGATCGACGTCTGCCGGCCAGAATTCGTGAGTATGATTTCTGCAGTCTTCTTCGAGTCCGGCGAGTGCGTTTCGAACGGCTTTCTGAGAACCGCCGAGCGCGCGGCTGGCGACGCGCAAAAATCCCGCCTGCGTTAAGGGACAAGTGGCCCATAAGCGATCGGGCTCCTGCACGGAACCACTCATGCGCCGCCCGATGTGAAGCGTGAGCCGGAAAAGCCAGTGCGACCAGGACGTTAACGTCGAGGAGAAAACGCACGATCGAATTCTTCTCCGTGATCCGCGTCCTCCCATTCGTCGAGCAATTTGTTCGTCAGTGGAGGCGCGTCGGCGGGGAGATCGAAGATCACCCAACCGTTCTCCGTCTTCAACTGAGGAACGCTCTCGATTCCCCGGAGAATCAGAGCTGAAGCCGCATCGCCGAGGGAGATGGCGCGGTGTTCGGCGTATTTCTTGATTGCCCCGAGCGCATCATCTTCGATGTTCAATGTGGTTCGCATTTGATGTCATAATAGCACAAAACTCGCATCAACAAAGCCGAGCAGCGACATCACTAGTATTTCGGTACTGTCGGATCTACCTTATCGCTCCAGGCGAGAATACCGCCCTTCATGTTGCGAACCTTCTTGTAGCCCTGCTGCTTCAGGAAATCGACCGCTTTCCCGCTGCGCACGCCGCTCTTGCAATGCGCCACGATCTCGCTGGTCGGGTCCAGTTCGGCAAGACGCTTCTGCAGTTCCCCAAGCGGAATCAGAGTCGATCCCGGGATCCGGCAGATCTGAAATTCGTGCGGCTCGCGAACGTCAACCAGCGTGAAATTATCGCCGCGATCCAGCTTCGCTTTCACCTCAACCGGATCGATGTCGCCTGTCGCCGCGACAGGCTCCGGCGGCGCTTCCTGATGCGGCATGCCGCAGAACTCCTCGTAATCGATCAGCTTCGTCACGGTGCGGTGGTCGCCGCAAACCGGGCACTCCGGATTCTTCCGCAGCTTGAGTTCGCGGAACTTCATCCCGAGAGCGTCATAAAGCAGCAGACGCCCGACCAGCGGCTGGCCGATCCCGAGAATCAGCTTCACGGTCTCGGTCGCCTGAATCAGTCCGATGATGCCGGGAAGAATGCCCAGCACTCCACCTTCGGCGCAACTGGGCACCAGGCCGGGAGGCGGCGGTTCCGGATAGAGGCAGCGGTAGCAGGGTCCGCCCTCATACGCGAACACGGTCGCCTGGCCTTCGAAGCGGAAGATCGAACCGTACACGTTCGGCTTGTTCAGCAGCACGCAGGCATCGTTCACCAGATAGCGCGTCGGGAAATTATCCGTGCCATCGACAATGATGTCGTAGTCCTTGAAAATCTCGATCGCGTTCTCGCTGGTAAGCGCCGTTTCGTGCCGGTCGAGCTTCACGTACGGATTGATATCGCGCATCGTCTCGAACGCGGAATCGAGCTTCTTCTTGCCGACGTCCTTCGTGCCGTGAATGACCTGCCGCTGCAGGTTGGTGAAATCGACGACGTCGAAATCAACCAGACCGATGCGGCCGACTCCGGCCGCGGCGAGATAGAGACCCAGGGGCGCGCCGAGCCCGCCCGTGCCGACCAGCAGAACGCTCGCCTTCTTCAGCTTCAACTGACCTTCCATGCCCACCTCGGGCATGATCAGGTGCCGGCTGTAGCGAAGGATTTCGTCCTTTGAAAGACTTACTTCTTCAGCACACGTGAACCACCCGCAATGCTGGGAACGATGGAAAGCGTATCGGCGTCGCTCACCGGAGTCGCCTCCTTTTTCATGTAGCGGATGTCTTCGTCATTCAGATAGACGTTGACGAAGCTGCGCAGCTTGCCTTCGTCGTTGTAGAGATGCTTCTTCAGATCGGGAAAGCGCGCGGTCAGCGCGGTCAGCACTTCGCCGACGGTCTTCCCGGGTAGTTCGACGGTGTCCTGCTTGTCGGCGAATTGCCGCAGCGGCGTCGGGATCAGGATTCGGGCCATATCAGTTCCTCTTTCTCTGCTTGGGTCTGCTCCGCATTGGGCAGCCAGCTGTTGGCGTGGTCGAAGCGGCCGCTCTGGATCGAGAGCACGACGAACGAATACCACGGACAGGAGTTCTTCAAATCGGTTTCCGAGAAGTACGCGCCGCAATCGGGATGCGAGTGATAGATCCCGATCAGATCCAGCTTGCGTTCGCGCGCTTCGCGGTCGGCGCGCAGCAGATCTTCGGGACGCAGTTCATAGCGGGCGGCCTGCGAACCGGCTGGAAACGTTATCGAGCGCGACGGCATGGACGACGGTCTTCTCGTCGCCGTCGATGGTGCCGATCATCGCGCCGCAGCATTCATTGGGATAGACGGCCTGGGCGTGATTCACCATATCGCGCCACGGGCCGCGGTCGATTTTAATCATTCGTCTCAATCATTCAGCTCTTCGTCCCAGAAATGTTCGCTGAGGTATTTGTCGGCGCTGTCGCAGAGGATCGTCACGACTCACGCCCTGCTTGCCCTGCGCATGCAACTCCTTCGCGATTCTCAGCGCCGCCATGACGTTACCGCCGCTGGAAATCCCGACCAGGAGCCCTTCTTCGCGCGCCAGGCGCTTGACCATCTTATGGCAATCCTCGGTGTCGATCCAGATGTTCCGGTCGGCCAGGTTCTCGTCGTAGATGCCGGGAACGATGGCGGTCGGCATGTGTTTCGTGCCTTCGATGCCGTGGAAGCCGGTCGAGGGCTGAGCGGAGATGCATTGCGACGCTGCGGCAGATCCTTGCGGAAGCGGCGCGAGTTGCCGGTGAAGGTTCCGCTGGTGCCGAGAAGCGTCACGAAATGGGTGATGCGGCCTTCGGTCTGCTCGATAATCTCGGGGCCCGTGGTTTCGTAGTGCGCTCTGCCAGTTGGCGTCATTGCTGTACTGATCGGCGTAGAAGTAGCGGTCGGGATCGGCCGCGTAGATTTCGCGGACCTTTCGTAATCGCGCCGTCGGACCCCTCGTCGGCCGGGGTCAGGACCAGTTCCGCGCCGTAGGCTTTCAGGATGCGCTTGCGCTCGATCGAGGCGTTGACCGGAAGGCAGAGCTTCACTTTGTAACCGCGCGCGGCGCCGATCATCGCATAGGCGATCCCGGTGTTGCCGCTGGTCGCATCGATCAGCGTCTTGTCGTGCGTCAGCGCGCCGGACCGCTCGCCTTCGAGAATCATGTTCAGCGCCGGGCGGTCTTTCACGGAGCCGCCGGGATTGAAATACTCGGCCTTGGCGTAGACCTCGACGCCGGGAAACTCAGCCGCGACCTTTTCCAGACGCAGGAGAGGCGTGTTGCCGACGTTGCCAATCACGTCATGCGCCGTACGAGGCGCGAAAGCCACTATGCTCATTTAAGTTATTCGAATCCGGACTTTCCCCATCTTACAATTGGTGATTCATTTCAGACCTCTTTTGATTCGGCGGCTTTTGATCAGACCCGGTGCGATTGGCGACTTCATCGTCAGCCTGCCCGCGATGGAATCGTTGCGGACGGACTACACGGAGGTCTGGTGCGCCGGCCAGAATGTGCCGCTGGCGCGGTTCGCGGATTCGGCGCAATCCATTGTGGCATCGGGGCTTGATCGCGTTGGGATTGCTGCCCGCCGAAGAGGTGATTGAACGTCTGCGCGGCTTCGATTCGATTATTTCGTGGTATGGCGCGAACAACGGCCGGAGTTCCGGGAACTGGTGGACAAGCTTGATTTGCCGTTCCAGTTTCTGCCCGCATTGCCGTCCGGGAGTCAGCACGCGGTCGAGTTTTACAACCGATCAGGCGCGCGAGCTTGGTGCGGCGCCTCGGTCGCGGTTTCCCGAAATTCAATGTCCTGCCGCGAGATCGGACTTTCGCGGTAATCCATCCCTTCGCGAGCAGTCGTGCGAAGCGCGCTCCAATGGCCTTGTTCGAAGAGATCGCAAGCCGGCTTTCGGCAAAGATGCCGGTATATTGGCTGTGCGGCCCGGAAGAGGAACTCGAAGGCGCAGTCCGAATCGACGACCTTTACGAACTCGCCTGCTGGCTGCGCCGGGCGCGGATTTTCGTCGGCAACGACTCCGGAATTTCCCACCTCGCGGCGGCCGTAGGAACACCCGTTCAGGCGTTCTTCCGAACCACCGACCCGCGAACCTGGGGTCCGCGCGGCCCGTCGGTTAATACGATCAGACTGGAAGGCCGGGAAGCTGTTACAGTTCAAGTAAGCCCCGTGTTCGCGGCGCTGTGACGCAATGCTGGAACTTTGTTTCCGAGGATGCCGACTTTCGCGGCCGTTTCTCCTGCTTCCGGCGCTTTGCTTTCTGCTGACCCCGCCCTTGTCCGGTCAGGACGACGGGACGCGGCTCATTCCCCTTTACGCCCTGCAGGTGTCCCCCAAACTGAACATCCCGAGCGACGAACAACGTTTGTATGGCGATCTGCTCCGCCAAAATCTCGCGGACCAAACCGGCAATCAGGCGCAGTACGTAGTCCTGGTGGATCGTAACAAGTTCGTGCAGGCCGCGATGCTGTTCTGGATGTCGCCGGACGGGCAATTTCATCTCATTGGCGCTTCGCTTGTTTCGACCGGAAAACCAGGCCAGTTCGATCACTTCATCACACCCACGGGAGTCTTCGAGCACACCATCGACAATCCGGACTTCCGCGCCGAAGGCACCCTCAACGAAAATGGAATTCGCGGCTATGGCGCCAAAGGAATGCGTGTCTATGACTTCGGCTGGCAGCAAGGCATCCGAGGGTGGGGTAGCGGCGGCGAAAGCACAATGCGGCTGCAAATGCACGCCACCGATCCCGATCGTCTGGAGCGAAAGCTGGGAACACCGCAATCGAAGGGATGTGTCCGGATTCCCGCGACCCTGAACGTATTTCTCGATCATTACGGAATTCTCGACGAAGGTTATGAAAGAGCGATGGCCGGGGGCAGCACGTTTTGGGTGTTACCAAAGAAGCGCGAGCCGACGGCATGGTCGGGAAAATTTCTGGTAGTGGTGGATACCGGACGCACCGCGCGACCGAAATGGTCTCCCGCTCCGCGATAGCGCAATCTTGCTAAATTTAAGACAGACGCGCGCAGGACGCGTCCTGTCCGCGGAAAGGGCCGCGCCCACCTGCCTCATTGAGACCTCTCTCTGTGTTGAACCTCTTTCGCCTGTCATGCGGACCAGGCACACGAAGGAGGCAGTCTTGAATCTCGATCAACAGAAAAAGCAGGCCCGAGAACTCTTGCGGGAGATTCGGGCCGGGAACGAACACGCAATCTCGCGCCTGCGTCGTCAGCATAACCGCTGGGCCACCGTCGACGAAATAACGGCCCGCCAGCAGGTGGCATTGCACGATACGCAATTCGTTCTTGCTCGCGAACAAGGGTTTGCGAGCTGGACCAGGCTCAAGGCCTACGCAGAACCGTCGTCGGCTTCCCGCCACACGCGCTTATTTGTTGCCGACATATCGTGGATCACGGAACGGGTTCATGGCTTGCTGGAGACGCGCCGATCGGCTGGGCCAGCCGCGTTGGAGCAGATTCGTGAGTGGCATCCTCGCTTTGCGGATTTGACTGACGAGGAGATTCGACAAGCTAAATTTACCGAAGAGGATGCCCGCCTGGTCTATGCGCGGGAGCACGGGTTTGAGACATGGAACGAGCTTGCCAACCGGGTCAATCTGCTGGCATCGAAAACTGACACGGGGACCGAACCGTTCATGGCGGCCTTCAGGGCGTTGCAGTCTTGTAACATAGCCGGCCTCGAAGCCCTGTTGCGCACGAACCCCCAACTCGCAAATCAGCGTGGGACGAATGGCAATTCGCTGCTGAATCTCGCAGTCAGCCTGGCGGGGAGGCCTGACTGGAAGGGCGGTCTGTCCGCGATACGGCACTCCTTGCCGCAGGCGCCGATGTAAATGATCCTAACGATCGCGGCTGGACGCCGCTCCATCAGGCTGGTTACTCCAACAAACCGGAGATTGCCGGCCTCTTGTTGGCGAAAGGCGCCGACCCGGAGGCGGAAGCGCATGGAGCGGGCGGCACTCCTCTGATCGTTGCCTTGTTTTGGGGACATCGCGAGGTGGCCGATTTGCTGGGACGCTATGCAGTAGCGCCAGGCAATCTTCGCGCCGCGGCCGACTGGGGATACCCGAACTGGTAGAGGCCTGCTTCAGCGGCGAGCGCACTCTGAGGCCCGAAGCGGCGCGGCCCGCGGTTTTTATCGCCCACATAGCGGCTTCCCGGCATGGCAGCCTTCGACCGATCCACAGGAGGTGCTTGACGAAGCTCTCGTCTGGGCTTGCAAAAGCGGCCGTTCAGCCGTGCTCGATCGTCTCGTGCGAGGCGGCGCGCGGGTTGATGCGGATCCATATCGTGGTACTCCGTTGATTTGGGCCGCTGCCTGCAATCGCACAGAGGCGCCGCATGGTTGCTGAATCATGGCGCCGGCGTCCACCAGAAGGGCACTTTCGGCGGATTAACGCACGGCCAGGGCGTCACAGTGCTCCATATCGCGGCTCAATCCGGACACATGCCGATGGTAAAGCTCCTGGTCGAGCGTGGCGCGGACATATCGATCAAAGAGGATCTCTACCAGGCAACAGCCGAAGGTAGCGCCGCATACTTCGGGAAGACCGAGGTGCGAGACTACCTGCACTCGCTGGGGCGACCTTAGCCCCAACTTAGCCCTGAAACAGGCGTGTTTACTTCCCCAGAGGGCGTCCGAAACACAGGATATATCCGTTGTTGTCAGCGATCTCGAACGCCCTCAATCCGTCATTGGTCTTGGCCAGATCCCGATGCATGGGAACGTTTCTCGAAAGAAATTCCGTGGATAGCGAGTCGGGATCGCTTGTGAAGATGTAAGCGTCCCAGCGAGCCGCTTCGTTACGCGAGCGATTCGGCTGTGGATGAACGTCGGGCGTAATGTGTTTAAACATCAGCGTCACCTGATCGCGCCCAACGATCACCCAGAAGTCAGGGCCGATTCCGTCGCCACCCTGGTACAAAACTTCGAACCGGAGTTTGGACCGGTAGAACTCGATGGTTGGCGGTCAGATCGTCAACGATAAAGAAAGGAGTGACGCTCTTCAACACCGGGGTCCTCGATTCAAGCGGTGCGCGACCTGGGCTGCCGATACGCTTCGCCCTTATAAATCATTCCGTCGATGGAGAAGGCCCCCGCGCCCACCAGCATGATCGAAATCGTAATCGCGAGAACCAGCAAATGGAACTCGAAACCCTCGCCTTTCTGCTGACCGCTCCAGTTCATGAACAGGCCGTTCGGCAGATGCACCGTGAAAATCGCGACGACCATGTTCACGGAAATCCCAAACGCCGCGATTCGGGTAAGAAAACCCAGCACCATCCCGATACCACCGAAGAATTCCGCCGCAATTGCAAGAAACGCGAACACCGCCGGAACACCTTGGCTTTCGAACCCGTGCATCATCGCCGTAAATCCCGGGCCGCCCCACCACCCAAGCATCTTCTGCGCACCATGAACAAAGAACAGCACTCCCACTACAACCCTGATGATCGCCGGCACGATATCCGGCGTCGTCCGGAAGATTTTCAAGAACATCGCGGTCCCTCAGGTCCGAGTTTTGCACGTTCCCGCCGTTTTTCGGCAGATTGATAGAATGTTCGTTCCGGGGTAACCAATCTTGGCAGCAATTCTGCAGCTCAGCGACGCAATCGAGGAATTTGTGCGCGATGACGAGACCGTCGCGCTCGAAGGATTCACCCACCTGATCCCATACGCCGCGGGGCATGAAATCATTCGCCAGAAGCGCCGAAATCTGACGGTGATTCGAATGACCCCCGACGTAATCTACGACCAGCTCATCGGCGCCGGATGCGTGGCGAAGATCGTATTCTCGTGGGGCGGCAACCCGGGCGTCGGCTCGCTCCACCGGTTGCGCGATGCTATCGAGAAGCAATGGCCGAATCCGATCGCCGTGGAAGAGCATGAGCACGCCGGAATGGCTGCGGCTTATGCCGCGGGAGCTTCGCACCTTCCCTTCGGCATCCTGCGCGGCTACATCGGGACCGATCTGCCGAAGTACAACCCGAATATCCGCTTCATCGAATGCCCTTTCACCGGCGAAAAGCTTGCAGCCGTGCCGGCGCACCGGCCCGACGTCACGGTCATTCACGCGCAGAAGGCCGACCGAAAAGGCAACGTCCTCATGTGGGGCGTCGTAGGAGCCCAGAAGGAAGCGGTAATGGCCGCGAAGCGTTCGATCGTCACCGTGGAGGAAATCGTGGACGATCTCAACGCTCCCTCGAATTCGGTGATCCTGCCGTCGTGGGTCGTGGGCGCGGTCAGCGAGGTGAAAGGCGGCGCGTTTCCTTCCTATGCCCAGGGCTACTATGCGCGCAACAATGCCTTCTACAAACAGTGGGACGGCATCGCAAAGGAGCGCGAAACCTTTCTCGCCTGGATCGACCGCCACATCATGGGCACAAAGGATTTCGACAGTTTTCTTAAAAGCATCGCCGCCGGGCAGACGGCTTCCGAAAGCGTGGTGGTAAATGCCTGACTATACGGCCGACGAAATGATGACGATCGCCGCGGCGCGCATGATGCGCAATGGCGCCTCCTGCTTCGTGGGCATCGGCCTGCCCAGTGCGGCCGCGAATCTCGCGCGCCTCACGCACGCGCCCGACACGGTGCTGATCTATGAATCCGGCTGCATCGGCACCAAGCCGCAGGTGCTGCCCCTTTCCATCGGCGACGGGGAACTCGCCGAAACGGCCGACACCGTTGTGTCGATCATCGAGATCTTCACCTACTGGCTCCAGGGCGGCCGCATCGACTTAGGCTTCCTGGGAGCGGCGCAGATCGACCGCTTCGCCAACATCAACTCGACAGTGATCGGTTCTTACGATACGCCAAAAACGCGGCTGCCTGGAGCGGGCGGCGCGCCAGCTATCGCCGCAAATTGCGGAGAAGTGCTGATCACCCTGCGGCAAACGAAACGGGCATTCGTCGAGAAGCTCGATTTCCAGACCTCCGGCGGCCACATGGAAGGCGGCGAAAGCCGCGCGCACATGCGCTTTCCCGGCAAAGGCCCGACAGCAGTTATTACCGACCTCGGAATCCTCACACCCGATCCGGTCACGAAGGAACTAACGCTTACCAGCGTTCATCCTGGCATAACCGCGGAGGCCGTCGTTGCGGCCACAGGCTGGAACCTGAAAGTAGCGGAGGAAGTGGCGACTACGCCGCCTCCCACCGAGACCGAACTTACTGTCTTAAGGGATCTGCAGGCAAGAACGGCCAAAGCCCACGCAGGCCAGGATTAGCTCCTTCGAGGCCGACAAACAATTCCGAGCCGCGACCGGAAGGGAGCGTTACCTGATGCAACGGTAACCAGCCCTGTTATTTGCCACCGCGAATCAGCCCCGGCCGCGTCCCCCGGCGGCAGGCGCAGGCAAGGCCGCAAGCGCCAGCCGCGCTTCTTTATAGGGATCGTTCACGAGCTTAGTCTCGTCGTTGAACACCATCGTCGCCCGCTGATCGGCCGTAAACGCCGGCCAGTGCGGCAGGCCCTTCACGTTCGGATTCCCGGTCCGCGCAAATGCCGCCCACGCAGCACTCATCTTGTCGGATAGCGCATAGCGATCCTGTCCGGTACCCGTCATGCTCTTCGCCGGATCGACATTCTCGAACACAAACGGAATCTCAAGCGTGTGATACGACCGCAGCTTCCCGTCCCGAGCGCCCGATTGCCAGGTGAAGTAATACTTGTAAACCGGCGCCTTGCCCTGAGCCACTTTGCGGTCCGCCTCGGTGTGAACACCGGCGCTGAAGGTCGCATCCGAAGCGATGATCTGATAGATCTCGACATTGCTCTTTTTCGGACGTCCCTGCTTATAAACAGCAATCAAATGATCCACCGCGGCGTCGTCCGCGCGCGTAGTCTGCTTCACCCGCTTGTGAAGATCGGCATCATCGATCGGATCGAGCGGCGTATTCGGGAAAAAGTTAACCTCCTCTTCCACCGTCCCGATCAGCAAAGGCACAGTAGCCGACTCTTCCGGCGCCGAAGGATCGAACGGGTCGTGCGGAAGCGACTTGCCATCGACCACAGGCCCTAATCCACCAAAGCCCGGCCCCTGAATCGCCGCGGCTAGTTTATCGAACGGCATGTTCTGAAGCTGGTCGATCTGATCGGGCTTCAGATTCAGCTTGTCGAGAAGAGCCTGCGCTGTCTTCGTGGCATTGGCCGGGCTCACGCCTTTGATCGCAGCCCCGCTCTGGCAGACCGCCCGATGAAACAGGCCCTTCGCCGAAGGCATCGCCATCAGCGTCGCAACCTTGCCGCCGCCGCCGGACTGCCCGAAGATCGTGACATTCCCCGGGTCGCCCCCGAAGTTGGAAATGTTATCCCGAACCCACTCGAGCGCCTGCACGATATCGCGATGTCCCGCGTTGCTCGCGTCCGCATACTTCGGGCCGCCGACATCGGCGAGATAAAGGTATCCAAACACATTCAGGCGATGATTGACCGTCACCACCACCACATCGCGTTTTCGCGCCAGATTCGCGCCGTCGTACAGAATGTAATCGCCCGACCCCGAAGCATACCCGCCGCCGTGCAGCCATACCATCACCGGGCGCTTTTTGTTATCCTTCAGCCCGTTGCTCCAAACGTTCACAACGAGGCAGTCCTCGCCCATCGGATTCTGTATGTCCATCGAGCCGACTTCCGGCAGCGGCTCAAGAATCCCGGGCTGCTGCGGCGACCTGTGGCCATGCTGCGTCGCATCCCGAACATCGCTCCACGGCTGCGGCTTCGCAGGCGGCATGAAGCGGCCGGCCCCCGCGGTCGAGGCGCCATACGGCACTCCCTTAAACGCGTAAACCTTCTCGATCACCGCGCCGCGGATCTTGCCCGACGTGGTGTCTGCGATCGGACCATCGCCCGGCCCCTCTTTGGCCGCATTCAGCGCGTTGGTCAAACCCAGTCCCCCCGCGAGCGCGCTCGCCGCCGCAGTCGAGCGGCCCAGAAACGACCGCCGATTCATATTCTTTGCAGATTGATTTTCTTGCCGGGAGCTCATGCCGAAGGCAAGTATATCGTAAAAGGGATTCGGCGGTAGTCGTTTACGGTTGTCACTCAGGGAGGTTCCGAAGCAATGACAAAAGAGCAGGTCCGGGCACGTATCGAAGAGATCGGAGTCATTCCCGCAATTCGCGTTTCCTCGTCGCAAGAAGCCCTTTTCGCCGCCCGGGCGCTGTTGTCCGGCGGCATCCGCGTTGTCGAGTTGACCATGACGACACCCGGAGCGCTGGACGTGATCGCCGAACTGGCGCGTAGCAACCCGGAGTTGATGGTGGGAGCGGGTACCGTGCTCGACGCGCAAACGGCACGGGCATGCGTGGATGCGGGCGCGTCATTCATCACCAGTCCGGCGCTCGATCTTGAGATTGTGGAATTCGACGCCAGGAATGGTGTGCTCGTGATTCCGGGCGCTTTGACGCCGACGGAAATCGTGGCCGCGATGAAGGCGGGAATGCATCTGATCAAGGTTTTCCCCTGCTCCCTGATCGGCGGACCCAGCTATATCCGAGCCCTGAAAGCTCCCTTGCCGCACGTGGCGCTGATCGCGTCGGGAGGCGTGAACCAGCAGACCGCCGGCGACTATATTCGCGCTGGATCCGCCGCGCTTGGCATCGGAGAAGACCTGGTTCCACACGAAGCCGTCCGCCGCCACAATTCCGACTGGATTCACGAACTGACGCGCAGGTTTTTGACGATGGTTTACGAAGCGCGAAACCCAGGAACGCGGTGACTGGAGCAGGAGTAATTTATGGACACAGGTAAAAACGAAGAGATCGGGATTGGGCAATTGACAATTCGATTCCGGGTCGAGAGCGAGGCTTCCGGAGGTTCCGTCGCCGTCTTCGAATTCAATGTTCCGGCCGGAGCGAAGGTGCCGATCGCGCACAGTCACGACGCCTATGAGGAGACGATCTACCGCCTCGCGGGCACACTGACATGGACTGTAGATGGATGCCGCAGTGAAGTCGGTCCCGGAGACGTGCTCTGCATACCGCGCGGAGCGATTCACCGATTTGACAATGTCCATGCGGCCGATGCCAGAATGCTGGCGATGGTAACTCCTGGCCTCCTCGGGCCTGCCTACTTCCGTGAAGTCGCCGCTGTCATCAAGACTGCTGCTGGCGGTCCGCCAAACCCCGCGGCGCTCGCGGATGTGATGCGGAGGCACGGCCTCACTCCGGCGCCCTGACGCCTCGCCGCCGCGCGATTCAAGAATTTAAGGCGCTCTTTTGCGGAAAACGCTGCAAGTTCTGGCCGCCGAAACGTGGCCGAACGGGCGGATTCCTGGACTTTTTGGCGCCACGTCCGGCGGCCCTTGCGCTTCTGACACGCGGCTTCAACGCGCACATCCGACAGTGAAGTAACATTTCAAAACTCCGCTCTTCGGTCAGCACATCATTGCACCCATGAAGGCTGGAAAAATGATGCAGACGAGCAAGATGAGTCCGACAGCCACAGCGCAGTGAACCGTCGAAAGCTCACCGAACAGACGGCCTGACCGCAGATGCGGTCCGCTGAATTTCAGAGTCGGTAACGATCTCATGAGCGAATCTCGACCTGTAGTGGCATCATCTCAGCAGGTCGAGGACCAGGTTCTCACCGTCCTGGTCAGACGTCGTATGCGAACCCGGCGCAGACGGAATATGCGTACCGATAGCGCCGGCGATCTTTGTCGCCGGTGAGCTTTATCGGAGTTCCACTTCGCCTCGCGGCATGTCCAATTCTCCCGTAATTCAGGAGAAGAACTCGGCGGATTTCTCCAGACACTCCTGCCGCTCGGAGGCGCTCAGCGTTTTGACTCTTGCCCGCCCCGCATTGAAGATCTGCCGCGAAGACAGCCCAAGTCGCACCAGGTTGTCGCGATCCTGCCGCGGGAGGATCAGGTAGTGTTTCCGACAATCGAAGCTCCTGCAGAGCAGGGGACGTCGTTCATATATCGTGCATCCTTCCTCTCCGAGATACACGCACGCGCCGTCCGGGGTTGTCGCCAGCAAAAACGCCTCACTTCCATCCCCGCGGGTTGCGACGCGGAACTGGTACGACTCGACCTCGTCCCCCAGCTCCGGGTGCAGAAAAAGTCCCTGATTACTACGGCAGCACTCCGTACAGCCTGCGCACGGAACTTCGGTCTTTTGCGTGGAAGCGCAAGGGCCACCGGACGCGGCGCCAAAAAGTGGTGGAGCCCGCCCGTCCAGCCGCGATTCGGCGGCCAGGACTTGCGCGTGTTTTTTTGAAGCCAAACCACATTTTAGGCGCTCCTGCTTCCGGGTGCTGCAACCATACTGACTTCTGACTCCTGACTTCTTGTGACTCTGTGTCCGCTTGCGATAGGGATAAATGCCGTGAACCTCGCCCGACCGGCGCTTTGTGGCCTGCTCGCGGCAGGCTGGGAGTTCTCGCAGGATAGCGACTCGGCGGCCGTGGGATCGTTCTGGAATGGGCCTGAATACAGAGGTCGCAGGCGGCGAGATCAGCATCTATCAGTTTTCAAAAATGCTGGAGCGGACCATCTTCGCCACAAGCACGGCTCAGTCTTTCCGCAGGGGACGGGAACTCTGGTCACTATAAGTCGCGATCCTCCGGAAGGATATGTTCGTCTGGCACTCATGCGGTCAGGGACTTTCACGGGCGGATCGTCCAAAAAGACGACAAGGCCGTTTGCGTGGTTCTTGAACAACGGGATGCGGCTGCAGTGCGTCACGTCTACCGACCGCGATGACTCACAATGGAGCGTGACGGCGGATGCTGCGCCGCTCTGTGGAAGGAGCGTGGACTCGGAATGAAACTCGGAAGTGGCTCGGACAAGCTGGAACAGATGCGTGCGGAATGGAACGGTCGAGCCAAAAAAGACGCGCACTTTTACGTCGCATTTGGCCAGCAGAACCAGACGGAAGCGGATTTTCTTGCGAGCTCTGCCGAGGTGATGCCGATGTTTGAGCAGGAGTTCGGGCGGTTACCCCGATCGGCCCCGAGCGAACTGCGGGCGCTTGAGATTGGCTGTGGACCCGGGCGGCTGATGTTGCCCATGGCGCGCCATTTCCGAGCGGTTGACGGAGTCGACATCTCGGAGGAGATGGTAGCGCTTGCAGGGGAACGGCTGCGTAACGTGCCGAACGTCAAAGTACATCGGACATCCGGCGCGGACCTCAGTATGTTCTCCGACTGCTCCTTTGATTTCGTCTATTCCTATATCGTCTTTCAACACATCCCGGATAAAGAAGTAGTTCTAAATTATCTCCGTGAAGCGCAACGGGTTCTGAAGCCGGGGGGAGTGCTCTGCTGTCAGATCCGAGGCACTGCGCCGCTTCCCTCAGAACTGACGCGGGAGTCCGCGACATGGACAGGCTGCCATTTCAACGCTGAAGAGATCGCTGCGTTTTCGAGAGCGCAATCGTTTCCGCTTGTGGCGCTGTCCGGTCTGAATACGCAATATATGTGGACAACCTTTCGGAAGCCCTTCAATGATCCTGGATACGCGGCGGACCGGATAGTCGTCAAGGACGTGACAGCCGCTGCCGGCCCTGGATCAACCATCCCAAACCGCGGACGCGGCTCCGCGGTAAGTTTATGGATTGACGGCATGCCCGAGCGGGCCAGCCTGGCGGACCTTCCGGTCTGGTTTGGCGATCGTCGCCAACTCGGATGCTACCTTTCACCGGTTTCGGAATCCGGCGGCTGCCAGCTCAACGCTCGGCTACCGGAGGATATGAAGACGGGCGAATACATTGTCGAATTGAAAGCGGGAACTGAACCGTTGCAACGCCCGCACTCAATCACCGTCGTCGCAGCCCCTCCCGCAAGCCCCCGCGTGCTCTCAGTCACCGACGGAATCAATGTCACGTCTCTCTACCGGCTGCAGACCGGAGGCGCAAAAATAACCATTGAGGACGTACCCGATCCGGCCGAGTTCTCTTTCAGCGTTGCAAATCGCCGCCTGGGGTACTTACAGCATGAGTGTATCGATCCCATAACCTGGACATATACCTTTTCGGGGCGGCTGGATAATAATACGCCGCTCGGGATGAACCGGTTTGCGGTATATAGAGCGGGTCTCGAAATCGATTCAACTGATGTAGAAGTGCTCCGGTGGAGATGAGATCTGCTGGTGCGGCGCCGCGGCATGATCGCGCGCTGTTCATGCGGCTGGCTTCGATCGAGTGGTGGCCCTTCGCGCTGCCGGCCGTCCTTTTTGCAGTGAACGCATGGGTAGCGTGGAGATTATTCTTTTACGAATACATCGATCAGCTTCCTTCCGTCGAGGGCGAATTCATCGCCATGGCCGCTTACATCCAGCGCCATTGGCCCGGCTACGATTGGCAGAGCTTGTGGTACGGCGGTTATCCCGTCACGCGAACGTACCAACCCCTCGTACATTACACGGTGGCGGCTTTGGCGTCCTTCTCGCGGTTGAGCCCGGCATCGGCATTCCACCTCTTCGGCGCGCTGAGCTATTCGTTAGGTGGCGTGGCTTTTTACTTCCTCGCGAAGACTCTCTCGGGCAGCCGTGCGGCGGCGTTCTGTGGCGGTTTGTGCTTTTCTCTTTTCTCGCCGTCCGGTTTGCTGGACGCCCGCATCCGCGGAGATATGGGTGGAGTCTGGAACGCTCGGCGGCTTCAGGCTCTTGTAGTCTATGGGGAACTGCCGAACCTGACAGGACTGATGATCGGCATGTTCGCGCTTGCTTTGCTGCACAGAGCGCTTACCAGACGAACTCCCGCGAGCGCGTTAGCTGCAGCCGCCACTCTGGCGGCGGTTCCGGCGACGAACTGGCCATCCACAGTCGCCCTCGTGATCGCCATTGTCTGTTATCTCGGAGCGCTGTCCTGGAGGGACTTATCAGATAGTTTCCGGCGGTTTATTGTTGTCGGGGTGATGGCCATCATGTTTGCTCTGCCGTTCGCCCTGCCCTCCACAATTTTCGCGACGTACGGGAATGCCAATGTGATGGTTGACCTGCCTGCGCACGGCCCGCGCCGTTGGGCATCCGTGGCTCTGCTGATGGTGTCACTCTGCCTCGTCCGGTTTGTGCTCGCCGGATATCGCGCGCCATTTGCCCTTCGCTTTGCCTCTCTATGGCTTACTGCGCTGGTTTGGGTCGTTCTCTCCTCAACGCTGGCTGGCGTCGCCGTTCTGCCCCTCCCCATGCGCTTTCATATCGCTGCGGAGATCCCGCTCACGCTGGCGGCAGCTTTCCTTATCTGGGAGTTTTGCCGCCGCTATCCGGCAAGCCGTCGTTGGGTCGCCGCCGCCTTCGTGCTCTTTTGCATGGTGCAGCTTGTTCACTATCGACGGTACTCGCACAGCATCATTCACCGGCTGGATATTACGAAGACGCTCGAATACCAGGAGTCGGTCTGGTTCGAAGCGAACATGAAGGGGGAACGGGTCGCCGCGCCGGGTACGGTGCAGTTCTGGATGAATGTCTTCAGCACCACGCCTCAAATGCTGGGATGTTGTGAACAATCGGTACTTACTCAGGAGAACATCATTGCCGGTTATGTAACCGCCGCGGGATATCGGACGGACGCCGAGTCGGCCGACTACACTCTCCTGTGGATGAAAGCCTTCGCAGTGCACGCGGTGGCGATCGGAGGACCCGGAAGCCGTGAGGCGTACAAGCAGTTCCGGTTTCCGAATCGATATCGCGGCATTCTTCCTCTGGCCTGGTCAAGCGGCGATGACTATATCTACCGTGTCCCCGCGCGTGTACCTGGCCTGGCGCGTGTTGTCCGGAAGCGGGACATCGTTCGACACCCGCCCGCTAGTGGTATAGACGTGACGGAGTTACGCCCCTTTGTCGCAGCTCTTGACGATGCCTCACTGCCTGCCGCCACATGGCAGTGGCACGGAGTGAACGCAGCAACGATCAAGGCATCTCTTAATCCGGACCACGTGATTGCAGTTGCGTTGAACTACCATCCGGGTTGGTCTGCGACAGTAGCCGGTGTGCGCGTGCCGGTACACAGCGACGGTCTTGGATTTGTTGTCATCGAGCCCCATTGTTCGGGCGCGTGCGTAGTTGAGATGCGCTGGAGCCCGGGCGCGGAGCCGCGGATCGTGGTGGGTTTCGCATTATTAACCCTGGTTGGATCGCTTGGCGCCTGTGTTCTGCACCGGGGCTTATGAGCCGGACGACTCGGGGCACGTACGTATCTTCTGATAAAATCGGCCCCAGCCTTTAAAACCAGCTTTAAATAGGAGTCATCCATGGTCTCCCGTCCTGCTTTCGCTGTCGCGTTTGTGCTTACCGCAGTCCTCGCCTATGCTCAGGCGCCCAAGCCGAATGCCGACCCCTATGCCAACAACGCCGATGCGGGAAAGCTTTCAGTTCCCGCTCGCGGCGCCGGCGGGCAAGGACAGCGGCGCGATCACGAAAGCCCTCGCCGGGCGCCGTGAACCAGGGCGATGGTCGATCCGGCGACGTGGAAGTACGGTCCCGCGTTCGATCCGCCGGCCAACGCGAAGATCTGGAATCCGGTGAAGCTCAAGATGATGCAGCGGCGAGAAGGTGACCGGCGGCACGGTGTTCAGCGCCACCGATCCGCGAAACCTACTGCGCCATGGCCAATGCCGGCTACGACTTCATCTGGACCGAGATGCAGCACGACGCGCGCGACTGGGAAGCCGTCGCGCGCATGTGGCGCACCTGTCCCTACGCCAAGGCGGTGCCGGGCGTGCGCGTCGCCTATACCGACGAGCGCGAGATCCAGCATGCGCTCGATGCCGGCGCGCTGGTCGTCGTGGTGCCGACGGTCGCGCTCCGTACGAGGAAGGCAAGGCGGGCGCGACTGGACCTACTTTCCGCCGCTCGGCAAGCGCAGCAATGGCGGCGGCCAGGCCTTCGATGCCGCTATGTGGGGCGGCGTGCCCGGCGGCTATCGCAACACCATCAACGACAACTCGTGCTGATCGAGATGATCGAGACGCTGGACGGGCGCCAAGGATGCCGCGAAATCGCGAAGATTCCCGGCGTCGACCGCGGTGTTCGCGGCCAGCGGCGATCTCGGCAATTTCTCGGGCTACAAGCAGGGCGATCCCGACTACGAGCGCGTGATCAACATCGTGCACGACGCCGCGATCACGGCCGGCAAGCGGCTGTGCGGTCCGTTCGCGTGGCGCGACCGGCCGGACTTCACCTGCTTCCAGGCGCGCAGCGAGACGGCGCCATCGCGCGCGGCGTCGCTGCGGAACTGGGCAATTTGAAGGATACGCAGGGTAAACCCGAAGTCGGTCCTTACGCACCAAAGAAGTAAGTGCGCACGCCGAGATTGAAAATGGAGCCTGCGCTCCTAATCGCTGCGCTATCCGGTGCCTTGTTGCAAGCTCAACCCGCATCGTCGCCAGCCATACCCAAATTCGATGTCGTCTCGATCAAGCCATGTAAGCCCGGCGTTACCAACGGTGGCGAATCATCGCCGGGAAGGCTGCGCATCGGCTGCGCACTTCTGGCCGACACCGACAACACCTGCCTGATTCAAGTCGCGTATAACCGGTACGCGGCTGGCTATCTGAATTCCTTTCGAGTGATTCCGATCGAGGGCGGCCCGGAGTGGATCCATTCGGAGGCGTTCGAAATCGGTCACCCGGACATATTGATCATGCAGGGTCCCATGATGCAATCCGTTCTGGAAAGAAAGGTTCACGCTCAGAATCGCTTTGGACGACGGCTCCCTAAGTTGAAACCGTTCCAGGAAGGAAACTGGGTACCTGCGGTCGCAGGCCGTCCCCTCCCCCAGATGGCTCCCGGCCAGAGGCATTGCACGAATATGGTGAATCCGCAAGGCTCGGTTGACATCGAGGGAGGCTCCCTTTCGGCGCTCGCAGGCTTGCTGGGCATGGCGCTGGATCGTCCCGTTATCGACAAGACCCGCACTACGGGTCAATTCGAAATACACCTCGTGTTTTCACCCGACGATTCCGCGGCACCTCGACCAGCTTCCGCCGATCCTGGCGCGCCCACCGCCATCAGGGCGCCGGACGCTCCCGACATATTTCAAGCCATTCAGGAACAACTTGGCTCAAAACTGGTACCGGCCACGGGGCCCGTGGACGTCCTGGTTATCGACCATGTCGAGAAGCCCTCCGCAAACCGACACGATCCGCCGGAGAGATATAAATCAGATTTATAAACACACGGCCTTGCATTTCCAAAACTTTCCCCATAAACTAAGACTTCTGGCAATGCTCTCCCGCTTCACAGGCCGAATTACCACCCCCACCCCTGAAATAAGCGTTATTGGGGCGGTCGTCGTAATTAGCGTCGGGGTCGTAGTTAAAGTCCCCGTCTGAGGCCTTCGGGAGCGTAAAAGATCCGAGGCCATCAGCGGGGTGAACAACCCGGCTGGTGGCCTTTTTTGTTTTTCCAAGCCGCGCGTGCAAGCAAGCGGTCTTCTGACAGGAGTAAATCACCGTAATGCAGACCGAAACCGGAAAATTGATGAATGGCGCCGAAGTCCTGCTCGAATGCCTCGCCCGCGAAGGCGTCGATTGTTTCTTCGGCTATCCGGGCGGCGTCACGCTTCCCTTTTATGACGCCCTCTTCGACAGCCACATCCGCCACGTCCTGGTTCGTCACGAAGAGAACGCCTGCTTCGCGGCCGAAGGCTACGCCCGCGCCACCGGCAAAGTCGGCGTCTGCTGCGCCACCTCCGGCCCCGGCGCCACCAACCTTGTCACCGGACTGGTCGACGCCATGATGGATTCCATCCCCATTGTCGCCATCACCGGCCAGGTGCACTCCAAGCTCATCGGCAGCGACGCCTTCCAGGAAGCCGACACCTTCGGCATCACGCGCCCGGCCACCAAGCACAACTTCATGGTGAAGTCGCTGCAGGAACTGCCACGGATCGTTCACGAGGCTTTCTATATCGCCGCCAGCGGCCGCCCCGGTCCCGTCCTCGTCGATATCCCGAAGGACGTCTTTCAGGCTCGCGGCCACTATACCCCGGTCGATACGATCCATCTGCCCGGCTACAAAGTCTTCACCGAAGGCCACGCCGGCCAGATCCGCCGCGCCGCACAGTTGATCTGGGAATCCGAACGGCCTTTCATTTACGCGGGTGGCGGCACGGTTCTCGGCAAAGCGTCCGCCGAACTCACTGAACTCGTGGACCTGGTCGATCTCCCCGCTGTTTGTACCCTCATGGCGTTGGGCGGTCTATCCTCCAGCCATCCCAACTTCATCAGCATGCCCGGCATGCACGGCAGCTATACCGCCAACATGGGCATGACCGAATGCGATCTGCTCATCGCGCTCGGCACCCGTTTCGACGATCGCGTGACCGGACAACTCCAGGCCTTCGCCCGGCATGCCCGCGTCATTCACGTCGATATCGATCCCGCCGAAGTCGGCAAGAACCGCGTGCCCGATATCCCGATCGTCGGCGACGTGAAGCTCGTACTCCAGAAGCTCATTCGGAACCTCCGGGAACTCGAAGCCGAGTACAGACCAAAGAAGGCCGAAGCGCGCACCCGCTGGTGGACGCAGCTCCGCTCCTGGCAGGACGAGCATCCTTATGATCGTTCCCGCTCGGAAGAAGAGATCAAACCTCAGCACCTTATGGATGAGATTGATCGTCTCTCCGGCGGCCAGGCCATCGTCACCTCAGATGTCGGTCAGCACCAGATGTGGGCCGCCCAGCTGATCCGTTTCAACGAACCGCACCTCTGGATCAACTCCGGCGGACTCGGCGCCATGGGCTTTGGACTTCCCTCCGCCCTCGGAGCCCAGATGGCGCGCCCCGACAAGCTGGTCTTCGCCATCTGCGGCGATGGCGGCTTCCAGATGTCGATTCCGGAGCTCGCGACCATCGCGTCGCATGCCCTGCCGATCAAGATCATCGTGATGAACAACGGCTATCTCGGCATGGTGCGGCAGTGGCAGACCCTCTTCTACAACAACCGGCTGAGTTCGGTCGATCTCGACTGCTTCCCCGACGCGGAAAAGCTCGCCGGGGCATACGGATTCAAAGGACGCACCATAGACAAGCCCTGGCAGTTAGCCCAGGCGCTCGAAGAGGCGATTAAAGAACCCGGCCCGTATCTTCTGAACGTCAAAGTCACCCGCGACGAAAACGTTTACCCGATGGTGCCCGCCGGCGGCGCTATCCACGAAATGGTATTAGGTCCGCCCCAACCAGTGGCGGTGGCGTAAAACGATGCTACAGACAATCTCAATCCTTCTGGAAAACAAGCCCGGCGCGCTGCTCCGCGTGACCGGCGTGCTCTCGGCGCGCGGCTATAACATCGAGAGCCTCACAGTCGCGAAAACGCTGGACCCGGAGCTCTCGCGCATGACCATCGTCGTCGATGTCGAAGATCGCATCCGCACCCAGGTGGTCAAGCAGATCAACAAACTGGTCAATGTCCTTCAGGCGACCGACATGACGGAGTCGCCTGCCGTGATCCGCGAAATGGTTCTGGTGCGCGTCCGCTGCGATCAGGACAGCCGGACGACGGTCCTCAAAGAAGCGGAGATCTTCCACTCGCGGGTGGTCGATTCCTCGACCGAAGGCTTCGCCATCGAAGCCACCGGCGACCCCGAAAAGCTCGACGAATTCATCGAAGTCATGCGCAGCTACGGCGAAATCGACGTAGCCCGCTCGGGCGCGATCGCCATGTCGCTCGAAGCGAAGAAACTACGGCTGCAGCCCCCGGTGCCGGCCCCAGCGGTAGCACAGGTGTAATTCTGAGCCGCTCCACATCATTCTGAGCCGCGACCGGAAGGGAGCGACCACAAGGACAATAAATGCCACGACGCTTTTACGAAAAAGACGGAAACATCGACACGCTCAAAGGTAAAAAAATCGCCATCATCGGCTACGGCAGCCAGGGTCACGCGCACGCACTGAACCTGCGCGATTCCGGTCTCGACGTCATCGTCGGCCTGCCCGCCGGCAGCAAGAGCCGAGCCAAAGCCGAGGCCGCCGGCCTCACGGTGCTTACGCCCGCCGAAGCCGCGAAGGAGGCCGATGTCATGATGATCCTCGTGCCCGATCACATCCAGGGCGACCTCTACGCCTCCGACATCGCGCCCAACCTCACGGCGGGCAAGACGCTGATGTTCGCGCACGGCTTCAACATCCACTTCGGCTTCATCAAGCCGCCGGCCGATGTCGACGTCTCGATGATCGCGCCCAAAGCCCCCGGCCATCGCGTGCGCGAAGTCTTCGTCGAAGGCTCCGGCGTTCCTGCCCTCGTCGCGATCCACCAGAATGCCAGCGGCAAAGCTCTCGAGAACGCGCTGGCCTATGCGGCCGCCCTCGGCTGCCTGCGCGCCGGCGTCATCGAAACCACCTTCCGCGAAGAAACCGAAAGCGATCTCTTCGGCGAGCAGGCCGTCCTCTGCGGCGGCGCCGCCGAGCTGATCCGCGCCGGATTCGAAACCCTGGTCGAAGCGGGATACGCGCCCGAAATCGCGTACTTCGAATGCCTGCACGAGCTCAAGCTGATCGTCGATCTCATCTATGAAGGCGGCCTCGGCTACATGCGCTTCTCCGTCTCCGACACCGCCGAATATGGCGACTACACCCGCGGACCGCGCATCATCAACGCCGAAACCCGCAAGGAGATGAAGAAGATCCTCTCCGAAATCCAGTCCGGCGAATTCGCGAAGCAGTGGATCGGCGAGAACAAAGACGGCCGCGCCAAGTTCCTCGCCATGCGCGCCGCGCAAGCCGATCAGCCCGTCGAGAACGTAGGCCGCGAGCTGCGCAAAATGATGACGTTCCTCAAGCGAAACAAAGAGGCCGGAGTTCCGTAGCCTGAATTCTGTTCATCGTGCCAATGCTTAAAAAAACGACCATGCGCATTCAAACCTTCGATACCACGCTTCGGGACGGCTCGCAGGGCGAAGCCGTCTCTTTCTCGGTCGATGACAAAATCCTCATTGCCCGAAAACTCGATGAGCTGGGTATCGACTACATTGAAGGCGGCTGGCCAGGCTCCAATCCCAAAGACCGGAGTTCTTCGAACAGGCGCGCGGTCTCAAACTGAACCACGCAAAGCTCACCGCCTTCGGATCCACGCGCTTTGCGAAGAACTCCGTCGAGGAAGACCGCAACGTCCGTGAACTGATCGATGCCGGAACGCCCGTCGTCTCCATCTTCGGCAAGAGCTGGGACTTCCACGTCTCCCGCGCCCTCGGCATCACCGAAAACGAAAACCTCACCATCATCGGCGAAACCGTCCGCTACCTGAAGGACCACGGCAAAGAAGTGGTCTACGACGCCGAGCACTTCTTCGACGGCTACATCCACAACCGCGACTTCGCCCTGCGCACCCTCGAAGCCGCGAAGCACGCCGGCGCCGACGTCCTCTGCCTCTGCGACACCAACGGCGGCACCCTCACCGACTTCCTCGCGCAGATCGTAGCCGACGTCCGCGCCCGCTTCGACGGCGTCATCGGCATCCACCCGCACAACGATTCCGAAGTCGCGGTAGCCAACGCTCTCGCCGCCATCGAGAAAGGCGCCTCGCACGTGCAGGGCTGCCTCAACGGCTACGGCGAACGCTGCGGCAATGCCAATCTCGCGACGATCATCGCGAATCTCGAACTGAAGCTCGGCCACACGACCATCGGTCCGGACAACCTGCAGTCGCTGACCTCCGCCTGCCGCTACATCGCCGAACTGGCGAATCTGCCGCTGCGCCGCGATCAGGCCTACGTCGGCCAGAGCGCCTTCGCGCACAAGGGCGGCATCCACGTCAGCGCCGTGATGAAGGATTCCTCCACCTACGAGCACGTCTCTCCCGCGCTGGTGGGCAACCAGCAGCGCGTCCTCGTCAGCGAT
Source organism: Terriglobia bacterium (assembly GCA_963831795.1). Lineage (GTDB taxonomy): Bacteria > Acidobacteriota > Terriglobia > Bryobacterales > Bryobacteraceae > BOG-234. The sequence continues at coordinate 66,793 of CAWHSB010000018.1, read as the reverse complement.
CTCTCCGGACGCAGCAACGTGACGTACCAGCTCCAGCGGCAAGGTCTCGCGGATCGCCTTTCCGAGTCGGCGCGCCGCGCCCTGCTCGATCGCGTGAAGGAGATGGAATTCCAGGGCTACGATCTCGAAGCGGCCGACGGCACCTTCGAGCTCTTCGTGCGTCAGTCGATTCATCCCGACGCCAACTTCTTCGAAGTGCAGGGCTACGAAGTGCTGGTCAAATCCGGCCAGGCCACCGCGACGGTCAACATCGAAACGCGGGACGGTCTCCACGCAGCCACCGCCACCGGCAACGGCCCCGTGAACGCGCTCGATCTTAGTCTGCGCAAATGCCTCTCGGCGCTCTATCCCGGCATCAGCGACGTCCGCCTGACGGACTACAAAGTCCGCGTCCTCGATTCGAAGAAAGGCACTGCGGCCAAGGTCCGAGTGCTCGTCGAATGGTCCGACCACCAGAAAAGCTGGTCGACGGTCGGCGTCTCGGACGACGTGATCGAAGCCAGCTGGAACGCTCTGGTCGATGCCTTGCGCCTCGAACTGATGCGCCTGACCGAAGCTGGCGACGCCGGCGCCCCTGCAGCGATGACTGGAGTCCTCAAGTGAAGTGGTTGGGGCGTGCGATCGCGCTGGCCGCGAGCGCTCTTCCGCATCTGGCATCAGCAGACGGACCGCCCACGTTTAATCGAGACATCGCGCCGATTGTCTACGCCCACTGCATTCGTTGCCATCGGCCCGGTGACATAGCTTCTGTCGCCCCCTTTACCTCTTATGCCGCCATTCGGCCCTGGGCGAAAGCGATCCGTGAAAAGGTTCTGCTTCGCGAAATGCCGCCATGGCCGGCCGATCCCGCCGCGAGCCTGAAGTTCCGCAACGATGCCCGGCTGAAACAGCAGGACATCGACAAACTGGTGTCCTGGATCGACTCCGGCGCTGCTCAGGGGACCGGCGAGTCCCCCGCCCCGCCCGCGTTCACCGACGGCTGGCTCCACCCGCAGGGCCTGAAGCCGGACCTCGTGATCTCGATGCCGGGCGACTTTAAAGTCCCGGCGACCGGCGAAATACCGTATATTCGCTTCCTGGTCAAAGTGCCGCTTCCGGCGGACAAGTGGATTGCGGCAAGCCAGATCCGCGCCGGAAATCCCGCCGTCGTTCATCACATGGCCATCACCGAGGTTGTGAAGCCGCAGGCTGATCCGAACGCCATCGAAACCCTCGCCCGTCAATTGGGCCTAGCGAGTTCCATAAACCAGACAACGCCGGCCGTAACGGCCCCGTCCAATCCCGCCCTGTTCGATATGCTCGGAGTTTACACGCCCGGCAGCACCTTCGAGATGTACGGAGACGGGACGGCCAGGCTCCTGAAGGGCGGCCCTGACGATTACCTGAATTTCAACGTCCACTACACCGCTACCGGCAAGCCCGAGACGGATCGGTCGGCAATCGGACTATGGTTTCGCGACAAGCCCCCTGAGCATCAGTTGTTCCGCGTTCCGGGAGCCGGAGACACCATTCTGGCCAACGGCGTGGAGTTACTGCCGGAGAGCCCCGGCGTAAAGGCTGAGGGCACGAATGTGGCAATCCCTCCCATCCCGGCGAATGCCGGGAACTATGAAGTAACCGGCATAACGGGTTTTCCCAACCCGGTAACTATTTACCAGTTTCATCCCCACGCTCACCTGAGGGCAAAGGATTTTAAATATGTGGTCGTGTATCCCGACGGTCGCGAGGAGTCCGTCCTCAGCGTGCCCCACTATGACTTCCGCTGGCAGCTGAGTTACGATCTCGAGACGCCCCTCCGGCTTCCCGCCGGAAGCAAGATGATCGTCACCGCTCACTATGACAATTCGGCGAATAACAAGTTCAACCCGGCGCCGGACAAGGAAGTCTACTTTCGCGATCAGAACCAGAGCTGGGATGAGATGTTCACACCGTTCATCCAGTACACAATCGACAAAAGCGACCATCCTGCGCCTGTGCAGGAAGCTGTCGGCTGTCTCGATAATACGGCGTCGGGGTGGACCGTGGGCTCTTATCGGCTGATCGGAGCAGGCGTCCTGAATCCGTCGATCCATAAAGGCCGGAAGGTATCCGTGAAAGGCCTGGCCGTCGGCGCAAGCGAAAATCGCCTGAACGTGACATCTCTGCGAACGATCTCGCAATCGTGCAGCGAGTAGTCAGGCCGTTGCCGATTTGCCTCGTGCCCGCGCGAGTTCCTGTTCGAGCTGCGCCATCGCTTCCTCGATTTCGCCGGGATCGTGACGCACTACGGACTTCCCCAGTTCGCGCACGGCGCACTCGATTGACTCTGTAGAACCTTGCGACTCCTGATTTATAGCCAGAAGCTTGCGAATCCTGCGACGGGCGAGCGCCCATTCTCCATAGACGACTGCCGATTGGACCAGCAACGCCAGTGCCCATAATGCGTCACACCAGGATTCCGCCCCCGGAGCTGACGCCGGATCCTTCTCAGCGCGGGGTCGCTCGCGCTCTTTGAGTGCCATCTGCTCCACGTTTCGCCGGGCGGCGTCGGAACTGCCAAATGCGCCAACGAATGCGAAGTCGGTACCCTCCGTATTTCGGCGAGTAGCATCGAACGCGTACCACCTTCCATGGAACTGGATCGCGTGCCCCAGGTGTCGCTCCCCGTCCGAGAGAACACACACCTCCTGGCTATTCCACCAGGCTGCCCCTCCGCGCCCCGAACCGTTCGAATCGTCCAACTGACGTCTCCTCTAAAAACCCCGGTTGACAGCCTGTTCGTTGTATTTTAACGCACATTCACGAGGACTTCTATGAGAATTTGGGGGCTGCGGCGCAATTTACGTGCTTCGCCAAAAAGAGGAAGGGTTGTCCTGGAGAATTCAGTAAGCGCCTTCGCCAAACGCTACTGTTTTGATGGTGCGGAAGATAATGAACAAATCCAGCCAGAGGGACCAGTTTCGCACGTAATACTCGTCAAATCGCACGCGCTCTTCGTAAGTCGTGTTGTTGCGGCCGGAAACCTGCCAGAGGCCTGTCAACCCTGGACGGACCATACAATAATCGTTAAAAGTATCGCCATACTTGACGATCTCCTGCTTGACGATCGGCCGGGGGCCGACGACGCTCATGTCACCGATCAGGATGTTCCACAACTGAGGCAACTCGTCGAGGCTGGTCTTTCGCAGAATGCGCCCGATCGATGTAACTCGAGGGTCGTTCTTGAGCTTGTGATCCCGCTCCCATTCCACGCGGAGCTGCGGATCCTTGCCGAGCGCGTGCATCAGAATCCCGTCTGCATCGATCGCCATGGTGCGGAATTTCCAGGCGGTGAAAGATCTGTTGTTACAACCGAGTCGCCGCTGGCCATAAAACGCCGGCCCTCGCGAAACCAATCGAACGGCCGCGTAGAGAATCAGGAGAACCGGAGACAGGAGCGTCAGAGATGCTCCAGCGATCGCTACGTCGCTAAGCCTCTTCACAAAGCGCGCCAGCGGCCTCGAAAGATTCTGCCGCACTTCGATTCCGTGCAACCCGCCGACGCCCGCGGCTGAAGCCCAGAGATTAGGCAAACCCATGATGTCCGGAATAATGAGAACGTGCTCGAACTCGGTCGCCCATTGCGAGAGCAGGTTTCCGTTGTGGTGCGAACGAAATTCCGAGGCGGCGATGACGGCATACGGCACATTCAGTTCTCGCGCATAGTGAGGCGCCGAACTCAAACGTCCCCGAAGCATTTCGGGCTGCAAACGCGCATCGGCGCAATAATCCCCTACTCCATCGTCGAGGACAGCCACGACCTTCAACCCGATGGAAGGATGCCTGGCGAGGATTCGCGCAAGGCCCCAGCCGGTCGCTCCCCCTCCAAGAATTACCGCGGGCGTACCCCACCACGGCCGTCTCGCGAAGAGACCGCGAGTCACACTGCGTAAAAGGACTACCAAACATATGCTGACCGCCCAGGACACCAATACTGAGACCCTGCTGACAGCGCTGGCGGAATACTCAAAAACGCTCAACGACGCGAAAATAACCGTCGTCGCGCCCAAAACCCGGCGTAGCTCGTGAGTGGCGCTTGGAGCTACTTCCGAATAAAGTTCTGCAATCCACATGGTGGAGAGAATCGGCGGAATAACTCCCAGTAACCGCCAGTCCACCACGACAGGAACCGAAAACAGAAAGCGGCAGACAATACTTGCGAATGTGACCGAAATGGTGAGAGCGAGGATATCCGAAAAAACGACGAAGTATCGCTTGGCCCAACGGCGCGGGAACCGTGACAAACCAGGAAGCAAAGTGGGAGCGGCGATAGCACTCATACACAGATTCTCCTTTTTTCGAGAAGTTCGGTTACCGGCCATCCGACGGCCATGCGAGAGGCCGCTGTATTCGACGCGGTCACCATCTCCAGTCGGGGAGAAGATACGCATTTCGGTCCTGGCGCGACTGAGCCAACTTCGGGTGTTTTAAGGCGATCCATGGTAAGTCAAGCCTGAAATTCGGCTACGACCGGTCGATGCCGCCCGGAAGAGGCCAAACTTCGCTTTCTCAAATTAAGACTCCCTAATCCTCCGTTTGCTGCCGTTTAGTACATGTCCACATTCCGGAGTGAACTCCGAAAAAGACTGCTGATACTTCAGATCACCAGAGAAACTGCTGAATGACCCAAACTGCTCCATTTTGAGAGCGGTACACGTTCGTCAGGCGCAGTTGAGATCAACTTACTTTAGCAATATCGAGTGCCTTTTTGTCACATTTACCGTACTGTTACTTCGACTGCGCATTCAAACCAAATTCTTTATACGCCCCGGAAAACCCGCACGAATTTAGCTAACAATTTGGACAAAGCTCCGCCACCTGGATTCCGAGGCCCTTTTCCCGCCTCAATCCCGTAAAGCTTTCGTAAAACAACTGTTACGCCCGAAGCACGAGCGGCTTCGAGTTCTCAGCATGGAGAGAATTCTCATGACGGGCACAAGAATATCGTCATAACGCCCATCCAAAACCGGTACCGCGGACTGCGGGGTTTCCAATGCTCCCGGTACTTGGAAGTATGCCGGAAATCCGCCGCCTCAATCAAGCGGATTTTTCCGAATTTGGTTTGAACGATTACGTCTCCGGGGAAAAAGTGGTTCCGTCCGCGTTACCTGGACCGAATGCCGCCCCTGATGTGATTGAAACTACAACTATCCGTTTGCTAATCTGCGTTCTGGGCGGCGCCTCCCGGGATCAGGATCCCGGGACGATTTCTGCCAGGTTCACGGCTGAAACGTCTCCGCAGCCGGTCGAGATACAAATAGATTACAGGCGTGGTAAACAGCGTCAGCATCTGGCTCACAATAAGACCGCCAACGATCGCGATACCGAGCGGCTGGCGCAACTCCGAACCGACTCCGAAACCGAATGCCATCGGCATGCCGCCGAGAAGCGCGCAGGAGGTCGTCATCATGATGGGCCGGAAGCGCAACAGACACGCCTGGTAAATCGCATCGTGCGGGCTCATGCCGGTGCGCTCCGCAGCCAGTGCGAAGTCGATCATCATAATCGCGTTCTTCTTGACGATTCCGATGAGCAGGATAATTCCGATCATCGCGATAATTGACAGCTCCGTCCGGAAAAGGACCAGGGCGATCAGTGCGCCCACTCCTGCCGACGGCAGGGTCGAGATGATCGTCAGCGGATGAATCAAGCTCTCGTAAAGAATCCCGAGAACGATATAAACCGCCAGCAGCGCCGCCAGCACAAGTACGGGCTGGCTGGATAACGAGTCCTGAAACGCCTGTGCCGTTCCCGCGAATTTTCCCGTGATGCTGGCCGGCACCCCGATCTCGAGTTCGGCTTTATTGATCGCGAGCACCGCATCGCTCAAAGCCAGACCGTCTGGAAGGTTGAACGAAATAGTGGTGGCCGGAAACTGTCCCTGGTGGGGCAACTGCAGTGGAGTAAGTCCCTGAGCGAAATGCGCGAACGTAGATAGCGGAATCGAAAGCCCGCGGGGCGTCTGGACATAAATCTTCTGCAGAAAATCCGGATTCTCCCACCACTGTTGCTGCAATGCGAGGACGACATGATACTGGTTGATCGACTTATACATGGTCGAAACCTGCCGCTGTCCGAATGCGTCGTAAAGCGCGCTGTCCACGGCCTGAGCCGTCAGCCCGAGCCGCGAGGCGGTATCGCGGTCGATAATTACATTTGAAGAAAGACCCGAATTCTGCTGGTCTGAACTTACATCGACAAGTTCCGGCAGAGTTGAGAGTTTTGCCAGGACCCTCGGGCCCCACAGCGCCAGCAGATCGAGGTCCTGTGTCTGCAGCGTGTACTGATATTGCGCGTTCGACTGACGGCCGCCTATTCGAAGATCCTGCTGCGATTGCAGGAAGAGGGTCGCGCCCGGCATTCCGGACACCTTCTGACGTATGCGCGCGATCACCTGATCGGGCGTCGTCTTGCGTTTTGCTTTGAGCTGTACGAAGATCTGGGCGGAACTGGATCCCTGCGAACCGCCGTTGCCACCCGCGGTAATCCCGATCGTATCCACGTCCGGGTCTGCCCGAACCTGCTCTTCGAACCACTTCGCTTTATCGACCAGAGACTGGTAGGAGATGTGCTGCTGGCCCTGAACCTGCCCGTACAGCCTGCCGGTGTCCTGTTGCGGGAAAAACCCCTTCGGGATTTTTACATAGAGATATCCGGAGATTCCGACGGCGGCAAGAATAACCAGCAACACCGGCGCAGGGTACTGCAATACGCTCTGAAGCGCCGAGGCGTAAGTTGAAATTACCCACTGAAAGAACTTTTCAGTCCAGTTATAAAGACGTCCGTGAGTATGCTTCACCTTGAGCAGGCGGGAACACATCATGGGTGTCGCAGTCAGAGACACCATCAGAGATACGGCAATGGATACCGAAAGAACGATCGCAAACTCCCGGAAAAGACGTCCGATGATTCCCGGCATCAGCAGAATCGGAATGAAGACGGCGATCAGCGAGATGCTCATGGAGAGTACCGTAAACCCGATTTCCTCGGAGCCGCGCAACGCCGCCCTCATTGGCGGCATGCCGCCTTCGATGTGGCGGGTGATGTTCTCGATGACAACGATAGCGTCGTCCACCACGAATCCTGTTGCGATCGTCAACCCCATGAGCGACAAGTTATCGAGCGTATAGCCGAGCAGATACATTGCGCCGAAGGTGGCGATCAGAGAAACCGGCACCGAGATGCTTGGGATGAACGTCGCCCATCCGTTACGGAGAAAAACGAAGACCACGAAAATCACGAGGCCGATGGAGATCACCATATTGCGCTGCGCGTCGCGCACGGAATCGCGAATCGTGGTGGTTCGGTCGTTTTCCACGGTGAAATTTACCGTCGGCGGCAAGCTCGCGCGGAACCTCGGGAGCATTTCTTTGATCCGTTTGACTGTATCGACTACATTCGCGGTCGGCTGGCGGCGAATCTGGATCAGCACGGCCGGTTTACCATCGGCCATTCCCAGATTGCGAACATCCTCGACGGAATCGATCACCCGACCGAGGTCCGAGAGGCGCACTGGCGCACCGTTCCGGAACACTACGATGAGGTTTCGATATTCTTTCGCCTCAAGCAGCTGGTCCGTCAACAGCAGCGGCATGGTCGTCTGGTTGTTATCAAGCGAACCTTTGGGCTTGTTCGTGTTCGCATTGGCGAGGAAACTGCCGATCTGATCCAGTCCCACGTTGTACTGCGATACGGGCTGCGGATTCACTTCTACGCGAACCGCCGGAAGAGAACTGCCGCTGACCTGAACCTGGCCGACGCCCTGGATCTGCGCCAGTTTCTGGGCAAAGACCGAAGAAGCGACGTCATATAACTGAGATCTCGGGACGACGTTCGAGGTAAGAGCGAGGATCAATATCGGCTGATCGGCGGGATTCTGTTTCTTGTAACTCGGCTTGGTCGGTAGGTTGGAAGGCAGATATCCGGCGGCGGCGTTGATCGCGGCCTGAACGTCTCGTGCCGCCGCATTAATGTCGCGGCCGAGATCGAACTGCAAGGTCACCTGCGCCGAGCCCACCGAACTGCGGGATGTCATCTCCGTAACGCCGGCAATCCGGGTGAACTGCTTCTCCAGCGGCGTCGCAATCGAGGCGGCCATGACCTCAGGGCTGCCGCCAGGCAGGCTCGCCTGCACGTTGATGGTGGGAAAATCCACCTGCGGGAGGGCCGCCACCGGTAACTGGAAATACGCGATCCCGCCAGCGAGAGTCAACGCGACGGTCAGCAGCGTGGTGGCAACCGGCCGCTCAATAAAAGGCGCAGAAATGCTCATATCAGCGACACCCCAGAAGTCATCCGTATCAAATCTTTACCGTTCGGCGTTCCAGACAGTATATGCAAGATTTATCCCGGTGTCTTTGGGGGGGAACGAAACATGGGGGGAACGGAACAGGGGATAGAAAAGCGCAGCAAAACCGCCGCCCGCTATACTTTTAAAGAAACGCGCAAGTTCTGGACGCCGCAACGCGGCTGGACGAATGGGTTCCTCCACTCGCCGGTGCCGTAACCGGCGGCCCTTGCGCTATTGCCTGGATCAGCCTTTCAAGAAAAGGAGACGGCTCATGAAGCGTCTTTCAAGGAATACACGCAAGTTATGGCCGTCGAAGCGCGGATGGATGGGGGGAAGCTTCCACTCCTGGGCTCCGCGTCCGGCCGCCCTTGGGCGTCTCAGGATTTTCGCCGGTGTTTGCGCCGCAAGCCTCGCATTTCTGCTGACGGCTCCGGCGCAGAACCGCATGAACTTCTCGCTCGTCTCGCAGGACAGTGGCCATATTGCCCTCGGTCTTGCGCTGCGGAAACTGGACGTTTCGGGAACGTTCATGCAGGCTCCGGCGCACCCTGACGACGAGACGAACGCGCTGTTCGCGATGTTCACCCATGGGATGGGATTGCGCTCGATCGACCTGCAGAATAACCGCGGCGACGGGGGCCAGAACGAGATCGGTCCTGAGTTATTCCGCGACATCGCTGTGCTGAGAACCTCCGAACTGCTGGCCGCGCACCGCATCGACGGCGCTGAGCAGTACTTCACGCGCGCCATCGACTACGGCTATTCCTTCGATCCGCAGGAAGTGATCTCGAAGTGGGGACGCAAGGACATTGTGGGCGATTATGTCAGGCTGATCCGGGAGCTGCGGCCCGATGTGATCGTGACCATGAATATCCAGGGGCGAGGCGGCGACCGAGCGCACGAAGCGACAACGATTCTGGTCCAGGAAGCGTGGCACGACTCCGGGGATCCTTCGATGTACCCGGAACAGCTGAAAGAGGGACTTCGGCCCTGGCAGCCTCGCAAATTGTATTTTGCCGCGCCGCCCCCGCCTCCGGGCCAGGGGCGTGGGGGACAAGGCAGGGGCGGACAAGGGAGAGGCGGACAAGGCGCAGCGGCGACCGCGACTCCGGCGGCGCCCGCGAACCCGCCCCCGGCGCCGGCGCCGAACGTGAAGTTAACGCGGGTCAACACGGCTGCATACGACCCGCTCCTCGGCCGCACTTATGCGGAGATCGGCAATGACGCGCGCAGCAATCATAAATGCCAGGGTATGACGGGGCTGCCTCCCCTGCCCGGGGCGCCCGCGGGACGCGGCGGGTTTGGCGGCGGACCGCTCGGATACCAGCTGATGGCCTCCAGCATCCCCGGACAGATGGAGAAACAGGAGACTTCGCTGTTCGATGGCATCGATACAAGCCTCGCGGGCGTTGAGCAGTTTGCCGGACCCAATCCGCCCGCCGGTCTGACCGCGGGCATCTCCGCGATCGTAAGTGACGCGAAACAGGCTCAGAGCGTATTCGATCAGGGGAACGACGCTGGAACCGCGGCGCCTGTCGACGCTGGTCTCGCGGCGGTACGCGCGCTGCGCGCGCAATTGACGACACTTCCCCTCAGCGACTCGGCGCGCTATGAGATCGATTACCGGCTCGCCGTGAAGGAGCGCGATTACGAGAACGCCGCGTTGATTGCGAATGGCCTCACCTTTGACGCGGTGGCCGACGACGGCCTTGTAGTCGCCGGACAGCCCGTAAAGCTTTCGCTGGTTGCGGTAAACCGCGGAGCCGCGGACGCGCAAGTGACGCGCGTCGAAATCTCCGGTTTCGATCCGCAGGCAACCTGCGCGGCGGAAGTTGGCAAATCGGGCCTGGTGAAGAAGAACGCGGTCTTCACTTGTAACATCGACGCGCATGTGCCGATGGAAGCGAAGCCGACGACGCCGTACTTTACCGATAACTACTGGAAACATCCGGAAAACCAGGCGATCCAGATCTTCGACCCGAGCGTGCCGTTTGGAGTTCCATTCGCGCCGACGCCGTTCCGCGCCGTCTTCCATGTGAAAACCGGCGATGTGGAGATCACCCGGGAGGTGCCGGTTAAGTTCCGGTATGTAAAGGATATCTATACAGGGGACAAGCGAATGGAGCTGAGCGTGGTGCCCGCAGTTTCCGTGCGTGTCGCGCCCGCCCTGGCGGTCTTCCCGGAATCGGCCGGGAAGCCGGCGCAGCGCGAAGTTCGAGTGGCGATAACCAATGGCACGAAGGCGGCGCTGCAGGCCAGCGTGGCGCTGGATCTGCCCGCGGGATGGAAGGCTGTTCCCGCGAGCGTGCCGGTCAGCTTCGCGCATGAGGACGAATCGCTCTCGGCCCGCTTCGACGTAACAGCGCCGGCGCAGGTGAAACCTGGCGACTACACCTTACGGGCGGTCGTCACGTCTCCCGCGATCGCGGATCGAAAGTTCACCACCGGATATCAGGACATCGAATACCCGCATGTCGAGCGCCGGCAGGTGATCAAACCCGCCGAGATTCCCCTGAAGGTCCTCGACGTGAAAACCGCGCCGGGGGTTCGCGTGGGTTACATCGATGGTGTCGGCGACCAGGTGCCCCCTGCTATCGAGCAACTCGGAGCGAAGCTCGCTTTCATCGATTCGGACGAGCTCGCCGGGGGCGACCTGTCGAAATACGACGTGATCGTGACCGGCGTGCGCGCTTATGAGCGCCGCGCCGACCTTCGCGCTTATAATCACCGCCTGCTGGATTATGCATCGCGTGGTGGAACGGTGATCGTGCAGTACAACAAGACCGAGTTCAATCAGGAGCAGTATGGCCCGTATCCGGCCAAAGTCAGCAACGATCGCGTGTCGGATGAGTCGGTACCGGTGAAGATACTGGCTCCGGCGGATCCGGTGTTCAATGTCCCGAATAAGATTGGTCCCGAGGCATGGGCTGGATGGACTCAGGAGCGAGGGCTTTATTTCCTGGGCGAAAAAGACCCGAAGTATGTCGATCTCGTTTCGATGGTGGATTCGTTCAAGGATAATCCGGGCGTGAAGCTGGGATCGTTCGTTGAGGCAAAGACCGGCAAAGGACGGTGGATCTATCTCGGACTCGGATTATGGCGGCAGTTGCCCGCGGGCACCAGCGGGGCGTATGAGTTACTGGCGAATCTGATTGCTTTGGGAAAACGGTAGCGGATGGGTCAACGACTACCCGGCGCGGGCGGTCAGTCTTCGAATTCGTCCGTGATCGCGCGACGTGTTCGTACCCAGCCGCGGTCGCAGCTCAAGGCAGCGCAAACACAAAAATATTACTGGCGTTGCTCGGGTGCAGTTCCGGCGCCAGCGTATTCAGCCCCGAGCTGACCAGCGAGTTACCCGTGCTTACGGCGACGTACTGTTTCCCGTTCACCGAGTAAGTAATCGGATAACCGGTCACCGGCGATCCGAGATTGACCTCCCAAAGCACCTTCCCGTTATCCTGATCGAGTGCCAGGAAATGCCCGTTGCTGTCGCCGCCGAAGATGAGTCCGCCTCCGGTAGCCACCAGCGACATCATCCCCGCGCGCCGTTCATGCTTCCAGGTGATCTTTCCCGTCTCCACGTTGATCGCCTGTACCGTCCCGATCTTATCCGTGCCGGGCGTGATCTCATTCTTTCCCCGAATCACGTAAGGGGACGTCGTGAACGGCTTGTCGGCCAGCGCGGTAACGTTCGCGCAGGTATTCTGCAACGGGAAATACATCGTATTGGTCAGCGGGCTGTAAGCGCCTGCCGGAAAGTCCTTGCCGCCGTTCGCGGTCGGACACACGAAGCGCGTATCGCCCACTTTGTCGAACACCGTCTCCGGATTCACCGTGACCTTGCCGGTCGCTCCATCGATCTTCGACACCACGTTCTGCCGCACAGTAGGCGTGGCCCACAGGAATTCGCCGGTCTGACGATCCAGCGTGTAAACGATGCCGGTCTTACCCGGAATGCCCGTCACCACCTTGCGCCGCTCACCCGGCTTGAGCCGCGGATTGATCCAGCTCACCTGGCTCGCATCGGGCGTGACAGCGGTATCGATCAGCAAGCGTTCGAACGGATGATCGAAATCCCAGTGATCGACGATGTGCTGGTAATACCACACGATCTTTCCGGTATCGGCGTTCAGCGCCAGCGTGCAGTTGTGGTAGAGATACGTCTTGTCGTTGCCGGCGAGCATGAACTTGGGCGCCGGCGAAGTCACCGACGTCCCGATGTAAATCATGTTCAATTCGGGATCGAAGCTGGGCACCATCCATGTGCCCACATGGCGGCGATTCGCTTCCGGAACGCCGCCCCAGGTTTCGTCGCCGGGTTCGCCCGGCCTCGGAATCGTGCGGGTGCGCCAGATCTCCTTACCGGTCTTCGCATCGTGAGCGGTGATGATGCAGCCGTTGGGCGTCGCCTTGAACTCGCAGCCGCGCCCTGAGATGATCTTGCCGTTCGCGATGATCGGTCCCGACGTCTCCTGCGCCGAGTCCTCGCGATAATCGACGATCCGGTTCTCCCACGCCAGCTTTCCCGTGCCGCTCGTCGAGTGCGTAAACGAAATCGTCAACGCTGGTATCGATGATCAGATTGCCGTAGATCGCAAGATTCCGATTGATGCTCGGGCACCAGGAGAAATTTCGTCACGTCGGCGGGCAGCTTCCGCTTGTATTCCCAGATCAGGTCGCCCGTAGCGCCGTTGATCGCCTGCACCAGATCGCTGGGATTCGGCAGGAAGAGGATGCCGTTGTGAACGAGCGGAGTCGCTTCCTGGACGCCCGGTCCCATGCCGCGGGTCCAGACCATTCTCAGTTGCGCGGCGTTCGCTCGATTGATCTGGTTCAGCGGACTGTAGCCCCAGCTGTTGAGCGTGCGTCGCCACATCAGCCAGTCGGCCGGGTCCGGATTCTGCAACATCGTGTCGTTGACCGGCACGAAGCTGGACTGGGCCGCGCAAATCACAGCCAGCAGGAAGGGCAGGCCGGACGAGACAACTCTGGTTCGAAGACGCATATCATCCTTCAGATCCGTAGACCCACGATTGTATGCGATACCGCCGGAGTCGCTCGCCCGGCCCCTGTTTCTAGAACAGAATCTTCAAGCCGAACTGGATTTGCCGTGCCGTTCCCACAATCGAGCTGATCTGTCCGGCGTTCGCGGCATTCCCCGGAAGACCGGTGGGCGATCCAGCCAGTCCGCCAACGGCTGTGAACGCATTCAGAGCCGGGATGCCGAAGTTCGCGTGATTCAGGATGTTGAAAATTTCGGCGCGGAACTGAACGGTCACCCGCTCCTTAATCCGTGTATCCTTCGACAGAGAGAAGTCCGTAGTCACGTAACCGGGCGCCGTTATCGTATTTTTTCCCAGGTCGCCAACCGTTCCCGCCGCAGGCAGGGTGAAGCAGGCTCTGTTGAACCAGGCCCGCGGATTCTGATTTGCCGTTACATCGCAACCGGCAATGACGTTGGGACGAACCGAGGAAAAGTTATTCGAAAGGAGCGCCCGGTCATAGCCGATGCCGACCGAGAACGGTACGCCGGTGCGAAAAGCCTCGATCCCGGTGACCTGCCAGCCCTCAACGAACCGATTGCCCTTGAACGGCAGTTTGTAGACCACATTGATGGAAAGGTTGTGGCGGATATCGAAGCCGCAGTTTCCCTTCTCGATGGAGCCGTCATAGGGATTGGTCCACGCCGACGTTCCGTTGTTTCCGCCGAGGCCCCCGTAGGTATACGCGCCATCAATACAGTGCGAATATACATACGAGACATTGGCCAGCAGGTTATTCGAGAAGTTGTTGTTGAAGCTCATCTGCATCGCGTTGTAGTGCGATGAACTGCCCGGATTCGTCAGCACCTGCGTTCCGAAGAGAGGGTTGATCCGCGGATAAGAAATACCGGTGAGCGGGTTGCCGAATTGCAGCGTACCGTTGGGCAAAGTCACGGGCACGGGCGGATTGTAGTCGCGGAACGAAAGCAGGTCGACACCGCGCGAACCCACATATCCGACCGTAAGAATCGAACCTTTGAACAACTCCCGCTGAATGTTGAGGTTGTACTGCATCATGTAAGGCGTCTTGTGGATGCCGTAGTCGGTGCCGAACGTCAAACTGGGCAGAGGTGCAGAAACGCCAGATCCCTGGAAAGGAATCGGGAATGACGGATTCACCTGATTCAAAGAGTTGAACGGCGGAGTTCCCACATATCCGGAGAAGAACACATAAGTCTGCGCGGGATCGTGGAACATGCCGAAGCCGCCCCGCAGAGAAGTCTTGTGGTCGCCGAAAATGTCGTATGCGAAACCGAATCTCGGATCGAAATTATGCCAGTTGGGATTGGTCTTGAACGCATTCGGCACCAGCGAATAGGCCGCGCCGTAAGGAGGACTGACAAGATTGTGAAGAATATTGTGCACCTCAACCGGATTGGTCTGGAATTCATAGCGGAAGCCAATATTCAGAGTCAGCTTGCGGGATATCTTCCAGTCGTCCGAGATATAAGGCTTCAGACTGATGTCGCGGAAATCGCGGTTTCCGTAATCCTGGCCGTCCATCGCGCCGGTGAACAGCGAAGGCGTTCCAGTGAGGAAAGCGACCAGGCTCGGGAATGTGTAGTTTCCGTTCCAATAGGTGTAGCTGTAGGAATTGATCTGATGCCGGCGAACGTGCACTCCAAAGTGAAAGCTGTGGCTCCCTTTGATCCAGAGCACATCATCTTCCTCGGTGAACTTATTCTCCAGAAACCGGAATGGGTTGGTGAAGTTAGCACCGAGCGAAGTGAGCCCGGTAGTCGAGATCGTTACATCCTGACGTCCCGGAAACGCCTGCAGAATTCCTCCCGGAGCGTTATACGGCTCGGTCTCCGTTTCCAGCGGCCGCGAGAAGGAGAAGCTGAACTGGTTCAGGAGCGTCGGAGTGAAAACGTGCCGCTCCTGAATCGTGGAGAACTGGTTGTGATTGTGATCGTTCACCGGCCACAACGGGACGGCCGTGGGGAAGACCGCGTTGGCGACGTCTGAGACGTACCGGCCAAATATCGAGTCTTTCGATGAAATTGTGTAATCGACGCGGGACAGCACGTAGTCTTCGTGAACGACCTGATTGGCGACGGTCGTGGCATTGCCCAGACCGTTGCCGAGAATAGTCGTAGCCGCGGGATACAGCGCCATGATGGGAGCGATTGACGGATTCACCGGCACTGTGGCCAGATTGGTCGCGCTGTTGCAGGCGTATGAGGTCGCAACGTTGCAGGGCACCAGTCCATTGCGCGCGTTGTTGTCTGGCACGGTAATCAGAGAACTGCCACCCAACAACTGGCGGATGCCTTCGTAGTCGGCGAAGAAAAACAACTTATCTTTGACTACCGGGCCGCCCACGCTGCCACCGTACTGGTTCTTGCGGAATGGGGGTGGCGCCTTGCCGTCAAAGAAGCTGCGCGCATCCATAGCGCTGTTGCGAAGAAAGTCGAAGGCCGATCCGTGGAAACTGTTAGTTCCCGACTTGGTCGCCGCATTGACCACCGCGCCGTTGCCGCCATACTGTGCGCCATACGTTCCGGTCAGGGTCTGAAACTCGGCGATCGCCTCCACGCCCAGGGACGTGCCGGAAACGCTGGCTCCGGAACCACGCTGCCACCAATCCTGAAGGTTTTCGCCGTCCAGAAGGATCGCGTATCCTTCGGGGCGCGCGCCGGATATCGAGAATGTCGCGGCGCGGCCGACCAGGGCGCTGCTGCCTCCGGCGGGATACGAGACGGCGCCCGGCGCGAGCAGAATCAATTGTTCGAAATTCCGCCCGTTTAGCGGCAATTCGCGCATCTGGCTTTGATTGACCAGCGAAGAAAGAGACGATGTCTCCGTCTCCACCTGAGATACGTTCGCTTCGACGCTCACCGTCTGCTCCGCCTGCCCGACTGGCAACTGAAAATCCGTTA
The DNA here is from genome assembly GCA_963831795.1 of Terriglobia bacterium. Taxonomy (GTDB): domain Bacteria; phylum Acidobacteriota; class Terriglobia; order Bryobacterales; family Bryobacteraceae; genus BOG-234. Next base: position 50,561 of record CAWHSB010000018.1, on the reverse strand, counting down.
CGCGCAGACTGCCGACCGTCAGAGTCACGTCTTTGGTCACACCCGTCTGAAAGCCCGTCTTCGTCGCCGTGACGTCGTAACCGCCGATTTCGAGATCCGGAATGTTATACCGGCCCTGGGCATCGCTTTCCGTAGCACGAGTGACGCCGGTGCCGTTGTTCTTTGCGGTCACCGCCACAGCGGGAATGGATGCGCCGGAGCTGTCCGTGATTGTTCCCGTTATGCTCGCGGTCGCCGCTTGTCCGTAAAGATTCCGCGCGCTTGCGCAAACCAGAAGACACACGATCAGCGCGGAAATGGCGCGGATTTTCGAAAATTGACATAGTGAACACCCTGTTTTGTTCCCCTTTTCAGAGACAGACCTTCAGCCGACCCCGAGCCGGGACAGTCTGTCTCGTTGAGACTTGACCAAGTCTACTTGAAAAACCCGCCAGCGGTTATCAAAATCTGAGATACCAGATATCAAACCGGTGGATGAGGCGCGTCGTATGGCCTCTCGATTCTTCCTCAAATCGACGGATTTCGCTACAAACGCGGTTGGACTCTAATTCGAACGATAGAGTTAATCAATGTGTCAGTTTTTCGTAACTGGGCAGGTGGCATTCAGGCCTGGCGGCGGCGCTGGTGGATTCCGCGGCCACCCACAGTACTGTGTGTCGAGATCGCGCGCGCCCCGCGCCGTCCCGCACTGCGGAACCCTCGTCGATCTCCGGCCAGTGAATTTCGTAACCCGGCTGACCAGTCGACCGTGACGCTGCTCGGAGATCTCTTTCGATTCATGACGGCGCCTGCACACGGCAAGGAGCCCGCAAGACCGTCGGCGCTACGGGTAGCCGGCAAAGCGGTGCGCGAGTCGGATTACCACAGCAGCTTGAGTGCGAATTGAATCTGCCGTGAAGTAGTCGCAGTGCTCGTGATCACCCCCGCTGTCGGCGAAACTCCCGTGGGCGTGAATGTCACAGCGTTCGGAGTATTGAAATTCGTGTGATTCAGGATATTAAAGAACTCCGCGCGGAACTGAAGGCGTACTCTTTCGTGAATCGGTATGTCTTTAAGAACCGAGAAATCCCACGTAGCAAGAGCGGGTCCGATGAGTGTGTCTCTTCCCAGGTCCCCATAGAAGCCGCTGTTCGGAGGAGGCTGGAGGAATGCGTTCGTGTTGAAATACCCGTTCGGACTTCCCAGTATCACCGGACCTGTAAATGCGGGGTTGACATACGGCCGCACAGGATTTCGCGAATCGCCGTTATTCGTAGGGTTGTAACTGAGCTGCGGAGTAAAAGGAAATCCGCCCTGCAGCATCACGATCGAGTTGAGAGTCCAGCCGCTCGTCAGTAGGTTCTTCGGTCCAAAAGGCAGTGTGTAAGTGGCATTGATCGCCGCCACATTTCGGACATCATAGTTTGCCAGACCCTTATCCAGTGCGAGATTGAACGGGTTCGATACCAGCGCCGGCTCACCGCCTGAAGTAGTGGCATTCAGCGAGTCGCCGTCATCGAGCGTCTTCGACCAGGTGTAGACGCCCCGTACCGCGAAGCCGTTGGCGAACCGGTGATTCACGTCGACTTGCAACGCATTGTAAGAGCTGTCGCCTTCCGAGAAGTAAGTCCAGGTGTTATTGATCGCAGGATTCGCTTTGGTCGCCGTGGGCACATAGTAAGTTCCCGGAAGAACCGGAGTGCCCGCTATACCAGCGGGAAAGGTGCTCGGATAAACTGCCGGACAGGGTGATGCGGGGCAAATGACCGGAAAAGGCTCGTTCGCATCGACCCCGACCAGCTCATGATAACCGTGTGACCCGACATATCCCACCGTTACCGCGGTGTTCGCCGTTACCTGCTGCTGCACCCTGACAGACCAGGAAATGAGTGTTGGACTTTGCAAGTCCGGCTGGACGCCGCCCGGCACCAGCTTCGCGGTCGCGGGAATCGGAGCGGACTTCAGGATAGGAAACGATGAGACGGGAAAATTTGGAGCGCTCCAGGTCGGATTGAACGGCGCGTTTTGATCGGTGCGGTATCCGAGGGCATCCTGCAGATCGTTATACATCCCGAATCCTGCGCGGATAACGGTCCGGTTCGCGGAACCGGAGGGGCTCCAGGCAAGCCCGATTCGCGGCTGCGGCAGGAACTTTGCGTTGTTTACCGTGAACACTGAATCGCCGACCGTGGGCTGGCTCGCGATGATTCCGTTCGGATAGGTGTAATTCGACGCCTGACCATTTGAAGAGTTCCACCCCGAGGACAGTTCCGCGCGGAATCCCAGAGTAGCTGTAAAGCCGGGACGCAATCGGAAGGTGTCCTGCACATACCATGCGCCGAGATACGACCGCCAGTGCATCTGTGTCGGTGCCGGATCGTAGAGGAGCGTCCCGGCCGTTCCCTGGAGAAAGGTCTGAAGACTGGTAAATGTCGCTTGTCCGTACTGGCTGAGCGCGAGCGTTTCGTTCGATTGCAGCCTCTGAAGCCATACGCCCGCGGTGAGTTGATGCCGGCCATGCGTGTAAGAGACGCGGTCTTCCCAGGCATATATATTGCGCGCGACAGTCAGGTTACTGCCGTTGTTACTTCCGGCCAGACTGAGCTGCGCAGTGGGATTTGACGCCGCGCTGCCGCCCACAACCAGGGCACCTATGGGATGACCCTCGAGAAAGCCCGGAAGTTCAGCCGCCGGCGTGCCCGGAGTGGGTTCGCCCGTAAAGAAGTACCCGGCGCGGGAAAACCCCGCGCGAAAGGTATTGAGCATCGAGGGAGAGAAGACGTGTGTTTCCTCAAGACTCGCAACCTGCTCCCGCAAGGTGACTACATCGGTGCTGTAGTCGTTGGTACTTGTCGGCGTGAAGTCGGCGCTGTCATCTATCGTGTAGACCGCGTTGAACGTATCTCTCGGGGAAAAGATCTGATCGAGACGCACGGTCCCGAAATTGTCTCGAATGGTCTGCAGCGGATTGTTGAACGCTTCCGCGATGCCGCCGAAGTCGGGAGATCCGGGAGTTGCCACCGGCCAGGCGTTGATCAGTGGCGACACTCCGACAAACGCGAGTCCCGACGAGGGGCATGGGTTCGGCGCGGGGCTGACCAGCTTGCAGGGAAGGTAACCGAGCCGGGCCTCGTTGTCCGGCACCAGATCGACGCCCGTCTGGTGCAGATGCTGGAAGAGACCTTCGTAATTCCCGAACACGAAGGTCTTATCCTTTTTGATCGGGCCGCCCAGCGCGCCGCCAAACTGATTGCGCACAAAACCGGGAACGGAAGCGCCGTCGAAGAAGTTGCGCGCGTCCATCGCGTTGTTGCGCAGATAGTCGTAGACGGAGCCGTGTAACTGGTTCGTTCCCGATTGCGTAACGATCAGGACTTGCGCCCCCGGCCGTTTGCCATACTCCACATCGTACGAGTCGCGCAGTACGTTAAATTCGCGCACGGCTTCCATCCCCAGGAGTTGTTGGCTGACGCCGCCCGGCTGCATATTGTTCTCGGCCGCGCCGGTGAATTCAATCCCGTTCATCAGAAACAGATTTTGCTGCGGCCGGTTCCCGGACACCACGAAGTTGTTGCCGCTGGTCGAATTCGAAACGCCGACGCCGCCGGTCTTTTCCCAGGTAAAATTCACGATGCCGGGATTCAGTGTCAGCAGCAGGTCATAACTTCGGCCATTCAGCGGAAGGTCTTTGAGCTGTTCCTGGCGAACAAGGCCGTTTATGTCGGCCGTATTAACTCCCACCAGGGGCGCATCGCCGGTCACAGTGACCTGTTGGGTAGGCTCGCCCACTTGCAGCTTCATATCAACCGTCGCCTCCTGCCCGACGACAAGACGCACTCCTTTATGAAGCTCCTCCGTAAATCCGCTCTTGCGCGCACTGACTTCGTAATCTCCCAGTGGCAGGTACGACAGCTGGTAATGTCCGGTGCCGTCGGTCGCAGTTTCCCGGACCGCGCCTGTATCCGTATTAGTCGCCCTGATCCCGGCGCCGGACACGACGGCGCCCGATGCGTCCGTAACCGTTCCGGAAAGCGTCGCCGACACCTGGGCCGGCAGTTGCCACGCGGCGACCAGCAGGAGCACCACAATGCTTGTGTTTTTCATGTCTTGTAAAAAACTCATTGTAATGTATTAAGGACATTGAAGAGTCAGCATCTGCGCCTCACGCCGGCTCGTGATAAAGTTTTCGTGGGTAAGGAGACGGAAAATGCTGCAAACGCACAATCGAAAAGGCAGTTTATTCGGGATCGCAATGATCGCGTGCCTGAGCGCTCTGATCCGCCCGGCGTCAGCGCAGGCCCCCGCCCCCGCGCCGTTCATGGTCCATCAGCTAAAGCCGAATCTCTATTGGGTAGAAGGCGGAGGCGGCAACAGCACCGTTGTCGTTGGCGACAAAGGCGTAATCGTGGTTGATGCCAAAACAAGCGCCGCGGGCGGGAAGGAACTGCTGGAGGATATCGCTAAAATCACGCCCAAGCCGGTGACCACAGTCATCCTGACTCACAGTGACGGTGACCACGTCAACGGCCTCGCGTCATTCCCGACCGGAATTAAGATCATCGCTCACGAGAACAATAAGAAGGAGCAGGAGGCGGCCCTTGCGGCGGGAGGCCGTGGCGCGCCTCCCGCGGGTCATCTTCCGACTGAGGTCGTCTCGAAAGAAAAAGAGGGCATGAAACTCGAGGGCGTAAAAGTGGAGCTGTACCACTGGGCGCCGGCGCACACCAGCGGCGACCTGGTCGTATTCTTCCCGACCGAACACATCGTGAGTACGGGCGATATCATCGCGACAACTTTGCCCGACACCCTTATACATCTCGAGAAGAACGGATCGTCGGAAGGATGGATTACCAGCGTCAAAGGGATACTGAAATTAAATGCCGATCAGTTCGTCCCGGGACATGGTCCGATCCAAACCAAAGCAGACATCCAGCAACGGCTGGATAAAGTAGAGGCGAAGCGCGCAAAGATCAAGGAACTCGTAGGTCAGGGAAAGTCTCTCGCTGAAATCAAAGTCGCCGTGGGAGATCCGCCTCCGGCTCAGGGCCGCGGACGGGGTCCTGGTTTCCCCAGTTTCACCGACGTCGTTTACCAGGAACTTACGAAGAAGACGCCGTAGGAACGGTTTACCCGCCGAACAGGGCCTTCGCTATCGCGAATAACGTTCCCAGCAGGACTATCGGGGCGAAAATCACGCCGATAACGGCGCCCAGCAGAGAGTAGGACGAAACGGGATGATGAACTGCGTGCATAACCTGCATCTCCTTCGGTCAGTATTAGAGCACTTTTGCGACCCGAATGGAATCGGTCGGAAAAATACAGAATCTGTGATTCAGTGTGATAGTCGGTTACCTTAAATAGATGCAAGTTACGAGTCCCGAGGGTCTCGCCTCCCTTGATTTGGGGAACAGGCCGAAAAGCTGGAACTCCGTACTCCTCCGTACCCTCTGGGAACCGCTGTTCGTCGTCTTCGGCGTAATCACCGTCTTCTGGAAACTCGCGCTCACGAAGCAGTATTCGTTCCTGGACAGTCCCGACCTGGCGAACATGGTCGTGCCGCGTTTGCAACCGGTAATCTATGCGATTCGCCACTGGTCGATTCTGCTCTGGACTCCTTACGAGTATTTCGGGCAGCCCACCATAGGCGAAGTGCAGCCGGGGGTGACCAGTCCCTTCACTTTTCTGCTCGCGCTTGCGCCGTTCCACGACGGCCAGGTTCAGTTTTTCTACATTCACCTGTGGTTCGTCCTGATCCACTGCATGGCGGGCGTTTTTGCGTGGCGTTTCTTTAAGGAGCTCGGGTGCTCCGCATGGCCCTCGATCGTGGCGGGCGTCCTTTTCGCCACGATGGGTTACTACGGCAATACCGGCTGGCCGAATAACCTGCAGCCTGCGATCATGGCCCCGCTGGTGTTCCTGTTTCTTCTGCGGTCGCTGCGCGGGCGTGCGCCATTGAAGAACGCCGCATGGGCCGGCGTCATGCTCGGTATCTCCTGGTTGTGTGGTCATCATGATCCTCCACTGATGATGACCCTCGCCGTTACGGGAATCGGCATTTACGCCATCGCGAAGCGCGGCAATCGGCGTGATGCCGCCCTCAGAATGCTGGTGCTGTTCACCGCAATGGGCCTGGTGGCGGCAGTGCAGATTCTTCCGGCGATCGAGTACGGCAAGCTTTCCACGCGCTGGACTGAAACGGGCCCGAAAAGGTGGAACGAAAAGGTACCGTTCTCCGAACATGAGGACCTCAGCCTGAACACCCCGGATTTGCTTCATACCGTGATTCCAGGAGGAGGAGGGTCATATTCGGATCCATTCGTCGGCATCGTTGGCTTGACTCTCGCGGCGATGGCCATATGGCGCGGCTTCGGACGAAAGGAAGTGCGTCTGTTCACCCTGCTGGCGATCGCCTCGTTGCTTTACGCGATGGCGCGAACAAACGCGCTTTACGGGCCTTTGTACGCGCTGGCGCCGTTGGTGGAAAAGGCTCGAGAGCCCGTCGTCGCGTTGTTTCTTTTCCACTTCGCGGTGGCTGCGCTCGCGGCGATGGGCGCGGAGATCGTCTTTTCGGTTCACGACCCCGCGAGTGAACGCAGAATTGTCCGGATCCTGATCTGGCTCGGGGGCGTGATGTTCGGCGTTATCTTCCTCCTCACCTCGCTGAAGCCGGCGATAAGCGCAACTTTCATTACGGACGGCGATCCCCGGCCGGCTATGACCGCCGTTATCGCTCTGCTGCTGGCAGGTATTTTTCAGGCGTGGAGCCGCAACGCTCTGCGCCGCGAGTGGGCCTTGGCTCTCGTCGGCTTGTTGGTAATTATCGAGCAGGGCAACGAGGTCAGCTGGTCCTGGGCGCAGGTGCGGGACCCGAGCCGAATGACGCTCGTGAATAATCTTGTCAATACCCGGGACCTGAGCGACTGGCTCAAAAAGCAGCCGAATCCAAAGCGCATTCAGAAGGATGACAAAGACGTTCCCTTCGATTTCGGCGACTGGTATCAGGTCGATAGCGCAAATTTCTATGGCGCCAGCATTTTAAGCGAGACCGTGGATTTGGGCGGATGGTGGACCCAGCGAGTCGGGCGGATGTACGGCTTGAACTACGCGTTGGCCCGTACCCTGCCCCGCTCCGGTTTTCAGGATGTCTACACGGGAAAGACCGGCATTAAGGTCTGGTACGATCCTGATGCATTTCCCCGTGCGTGGACCGTACACCAGATCGTTGTCGCTAAGACTGAACGGAGCGGTATCGATCTGGTGAACAATGGGAAGTTCGACCTGAGAACAACGGCCTTGACCGTGGGGTCCAGGCCTGTACTGGACGCTTGCACAGACGCCGATCGCGTTACAAACATCGAGGACCAGACCGAATCGCTCCAGGTCAAAGTAACAATGGCCTGCAAAGGACTGCTCGTTGTCAGCGATAACTTCTTCCCAGGCTGGCGCGTCGCGGTTGATGGAAAGGCGTCGGATCTCGTGAAGGTCAATACCGCGATACGGGGCGTGATCGTGCCCGCGGGTACGCATACCGTGACGATGAACTACCACCCGTTCTCCGTATATTTCGGTTTCCTTTGCACATTGGCGGGCATCGCCGGCGCAGTTGTTCTGCAAAGGCGACGCGAATTGGACGGCCCGGATCTGCTGGCTACGGACTCTCGGTAAGTAACTGACGCATCGGACGGACGTGTACGGCCTCTGGCCCGGCGAGCCGCGAAAGCGAATGAAGACGCAATGCAACGGTGTGGGGCCGGCGCTTCGGCGCTGCCGCCGGGCTTCCGCCCGGCGCGGAACTTTACGTCAGCGCCGGTAGCGCCGGCGATCTTGTCGCCGGTGCTTTTACAACCGCGTCTTCAACCGGAGCGTTCCGCGAATGTTCGACGCGGTCGCATTTACGAAACTGCATACTAAGCCAGACGCCGCCCGAGTAACTTGTCGGCTTCTTCGTAGCCGGTGGGGAATGCGATGCCGGTTGTCGAGGCGCCGGCTTCGAGCAGCGCTCCGATGGAATCCGGCGAGCGGCGCTCTGTCCAATACGAGTCAACGCAGGCTTTGACCGCAAGCTGAAGCGCGGTGCGGCCCTCGGCATCTGTGGCATTGACCGGCGCGCGGCGTACGATCAGTTCGCTGACGACTTCGGGACAGGCGCGCCATGCGGCCACATGAAGAGCGGTGCTGTCTTTCGCAATACCGAAATACCCATCGCCTTCGCAATAGAGCGTGGTTACGCTGACGCCCGCATCAAGCAGATTGCGCACGCCAGCGACGTTCCCCACGCCTGAAAATTCGGCGAGCAGAGTTCCGCCCTCCTCCAGCATTTCCGATTTCAGTTGAGGCTCACTCGCAATGAGCGAGCGAATGGTGTCCTTGTGATCCTGCGCGCAGGCGGCAATCAGGGCCTCGACGCCACTGAGCCTGATCGCGATCCCGCGCCTCTCGAAGAGGTCGAGTGCGGCGGCGCGTCCGCGGCGAGCGGCAATGGCGACCGCGGATCTGCCTTCGCGGTTGGGCAGCGCGGGGTCGGCCCCGTAATCGAGCAGGAGCCCGATCGCCTCGACGCTGTTGTCGCGGCGGACCGCCTGATGCAGCGCCCCATGCCCCCATCCCGTTAACCAGTTCGGATCGGCGCCGTGCTCAAGCACCATGCGCAGACCCTCGATATCGTGCCAGTCGCACTTGCGCAGCAGGAGCGTGCTCAAGCTCAGCGCATTGAATTTGCCGCTTTCGAGCAAAATCTTCAGCACGGTGTTGTCGCGAGTTTCTATAACGTGATACGGCGTCTCTTCATCGTTGGGATCGGCGCCGCGCTCCAGCAGCAACCGCGTCAATTCGGCGTGCTGTGCGATTCCGGCGGCGCCGTAGATCGCCGCTTCAATAACGGGCCGGGGATTCGGATGGTCGATCATTTCGATCCAGCCCGTATTGGCGCTCGCACCGGCGTCGAGCAGAGCGCGGGCGGTGCGCACGAAGGCATCGGCGCGCCCGCGGTCGAGCCTGAGATATCGCGAGAAGCAGAGATATGTGAGTGCGTCCCAGCCGCGCGGGCCACCCTTTGCGGTAGCGCTCGTTCGATCGCGACCGAGGAATGCGCGTACAGCGGCTTCGTCGGCGATAACGGCGGCGGTATAGATGCTGCTCGCCGCAACATCAGGGTCTTCGGCAAGGATCTCCTCGGCCTCATCGAGAGTTCCCTCGCTATGCCCGTGACGAGGAACGCAGGCAGCTTCGAGGAACGCGGCGGCGTATTCCGGCGGAGTTTTATCGGGCACCTGAGTCGAATCTATGGTAATCTGACGCCCGTGCGAAGAAGCGACAGCAAGTCCCAAAAGATCACCAGCACCGCGGTTGGAGTCATCCTTATGATGACGGGGGCGGCGGCTCAGGCGCGCGCACAGGCGTTCGCCGACCTGAAGAACGCGCTCGTCGACTACTCAAAGGCGAATCTTGAGCCACGCAAGGCCTGCGAATCGCTGGGAAAATTCAAGTCCGCCGAGATCGCCCAAATTGGCGCCGCGAGCGTGCCGGCGGCTGGTATGACGCCCGCGCACTGTCGCGTTACCGGTCTGCTTTCGCCCGAGATCGCGTTTGAGGTCAGTCTGCCTGCGAAGTGGAACGGCCGCTTCTACATGATCGGCAACGGCGGCCTCGCAGGGGAGGCCATGGACGATCCGGGCCGCGTCGCGCAGCGCAACGCGGCGCTGCAGGTCGGGTTCGCCTTCGCGCAAACGAATACGGGCCACGACGCGCAGAAAAGAGCCGAGCGGCTCCTTCGTCCTGAGTAATCCCGAAAAGGCGACTGACTATGCGTGGCGCGCGGTGCATCTCACCGCCGTCACGACCAGGGACATCACGAAGGATTATTACGGCAAACCCATCTCCCGCGCCTATTGGAATTCCTGCTCCAACGGCGGACGCCAGGGCCTGATCGAAGCACAGCGTTTCCCCGAGGACTTCGACGGAATCATCGCGAATTCACCCTGGGTGGACCAGACCGGCTTCACCATCGGCGCGATGTGGAATCAGAAGGCGCTGAGCGCGGCGCCAGTCACCCCGGCCAAACTGGCTCTGGTGGGCGAAAAGGTGATGGCGAAGTGCGACGCGGTCGACGGACTGAAGGACGGCCTGATCGACGACCCTCGGAAGTGCGATTTCGATCCGAGGCGCGACGTTCCGGTTTGCGCAGCGGGGACGGATGGCGCGGACTGCCTCACGGCGCGCAGGCAGAGGCAATGGCGAAAGTCTACAGCGGTCCCGTCAGCAATGGCAAGCCGTTCTTTCCAGGTTACATGGTGGGAAGCGAAGCCGTTGTGACGGGCGGGTTCGGCGGAGGTTCCGGGAGCGGCTGGATGAACGTGATCGTCAGCGCGCAACCGGACCGCAAACCGGCGGACTTCAACCTGGCTGAGGGGATTATGCGATATCTCGTCCTGCGTCCGCCTCAGGCCGACTACGATTACATGAAGTTCGACTACGATCGCGATATTCATCTGCTGGACGATTGGGGAAAGCAGGCGGATGCCACGAATCCGGATCTGTCGAAATTCAGGAAACGGGGCGGCAAGCTGATCGTCACCTATGGTTGGGCGGATCCGATCCTGCAGCCGATGATGGGCGTCGACTATTACGAGCAGGCGGTGGCAAAGAACGGATCGAATACGCCGGAGTTTTTCCGTCTGTTCATGGCGCCCGGCATGGGGCATTGCGGCGGCGGCATCGGTCCCGATCGCCACGACTCGATGACCGCGATGGTCGATTGGGTCGAGAAGGGCAAGGCTCCGGACTCGATGATCGCGAGCCGCGTGGCGGACAATCGTGTGGTGCGCACGCGTCCGCTTTGCGCTTATCCGCAGGTGGCGCGCTATTCGGGCACGGGCAGTATCGACGACGCGGCGAACTTCCGTTGCGTCGCTCCCTGAGGTTCCTCACTCAGTCATCGCGGACAATGGAAATCTGGCTCTCCCGAAACTGGCTAACTCATGGTGATGCTGCGATTTCTGCTGATCGCGTTCACGTCCATCTTCGTGCTGGTCGACCCCATCGCGGCTGTCCCGACCTTCCTTGCGATGACGGACGGATCGACACGCGCGGAACGGCGTCACATGGCCGTTCGCGCCTCGTGGACCTGCTTTGTAATCCTTGTCACTTTCTCGCTCGCCGGAACTCTGATCTTCCAGTTGTTCGGAATCACGCTGGCGGCCTTCAAGATCGCCGGAGGATTGCTCCTCGGAAGTATCGGGTTCGAGATGCTGCGGGCCAAGCGATCCGCCACCAAGGAAACTCCCGACGAGGCGTCGGAGGGTTCCGAAAAAGAAGATGTCGGCATCATTCCCCTGGGTTTGCCCATGCTGGCGGGACCTGGTTCCATTTCCACCGTTATGGTGCTTATGACCCAGAACCCGGACTGGCCACATGAGCTGGCCGTTCTGAGCGCCATCGCGATCACTGCCGCGATCGCGTTCGCGGTACTGGCATCCGCCGACCGCGTCAGTTCCCTGCTCCATCGGACCGGCATCCGGATTCTCACTCGAATGATGGGACTTCTGCTCATTGCGATTGCGGTTCAGTTCGTGCTCAACGGCCTTCGCGACGTGGGCATCGCTCGGTTTTGAGTCGAGACCGCCCTCAAATGGCATTCCGCGTGCCTGATCCAACGTGAAGAAGAGTTCAGAAACTTAAGCTTTACGTCGGAGGGTGGAAAATGAACAAAAATCTTATTAGTCGGTATTATCTCGTTACCGTAGCGGTATTCGTCGCGGGCCTTACCGCGGCATGCAATAAAACTCAGGAAGCAGCTGCGCCGCAGGACCAATCGGCCGCTCCGGCGGAGCAAGTAGGCGAATCTGTTCCACCTCCTCCGTCCAATCCCGCGGGCGGGAATCTGGCTCCGGCGCAGTACACATCGGCGCCTGCTGCACCTCAGCAGCCGGTAACGCAAGAGCCGGCACCTCAGCAATATGCGGCCTATGACACCTCACAGCAGGCAACAGATTACAGCGAGAACTATGCGCCTCCACCGCCTCCACCTTATGAAACCTCCGGGGGCCAGACCGATTATTCCGATTCTTATGAACAGCAAGTCGAGGTATCGCAGCCGCCTCCGCCTCTGCCGGAATACACCCAGCCCCCATGCCCGGGCGACAACTATTACTGGACCCCCGGTTATTGGGGTTACCAGTCTACGTCCTATTACTGGGTGCCAGGTGCGTGGGTACTCGCGCCATGGGTTGGCGCCCTCTGGACTCCGCCATTTTGGGGCTATGATAGTGGCCACTATCGGTGGCACACGGGATATTGGGGATCCTATGTCGGTTTCTACGGTGGCATCGATTACGGACACGGGTACACCGGGCACGGCTACTATGGCGGTTACTGGAATCACGACACGTTCGTTTATAACCGGGCCGTGACCAACGTGAATGTCTCGGTAATCCGTAACGTTTATAACTACCCGGTACATACCACAAACGTCCGCATCAGTTACAACGGAGGCCATGGAGGCATTGCCGCCCGGCCAACTCCACAGGAACTGGCTGCGTTGCGCGCCCCGAGAACGGCGCCCGTACCGGCACAAATTCAACAGGCCCGTCAGGCCTCTGTCAATCGCGCTCAATTTGCGGTTGCCGGGCATGTAGCTCCGGCGACTCTTGTCGATCCGCGGCCGCTGGCTACTCAATATAAAGCTCCCGCGCCGCGGCCGCCGGCCGTCGCGCTCAGAGCCGCCGCTCGCCCTGCGCCGGTAACTCGCGCACAGTTGCAACCGAATGAGCGGCCAGGGGGGCAACCCGGCCGGCCGCCGGTAACTGAAAATCGGCCGCCTCAGCCGGCGCAGCGGCCAGAGGTCGTGCAGCGTTCAGTGGGTACCCATCCGAATATTCCGGCGCCCGCTACTCCGCAGGCTCGACCGGAACCGGCGGTGCGGCCGAATGCCCAGGCCGCGGGCCGTCCGGGAGTGCCGGAGCGACCTGCTCCCCAACCGGTTGCGCGTCCCCAGGTGCAGCAAAGGCCTGCGGCGCAGCCGGTCGCGCGTCCTCAGGAGACTCCGCGTCCTGCTGTTCAGCCCCGTCCTGAAGTCCAGCAGCGTCCCGCCCCTCAACCGGCGGCTCGCCCTCAGGAGGCCCGTCCTTCGCCTCGACCTGAAGTACAGCAGCGTCCTGCCCCTCAACCGGCAGCGCGCCCTCAGGAAGCGCGTCCTGCGCCTCGACCTGAAGTTCAGCAGCGTCCCGCGCCTCAACCGGCGGCCCGTCCTCAGGAGGCCCGTCCTGCGCCTCGACCTGAAGTACAGCAGCGTCCCGCCCCTCAACCGGCGGCTCGTCCTCAGGAGGCGCGGCCTGCGCCTCGACCTGAAGTACAGCAGCGTCCCGCCCCTCAACCAGCGGCTCGTCCTCAGGAGGCGCGTCCTGCGCCTCGACCTGAAGTTCAGCAGCGTCCCGCGCCTCAACCGGCGGCCCGTCCTCAGGAGGCGCCCCGTCCTGCTGCTCAGCCGGCAGCGCGTCCCCAGGAAGCTCCGCATCCGGCTCCTCAAGCGCGGCCTGAGAATCATCCAGCGCCCGCAGGTCGTCCAGCGCCCAAGGCGGACGAACACAAACAACATTAATCTGGCGGCAACTTACGCCAGGCTTTGATGAATGTAATCGAGGCACTTCCGAACTTCTTGTACGGGAGTGCCTGCGCCTTTATACTCGTATTCCACAAAGGCAGGAATCGGATATCTTTTCTCTTTCAGGAGAAGCAAGACCGGTTTGATGGGGGTGTCGCCCTCGCCCCAGGGCATGTTAGGACCGTCGTTTTTCTTCCGATCCTTGAGATGTAAGTGCGTAATGTTAGCGTGATGAGAGTCAATGTAAGCAACGGGGTCGTATCCAGCCGCGAAGAAGTGGCCGATATCCAGGTTGATTCTTGCGAATTTAGACAGTGCCAGAGCTTTGTCGAAACTCTCCGGGGTCGCGAACTCGTTCGCATCCCGGGTGTTGGAATGGCCGTGGAACGCCAGCAGAGTTCGATGTTTTTCCGCGAAGCGAAGCAGGCGCGGCGCCATGTTGACGCGCGTCGATGACGCGATGATGTCTGTCCCAAGCCCTTTTGCCTGCTCGAAGGTTTTGTCGATTTCCTCGTCCGTGAAATCGTCGCCATAATTCATCGTGTACGAGTGAATGGTGACGCCCGCGTCGTTGAACTTTTTCCGGACCGCGACGAAGTGTTCCATCGGCGTAGTAAGTCGCCACTGGCGCAGAGACTCCCGGGTTACCCCGGGCCCGGGTGGCGGCTCGATCCCGGGCGAAAAGAGTTCAATCTCGCCGACGGCGTCAGTCTTGAGCGCCTCGATAATGACGTCGACACTGTCAGTGGCGCCGTGAGGCAACGCGCGGTAACTGTAAGTCTGAGCCCCGATCGTCACGCCGTTTACTACCGCGTTGATTTTAGCCCCGAACGCTTTCGCCAACGGCACACCCGCCAGCGCTAACTTTCCAATGTCGCGTCTGGAATACATACTCGATCTCCACTTACTGCAGCACGGTAAACGCGAAGAGCGAATCCCCCGCCCCGACTACCAGGTACTGCTGTCCGTCCATCATATAAGTCTCCGGACCGTTACTTACATTCGCGCCCAATCCGGCATGCCACAGAATTTTTCCGTTCGCGGGATCGTAAGCGATCAGGTTCTGTGAACCATCCCCCGTGAACAGAAGTTTTCCCGCCGTCGTAAGTATGCCGGCATTGCCGCCACCACCAGGATAGTGATGCTTCCAGACCGTCTTACCGGTCTTGTAATCGATCGCGCGCAGGGTGCCTCCGTAGCCCCCGGCATTGCGTTCCGCGGCAGCATAGCCTTCCGGGTGCTCGTCGGTGTCCGTCAGATAGAACTCGCTGAAGGTTTCGTTGGTGTGGACATAAAAAAGACCGGTCTCGGGATCGAAGCTCGGCGGTGGCCAGTTCGTCGCTCCGCTCGAGTTCGGCGACACCAGCACTCCATCGATCGTCGATTCTTTGGCCGGATCGGGAATAGGCTGGCCGTTCGGTTTAATTCCCTTCGACCAGTTCATGGTCTCGATCATCTTCGCCGTAACCAGATGCTGCCCGTTCGTTCTGTCCAGCAGAAAGAAGTAACCGTTGCGACTGCCCTGCGCCAGAAGCTTGCGTGGGCGGCCGTCAAATACGCCGTCGAACAGCACGGGTGTCTGCGCGGCATCCCAGTCGTGTGTGTCATGCGGCGACACCTGGTAATACCAGGCGAGCTTCCCGGTGTCGATGTGCAACGCCACGATCGAGCAGGTCCAGAGGTTATCGCCCTTGCGCCCGTGTCCCGTTTCGACCGGCTGCGGGTTACCCGTCCCGATGTAATAAAGCTTCAGATCGGGGTCGTAAGTGCCTGGTATCCACGTCATGCCGCCGCCGTGCCGCATCGAATTCTCGTCGGGCCAGGTTTCCGATCCGGGATCGCCTTTCTTCAGCGGCTCAGACCACCACTTCCACTGCAATGCTCCCGTCTCCGGATCCACCGCTTCGAGGAAGCCCGGAACGTCGAGCGAGTCGCCGCCGGTACCGACCATTACGTGGTTACCAACGATGATCGGCGCGGGCGTGGAGAAGTATTCCTGCTTCACATCGGCAATCTGTACGTGCCAGCGCTCCTTACCGGTGCGCGCGTCGAGTGAGACGAGATAGTCGTCGGGCGTCTCAAAGAACAGCCAGTTCTCGAAGATCCCGACCCCGCGATTGCCGATGTGGATGCCGCCCGTGGTCTTCCAGAAGTAATGCCAGAGTTCGTGGCCGGTGCGCGCGTCGACGGCCCAGGCATTGTCTGGCGTGGCGAAATACAGAATGCCGTTCAGCATGAGCGGCGTCGCCTTGATTTGCAGACCGCCGAAACCCGTTTCTCGCCCAGCCACCGGCGGAACTTCGGGACCGAGGCCTCCGACGATCGCTCCCGGGGTCTGCCCGCCGGCCGGATGATTCACCCATGCCAGCGTCAGCGCCTTGACGTTGAGTTGATTAATCTGCTTCAGCGGACTGAAGCGCTGACCCGAGTAGTCGCCGTTGTAAGTGGGCCACGAATCGACGGGCGGTTTCACTTGCGCGGCCAATAACATCGGTAGCGCGAGCGCGATAAAACTCTTCTTCATTTCAGTGTCACCAGCCAGGCCGTCAGGTTATGAATATCGGCATCCGTATACTTCGAGAGCAGGTCGTAATGCGCCTGCAATGGATCTTTCAGCTCCACCCTGGGAACCGATCCCTTGCGGGTGAATGAATGATAGTCGCCGTTCGCATCGGTCAGGGCCACGTTGAAATCGTCGATGCGCTGAAGAGTGCCCTGAACGGAGCGGCCCGACGGCAAAGTCACCGTCACAACGGTCTTCGGTTGAGCCCCTCTTCCGCCCGCCGGCATCAGGAAGCGTCCCTGCAACGCGATGGGCTCGTACTTCGAGCCGACGCCCTTCAGATCGCCTGCCGGCGAGTGGCATGTGGCGCACTTCCCCGCCCCGTTGAAATAGGTCTCGCCGGCTTTGGGATCGCCGGTTACGATGTTGAGGACCTTGTAGGTGCCGCGCTCAGCGGCCGCGCGGATGCCCTCGTGCAAAAAGGCGGCGATCTCGCCGATCTGGGTCTGGCTCATGGCGAACTTCGGCATGCCGCCGGGACGTCCGTTGAGGATGACCGGTCCGATGAGATTGCCGTTCTCGTCATCCAGAACGATTTCCGCGCGCAGAAGGTCCGGTCCGCCCTCGCCGCCTCGGGCGTTCGCGCCGTGGCAGAAGCCGCACTGCGAGGAGAAGACCGTCTTCCCGTGTTCGAGCGTTGCCGCGTCGTAGGCTTTGTAATCCATTCCCGCGCCGCCGCCGGGGCGCCGCGGCGTGGGGTTCGCCTGGGCCGCGAGATGCGCGGCGGTTATCAGGAACAGCACGAGAAATCGTTTTGCATCAGGCATATCCGGTTCTCCGGCCGAAGTCATTTTGTCATATTGCGCAGAGGGTCGCTGTGATAACTTGACAGGACGCATATGTGGCCGCAAAGCTACACACCTCTCTCAAACAATCTCGCTCTTTCGGCGCTCGTTGCCGCATTGCCTATTTTCACTCTCTTATTTCTGCTCGCGGTGGTTCGCAAGCCCGCGTGGATCTCTTCGCTCGCGGGCGTGGGCGCAGCGGCTGTTGTAGCGCTCTTCGCCTACCACATGCCGCCCTCCATGGTGGTGAGCGCGGCGTTGTACGGAGCCGCATACGGCGTGCTGCCGATCGGGTGGATCGTCTTCACTGCGATTCTCCTGTACCGTCTCACGCTCGAAACGGGCAAATTCGAAATCATTAAAGACTCGGTCGCGAGCCTCACCGGCGATCAGCGCGTTCAGGCGCTGCTTATTGCTTTCGCATTCGGCGCGTTTCTGGAAGGCGCGGCCGGCTTCGGGACGCCAGTCGCGGTGGCGGCCGCCATGCTTGCCGGGCTGGGCTTCCAGCCGTTCTTTGCCGCCGGGATCTGCCTGCTGGCAAACACGTCGCCGGTCGCGTTCGGCTCCATCGGCATACCGCTGGTGATGCTGCAGACGGTCACCGGATTGCCCATGATGTCGATTTCGGCCAACGTGGGCCGCATCTGCGCGCCGCTTGCGCTGATCGTTCCCGCGTACCTGATGCTGGTGATGGGCGGAGTCAAGGCGCTGCGCGCCGTGTGGCCCGCGGCCCTGGTCGCTGGAGTGACATTTGCCGGCACGGAGTTTTTCGTTTCCAATTTCATCGGTCCGTATCTTGCCGCTCTTCTCGGCGCGATCGTTTCTCTCGTTGCATTGGTTGTCCTGCTCAGATTCTGGAAGCCGGCGGAGTCCGTAGCGGCCACGCCGCATCGCCACACTCACGGGAACGTTCTGATGGCCTGGCTCCCTTACGGAATGCTCGTCATTTTCGTGCTGCTCTGGGGCGTGGACAGCGTCAAGGCTCTGCTGGACAAGGCCACCGTCGTTTTCAACTGGCCCGGATTGCACAACCTGGTGCAGCGCATTCCGCCCGTCGTTGCGAAACCTTCGCCGTATGCCGCGCGGTATACCTTAAACCTGCTCTCGGCTTCGGGCAGCGCGTGCCTGTTTTCGGTTCTCGCCTCGGCTATCGCACTGCGCGTTTCGCCTGCCGTTCTCATGAAATGCGTGCGGGACACGGCGAAGCAGCTCGCTCTTCCCACGGTTACGATTGCCAGCGTGGTCGCACTGGCGTACCTGATGAACTATTCCGGCGCCACAACAACGCTGGGGCTGATTATTGCGGGCACGGGGTCGATGTTCCCGTTCTTCAGCCCGCTGCTTGGCTGGCTCGGCGTATTTCTTACCGGCAGCGACACGTCGGCGAACGCGCTGTTCGGACCGCTGCAGGTGGTTACGGCGACCCGTCTGGGATTGAACCCGGTGCTGATGGCGGCGGCCAATTCAGGCGGCGGCGTCGTGGGAAAGATGATCAGCCTGCAGAGCATTGCGGTCGCGGCGGCGGCGACGGGGATGCACAGGTCGGAGGAAGGCAAGCTCTTCCGCTTTACGCTTCGCCACAGCATCTTCCTCGCCGTGGTAATCGGGTTTTTGACGATGTTCTACGCTTACGTCGTGCCCAGCTGGGTGCGGTGAAGCCCACGCCGAGCTGGGCCGGCGACAAGATCGCCTGGCCCCACCTGGTTAAGCGGTTATTTTGCGTTGAGGCCCTGGGTCAGTTCGATGTACGTGCCGTTCGGGTCGGTGATGAAGGCGATCTTCAGTCCGATCTGCTTCGTCATATCGCGAAGCGGCATGTTGATTGTGACACCGTCAGCCGCCAGCTTCTTCAGCAACGCATCGAGATCCTTCACCTCGAATCCGATGTGATCGAGCGAGCGGCCTTTGGTCGGCTCTTGCGGCATCTGGGCTTTGATGAAATCCACTTCGCCACCCGGGAACATCGCAGCAGGTAAATTGCGGCGGGTTCCGCTGGCGGCTCCCAGTTCCTTCATGTACCAGGCGCGGGCGGCTTCACCATCAACCACCGACTCGTGAATGTGGTGGAACGCGACCGGCGTCGCCTGGTCCTTGTTCTCGATGACCTCGACGGTCACGCCTTCCGGGAAAGTTCACGAGTGCCTGGGCGTTGGGCGTGACCTCCCGCGCCATGAGATTGTCAGCGGTCCATTTGGCTTTGGTTGCCGCGTAATCCTTCACCGAGAGGCCGATGTGATTGACAACCGATCCGTTCGTGCCGCCGGCCGGCGGCTTCGCAGCTTTGCTGATGATGATGAAGATGCCGGGCAGCTTCAGCGGATCGAAGGCCGCGCCATTCCCCGTCGACTGCGCGCCGAAGACATCGACCCAGGCCTTTTTCTGCGCGTCGGCATCGGACACCACCAGGTGAATGTGCCCGAGCGAAACCCCGGCTTCATTCGGAGGGGCGGTTTGCGCGAAGAGACCGGCCGATATGGCCACGAGACATAGCAGAGTTCGCATCGGCTTAACCTATCACACCCTTATTTATCTGGCAGTGCGAAAACGAAGATCGCGTTCGACCCGCGGGGCGGCTTGAGTTCCGGGGTTTCGGCGAGCAGGCTGCCATCGAGAAGTCCGTCGCCTGTCATGATCGCGATGTATTGCTTGCCTTTCACCGCGTAGGAAATGGTGCTGACGGAGACGTGGCCGCCCACGATTCCCTCCCAAAGCTGCTTGCCGGTATACGCATCGAATGCGCGCAAGCGGCGGTTCATATCGCCGTGGAAAACGAGATCGCCGGCGGTGGTCAGCACGGCGCCGTCGCTCGGGGTGCGGCCTTCACCGAAGTGGGTGATCTCTCCAGTCGAGAGGTTGATCTTTCCGATGCCGGTGAGCTTGTTAGGATCCGAACCGGGCTGCGGCACGGGCACGCGCCGCTCCGGACCGGCGTCCGACTTGGACGTCATATCGAGGCAGTTATCGATGTACCCGACATAAAGCGAGTGCGTGTCCGGGCTGTAGGCGGTCGGCCAGAAACTGCGGGTGTTGTAGAAGCAAATGGTATGGCGCTCACCCAGCTTCTTGTTGACCAGATCGTAGTTGATCGTCACCTGGCCGGTTTTCGGGTCGATTTTGGAAATCAGGAACTTCGGGTCGTCGTACGGAAACGGGTTGGCCCAGAGGAACTGGCCATTGCCGCGGTCGAGCGCGAAGACGCCGCCGCCCTCACCGACCATCACAGCCATGTCGCGCTCTTCGCCGCGTTTGACGTCAGGGTTGATCCATTTCACATACTTCGGGTCGGGATTGAAGCGCTCGCGTACGAGGGTGCGTTCGTGAGTGTAGTCCTGATCCCAGTCGTCCCCGGGCAGGTGCTGGTAATACCAGTTGAGTTTGCCGGTCGCGGGGTCGATCGAAAGGGTTGAGTTACTGTAGAGATCCGCCGGCGTGGTGCGTGAGGTGCCGTCCGGGTCGCCCGCATGCCGCTGCATCCGGGTGTTCGGGGTCGGGTTTGCCACGCCCCAGTAGAGCTGCTTGCGAACCGGATCGTAAGTGCCGGGCAGTCCCCAGGTGGATACCAGGTTCGTCTCCTCGAAAGGCGTTTTTCCCCAGGAATCGGCGCCCGGCTGGCCAGGAGCGGGGACAGTATAGAACTTCCAGACGTCTTTGCCCGTAACGGCATCCTGCGCGGCGATGAAGCAGGTATCGCGGGTCTTGCCGCAGGCCCGTCCGGAGATGACTTTGCCATCGATGACGAGCGGTCCGGAGGTGTTGCCGCCGGTTCCGGTTGACGTCTCCCAGCGTTTTTCGCCGGTGCGCGCGTCGAGGCCGACCATGAACCCGTCGGGCGCGGCGTAGAGCACGATGTCCTGATAAATAGCGATGGTCTTCGTGCGCGCCGAGCTCGCGACGTTAGCGGGGACCTTGCGCTTGTACTCCCAGAGGAGGTCGCCGGTGGCGCCGTCGAGGGCCTGCACGATCGCGCCCGGCTCGACGACATACATCACGCCGTTATGCACGATGGGGATGGTTTCGGTGGTGCCCGGACCCATGCCGCGCGTCCATGCCATGCGAAGCTGGCCGACGTTCGAGCGATTGATCTGCTTGAGCGGACTGAAACGCTGGGCGTCCCAGGTGCGGCTGTACATAAGCCAGTCGTCGGGGCTCGGGTGGAGGAGCATCTCCTGTGTGACCGGGACGAAGTTCTGGACTTGCGCGAGAGCCGGCGCAGCCAGCGCGAAAATTCCAGTAATGGTGGCAGCTGTGGCGAACGATGCGATTTTAATCATCACCTATCCGCAACTGTTATATCTCAAAGCCTGGCATTTTGGGTTCAGGCGGCGAGTTCCGGGCTGAGATCGGGGTGATTTCCGGGGTTCGGAGCCTGGTGGAGGTGCGAATAATCGGAGATTTGGACGGGCGTTTGGGCGGTCGAAAAAACGAACTGGTCGCGGGGCGGAACTGCTTTGATCGGCTCCTTCACCTGGGCCGCGGCCCGTGCTTGAGCTTCGGCCGCAACCGCAGCCTCAGCCTTTGTTTGCGCTTTGCGTTCGGCCTGGAGGGTCTTGAGCTGTTTCAGCGATTTATCGAGCGTGCGCTGCAGCCGCTGTTCGTAGAGGCTGATGTTGGAGAACGCCTGCGAGTCGTCGCGATAGACGCGGGCGGCGGTCAGGGCCGCGTGAACCTGGGGATTTTCGGTGTCAATGTTCCCGGCCGCTTCGAAGTGACCGAGGGAGATCATGGCGTCTTCGATCGACCGCATGCGATTCAGACGCCACTGGGTGTCGCAGAAGGTCTGCGCGTATTGCCGCTCCACCGGCGTTTCGGGAGCGAGGTCCGTGAGGAGTTCTTCGCAGAAACGATGGTAGGCTTCCATGTCCTCGTACGGCATGACGATCGTGCGGCCGGTGAGCCCGTGGCGCGTTGCGTTCATGGCAGATCGCTTTTTGCCTTCCTCGGTGCGGGGACCGGTGGATTTCGATTTTTCGGCCGGCGCGGCGTCGGTCTGTGAGATTGTTGCAGGGGACATGTTTGTTCTCCGGCTACACCTATACCAGACGAAATTGGCCCTGGTGGCGGGGTTTGGAGCTAAGAGATTGATTTTATTGAGAAGAAATTCCGAAAAATCCTGAACTGGTTCGGACGCAGCTCTCCAATAAGGACGACAATCAAAGCATGTCAGCTCGAAATGGAGACAAGGCCCGGTACGGCAGACTGCGAAAAAAGAAGATTGCGCGTCGCGTCCGCATGAAGGTTCTGCAGAAATCATTGTTACCAACAGCCCAGCCTCTCCCTGCTATTCCGTGAACCGATGTTGCCTGGCGCCCGCGGAGGTGATGTGGCGCGAATATCATGAACGCACCAAACACAGCCTGGAATCGTTAAGGCGGTCGCGGCACGTTCTCGACTGGGCGAACATGCCCGATCCCTTCCGTCACTACGAAGGCGTGCCCCTGCTCGATCTGCCGGCAGATCCCCCGGTCCCTGATACGCCGGTGCTCGACGTGCTCAACGGCGACTCGGGCTGCACATCTGCCACTGACGGCCCAACGTTCCTATCGCAGCTGTTGTTCTATTCCGCGGCGATCAGCGCGTCGAAGCGTGTTCCGTCGACCGGAGACCGGTACGCCCTGCGCGTAAATCCGTCATCGGGGAATCTGCACCCCACCGAATTCCACTTCCTCACGCGGGGCCTGAAGGACTGGCCCGACGGCCTGTATCATTACATGCCCTCCGCTCATATGGCCGAGCAGCGCGCACTGGGCGATCTCGAAATCAAGCTGGTTGCAAGCCCGGCGCCGATCGTCTTTGTCCTGACCAGCATCGCCTGGCGCGAGGCCTGGAAGTATCGCGACCGCGCATATCGATACTGCCTGCACGACATCGGGCACGCCTGGCAGGCGCTCGCCCTCGCCGCCCGGGCGATGGGATGCGACACCTTCGCGACCGGCCATTTCCCGGACGATGAAGTCGCGCGGTTCTGCCGCCTGCACGACGACGAGTGGCCGATGTTGATCGTCGAAGTGCGCGGCGCATCGATTCCCGTGCGCGAACCAGAATCCGCCGAAACCGTCTGGTTCGGCGGTCACGCCAACCAGCTTTCGAGAGAAACAATCGAATACCCGCTGATTGACGCGATGCACAACGCCACGAAACTGCACGGGCGCACGGCATACCTCGCCCGACGAGCCGGATCCCACTGGCTCCGGCGAGATCAAGTTGCCTCCTCCGGCGTCATCGAGAAATCCATTCGGCGAGGTCGCGCGCGGACGCCGCTCGGCGCTCGACTTCCAGGGCGGAACGCAATTCATGTCGTTGACGCAGCTATCGGCCATTCTTGCCGTGGCGACCCGGCCGAGCATTGCCCGACATGCCGCCGACTTCGCGGGCCAGCGTTTCATCCAGCTCTATCTGTATGTCCATCGGATTGACGGACTGCAACCAGGCGTCTACCGCCACTGGCCTGAGCGCGCTGAACTGGAGCTGGTCCGGAGCGGCGACCAGCGCGTCGCGGCCGCGGGGCTGAGCCTGGGACAGGACCTTGCCGGTAACGCATGCGTGGCGTTCTCCATGATCGGCGACCTTGATCGCGCCACCCGAGCTCATGGAGATCGCGGATACCGCTATGTGCATTTCGAAGCCGGCGCCATTGGCCACCGCTTGTATCTTGCCGCCGAAGCGCTGGGACTCGGGGCGACCGGAATCGGCGCGTTCTACGATGACGAAGTGAACCGTTATCTTGGACTCCCGGCCGACCGCGGCCAGGTGGTTTATCACTTCGCGATCGGTTATCCGGTTCCCGATCCGCGCATCGAGGGCTGAAGCCGCCATGGTCGGTATTCTGGTGCACGGCGACAATCATTTCATCGTCAGCGGTCCCCAGCCGAGCCTGAAGGCTGCACGCGAACTGGCTCGCGCACTGGTCGATGATTCAGATCGGAGCGGACTACGCCGCCTGCACTGGAACCGTGGCGAATCGTTACCAGCGAGTTCAGGGAGAACCTGAAATGGGCGGTGGTTGTCCGCGGAGGAGGCGAGATCTCCGCGCCAGTGACCCGGTTGCTCGAAGAGTTGTCTGCGCGGGGAATTGTTATCCGCCATTGTGGATCTGGCAGCTGACAGGGCAGGATCGCCGACGCTACCGGCCATTGACGCCCGGCTCGGCCGCGGGCGGATTGGCCTGGCCGCCGGACCGCCATCGCGGCGCCTTCATCCGCTTTCGCGGCTGGTTGGTTGTCACGAAATACGGTCGGGGCGGGTCAACGCGCAGGCGGGGCGAGCGGTGGCGGGGTCGGCGGCATCGGGGCCTTGCCGTCCAGCACGAATGTAAACACTCGCGCGCTGACGCCAGGCCGCGCTATCACGGACACATATTGCTTCCCGTCGAGCATGTAACTAATCGGCGTCACCGATCGATCCGCCATGTCCGATTCCCAGAGCTTTTCGCCGGTAGTGGCGGCGTACGCCGCGTTGCCGTGAAACACCAGATTTCCACCTGTGACTAACGTCCCGCCTCCGGTGTATCCTCCCACGGTCGGACTCGTGACGCGCCAGCGTTCCTTTTGTGTGACTGGATCCCAGGCCAGCAGGAACCCATCTGTCGTTAATTGAGGCTGATTCTCCGCTCCTTCGGGTTCAGGCGCCTTGCCCGCTCCTCCTACGCGTTTATTCGCCGTGTTGTTAGCGTCGGGCTTGTATTGATAGTTTGGATCCGGCTCATAGCTCGAGCTGCGTTCCTGGCCCGGTATGTATACGAGCTTCGTTAACGGACTGAAAGACATCGGTTGCCAGTTGTGACCGCCGAAGACTCCCGGGTAAGTCATAACAGGGGAGTCCTTCCAGCGCGCGCCTTTCGCCTCGATGGGGCGGCCCTTCGCATCGAGACCGGTGGCCCACGTCATGCGCTTAACGTATTTCTCGCCCGAGATGAACTCGCCCGTGATGCGATCCAGCACGTAGAAGAAACCGTTCTTCGGCGCGTGTAAGAGAACCTTGCGATCTTTGCCTCCTATGCGAAGGTCCGCCAGGATGATATTTTGAACCGCAGTGAAATCCCAGGTTTCGCCCGGGGTTTCCTGGAAATACCAGACCATCCGGCCGGTGTCCGGCTTGACGGCGATGATTGAGCTCAAAAACAGGTTGTCGCCGCCTTGAGGGCTGCGGACGGCCGCGTTCCATGGGCCTCCGTTGCCGGTACCGACGTAAAGAATGTCGGCGATCTCATCATAGGCCATGCCGTCCCAAACGGTGCCGCCGCCGCCACCCGCTTTCCACCATTCGCCGGTCCACGTTTTCGCCGCCATTTCCAGTTCCGGATGTTCGAAACCTTTCGAAGGATCGCCGGGCACCGTGTAGAAGCGCCACACTTGTTTGCCGGTATCCGCGTCGTACGCCGCAAAGAACCCGCGCGAGGCATTATCGGCCCCGCTCGATCCCACAATTACCTTGCCCTTCACGATCCGAACGGGCGAGGTGAGTATTGTGTCGGCCTTCTCAGTTACCCTGGTGCGCCATACCGGTTTGCCGGTTTCCTGGTCGAGGGCGACCAGCGTACCATCGAGCATTCCCTCATAAATCCGGCCGTTGTACATCGCGACTCCTCGATTGGAGGGGGTACAGCAGATGCCCTGCATTACGGAGCGCGGAATCTCGGGGTCCCAGCGCCATTTCAATTGGCCGGTGCGCGCGTCGAGAGCGAACATCACGTCCCAGCCCAGGCTCCCATACATCACTCCGTTCGAAACCAGCATGGGAGCTTCGACATTGGAACCGCTGGGCGCCTGCGTTTCCCATGTCCAGGAGAGGCCGAGCCGCTTCACGTTCGTGGAGTCGATCTGCTTCAGAGGGCTGAAATGCGTCTCGGCATAGTCGTGGCCGTGAGTCAGCCATTCCTCGCCATTTTTGGCAGCGTTGCGAAGAGCGCTGGTGTCGACTCTCCTGGATTGCTGTGCGCTGGTGACCCAGGCGGTCAGCGCTGCTACAGCAATCACGGCGCAAGTGCGAATCATAATGTTCCTCTTATCGCCTTCTCATTGTTGCTTCGGTGCGGTCAGGGTCTGGATCGTGGTCTTTCCATCGAGCGCGAACGTGTATAGTCTGCCGGGACCGGCAGTTGCGCCGCGCCCTGCCAGGACTGAGATGTATTGTTTACCGTCCACCATGTAAGAGACGGGGTTCGAAAAGCTCGGCGCCAGTTCCACATCCCACAGCTTTTCGCCTTTGTCGGCGCTATAGGCGATGAAGTGCCCTTCAGCGCTTCCATGAAACACCAGGTTGCCTGCCGTCGAGACTGTGCCGCCGGTATAGCCCTGGCTGTTCGTCACGCGCCAGCGTTCGGTCTGGGTTACCGGATCCCACGCGACCAGGAATCCGCCCAGTTGCTGTGTGGAGGAAGCTGTCGGAATCGGCGGTGGCGGCGGCGCGTTCGCATCAGGGTTACCGCGGCGGCCCGTGTTGAAACGCCCGATCTGATACTCGTACTTTGCTTCGCGGGCAAAGAAGCCGCGTGTCTCCTGGCCCGGAATGTAGACCAGTCCGGTCGAGGGATTCCACGACATCGCCTGCCAGTTGTGCGCACCTCCGGGCCCCGGCTGCAGATAACTGCCATCGGTTCCGTAGCGCGCCTGTGGCGTCTCAATCGGGCGGCCAGTTTTGGGATCGACACCCGTTGCCCACGTGACTTGTGCAAACGCTTTGGCCGAAATGAATTCACCAGTGATGCGGTCCAGCACGAAGAAGAATCCATTCTTGGCTGCCTGCATGATGACCTTACGCGGGCGGCCATTGATGGGCACTTCCGCCAGCATCAGGGGCTGCGTCGCCGTGAAGTCCCAGTTATCGCCAGGCGTCACCTGAAAGTGCCAGACCAGTTCGCCCGTTTCCGGCCGGAGAGCGAGAATGCACGCCAGGAACAAGTTGTCGCCGCCGCCCGGGCTGCGCAGATCACGATTCCACGGCGAGCCGTTGCCTGTGCCGATGTAGAGCAGGTCGGCATCGGGATCGAACGCCATACCGTCCCACACCGTGCCCCCGCCGCCGTACTTCCACCACGCGCCGGTCCAGGTCCTGGCCGCCATTTCCAGGGCTTTGTTCTCGAACGGCAGCGAGGGATCACCAGGAACGGTGTAGAAGCGCCACGCCAGTTTGCCGGTCTCGGCGTCATAGGCCGACACATATCCGCGAACGTCGAATTCGGCGCCCGAGTTCCCGATAATCACCTTGCCCTTAACAATGCGTGGAGCGCCGGTGATGCTGTAGTCGTCTTCTTTATTGGTGGTCTGGACGCGCCATATGAGGCGGCCCGTCTCGGCATCCAGCGCCACGAGTGAGCCGTCCAGCAGGCCCGCATAAATCCTGCCTTGATACATCGCGACGCCGCGGTTTACCGGCCCGCAACAGATGCTGGGACCAGTCCGGACCCGCAAGCCCTTTTCGTTGATCGTGAAGTTCTGGCGCGGAATCTCCGGGTCCCAGCGCCATTTGAACTTCCCCGTGCGCGCGTCCACAGCATAGAGCACGCTCCAGGTCAACGATCCATAGAGGGTGCCATTGATGACCAGCGGCGAGCCTTCGAGCAATCCCGGAGCGGCGTCCGTATCCCAATACCAGGCGAGTCCCAGGCGACCCACGTTCGAGGCGTTGATCTGGTTCAGCGGGCTGTAGTGCGTCTCGGCGTAGTCGCGGCCGTTCGACGTCCAATCCTCCGCGGGGGGCCTGCGAAGCAGATTATTGTCGACGCGGCGGCTTTGTTGGGCGAACGCGAGCCACGCGACCAGCGCCCCTCCGGCGACGCAGATCAAGGGTCTTAGACGAATACGGTCGCGACGATTCAAGGCGAGTCGTTGAATGGACACTGAACTCATGTGCCACGGCGGAGTGTATCATGTTCACTGAATTTGAGGACCTGTACGTGCTCCCTTACGACTTCCGAAGATTATTGATAAGCGGCCTCGCGACCACGTTGGGAATCGGCGTTGTGTTGATGACCGAAAGCTCCAGCCGTGCGCAACAGGGAAGAGGCGCCGCGCCTGTGCGAGTTCCCGCTCTTCTGCAGAATTATTCGCCCGTCACCGCTGAAGACCTGAAAGATCCCGCGGCCGGCGATTGGCTCATGATTCGGCGCACGTATAACGGGTGGGGCTATAGCCCGCTCGATCAGATCAACACGGCGAACGTGTCGAAGCTGCGCCTCGTCTGGTCGACAATCACCGGCGAATCGCGGGTACACGAAGCGGCTCCCCTGGTTCATGGCGGTGCGATGTTCGTATCCTGTCCGAACGGTCAGGTGATCGCATTCGATGCGAAGACAGGCGATATCCTGTGGCGTTATCGCAAGCCGCGGCCGCCCGGCGCCGTGATTCTGCACGACGTGAGTCGCGGTGTCGCGCTGTATGGCGACAAAGTATATTACGCCGCCGCCGAGTCGGAGCTTGTGGCGCTCGATGTGAAGACCGGCGCTCCGGTATGGACAACCACGGTCGCCGATAGCAAGGCCGCCTACTACATCACGCTCGCCCCGCTGATCGCGGGTGGCAAGGTGATGGTGGGCGCGTCGGGCGGCGAAACCGGCATTCGTGGGTTCGTTGCCGCTTACGATCCCGATACCGGCAAGGAGCAATGGCGTACCTATACAATTCCCGCGCCGGGTGAGCCGGGCAGCGAGACGTGGCCGAAGGATGGCGATCAATGGAAGCACGGAGGCGCACCGGTGTGGGTCACGGGGAACTACGATCCCGCCACAAACACCGCCTATTGGGGCACTGGTAATGGCGGCCCGTGGATGGGCGACAAGAGGCCCGGCGATAATTTGTACACCTCTTCGACGCTGGCAATCGACGTGGCAACGGGCAAGATCAAAGGACATTTTCAATACACGCCCAACGAATCATGGGATTGGGATGAGCCCTCGCCGCCGATTCTGGTCGATTATCAACGCAACGGGCGCACCGTTAACGGCTTGATCGACGTGGCGCGCAACGGCTATCTGTGGTTCCTGGATCGCGGCAACGGCGGGCGAATCAAGTTCGTCGAAGGCAAACCGTACGTCTATCAGAATGTGTTTCGCAGTCTCGATCCGGAGACGGGACGGCCCGATGTCGATCCCGCGCACAAGCCCGGAACGAACAAGCGCGCCGAGTTTTGCCCCGGCTCGCACGGCGGCAAGAACTGGCCTCCTATCGCGTACAGCCCGCAAACGCGGATGATCTACATCCCTGCGAATGAAAACGTCTGTGGCGCAATTACGGGCGAGGAAGAGGTCACCTACGTTGCGGGCAAGGGTTACACGGGTGTTTCTTTCGGTGGCCCGCCTGTACCGCCGAAGGCCACCGATCATTTCGGCGAAGTGCAAGCCTGGAACGTCGATACCGGTCAAAAGGTGTGGACGCACAAGTTCGAGAAATCGCCGAACTGGGGAGCGATGCTTGCCACGGCGGGAGGCCTGGTCATCAGCGGCGGCACTAACGACCGTAAGGTCCGCGCGTTCGACGCGAAAGACGGCAAAGTCCTTTGGGAATTTCCGACCAGCAGCGGCGTTGAAGCGCCCGTAACAACGTACCTCCTGGATGGCAAGCAGTATCTCGCCGTGCTCTCTGGTTGGGGCGGTGACGCGAACGGTATGAATGGCACGATCCAGCGGACGGTGAGCGGAGTTCCTTCAGTGCCTGAAGGCGGCTCGGTTTGGGTATTCGCGCTGGAGTAGCGTATGCGCGAGCGGCGCCTTTATAACCAAAGCCGAAAAACACCGAACAGAATGCGCCAGATCGGAATTATCTCTATAGAGCGTTTCTGATACGATCTCGGGCAACATAACTACCGTCGGGATCGCAAAGTCGTTTTATGGAAGGGTTCCCATTGTGTTCGTGAAAGCCCAAAAGCTGACATATTGGTTCGGCATCGCAGCCTCTGCCGGGCGCCGAACCTGATATGCGGTCCAGAGGTAGACTCGCAGTGGTACGGCCGTTCCGATGTAGCGTCTGCCACCCGGCGCCGGACGCACCGCACCCTCCTGGGCGCCGGGCTTGCTCCCGCGGATAGTCGAGACTTCGAATTTCTGCTTGCCGGTCGGCGCAAACATCTGGCCGGCAGCGAGGGTGACCACGATCGCCGTGAACAACGCCATCCTGCCGGCGTTCCTCACGAGATTACCGAAGCGCAAAGGTAAACAGCGATGTCCCGGCCTGGATGCTGATGTACTGCTTGCCGTCCACCATATAGGTCATCGGACCCGCGGAGACCGACGGACCGAGGTTGGTCTCCCACAGCAGCTTGCCGTCGCGCGCATCCAGCGCAACGAACTGTCCATCGCGTCCGCCGCCGAACAGAACGTTGCTCGCCGTTGTCAGGATTCCTCCCTCGGTCTGCGGAGCGTTCAGCTTGAAGTCCCACTTCTTATCGCCTGTCGCTGGATCGATTGCGCGGATGGCGCTGAACATTTCCCCAACCGCGCCGTTCCGTGGAAACGCGCCGCTGAACGTCTGGCCGGAGTGGAACTCCGGCGGTTCCTTGTCCTTTATATAGGTCGTCGAGCTGTTTTCCCACGTCGGGATATAGAACCATCCGGTCTCCGGGCTGAACGATGGGTTGTACCAGTTCGTCGCTCCCTGATTGCCCGGGTACACGAGCGTTCCTGTGAGCGTCGGTTCGATTCCGGGCGCGCGCAGCGGACGTCCCTTCTCATCCCAGCCAGTTACCCAATTCGTCTTCACAAAAGACTTTCCCAGGAGAAACTCGCCGGTGACTCGATCCAGCACGTAAAACACGCCGTTGCGATTCGCCCAGAGCATCACCTTCCGCGGCTGGCCTTTCCACTGGATGTCGGCCAGGACCGGAACCTGTACGGAATCCCAGTCGAACTCGTTGTGCGGGGAGAACTGGTAATACCATTTCAGCTTCCCGGTATCCGCATCCAGAGCAATCACGGCGCAGCTATAGAGGTTATCGCCCAGTCGCGCATCGCCGTTCCAGTCCGGGCCAGGATTACCGATGCCCCAGAATGTCAAATTGGTTGCTGGATCGTAGGAGCCGGTGACCCACGCCGGACCGCCCCCATGCTTCCACGAGTCTCCGGCCCATGTGTCATTGCCCGGTTCGCCCGGCCCCGGCACGGTATTGAACCGCCAGACTTCTTTGCCAGTGTTAACGTCCCACGCGCCAATGAAGCCGCGGATGCCGAACTCGCCGCCCGCTGGCCCTTCAATAACCTTATCCTTGACGATCAGCGGTGCGTGCGTGAACGAATATCTTTCTTTCGGATCGGCGACGACCGTCGTGTTCCAGACTTCCTTGCCGGTCTTCGCGTCGAGCGCGACCATGTGCGCGTCGAGGGTTGCGAGAAGTATTTTGTCGCCGGCGATCGCGAGGCCGCGGGTCTCCTGGCCGCAGCAGTTGCGTGCGTCGGCGCTCGGTTTGTAGGCATGCGACCAGATGGTCTTGCCGGTTTTGGCGTCGAGAGCAAACACGTCGTTAATGCCCTGGACTGTATACATGACGCCGTCAACGACTAGCGGCGTGACTTCGTGTTTGTCGAGCGACCGCGACTGGAAGACCCACTTCAGCGTCAGGTCCTTCGCGTTGTCGGGAGTGATCTGTTTGAGCTCACTGTGCCTCTGGCTCATGTAGCTGCCGGAGTATGTCAACCAGTTCTGCGGCTCTTTCTGCGCGTTCAGTAACCGTTCCGGAGTGACCGGCGTGACGTTTGCCTCGCGGTTCTGGTTTGCCGGACCGCCCTGCGAGAGCAGCAATCCACTGAAAGCCGCGGCTATAACTGTGACCGCACTGATACGTTTCTTCATGGAGATCGATATACCCCTTAAACCCGCCTATCGTAACACTTTGCGGCGGTGGAGGTCTCTGCTTTCGACTGCCGCCAATTCCGGTTGTGGATACCTGCCATCGAAAGAAAATGCCAATAACACATTGCCGGGCATCCCCGTAAGGGTCCTTCTGCAGAACGAATATCGGGTGGCGGAGAACCAAATCCAGCGTGTCCATTTGCCGCAACGGCTGCGGTCAATAGATCCGGAACGATCTGCTGCTAATCCGTTGCTAATCCGAAGCGCTGCTATGGATCAATCTAAGCCCCTGATTGAGCCAGACCACGTCATCGGATGACAGCTATCCCCTGCATTATCAATGAGCACGGTCTCAGATGGCGACGATATGGCGACAGCAAGCTTCGTTTCTCGTACACAGACTTCACGCCCGCAAATTAATGCCGATTTTAAAGGATTTAATACTGGAGGCGCGGGTCGGAATCGAACCGACGAATAAGGGTTTTGCAGACCCTGGCCTTACCACTTGGCTACCGCGCCATTGCACTTCTCTTTGGAACATAACGCGCCTGCCTGTTTGAAGTCAATTGCACAGGCGCCGCGGGGATGACCGGCAGCAACACATACGAATGCCGTTCATGATCATGGTACACCGTCTGCGTTGCTTTCCTCAGCGCCTTCTCGTTCGCCACCAGCGATCCCGTATTCGGATTACGATCGAATCGCGGAAAATTGCTGCTCGAAATCTCCACCCGGATTCGATGTCCCGCGCGGAAAACGTTACTGGTTACGCCGGCATCAATCGTCAAACGGTAAACCTCGCCCGGCGTCATCAGCTTCGCCGTCTCCAGCGACTCCCGATAACGCGTGCGCAGGATACCGTCCGTCAGATTCAGCGCCCGCCCGTCGGGATAAACGTCCACCAGCTTGGCGGTGAAATCCGTGTCCGGGGCGCTGGACGAAGCGTAAAGAACCACCTTAATGGGACCGGTCACTTCGACATCCGAGTTCAGCGGCGGCGTCGAATAAACGAGGACGTCGCTCCGCTTCTCAACCTGCCGCTGGTCCATCGGCCCCCAGGGAAAAACGCGCGGATTACAGCACACGGCGCCGCCCATCGTAGGGGCGGGATTGCGCGGGTCGTACACGAAACTGTCCGAGGCGGCGGGGCCGTTGGCCTCGAGCCCCAACATTCCGCCGCCCGACAGATAGAATCTTTCCTTATGCGCTCGGGCGAGCGGCCACTCGTCCTCGTTCCGCCATCGGTTGATACCCATCACGAAAATACGAACCGGCCGCCGCGATTCCTGCGCGGGAATCCCCTTGAGCCACATATCGAACCATTTCAACTGCTCCGTGCGCAGCGGAACCAACGCATCTTTCCCATAGTTCACGCCCGGGAACGTCGCGCTGAACACATGCGCCCAGGGCCCGATCATGATCTGGTCGGAACGATTATGCCGCGACAGAGTCGAGAACGCATCAAGGTCGCTCTCCACGTAGTTGTCGTACCAGCCGCCGACCGAATAGACCGGAACACGGATGCCCTTCAGATGTTCGCGAACGCTTGCGGCCCGCCAGAATTCGTCGTACGTGGGATGATCCGCCGCCAGTTCCCAGTCGTCTACCCGGTGTCCGGTGGCTGCAAAATCGCCGCTGCGAATGGGAAGAGTGGCCACATACTTTCGAAAATCCGGCGGCCGGTAACCCGCCGCGCGCATATTTTCCGCAAACCAAAGCAACCGATGGCCCAGCTTCAGCGCGCCGCCCGGCGAATAAAAGCGGTCGCGATAATCGTCATCGCCGGAGACGTACGGAAAAATCGCCTTGAGGTGCGGGTTTTGACTTAGCGCGGCTTTCCATTGCGCGATACCCAGGTAAGAACCGCCGTACATTCCGACGCCTCCGTCGGACCAGGGCTGGCGCGCAATCCAGTTCAGGGTGTCGTCGCCGTCGTTGACTTCCTGATTAATGGGTTCGAATTTTCCTTGAGAGCGGTAACGGCCGCGCACGTCCTGCACCACGACCGCGTAGCCGTGGTTCACAAACGCCTGGAACGTCACCGTGATCGCGTTTCCTTTGTTGTATGGGGTCCGCTGAAGGATTGTGGGATAGCGGCCGGGAGCGCTCGGGCGAAAGATATTCGCGCTCAGAAGCACTCCGTCACGCATCGGAACCGCCACGTTGAAATCGCTCCTGATCGCGGGCGAAGGCGTGGCAGGCAAGAGTTGCGCCGGCCAGAGCGGCAGCGCGATCAGGGCGGCGATGAGGCAGCGGTGCACAGAGCTTCCCAATACTTCCGGGCGACCGGCTCCAGCGCATGACACTGCCGAACGTGGAGTTGAGCTGCTCTCCCGATCTCCCGGCCAATCCGGGGGAATTCGGTCACCAATAACATATGTTCGAACAATTCCGCGGATTCGGCAACGCCCGCGGCAACCCGAAGGACGGCCGCCGGTGGAAAGGACGAGTTCTCGGCGTTATCCGTTACGATCACCGGCCGCGCCAGACCCATCAGCCGCACCGCGATTCCGGAAGTCTCTCCCGCCCCGGGATACCTCAGGTTCAAACAGCAATCGACGGCGGCGCCCGCGATCGCGAAATCGCGTTCGCTCAAACGCCCCAACCGGTGAATTGCCGGATGATTGGGTTTGTTTTGCAAAAGCCGCCGCAGATCCCCCGAAACCACCTCGCCGGCCAGCAACAGCGCGGAGTCGGGCCGCAGCTTGTGGAGCCGTTCGAAAGCCCGAATGCACGGCATCACGCGTTTCGGCTCGCGAAGGTAACCGAACAAACCGAAGAGCACCGTTCCCTGCTCCACGCCCAGATGCTGCCGAAAACGCGCGAGATCGGCCGCTTCGGGAATTGCGCCTGTTTCGCAGAAGTGCGGAATAATCTCCACGCGACTGGCTCCCTGCGCCCGGGCGATTGCCGCGGCGCCCGGATTGTGCACGATCACGCCCCGCGACCGCTCCAGAATTCGCCGCAGCATCGGGAACTGAAAATAGCGTGGATCGAACGCGGATCGGGCTCTTTCGCGCCACAACTCCTCGCCCAGGTCGCGCCGCCATTCGCCGTAGTTGTAAACCCACTCGGAGATATACTCTTCGCCCGAAAGCGTGCCGAGCATCAGGTGGTGCAGCACGGCATCGTGCAGCACGATGACTCCCGGCTCCCTGAGCGCCCGCGCATAAATCTGTTCATGCAGCCGATTGTTGCCCAGATGGTAAAGATGAATATCGGCCCGATCCGCACCGCTTTCGACGCGCCCCAGCCGTTCGAGCGCTCGCCTTAGTGTTTCCGCATAATCGGCGATACCGCTCAGCGAACCAGGCGGCGGCGCGTGATAGCCGACGGTCACGCCGCCCGTTTCCGGCGGCCAAACAGCGCCGTGCCGACCCGCACCCACGTTGCGCCCTCTTCGATCGCCACTTCGAGATCGTTCGACATGCCCATCGAGAGCTCGGGGATCGCGTACCGCTCGCCCAGTTCCCGCAGCCGCGCGAAGTACGGCCGAGCGGTTTCCGCGTCTTCCGACCACGGCGGCACGGTCATCAATCCGACGAGATTCAAGTTTCGGCGAACCGCGAATTGCCTCCGTAATGCCGGGGAGGTCCGACGGGATCGGCGCCCGATTTCGCATCTTCTTCGGAGAGCTTGACCTCGATCATCACGTCCATCGGCTTCAATTCCGAGTCAAGGCGAACCGCAAGCCTGGCGGAATCGACCGAATCGATGCTGGAAAACAGCTGCGAAGCCTTTTTCGTTTTATTCGATTGCAAATGGCCGATCAGATGGAAACGCGCGCCGGCGAGATCGGCTACGGCCGGCGCCTTGCGCTCCATTTCCTGCACATAATTCTCGCCGAATTCGCGTAAACCGAGCGCATAACCGTCGCGGATGGCCTCCGGCCCGAAGACCTTCGTAACAGCCAGCAGCTTCACCGTTGCCGGGTCGCGGCGGCCGCGCGCGCAGCCTTTTTCGATGCGCTCCCGCACCCGCTCAAGCCGCTCGGCAAGGGTTGTGTTTTCGTCGAAAGCCACCGATTATTACAATACAAACTTTCACTTGCTACAGCCCCCGATCCGATAGAAACTGAAGGTTGGACAAGAACGGACGCAAAGGGTCGAGCCTCCTGGAGCCGACAGATCGCTGGTCTACGATTGACGCGAGCGAACTTTTTGACATTCCGAGTTGGGGCAAAGGATATTTTTCGGTCAATGACGACGGCCACGTCGTCGTGCATCCCGAAAAGGATCCGGCCCGCGCGATCGATCTCAAGAAACTCATCGACACGCTGGTGCTTCGGGGCATCTCGCTGCCCATTCTGATTCGGTTCGCCGAAATTCTGAAGCATCGGCTGCAGGAACTGCACGACGCCTTCGATGTCGCCATCAAGGAACACAAGTACAACGGCGGTTACTGCTGCGTGTATCCCATCAAGGTGAATCAGCAGCGGCAGGTGGTGGAAGAGGTTCTCGAGTTCGGCAAGCCCTTCAGGTTCGGCATGGAAGCGGGTTCCAAGCCGGAACTGCTGGCCGTGATGGCGATCTGCGACAACGAAACGCCCATCATCTGCAACGGTTTCAAGGACGACGAATATATCGAGATGGCCATGCTCGCTCAGAAAATCGGGCGGCAGATCATTCCCGTCGTCGAGAAATATACCGAGCTGGCGCTGATCCAGAAGTATGCGGAGCGCATCGGTGTGCGGCCGATGATCGGTATCCGCGCGAAGCTGGCGAGCCGCGGTTCGGGGCGCTGGAAATCTTCGGGGGGATATCGATCGAAGTTCGGGCTCAGCACGACCGAAGTCATGCGCGCGCTCCAGGAACTGCGCGTCTGGGGCATGGAAGATTGCCTGAAGCTGCTGCATTTCCATCTCGGCAGCCAGATCACCAATATTCGGCAGGTGAAGGCGGCGGTCACCGAGGCCGGGCGCATCTACGCCGAGTTGTGGCGCGCCGGCGCAAGCGGCCTCCAATATATGGACGTGGGGGGCGGCCTCGGCATCGACTACGACGGTTCGCAGACCGATTTCGAATCAAGCGTCAACTACACGCTGCAGGAATACGCCAACGATGTCGTCTATCACATCCAGAACATTTGCGACGAATCGAACGTACCGCACCCGACGATCATTACCGAGAGCGGACGCGCGATTGCGGCATATCACAGCGTGCTTGTCTTCAACGTTCTCGGGGTTTCAGGACTGGGTGATGAAGAAGTCCCTCCGGAGTTGCCGCCCGATCCGGAGCAGCCGCTGATCGATCTCTCCGAAACCATTCGCTCTGTAAGTTCGCGCAATCTGCTGGAGGCTTACCACGACGCGCAACAAGCGCTCGATTCGGCATTGAACCTGTTCAGTCTCGGCTATCTGCCGCTCGATCAGAGATGCATCGCCGAAAACCTGTTCTGGGCGATTTGCAAGAAGATTCAGAAGCTGGCCGGCGATATGGACTACTTCCCCGAAGAACTCGAGGGGCTGGATGCCATGCTGTCGGACACCTATTTCTGTAACTTCTCGCTGTTCCAGAGCATGCCGGATAGCTGGGCCATCAAACAATTGTTCCCGATCATGCCGATTCACCGGCTGCAGGAGAAACCGACGCGTAACGCGGTGCTGGGTGACATCACCTGCGATTCGGATGGTAAAGTCGATCAGTTTATCGACCGCCGCGATGTCAAACGTACCCTTCCGCTGCACGATTACAACGGCAGCGATTATTACATCGGGGCGTTTCTCGTCGGCGCATATCAGGAAATACTGGGCGATCTCCACAACCTGTTCGGGGACACGAATGCGGTCCACGTACGCCTCAGCCCGTCCGGAGAAGTGATTCTGGATGAAGTTATCAAAGGCGATACGGTCCGCGAAGTTCTCGATTACGTCCAGTTCAAGACCGAGAATCTGGTGACCAGGCTGCGGCGCAGTGTCGAGACCGCTGTACGCGAAGGCAAGATGGGATACGAAGAGTCAGGCCGGTTACTGAGGTTCTACGAAGAAGGCCTGCATGGCTACACCTATCTCGAAGATCCCCACGAGCGATAACGTGCAGGGCGAACGCGGCTCCCCGGTCCGGCTTCGCGCCGGGCTCGAAAAGGCTGACGAGGGCGTCAGCCGCGGTCCTGGGGGACCGCCCCACTGCGCGTTACAAATTGTGCGTGCTGGTCCAGGTGACCGCCAGCTTAAATGGAGTGGCGCCTTTCGCGGTGGAACTTACCTTCAAGGTATGCCAGCCGCGGACAGCAGTCTTCGCTTTGCCCTTAACCACGGAGAGCGGCTTATGTTCCGGATCCAGCACTTTGAACTCAAGCCCTTCGGCCGCGCCCTCGGGCGCCAGGTCGACCGCGAATCCGGCATCGCACCAGATCCTTCCGATGGTCACCGTCTCGCCTCCCGCCGCCGGGCCGATATCAAGGTCGTCGGCGCCCTCGAAGACTTGAGTCGTGGTTTTTCGAGTCACGCCATTCGGCTTGTCAAGCCCGGCACGGGAGTAGCAAACATACCCAAATCCGTTATGATTGGGCGGAATCCCCATGGTCACTCGTCCCGCACCGTCCGTCCACACATCGCCTGAATGACCGGAGTAGTCATGCAGATGAACATTTGCGCCGAACCCCGTCTGCACATTTACAGTCTTCCAGCCATTCGCCGGGTCGTTATTCAAGGCCACCAGCAGGTGTGGCGCGCCGGTTCGTTCATAAACCACGAACTGAAATTCCTTGTAGCGGAATGTAGTCGGCCCATTCGCCAGATGTTCGTGAATCCACACCAGGTTTTCGATCGGCGCCTTTAATCCATAGCAACCTTTATCGGTCGAATAGTCTTTGTAGTAAACGCACGGATACCCTTCCGAGGTGAGCAAACAGGCGTACCCGAGTATCTTGTTCGAAACGACGGGCGAGTTGAGATCGGTGTCATGGTTCTCGACGAAGGTGACTGCGTGCAACGGGTCCCGCCCGGCAAAACCCGCATGATCGAGCTGCGCCATATTCCAGCGGCCCGCATTGTTGCACATCGCTTGCAGCGTGAAACGGAAGCCGAAATCGAACGTGGAACTGCGGCCATTCATTCCCGAATTCCAGACCCACCAGTTCAAATCGTCCGGATTGCCGTCGTAATATTCGCCTACCGCGAATTTATCCGCCATGGCCTTGCTGGCAAGAAGATGGGATACGAACTTGACCGCCATGCCCTTGGTGTCGTCGATCCGGTATCCCTGCGCGTCGACGGTGCGCGTCTGCCAGTCGACCGCGTCAACCAGCCCGTTCCTGACATAGTCCTTCGGCAGCGCGTCAATCGGCGCCAGTTCGTCACCAAACGGAAAGTCATCGGAAACGGGTCCGGCGACGGGATCGCGGGGAACGTTCGGGTAGAAGCAGGTCTTGTGTTTGGGGAAACGTCCCACGCCCGCTTTACCATTGGGTCCCAGGTAGCTGTACGTGAAGTCGTTGCCGCCGTTACGCTGATGCATCACGAGATCGAGATAGACGTCAAGCCCGTTTGCCCGCATGATCGCCGTGCATCGTTGGAGGCGCTCGCGGCTTC
Source organism: Terriglobia bacterium (assembly GCA_963831795.1). GTDB lineage: Bacteria > Acidobacteriota > Terriglobia > Bryobacterales > Bryobacteraceae > BOG-234. The sequence continues at coordinate 11,332 of CAWHSB010000018.1, read as the reverse complement.
CGTATCGGGTGGGGGTGCTCATGAACTGCTGCTTGTTACCAAGATCATAATCGTCGAAAACGCCGTACCCCACCGCGCCTGGCGACGCTCCATTGCTGGTCTTCAGTGCGGGAGGCAAAAGAACCGCTGTAAAGCCCGCCGCGCGAAAAGAGGCAGCGCTTGATGCAAGATGATCCCACCACCAGGGAACGCGCCGGTTCCCGTCCGCAGGTGACGGAACCGTGTTTCCGTTGGGAAATCGATAAACAGCCTGGAGAATCACACCCATCTTATCGATTACCCATACAGATTCAGGCTCCGCAGGTCGGGCATGGGCATAGCGGCGGCCGGCTGCGACCCACCACGCGTTGTCTCAGCCGGCGCAACCAACTGATACAGCTTGCTCATTTTGGCCGCCAGAGCGCGTGGCGTCATCGGAAACCAGATCGTTGCACGTCAGCGCAACTCTGCGGAACATCTCAACCGCGCTTGCCGTTTCAGGGCTCGCCTCACGGTACAAACTCTGAATGCGCGCGTATGCAGTCGCAATCTCGGGGATCATGTACCAGTCGGGCCGCTGGCTCGATGCGCTGAATTCGAGGACAAAGTAGGGGTACTCGGAAACCGGCTCGCCGTTTTGATTCAGCAGCCTGAAATCGGAGGGGTCCACTTTCACATCCGAGAGCCTAGCACGGGATTTCGGGGCGCGCATCGCGACGTAAAAGCCCTGGCGTGGCTTTTGCTCCGACATTGCCAGCCCAATTTCCAGAACGGCATCTCTGTTTTCGGATGTCAGCAGCTTGACTCCTTCGAGTATAGGCGCGGCAAATGGCATGGCTGCCGAGATGAATGAGACGCCGGCAGTCTTCGACAGACTCTCCAGCAGGTTCAGATAGGGCGCCGCGAGATTGGAAGACGCCACCGAGAAGAGGCCCACCTGCACTTCCAGATCGCCATCCACATAAGGTACGGGTCCGAGCAGCCGCTGGTTCATCTGGATCACCCGGTCAATTCCCTGGGAGTCTACGTTCTTAAGCTCAACGGGCGTGGTGATCACGTTGAATTCAGCCATTTTGGCAGAGCGGTGAGGCAATCGCATCAGGCTATGCACGGCGCCATAAAACTTCGTGAAGCCGCTTCGAACATTTACAATACGCGCCGACTTGAGAAATATGCTGAGGTACGACGTGTCGGGCGTCACTTCTCCGCTGGGCGATCCGGACGGAGTCTGAGCAGGCTCCAGCCAGCCATGAACCCAGTCCTGCGTTTCCGTTCGCCAGATATCGGACCAGTTCATGCATTCCTTTCATCCAGCTGCTTTACCAGAATCGGCGCCGCCCAGATGCGGTCGTCCCGGTGAGTCTCATACATCTTCTGCTGCGCCTTGAGAAACGCACGCTCCAGCGACTTCGCCGCGAACAAGGTGTCGTAGAATGTCTGCGAAAATTCAAGCGCGAACCCATCGTTGATCTCCCAGCGGAAGCCGAGTATGTTAGGAACATGACGGTTGGCTAAACCGAATACAAACGGACCCGCCCCGCTGTCACAGCTGCTGAAGTAAGTGAAGGTCGCTCTGAGAAGCCAGTCGCTGAACCTCTCCAGTTCGACCTTCTCAATCGATCCTCCGGCGCCGGGAAGGAAAATATAGCCCGATCTGGTCTTGTCATCAAAGTGGGAATGACCGGCGAAATGGACGATGGTCCATTCGCGGGCCTCGAGCTGTTCCTTTACCTGTTGCGCCAGGGGCCGTTCATCGCCGGGCCGCGGCAATCGCGTGACTTGTCCGATATTGGCCGTCGCCGCAGTCTTTCCGAGGAAAGACTCGAGCCAGTCACACTCCTTCGCTATCGTGGTGAGCGGTTTCAGGTACAGCTGATCTCCGATCATCCCGGAGGTTTGAGCCTCGATAATCAGGCAGTTGATTCGAGCCCCTCCCTGAAACAGGCATCCCGCAGCGCTGGGATTATTTGTAAGCAGCTTGCGGTAAACAGGCGCTCGCAACATCCAATGCTCGCCCTCGTGGCGTGGGCACAATACCGCTTCGAGCGCGAGGTCGTGCATCTCCGGATTCACGGTAAAGCGGACGCGCGCATTCTCTTCGCCGCCGGCGTAAGTGAGCCCCTCGACCACATCTCCAAAGAAGCCCCCATTCCGTAGCATGACTTCCGACAGCTTGCCGCCGATGGAATGCAATACGTCCGTCCAGTTCTTCGCCGTGGCGACGCTGCCGGAAAATGTCCGCAGGTCATCGACTTCCCGGCGGTCGATCTGGAGAACATTCTCGTGGTTGTAGGAACCCGAAAATCCGTTTCCGCTGATTTTGTACGCCCAGTCACCGGCATCGCGGAGCTCGATCTCGATATCCAGGCATTTCGGCTGATCCTTCTTCGCGACCTGCCTGGCAAGGCGGATGCTCTCCTGCACCATTCCGGATCCGGACAGGATCACGTAGCACTTACCAAATTCGGGTAGCCTCGTCCGCAGTTTATCCGTATAGGACGGAGCGATCAACAGCCCCGGCACATCGATGCCGCTCGAGTTCATCCAGCTGAAAAGGTCGAGTCCGCGCTCGTCGTCGACCACGAGTTCGCTCGTTCGATTTTCACGGAGAGCGAGTGCCGTAATTATGAGATCGAATGTCCCTGGTAGTTTTCCTTTCGCGTGCGCGACATCGAACGCGCGGGCGATCTGACTATCCTGAAAAGCATCTTCCAACTCCCGTTGAAGTACTTCCGCCATGTCGGTGTCGGATTTGTCGAATATCAGCAGAATGTCAGGCATGTGTCTGCGTCCTGAAAGCAATACTTATTTCGATGCCCTCATCGTTCACTTTCCGCTCATAGGTCGCTGTATTATTCGCCGCGAACTCCCGAATCGTGGGCTCGCCCAGGGCGAGTTCGAAACGCGCTCTTTCCAGCTGAGGATCGCCGGCTGAGTTTGACGATCGAACTCCCCGCCGCGGCATGGAATACCACCCGGATCGACTCGCCGGATTGAAGCGAAATGCGGACGCAGTTACGGCTGCCGCCGCAGAGGCGGGATAAATAAGCGAGAACGCTCGAAAACATGAACGAGATCTGAAGCGGATCGGCCGATATATAGGGAAGTTCCGTGATCCCACAGACATCAATGAGATCTCGTTCTTCCGTTGGCAGATCGTACAGTACGCGTTTGATCTCCACGCCGAGATCGACCTTCTGGATCCGGGTGGCATCCAGTATGGCCTTGCAATCGAGCGAGAGCGCCAGACGATCGTAAGTGATCTCCAGCTTCTTCAGCTGCGCGAGAATCTTCGGATAAAGGTCCGTCTCCGGGCCGTGGGAAGCGGCGCGCCTGACCCACGTATCGATAAACGCGAGCGGTGCGTGCGTTTGCAGAGCAACATCCTGGAACAGCTTCCGAAGCTCTTCCAGCTTCTGAAGGCGTTTTGCGGTGGTCAGGTCCCGGGCGACGAAGATCTTGCTGGAGAGATCCTCCGGCAGTTCCGTTCCAGTCACCAGGACCGGGATCAGGCCCATGTCCCGCTTTACCAGCTCCACCTCTCTCGCGGCTGAGCCCGCACTGTCAAACATTCTTGCTGCTGTTCTGGTATCGCTGAAAAAGCGTTCCAGGGGACCGAGAACGTCCCGGGGCTCCTCGGCTCCGATCATTTTGAGAGTCGCCGGGTTCGCCCAGGTCACGTTGCCGCGGAGATCCGTAATGAGAACTGCGTCGGAGGTGGATGCGATCGCCGATTCGAGAAGATAGTGGCGCGTGATCCTCGCGACAGTGTCCTGGACTTCAGCGAGAATCGACGCCACCTCGATCTCGTCGTCCTTCGAAAAGGCGTTTCGCAGTTCCTCCTCGACATTCAGGACCCATTGCACCTCGCCGTCCCAGATGACGGGCAGACAAAGCTCGGACGACGTGCCGGGCCAGACCGGCAGATATTCGGCCGAAAGTTCGTGGGCGCGTACATCGGCGATATTTATGCCGGATCGAGTCTGGTAGACGTGGCCCGCAACCCCCGCCGAGAGCGACGGCCGAAAGTCCGATTTGGAAAGCGTCTTCTCCCCGGTGAGAGAAGCTTCGGCAAGCAGTCGGAAGATGCCTTCGGTCTTCGAGGCGCGGGCGATGGAGATGTGAGCCCACTGGTAATGATCGGCGAGCCGGGTGGCAAGAGTCTCGGCCAGCCCGGAGACCGTTGTGCACGAAGACATCGCGGTAAGTAACTCATGCCGGAACCTGAATTTCCTGCGGCCTCTGTAGTAAAGGGCCATCTGGATGGCCTGCTCCACCGGCAGATCGGAGAGCAGTTTGCAATCGCCTTCGGTGTATTGACGGTCGCCTTTGGTGAGCAGGTTGATGGAGGCTACCACGCGGTTTTCCTGCATGATGGGAAACCGCAGCATAGACCGATAGCCCTGTTTCTGGAAATTCACGATATCGGAATCGTCCGCGAGGTTCGCGTAATACGTCCGGATATATTCGCCGAAATCGGGAATTACCTTCTTCTGCTGGTGTTCCTTTTTCTGACTGGGGTCGATCGGCCACCATCGCCTGCTGAGAAGCACTGGCTGGCCATCGGCCTGCCCGAACCAGAGAGCGGCATGGTCGGATTCGTCACTGAACCGCGTAATTCCGCAATAATCGAACGGAATCAGGGGATGGAGGATGTTGGCCAGCGCGCCGAGCATTCGGTTTTCATCGTGTTCGCTGTCGATCGCTGCGTGAATGGCAGCGGCGGCGCGCTCCATTTCGAGACTTCGAAGCAACCCGAGCGAGCCAAGAAATCCCCCGTCTTCGTCGAGAATAGGGGTACCCGCTACGCTGACCGGAATCCTCCTGCCGTCAGACGACCGGACGATCTCCACCTCGTAGATAGCGGCCGCCCCCCTTCGGAACGTTTCTCGAACTGCTCTGACTGCGCACGGGTGCTCGGGAGGACATCGTAAATGCTGCGGCCCCGAATGTCGATCTCGGACCCCAGCAAATCCTTCGCGGCCTGGTTGGCATAGGTGACCACGAGATCACGGTTGAGTTTGATCGCCGCCAGACCGAGTCGGTGGAGAAACTCTCTTCTCTCGCGACGATGCCGGTTATGTCGATCGCTGTCGCGTATGCTTTCACGGCGGTTTGGCTGTTCGGAAGAGGACGAGTATCCCAGAAAGATGCGCTTCGGCGCGCCATTCATCCACCTGGCGTTTACCTCGAGCGGCCCGGTTCCTTTCTCCGGGGAATTGAGCGACCGTTCCACGTGTGCGCGATCGCTCTCCTGGAACAGAGAAGCCAGATGTCCGGAGGCCGATCCCAGTAACCGCGACATGGCGGGATTGGCATGCGGGGGAGTTCTTCGCCCGAAGCGTCCAGTTCGGCAACCCCGATCGGCCCAAACTCCATAGCCTGTTCGTGAAGAGCCGCCCTGCGACGGATCAATTCATAAGCGGCCCGATCCAGAGCGATGCGCGCCGCCGCCGCAATATTTCGATTCTCAGTTTCTCCGAATACGGTCTGGAAGGCGTTCTTCAGGGCCTCAATTTGCGCATAGAGATCCGCAAGCCCGATGTTGAAAATATCGAGCTGACTGACCAGAACTTCCGACAGATCTTCGGAAAATTCGGCTGACTTGCTCGATGCCTCTGTCAGGATGGAAAGAAGATCGTGGGATGCGGGTCCGCCGACGCCGCCAGCGACGCCGGAAGTGCCCGCGATGCTGGCAAGATGTTTTTCCCACGCGTTGGCCAGATCTTCCCGGCGTGCCAGGATCAGATCGCCAGGCGAAAGAACTTCGTCACGTTCAGCGGCAATCTCGCTCATTTGAAAAGCTCCCTGAAAAGATACCTCAAATCAGCTTCGAAGTTTAGCCGTGGCCTGGCAGAAAGATCCTCTTACAGGTGTGACCGGGCGTGACTGCTCCGTTACAGGAGACACAGATTTTCCGGGAATTTGGAACAGCACTCCCTGCCGGTCGTGGCTCGGTAAGTGTCTCGCGTAACGAAACGTATACGCGGTGGGTGATATCATCTCATTCCGAAACGATGCTGCCGTCAGCGCAGCATGGAGGCCGCAATGCGTCGATGGCTATCGCATCCCTGCGTTGCGCAGACGGTTGTCGCGATCTCCGCTTTCGCCCAGGGCCAACCCGTCTTCCACGCGGGAACTCGCCTGGTTCAAGTCGATGTGGTCGTTCACAACAAGAGCGGCCCGGTCGCGGGGCTGAAAAAAGAAGACTTCACACTTTTCGATGAAGGAATTCCCAACAGATCTCCGTCTTCTTCGTTACGACGCAACACTCGGGCAAACAGGCCACCCCTCTTCCGGCCGGAACGGTTTCGAATCGTCTGAACCGGCTGGGCGAAGCTCCGGCCAGCGCGACGGTCTTACTCATCGACCGGTTAAACACACCCATAAACGCCCAGCCTTATACAAACCAGAAGGTCATTCGCTTTGTTCAGGCGAACGGCGGCCGCGACGGGTCGGCATTTATACGCTGGGAAGCGCGCTGCACGTCGTTCAGTACCGGACGATCCGGATCGCCTCGAAAGGGCCGCCAGAACTCTGAAACCCCAGGATTCGAGGCGTCTTTCGGCGGACGTGTCGGTCGATGCCACCGGCGACGCCATCACGGACGCCATGGTCCGACGGAGTCTCGAAGGGCTTGAGGATATTACGGCGACCGACCATGTGCAACTCACCAGGGAGGCGCTGGAAGCCATCGCTCGTTATCTGGCCAACGTACCCAGCCGCAAGAATCTAATATGGATTTCGGCCAGCTTCCCTATCTTCATCCAGCGAGCAACCTATAACATTGATTTCACCGGGGACGTTGATGCGGCAGCACGGGCACTAAACGATGCCAACGTCGCGGTCTATCCTGTGGATGCGCGCGGATTGATCGGCTCTTCGCCGGAATCGCCGAGCAGCAGATTCAACCCTCTCGCGCTCCGATCGCGCCGCCGGGCGGCCCCTCGGGCGTCGACACAATGAATCCACTCGCCGCTTGACCGGAGGCCGCGCCTTTTATAACGACAACGGCATCGACGATTCGATCAGGGAAGCCATTGACAACACCCCAAATTACTTATACGCTGGGCTTTTATCCGGCCGAAGGAGCGTTTGACGGAAAGTTCCACAAACTTACGGTAAAGGTCGGCCAGAAGAATGTCAGTCTCCGTTTTCGCCAGGGTTACTTCGCGGCAAAGACAGATTCAGCCGCATTCACCGCCCCGCCCACCTTGACTCAGCTACTCCAGGACCCGCTGGATGCCACCGCGATCGGGATCAGTGCCGCAGCGAGCCCTGACGCGTCCCAAACGGGCGGCTATCAGGTGCGTGTCACCATCGACCTTCACGATATTCACCTCGAACACCAGAACAATGTTGCCTCGGGCTCGGTGGACGTTTCGCTCTTCGTCGAGCATTCCAGGACGGCCCGGACCATTACGAGAAAAATCGAGATCCCGGACGAACAACTGGCCATGGCACTCGAGAAAGGAGTCGAAGTAGATGGATCCACTCAATCGGATAACCGGACAGGGGCGTACTTCGGATCGTCGCGCGCGATCCGGCAACCGGGGCGTCAGGATCGGTCCGCGTTTCGTTGGGCCCGAACTGACGCCGCACGAAGGGCAATTCCCCTCTTCCCCGCTGCGCTCGCGATCGCGGTGTGCACGGCGTTCGCGCAAACCGGATCTTCCGACGGTCGTGCCGTTTCAGGCGGACAAACCCGCGAACAAGCCGCAATTCTGAGCGCAATCAGGCAGTATGCGCTCAACTACACCAGCAGTCTCCCCAACTATACCTGTATCGAAGTGATACGCCGGTCGATGATGCCTGCTCCGAGAAACGCAGGGCCAATCATCAGGCCGCGTCCCCAAACCGACCTTATTGAAGAACAACTCAGTTTCATCGCTCACCGGGAAATCCACAAAGTCACCAGGGTCAACGGAGCGCCGGTCGCGAATCTCAATCCCAGTGAGTTGCCAGGCACCTATTCGCGAGGCGAGTTTGGAATGCTGCTCGACCAGATCTTCGAGCCGCGCACGGAAACCTCCTTCGCGTGGGACCGCACCACAAAGCTGAACGGCCACCGCACGGTCGTGTTCGCATTTCGCGTTCCCCAGGCTCATGGTTACGGCCTTGTGGAAGCCCGGCGCACCATCGCACCGCCTATCGCGGATTTGTCTATGCGGATGAGGCAAGCAACGCGGTCATGCGGATTCAAATGCACTGCATCGACCTCCCCGGCGACTCAGATTTCAAGAGCGTCGAACTGACGCTCGACTACAAACCCACCCGCGTGGCCGGTCAGGAGTTCAGACTCCCGTCGCACTATTTACTGCAGGCGCGGAAGGTCGACGGCGACCTGATGAACGAGGCTGACTATAAGTCGTATCGCCGATTTGGCTCGGATGCGACCATCGAGTTCGACGACCCGGCGCGGTAACGATCTTTCCGGGACCGGGCGGCAGGTTACTTTGAATTTTCAAGGAAATCCAGGCGGGCGAGACTGGCGATGTCGAGTTTCTCTGTGGCTCCAGCACGCCCCAGGATGTAGAGAACGCGGTTGTCCGGGACTATCGACTCATTGCGTTCGACGCCGTCCTTAAATCGAAGTATTGCGGTGACAGAACCTGCCGGGCCGCCAGATATTTTGCAGATAGATGTCAGCCCATCCAGCCATAATCGCTCCAGCTCACATTTTCAATCGCTACTCTGGAGCACATACTCGCGTTGCAACCCACGCCCTGAAGGGTGATGGTTCGGGGCAGTCCCGTCGGTCATTATGGCGGTTGCCCGCAAGGAGGATCTGTGGCCTTCCAGATCGTGAGGGGCCAGACTGGCAACTCCCGTGCCACCGAGGCCCCCGATCGTTGAAAGAATGGCTATCCGCGTTTAGGAAGGTTTTCGTCACGGCTTTCCTCACAAACACCCACCTTCGCAACATGGTACCCCTTTCAGGGCCGCAATGCGGGCGACGATCGCTGACCGGGAACCTTATTGCAAATGGTATTGGGCCTGTTCGCTCGAAACAAGACCCTCGAAAATCGCGAGAACCCGCTTCCGATACTGGTAAACGCGATCGAGATCGGCACGAAATGCGCCTTGAAAATCCTTCGCCTTTATCCATTTGTCGATAATCACGCGAGGAACGTCGATGTCCTGGCGAAGCGCGTCAAGCGAATGCCCCCTCAGGAACAGGCCATAGAAAAAAGCCGCCTCGCGCTGGGGGGCTAACGGGTCGAATCGTCTCTCGGAGTCATCTTCGTCCAGGACTCGTGCTGCAAAAAGGACATTTTAGCCATGGTTCGGGCCAGGGATCAAGTATTCAAGTATTATGACCGGGGAGGGTGGAAATGCTGCGGCCGGAATCGTTAAAAAAATTGGATGCGCAACCCCTGCCGCGGGGTTCCCTCGATCGTGAAGCCCACCCTGATCCCCAAACCCGCGCGTGTCGAGGCGGCTGGAAACAAACCGAAACTGATCGACGAATACATCGGACGCGTGAACTCGGCGACTTCGGAGGTCAGCATCGCCCACATGCGCAGCCCAGGAGGCTGGGTGGAGCCCGGCCAGACACCCGATTTCGAAGAGTACACGACGGTTCTGAAAGGCGTTCTGCGCGTCGAATTCGCCGGCGGCGCAATCGACGTTTCAGCGGGGCAGGCGGTCATCGCCCATCCCGGAGAGTGGTGCCCGTTACAGCACGCCGGACCCGGGCGCCGAATATATCGCCGTGTGCCGCCCCGCTTTTTCCCGGACGCGGTGCACCGCGATCCCGCCTGAACCCTGAGTTTCCTTACTTTGTCAAGACGTGAAACGCCCGCAAGATGTGGTGTAATAATGCTTTCGCCGTCTTCTATGCCGACATTTGGAGTTCGCCTCAGGAGAAATCTCGTCGCCGCGCGCCGCCGGTTCCGTGAATCTCTGATGGTTGCAAAAGGGATTCGCTCGACAGATCATCCCGTGCTCGCGCACGTCGTTCCGATCCGCCGCTGTAATCTTTCGTGCACCTATTGCAACGAATTCGACGATTTTTCGAAGCCCGTTCCGACGGCGGAGATGATCCGCCGCATCGATCTGCTCGCCGATCTCGGTACCAGTATCATTGCCTTCAGCGGTGGCGAACCCCTCCTCCATCCCGGCCTCGATGAGCTGATTTCCCGCATTCGCAAACGCGGCGCAATCGGCATGATCACGAACGGGTTCCTGTTAAATGCCAAACGCATCCAGGAACTCAACCGCGCCGGTCTCGAGCACATGCAGATTTCGATCGACAACGTCATGCCGGACGACGTTTCGAAAAAAAGCCTCAAAACCCTCGACGCAAGGCTTGAACTGCTGGCCGAGCATGCGCTGTTTCACGTCAATATCAACTCGGTGGTAGGCGGTGGAATTCACCATCCGCAGGACGCCGTCACGGTCGCGAAACGCGCCGTCGAACTCGGTTTCACGTCAAGCGTCGGAATCATTCACGACAGCGACGGACAGCTTCAACCGCTCTCCGAAGAAGAGCAGAAGATCTTCCTGACGGTGCGCGACATGGGAAAAAAGAACTATGCCCGCATGAATTACTTTCAGGATAATATTGCGGCTGGCCGGGAAAACAAATGGAAGTGCCGTTCCGGCGCCCGGTATTTATATGTGTGTGAGGATGGTCTCGTTCATTACTGCTCGCAGCAGCGCGGTTATCCGGCAACTCCGCTGGAACGGTACACCGTCGACATCCGGCGCGAATTCATCACGGAGAAGGGCTGTGCTCCCCGCTGCACGGTGGCCTGCGTGCACTACACTTCATATATGGATTTTTGGCGAGGACCGCAGACGATCCCCGCTCCCGAGGCGGCGCAACCGGAAAAGCAGGAGCTGGTTCAACTTCAGATCCGATAGGGAGCGGTTCTCGGCCCGCCAGGCGATCCGGAATACTCGCATGGCATGATTGGCGAACCGATCTCTCACTATGAGATTCTCGACAAGCTGGGCGAAGGCGGCATGGGCGTCGTGTATAAAGCCCGTGACCTTCGGCTGCAGCGTCTGGTCGCTCTGAAATTCCTCCCCCCGGAAATCACCACCTCCCGGGAAAGAATCGCGCGCTTCGAACAGGAGGCCCGCGCCATTTCCACCCTGAATCACCCTCACATTTCGACCATCCATGCGATGGAGGAATCAGGCGGGCGCAGCTTTCTTGTCCATCAATACCTTCCCGGCGGCACACTCCGCCAGCGGCTGGATGATTTCGCGCCCGAAATCGACCGTTCCGCTGCAAGACGCCGTGCGCATTGGAATCAACGTGGCCCGCGGACTTGCCCACGCCCACCGGAAGGGTATCGTTCACCGCGACATCAAGCCGGAAAACGTGATGTTCGACGGCGAA
>CAWHSB010000017.1:0-47379 GCA_963831795.1 Terriglobia bacterium | reverse complement strand
CGATTACCCATACAGATTCAGGCTCCGGAGGTCAGGCATGGGCATCGCGGCGGCCGGTTGCCCACCACGCGTTGTCTCGGCCGGCGCAACCAACTGATACAGCTTGCTCATTTTGGCCGCGAGCGCGGTGGCGTCATCGGAAACCAGATCGTTGCACGTCAGCGCAACTCTGCGGAACATCTCAACCGCGCTTGCCGTTTCAGGGCTCGCCTCACGGTACAAACTCTGAATGCGCGCGTATGCAGTCGCAATCTCGGGGATCATGTACCAGTCGGGCCGCTGGCTCGATGCGCTGAATTCCAGGACAAAGTATGGGTACTCGGAAACCGGCTCGCCGTTTTGATTCAGCAGCCTGAAATCGGAGGGGTCCACTTTCACATCCGAGAGCCGAGCACGGGACTTCGGTGCGCGCATCGCGACGTAAAAGCCCTGGCGTGGCTTTTGCTCCGACATTGCCAGCCCAATTTCCAGAACGGCATCTCTGTTTTCGGATGTCAGCAGCTTGACTCCTTCGAGTATAGGCGCGGCAAATGGCATGGCTGCCGAGATGAATGAGACGCCGGCAGTCTTCGACAGACTCTCCAGCAGGTTCAGATAGGGCGCCGCGAGATTGGAAGACGCCACCGAGAAGAGGCCCACCTGCACTTCCAGATCGCCATCCACATAAGGTACGGGTCCGAGCAGCCGCTGGTTCATCTGGATCACCCGGTCAATTCCCTGGGAGTCTACGTTCTTAAGCTCAACGGGCGTGGTGATCACGTTGAATTCAGCCATTTTGGCAGAGCGGTGAGGCAATCGCATCAGGCTATGCACGGCGCCATAAAACTTCGTGAAGCCGCTTCGAACATTTACAATACGCGCCGACTTGAGAAATATGCTGAGGTACGACGTGTCGGGCGTCACTTCTCCGCTGGGCGATCCGGACGGAGTCTGAGCAGGCTCCAGCCAGCCATGAACCCAGTCCTGCGTTTCCGTTCGCCAGATATCGGACCAGTTCATGCATTCCTTTCATCCAGCTGCTTTACCAGAATCGGCGCCGCCCAGATGCGGTCGTCCCGGTGAGTCTCATACATCTTCTGCTGCGCCTTGAGAAACGCACGCTCCAGCGACTTCGCCGCGAACAAGGTGTCGTAGAATGTCTGCGAAAATTCAAGCGCGAACCCATCGTTGATCTCCCAGCGGAAGCCGAGTATGTTAGGAACATGACGATTGGCTAAACCGAATACAAACGGACCCGCCCCGCTGTCACAGCTGCTGAAGTAAGTGAAGGTCGCTCTGAGAAGCCAGTCGCTGAACCTCTCCAGTTCGACCTTCTCAATCGATCCTCCGGCGCCGGGAAGGAAAATATAGCCCGATCTGGTCTTGTCATCAAAGTGGGAATGACCGGCGAAATGGACGATGGTCCATTCGCGGGCCTCGAGTTGTTCCTTTACCTGTTGCGCCAGGGGCCGTTCATCGCCGGGCCGCGGCAATCGCGTGACTTGTCCGATATTGGCCGTCGCCGCAGTCTTTCCGAGGAAAGACTCAAGCCAGTCACACTCCTTCGCTATCGTGGTGAGCGGTTTCAGGTACAGCTGATCTCCGATCATCCCGGAGGTTTGAGCCTCGATAATCAGGCAGTTGATTCGAGCCCCTCCCTGAAACAGGCATCCCGCAGCGCTGGGATTATTTGTAAGCAGCTTGCGGTAAACAGGCGCTCGCAACATCCAATGCTCGCCCTCGTGGCGTGGGCACAATACCGCTTCGAGCGCGAGGTCGTGCATCTCCGGATTCACGGTAAAGCGGACGCGCGCATTCTCTTCGCCGCCGGCGTAAGTGAGCCCCTCGACCACATCTCCAAAGAAGCCCCCATTCCGTAGCATGACTTCCGCCAGCTTGCCGCCGATGGAATGCAATACGTCCGTCCAGTTCTTCGCCGTGGCGACGCTGCCGGAAAATGTCCGCAGGTCATCGACTTCCCGGCGGTCGATCTGGAGAACATTCTCGTGGTTGTAGGAACCCGAAAATCCGTTTCCGCTGATTTTGTACGCCCAGTCGCCGGCATCGCGGAGCTCGATCTCGATATCCAGGCATTTCGGCTGATCCTTCTTCGCGACCTGCCTGGCAAGGCGGATGCTCTCCTGCACCATTCCGGATCCGGACAGGATCACGTAGCACTTACCAAGTTCGGGTAGCCTCGTCCGCAGTTTATCCGTATAGGACGGAGCGATCAACAGCCCCGGCACATCGATGCCGCTCGAGTTCATCCAGCTGAAAAGGTCGAGTCCGCGCTCGTCGTCGACCACGAGTTCGCTCGTTCGATTTTCACGGAGAGCGAGTGCCGTAATTATGAGATCGAATGTCCCTGGTAGTTTTCCTTTCGCGTGCGCGACATCGAACGCGCGGGCGATCTGACTATCCTGAAAAGCATCTTCCAACTCCCGTTGAAGCACTTCCGCCATGTCGGTGTCGGATTTGTCGAATATCAGCAGAATGTCAGGCATGTGTCTGCGTCCTGAAAGCAATACTTATTTCGATGCCCTCATCGTTCACTTTCCGCTCATAGGTCGCTGTATTATTCGCCGCGAACTCCCGAATCGTGGGCTCGCCCAGGGCGAGTTCGAAACGCGCTCTTTCCAGCTGAGGATCGCCGGCTGAGTTTGACGATGAACTCCCCGCCGCGGCATGGAATACCACCCGGATCGACTCGCCGGATTGAAGCGAAATGCGGACGCAGTTACGGCTGCCGCCGCAGAGGCGGGATAAATAAGCGAGAACGCTCGAAAACATGAACGAGATCTGAAGCGGGTCGGCCGATATATAGGGAAGTTCCGTGATCCCACAGACATCAATGAGATCTCGTTCTTCCGTTGGCAGATCGTACAGTACGCGTTTGATCTCCACGCCGAGATCGACCTTCTGGATCCGGGTGGCATCCAGTATGGCCTTGCAATCGAGCGAGAGCGCCAGACGATCGTAAGTGATCTCCAGCTTCTTCAGCTGCGCGAGAATCTTCGGATAAAGGTCCGTCTCCGGGCCGTGGGAAGCGGCGCGCCTGACCCACGTATCGATAAACGCGAGCGGTGCGTGCGTTTGCAGAGCAACATCCTGGAACAGCTTCCGAAGCTCTTCCAGCTTCTGAAGGCGTTTTGCGGTGGTCAGGTCCCGGGCGACGAAGATCTTGCTGGAGAGATCCTCCGGCAGTTCCGTTCCAGTCACCAGGACCGGGATCAGGCCCATGTCCCGCTTTACCAGCTCCACCTCTCTCGCGGCTGAGCCCGCACTGTCAAACATTCTTGCTGCTGTTCTGGTATCGCTGAAAAAGCGTTCCAGGGGACCGAGAACGTCCCGGGGCTCCTCGGCTCCGATCATTTTGAGAGTCGCCGGGTTCGCCCAGGTCACGTTGCCGCGGAGATCCGTAATGAGAACTGCGTCGGAGGTGGATGCGATCGCCGATTCGAGAAGATAGTGGCGCGTGATCCTCGCGACAGTGTCCTGGACTTCAGCGAGAATCGACGCCACCTCGATCTCGTCGTCCTTCGAAAAGGCGTTTCGCAGTTCCTCCTCGACATTCAGGACCCATTGCACCTCGCCGTCCCAGATGACGGGCAGACAAAGCTCGGACGACGTGCCGGGCCAGACCGGCAGATATTCGGCCGAAAGTTCGTGGGCGCGTACATCGGCGATATTTATGCCGGATCGAGTCTGGTAGACGTGGCCCGCAACCCCCGCCGAGAGCGACGGCCGAAAGTCCGATTTGGAAAGCGTCTTCTCCCCGGTGAGAGAAGCTTCGGCAAGCAGTCGGAAGATGCCTTCGGTCTTCGAGGCGCGGGCGATGGAGATGTGAGCCCACTGGTAATGATCGGCGAGCCGGGTGGCAAGAGTCTCGGCCAGCCCGGAGACCGTTGTGCACGAAGACATCGCGGTAAGTAACTCATGCCGGAACCTGAATTTCCTGCGGCCTCTGTAGTAAAGGGCCATCTGGATGGCCTGCTCCACCGGCAGATCGGAGAGCAGTTTGCAATCGCCTTCGGTGTATTGACGGTCGCCTTTGGTGAGCAGGTTGATGGAGGCTACCACGCGGTTTTCCTGCATGATGGGAAACCGCAGCATAGACCGATAGCCCTGTTTCTGGAAATTCACGATATCGGAATCGTCCGCGAGGTTCGCGTAATACGTCCGGATATATTCGCCGAAATCGGGAATTACCTTCTTCTGCTGGTGTTCCTTTTTCTGACTGGGGTCGATCGGCCACCATCGCCTGCTGAGAAGCACTGGCTGGCCATCGGCCTGCCCGAACCAGAGAGCGGCATGGTCGGATTCGTCACTGAACCGCGTAATTCCGCAATAATCGAACGGAATCAGGGGATGGAGGATGTTGGCCAGCGCGCCGAGCATTCGGTTTTCATCGTGTTCGCTGTCGATCGCTGCGTGAATGGCAGCGGCGGCGCGCTCCATTTCGAGACTTCGAAGCAGCCCGAGCGAGCCAAGAAATCCCCCGTCTTCGTCGAGAATAGGGGTACCCGCTACGCTGACCGGAATCCTCCTGCCGTCAGACGACCGGACAATCTCCGCCTCGTAGATAGCGGCCGCCCCTTCGGAACGTTTCTCGAACTGCTCTGACTGCGCACGGGTGCTGGGGAGGACATCGTAAATGCTGCGGCCCCGAATGTCGATCTCGGACCCCAGCAAATCCTTCGCGGCCTGGTTGGCATAGGTGACCACGAGATCACGGTTGAGTTTGATCGCCGCCAGACCGAGTCGGTCGAGAAACTTCTCTTCTCTCGCGACGATGCCGGTTATGTCGATCGCTGTCGCGTATGCTTTCACGGCGGTTTGGCTGTTCGGAAGAGGACGAGTATCCAGAAAGATGCGCTTCGGCACGCCATCCATCCGCCTGGCATTAACCTCGAGCGGCCCGGGTCCTTTCTCCGGGGAATTGAGCGACCGTTCCACATGTGCGCGATCGCTCTCCTGGAACAGAGAAGCCAGATGTCCGGAGGCCGATCCCAGTAACCGCGACATGGCGGGATTGGCATGGAGAATCTCGCCCGAAGCGTCCAGTTCGGCAACCCCGATCGGCCCAAACTCCATAGCCTGTTCGTGAAGAGCCGCCCTGCGACGGATCAATTCATAAGCGGCCCGATCCAGAGCGATGCGCGCCGCCGCCGCAATATTTCGATTCTCAGTTTCTCCGAATACGGTCTGGAAGGCGTTCTTCAGGGCTTCAATTTGCGCATAGAGATCCGCAAGCCCGATGTTGGAATTCTCGAGCTGACTGACCAGAACTTCCGACAGATCTTCGGAAAATTCGGCTGACTTGCTCGATGCCTCTGTCAGGATGGAAAGAAGATCGTGGGATGCGGGTCCGCCGACGCCGCCAGCGACGCCGGAAGTGCCCGCGATGCTGGCAAGATGTTTTTCCCACGCGTTGGCCAGATCTTCCCGGCGTGCCAGGATCAGATCGCCAGGCGAAAGAACTTCGTCACGTTCAGCGGCAATCTCGCTCATTTGAAAAGCTCCCTGAAAAGATACCTCAAATCAGCTTCGAAGTTTAGCCGTGGCCTGGCAGAAAGATCCTCTTACAGGTGTGACCGGGCGTGACTGCTCCGTTACAGGAGACACAGATTTTCCGGGAATTTGGAACAGCACTCCCTGCCGGTCGTGGCTCGGTAAGTGTCTCGCGTAACGAAACGTATACGCGGTGGGTGATATCATCTCATTCCGAAACGATGCTGCCGTCAGCGCAGCATGGAGGCCGCAATGCGTCGATGGCTATCGCATCCCTGCGTTGCGCAGACGGTTGTCGCGATCTCCGCTTTCGCCCAGGGCCAACCCGTCTTCCACGCGGGAACTCGCCTGGTTCAAGTCGATGTGGTCGTTCACAACAAGAGCGGCCCGGTCGCGGGGCTGAAAAAAGAAGACTTCACACTTTTCGATGAAGGAATTCCCCAACAGATCTCCGTCTTCTTCGTTACGACGCAACACTCGGGCAAACAGGCCACCCCTCTTCCGGCCGGAACGGTTTCGAATCGTCTGAACCGGCTGGGCGAAGCTCCGGCCAGCGCGACGGTCTTACTCATCGACCGGTTAAACACACCCATAAACGCCCAGCCTTATACAAACCAGAAGGTCATTCGCTTTGTTCAGGCGAACGGCGGCCGCGACAGGGTCGGCATTTATACGCTGGGAAGCGCGCTGCACGTCGTTCAGGATCTTACGGACGATCCGGATCGCCTCGAAAGGGCCGCCAGAACTCTGAAACCCCAGGATTCGAGGCGTCTTTCGGCGGACGTGTCGGTCGATGCCACCGGCGACGCCATCACGGACGCCATGGTCCGACGGAGTCTCGAAGGGCTTGAGGATATTACGGCGACCGACCATGTGCAACTCACCAGGGAGGCGCTGGAAGCCATCGCTCGTCATCTGGCCAACGTACCCGGCCGTAAGAATCTAATATGGATTTCGGCCAGCTTCCCTATCTTCATCCAGCGAGCAACCTATAACATTGATTTCACCGGGGACGTTGATGCGGCAGCACGGGCACTAAACGATGCCAACGTCGCGGTCTATCCTGCGTGGATGCGCGCGGATTGATCGGCTCTTCCGCCGGAATCGCCGAGCAGCAGATTCAACCCTCTCGCGCTCCGATCGCGCCGCCGGGCGGCCCCTCGGGCGTCGACACAATGAATACGCTCGCCGGCTTGACCGGAGGCCGCGCCTTTTATAACGACAACGGCATCGACGATTCGATCAGGGAAGCCATTGACGACGCCCAAATTACTTATACGCTGGGCTTTTATCCGGCCGAAGGAGCGTTTGACGGAAAGTTCCACAAACTTACGGTAAAGGTCGGCCAGAAGAATGTCAGTCTCCGTTTTCGCCAGGGTTACTTCGCGGCAAAGACAGATTCAGCCGCATTCACCGCCCCGCCCACCTTGACTCAGCTACTCCAGGACCCGCTGGATGCCACCGCGATCGGGATCAGTGCCGCAGCGAGCCCTGACGCGTCCCAAACGGGCGGCTATCAGGTGCGTGTCACCATCGACCTTCACGATATTCACCTCGAACACCAGAACAATGTTGCCTCGGGCTCGGTGGACGTTTCGCTCTTCGTCGAGCATTCCAGGACGGCCCGGACCATTACGAGAAAAATCGAGATCCCGGACGAACAACTGGCCATGGCTCTCGAGAAAGGAGTCGAAGTAGATGGATCCACTCAATCGGATAACCGGACCGGCGTCCTTCGGATCGTCGCGCGCGATCCGGCAACCGGGGCGTCAGGATCGGTCCGCGTTTCGTTGGGCCCGAACTGACGCCGCACGAAGGGCAATTCCCCTCTTCCCCGCTGCGCTCGCGATCGCGGTGTGCACGGCGTTCGCGCAAACCGGATCTTCCGACGGTCGTGCCGTTTCAGGCGGACAAACCCGCGAACAAGCCGCAATTCTGAGCGCAATCAGGCAGTATGCGCTCAACTACACCAGCAGTCTCCCCAACTATACCTGTATCGAAGTGATACGCCGGTCGATGATGCCTGCTCCGAGAAACGCAGGGCCAATCATCAGGCCGCGTCCCCAAACCGACCTTATTGAAGAACAACTCAGTTTCATCGCTCACCGGGAAATCCACAAAGTCACCAGGGTCAACGGAGCGCCGGTCGCGAATCTCGATCCCAGTGAGTTACCAGGCACCTATTCGCGAGGCGAGTTTGGAATGCTGCTCGACCAGATCTTCGAGCCGCGCACGGAAACCTCCTTCGCGTGGGACCGCACCACAAAGCTGAACGGCCACCGCACGGTCGTGTTCGCATTTCGCGTTCCCCAGGCTCATGGTTACGGCCTTGTGGAAGCCCGGCGCACCATAGTCACCGCCTATCGCGGATTTATCTATGCGGATGAGCTCGAGCAACGCGGTGATGCGGATTCAGATGCATTGCATCGATCTTCCGGCCGACTCCGATTTCAAAAGCGTCGAACTGACGCTCGACTACAAACCCACCCGCGTGGCTGGCCAGGAGTTCATTCTCCCGTCGCACTATTTACTGCAGGCGCGGAAGGTCGACGGCGACCTGATGAATGAGGCTGACTATAAGTCGTATCGCCGATTCGGTTCGGACGCGACCATAGAGTTCGACGACGCGGCGCGGTAACAATCTTTCCCGGGACCGGGCGGCAGGCTACTTTGAATTTTCAAGGAAATCCAGGCGCGCGAGACTGGCGATGTCGAGTTTCTCTGTGGCTCCAGCACGCCCCACGATGTAGAGAACGCGGTTGTCCGGGACTATCGACTCATTGCGTTCGACGCCGTCCTTAAATCGAAGTATTGCGGTGACAGAACCTGCCGGGCCGCCAGATATTTTGCGGATCGATGTCAGCCCATCCAGCCATAATCGCTCCAGCTTCACATTTTCAATCGCTACTCTGGAGCACATACTCGCGTTGCAACCCACGCCCTGAAGGGTGATGGTTCGGGCAGTCCCGTCAGTCATTATGGCGGTTGCCCGCAAGGAGGATCTGTGGCCTTCCAGATCGTGAGAGGCCAGACTGGCAACTCCCGTGCCACCGAGGACCCCGATCGTTGAAAGAATGGCTATCCGCGTTAGTAAGGTTTTCGTCACGGCTTTCCTCACAAACACCCACCTTCGCAAACATGGTACCCCTTTCAGGGCCGCAATGCGGGCGACGATCGCTGACCGGGAACCTTATTGCAAATGGTATTGGGCCTGTTCGCTCGAAACAAGACCCTCGAAAATCGCGAGAACCCGCTTGCGATACTGGTAAACGCGATCGAGATCGGCGCGAAATGCGCCTTGAAAATCCTTCGCCTTCACCCATTTTTCGATAATCACGCGGGGAACGTCAATGTCCTGGCGAAGCGCGTCAAGCGAATGTCCCCTCAGGAACAGGCCATAGAAAAAAGCCGCCTCGCGCTGCGGGGCTAACGGGTCGAAATCGTCTCTCGGAGTCATCTTCGTCCAGGACTCGTGCTGCAAAAAGGACATTTTAGCCATGGTTCGGGCCAGGGATCAAGTATTCAAGTATTATGACCGGGGGAGGGTGGAAATGCTGCCAGCCGGAATCGTCAAAAGAATTGGATGCGCAAGCCCTGCCGTCGGGGTTCCCTCGATCGTGAAGCCCACCCTGATCCCCAAACCCGCGCGTGTCGAGGCGGCTGGAAACAAACCGAAACTGATCGACGAATACATCGGACGCGTGAACTCGGCGACCTCGGAGGTCAGCATCGCCCACATGCGCAGTCCAGGAGGCTGGGTCGAGCCCGGCCAGACGCCCGATTTCGAAGAGTACACGATGGTTCTGAAAGGCGTTCTGCGCGTCGAATTCGCGCGGCGGCGCAATCGACGTTTCGGCGGGGCAGGCGGTCATCGCCCATCCCGGAGAATGGGTCCGTTACAGCACGCCGGACCCGGCCGGCGCCGAATATATCGCCGTGTGCCGCCCCGCCTTTTCCCTGGACGCGGTGCACCGCGATCCCGCCTGAACCCTGAGTTTCCTTACTTTGTCAAGACGTGAAACGCCCGCAAGATGTGGTGTAATAATGCTTTCGCCGTCTTCTATGCCGACATTTGGAGTTCGCCTCAGGAGAAATCTCGTCGCCGCGCGCCGCCGGTTCCGTGAATCTCTGATGGTTGCAAAAGGGATTCGCTCGACAGATCATCCCGTGCTCGCGCACGTCGTTCCGATCCGCCGCTGTAATCTTTCGTGCACCTATTGCAACGAATTCGACGATTTTTCGAAGCCCGTTCCGACGGCGGAGATGATCCGCCGCATCGATCTGCTCGCCGATCTCGGTACCAGTATCATTGCCTTCAGCGGTGGCGAACCCCTCCTCCATCCCGGCCTCGATGAGCTGATTTCCCGCATTCGCAAACGCGGCGCAATCGCCGGCATGATCACGAACGGGTTCCTGTTGAATGCCAAACGCATCCAGGAACTCAACCGCGCCGGTCTCGAGCACATGCAGATTTCGATCGACAACGTCATGCCGGACGACGTTTCGAAAAAAAGCCTCAAAACCCTCGACGCAAGGCTTGAACTGCTGGCCGAGCATGCGCTGTTTCACGTCAATATCAACTCGGTGGTAGGCGGTGGAATTCACCATCCGCAGGACGCCGTCACGGTCGCGAAACGCGCCGTCGAACTCGGTTTCACGTCAAGCGTCGGAATCATTCACGACAGCGACGGACAGCTTCAACCGCTCTCCGAAGAAGAGCAGAAGATCTTCCTGACGGTGCGCGACATGGGAAAAAAGAACTATGCCCGCATGAATTACTTTCAGGATAATATTGCGGCTGGCCGGGAAAACAAATGGAAGTGCCGTTCCGGCGCCCGGTATTTATATGTGTGTGAGGATGGTCTCGTTCATTACTGCTCGCAGCAGCGCGGTTATCCGGCAACTCCGCTGGAACGGTACACCGTCGAAGACATCCGGCGCGAATTCATCACGGAGAAGGGCTGTGCTCCCCGCTGCACGGTGGCCTGCGTGCACTACACTTCATATATGGATTTTTGGCGAGGACCGCAGACGATCCCCGCTCCCGAGGCGGCGCAACCGGAAAAGCAGGAGCTGGTTCAACTTCAGATCCGATAGGGAGCGGTTCTCGGCCCGCCAGGCGATCCGGAATACTCGCATGGCATGATTGGCGAACCGATCTCTCACTATGAGATTCTCGACAAGCTGGGCGAAGGCGGCATGGGCGTCGTGTATAAAGCCCGTGACCTTCGGCTGCAGCGTCTGGTCGCTCTGAAATTCCTCCCCCCGGAAATCACCACCTCCCGGGAAAGAATCGCGCGCTTCGAACAGGAGGCCCGCGCCATTTCCACCCTGAATCACCCTCACATTTCGACCATCCATGCGATGGAGGAATCAGGCGGGCGCAGCTTTCTTGTCCTCGAATACCTTCCCGGCGGCACACTCCGCCAGCGGCTGGATGATTTTCGCGCCCGAAATCGACCGTTCCCGCTGCAAGACGCCGTGCGCATTGGAATCAACGTGGCCCGCGGACTTGCCCACGCCCACCGGAAGGGTATCGTTCACCGCGACATCAAGCCGGAAAACGTGATGTTCGACGGCGAAGGATTATTGCGCATCACGGACTTCGGCCTTGCGAAGACGGAGTCGTCGGAATTGACGTTGCTCACTCGCGACGGCACAACGGTCGGCACCGCCGCCTATATGGCGCCCGAGCAGGCGCTGCGCAATGAAACCAGCCCACGCTCCGACCTGTTTTCCCTCGGAGTGATGCTGTACGAACTGATCGCCGGTCAGCGGCCGTTTGCCGGAGCGAGCGAGTTCGCCGCGATGAGCGCAGTGGTCAACGATCCCATCATTTCGCCGGCTCAGCTTCGTCCCGCCGTTCCGCTGGACCTGGAACGGATTGTCCTGCGCTTACTGGAAAAGAATCCGGCGCTCCGTTATCAGACGAGCGAAGAAGTCGCGACAGAACTCGAGGCCCTCGGCTCCATCCCGGATAGCATCCCGTCGACAGCTGAACTCGACTACTTTGGCCCCACGAGAACGATGATCGCGACCCCGCAGGCCGTGCTCGCAACGAAGTCCACATCGCGCAGGCGCCTCCAGATCGCCCTTGCCGCGCTCCTCATCGTCGGGCTGGCCATAATCGGCGGTCTGGCCTGGAAAAAGCGCGGACCCGCGGCCGTCACTCAACTCGCAGTCCTTCCGTTTACCGCCAGATCGAATACGGCTGAGGACGTGGCCTTCGGCAATGGCCTCGCGGGGATCATCTCCGCGCGACTGGCGGCGCTTGGTACGAAGCTGCAGATCATCCCCGATGAAGACATCCGCCAGAATCGAGTCGCGACGCCGACCGATGCGAAGAAGACCTTTGGAGTCGCAGCCGTCCTGACCGGGGAGGTCGAGCGACTGCCCTCCGGCGCGGCCGTGAAAATACATCTGGTCGACACAAATTCCGGCAAGGTGATGCGTTCGGCTTCCGTGAACCCCGGCAATGGCGACAAACCGCTCGAAGAGGATGTCATCAGGGATGCCGCGGCTCTGCTGGGCCTGTCGCTCGACGATCTCGCCCTTGGTAAATTGCGCGCCGACGGCTCGCGCGCCGCGAATGCCTACGACTATTACGTCCTCGGGGCCGGTTATCTTCAGCGATACGATCTGGCAGGAAATACCAGTTCCGCCAGGGCGGCCTTCGAAAGGGCCATTCAGCTCGATCCCTCTTATGCCATGGCGTATGCGGGGTTAAGTGACGCTTACATCCGCCAGTACCTGGATTCAGGCGAGGGTCAGTATCTGGAAAAGGCCCGCGACGCCGCAAATCAGGCACTCTCCCGTAACGAAACCATGGGCTCGCCTCACATTACACTAGGCATGATCGCAATGTTCACCGGCGACACCAGCGAAGGGATCAGGCAGTTCAAAGCGGCGCTGGACCGCGATCCCGTGAATGCCGAAACCTATCGTCAGCTCGGAGCGGCGTACGACCAGTCGGGCAATATCGCTCAAGCCGAGGCGACCTACAACCGCGCCATCCAGCTTCGGCCCAATTTCTGGCTTGGCTATCTGGACAGCGCGACCTTCTATGACAAATACGGCCGGTATCCGGAAGCTGAGAAAGCCCTGACTACCGCCTCAACCCTGACACCGGATAACTACCTCGTATATCGGTTTCTCGGCGCCGTACAAATGAAGCGCGGTGAATGGGCCGCCGCCGAGAGCAATCTGAACAAAGCGCTCGCATTGCGCCCCGGTGGCTCCGTATACTCGAATCTCGGAACCCTGTACCTCTACACGGGGCGGTATCCGGAAGCGATCAGCATGCTCGAACAATCGGTCAGAGTCGGCGGTGGAAACAAGAACTTTTCGTTCACCATCTGGGGCAACCTGGGGGACGCCTATCGCTGGACACCCGGTTCGGAAGCGTCCGCCGCGCAGGCTTACCAGCAGGCCATTGATATCGCCCAAAAGCAGCTTGCGATCAACCCGAACAACGGCACGCTCCTCGGCCAGATCGCGGTCTACGAAGCCAAAAGAAAGAATTTCGCCGAAGCCGACCGCGGAATCAGGGCCGCACGGAAGGCCGCCCCGGGGAATCTGGATATCCTGTTCGACTCCGCTCTCATTCTGGAAATCGAAGGCAAACGAGCCGAAAGCCTCGCCGCGCTGAAAGAGGCTCTCGCGTCGGGCTTTTCTTTGAGTATCGTGGAAAGCGAACCGGAGTTGGCCTCGCTCCGGAAGGATCCTCATTACACTGACGCAAAAGCCAGCGCAAAGGAGAAAAAATGACACCGGCAGTGCAGAAAGACGAAACGAAAACCCGGCAGATCGCGCATGCCATCGAGATTCAGCACGACGGCAAAGCATTCGTTTACAAAACGGCCGACAAAGCGGATGGGACCAGGATTAATGTCCGTACCGGCGATGTCGTCCGATGGATGTCCCACGTCGGCAATTACTCGATCCTGTTCAAAGGCAAATCGCCTTTCAAAGAGATTGCCGCGCACGGGCGCAAGGGAACCGACACGGGCCTTTTTGAAGTCACCGCGACGGAAGGCGAATACCACTACGGCGTCACCCTCGCCCTGCCCGACAAAATGATCGTCGACGACCCGGTGATCATTGTCGGCGGCGGCGGCGACGGCGGATTCTGAGATCGCGGCGATTCCGATGCTTAGAACGTCATACCTGCCGGTTTAACGCCTGACGCCTTGCACCAGGCAAAATAGAGCCGGCCATAACTGGCGGTGACATACGCGTCCCGCGAGAAGCCGAGATCCTTCGCGGTGCGGTCGATCCATCGCGCCGGCCCTTCCAGCTCGAGGTAGACGCCGATCGGGGTCTCATCGACCGTCACGATCCCGTGCTCGCCATCGCGGTTGAACTCCGTCCGATATTTCTCGTAACGGAACGCCTCGCTGATAGCCGAGCGCCTCGAAGACCGCCAGGCACGTCCCGAGGTCCGACACCTCGAACTCCGTCTCCTCGCGCCGCTTCAGCCTGCCGGGTATTTCCGGGCCTTTGAACGTGCAGGTCACCGTCTTCCCCGCCTCGCGTACCCGCAGCAACATCCCGCGTTTGCGCAGCGAACCGCGCTGATCATCAAGCACCAGATTTCGCTCGAAAACGCGCGGGACGCTCACCCTGAAACCATGTCGCCGAAGAAGAGTCCGGCCTTTCGCCGCATCGCCGACGGCAAGCTTGATCTCGATTTCGACAGACGGCTTCACCCGATCAGGATACCGTCCGCCCGGCAAATCAACCGGGTTTCTTTTTGCCGACCTTAGACTATACTTTAGGTTCCGTTCGGCCCGCTTACACGGTAACATCCACAGGAGACCCATGGCTTCCAAATCCGCGAGTTCGCTCGCAAAGGTACTCACCGAAAAGGAATCTGACCTTCTCACTCAATGGCTCGAAGTCCAATCGAAGACAGGTAAAAGGCTCTCCGCAACGGAGAAACAGGATTCCGAGCGAAAATCGCGCGAGTTCGTAAAGGCTTTGCAAGTCGCTTCCAGGACCGAAGGCACTGACAACCTGAACGGCGCCGCGTGGGCTCCTGTGAAAGAGATTCTTTCCGATCTTTCCGCCAGCAGGGCAAAGGCCGGATACACTCCCTCCGAGACCGCATCTTTCATCTTCTCCTTAAAAGAGCCTCTCTTCGCGTTGCTGCGGGAGGAAGCCGACAGCGACGCCGCCGCCCTTGCGCGGGAAACCTGGCAGGCCACCGAACTGGTCGATAAACTCGGCCTCTACACCATGGAGACGTTTCAGAAGACGCGCGAAGACGTGATTTCCCGCCAGCAGCAGGAATTGCTGGAGCTCTCCACGCCGGTCGTTCGCCTCTGGGATAACATTCTCGCCCTGCCGCTGATTGGAACCCTCGACAGCGCCCGCACGCAGATCGTGATGCAAAATCTGCTCGATGCCATCGTCCAGACCCGGTCCGATTTCGCCATCATCGACATCACGGGCGTGCCTCTGGTCGATACCCTGGTCGCGCAGCATCTGCTGAAAACCGTCGCCGCCGCCCGCCTGATGGGCGCCGACTGCCTCATCAGCGGAATCAGGCCTCAGATCGCTCAAACGATCATTCACCTCGGCGTCGATCTCACCGGCGTCACCACAAAAGCCACCCTCGCGGACGCTTTCTCCGTGGCCTTGCGCAGAAGCGGGCATTCGGTCGTGAAAACGGAAAAATTGAAGGAAGAAACCCGCCCGGCTGGTGCCAGGTAAATCGTGGACCGAATCCCCATCCTCAAAATGGGCGAGTTCCTCCTGGTCACGATCCAGGTGGACATGCACGACCGCCTCGCCCTCACCCTCCAGGACGATCTCACGTCTCAGATCGTGAAATACGGCACGCATGGCGTGCTCGTCGACATCTCGACTCTCGAAATGGTCGATTCCTTTATCGGCCGAATGTTGGGAACCATCGCCTCCATGGCCCACCTCCTCGACGCCGAAACCGTCGTTGTCGGCATGCAGCCTTCGGTTGCAATCACCCTCGTCGAACTCGGCCTGACCCTACCGGAATTCGCACGGCTCTCGATGTCGAGAAAGGCATGGAGGCCTTGCGGACCGCGCTGGAGAACCGGGAAAACGGGGATGAGGCTTCTTAACTCCGAGTCGCTGCCGATCCGGTCGTCGGAAGACGTCGTAAGCGTGCGTCAGGCCGTCCGGAAAAAGGCGGTCGCTCTCGGTTTCGGACTCGTCGATCAGACGAAGTTCGTCACCGCCGCCAGCGAATTGGCCCGTAACACGCTGGACTACGGCGGAGGCGGCGTGGTGCAGATCGAACTTATCGAAAACAACATGAAATCCGGCTTGCGGCTCGTCTTTGAGGACGAAGGGCCCGGCATCCCCGATATCGAACTTGCCCTCAAGGACGGCTATACGTCGGGCAACGGTATGGGCCTCGGTCTCGGTGGGGCCAAGCGGCTCGCGCACGAATTCGAGATCGATTCGAAGCCCGGCACAGGGACAAAGGTATCGATCATCAGGTGGAAATAGCGCAGATGGCCGAGTCGGTGCGGATTGCCGTCGAAGAGAGCAGCCAGCCTGCCGAAGCTCGGCGGATCGCTCGAAAAATGGCCGGCGAGATCGGTTTCGACGAAGCGGCCTCCGAACAGATCGCCATTGTCGCCACTGAAGCCAGTACGAATCTGCTGAAACACGGGGGCGGCGGTGAGATCCTGCTGCGCCGCATTGAGGCCGAGGAAGCGCCGGGAGCCCGTGCGCTCGAACTCCTTGCGATTGATCGCGGCCCGGGAATGGAAAATCTCGATCTGTGCCTCGAAAACGGATACTCCACCGGCGGCTCCGCCGGACAGGGCCTGGGCGCGATCGTTCGGCTATCGGCCGAGTCCGACTTCTTTTCGGTTCCGGGTAATGGGCGCCGCGGTTCTCGCGCGCTGGCGCATAAACGGCGACGCCAGCCCCGCGCGCGATGATGCCCCGTGGCTGCGCCTCGGCGCCGTGAGTGTCGCAAAGAAAGGACAGGATGTTTGCGGTGACAGTTGGGGTGTGGAGCAGGGCGCCTTTGTAACCACGATTCTGGTGGCCGACGGTCTCGGCCACGGCTACGAAGCCGGCCTTGCTTCGCGCGAAGCCGTCCGCATGCTCCATGCAAATTCCGATCTTGCTCCCGCTCAGCTGCTGGAACGCTGCCATCAGGCCCTTCGCAGTTCGCGCGGAGCGGCCGTTTCGGTGGCCCGCATCGATCGGGAAAGAGGCACCTTGCATTTCTGCGGCGCGGGGAACGTATCCGGCGCAGGTGTATTCCGGAGCCGCTTCCCGCCAGAACCTCGTCTCGGTAAATGGCACCGTCGGCCATCAGATTCCCCGGCTTCGCGAGTTCGCGTATCCGTGGCCGGGAGATGGCATTCTTGTGCTTCATTCCGACGGCCTTTCCACCGCGACCGGTTTCGACGCCCAATCTTCCCTTGCCGCGCGGCATCCCGGGCTCATCGCGGGAGTCCTGTATCGGGAGTTTTCGCGCGGAGTGGATGACGCTACCGTAGTAGTAGCGAAAGCGGCATGAGCGTCACGAGCGCAAGGGACGCCGAGCGCCACGCCAAAAGTGGAGGAACCAGGTCGTGAGCAGCCATTCTGATTTCTGGCTCCTGACTTACCGTGGCCCTGCCGCACGCCAAAAACGGATGAAGACGCTGCGCAACCATTGTGGGGCCAGGGCTTCCGCCCTGCCGCCGAGCTTTCGCTCGGCGCGAAGCTTTACGTCCTGTGCCGGTAGCACCGGCGATCTTGTCGCCGGTGGACTTTCCTCTCCGCGTCCCAAAACCGCGTCTTCACCGGAGCGAAAACCGGGTATCGGAATCACAGGTTATGATTCAATCCGGTGCCTCCGAAGGCAGGGCTCACTTCTGGCTCTTGACTTCCTCGACTCCTGTGTTCCTCAAAACATGAGTCTGCCCATTCTGTCGGTGAATATCCGCTATGAGGACGACACGGTCAACGCGAGACAGCGCGCCCGGCAGATCGCGCGCCTTCTCGGATTTGACGCTCAGGATCAGACCCGCATCTCGACCGCGCTCTCCGAAATCGCCCGCAACGCGTTCAATTATGCCGGGGGCGGCAGGATCGAGTACTCGGTAGAAGGCCGCACAGCCCCCCAACTGTTCATCATCAAAGTCACCGACGACGGCCCCGGAATCAGCGATCTCGACGCCATTCTCGAAGGCCGCTACCAGTCGCAGACGGGCATGGGTCTCGGCATAACCGGAGCGCGCCGGCTCATGGATCAATTTCAGATCGAATCGATTCCTGGCAAGGGAACCACGATCCTGCTGAAGAAGCTTCTTCCAAAACGCGCCCCCATCGTTCGCGAGGCGGACCTCGCCCGCATTGCGAACGAACTCAGCCTTGACCGCCCCCAGAACGCAGTCCAGGAACTGCAGCACCAGAACCAGGAGTTACTGCGGGCGCTCGAAGAGATCCGCACCCGCCAGACCGAACTCTCACGCGTCAACCGGGAACTCGAGGACACCAACCGCGGAGTCGTGGCTCTCTACGCCGAACTGGATGAGAAGGCCGACCATCTCCGCCGCGCCGACGAGCTGAAATCGAAATTCCTGTCAAACATGAGCCACGAATTCCGCTCGCCGCTGAATTCCATCCTGGCGCTGAGCGGTCTGCTCCTCAGCCGTTCCGACGGCGAACTGACTCAGGAACAGGACCAGCAGGTCGGCTATATCAAGCGCGCGGCCGCGGATCTGCTGGAACTCGTCAACGATCTGCTCGACCTTGCCAAGGTGGAAGCGGGCAAGGTCGAAGCGAAACCGATAGAGTTTGAAATCGCAAATCTTTTCGCCGCCCTTCGCGGGATGCTCCGGCCGTTGCTCCTGAACCAGTCCGTGGACCTCGTCTTCGACGATGCCGACCATATTCCCCCGCTTTATTCCGACGAGGGAAAAATATCCCAGATCCTTCGGAACTTTATTTCAAACGCTCTGAAATTCACCGAGAGGGGCGAGGTCCGGGTGTCGGCAGCCACCTCCGGAGCGGGCGAAGTCGCGTTCTCCGTTTCCGATACAGGAATCGGCATCGCTTCCGAGGATCAGGAGTCGATTTTTCAGGATTTCGTCCAGCTCGATCATCCGCTTCAGCGCCGGGTGAAAGGTACGGGGCTCGGTCTCCCGCTATCCCGAAAGCTTGCCGAGTTTCTTGGAGGCAAGGTCGAGGTCCAGAGCCGCCTGGGAGCGGGTTCGACCTTCACGTTGCGTATTCCGGCAACGTGGCGCGAACCAGACGCCCGTCCCTCGGCGGCGGTCGTGGAGTTTCTGCCGGACCCGCTGGGCCGCACTGTTCTGGTGGTGGAAGACAGCCCGGAAATGGTGATGACCTACAAGAGCTATCTTCGCGGATCCGGATTTCAGCTCGCCGTCGCCGCCACCACGCGTGAAGCGGAGGACTTCCTCGAACGTGTGAAGCCGTGCGCCATTATCCTGGATGTCGTTCTGCGATCGGAAGACACCTGGGGCTTCGCCGCAAAGCTGAAGCAGGCCTCGCATACGAAGGACATTCCCGTTGCTCGTCGTCAGCACCGTCGAGGACCAGGCGAAGGCTTTCCATCTCGGCGTCGACGCTTACATCGTCAAGCCGGTTGAGCGCGCCGCGCTTCTTAAAGAACTACGCTCGATCACCCGTGAGAAGACTCCCAGTCAGGTCCTGATCGTCGACGACAGTGAAGCCGATCGCTACGTTCTCCGCCAGCACCTGCGCAAACTTCCCGTAACGATCACGGAAGAAGCGACCGGCATGAACGGAATACGGCGGGCGCGTGAGATCCATCCGGACCTGATATTCCTCGATCTGACCATGCCGGAGATGACCGGCTTCGAAGTGCTCGACGAACTGAAGCGCCTTCCGGACACCGCGCCCATTCCCGTGATCATCGCCACATCCCGGCATCTCACCAGGTCCGAGCGCAGCCGTCTCCTCGAGAGCGCCGCCGGGATAATCGACAAAGAAGACCTCAGCGAGGTTTCTGTCAGGGAAGCGTTCTATCGTATCCTGAAAGACACCGCTCCTGCCCTGCAGGTTTGACATGATTGAAAGAAACTCGCAGACTGACCCGCGGGAATCGTGCATACTGAACGTCGACGACTATCAGCCGGGGCGTTACGCCCGCACAAAGCTCCTGCGTCAGGTAGGTTTCAGCGTGATCGAGGCGGGGTCGGGCGCGGAGACCCTGGAAATGGTCGACCGTTATAAGCCGGCTCTGGTTCTTCTCGATGTCAACCTGCCGGACATGACCGGTTTTGAAGTCTGCAAAACTATTCGCAACACGCCGGCGATTGCCTCCACGACGATCCTGCATATTTCCGCATCGAGCGTGCTGACGAAACACCAGGTCTACGGCCTCGATTCGGGCGCCGACGGCTACATCGTGGAACCGGTCGAGCCATCGATTCTGATCGCGACCGTGAACGCCTTCATCAGGGCCCGGCGAGCGGAAGAGTCCTCCCGCAAGGCCGCCGAAGAACTCAGATGGTTTTCTTATCGCGTGGGCCATGATCTCAGCGGCCCGCTGCGAACGATTACCGCCTATGCCGAGCTGCTAAAGAGGAAACTCAACGCCGGGAACGATCCTCAGGCGCTCAAGTATCTCGACTTTATCGCGAGCGGAGCGATCAGGATGAGATCCTTCATGGACGGTCTTCTGCACTACACCCAGTCGGCAGACGGCGAAAGCCCGATGAGCACGCTCAACTCGGAAGAGTTACTCGCGCGGTCGGTAGCCAATCTCGATTCCGCGGTGCAGGAGAACGGCGTTGTTGTCACACATGACCCTCTGCCGTCCCTGGTTGCGAGCGAGCAACTGGAGCATGTCTTTCAAAACCTGATCGCAAATGCGATCAAATACAGAAAGCCCGAGGTCGAGCCGCGCATTCACGTGGCGGCGCGCGAGCAGGGAAACTGCTGGGTATTTTCTGTCAAAGACAATGGCATCGGAATCGATCCAAAATACCACGAGAGTATTTTCGAGATTTTCCAGCGCCTTCACAATCAGGACGTCCCTGGAAATGGGATCGGCCTCGCTCTTTCGAAGAAGATTATAGAGGCGCACGGGGGCACAATCTGGGTCGAATCGACGGTCAATGAGGGTTCGACCTTTTACTTCAGATTGCCGGTAAAGCGCTCCGCCGCACAGGACGGTTCGTCAATGGAGGGCCGCTCAGCCAGCCCTGCTATGGGTAAAGTCCAGTGAGTTTTTCCATCGTCCGCCACTGCCCCGCCTGTGGCAAAGGAAACCGCATTCCGGCCAAACATCTTTCACACAACGGCCGTTGCGGCTCCTGCAAACTGCCTCTTCCGGCGTTGAACGAACCGCTGGATGTGGATGAATCGGCGTTTACCCAGATCGTGGCCGAAGCTCCCGTCCCCATCCTCACCGACTTCTGGGCCGCCTGGTGCGGACCCTGCCGCATGGCCGCGCCGGAAGTAAAGGAACTCGCAAAAGAGATGGCCGGCCGCGCGGTGGTCCTCAAGGTGAATACGGAGGATAGCCCGCACGTGGCCGCCCGCTTCGGCGTGCAGTCCATACCGAACTTCGTGGTGCTGCGCGACGGCCAGGTCGTCTTCCAGCAGGCCGGGCTGGTCCCGCGCGCTGAGATGCGCCGCTGGCTCGAAGCCGCCGCGACGTAACACCGGCGAACTGGTCTCGGATCTGCAACCGATCCGCTGCCGCATGTTCGGAAAGTGGCTGAGATACGACGAACCAGCGGCTGGCGCTTTAGCTGCCGACGCTTGCCAGGTCCGCGACGCTTTGCGGCGGATTCCAGTAGAGCATCCGCTTGCAGCTTTCGCAAACCATAACCGAGTCTCCGCGCTTCAGCTCCTGCAGGAACTGCGGCCGCAGCAATATGTTGCACTTCGAGCAGCGTCCCTGCACGGCCTCCGCGATCGCCACACCCGCGCGCCCTTTGCGGATGCGCTCGTATTCGGAAGCAATCCGCGGATCCATCTCCGCCAGAATCTTCTTGCGGTCCTGCATCAGCGTTTCGATCTCCTTGCGATCCGTCGACGTGCGCTCCTGCGCCCTGGCCTTTTCCTCGTCGACCTGTTTCTTTTCGACCGCGAACGCCGCTTCGGCGGCCTTTACGGCTTTGTCCAGCGGATCGGACTCGCTCATCAATTCGAGAATGCGGTCCTCGTGGCGGCGAATTTCCTGCTGGCAGAAATCGATTTCGTGCTGAAAGGCGCGGTATTGGTCGTTATTTTTCGCCTCCATCATCTGCGTCTTGAGTTTCGAAATCTTTTGATCGTTCGCCTGGATCTCTCCTTCGAGACGTTTGCGGTCTTTCTGATTAGCCATCAGCGCGGCGCGATCGTGTTCCAGCCGGCGCTGATGCGACTCCATTTTCTTTTCGATTTCGGCAATATGCCGGGGCAATGCGGCGATGCCCTTTGTCAACTCGGCGGCGCGGTCATCCAGAATCTGCAGCTGAATGGCGCGGGCGATGTCTGGAAGCATGTTCGATGAAATTTTACCAAAGCCTTATCAAACGGTATCGGGCTGCCCTCGGAATTTCCGGAAAAGCGCATCGCGCGCCTCCCGAAGTTCCGGAACCCGCAGTGCAGTCGCAACCGCGTAAAATACCACCGCTCCGGCGGGAACACCGACCAGAACATCAACAATGCGGGCCGCGCCCGGGGCGCGTAGGAGAGCGTGGGACGCGGCGACCACCTCGTGACAGACCACGCCCATTACCGTCGAGGCAGCGAGAATTTTCACCAGATCCGCCAGCATCCTGCGGACTTCGAGACCGCCGATGCGAGCCTTGCAGCAGAAAGAGCAGCATCAGAGCGCTGAACGTTGACACCACCGACGTCGAAAGCGCCAGCCCCGCATGGCCGAATCCGACGATCCGCACCATTGTGAATGCAGCGACCCCGTTTACCAGCACCGCCGCCATGCTGACGATCATCGGAGTTCTCGAATCGCCCAGTGCGTAGAAGGCCGGCGCCAGCAGCTTTATCAGTGGAATAGCCCGCCAGTCCCACCGCGTAACAGGAAAGCGCGCGAGCCGTCTGGTGAGTATCGAACGCGAGAAATCTTCCATGTTGATACACGATGCCGATCATACTTTCGCCCAGCGTCGCAAGTCCGACCGCGGCGGGGATGGTCAACAGCAGGATCATCGCGATCGAGCGCGAGAGCGTCTCGCGGAACTCGGACGAACTTCCGGTGAGCGGCGCTGCGCGAAAGGTGGGGAAGCGCCGCCGCTGCCACTGAGATTCCGAAAACCCCCATAGGCAGCGCGAAAAAGCGGTACGCGTACGCGAGCCAGCTGACCGGTCCGTTCATCACATGGCCCGACGCGTCGCGCAGACCCGCGGCGAAATTGGTGTTCACCAGAACGTTGATCTGGCCGGAAGCATTGCCGATCAGCGCCGGTCCCATCAATCCGAGAATGTGCCGCACACCCTCATGCCGCGTGTTCCAGCGTGGCCGCCATGCAAAATCCGAGACGCCAGACGGAGGGTAATTGAAAACAAGAGCTGCGCCGCGCCTCCGACCATCACGCCGAACGCCATTGCATGCACCGGGATCAATCCCAAGCCGCGGCCCGGCGAGATAGCCGAGCGCCAGCCCGAATGCGACCGAGCAGACGTTGTAAACAGCCGGCGCGATCGAGGGGATCGCGTACCGATGGCAGGCGAAGAGGATACCCTGGGCCTGCGCTGCCAGAGCCACCAGCAGAAGAAACGGGAACATGATTCGCACCAGCGAGACCGACAGCTCCCACTTTCCGGGAATGGCGTGATATCCCGGCGCGAACAGGTCGACGAGCGCCGGGCTGAAGATCATGCCAAGTGCGCAGACTACCGCCCACGATTACCATCACCAGGGTTGCCGTCGTATCCGACAATTCGCGCGCTTCTTCGTGGGACTTTGTGGCGAGATATCGCGTAAACGTCGGCACGAACGC
Source organism: Terriglobia bacterium (assembly GCA_963831795.1). GTDB lineage: Bacteria > Acidobacteriota > Terriglobia > Bryobacterales > Bryobacteraceae > BOG-234. The sequence goes on along the minus strand of CAWHSB010000017.1, from coordinate 23,956 downwards.
CGACGAGAGTGCTCCTTCAGCGAACAACTCGCGCGCGAGGGTCGGGATCCGGTAACCGAGAACGTAGGCGTCGAACGTCGCGCCGGCTCCGAACAGTCGAGCTCAGAACGCTTTCCCGCATCAGACCGGTGATCCGGCTCCCGACAACTGCGGCGGAGATAATGCCGGCCGATTTCAGCAGGCTGGGGCCGCGGTCCGCGCCTTCATCGCGAACGCCGTCGGCGATCACGTTTCGATCCGGCGCAGTTCGACGTCTTCGTGAACTCTCCCGCGTCTGTTCGACCGTCGCGAAGTTTACGCCCGGCAGCTTCGCCGAAGCGCTGCCCGCGGCGACGCCCCAACGCAGCGCCTCGGGAAAACTCGTCCCCATTTCCGAGCGACCAGGCAAGCGCGGCGCCCAAGCGCATCGCCTGCGCCAATGGGCGAAATCGCGTCAATCCGCGGAGGCGTCGCTTCCCACATCTCCGTTCCGGACGCGCCGATCGCCCCGCGGCTGCCGAGGGACAAGACCACCGACTCGGCGCCCATGGACTGAATTTTTCTCGCCGCCGCCAGCGAGTGGGATCGCGTCAGCAACACCGTATGAAGCAGGCGTTCCGCTTCCTGCTGATTCGGAGTGACGATCGTCGGCCCCGCTTCCACGCCCTCCGAGAGCGCTTCGCCATCGGTATCGAGCAGTGTTCGGACGCCCTTTTTCGCTGCGCGCGCCACAAGCTGCGCATAGAAATCGGATGGCACTCCCGGCGGAAGGCTTCCGCACAGCATCAGCCAGGATCGCGCGCGCCAGCTGCGCCTCGACGGTGCCTTCCATACTCGGCCAGTTCGCCGCGATCGAGCCTCGGACCAAGCTCGTTCAGCTTGACCGTCAGGCCATGGCGGTCCGTAATCGTGAGATTGAGCCGGATGTCGTTGCGGATCGGGACCGTCGCGACGGGAAATCCGCAATCCTGCAGATAGTTCTCGAACCGCGCGCCGCGGTCACCGCCGGCCGGAACGATAGCGAGCGTCTCGCCGCCAAAGGAATGAATCACGCGGGCCGCATTGATGCCGCGCCCTCCGGGGGAGTCCTTACTCGAAAGAATATATGCCCGGTCATCGAAAGCAAGCCGGTCCACGGCCATCGTACGGTCGATGGCCGGGTTCATGGTCAGGGTGACGATCAATTATTTATGGTGGCATATCCGTCGAAAAAAGCGATATTGCCGTATTTTTTTGTGATTTATTTCACAAATGTCAAACAGTAAGTGTTAGATTTAGTACAGAAGATGCAGATTTGTCTGCTGATGGTCCTGATTGGCGTAAGCGCGCTCAGGCTGTCCGCCGGAAGCATTGATGTCGTTTTTAACGATAACCGTTTCGGCGCAATTGATGACACCACAGAAAGTTTTTCTCAGGTATCCACACTCCCGATTTCCGCGGCAGGTGGAATCGCAGCCTTTAACGGGCAGCTCTATCTGGACGATTTCGCGAACAACGTGCTGACGGTAGACCCGACGACGGGTCTGTCGGCATACATCGGAAACACTGGATTGACCACAAACGTAGCAGCGTTCGGAGGAGGATCCGCCGGTCTCTTCGAAGTCGATTACAGTTCCAACCTCTACTCGATCAACTCCACAACCGGACAGGCGACCCTGTTAGGCGCAACCGGCCTGGCTCCGAACAACGGTCTGCTGGACACCAGCCTGTCCTTCGACGGAACGTCACTGCTCTACACCGCGGGCGGCTTCGGTCAGAACGACGAGCTGTACCTCCTCAATGCCGTAACCGGCATCGCGACCGATCTGGGCAGCACGGGCGTTACCGGGATCGCCGGTTCGGCATTCGTCGATGGAACCCTCGAACTTTACCAGTATGGTCAACCGGTCAACTACGTCTTCGCGAGCGCCTGACGGGTCCGTGAGCTTCACGCCCCTCGCACAACTGGGCACTCAGATCATCGACGGCGGAGTTGCGGCCTTCGGAGACGGACGACACCTCGGATTCCATATCGAGAGTCGATCCTTTGACGGCGCGCACTCCGGAACCGGCGACGCAGGCCCTGATCGGTGTAGGACTGACTGCTCTCGGTATGCTGCGCCTGAGGCGGCGTACCGCCAGACAGACGTCGCGTTGAATCCGAAGGGGATCGGCCGCGCCTCAGCGAGCGGTAGATTAAAGCTTGGTGTTTGCGTTGCTTCTCGCAGCTGCCGCTGCCCCTGCTCCTGCGGCGGCTGCACCCGTCTTTACGAAAGACGTCGCGCCGATTTTCTACAAACACTGCGCGGTTTGTCACCACGACGGCGAAGTTGCGCCTTTTCCGCTGATCACGTACGAGGACGCGAAGAAACGCGCCCGCCTGATCGCCGATGTTACGCGCTCGCGGCTGATGCCGCCCTGGAAGCCCGTTCCGGGTTATAACGATTTCGCCGGCGACAGGCGGTTGAGCGATCGGGATCTGCAGACCATCCAGCGCTGGGTGGCAACCGGGAGCCCGCGAGGGCGACCCCGCGAAGCTTCCGCCGGCTCCGCAATTTCCCGACGGCTGGCAACTTGGGCAAACCCGATCTGATCGTCCAGCCGGGCCAGCCCTTCGACGTTCCGGCGGAAGGACTGGACGTTTACGAATGCTTCATCGTTCCGATGAATCTGCCGAAGGACCGGTTTATCCGCGCCGTCGAATTCCGTCCCTCGAATCGCCGCGATAGTCCACCATTCGCTGATGTTCACGGACACCCGCCAGAGTTCGCACGAGTCAAGATATCCCTGCTTCGGAACCATGGGGTTTTTTCCCGACCCTCGGAATCGGTGGCTGGTCTCCCGGAATGGCTCCGGTAAAGATGCCGGACGGAGCCGCGGCGCCGCTTCAGGCAGGCTCGAAGCTCGCGGTCCAGGTCCACTACCATCCGGATGGTAAGCCCGAACAGGACCAATGGAGTGTCGGAATCTATTTCACCGATCGGCCGCCGGTGCGCCGCGTAGTTGACGTCGGACTCGCTTCAAACAGGATCGACATTCCCGCGGGCGACCCGCACTATGTGGTCCGCGCGCACTTCACGACCCCGATCGCGGTGGACGCCGTGGGCATAATCCCGCATGCGCACCTGTTATGCCGGGAGATGCGCGGCTGGGCCATCCTTCCGGACGGCCGCAAACAGTGGCTTCTGAACCTTCGCGACTGGGATTTCAACTGGCAGGACCAGTTCCAATACGCTCATCCGATCCGCATTCCGGCCGACTCGGAACTTTTCATGGAGTTCGTCTACGATAACTCGGCCGCGAATCCGCGCAACCCGAATTCGCCTCCAAAGCGCGTCACAGTGGGTCCGGGAACGAACGATGAGATGGCCGGCCTGCACGTCCAGGCCATTCCGGTGCATATGGAAGAACTGCCGGAGCTGGGCCAGGCGCTCTGGGGCGCGGTCATGCGGTCGGTGGGCGGAAGCTTTTATCGGCTGCCGAAGTAGCCACCAGTTCCACCTGATCCCCCCGAAGAGCGGCCATCGGGTCAACCCTGCTCGCGCGCAGCGCCGGCGCGAAGCTCGCAATCAGCGCGCCGACAACCAATACGGCGAACAGGCGCGCGGACGCCGCTACCGATCATCGCCAGACTCTGGCGCAGCACCAGCACTTCGCGTGCGCCGGTGCCGAGAGCCATGCGAACTCCGATTTCCGGCACGTGCCGGTTCGTCAGGTACGCGAGAAACGTTAAACTTCGACTAACCCCAGTTCCGGACCGATTCGCCCGATGTCGATCGGATCGCTCGTAATGACAACCCGTCCAGCCCTGCGAGCACAAATCACGACGTGGGCGTCGACAATATCCGCGGTTGCAGTTTGCGCAAGCAAAAGCCCGACGGCGGTTGCATCTGCCCCGTCCAGCGGAACCAGATCTGTCTCGACCTGGCGGATCAGCCGGGACAGCCGTGCCTGTCTCGCGGGATTACGAATAGCCTGAGCGAGCGCAGAAGCTGGAACGACGACTCGGATGCCCAATTCGGTTGCTCGCGCCAGCAGAACGATCACCTGTCGATTGTTTCGATCCAACGCGATCAGGCCACCCGCGTCGAAGGTGATGCCGCTCACGCGGCCTTGTTCTTGCCCCCGGTTTCCCGTTTCCGCTCCGGTGTACGGAGCAGAGCGTCCGCCCAATCGCGCTCCTCTTTCGTCACGGCCCTCCGGTCTGTCGAAGCGCGTCGTCCAGCATCGCCCGCCATCCCGCGGCATCGAAGAGGCCAACAGTTACCGCATGCTTAACGAAACCAGACAAGCTGGCCGCCTTCCCGGCAGCGACCAATTCACGGATTGAACGAATCTGATCGTCCGGCAGCGTAATCGTAACTTTGGTGGTCGCCATACCAAAAACCATACCACGGAAACGGACTCCCGAGTACGACTGGAATTCGACCTGGTGACGGGCTCTTTCCGCTAACGCGCCGAGCTCAGTACCGGCTTCCATTCGCCGGCTGACTTTTTCGCTCGCGAGACCGCGTCGGGGCTGAGGTTAGCCGCCAGGGCCTGCGCACGCCGCTCCGCATTCTTCTCGTTCTGTCGAGCGGCGAGTGTGGACCAGAAGTATGCCTGCTCCGCGTTTGCCGTCACGCCCTGTCCTCGGGCATACATCTCGCTGACTTTTGCCTGGGCGTCGGCAAAACCCTGATCGGCGGCTTTCTTGTACCACTGAAACGCCTGCTGCGTCGTCCCGTTTCGTGCCCTTGCCCTTCTCGACCAGCTGCGCCAGATTGTACTGCGCGGGGGCATATCCGTTTGACGCGGAAAGCGTGTAATAGTGCACCGCCATCTTGTAATCCTGCTGGACACCGAAGCCATCCTCATAAAGCGATGCGATTCCCGCTTCGCCCGCCACATCTCCCTGGTCCGCGGCACGTTGATACCATCTGGCGGCATCGACGAAGTCCTGCTGCACGCCCCAGCCCTGCGCCGATCTCACCCCAAGTCGGAATTGCGCCTGCGCATTTCCCTGAGCCGCCGCCAGCTGGAAAAGCTCCCACGCCTGGGCGATATCCTTTTCCACGCCCAAACCCCGGGCATACATGATGCCCAGATTGAATTGCGCATCGGCCTCGCCTCGGTCAACGCCGGCTTTGAATTCGCGAAACGCAGTCGAGTAATCGTGGTTCTTGAGGGCCGCCACGCCCGCCGCCGTATCCGCGAATGCGAACCCGGATACGCTGAAAAACAAAATCGGCCGTTACCGTACGCGAAGCCAATAACTTCCTTAAATTCAGCATGTGCCTCCCCCTTGAGGACAGCTCCTACGCCCGTAAGATACGCCCGGGGGAAACCGAATGCAAGCCTTTTGTAAAAAAATGTAAGGGGATCAGGGGGACTGTGCCCTTCAACGGGTCACTTTGAGAAAATTACCGACGTTGCGACTGCGGCGTCTCAAGTTTCTGTACGCGCTGGCCGGCTTACTTTGGATCGGATATTCGTCGGAGAGGCTGCTCGCGGCTCACCTTGCGGACCGCTCACCGATTTCGGTCGGCACACTATTCTGTCTGCTCTTGTTCCTGGCCGTTCCCGTCTGCGGATACATTCTGCTGTTTAAGATGTTTCCTCTGGCTGGCCGATTCCGGAGCCGGTAACGCGAAACGACCCGCATTAGCGCCGGCTGACGCCACAAGACTATTTCGCGTTTTTCCCGGCGTTGCCGAAAACCGTCTTCGCCATGTTGTTGACGATTTTGGCTTCGTTTCGCGCCGACTCGTAATACGCCGTCTTGAGCAGCTGATCCTTGCGGCTGAGCAGCGTCTCCCGGATCGACTGCTGCACCCGCGGATCGCTCAAATCGCGCTGCCCCGCCGGTTCTTTCGAGATCATCTTCAGAATCTGAAAGCCCGACGGGGTGCGAATCACAGGCGACATCTGACCCGGCTGCAGGGAGAGCACCAGCTTTTTCAACTCGGGGCTCACCTTATCGAGCGCCGATTCCCCCATAAATCCCAGGTCGCCGCCGTTCGGCGTAGTGGTAGGGTCTTCCGAATAATTCTGCGCCATCATGGCGAAATCCTCACCCTGCTTCAGCCGCGCTTCGATCGCCTGCATCTTGCGCCCGGCTTCTTCTTCGTTCTTCGCCTTGTCGTTCTTCAGATTGTGCACATTCGGATCGGCCTGCGCAGTCACCACGATCTGCGCCATATGCACGCGCGGTTCCGGGAGATTGAAACTGCCGCGATTGGCATTGTAAAAGCTCGCCACCTCGGCGTCGGTGATATCGATCTTCGACGTGATGTCTTTGTTGAACAGCTTCTTGACGCTTTCATCGCGCCGGACCTGGGCCTTCAGCTCTTCGAGCGTCAGCCCCCAATCCTTCAACTGCTTGTCGAATTCTTCTTTCGTATAGGGCGCCTTCAGCTCGTTCAGACGCGCCTCGACATCCGCATCGGTGGCGACAAGACCGGCCTTTTCGGCCCTCTGAAGCATCAGTTCGTTATCGATCAGAGACCGCAGAATTTCCAGCCGGCGCAGCTGAACCTGGTCCTCATTCTCGCCTTCCACGCGCCCTGGAAACTGCGTCTTGTAGGCTTTGTCGACTTCGGTATAGTAGATGGGCCTTCCGTTCACCGTGGCCGCAACGTCGGGCGACGCCGCGCTCCTGCAGCCGATGAGCGTCAGCCAGCCGCATAACAACGCGGCTACGGCCGCACCTCGGGGGTTTATCATTCAATCAAACCCTTATTATAATGACGTCGATCGACCGTCACCAACTGGCCGCGATCAGTATCGTCGGCAGTTTTCTCGACGTCCTCGGGGCTTTGTACCTTGCCTATGACATCCTGGGCGGCGTACACGGTCCGCTTCGTACTCTCACCCGCGGCGTTACCTACGGAGTGATTTTCGGAACGGGGTTCGGCCTGCCGCTGGGCCTTCCCTTCGGCCTCGCTTGCGGCGCCGCCAACGGTCTGACGCTGGCGCTCGAACTGACCCGCGCAGCACAAACGAGACCGCACCACCGGCTGCGTCACGAGTGCCTGTTCTGTGCGATCCGCGGCATCGGGTTCGGCATCGGTGCTTCATACATCTACGGCATCGAATTCGGAGCGGTATTTCGGAGCTCTCAGCACGCTCGGCCAGATTGTCGCCTACTGCCGCGGCGTTCGTCCGTCGCTCGATTACCAGCCTGGCAGGGTTCCGCGAATGACCCGGCGTCAGATCGAAGCGGCTCTGATACGCACTGTGGGATATTCGGCCGCCGGATACATCGCCGCCGCGGTGGCGCATCGGCGGATGTACGCCGTGATGTTCGGCCTGCACGCCGGCCTCACGATCGGCATCGTAACGGCGCTCGTGAACGCCCTCATGCCGTTCGTCGAATGGATTACCGAGACCATGCCCGATCGCCGCTTCGGCGTCTTCGGTATCGTTCTGATCCTCTGCGGCTTCGGGATGCAGTCCGTGCAGTATTGGATGGCGCTGCTCGATGTGGCGGTCCGCTGAGGTCCTTTTTGTCGCGCGAGTGTGTCGACCCGGAACAAAAGTGTCGAAGCTTGCGACACAACTGGCTGAAATTAGCGGCTTTTCGTTGGTGAAAGACATGCACTCGCCGCCGCCATGTTCTTTCGCACGGCGGCCGTCATTTCTCTGGCAGCTATCCCCTGCCTAGCCGCAAATTCGAACCCAACGCTGCCGCTGGCGTTCGAGGATCGCGGTGGAACCTGGGTTTGCCGTGGCTCCAATTATTCGCTGCTCATTGCTCCTTCCGGGGAACAGCTGAATCTCGGAAGTTCGGTGGTGGCGATCCACATGACGCACGCCAATCGGAACCCGCTGATAACCGGGACCGGCAAGCTTATCGGCAAGGCCAATTACTTTCGTGGGGGCGACCTGCATGAATCGTTCTCGCTTTACTCGAGCGTGCGAGTTCATGACAGCTACCCCGGAGTCGATGTCATTTTTCGGGGCGAACAGGAGCACCTGGAATATGACTTTGAGATCTCCGGCGGGCGCGATCCCGGCGTCATTTCCCTGGCGTTTGAGGGCGCCGAGAGTATCCAGGTGGATCAGCGCGGCGACCTGATAGTTCGCGCCGGAGGTAAGGAGATTCGGCAGCCAAAGCCTCTGGCGTGGCAAATCACGAACGGTCGAAAGCGGTTCGTAACTGTTTCGTATCGTATCGACGCTTCGCGCCGGATCGGTTTTGACCTCGGACGCCATGATCCAAACAGTCCGCTGGTCGTCGACCCCAGGGTTGTCTTCGACAACGTTTTCGGAGGCAGCGGCATCAGCAGCGCCTCGGCGATCGCGCTGGATCCCAACGGCAACATATACACCGCCGGAGAAACGAGCTCGCCAGACTTCCTCACTCAAAATCCGATCCAGAGCAAGAACCACAATACCTACCAGACCGCATTCGTGACGAAATGGAATCCGGACGGCAGCCAGTTGCTTTATTCCACATATCTTGGCGGAAGCATCTTCGATCAGGCTACAAGCCTTGCAGTAGACAGTTCGGGCAACGCATATGTCGCGGGATTTACTTCTTCGTCGGACTTTCCCGTCAGCGCAAATGCCTTCCAGAAGAAACTCGCCGGCTCGTCGAACGCATTCGTCGCCAAACTCGCTCCGGACGGCTCGCAGTTGATTTATTCCACGTACCTTGGAGGCGGGTCGGAACAACTGGGTGGCGTCGCCGTGGACAGCGGCGGCAATGCAGTGGTTACGGGCCAAACGAACAGCGCCAATTTTCCCGTTACCTCCAATGCGGTTCAAACTGCACTGGTCCCCGGATGTACGCTTAACCAGGGTTTGCCTCTCGTCGGTGTTCCCAGCGACGGAAGCGCTTTCATCACAAAAATAGCCTCGGATGGCGGCTCGCTGATTTTTTCAACTTTGTTCGGAGGAATCTGCGGCACTGTCGGGCAAGCGGTCGCGGCGAAGCCCGATGGCGAGGCGTGGATCGTCGGCGAAACCGCAGCGCCGGATCTTCCCGTAACCGCCAGTGCGCTCCAGCCGCAATTCGGAGGTGGTTACGTCGATGGGTTCATCGCCCGGTTCAGTGCGGATGGCGGCCTCGCCTACGCTTCTTATCTCGGCGGAAAGGGCTTTGATGCGATCGACGGAATCGCCCTGGATGGCAACGGGAATGTTTATCTCGGCGGCGTCTCCGACGGTCTCTCACAACCCGCATCAGCCGGAGCCTTCCAGTCTGACGTCTATTTGCGATGCATCATTCTCGGAATTGGCCCTGTGCAATTCATAGATGAAGCAGTAGCGTTCGTCGCGAAACTGAATCCGGACGCGAGCGCGATCACGGGACTTACCTATCTCGGAGGAGGGTGCGCAGGTGGAATGAGTCGTTCCCTTTGAAACGGCGGGGCTCACCACCACGATCAGCGTGCAATACAACAACGTCGCAGTCGAATTCCGTTACGATGACCGTTGCCGCCATCGGCCCTCCAGATCCTCGGCGTATTCAACGAAGACTTCAGCGTCAATTCCGCATCGAACCCGGCTGGCACCGGCTCGATCATGTCGCTGTATATCGCGGGCAGTGGGGCAGACGATGCCTCCGAGTCTCGACGGCCAGGTGAACCTGGCGCCTCTCGCCGCTTCCGGGATACCAATCCGGGTAATCGATCATGAACACCGTCACAGAGATCTGCCAGTCACTTATATGGGAGCGGCCCCCGGGGCGATCTGCCGGCGTCCTGCAGGTAAACTTCTTCGCGCCGTCGCAAACCTCGGGGTTGACCATCGTGGCGGGGGCGGGGTCGAGCGCGAGCGCAAGCTCGTTCAACGTGTCGGTTCAATGACAGTCTGAGCGTTGGGACAACGATTCGCTAAGCTCAAAAGTTGGATCACACACGCTCCCAACAACTCTTCGAACGCGCGCAGCTCTCGATTCCCGGCGGCGTAAACTCCCCGGTTCGCGCTTACCGCAGCGTCGGCGGCACACCGCCGTTCATTGAACGCGGGGAAGGCGCCCACATCTTCGACGCCGACGGCAACGAATACATCGACTACGTCGGTTCCTGGGGACCGCTCATCCTGGGTCATCGTCACCCCGTCGTTCTCGACGCGCTCAACCACGCGATCTCCCGCGGCACCAGCTTCGGCGCGCCCACCGAACAGGAGATCGAACTCGCCGAGACCGTCCGCGAAATGTTCCCGTCCATCGAGATGGTCCGGCTGGTGAATTCCGGCACCGAAGCGACGATGAGCGCCTTGCGGGTGGCCCGCGGTTTCACCAACCGCGACCTGACGATCAAGTTCGAAGGCTGCTATCACGGGCATGTCGATTCCCTCCTCGTGAAAGCGGGCTCCGGCGTCGCGACTCTCGGGCTGCCCGATTCCCCGGGCGTGCCGAAAGGTTTCAGCGACACCACCCTGACGGTTCCCTTCAACGACATCAATGCCGTCGAAGAAACCTTTCGGGCGCACCGGGATAAAATCGCCGCCGTAATCGTCGAACCCGTTTGCGGAAACATGGGCTGCATCCCGCCCAACGGCGGCTTCCTCGAATCCCTCAGGCGCATCACCGCCGACAACGAAGCGCTGCTCATCTTCGACGAAGTCATGACCGGGTTCCGCGTCGCCCCGGGAGGCGCCCAGCAGCTTTACAACATTCAACCGGACCTCACGACTCTGGGAAAGGTGATCGGCGGCGGACTTCCCATCGCCGCTTACGGCGGACGCCGCGACATCATGACGTTTGTAGCGCCGAGCGGCCCCATCTACCAGGCGGGCACGCTTTCCGGGAACCCGCTCGCGGTGAGTGCCGGACTCGCCGCGATCCGCCACCTTCAGACGCATCCGGAAATCTACGAGCAGCTGAACCGTTCGACCGGCGCGCTCGCCGCATGCGCGCCCGCAAACATCACCGTCAACCGCATGGGCTCGATGATGACATGGTTTTTCACAGACCAGGCGGTTACGGATGCCGCAACGGCAAAGTTAAGCGATATCAAAGCGCTTCGGGCGGTTCTTTCACGCAATGCTTGATCGCGGAATCTATCTGCCGCCGTCCCAGTACGAAGCATTATTTGTTTCAGCAGCGCACACCGAAGCGGACATTGCCCGCACCATTGACGCTGCTCGCGAGAGTTTTGAAATCGCATTGTCATAATTTCATGCCAACGTAGGAGCTTTCCATGCACGAGACGATAATCGAAGCGCGGAAGCTCGAAAAGTTCTACGGAGAACCCGGCGAAAACATCATCCAGGTGATCGCGCCCACCGATATCTCGGTACACGCCGACGAAATTCTGGCGGTGCTCGGACCGTCAGGATCGGGAAAATCCACGCTGCTCCGGATGATCACCGGGCTGTCCAAACCGTCGGCCGGCGAAGTTCTTTGGCACGGAAAACCGGTCGCGAATCAGTCGCCGAATGTTTCGATCGTTTTTCAAAGCTTCGCACTGTTCCCGTGGCTGACCGTCCTCGAAAACGTTGAAGCCCCGTTGAAGGCCCGGGCTATCGGTGAGATCGCGCGCCGCAAGCGCAGTCTGAAAATTCTCGAGACGGTCGGGCTCGACGGCTTCGAAGGCGCATACCCGAAGGAACTCTCCGGCGGAATGAAGCAGCGAGTGGGATTCGCCCGCGCGCTGGTAGTCGAGCCGGAAGTCCTCTTCATGGACGAGCCCTTCTCCGCCCTCGACGTCCTGACCGCCGAAAATCTCCGCAGCGAACTGCTGGAGCTCTGGGCCAACAAATCCATTCCCACTCGCGCCGTCTACATCGTCACGCACAACATCGAAGAGGCCGTTCTTCTGGCGGACCGGATCATTGTTCTGGGAAAGAATCCCGGCCGCATCAGGACCGATTTTCAGGTCGGCCTGCCCCAACCGCGCGATCGCAAAGCGCCGGCGTTTCTGCAGATCGTCGACTATGTCTACAAGGTCCTGACGCAGCCCGACACCGCGCCGAAATACGCCCCCGAAGCCGAGGCGAGCGCCGCGAACTCGAACGGGCGCGCGCCGCGCGCCAAATATCCGATGCTTCCGCACGCCCGGCCCGGCGGCATCAGCGGCATGATGGAGATCCTCTACGATCGCGACGGTCACGACGACATCTACCACCTGGCCGACGACCTCTCTTTCGAAATCGACGACGTCTTGCCCATCGTCGAAGCTGCTTCCATGCTCGGCTTCGTGAATGTGGCCGAAGGCGACGTCGAACTGACGCCGGAAGGGCGCCTCTACGTGGACGCCGATATCGCCGAACGCAAAGAGATCTTCGCGCGAGCCGCGCTCGACCGCGTGACGCTGGTCCGGCAGATCAGGCGGACGCTCGAATCGAAAGTCGAACCATACCCTGCCCGACGAGTTCTTCCACGACACGCTGGACGAGCATTTCAGCGAAGAGGAAACCATGCAGCAGCTGGACACGGCCATTAACTGGGGCCGCTATGCCGGTCTGTTCGATTACGACTCCGCGACTCACAAGTTCTACATCCCCGAGGAAGAGGATGAAATCACCGAGAATGCCGACAGCCGAGGCGATGAAGAGCGTTGACTCCCAGCGGCCAGCGGCCGGTGCAGCAGATGATTCTCGACCGCACCTGGCCTGTAGTTCTGGACATATTGATCTTCGCGGCGATTCTCGCCATTTTCTACGGCATCCTGACGATTGCGCACTACTGGCTGGGACAGGCGGTCGCCGTGACCGAGATTTCGCGCTCGCCCTGGAGTCTGCCGCGCTACGCCTTCTACTCCCTGGTTCGAATGGCTCTGGCTTACTTCCTCAGTCTGCTGTTTGCCGATCACTTATGGCTATATCTGCCGCCTACAATCGCAGACTGCAGCCGTTCATGGTCGCGATCCTCGACATCCTGCAATCGATTCCCGTGTTGAGCTTTCTGCCCGGCGTGATGCTGGCGATGGTTGCTCTGTTTCCGAGCAAACAAATGGGCGTCGAACTCGGATCGATCATTCTGATTTTCACCGGACAGGTCTGGAACCTGGCCTTCAGTTTCTACTCTTCGCTGAAATCGATTCCGCGTGAATTACGGGAGGCTTCGTCGATCTACCGCTTCGGCAAATGGCAGCGATTCTTTCAGCTCGAACTGCCATACGGCACGATCGGGCTGATCTGGAACTCGATCGTCTCGGTGGCAGGCGGATGGTTCTTCCTCATGGCCTGCGAAATGTTCCATCTGGGGAAGCGCGATTTCCGGCTGCCCGGCCTTGGCTCGTATCTTCAGACGGCCGCCGACAATGGGGACACCACGTCGATGCTGTGGGGCCTCGCCGCCATGATCGGCGTCATTCTCCTGATCGACCAGCTCATCTGGCGGCCGGCGATCGCGTGGTCGACCAAATTCAAGTTCGAGCAGGTCGAGAGCACTCAGGTTCCTACCTCTCCGCTCCTGCATGCTCTGCGGAATTCCCACGCGCTGGAGGTTGTTCGCGAGAAGGCCATCGAGCCGCTGAGCGAGAAAACTCGACCTCTACTTCGCCCGCCGTAAGCCGGCGTCTCGGGAGTCCGCGCCGTCGCCGGGATGGTTAAAGCCGGTGGGCATGCTCCTGGCTCTGGCGGCGGTCGCCGGCGCGGGATACGGAGTTCTGCGTGTTCTGGCTTCGCTGAGAGGACTGACCGGAGCGGATATCCGCGCCGTACTCACCGGCGCGGGCGCGACGATCCTCCGCGTCAACGTATCGCTCCTGATCGCCTCCGCATGGACCATTCCGGCGGGCGTCGCCATCGGCTTTCACCCTCGCCTCGCGCGCATCCTGCAGCCGGTGACGCAGGTAGCGGCATCCGTTCCCGGCCACCGCGCTGTTTCCCGTTCTGCTGCTGGCCATCGTCCAGTTCGGAGGCGGACTGGGTGTGGGTTCGATCGTCCTGATGCTGCTCGGCACCCAATGGTACATCCTGTTTAACGTGATCGCGGGCGCCAGCGCGATTCCCTCGGATTTAAAGGAAGTCGCCGAACTGTTCCACTTCAGCCGCGCCGATCGCTGGCGGATTGTCATTCTTCCGGGCATCTTTCCTTACCTGGTAACCGGCCTTGTCACCGCTTCGGGAGGCGCGTGGAACGCCAGCATCGTGGCCGAATACTTCCACTTCAAGGATCGCGTGCTGTCCACGGTCGGCCTGGGCGCGCAGATCAGCGCCGCAACCGATGCCGGGCGCTTCGATGAGCTGCTTCTGGCGACCATCGTGATGGCGGCGCTGGTAGTCTGTACGAATCGCCTGGTATGGCGGCCTTTGTACCGGCTGGCCGAAACAAAATACCAGCTCCAGACTTAGTATGATTCAGGTCAGTGCCGGTCCGCCGGCGATCTTCAATCGCCGGTCAGCTGGCTTGTGGGGCAGAGCGTCGGCTCTGCCGCCGGGCTTCCGCCCGGCGCGAAGCTTTACGGAAAACCAGGACTTTCATCATGTTTCGGACGGCCAACTCATACTGCCCGCGTTACTGCTCTTTTGCTTCTGACGTGCCGCAGGCCTTTTCGCCGCCGACCCGCCGGCTGCGGTACCGCCACAACGACCGCCGCCATGCAGGACTGTGAAAGCGCTCGCTATACCGAGGCGAATCGGAAATTGAATGAGGCATACGCCCGGCTGATGAAGACGCTGAACCCGTCCAGACGCGAAAAGCTGCGCAGTCGCGGAGCTGGCGTGGATTCAATTCCGCGACAAGAACGCCGCTTTCATGGCGACCGCGGCGGAAGGCGGTACGCTCGCCCCTTTGATCCAGCTCACGGCGACGACGGAAATGACCGAAGCCCGGGCTGCGGAGCTGGCAAAGTTCGGCCGGCCGTGAACGATTTCCAGATTTTTTCGCATTTCGATGTTTTCTTGCGCAGGAGGGGCTGTCCGCTTATACTCCCTGAAGAGATTTTATGGCTGATGTTCGAGCTTTTCCTTCCCATGGTGCTGAAATTTGAGGGTGGCTTTTCCGATGACCCTGTCGATCCCGGCGGAGCGACCAATAAGGGCATCACTCTCAAGACATTCTCCGGCTGCGCGAAGAAGCTGCTCAACGTCGATCCGACTCTCGAAAATCTCAAGAGTCTGACCGACGACCAGGCCGGGACGATTTACCGCGCACTGTATTGGAATCCGGTTCGCGGCGATGAGACGAAGCTGCAGGATCTGGCAAATATCGTCTGCGATTTTT
This sequence comes from Terriglobia bacterium, assembly GCA_963831795.1. GTDB lineage: Bacteria > Acidobacteriota > Terriglobia > Bryobacterales > Bryobacteraceae > BOG-234. The sequence continues at coordinate 8,895 of CAWHSB010000017.1, read as the reverse complement.
ATGTCAACGCCGGAGCCAATGCGACGAAGCTCCTCCAGCGGGTCATGAACGATCTCGGCGCCTCACTCACAGTCGATGGAGCTATCGGGCCGACTTCGCTGGCAGCTCTCGCGAGTCTTGACCAAACCGACGTCTACCGTCGCTATAAGTCTGGCCGTACTACTTATTACCGGAATCTCGCTCAGGCTCAACCTGCATCTGAGTAAGTTCCTGAAGGGGTGGCTGAATCGCGTAAATTCATTTCCCGATCTGTGAGCTGCATGACGGCGCCAGACCGCCCATTTAACTAACCGCTGTCCATTACACTTGGACGCATGCGCAAGCGTCCTGGCTTGACAGAGTCGAGGTGCCTCCTCCTGGTTCTGGCTTGTAAAGTGAGCTTCGGCGGGATCGTCACCGACATCTCTGGCGGGGCGGCAACTTCCTCCCAGGCCAATACAGTAAGCGTAAACTTCGGAGTCCCCACGGCCGTGAAGCCCGCCCTGGGTTTCCTCCTCGGATTCGACGCTGCTACAAACGGATCGATCGGGCCCGACCCGTCGAGCAATCTTATCCTGCCGCTTGCGCCGCAATATTGGCGCGGGGACCCACACATCGCTTATTACCAGCGTATTCGTTCCTTCGCTCCGGGGATCCCGGTTGACCTGGTAATGAGCAATGCCTGGGGGTACCCGCTCAACAACTGGAACAACAACGGGCCTCCCTGGCAGAATCCAACCGCATATCAAAGCTCCTTGCAAACCCTCCTGGCCAGCTACGTGCCGCTCCCGGCAAATGTGATCTTCGAGCCATGGAACGAACCGAATGACGGATGGGCTGCTTCAACCTGCGGATGCGGATACCAGCGATACTGGAGCGGAACCGCCCAGCAGTTCTATCAGACTTATCTGTCCGCATTCCAGACAATCCGAAGTTCGCTTGGACCGAACGCACAGATCGCAGGCCCTTCTTTTTTCGATTACGATCATCAGGGCATCCGGGATTTCCTCGAATTCTGCCTGGCGAATGGCTGCGAGGTGAACTCCCTCACGTGGCACGAGCTGAACGATGAGTCAAGCGTCGCGAATTTGCCGGGCTGATGTTCAGGACGCGCGCACTTCTTTTCTGCAAAACCCGCGCTACGCGCCGCTCAAGATCAGTCACATCGATGTGAATGAAATCGTGGGGTCCACCTTCACGCTTCAGCCCGCCGGCACTCTGGCTTATTACAGCGCCCTTGAAACCAGCGGAGCCGATCATGCGGCTCACTCGTGCTGGCCCGACAGCACGGGCGTTTCCGCGTGTATCAACGGCACGCTTGACGGGCTCCTTACGAACAGCACATTCCAGCCGCGCGCTGCCTGGTGGCTGCACAAATCGTATGCGGACGGAGTTGGTGCGAGAGTCCAGTCGGTCACGGGGAACCCTGGAATCGTTGCCCTGGCGAGCAGCACGATCACCGGCGCCGCCACGCCCCAGATTCTCATTGGCAACTTCAATTTCCAGGACACCGTGTCGAATACGGCTCTTCCGGCCAACGTCACTCTGTCGATGACCAATCTACAAGCCCTGGCGCCGGCAGGCGCGGCCACCAACATCGATGTCCAGGTGGAGCTGATCCCGAACACGGGCGAGGCCGCAGTGAGTCAGCTGGCGCAGGTTGCGGAAATGAATGCCTCGATCAAAGGAGGCGCGGCTCAGGTCCTCCTTCCGCCAGTGCAGGTGGGAGAAGTGTTTCGTGTGACCCTGGTCCCGCCGGCGCCGCAAGAAGCGACGATTACCTCTGGTGGAGTGGTCGATCCGTGGAATTACACGCCCGGGGCTGCTCCAGGCGACTGGGTCACGATCTTTGGAGTAAACCTCGGCCCGGCGGTTCCCCAATCCTGGAACCCGCTGCCCAGCGCGGCATTGCCAACCAGCCTGGGCGGTGTCTCCGTCAGCATTGCCGGAACACCCGCTGTGTTGAGCTATGTGAGTTCGTCTCAAATCAATGCGCTGATCCCGGCAAACACGCCGCCCGGGACGAATCAGGTAGTAGTGACCGTCAACGCGTTGTCGGGAATCCTTACGAGCTCCAGGTGGATCCGACTAACCCGGTGATCTACTCCGTGCCCAGCGCTGCCCAGCCTGGGAACTTCTATGTGACCGCCGCACTGGGCGGCACGGCATACTTGATCGGAACTCCGGGAGTGGACCCGGGAGTTACTCGGGGCGCATACCCGGGAGACCTGATCGATCTCTATATGATTGGGCTCGGAGCCACACAGGATCCCGCACTTTTCATAACCGATCAGCTCTTTGCGGAGGCGCTCCGATAGCCGCGACAGTCCAGATCAGCCTCGGTGGAGCAGATCGTGTCTCCTTCCTTTGCGGGCTTGATATCTCCAGGGCTGTATCTCGTGCGGTTTAACGTTCCAACGAATGTGACCCCAGGCGACCTTCCGATTTTCGTCTCCGTCAACGGCAACTCTACCCATGGCAACGTCTATTTCACGATCTCGCCGAACTGAAATTGAAGTCGCTAACGCCTTCGACTCCGTGCCGATGAGTTGGCATTTTATCGAGCGGTTATTGGGTCAGGTTGGTCAGCACCAAGACGCCCCCCGAAGTATCCGGAACTACAATGTCCGGCAAACCGGCTATTGGAGATTGTCCGTGCAGATTTTCCACCAGTATGCTGCCGGGCGACGGGCCTGTGCCGACGACGAGCGGGTTTGCGTATGTCCCATCCCCGACGCCGAGGTAAATGTACAGCGTGTCAGACCCCGTGACGAGGACATCGGGGACTCCGTCGCCGTTGACGTCGGCGACGCCCGTCGCTCCGAAGGCAAGACCCTCAAAGCGGGGAAGGCCCGCCGAAGAAGTCAAAAACGTAAACGTTCCCGTCCCGTCTCCCAAATACAGACTCGCGGAGCCGGCCTCCGCGACAATCAGGTCCGGATTTCCGTCTCCATTCAGGTCGGTCAGAATGGGTTGTTGACCGCCGACTTGCAAGCCATTGGACGATCCGGCCAGGATGAAGCCGCCATGCTGGTTATTCAGCAGCACCATCAAGTCGGATTGCGGTCCCTGCAACATGACCAGATCGGGCCAGCCGTCGTTGTTAATATCCCCAGTCGCGATTCCCGGAAATCCGCCGATCGGCGGAGTCCCAAGAATGCTTCCTGACTTTTTAAAAGTACCGTCGCCCTTTCCGAGCGCCAGCAGATTGCCGGAAGCGGCGAAATCAAGTTTGCCGTCATGGTTGAAATCGGCGGCTACCAGGAAACCGGCATCAGTCACTGACGTGATGCTGCGCAATGTAAAGTTACCGCGACCGTTCCCCAGCCAGGCTGCCACCAGATCGGTGGAGCCGTCGCCCCCGGGGGGAATGATCGGCGAGAGTAAATCCGGAATGCCATCACCATTCAGGTCGACGGTTATGAGGCATCCTGCTCCGGGCGCCGCGATCGGCGTTCCGGCTGCGAAAGGTAACGCGGCGGACCCGGTTCCGAGCAGAATCGAAATCCCTGTCGGTGTGTTAACTGCGAGATCGGGTTTGCCGTCGCCGTTGAAATCCGCCGAAGCGCCGCAAGTCGCGCCGCCGGTAACTTTGGTCCAGATCCCGTCTTCCAGCAGGCCTTTGCCTGTATTCAGCAGAACGGAAATAGCAGCGTCGCCCGAGGTGACAACATCCAACCGGCCAATACCTCGGAGGTCGGCGAGAAGAGCATTGCCGATCCCGTCCCATCCCTCGATGGGATAGTCGACCGGCGCGGTGTAATTGCCCGCTCCTTCACCATATGCGATATAGGCACCCACACTGGTGTATGGTCCCGTGTTGCCGGCCGAGAGAAGATCGGGAATCCCATCACCATTCATGTCGCCGATCGACAGGCCGTCGCGGTAACCGGCCGGCAGTGTGACAATTCGGGGGCCGGAAAAGGCGCCTTTGCCGTCCCCGAAATAAAGATAAACGGAATTACTTCCGCTCCAGTTCACCGCGATTCCCGGGGGCCCTCCTCGTGTAAGAGGGCCAACCGCGAGCGCCACGGGCCCCTGATCCAGCGTAAACACCTGAGGCGTCGCGAATGTACCATCGCCATTGCCGAAAAAGATGTCGAATCCGCCGCCAGCAGCAGGCGCGGTTACGACAAGATCGAGTTTGCCATCCCCGTTTAAGTCGGCGACCGAGATGTTGAAGGCGTTGAGTAGCGGGATCGTCAACTGCGCCGGGTGGAACGTTCCGTCACCAATCCCGGTCAGCAACCAGACGCCGGCGCTTCTTCCGGTAGCGACAACATCCGGAACGCCGTCGCCATTAAAGTCGCCCACGGCCACATGGTTGAGGCCGGGCTCGTTTAGTGGATATTGGACGACCGGCTTAAAAGTACCGTCGCCGTTCCCCAACGCCACCGCAATGTAGCTGGATAATTTGAGTACTGTAGGGAGCGGATTGGGCAACACCACATCGAGTTTCCCGTCGCGATTCAGATCGGCGAGCACGAAGGTCGTCGCCTCGACTGCAGGTACTGAGCTGCTGCTGCGGCCGAATCGGAAGGTGCCATCCCCATTTCCGAACCAGACAGTGAGGCCGGAGTTGCCGAGAGTCACCAGGTCGCGGATTCCATCGCCATTGACGTCCCCAACCTGCGCGTAATTGTTGGTCAGGGAGCCCTCCGCATAGTCGTTCCGCGCAAAGAAGGTTGGCACCTTGGGACTCGCAGCAACAGCAGTGCCATCAAAGGCCACGAGACAAAAGGAGATAAGCGTTGTCAGTTTCGTCGTGGTCTTCATTTCGTCACCTCGCGGCAATCAAAGACGCACGCTACTCCTGCGTAGTTCACACCTGCATGGCCCTGACTTGTTCTGGATCGATACCGATATTAGCGCAAAATGCCGCCCGTTCGCATGGATTCCGTCAAAGACGCGGAACAGGAAGTGCTCTCTTCGCGACTCGCCGTTAACATCGGGCGTCCGATCCATTAATATCGAAGGTCAGACTGAAGGAAAGCGAAGCATGAAACCAGGCACGCTATTACTGTGGATATTGACTGCCGCCAGCGTGTGGGCACAGCAGGCTGGTTATCCGATCACGGTCGTCCCGCCGGGAAAAGGGCCGTACCAGTTTTCCCAGGGGTACCAGACGCCCTGGGACAAAATCGAGATGCTGGTTACCGAGAAGCTGGCGCCGAATCTCTATTCTCTGCACGGTTCGGCGGGTCTTGACCCGGCACATCCCGATGCTGCCGGCGGCAGGGTCGCAGTGCTCTTCGGCGCCGACGGCGTCCTGATGGTGGATACCGAGGACCCGCAGCTGGCGAGCAAGACGCTCGACACCATTCGGACATTTACCAGCGCTCCCATCAAGGTTGTGGTCAATTCCCACATTCACCCCGACCACACCGGCGGTAATGCATTCTTCGCGAAACAGGGCGCGCTGATTTTCTCGCAGGAGAATCTGCGCGATGAAATGCTCAGTCCTCCGGGCCGGGGCGGCGCCGATCGCGCACGCGATTCCGCCGGCGTTCCCACTGTTACCTACAGGTACGGCTCACCAGGTGTTCCCGCCGTCACGATCCACATGAACGGCGAGACCGTGGACTTTATACCGATGATGCCGTCCCACACCGCGGGCGACACCATCGTGCGCTTCAACAAGGCGAACGTGATCTATATCGAGGATTTCTATCGCAACTTTGGCTATCCGTTCGCCGACCAGGCCAACGGCGGTTCGATCAAGGGCATGATCGAAGCCATTGACCTCATTCAAAAGCTGGCTGGCCCCGACACGACGCTCGTCCCCGGCCACGGAACGCTGGTCAAGCGGAACGATCTGCTGGGCTACCGCGCCATGCTCGTCGAGATCCTGGCAAAGGTGCAGAAACTCCGCGATGAGGGCAAGTCGCTGGATGAGGTTCTGGCCGCGAACCTGACTGCGCCCTACGACGCGACCACGCTGGGCGACACGAAGCAGAGCAAGGACCGCTTCATCACCGAGGTGTACGACGAAGTGAAGGACTTCCCTCCTCTTGTAAACGGCGAACGGAAGATGCCGGGGAGAACAAGCCCAGGGAGGTAGGGTTGCTAGTTCGAACTCTAGCGCAACTCGGGTCGAATTATCTCGGACCCGGAAGCATCAGCCACTCCCAAGGTGTTTGGAGCCGGGCCACCTATTGCTCGCTGTCATGCGTCGCAAGGCGAATCCGGTGGAGCATGAATCACGCGGGCGGAAGCCGAAACTGGGCGCTGCAGATCGACCAACGCCGTAAAGATGATCGACGCCGGAGAGCGCCGCGAAGATGTGCCCGCGCTTTTGAACGTGAACCGAACCACCCTCTACCAGGCGCTTGCCGGATAAACGTGGAGTAGGCCTACCCGCCTTACTATTTTCGCCCTCGCTTGGCGCCTTCACGTTTCGCAACGGACTTATCCGCCATCACCCTTCCGCCAGATGAATGCCCTTTTTTTAGTTCCTTGCTGGCGTCCTTCAATGCCTTCTTTGCTGGTGGGATGATCGTCTCTTTCGTGGCCATCGTTAAAATCCTCTAAACCATTTTATCCAAGATTTGTTTGTGCCGCAGGCCGAGGCGTGAAAAGTCCAGCGCAACCGAAAACTCACCGGACAGTCCCCGCCCGGAAGCTGATCGACATACAATATCCCGCAGAGCAATGTCCCCCATCTCCGATGACAGCCTGCGGGAAGCCGCAATCGATGTGGCATACGAGTTCAAGCTGTTCCGCCAAGCGTACAAACGATATCGTTTCCCCGACCTGCCCGCCCCGGTTCCGTCTATATTTCCTGCACTCTCGATGGGTCGAGGACACAACGACTCGACGATCAACATGCCGCTTACATTGTCTGCAAATACAGCAACATTGTCTTCGCAGAGCATGGCTCACCTCGACAGAGACGCACTCCTGATCCACTTCAGGGTTCTAATGGATTTTTTCTATGGTGGAGAACGGAAAGACGATATACGAGCGCATCACTATACTCGTGGAGAGTGCCGAAAAGCTCCCGCATGGCACGACGAGTTTAGCTCCGTCCTCCCGGTTTAATCCCACCGCCTTGAGGCGGTCAGCTTTCAGCAGCCCGTTCCATGCCCTCGACAATAGAGGGGATGGTGGAATACAGGCATAGCGCGCACGCGGTCTTCGACCTGAAGTACCACATGATCTGGTGTACGAAGTATCGATACAAGATACTGCGGGGGAGGGTAGCGGAGCGGGCGCGCGACCTGATCCGCCAGATCTGCGAGTCACGGAACGTGGTGATCGTGCGAGGGGCGGTATCGCCGGATCATATCCATCTGTTGCTGTCAGCCCCGCCAGTGCTGTCGCCGGCGAAACTGGCGCAGTACATCAAGGGGCGATCGAGTCGATATCTGCAGGCGGAATTTCCGGATTTGCGAAAACGGTATTGGGGACAGCACATGTGGGCGCGAGGCTACTTCTGTGCGACGGTGGGAGCGGTGGACGAGGCCACGATCAAGGCCTATATTGAAAGCCAGAAGTGGGACGAAGACGATCAGGGGTTTAAGATCACCGCGCCCACCGAGCCTTAAGCCGGCTCTCAGCCGGAACAGCCTTCAGACGGCTTCAGCCGCACCCTGCGACTTTCAGTCGTGTTGGATTCTACCGGCTTTTGAGCCGGTAGTCGTTTAAAGACAAATGCAATAAGCTTTTCGCGCATCTAACATATACCCGGACTGCCTATCGCATCAGAGAGGAGCATCACTGGTACGATATTCCAGAAAAGGTCATGGATATCGAAGCCGAAATCACCGGCTTCCTAAAGTCACTCACCACTGAAAGACTGGCATGGTTTGAGGTGATTGACGGCTGAACATTGAAGTGGCCGCGTCCCCTGTCGGGCCGCTTTGTTTACAACATAGCGTCCGGCAATCCGACGGATCGCGCACCCCCCCGCGTTCGGCCGACAAGGTGGTGATCTCAATCGTGGTCGTGGCAAGCGCGACAGCGTAAATATCTGCTCTCCTGCCAGACGCCGCAACGCTAACTCTGCGGCTTCTTTCCCTTATGAGCAGCCTTGGTCTTCCCCTTCGCTGGCCTCTTCACCGGCTCGACGATCGAAAACTGAAGCTTACGTTCCAGCGGATCGGCCCGTTCCAGAATCACGCGCACCTTTTCTCCGATCGAAAACTCGCGCCGCGTCCGCTGACCGATGATCTTGCGCACATTCTCGTGGATAGGCGTAGTGGTCCCCCTGCAAAGTATCGATGGGAACCAGACCTTCCACAAACAGATCCGCCAGCTCGACGAACAAACCGTATCGCGCCGTGCTGATCACCAGGCCGTCGAACTCCTCGCCAACCCGGCCCTCCATAAACTTCGCCTTCTTCCACTCAACCAGCTCACGTTCCGGCGTCGGCCGGCTCGGCGCTCGGTGAGCGAGCACTCGTCTGCAATGGACTTCAGTTCGGTCTCGCTCGAATACGAAACGCCATCCAGCGATGCGGTTAGCAGCCGATGAACAATCAGGTCCGGATACCTGCGAATCGGCGAAGTGAAATGGGTATAGTGCGTGGCGGCCAGAGCGAAGTGCCCGACATTCTCTTCGCTGTAACGTGCCTGCTTCAAAGACCGAAGCATCAGATAACTCAGGATGCGCTCCTCCGGCTTGCCTTCGATCTTAGCCACCAGCTTCTGATACGCGCGCGACGAAAGCTTGATCTCTTTCGGAATAATCACGTCTTTGTAGCTGGTGCGACCTTCCGATTTTCGCTCCTTATATCCGAAGCCGCGAAACCGGTATCGCTCCCACACCCAGCGAATACCCGAACTGCGCCGCAATCTCTTCGAACTCCATAATCCCGCTTCGGATCCGGCTGCTCGTGGATGCGATAGATCGCGGGGCGCCCCGTTTGCTCCAGATGAGCCGCCACCGCTTCGTTCGCGGCCAGCATGAATTCC
>CAWHSB010000016.1:0-325796 GCA_963831795.1 Terriglobia bacterium | reverse complement strand
AAAAAGATCATTCGGTTCAGACACGCGATGCCTTACGGTGTCCAGTCGCGAAAATTCGCGATAGTGTTATCGCTAATTTGACCCACCGGCGTTTGCGGCTGAATCACGTTCCCGCCAGGGCCTTTACACAGGCGATAGATTTTCCGTGTAATTACCTGGCCCGCGCTTAGAATAGTGCCAGACCCCGGGTCCGTCGGACAAGTTGGAACCTTATCGAAATAAGGATAAGCGTAGAGCGTCACCTGTATCGGGGCCGACCATTCGCTGAGCTGGGTTTCTCCTCCCGGCAGAACATAACTCATCGCGTACTGCACGAAGTTGCCTGGCTGCCAAACCTGGCTGTTCGCGATGGGCGCATCCGCCGCCCAATCTCCATTGTTAGGAGGTTCGAGTTGTGGCGGAGCGGCAACGTTCCAGGCGGGGCTAACGTCGTTCCAGTTTTTAGTGCTGTTGTCGTTAACCCTCCCCACAAGCTCCGGCGGGGCGAGACTCGACCCATTACTGCCGAAGAACTGCCGATACATGTTGCGCGCAGTCGTCCCCCAGTTGGAATCATCCGTGGGAATAGTCAGCTCAAAACCCATGTAGCCAGTGATGTCTGTTGGTGAGCCCCAGTTGATGGTCGATTCCACCGCTCCGTTGACCAGGGAAACGCCATACTGGACCTTGTTCCCTTGCTGGCCGGCCGGCCAAACGCCGTTCCCTCCGGTACCGAGATTGTACTCCTCTCCACCTGTGATCCCTTGCGGGGGGGAAGCCGGCGTTGGGACATTATCCCGAAAATCTATAATCGTGTTATCGCTAATTTGTCCGACCAGCCTCTGCGGGTCGATCAGGCTACCGTTAGCGCTGCTACATTGGCGGTAGATGTTGCGCGTAATTACCTGGCCCGGGCTTAGAGTCAGAATGGTGCCAGACCCCGCCGCGTCCGTCGGGCAAGTTGGAACATTATCGAAATAGGGATAAGCGTAGAGCGTCACCTGTATCGGGGCCGACCATTCGCTGAGCTGGGTTTCTCCTCCCGGCAGAACATAACTCATCGCGTACTGCACGATGTTGCCTGCCTGCCACACCTGGCTGTTCGGAATGGGCAGATCCGCTGCCCAATCTCCATTGTTGGGAGATTCGAGTTGTGGCGGAGCAGCAACGTTGCAGGCGGGGCTGACGTCGCTCCAGGCTGTTGTGTAATTGTCGTTAATCGTGCCCACAAGCGCCGGAGCGGCGCCCCCCGCAGCGGGCGTCCCGTTAAGCAGGAACTGCCGATAGATGTTGCGCGCAGTCGTGACGGAGGGGGTTGAACTGTCCGTAGGAATACTCAGCTCAGCGCACATGTAGCCAGTAATGGGTAATTGCGAACCCCACGTAACGTTCGATTCTTTGCCTTCGGCGTCGACAAACGAAACGCCGTACTCGACAGTATTCCCCATCAAACCAGGGACTGGCCACATCCCGTTCCCTCCGCTACCGAGGTTGCACACCCATGTTAATTGCGCCGGCGCCGGCGGGGTATTGGTCCAGGGGGATCCGACGGGCTCGCCAGGGTAAACCGTGTCTTGTGAAACCCGCAGGCATTGCCAGAACGCGTCGGGAAAAAGTATGGGCGCAGCCATTTTCCAGATACTTGCCCACTGGTTAAGGTTAATCCAGTACAGACCCCGGATCAAACCGTCGCTTCCCATCGATGCATAGTAAATAGCCGTTTGCTGGTCCGATTTGTACAAGCTCCCCTGTTGTATATCAATTGTGTAATCGTTGCCTGGAACACCCAATCCCTGATACTGGGGCATTGCCGAGTAAGCTATGTCTGGTATGGTTACTACGGCTGTTGATTTGCCGGGCCAGGTCACAAGGCTCGAGCCAGACCAGAGATTCCCGCCGAAATGGTAACGGATGCCGTCGATAAACAGCGAAATGGAACCATGGTTGGCGGAACCCTGAGGGGCATCGCTCTGGATGGCTCCGGTCCCGTCAGTCAAGTCCTTAAGAGGGTCGTTGTAGGGAATGAAAAACATGTCCCCGAACGCGGACTGGTTTCCCCCGCCGTACTGGTTCACTTGCCATGCCACTTTCACTGGACCGTTACATCTCGCCTGGAACCAATCGGCGTTCTGGATGACATATAATGACGGGACGGTGGGGCCGCTCGTGCCGCCCCTGTAGCCCGACGCGATGAGAAACCACTTGCCGCCATCCTGAAGTTGAAACATGGTCCCGTCCACGCGCGAAGGAACCATGACAGTATCCTGCTTCAGGCCGGCGATCACCGGGTCCATGTTCTGGCTGAAGGTGTGTTTACGCTTCGGGTCGATAGCCTGCAAGGTGGTATCATCGGGTACCCACCGAAGCCTCATCGATTCGACTTCAAAATAAACGTCCCCCGCGTCGCTGATTAGAATCGCGTTATTCTGCAAGTAACCTGGCTTACTCGGGTGGCCACTCAGCCAATCGACGAATCGCTGGATGTCCTTCACGACATCGTTGAACAGCTTCCCTATATCTTTGCCCAGGGCCTGGATATCGTTGAGCACGTTTGCGAAGACGCTGTCGACGTTCGCCAGTATCGCGTGCCAGACGCCCTTCAACACGTCATCCACAGTACCCAGCGCGAAGTCACCTTTGAAACCTGGAACCGAAAGCGAGAGTCCCAAATACTGTAATGTGGCATCGACGGTCCATGCAACGTTGTCGTTATCCACAGTCACAGAGAAAGAGGCGGAGAAGCTGGAGCCCTCCAGAGAGATGTTCTGGTTGTATACGCCTGACGCAATGGGCACACTGTAGTGGGAGTCATCGAAGGTTCCGGAGCACTGGAAGTTGAACCACCCCTGAGCGGGGTCGAGCTGGCAATCGAAGCTCCCACTCGCCAGTGAGCCGATCTTTGCGTCTATCGAGAAGTCGAGTTCTGTGCTTGTCACCTGCACGGTGGTCGCGCCTGCCAGGGGCACGTCGAGCAATTTCACTTCCCAGTTCGCGTATAAATAAGCCGGGCTGCCACTCGTGTTGAACGTGACGATGGGTCCGTTTGTTGTAACACCAGTCTGGTCAATGCCGGCACCTGAGATGCTAAGGATGCTGCCGATGCTGATTGGAGATACCGAGAGGCTACCGCTACAGCCGCTCGAAACCACGGTGATGCCGGCAAACGCCGAGAACGAGCCCCAGGTCAGGCCGCCCTGGAAGATGAAACCGGTGGGCAGGTCGGTGCCATATCCCGGTAGAGTGAGATTGAGCGCTGCGAAATTGCCCGGGAGGTCGTCGCACCAGTAGAGCAGAATATTGTTGAGCGAAATCCCGTTCAACGCCTGCGCGGCGTCGGCACTCACCCCCGGGCATAGAATGCTGCAAATATCAGCCAGGGAAATCTGGTCTATGCTCAGCAATACCAGATCTATGTCTATAAGAGTCTCGAGCTCAGCGCCCGCGATCAGGGCGCACTCCCACTTCGAGGGCGCCGGCACCTGGCCGCTGGCGCGACTCGTGGGCGCGGGCAGCAATGACTTAACGAGATTGGTGGAAGGCACACCGGAGGGCGAGGCGTTAAAACCGAACACTGCGGCGATTCCAGCCTCGGCCTCAAACTTCTCAAAGTCAATGCCGAGCACCCCCTGGATCGAATTGATATACACATTGGAGGGGAAGTAGGAGCTGTCGGAAAGCTGGAGCTGGATTCCGTCGGACGACTGCAGCGACAGGTCGATCAACAGGACCTCTGCTGTGAGATCGATGCTCACACCGAAAGTCATACCACTGACAGTGAGTGAGCTGCTCAGCTGAATCGTGACCGTTGTCGCGAAGATGATGCTGAGGGTAAGGTCAAGCGTGTAGCTATAGATAGTCTTCGAGCCGAGGTCCGCCGTCAGTGTTGCTGCGCCGGCAGTGAGGTCGGCCGTGACCAGGATGTTGTCGCTCGCCGGTGTGGAATTTGCTGCCTGCGGAGGATTATTGAAATTAGCAAGATTGGTTGCGCAGGTGCCGCTGGGATTGCTGAGATCGATCAGCGCGGCAATCATTACGCCCGCCGCCATCGTAATGGGATAGTTTTCAAACGGCGAGCTTGCCGCTACAGGGATGCTGAAATTCGAAATCGCGTCGGTTGAGACGATGGCAAAGGCTGCGGCGAGATCCAGTGGCGCCTGGAGATCAGATCCGATCACGGGAAAATTGCTGAAATTGGTTCCCAGATCGCCTCCGAAGACCAGCTTCCACGCGCCGTCGTCGTTGATCACCGTTGCGAAAGCGTCGCCAGAGAGTGAGCCCGCCGAATACTGCGCTGTAATCTGCAGGGTGTCCGTTCCGTCATCGCTCATATCGAGTTGAAGGGAAGCGGATGTCAGGGAAATGTCCGAAACGCCCTCCCACAGCGAAGGCATAGTGAGGCTGAACGCACCACAGAGCGACTGAAGCGAGAGTTGACCCGACGCTGCGGAAACATCGGCCGTGAACGTCTGGCTATCGGAGCTGAAGTCGTATTCTCCGCCCAGGTCGAGAGTACCAAGCGTAAAGCTGGAGATCAGACTACCGTCATTATCACGGCTGCCATCCTGGACAGCGGAACTGACGCTGAGAGCCGGACTCCAGGTGACGGACTGACCTGCCAGTGTGAGGGGTATCGTGGCCGAGCCGTCGAACTCAAAACTTGGGTCCGTTACGTCGCCGGTGCAGGTGAAGGAGAGATTACCCACCGGGATATTGGTCCAGGCTTCAGGCACTGGATACTGCGACGGGAGGAACGGATTGAGAAGGGCGCCAAGTGTCGTTGATTGGCCGGTGGCCAGTTCGACTTTTTCACCTTTCACCAGGGCTTGTGCGATCATCGTGGCCACGTCAGACGGGACCAAGTAGGTCTGGAGATCGTTCTCGATCGTCTGCTGATCTGTCTGGCCATTTGATAATTGTTGTAGGTAATTTGCGACGGTGTCGAAGAGTGAAGAGGCGAAAGCGGGCGAAGGACTTGACATGACGGCGGATATTATCACAAATTCGCTCTTCGCGCGGTCCCTGACAGGCAGGGTGGTGTTGAGAGGCCGATCGAGACGATGTCGCTGAAAGCGGCCAGCCAGGCTAAAACTGAAAACGCGCGACCAGTTGGCCTGCGCGCGGCGTGGCGAATACGGTGCCGGTATTGATCCACCCGAAACCCGCCGTGGTAAGTCCGGTAGTGCTGCTTCGGGTTTGAGTGGCGAGCGCATTGTTCGAAACCGGATTATTTACTTCCGTCCGGTTGAAGATATTGGTAAATTCGGCGCGAATCTGCAGGTTCATCGATTCTTTTATCCGGAAGTTGCGCGCGAGACTCACGTTTTCCACCGGACGGCGCTGGTAACGATAGTCGTTGTAGTATGCGGCGGCCGTTCCAAACTGTCCCGCGGGCGGATTTACCCATGCGGCGGGATTCAGCACGAAGGTTTTATTGGGATCGTAGCAGTGGCAATTAAGGTCCTGCAGAAAAAGTGGCTGCCCGGGCACGCGATCCATGAATGTTCCCCCGCAGCAACTTGTCGCGCCCGCCTGTCGGAAAAGGATCTGCGTCAGCCCGTTTGACGCGATGGGTGACATGATCGGAAGTCCGCTCGCGTAGCGGAGGACGGCGCCGAGAGTCCAGTCGCGTGCAAGCCAGGAGGCCGTTCTGGCCAGACCGCTCTTTCCCGAGAGGAGCTTCGGCGTGGTGTAGTTTCCGGCGAATACAAAGAGGAACGGCTGATCGAATCCCGAAAGGTACTTGTTCTGCGGGCGGTTGAAGACATCGTTGGTTGCGGCAAACACGGGACCGCCTTGCGCGATGCTTTCTTCCACGCCGATATCCTGCTGCTTCGCCCATGTGAAAGAAGAACTGAAGTCAAAGCCATGTGAAAAACGCTTGGTCGCCTTCGCCTGCAGGGAGTTATACCAGGTATCGCCAACCGGGGACCAGTGCATGTTACAGATGCAGCCGAATTGCGGAAAAGGCCTCAATGCCTGCGCCACGGTGGAGCCCAGCGGAAAGCCCGCGTAGGGAGGAGTCGAGAATCCGCGCTGGATTGCGATGGACGAGTTCAGCGGCGACGCGAGGAGTTGAAGATCGGCGGGATTGTTCAGACTGAGTCCGTAGTTAGCCAGGATTTGCGGCGTCAGATCGTTAATGCCTTCCATGAAAGGGGCGTTCCACCACACGCCGCGATTTCCCACGTAAGCGGCTTCGACCATAAGGTTCGGCAGCACTTCCCGTTGAATTCCGATGCTCCACTGTATCTGTCGCGCGGGACGCCCCGCGTTCTGATCGATCTGCTGGGAGGGCGATGAGATCGTTCCAGGCAGCGGTACCTGGCCGGGATTGAAGTTCGGCCACGTGATCTGATAAGGCAATCCGTCGCGAAGGTAATAAGCCGGATCGCCAAAGACAGGAGCGTTGTAGAGGTATTGCGAACCCGTTGAGTAAGAGGTCAGCCCGTTGTCGGTCGTGTTGTAGTAGGAGACTCCGGCGCCGGCGCGGAGCACGGTATTCGGCAGGAACTGATACGCGAGTCCCATGCGTGGCCCGAAGGCCCAGGGATAGTTATGAGCCAGCGCGCAATTGCACCGGTTCGGGCCAAATCCCTCGAAAGCAACGGCCCCGGGCAAGTTTCCCGCCGCGGGATTTGGCGTGCTGGGCGAAAAATAGGGGACGCGTCCATACTGCTCTTTCAGGTAAGTCTGGAAGTCATAACGCAAGCCATAATCGAGGGTCAGCTTCCGGGTAACCTTCCAGCTGTCCTGGGCAAACCAGGAAAAAGAATGGGCGCCCAGACGCGATTTGGTCGGAATGCCGATATATCCGTTATCGACAGCGCCGAGCAGGAAGCTCGCATAGGGGAACCCGGGTGTGCCGCCGTTCAGAGACTGACCATTGGTGGAGGGAAGCCCCGACTCCGTCGCGCTGAACACGATCCATGCGTTTGCGTAAGAGCGAAGGGTATCGATATAGCCCTCGATAACCATCTCGCCCCCGAACTTGTAAGTATGGTTGCTCTTCACCCAGGTCACGCTGGTATTTGCGGTCGGTTTCAGATTGTTGATATTGACCTGCGACCCCGGACCAAGGTTTGCCACCCCGCCTTGCGCCGCGCTCAGGCCCTGCACCGCGGGGAACAAATCCGTATATGTGCCCGTGAGACCGATGCCGCTCACCGGATCGTAAGAACCAACCGGCTGGTCGACCGTAGTATCGAGGAGGCCCGCGCCGAAGTGCAGGAGCAGCGTGGGCGTCAGCGTCTGATCGAAATTGATTCGAACCGTGTGGGCCACAATGTCGCTTGGGATGGCCGACGTAACCGGAAACGGCAGGCTGTTGTTGTTCGGCGAAGCCGTGGAAGTGCGGGACCAGTATGCCGACAGCTTGGAAGTTGAGCTGATCTGATAGTCGAATTTGAGGGATGGTATGTAGGTCAGGCGGGGATTTGCGTACGACGCCAGATAGTTATTTGTGAGGCCGGAACTGGTCGGAAGTGGCACCAGGTTCTGTATCGCCAGCGCGACGGGATCCTGCTGCGAGAGGGGAATCGTGTTGTTAAGGAAGGGATCGCGCACAACCTGACCATTTACCGTCCGCTGTGTCGCGGGATTGTAAATCGTGTTCTCCAGGATCGGACGTCCGACGGGATCGCAGCCTGGGTTCGCTGCCGGGCACAGGTTCTTCCCAGTCAACGCCTGGCTGAAATTCCCGGAGCGATAGGCCAGCGTGGGAACAGTGGTCGGGACATTGTTGGTGATTACTGTTTCGCGATATTGTTCGAAGCTGAAAAAGAAAAAGAGCTTGTTTCGGCCGTTAAATATTTTCGGGATCCAGACCGGCCCTCCCAAAGTTCCACCGAAATCGTTCCGCCGCTGGCGCGGGCGCAGCAGGTTCCCGTGTCCGTCGTTCGTGAAGGGGACTCCGGCATTCAAAGCCTCGTTCACGAAGTATTCGTAGGCGCTCCCGTGGAACTGATTGGTACCGGATTTCATGGTGACGTTAAAAAAGCCTCCGCCCACCTGGCCGTATTCGGCGGCGTAGTTGCTCGTTTCAACCGCGAATTCCTGAATTGCATCGACGCTCGGCTGGGTTTGCGATTGGGTGGAGTAGAGGCCGTTGGTTGCGTCCTGTCCTTCGATCCGCATCGCTTCGGTATTACTGGGCATGCCGTTGAGGCGGATGCTCGAGTCCGGACGCCAGTCGCTTCCCGGAAGGAGCTGAAGCACCGCGTAAGGATTGCGAATGCCGGCGGAACTCGCGCTCGCGCCGATTCCGAGCACGGGCAGGTTGTTCATCGTTTCCGTCGCGACATTGTGGCTTAGTTCCCCGCTTTCCGTCTTGAGGAGCGGAGATACTTCCGAGACGGTTACCGATTCCGTGGCGGCGCCCACCTCGAGCGTGACATCCACGCGAAGCGTCTGCGCAACCGGCAGCAGCAGATTCGTGCGGATGAATTTCTTGAAGGCAGGGACCGTGACGGTGAGTTCATAGGTTCCCGTGGGAAGCTGTGCCAGGGTGTAATTACCGGTAGTCGAGGTCGCGGCCTCATAGACGGCCCCCGTTTCGACGTTCCGTACTTCGACCGGCGCGGCGGCGACTACCGCTCCACTCGGGTCCGACACGGTGCCCGTTATGGTGCCGCGATCGCTCTGAGCCCAGACTGGAAACAGACCAAGGCACGAAAATAAAAAAGCAAATCCACGGAGCATTTCGCTAACCTCTTTGACGAAATCGTGAAGTATTTGAGGCGATACTATCGCAACGGGAGAAAACGATCAACGATTTTCAAAAAAGGTTGCCGGTTAAAAGTAAGCAATGCCACGTCCGGCGAAAACGACACCGGCCCATGCCGTGAGCGAGAGGATCGCCATGAATTTTGCGTGAAGCGGCGTAAGAGCGCGGCGGTCCCACTCATCTCCATGGCGCCTCACCGTGTAATCGGAGGCGGCCGCATTCACGACCGCTATCAGGATCAGAATCATTTTGATGTAGAACGCTTTGCTCTCGTAACACTTTGATGCGGCCTCAGAACTGAAGAGAAGAATGCCGGTCACGATTACGATGGCAACCGCGCGCCACATCCACGGCAGCAGATTCCCGGCGAGTTCCCCCAGGGGCCGGCGCCGCACAAGGTCTCCTCCCGGCGAAGCCCAGCCGAGGACACGCAAGTCGACCAGCGCGACTGTGAACACCAGAAGAACGATACCCAGAATATGGATCGATTCGACAACTGGGAAGATCCAGATGGAATTCTTGACGCCCGCGCCGACAGGAGAATTCTCGATCCAGTTGCAGAAGTTGAGGAATGACATTTGCGGTTAGTAGTACGCAATCCCGCGGCCGGCGAAAACAACGCCTGCCCATAAGGTGAGCGAAATCCAGGCCGCTGCGCGCGCGGCCGGTGGCGTCCTCAAAGTGTCGTCCCAGTTCCTCACGCTGCGATAGACCGTCAGGTGAAAGACGACGGTATTGACCCCCGCGAGGAAAATCAGAGACATCTTTATCCAGAATGAGGGGCTGACATACAACTTCGTCGCCGCCTCGGAGATCAGGAGAAGCGATCCCGTCGCGAACAGGATGCCGAAGCCGACCCATGTCCAGGGCAGGAATTCAGCAGCCACTTCGGAAAAGGGTTGCCGGCGCATAAGACCGACTCCGAGAAGGCGCAAATCAATCATGGTAACCGTGCCGACCATGAGAATTATGCCGAAAACATGCAGGGATTCGATGAAATAGAAGAGCCAGTCCGAAGAGCGTATCCCCATCCCGAGGGACGAGTGCTCCAGCCACTGACAAATCGCCAGGAGAGACATTACCGAGGCAGCATACACTACCGGCCTGGGGATCAACAAGCGGGAAGCGTCTTGCGCCCGTCAGGCTTGGGCCGGAACCATATCGGCTTTGCGCGGCGTCCAGAACCGGATGGTAAACAGAAGCGCGCCGATCGCCAGCAAAACCCAGGTTCCGGGTTCCGGCGCTGCACTCGGATCGTTCCGGGGGTTGTTGACGCTTCCGAGATTGCCGCTGAAAAGATAGTCGTGGAACTCGGTTGTCCCGGTGACGGTATTGGCAATTAACTGTCCGTCGATATCGCCATAAGTGCCGCTGAAAGCCGCGCCGGGCGCCAGGATGGTTCCGTTGAAGCCGATCCCGTTCAGCGCAAGTGAAGTCGCATTATTGAAATTCCAGATCACGTTGTTCGCAGAGACACCACTGAGATTGATGCTTCCGTAGGTGAACGATGCAGCGCTCCCGGGCACATTAATCACCACCGTCGAGCCCGCGGGGGCGCTGATGTTGATGGTTGCGGCCGAGTAAGTCGAGTTCGTCAGATCGAAGATATTCAGGTTCGCGTCCGTGCCGGTCAGAGTGTAAGTCGAATAGGCGTGAGCGACCGTCCCATTCGCGGTCTCGGATGCCAGCGTGGCTGACAGCGAATCGAGACTGCTCTGTGCGTCCGCGAAATTGATGGGCGAGGTAATGGAACCGGGAGATACTTTCGAATGGTTCAGCGAATCTCCGGACGAGAACGAACCGCCATAGTAAATGGTTCCCCCCACGGACCCACCGCCGCTGCTGTTGGTGAAACTTCCCGCGACCCAGGCATTGTGTCCGATCGTCGGGTCCGTCCAGGTCATATTTCCACCGACGTATGCGTCTCCGCTGTTCATCCCGGCGTTAAGGTTCGTGTAATTTCCCCCAACCACCAGATCGTAGATTCCAGCGCCGTCGTTAAGGCCGGACGCGATGGTGAAACTTCCGTTCGAAGCCGGAGCGAAATTGCCGCCAACGGCCATTCTCCCCTGCGCGTCGGTGCCCGATCCCAGGAAATCGCTGAACGTAAAAACGTTAAAATTGCTCGCTGCGCCGAGGCTCAATTCGCTTGCCCGGCTCGTTGCGGCGTACAGGAATAACAGAATTACTGCTAAAAATCGACTCGCTTTCATCTAATTCTTATGCTATTGAGTGAAGCCGACTCCGTACAAGGGCCGCGGTAACGGTACAGCATTAAACGGGTAATAGTGCCGGATTATCCCGAGTAAGAATCAGGAAAGCCGGCGCTCGCATCGAGCGGGAATCTAGCGGTGATGTTTTCGCGGATGCCGGGCTGCCACGGCGTGCTTTTCAGGCGCGGGCGTCGCGCGGGCTGACGCAAGGTCCGCGCCCATCTTGCTCAGAATGCGGTCTTTAACCCAGTGCGGATCCCACCACTCGACCGGATTGATTTCGACGCCATCCAGCAGCATGCTGAAATGCAGATGGTCGCCGCCCGCGAGTCCGGTGGAGCCGGTCTTGCCGATGATCTGGCCTTTCTTCACCACGTCGCCTGGTTTGACCAGAAACTCGCTTAAATGGCCGTAAATGCTCTGGAGCCCGTAACCGTGGTCGATGACGACGCAATTCCCGTAGATGCCCAGATCCTTCGCCCAGATGACCTTGCCATCGTTCGATGCCGGTATCGGCGAGTGCGCCACCTTGGCCAGATCGAACCCGAGATGCGTCTCTTCGTCGACTTTCTTGCCCTGCCAGGTGTAAGTGCGGTCGTCGGCGAAGCGCGATTCGACGGTAGAATCGACCATCGGCAGGAACGCCCCCGTCCAGAGGAACTTCGGCTCGGTCTGCAGGCTTAAATCCGCAAGAGTCTTGTTGTTTACTTTGCGCATTTCGCGGTTGATATACACGAAACGCTGCACTAAATCGCCCTGAATTTTGTGCTCTGTATCGATCTGATTCACGATCCGGTCAATATTCATCGATTCCAGCTTGATGGTGCTGGCCCGGAATTTTTTCGGGAAGACCTTGTACCAGAAGGTGGTCTTCGCCTCCGCCCCGGAGGGATTGCTCGCGAAAACATAGACCGGAGTAGTCACCGGCAAATCCCAGGAAAATGCGAACAGGCTGAAGTACTGGCCCGGATGATTCGGGAGCGGGAAACTGCGGAACGTATAGTCGTTGCCCACTTTAACCCCGGCCTGAGTCCAGGAGCCGGAAGGAGTAAAAACCGCCATCTCCGAGCCGCCCTGATTGATGTAATGCTGGACGCCATCCGCCACCACGCGCGGCGCTTCGAGGATGACGTTTACATCCATCGATTTCGAATCGGTTTTTCCGCGGAAGTCGTTCGACACAGCCGTCACAATAACGGTGGCTTTGCCATCGTGCAGCACGGGCGCCGATTTCTTGCCCGCGTTGATCGTCACATCTTTGGGAGGCGTGTTACGGGCAAAGAAGACCCGCCGGGCCGGGGATTCGGCCGATGTCACCGTGTACGGCTTGCCATCCTGTTCCACGGTCACGGAAACGGAACGGACCCCGTGCGGGTTCTCCACGCGAATGTGCACGGGCGTCTCGAATCCGATGACCTGGACGGGCGGATCGACGGTGATCTTTGTCGCGCCTGAAAGAAAAAACAAAGCCAAAAGCGGCAGCAATAACCACCGCCGCGACGACAATAATGATGATCCTTTTCACTTTTTTGTCCAGTTGCCGACCCAGTCGAGAAACGTCTTGTACCAGAGTTCGCTGTTCTGCGGCTTGAGCACCCAGTGGCCCTCGTCGGGGAAGATCAGCAGTTCGGAAGGCACTTTGCGCATCTGCAGGGTTGTGTAGAGTTCCAGTCCCTGAGTGTACGGAATGCGGAAGTCCAGTTCGCCGTGGATCACGAGCGTCGGCGTCTGGAACTCCTTCGCGTAATGGCTGGGAGACCATTTGTCGTAGATTTCCGGGTTATCCCAGGGCATTCCGCCGAACTCCCAGATCGGGAACCACAGTTCTTCCGTGCTTTCCGCTTCCTCGCGCAAGATCGTAAACGCCGGCATGGGACACAAAGCACTTGAAGCGCGTCGTATGGCCGAGCATCCAGTTGATCATGTACCCGCCGTAAGACCCTCCGGCGGCTGCCATGCGGTCCGAATCGACGTAAGGAAGCTTCTCCACGTAATCGGTGACGGCCATGATGTCGTCGAAGGGTTTGCCGCCCCAGTCCTGATTGATGTCGTCGGTGAACTTCTGCCCGTAACCGAAAGATCCCCGCGGATTCGGCATCACCACCACGTAACCCGCGCCGGCGAACACCTGTGCGTTCCAGCGGTAGGTCCAGCTTTCGTCCCACTCGCCCTCGGGACCGCCGTGAATCAGCAGCAGCACCGGATACTTAACCGCCGGATCGAAGTTCGGCGGCTTCACCACGAAACTCTGGATCTGGACGTTATCCTTGCTCGCGACCCAGAAGTCCTCGAACGGCGTCAGTTGATACTGGCTCAGCAGATCGTCGTTGAGATGCGTCAATGCCACCGCCGCGCCGCCGGTCGAAATGGCCTTGCAGATCTCGACCGGGCTGCTGCCGCTCTGCCGCGTGAAGATGATCGTCTTGCCGTCGGCCGAGAACTGCATGTCGTCGAGCGTGTTGTTGCCGGTGACGGCGATACGCGCGCCGCCGCCCTCGACCGCCACGAACTGAATGGCCTGATGGCCGCGGTCTTCCACCGTGAAGAACAGCCGCTTGCGAATCGGGCGACCAGATGAAGCTGTTGACGGACCGGTCGATCGCATCGGTCGGTATCGTCAGCTTTCCGCTCGGCGCGTTCGAGCACCACGAGCCGCCAGCGGTCGCTTTCGAATCCGCCGCGCGCCTGGGAGCGATACGCCGAGATACTTACCGTCCGGCGAATAGAGAGGCGAATTGTCGGCGCCGGGATTCGACGTGATCTTGTGCGACATCCCGCCCTGCGATCGGAACGACGAAGAGGTCGTTATTCGTTCCCGCGGCGGGCACTTCGTCCGTATTCATCGAGAAGCAGACTTCCTGTGCTGTCGGGCGAAATCGCGTAATCGTCGGGCCCGCCGAGCGAAAAGGGAGGTACTTCGCGCGTCCCGGGCGAGAGGTCCACAACCTTGCCGTCCGCGAGCGAGATCGAAAGAATGTGGCTGCGCGTGTTTCCTTCCCATGTGGTCCAGTGACGATACAGAAGTCCCGTGATCAGGCGCGCTTTGACCTTGCTTTGTTTCTCGGCTTCGAGGCGCTTGCTGTTGCAGGCATCGATCGGCGCCGCATGTCCGGAAAGACCCTGCTGGTAACCACCAGGTACTTGCCGTCCGGGGAAACAATTTCGCCGTCCGCTTCGGTCGAAAGGCGCGTCACCTGCGCACGCCCGGACCCGTCGGCGATTCATGCTCCAGATCTGCGACGAATCACCGGAGGTCGAGACGTAATAAATCAGCTTGCCGTCGGGCGACCAGCGGGGCCTTTCCGCCAGATCCGCAAGTTTCAGCGGCGGTCCGCCCTCCATCGGGACGCTCCACACGCTGTGTACGCTCTTGTTCTGTTCGACGTCGGGAACTGTGACCTCGAATGCCACCGTCTTGCCGTCCGGCGAAAGTTGCGGATCGGCAATTCGCTGGATCTTCAACAACGCCGCGGTATCGAAGGGCTTTTTCTGAGCGAAGACTGCTGAAGGAGCGAGAGCGAACGGTACATAAGCGAGGACAAGCCACGCCGAACTGCGCATATGATGAAAATTATCTCGCATCGCTATGACGCCGGCTGTCTGGCATCGTCTGCGGTTTAATTTCCGGTGGGCTTCTCTTCAATGTGATCGATAACGATAACCGGCAGCATGCGTTTCCTCTGTTCGAGTTTCAGGCCAAGTTGTCTCACGATGGCATCCTGAATCGAAATCCCGCCGGTGGGTTCAGAGGCGCGATCATCGCCTGCTTCCCGCGTCATGCTTCTCAATACCCCGCCAGGAGTGAAATTGAGCCGGAAATCCCAGGAGCCTTTCAAACCGGTGGCGTCCTCCACCGGGTAAGAGAAATCAGACGGATCGAGCGGCTGGAGCCGCGAAGCAAACTGGGCCGTGGTCGCATTCTGGCAAACAAGCGAGAACGTGAGTATGGGATCGGTATCGCGCGGATCGTCTTTCTGGACTCTGCGACAGTTCGCCCGTTTCGCGGTGTCAGCCCTGGCGAGCTTCGGCCTGACAGCGACCAGCGACCAGGCCGTTACCAGTTGGTTTTCGTAGTGCCATTTGATCTGGAACCGTTCGATCAGCAGATTCCTTAGCATCATCCGGCCCTCGTCATCGATATAGCCCGCGCCGAGAACGGGCAGTCCGTTTGCATTGGCGGGCGGTTTCGCATTGATGTCGAATTTTGCGGATTGCGCCCATTGGGGCAGTCCCGAAAATCGCTCCGGATCACCTTCGTCGGTATCCCAGGCGGCGGCCATAAGGCCCTCCAGTCTGTACGCTCGAGCCTCCAGACCGCCGCCCAGGCATTTGCCGCAGGACCGGACTTTCGTCGGGGCGGCTCGGCTTCAGGTCTGCGACTTCGAACTCGACCTCGGGTTTTGGAAGTTTCTGTGCGGTTCCGGGCGGATCAGGAGCCGGTTGCTCGTTCACACGGTCCACAACCAGAACCGGCTGCGGAGAATCCGTGAGCCTGAGAGAGAGCCCAAGGTCCTTCTCGACCGCATCGAAAATCGTGATTCGTTCGGCGCCTGGCGGCAAACGTCTGGCCCGGGCGTTCCACCTGAGGTCCAGAGTCCCACGAGCCCTCCAGTTGAGTCTGGTCGATTACCGGCTCAACGAGGTAGTCTCCCGCCAGCGAATGGAGTTGCTGGGCAAACATCGCCATAGTCACATTGCGGCAGGAATAGGCGCTAAAAATCGACCCCGTCGGCTGTGGGACGTAACTGCACCCGCTGCCGCCCAGCCCGTCCGACTCCTGAAGCTTTGGTTTGCTCCTGCCCTGTGTGAGCGCGAAGGAGGGCATGGGGCGCGTGTCGTGATGGAGTACAAGGCCGAATCGCTCGGCCAGCAGAGACTGAAGCATCAGCCGAAGCGTGGGAAGAGGAGTTCCCGCGCGCGATTTCGCTGCGATATCGAACCTGTCGAATTCGAGCCAGTCCGGGCCGCCAAACACTATTTTGGGATCGACATTCCAGGCGATTCGTATCAGGTCGAGCATGGTGGCTTTGCTCAGTTGATAGCGCTCGCCACGCAGAACGCCGCCGGATGTGACCGTTTCCGGATTCGTCGCCGTCGCGCTGCGTTGAACCGCGGCGGCTTCGAAGCGGGGACGTTCCACCACGGTCTGTGCGGAAGCCGTGAGAACGGCGAGGCTCAATCCCGCAAGAAGGTGTTTCACTTTTGATGCGCGTCGAGTTCCTTCTGAATCATCTCCTGGAGCCCAGCGGGCTGCACCGTGGCGGACTTCTTCCCGTTGACGAAAAGCGTGGGTGTTCCGCGCACTCCGGCCGCCTTGCCTTCGTTAATATTCGCCTGGACTTCGGCATCGGTCGCTTTCGTGTCGATGCACATCTCCAGTTGCGTTGAGTTAAGTCCGTTGCTTGCCGCCCACCCGAGCACCTTCGACTTCAGATTCTCGCCATTCAGGTCGTCCTGATTGTTGTAGTCCCAGTCGTAGAACTTCCAGAAGGCCTGGGGATTTTGCCGGAAAACGCATCGGCCCGCGATGGACGCCGCGCGCGCCCACGGATGGATGGATTCGAGCGGGTAATCCTTGAACACGATCCTGAGTTTGTTCGGGAAGAGATCGGGCAGCAGTTGTCGCATAACGGGCCACTCGGCTCTGCAGGAAGGGCACTCGAAATCTCCGAACTCGACTACGGTCACCGGCGCATTGGCCGGCCCGAAGCTCGGCTGATTCTCGAGATTCAGCTTGACCGGAGGGCCCTCCGCCGGAGGCGTCTGCGCGCACAGGGCGAGACAAGCGAAAACCAGTATCGAGAAGCTTCATACTGCCAGCCTATACCTTTATTACCGTTCACCACGGCCAACGAAGGGCATCGTGGTTGCCATCACGGTCATGAACTGGACATTCGCATCGAGCGGCAAATTCGCCATATACAGCACCGCATCGGCTACGTGCTGCACATCAAACGTCGGTTCCGGCATCTTCGTGCCGTTCGCCTGCATGACGCCTTCGCTCATTCGCGCCGTCATCTCCGTCGCGGCATTGCCGATATCGATCTGGCCGCAGGCGATGTCGTACTTGCGTCCGTCGAGCGAGATGCTCTTCGTCAGGCCGGTGATCGCGTGTTTGCTGGCCGTGTAAGGCGCCGAGTTCGGACGTGGCGCGTGGGCGGAGATCGAGCCGTTGTTGATAATCCGGCCGCCGCGCGGCTGCTGCGCTTTCATCAGCCGCATGGCGCGCCTGCGCGCACAGAAACGTCCCGGTCAGGTTGACCTCGACTACGGCGTGCCACTGCTCCGGCGTCAGATCCTCAAACGGGACTGCGCGCCCTCCCGATCCGGCGTTGTTGAACAGAACGTCCAGCCGGCCGAACGACTCGCCCACTTTCGCAAACAAATCCTTTACCGAATCAGGCCGGCTCACATCGGTGGGAACGACCAGCATCTTGCCTCCATCCGGCGCCGCGGACTGCGCGGTCCGTTCCAGTTCCGCCGCGCGCCGTCCCGCCAGGACCACCGAGTATCCCGCTGCCTGCAACGCCAGGCTCGCGGCCCGTCCGATTCCGCTGCCTGCTCCGGTCACCAGCGCGATCCTGCCATTCCCTGTCATATTTATCGACTATAACCATCGACTATAACCTGCGCCTCGAAGGCTAACTCGTGGTGCGGGCTCGCGCGCTGCTAACCTCGGAGCGCGTGCTGAACCTGCAAGAGATAAACCTGCACGAGGTTCTCGACCGCTTCATCGCCGGGGCGGTGCAGCCGGCGCTGCTCGATCCCGGCGAAGAACCGCTCGCGCTGGTCCCCGGCCAGTGGAGCGCGTCCGCGTGGAACGGACGGCTCGTGTTGCAGGCCTGGGACCAGCGACGCAACCTGGTGCGAAAGATTGTCGGCTTGAAGGAACAGCGCCGCGACATGCTCTGCCTGATCGCCGAACGTTTCCCCAAAGCCCAGGCGGAACTGCAGATTGCCGATCTGGCCGCGCCGCTGGGTCGTGATCTGGAGCGGCGGACCTTGCGCCACGCCTTCCGGGAGCGCTTTTATCTCATGCTTTCCCGGGAATTCCCCGAGTGGCGGATCGAGGAGGTCAAGTCGGAGGCCAACCTCGAAGAGAGCCTCTCGGCTTCGTACACTCGGTCCTTTCTGAAACTCGGTTCGAAAGGGATCGCCGTGATAGCGGCCCCGCCCGACACGTCGGGATGCGCGGGAATCGTCGCTTTCGGTTTGATCTGGCTCGCCTATCTACGGCGGCGCGAGCCCGGACTCACGGTCAGTCGCCTCTTGTTCTTCGTGCCGGGTGGCCGCGAGCGCGAGGTCGCATTTCGCGCAAGCTGCATCGATCGCGGAAAGATCGCGTGCCAGTTAATCGCGTTCGACGAAAAAGACCGTACGGGAGTGATCGACTTCGCCGACGCCGGCAATATCGAGTCGACGTTGCCGCCCTGCCATCGGCCCACCTCTCCGAACGCGGGCGTATTGGATGTGCATATTCCGGACGTCGACCGGGTCGAACAGTCGGATGGTTCCGTCAGCCTCCAGGTGCGCGGCCTGGAGTTCGCGCGAGCTTCGGGAAATAAAATCAGTTGCGGAATCGGACGGCGCAGGCGATCGACTCTGGACACAGCGCTCGCCATGGCAAGGGAGATCCTGCGCCTTCGCGATGCCGAGCTCCGAAGATCGCCTGCACCCGTTTTACACGCTGAATCCCGAAGGGTGGCTCGAATCGCAGGTCCGATGCACACCCTGAGACGATCGACGCGTCGTTGCGGCCGCTGCCGATCTACGGACAGGTTCCGATATTCAGCGCCGCCGAACGCGGCGTGATCGATCTGCTGGGTATCGATTACACGGGCCGGCTGGTCGTCATCGAACTCAAGGCGACGGCCGATCTGCAACTCCCGTTCCAGGCGCTTGATTACTGGCTGCGCGTACGCAAGCACCTTGAAGCGGGGGATTTCGAGCAACTCGGCTATTTCGCCGGGCCACGTCGTGAGTCGTGAACCGCCGCGCATCCTGCTGGTCGCGCCGGCCCTCGAATTCCACTCGACAACGGAAACTCTGTTAAGCGCCCTCTCGCCGCAAATCGAAGTCACGCGAATCGGCCTGGCCGCCGACTGGCGCAGCGGCCTGCGCGTGATGTTCCGCCTTCAGGGCAGCGAGCGGCCGTGAAAGCACCTCTTAATCGGTAGTGAGATGGTGAGGAATGCGGTTGGCCAGTTCGTGGAGGCCGATAATGCAGCCTACTCCCCAGATGCGGGCCTGGACATCGAAGCTCCGCGCTGGCGAGTCCAATTTCCTGATTGCGAGTGACCCGTCGCAGACGATACGGAGGACGTGCCTAAGGGCAAGACGACCAGTCGCTGTGGCAGGCCACGCAATAAGATCTATTTCCTCAGGCGTTCCCCAGGGTGAGACAATCGAAACTCGGCGATGCCAAACGAATACACCCTCGGCGAGTTTCTTGCCGGGATTCTGCCCCGGCTAAGTTCCGACAAGAGCTTTCCGAACTGGCCTCCCGATTCCTTTGCTCTGTGCTTGTCCGTTCTAAAACGCACCGGCGCATAGATGCCGCTTCTTTCGGATTGGCCGCGCGGGCTGCGCTCGACGGATGCACTTGATGGATGGGTCACTGAGACACGCAAGCTCGGCGAAATGTGGAGGCAATCCTGTAATGCGGGAGTGAATTTTACTCACCTGAGCGGAGCGTGGGACGTTCTATGCAAAGCATTCGACCTTCCGCTCGATGAACTAATGTCACAAAATCCAATTTGCGAAGCGCTCATCAGAATCGTCGCCGCTGCCGATGAGGCATCGGAAAGCGTTGGCTCTCCCCTCAACGAAGAGGATATTGCCGCGGGGGATGTGTTTCTCAGCACTGCGGAGCAGTACCTTAATCTGTTCGGCACGGCATGTCGCGAAATTGACCCGGCCCGCCTGAGAGTGCTACCGCGGATGCATACTCCGCAGTCAGGCCTGACTGACCGCTCATTATCTTTGTATCTATCGCTTGTCGACTCCGGTGAAGTTACACCTGAATGGCTGTCCTCACCTTTCATTCAAAAGGAATCTTTCAACTTGCTGTTAGTTCCGTGGCCATTCGAGGTCCTCGTGAAGCAATTTCGAGATGTTACGGATTCGGCTGAGCCGCTATTGCCAGAGGAGTTCGGGTTCTTTACATATGACGTCGAATCAGACACGGATGTCGCAAGTACAATCAAGTTTCTATACACTGAAGCCACACGTAAGCTTGGGAGAGTGGACGGACTGGTTTTCCCGGAAACCGCTCTAACAATCGAACAATTCCGCACAATTCGCGGAGACTTGCCTTTGGATTGTTTTCTGGTTGCGGGCGTCGGACGTGGGGCAGACGGCAAAACCCGTGGGACCAATGAGGTAAGGCTGTCGTTTCCCCCGCTTGAGGAAGTGATACAGAAAAAGCATCATCCCTGGAAGCTCGATGAATCGCAAATCATCCAGTACGGCTTGGGCGGCGTTTTATCTCCCTCGACCGATTGGTGGGAATACGCAGAGTGTACGGATCGGCGGCTCAGGTTTATTGCGATCAGCGCCGACCTGGTCCTTACTGTTCTGATATGCGAGGATTTGGCAAGGCCGGATCCAGTAGCGAGTCTGGTGCGGTCGGTAGGCCCCAACCTTGTGGTGGCGTTGTTGATGGACGGGCCCCAAACGAAACAGCGCTGGGCGGCCCGGTACGCGACTGTTCTCGCGCACGATCCCGGCTGCTCTGTCCTGTCGCTCACCAGCAAAGGCATGGCACATATCAGCCGGCCGGCAGGTGAAGCGAACAGGTCGCGTGTCGTTGCAATCTGGAAAGACAGGTTTGGAACTGCCAGTGAGATTGAATTGCCCGAGGGTTGTGATGCCGTCGCCGTCTCTTTATCGATCCGCTACAAGGAAGAATTCACAGCCGACGGCAGGGGCGACGACAATAACGCCGCGTACCCTGTACTGTCGGGTGTCCATCCGATCCGATCAAAAGTCCGTACGAATGGGTAAACTTAATATATGGCGACTATGGTTGAGTTAACGCCCCACGATGCAGCGGTGTTGAGCCGCCTGGTCCAGTTCCATGGTCTTCCGATTGACAAACGACTAGCGATTCTCGGTGAGCTCGAATCGGCTGAAGCGCGCGAGGTTGGAGAAGGCATCCTTGATTCGACGAAACTCTCGAGCTCTTCGGACCGGATACGGGAAACGGCAAAACGTTATCAGCTGTGGTTAAAGAACAACCAACGGCTTGGCCGAGTTCGCCGAAGGACTCAGAGCTCGAAATAGTAATAGCGTTTCTCCGGTAGTTTTGCAGAGTTAGAGATGTCTCCATCATCGGCTGCCCGATCACTCCTTCGGAGCGGCCTTCGGCTTGTTCGACCACTCTCCCGCCCATGCGCCGTTCTCCAGCGCCATCGCATCTTCGCAGCTGCGAATAAATCCATTTCGTTCGGTCGTGTCGGAATCGCTCTTGCGACTGGCGATCCACTCACCCTTCAGAGCAAGCAGACGCCGCGAGGTCGCCTGGTAAACCACAATCAACGCCAGGTATTGCTGATTCTGCGCTTGCGCCGACAACGAAGCCGTTAAAGTGGCAATCAGGCCTACCAGCGCCGGTACGAATCCCGCGGCGGCGACTAATCCGAGCAGCACGCTTGCCGCACCCAGCCAGAAGACCGCGTTACGGATCTGGTCGTTTTTGGTCTGATATTCGGAGGCGCGCAGATCGTAATAGCCAATCTGATCGTCGACACGCTTCGCGATGTAATCGTCAACGGTCAGTGGAGACAAATCAGGCTCTTTGGTTTCCGGCGGCGCCGAGCGGGTCTGAACGGCAGCCACGCGCTCCTGGATCTCAGCCACCCGGGCGAACAGCACTTTCTCGCGGTCCGCCGAGTCGAAAGGCGGCGCTCCCGCGCGATACAAGTACACCAGCGATTTCAGCGATTCGGCGGCCGAGCGCGCTTTCACCCAATCGGCGGTCTTGTTCCCCGATAACGCCTCCTTGCCGAAGTATGCCGAAAGCGCAACCGCGAAAGCGGCCAGAACGGCAACTCCTTTGGTGGCGAGCGGCCAACTGGTGAAGGCGTTTAGTGCGCCAAACTCCTGGCCGACGGCGGCCAGAACACCCCCTGCGATGGCGAGCCACAACGTGCGTTGCGTCCAGCGGTGCAGGTCGCTCTTGAGAAATCGCGCCGTTCCTGCCCACGTGCGCCAGGCATGCCACGGAACTTCGAGGGCTTTATCGTATTCCAGGTGTGTCTCCCGCTTATGAAGTCCCGCTGCCTGGCGCAACCACAACCCGGGCGATCAGATCGTGTAAGCCCTGCTTCTTCGGTGTAAAGAATTGCACGGCGAAGCCGATGAAGAAAGTTAACCAGCAGAGGGCCTTCGCGAAGTGCCATACCGAAGCACGTATAAAATGCATCCGTTTCCCGCCCATATCCGTTGCCACTATTCCCAGCAGAAGCATGCCGAGAGTGGCCTGCCGGCGTGAACTGGTCATGAGTGCCTCGTAAAGCCAGTCGGCCAGTAACGGGAGCCCGAAGATAGCAAAAAAGAGCATATCGCCGGACAGAAGAGACTTCGAAGAAAGACAGCACTGATCGCCGCGACGGTCATAACGATGAACACAACGAAATCGACAACCCAGCTCAGCAGCCGCCGCCACCAGACGGCGTAGACCCGTGGCGCCTCCGGGACAGCCTTCTCCGTCTCCGCCACGGTCGTACCCGCGGCCTTTTGCTCGGCGCAAGCCGAAACGTAGTCCAAAACGCCGCCGAACGCGACTTTCCGGAACACAAATCTGCCGGTCCACATTACTCCGATCGACGCGGCTACCGCCGGGGTAACATAGAACGCCAGAACGACGAGCTTCGAGGCTCCGTTGGTCCACGAACCTGTGGACACCGCCTCTGCGAGATCGCGCAGTGTCGGCAGCGCGAAATAAAGAGAACAGAGACTGATTGCCACAACCGCGCCGATCGCAAGCGGGCGCCACACACTCCGCCATCTCCTCTCAAGTTCCGCTTCCGCCAGTTCGCGGTAGCAAGCCTTCTTGCTCACTTCCACAAACAACTCCACGGACTTCCAATCTCCCGCATACTGAGCGGCCCATGCCGCATTCGGTTGTTCGCGCTTCCAGAAGCTGAGCAGCGCTTCAAGTTCCCGTTCGCGGATCAATCCAGCCTTACCTTCGCTGTACAACAGCGCTGTCTCCGAAGTCCTGCGGTAGAGGCGGGCGGCGCGAGCCTCCTTCTCCGCCCAACCCTTCAATCTCTCCCACACGCGCATCAGGCTCTCGTGGGATATATCGACCACGGTATCGGCAGACAGATCGTCAGTCGCGGGAGGTTGCGGCAGCGGCGGCAGGAGGAATGACCGGCTGGCTTTGCGAAACGGAGCGAGAACCTCGATCACCTCATCCTGAGTCGCATCGGCCAGAGCGCAAAGCGAAGCGAGGCGGGCGGGCCGGCGAACTCCTCTGGGATCCGTGCTGGTGTCAGTCAGAGCCCGAAATACCTTCTCGCAGATTTCACGCTGACGCCGTGTGGTGAGTTCGTTCCAGGCCTTTTCCGCATGCCGGTCGAGCGCGTGCGCCATCGAACCGATGTCGTCATAATGACTGGGCAGCAACTCACCGCCGGCCTCGACGTCCCGAGCGGCGCGCGCGGCAGTGCGATTCAGCGCGTGCTGCAGGATCGACAGTTGATCGGGGTTATCACCGACGTCGTTGACAAGCCGCGTAAGAAGCACCGGGCTGATTCTCTTGCCCGCAACCGCGACCGGGCCTTCAATCGCCGTGCGGCGTTCCGCCCGGCTCATGCGCGGCACCAGATACTGGCCTTCGTTGATCGCCTCGGGCAGCCCTTCGATTTGAGCGCAATCTCCCAGAAAATCCGACCGCATCGTGATCGCGACATAGATCGGGTATTCGCGCTGGGCGCTCGCTTCAAGCAGAAGCTTTACAAACGCGATCGATTCCTCGCTGAGACCGTACCGGTCGGGCTCGCTGCCGCCGGTGAGTTTGCGATAGCGGAACAATTCCTCGAACTGATCGATGACCACCAGAAGATTCACATCCCCGGCCGGATACGCCTGCTGGTAAATATCCACGAGCCCAAGCGCGGAGATGCGGAGCGTGGCGTCGATGATCTGATCGAGCTGCAGTTCGTCGGCGTCCTCCCCGGGTTTTGGGCTGAACAGGACGCCGGGCACAGCGAGCGCCTGCGCGAGGGCCCAGATCGGTTTGTTGGCGGGACGGCACTGCGCAAATCGCCACGCCGTGCCTGTTTCCGCCATCAGCCCCCGGTAGAGCGCCGGGCGCAGACCACAGTTCACCAGGGACGATTTGCCGCTGCCCGACGTGCCCACGATCGCAAGAAAACGGCTGGGCCGCAGCTTGTCGAGCATGCGATCGGTCTGCCGCTCGCGTCCAAAGAAAAGGTGCACCTCGTCTTCCCGGAACGGCCGCAGGCCGGGAAACGCGTTCATCACAGTCGAGGCAGTCGCCGGACTCATGGAAGACGCCCGAGTTTCGCCAGCAGAGGCTCCATGGCGGCCTCCGAAAATCCCTGCAAACCGTCGATCACGTCCGGCTCGAGTTCCAGCAACTCCCGTTTGTCGGGCGAATCCGGCCCGGAAAGGTACGTCCAAACCACTGGCCGCGGCTTGCCCGGCTGATATCCGGGGAGCTTGACGAGTTCGCAGTCGACTGCCCGCTTCCAGGTCTCCTCGCCCGCGCCGTAAAAAATCATCACCGCATGGCAATCGCGCAACGCCTGCTCGTTCGCCTCGCGCACAGCGGTCGCTTCGCCCTGGAATACCGGGATGCGGGCTTCAAAGCCCCTGGACTTGAGAAACTTCCGCACCGGAATGGTGCTTTCCCGGTCCTTTGCGTCGCATACCACGTAGATCAGCTTTGGTCCCGCGGCGGTCTGCTCCGGCGTCTTTTCCGGCTTCGGCTCTTCCAGCTTCCGTAATGTGGCGATCACGGTTTCCTTCAAGGCCTCGAAGCTTCCCCGGATCAGGTCCGCGCCGAACTGGGCGTTGGCGTCTTCCAGCAACGACTTGATGAAATTCTGCTGCACGGAGTTATCGGGTTCGGTGCTGTCCGGAAGCCAGATGATTCTCGGAAGCCCGGCAGTCCGGCTGCGCTCGATGGCCAGCTCGTTCTGCAGCACCACCACGGATTTCTGCTCGCCCGGGCCATCCGGCACGGTCCCGTAGCCATTTCCGATCAGATGAATCGCTAACCTGGACTCGCCGAGTAACCGCGAAGCCTCGGCTGTATATTCGGCGCGGTCGCTGATTTGTGAATTCTCAGGCAGCACCTTGTAGCCGCGCGCCTTTAATTCTGCGGCCAGAAAGTTGCGATCGTTCCTGCGGTCGTAAGCGCAATCGGCAAGGTAAACGGACGCCTTGCACGGCGTGGCCGTTTGGATTTGTGTCGAACCCTCGTCGTCGGCAGTGAGTTGCTTGAGCAGCACAGCGATGTCCTGCGCCAGCATCGCAACCTTTGTTCGATACAGCTGGGCATTTTCCGCATAATCGGGGTCAAGTTCGATCGCAGTGTCTTCTTTTCCTCCCGTGTAGAACTCGTAACCCAACATATGGCTCATCATCGGGTGAAGCGTATCCTGCTTTTCCCGCTCCACAGGCAACTTCACGATCTTCAGAACGCGATACTTGTTGCCGATTTTGAGCCCGATTGTGTTCTCCGCCGCGGCGCAGAACTCGGCGAGTTCTCTCCTGCACCATTTGGAGTTCAGATATCCCGGACTGATAACCGAAACGAGCAATGCCGCTTTGGAGAATTGTCCGACGATCTCCTCGGAGAAATCTTCGTTACCCCTGAGCGTGGGATCTCGCCAGATCCTCGCTTTTTCTCCGAGCCGGGTCGAGAGTTGCCCGTAGAGGGTCTTCTCGAGATGACTGACCCAACCGTCCTTCCCGGGCGTGTCGGTATCGTTATCCAGATGAGAATAGCTGATAAAGACATGCTTTTCAAATCGGGAAGGCATCGTCGGATTCTCTGCAGTGTATACCATGGAACAGCTGCCCGCAGCTTATTGCGGGCTAACTTATGTTGTGTCGGAGCTGCACAAGAAAGTTTCAACATAGACCTGGCCAGCGGCGGCCGAACGGGCCGCAAACCTCGCGCATTGACTTCCCATTTTTAGCCAGGATGATATTCTGAGGCCAAATGCAACAGCTGCAGCGGATTTCTACGAACCCCGAGGTGATGGGCGGCAAACCCTGCATTCGGGGAATGCGTGTAACCGTCGGAATGATTGTTGAGGCTCTGGCGGCTGGGAGATCTGTCGAAGATCTGCTGGCCGATTTTCCTTATCTCGAAGAACAGGACATTCGTGAAGCGCTGGCGTATGCCGCGGGCCTGGCGCAGGGTCGGGAATTTCCTCTCGCGAGTTAATGCGATTTTTGGTTGACATGAACCTGACCATACGGTGGGTTCAGCATTTGACCGATGCGGGTTATGAGGCAGCGCTTACGCCCGAGAGCACAGATACATCGTTCTTACAAACGACCTTGATTTTCCTCAGATTCTTGCGCAAACCAGGGATACAGGACCAAGTGTTGTCCTTCTTCGGGGTGAGCCGCTGGTGCCCGAGGTTCGCGGCCCGGCTTTGCTGATGGCGCTGATCGAGTGTCAATCGGAGTTAGTGCGAGGTGCAATCATGAACCTCGACTGGTCTGGGGTGCCACGCGCCAGAGTGCTCCCGCTTGGTTAAATCCCCCCCAAAACTCAAAACCCGACCGGCCGTTCCTTCGACACCCCGAACTCCCGTTCCAGCGCAATCCCGACCCGCCCCAGCGTGCCCTCTTCAAACGGCCGCCCGATCAGCGTCACCCCATGCGGAACGCGACGTGGAGGCGAAAACCTCGGCAGCGGATGAGCTGGGTCGGGCGCCCAATCGCTCCGTGCCTCGGACACCTGGACAAACCCGGCGCGCAACGTCAGAGACGGGTGTCCCGTGAAATTCCCGATCGTAAGCGTCTCATCCCGCAGCGACGGGACCAGAAGCACGTCCACCCCGGAGAACACCCGAGCCATCTCACGCGCCACCTTGCGCCGGAACCGATCCGCCTGAACGAAATCGACCGCCGACAAGAAGCGCGCTTGCCGAAAGAGATTCGGCCATGCATCGGGTACCTGAACCTTCAACTGATCCACCGCCCCGCTGAGCGTCAATTCTTCAAACGACGCAGCCGCCTCCGAGAACAGAATGACATTCAGCGAATCATACGGCCAGTCGGGGAGCGAGACTTCAACCGGAACCATCCCGAGTTTGCGAACCGTTTCCAGCGCGGCCCGGTCGACACCAGTCGCCGGTTCATGCTTCATCCACTCCGGGAAATAGCCCACGCGCAACCCTCGCACCGCGGCCCGCGAATCGAAATCGAGATTCCGCGATACGCTCGCAAGATCACCCGCATCCGCCCCGGCAAGCGCCGCGATCACAAGCAGCGTATCCTCGACTCCGCGCGCCATCGGCCCCAGCTTGTCGAGCGACCAGCAAAGCGTCATCGCGCCCGACCGCGGCACGCGCCCGTATGTCGGCCGCAATCCCGTAACCCCGCAGCGCATGCTGGGGCTCACGATGCTCCCTTCCGTTTCGCTTCCGATCGAAAACCCCACCAGCCCGGCCGCAGTCGCGGCGCCCGGCCCCGCGCTCGAACCCGACGACCCTTCCTCCGGCAGCCAGGGATTCATTGTCTGGCCGCCGAACCAGATGTCGTTGAGCGCCAGCGCGCCCAGGCTGAGCTTCGCCACCAGTACCGCGCCAGCCTGCGTCAGCCGTTTGACAACGGCCGCATCCTCCTTCGGCACGCGGCTTCGAAAGGGTTCCGCGCCATAAGTGGTCCGGATTCCGGCGGTATCCACCAGATCCTTCGCGCCCCACGGGATCCCGTGAAGGGGTCCGCGATAGTGGCCGGAGGCAATTTCGCGATCCGCCTGTCTGGCCTGCGTCAGCGCATGATCGCGCGTCAGCGTAATCACACACCGCAGCTTCGCGTCAAACCGGCCCAGCCGCTCCAGATAGATATTCGTGAGCCGTTCTGACGTCAACTGCCGCTTCTCGACCCACCGCGAAAGCTGCGTCACGGTGGCGTAAGCAATGTCTTCGTCGCGTGAAGGCAAAGGTCCCACATCTATCACCGTCCGCACAAACTGGTTCTGCGCCGGACCGGGCCGCACGCCAGGCGGCGTCGCGCTCCATTGCGACCACGGCGCAATCTCCGTCTCAATCGCCACCTTATGCTGGCCCGTCCGCCTCTCGTACAGCGCGGCCATGGAGGTGCGCCAGCTCTCCGCAGCCATCGCGCGATGCGATTTTGTCAGCGAAACCTGCACCAGCTTCTCGGCCTCAGCCAATGTGGCTGGCGAAATCGAGGGCCCCACCGCTGCTGATGTATTGAACGCGGGCGGAGCCCCGGGCGGCGACTGATCGGCCTGTTCGCCGGCGGCCGCACCAGCGGCCAGCAGACCAAGCGGAAGATCCCTGACAAATGCGCGGCGCGACCTGGTCATTTTTCAAGCCTCATTCTCTGGAGTCGGTCTCGGCGGCACGACGAAGATAGAACCGACCCCCGCCCGCGTTGCGCGTCGGACGAAAGATCGGTCAAAGGATACAAACGAAGCCCCGCGCGGCCTGCTCGCGAGGTGCAGAGCATCCGCGAACTCAATCCCATGCGTAGTCAGAGCCAGTGCCGATGCGACTGCCGGTTCATCCTCGACCTGTACATTTCTCAACCCCAGCAACCTGGTGAATGCCTCGCGAATCGCGTCTTCGTCGAGTTCATAGACTCTCCGCAGCACCCACTCTGTTTCGAGCAATACCGTCTTCGCGATCCATACGGATTCGGTCTCGACAAGAGACCTTGACGCCGCGGCCTGTTGGCGATCGTCACCAGTCAGCAAGCGGACGAGAACGTTAGTATCGACCGCTATCATGGCGCCGCATTACCTCGCGTTCAACCGCGGCGTTCATTTCCTTGATCGTTCGTGGCTTACCTTTGGACCGCAGGAAACCCGCAACCATTTCGATTTTCGTTTCGGGGAACTTCGCTGTGGGCCGAAGCAGGATGCCCTCGCTGGTCTCCTCGACCTCGAACTCTGTCCCGGGCGCCCATGCATGCGAATCCCGTATTGCTTGCGGAAGGACAATCTGGCCCTTCGTCGAGAGTCTGGTAATTTCCATTCGTAAGATCCTGGTAAGATTATCCCACAAGCTTTCAGGTGCCCAATAATTGTTGCAGCCCCTCGACCGCATCGAACTTCCCGCGCGCAAGGCCGTGCCCCGCCCCCGAAACCTCGATCAGCATCGTGCGAGCCGGAATCAACTCCAGCGCTGTCCGGACCTCTTCAATCGTCCCGAAAGGATCCTTCGTACCCTGTACAAACAACGCCGGCGTCCGCAGTTCGGGGAAATGGGCCGTCCGCAACTGCCCCGGCTTGCCCGGCGCATGCAACGGGTAAGACAGCAGAAGCAAGCTTTCCGCAACCGCGGGCTCCTCCGCCACCAGCATGGACGCTTGCCGGCCGCCATAAGATTGACCGCCCAGAACCAGCTTCCCCTTCACCATGCGCCGCATTGCCGCCACCGCCGCCCGTAAGCTGTCGCGATCCTGCCCCGCGGTCGCGGGCGATGGGGGCCCGAACGGCCGCCTCTGCCGAAACGCCAGATCGCAGCGGAGCACATGCCAGCCAGCCGCCTCGAACGACTCCGCCACGGCCACCAGAACCGCCGCCTTACAGTTCCCGCCCGCCCCGTGAGTCAGTACCAGCCCGTTGCCGTTTCCTGCCTCAGGTTCGTGCAGGAACCCCCGCACGGGCCCCATTTCCCCGTCGTTTTCGTGAAAAACAGTCACAACAGCACCAATGTAACGCGCTGGGCGTCCGTTATAATTGAATCGCTCATGGATGTCTTTGACGAGCTGATCCACCTCCGCAATCTTGGCCAGAAGTGTGCCCTGGCCACCATCGTACAGGTCCGCGGCTCTATTCCCAGTTTCGAAAGCGCCAAGCTTCTGGTGCGAGAAGACGGCTCCATGGTCGGTACCATCGGCGGCGGGTGCGTCGAGGCCGAAGTCTGGAACGCCGCCCGCGAAGTCATCGCCACCAGCAAGCCTCGCCACATGTCCTTCAGCCTGGGACAGGACGCGGCTTATGATAACGGCCTGATCTGTGGAGGCCAGCTGGACGTCTTCGTGGAATGCATCTCGCCTCAGCCCGCGGCCCTGATCTTCGGTGGCGGCCACATTTCGAAAAGCCTCGCGAAGGTGCTCGACCTCGCCGGCTTTCGCGTCTCCGTCGTCGATAACCGCGAAGCCTTCGCCAACCGTGAGCGCTTCCCGGAAGCCGCCGAAGTGCACGCCGAGGAGTACGAAGACATCTACCCGAAGCTCGGAGTAACCGAATCCACCTTCATCGTGATCGTGACCCGCGGCCATCGCGACGACATGCGCGTTCTGCGCTGGGCCGTCACTACTCCGGCCCGTTACATCTCGATGATCGGCAGTAAGAGAAAAGTAATCGCCGTAGTGAGGGAACTCGAAAAGGAGGGCCTGCCGCCCGAGTCGTTCGAGAGGGTCTACGCGCCCATGGGCCTCGAAATCGGAGCCGTTTCGCCCGAAGAAATCGCCATCTCAGTCGGGGCCGAGATGATCGCCATGCGCCGCGATCCCGAAGGAAACTGGCGCAAGCTTTCGAAATCGATATTCCTCGACGAACACCTGAATGCGCGCCTGCACGCTGAGCGGCCAGCGAGCCGTGAACAAGCGACGCGCGTCGAAACGTGAGTCTCCCGCCGAAACCGGCCGCGATCATCCTCGCCGCGGGCGAGTCCCGCCGGATGGGCCGCGCCAAAGCCTATCTGCCGTTTCGAGGTGGAACGTTCCTCTCCGGTATTGCCGACACCCTGGGCCGTCGCTGCCATCCCGTAGTCGCCGTGTTCGGATTCGACGCCGAACGGTTGAGGCCATCGGCCCCGGCAAACGTTCTCGCCGTCGAAAATCCCAACTATCGACACGGCATGCTTACATCCCT
This sequence comes from Terriglobia bacterium, assembly GCA_963831795.1. Classification (GTDB taxonomy): domain Bacteria; phylum Acidobacteriota; class Terriglobia; order Bryobacterales; family Bryobacteraceae; genus BOG-234. Next base: position 294,814 of record CAWHSB010000016.1, on the reverse strand, counting down.
GCAGGCCGGCCTCAGAGCGCTTCCGAAAGCCTGCGATCCCGTGCTGTTCACCCTGGTCGACCATCCCGCCGTCTCGTCCGCAACCGTCGACGCCGTCCTCGAATCGAACGCACCCATCGCGATTCCACGCTTTCAGAACAAACGGGGGCACCCGGTGCTGATCCGCGCCGAAATCGCCGCCGAGTTTCTTCGCGAGCCCGCCACCTCGAAGGTTCGCGACGTCATTGACCGCCACGGTCACGAAATCGACTACATTGAAGTCGCCGACCCCGGCATCTGGGACGACATAGACGATCCCGCGCTGTACGAGAGACTCCTTGCGCGCGAGGCGGCGCGAGTATGATTCCCTCCGATGTGACGCGCTATTTGCGTTGGCCATGGCTGATTCTTTACGCGATCGCGGCGCTTCTCTTCGCGGCCTTCTACGTACCGCGGATCAGCGCTGAAAGCTATCGCGAGCGAGCCCACGTCGCGCTTGAAAAAGCTCTCGGCCGCAAAGTCGAGATCGGCGAGGTTCGCTTCAGTCTCCTGCCGGAGCCCGGCCTCACGATCAGCGATGTCACGATCGGAGAAGACCCCGTAATCGGTTCCGAACCCGCCGCATACGTCACGACACTGCGAGCGGTGCCGCGCCTCACGGCCCTCTTCGGAGGCCCTCTCGAATTCTCCTCGGTCGACCTGGAAGAAACCAGCCTGAATCTTACCCGCGTGGATCGCAGCGAAACCGGCGTGCGCTGGAACTTCGCGTCCCTCATGCAGCCGAAACTGCTCGCCGCCTTCCCCAGCATCCACATGCATGACGGCCGCATCAACTTCAAGTCCGGCGATACGAAATCTCTCTTCTATCTCCTGCACACCGATGTCGACCTCTGGCCGCCTGCCTCCCCGCAGGCCCCCTGGACCCTCCACGTTCACGCCGAGCCTGCCCGCACGGACCGCCCGGCGCGCGGCTTCGGCAGCTTCATGCTGCGCGGTCAGTGGCTGCCCCGCGACAATTCAACGGTCCTCAATGTCCAGCTGGAGAAGAGCGAACTGGGCGACATGCTGACCCTCTTCAACGGATACGAATCCGGTATTCAGGGCACAATTTCCGGTGACGCCCATCTCGCAGGTCCCCTGAACCGCATCGGCATCGCCGGCCGCATGGCCGTCGCGAATCTGCACGGCTGGAATCAGACCCCGCCCGGCGGCAACGAGTGGCGTTTCTCCGTCGGCGGCTCGATAGACGCGCCCGGACAGGTCATTGATCTCAGCGCCTCGACCCGAGTCTCCGGTCGGCCGTCGCCGCTCGACGTCCGTTATCGAGTCGCCGACTATCTGCGCCGCCCGCGCTGGGGCGTCACAGTTAGTCTGAACCGCTTTCCCATCGCGCCTCTTCCCGAAATTGCCCGCAATCTTGGATTCGTAATCCCCGCGGATTTCAAGTTCGACGGCGCCGCGTCCGGAGCTATCGGATACTCCATGCCCAACGGCTCTCCGCGGATGGATGGCACACTGAACGTTGCCGATTCCACACTCATCGTGGCCGGTACGCCGCCGCTCCATATTCCAGCCGCCGAGCTGCGTTTTTCCGGCAGCGCCATCGCGCTTGAGGCGACGGAGATCACCAACGACCGGCAGGAGGCGGCCGCCATACAAGGTGACTGGGATACCGCTTCCCAAAAGTTCGACATCGAATTTTCAAGCGACGGTATGGCCATCACGTCTCTGCGTCGCCAGATTTCGGTCGCTGGAATCCCGTTGCTGAGCCAGGCGACTTCCGGCGCCTGGAAAGGCGATCTTCGCTACAGCAATCACTACGAGAATCAGGCGCCAGGCTGGAGCGGCGAACTGAACCTGACCGACGCCGACATTCCCTTCGAAGCCTTTTCCGGCCCGCTGCACGTAACTTCAGCCGACGCCATCATCCAGGGCGCGGGACTCTCGATGAAGCACGTCGATCTCTCGGTCGGCGGCATCAAAGCTCAGGGCGAGTACCGCTATGATCCTCTCGCCGCCCGGCCCCACAAATTCCGCATCGTAATTCCCACCGCCAGTGGACCCGCGATCGAGAAGTTGCTGATGCCGACCTTGCGCCGCGGTAACTTCTTTACGTATGCGTTCAACTTCGGCCGCGTGCCGGAGCCCGGCTGGCTGCGCAACATGCATGCCGAAGGAACTCTGCAAACCAGCGCGTTGGACGTTGGCGGAGACCGTTTCACAAAACTTCGCTCTCGCGTGGTCTGGGAAGGCGCCACCGTCCAGTTCACCGGCCTCGAAACGCAGCTGGGCGACGCGACCTTCACCGGAGCTGCCACCATCCGCCTCGCAGGGCGGCAGCCCGTTTACCAGGTTGAAGGAAAATTGGCGGGAATGCCGTGGCGAGGCGGCACGATAGGCGCGCAGGGAGTGCTCCTCGCATCGGGAACCGGCGCCGACTTCTTCGAAAACATGAAAGCCCACGGCGCATTCGACGCCAGGGAAATCAACCTCGCGGCGCTCGATTCCTATGACTCGGTAACCGGTCTCTTCGACTGGGCCTGGAACGCCCGCAGCCCTCAATTACGCCTGACGAAACTCGTGATGAAGACGGGCGGCGACACCTATCTCGGCGCCGCCGAAATGGGAGACAACGGTCAGTTGGTAATCAAGGCCAGCGACGGTACGCGCCGAATCGAGGCCAGCGGGGCCATCCTCAGAGGAGACGCCCTGGAACCCGTAGTCCCCTAGTCTGGGTCTTGTGGGGCAGACGCCCTCGTCTGCGCGGGACCCTCGGTCCCGCTTCGCGGGCGCTCCCGCCTAATTTCCAAAAACCGACGCTCGCTGAGCCGATTTGCTTTTTACCGGCTCCGGCATTCCCCGCTTGACGCTGGATGCAAGCAATTGCCTGATAGCCAGGCCACCCGAAACCAACTGACTCGCAATCAACCCATCCGCGCCCACCAGAACGGCAGTAGGCGTAGCCGAACAGTCGTAAGCCGCGGCAACCTCGGACTTCTCCTGAAGCAGAATAGACGAAGCATCAAACCCCTTCAACTTATTGAGATTCTCCTTCGGCGTCCCGCGGCTGACCAGAACAATATTCGGCAGCCCGCTCATCTCGTATTTCCACCGCGTCAAATTCCCGGCCACCACCTCGCAGGACTTGCACCAGGGACTGGTGAATATCAACACCAGATCCTTTCCACCCGCAAGCAAGGACTTCAACGAACGTCTCTCCCCCGTGATTCCCGGCAATTCAAAGTCGGGGGCCGGCGTGCCGATGGGAAGCCCGATATCCAGAGGACCAGGCGCGTGAGTAACGGCCTCGGACTCAGTCGTTACCGGCACAACCGCAGGCCGCGGCCGGGGAACGGACACCGCGACCCGCTCACGGGGCGCCTCTTCTTCCTCTTCTTTCTTCCTCCGCCTCGACGGCTTCCATTTCCTGCTCGACCGGAGCCGGCGCCTGCCGAGGGCGTGCACGCCCGACAGCCCACAAAAACGCGAACGCCAAGGCGCAGAGGGCAATCACCACAACCTTAAACTCGATCCCCTCAAGCCTTCCCACCCAGGCCCAGGGCTCCGGTCCCGCATACTGCCGCCCCCATGCAACCACCCCGCCGGCAACCGCCGCAAGCACCGCATTGCGAATCAGCGTCTGCCGGCCCACCGGCTCCGAATGCAGTTGACCGAAACAGTGGCAATCCGGCTTTCGCCCGCGGACCATAGCCACAACCACGCCATCGCGAATACGGCCAGCAGCCCCAAAGCGCCGCACGCGCCAAACCACGCCGTCTCATTGGGAATCAGCGCCACCGCGACCAGGATCTCAAGCAAAGGCAGCAGCAGCACCATCGGCCGCGCAAGCGCCGAAGGCAAACCGAAATCGCGTAAAGCCTTACGCGAGCCCGCCGGATCCACCAGTTTCGTCGACCCGGCCAGAAGGAAAATCGCGGCCAGCAGGAGCCGCGCAGCCAGTATGGTTACAGCCACCGCTTAAATCATAGCGCCCAGGAAAAACAAAACTTCCTGAGGGAATTCCGCCGCCGATGTCGTGATAAGGAGCGACGGGAATTCACCTTATGATGTTCAGCAACTCAGCCAGACTACTCTTCGCCGCCTTTGCCGTTTGTGCGGCAGCGAACGCGGCCGCCATCTTCAACTTCGACACCGATAACTCCGGCACGTCCACAACCTTTACCGACACCTCCGACGGCCTCTCAGCCACCTTCTCGAGTTCTGCCGATCCCGGAGGCTTCGTTCTCGACGAAACCAACTTTTTCGACACCCTGACCGGCAACGTACTCGGAGACCCCGGCCCCGCCGGACAGGACAACCTGGCTCTCGACATCAATTTCAGTCAGGACCTCTCCGCAATCACCCTCGACTTTGCAACCGCCGACTTCGATACTCCATCGCCTTTTACTCTTACGGCCTATGAGAACTCGACACTCGTAGGATCGAACACGCTCACCGGCCAGTTCCTCTCAGGCTTCGTCTTTCCCGAAGGGGAGATCTCCTTCGGGGGCGCAGCTTTCAACAGCGTGGTCCTCTCCTCCACCGCAACCGATTTCGCGGTCGACAACGTCCAGGCCGCTCCCTCCGCCGCTCCGGAACCGGGGACGATGGCGCTTCTGGGCGCTGGTCTGATCGTCGCGGGCATGCCCCGCATGCGCCGCCGCTGGGCCGCAAACCGATAACAACTTTCCACGAAAGAAAGAACAAAATGAAAACTCCAACACAACTCTCATTCGCGCTCTTCGTCCTGGCCTCCACAACCGCGGCTCAGACAATCCCAACCATCCTCCCGTTCCTGCCGCCATCGGCTTCCACGGTTCCCTCGAACGGCGACGTCAATCCCTACGGTGTTGCATTCGCGCCGAAGAACGTGCCCGCCGGCAACACGATCCATCCCGGCGACATCCTGGTCTCCAATTTCAACAACAGCCAGAACCTCCAGGGCACCGGGACTACAGTCGTTCGGATGGACAGCGCCGGAGCGGTTTCACCCTTCTTCACCGCCCCCACCGGCCAGGGCGGCATGACGGCCGCTCTCGGCGTGCTCACCAACGGTTGGGTAGTGGCCGGCAATCTGCCGACCGCCGACGGAACCCCCGCCACCGCACAACCCGGCCGGCTGTCGGTGCTCGATCCTTTCGGCGATTTCCTCGGCACCATCGGTACCCTCGCCACAGTCGACGGGCCCTGGGGTATGGCCATTCGTGACACCGGCAACGGCACATCAGGAACCGCCAACGTATTCGTCTCGAACGTTCTGAGCGGAGTGATTTCGCGCTTCGATCTCACCTATACGACCGGCAATCTCGGCGCAACCGTCCTCGTGCTCTCCAATGGTTTTAACCACCGGTTCGATCCCGCGGCTCTCGTGCTCGGTCCCTCGGGTCTGGCTTACAACCCGCCGAACGACACCCTCTACGTGGCTTCATCCAGCGACAACGCTGTTTACGCAATTCCCACCGCAACTGCCGCTCACAGCGCCCCGGTCTCGCCGGTGCTTGTGTTTCAGGATCCGGTACACCTTCACGGGCCGCTTGGTTTGCAGATCCTGCCCAACGGCCACTTCCTGATCGCCAACAGCGACGGCTCGAATGCAGACCCGAATCACCCCAGCGAGCTTGTCGAATTCACCTCGACGGGTCAGTTCATAGCCCAGATGCCGCTGGATCCCAACAACGGAGGAGCCTTCGGAGTCGCCGTGAACAACCTCGGCTGGGGCGCCGTGCGTGTCGCGACCGTAGACGACAACACGAATCGCCTCAATATCACCACAACCGTAATCCCGTAGGTAACGCCGGCGATCTTGTCGCCGGTGTATCTAATGCCCCCGAAATGCGGGCCGCGGATCGGACTTCAACGCGGCCCGGCTTTCACTCACCAGCGCCTCGCCTTCCTTCTCACGTCCAAGCGCAATCAAGCACTCCCCATACGCATTCCTGGCTTCCGCCGTTTGCCACTCGGGCAGACGGAACGGTTCATGATCCGCGGATTCCACCGCCGCCCGCAGCAGCGGCTCCGCCTCACCGGCCTTCTTCTCCGCGACCAGGTCTTCGCCTAATCGAACCTCCGCCGCGACAATCGACGGATGCCCTGCCCATAACCTGCTTCGCCGGATGATAAGCGCCTGCCGGAACAGAGGCTCAGCCTCCGGCGCATTCCCTTCGAACTCCCGGTCCTCTCCCACTTCAATCAGTGAGTTTGCAAAGTTTGGCGTGCCATCCCCACCCAGCTTGCGCCGGAGTTCCATCGCCTCGCTCGCCTCCTTCTCCGCCGCGGCATAACGTCCGCGATCGAAATCGAGCACCCCGAGATTAGCCGTGATCTGCGCGGCGGGCCACGTGGCGTCGGCGTGCGCCCTCGCAAGAATATCGAGCGCCCGGCGGTAATTCTCCTCCGCTCCCGCAAAATCACCCTTTGCCTGCAGCACGCGCGCCCAGTTGTTGATCGACGTAGCGGTCCTCGGATTATCCGGCCCCAGCCGTTTCAAATTGATTTCCAGTGACTCTTTCAGCACCGGCTCCGCCTTCCGCCACTCGCCCTGTTCGATCAGAACGTACCCCAGATTATTCAGCGAAACGGCATAATCCGGGTGCCCCGTTCCCAGTACGACTCGCCGCACCTCCATCGCTTCCCGTAGCTTGGCCTCCGCCCCCAGCAAATCGCCCTGATCGATCAGCGCGCTCCCCAGGTTATGCAAACTGATCGCATAGTCCGGACTGTTCGTTCCCAACACGCGCCTGTTGATCTCGACCGCCTCCGCCAGCAGCTTCCGCGCCTCGTCGAAATCGCCTTTACGTTCGAGAGTCAGCGCCAGGTAATTTCGCGTGCTGGCCCCATAGTTCGGCCCGTTCCTGCGGTCGATCGCCAGCGTACTGCGCAGCAGCGCAATCGCCTGATCGTCCTTCGCCTCCCAATAGAAGCACTCGCCCAACTCACCCATCACCCCGGCGACTTCGGGGTTCGCTGCTCCCAGCGCCGCCCGCTTCGTATCCAGCACCTTCGCCAGCAGCGACTCCGCCTTTCCGTACTCGCCCTGATCCCGATAAAGCTCCGCCAGCAGCTCTTCCGCCTTCACCGTTTCGGTATCCCGATTACCCAGCACCTTCCGATCAAGATCCGCCGATCGCACCGCAAGCGGCTCCGCCTGATCGTACAGCCCCAACGCGCGATAAGCGCCCGCAATCGTCTCCAGCAATGAACCGCGCACCTGCGGCTCGGCCGCCAGTTCCCGATCGATCCGCTGCGCCCCGCGATCCAGCAGCTTCCGCGCCGTAATCGTTTCGCCCCGCGCTACCTCCGGCGCAACCGACTCGAACATATCCGACAGAAACTGTTTCTCCCGCTCCGCAGTCTCTCTCTGACGATCCGCCCGCCTGGCCAGCACGCCCATCCCGATTCCGAACCCGGTCAGCGCGAGCGCGAACAGCGCCGCTCCCGCTACGCCCGCCTTATGCCGCCGGATAAACGTGCTCGATCGGTACCCCCACGTGTCCGTGCGAGCGACCAGCGGATACCCGCCAAGGTAAGCATCCACATCCCCCGCCAACTGCTCCACTGACCCGTACCGGCGCTCCGGTTCCTTCCGCATCGCCATCATGACGATGCGGTCCAGATCGCCCCGCAACCGTTTCGCCTCCGCCCCTTCTCTCACAGCGCTCGGCGGTCGGGGAGTCTCTTCGCAAACCGCGCGCGCAATCTCGATCGGGCTTTCCGTCTTCAGCCGGAACGGCCGCACACCCGCCAGCAACTCATAAAGCAGCACGCCGAGTGCATACACATCCGCCGACGTAGTCACCGTCTCCCCGCGCACCTGCTCCGGACTCGCATACTCCGGCGTCATCAGCCGCTCGCTCGCCCGCGTCCGCGCCGCCGCCCCGGAGAACTCCGGATCCAGCAGCCGCGCAATGCCGAAATCCAGCAGCTTCGGCTCTCCCTCGGTTGTCACCAGGATGTTCGCAGGCTTGATATCCCGATGGATGACGAGATTGCGATGCGCGTACTCCACCGCCGTCGCAAACCGTGCGGAACAGGTGCAGCCGCGCTTCGATCGAAAGGTCCGTGTCCCGGCAGTAGTGATCGATCGGAACGCCTTCCACGTACTCCATCACCAGATACGGCAGCCCTTCGACGCTCACCCCGCCGTCCAGCAATCGCGCAATGTTCGGATGATTCAGCCTGGCCAGGATCTGCCGCTCGGTGCGGAATCGCAGCAGCATCTCACGATCCCCGCCGAAGTCGGCGCGCATCAGCTTGATCGCGACCTTCTGATCGTAAACTTCGTCCGCCCGGCTCGCGAGGTAAATCCGGCCCATGCCGCCCTCGCCCAGCGCCTCAAGAATCTGCCACGGTCCGATCCGCCGGCCCGTGAAACCAACCTCGCCTGTGATCTCGCGCGCCGCCCGTTCCGCCGGTTCCCGGAACGCGCTGAGTGTCTGATCGGAAGAATTCAGCAGCGATTCCACCTCTCGCCGCATCTCCGCATCACCGACACACGCCTGATCCAGAAACTCCGCCCGATCCCGCGGATCCATATCGGAAGCCTGATAAAACAGCGTTTCCAGCCGCCGCCATCGCTCGGAATCGGGCTGGAGCGTCGGGCTCATCGAACCCTCTCAGGCGCCTCGGCCGGCGAGGTCCCGGTGCAGCCAGGCCTTCGCCATCTTCAGTTCGCGGTGCACCGTCGCCTCCGAAATTCCCAGAGCCGCGCCGGTCTCTTCGTAAGTCAGACCGCCGAAAAACAGCAGCTCAACGACCTTGCTCTTTCGCGCATCGCGCATTTCGAGCCGTCGCAGCGCTTCGTCCAGATCGGTCAGACCGGGCGTCGCGGTCGGACCCACCATCACGGCCTCATCAAGCGCAATATGCGCCGCGCCGCCTCCGCGTTTCCCCCGGCTCGCAGCCTTCGCGTGATCCACCAGAATATTCCGCATTACCCGCGCCGCCACGGCGAAGAAATGTGCCCGGTCCTGCCAGTCTCCGTCCGTCCCTGCCAGCCGCAGATAGGCTTCGTGAACCAGCGCCGTGGCCCGCAGCGTCTGTTCCGGACGCCCGGCGCGCAAACTTCGGCCCGCAATCTTCCGCAGCTGATCGTAAACAATGGGAACCAGGTGATCGAACGCGTTCTGATCGCCGCCGCTCAGTCTGCGGAGCAACACCGTCACCGCGGCTCTGTCCACCGGCGCGGAATCGGGCTCCAGACCTGGTTGAGAACCCACTCCCTGGAATTTTACACCGCCGCTCGTCAGTCGATTGATATAGAATCGCGCTGATTGATTAAGAGGACTCCGCCCATGAAACAAGATAACCTTGAGCAAACGCCTTCGCGCCGCCGCTTCCTGATCGGCGCCGGATCAGCCGTAGGCGCCGGCGCGGGTCTGCTCGAAGCACAGCCCGCGGTTTCCGTTCCGCTGGACGAAACTGTCATCGCACTCGTTGACGGCAGGATTCACACCATGGATGCGGCCAGTACGGTGGTCAACACCATATCGATCCGTCACAATCGCATCATCGCGGTGGGCGGCCCCGCGCCAAAACCGGGCCGCGGAGTCCGCGTCATTAATCTGAAAGGACACACCGTCGTACCCGGACTGGTCGAGCCGCACATTCACATCGTGAGCCTCGGTAACCGCCCCGGCTATCACACGATTCTCGAAAACACGACCTCGATTCGCGAAGTCCAGGAAGCGCTGGCCGCGCGCCGGAAAGATGCTCCCGAAGGCGCATGGATCACCTCGATGGGCGGCTGGATTCCAAACCAATGGACCGAACGCCGTCAGCCCACACTCGCCGAACTCGATGCCGCGGTTCCCGACCGGCCCGTCTTGCTCTACGAGCGCTTCACCGGACCGGCGGTCACCAACACCATGGGCAAGAAATTCTTCGATGCCGCCGACGCCGCGCCGCCAGTCCACCCCGACATCAAAAAGATCAACGTCTCCGCAACGGGCGCAATTGCCGCGGCGGGATTTACCGGAGGAGGCCCCTCCGCCTCGGCCCTCTTTCTCCTTCGCCGGATGCAAACCTTCGCGGACAAGAAACGCAGCACCGTCGACGCAATGCGCTACTCCGCCAGCGTAGGGCTGACCTCGAATCTGGACCAGGTCCTGTTCCCCACGCCCGGACCGCTGCACCCCAACCAGATCCTTTCGAACCTCGATCAGTACCGCATGTACGATGCCTGGCTCGATCTTCACCGCGAAGGCAAAACCATCGTCCGGCTGCAGACGAACTTCCTCCAGAACCAGAGCGACCCGGCCTTACCCGAACTGAAAGAGCGTCTGCGCAATCAGTTTCAGTTCTTCGGCGACGACATGATGCGCACGGGCGCCATCGGCGAATGGGCCGCGCCATCTGGGGAGCGGCGCGGCATGGAGTGAAGCGCAGAAGCTTGTCGGACAGGCGGGCTGGCGCAACGAAAACGCCGTTCAAAACCTCGCCGGCCTGCGCCAGGTGGTCGAATCCTGGGAAGCCGTCAATCGCGAGACGAACATCACGCAACTGCGCTGGGTCGTCCACCACGTTCCGGAGGTCAACGCGGATCTTCTCAGCCGCCTGCAGGCGATGGGCTGCGGCGTGGAAATGGGCGCGTTCCGCTGGGTGACCTCGACCGATCCGAAGGTCGTCGCCGGTCCCCCGTTCCGCACGATCTTCGATCACGGAATCCAGGTCGGCATGCACGGCGACGGCGTGCACATCGCGCCGCTGAACCCGTGGCTGCACATCTACTACGCGGTCACCGGCCTCAACTCCTATGGCGATCAGGTGAACCCGAACCAGCACCTGACACGCGCCGAAGCGCTCCGTCTGTTCACGCGAAACAACAGCTGGTTCCTGAGAATGGAAGACAAGATCGGGTCGATCGAGCCCGGCAAACTGGCCGACCTCGCGGTTCTGGATCGCGACTACTTCGCCGTACCGGACGCCGACATCCGGAAGGTCCGTTCGGTGCTGACGATCGTGGACGGAAAAATAGTCCACGACGCCGGGATTCTATAGCTGACGATTCTCTCGCGTCGTCCACCGTTTCGCATAAGCTGCTCGGCCGTTTGCAATCAGAATCGGCTGACACGACACCGATCCAATCTCGCGATTCGCGTCGCTGCCGCGCGCAGCTCAGAACCAATCTCCCCGAACAAACACGTTCCGAACCGCGACCGGAAGGGAGCGTCTGCCAATATTTCGTGACGACTCGTCAGCTTAGCCGGAAAACTTACTTCACTCCACCCGGTTCGGGCATGATTCCAAAGTTCACCGCTTGTTTGCGAAAAAGCAGGTGACAAAAAAGCGCACCTTCACGGGTTAACTCTAAGTTCATGATCGGCTCCCTCCCAGATCGCCTTACGGTCCGCCGCATGTCCCGCAATGATGCAGCCATCCGACGCCGTCCGATTCTGAGCGGAATTGTCGCCATGAATTCTGAAGCCCGAGCGCCCGAACATCTGGTTCGCCGGATCGGGTTCCAGCACGATGGTTGCAAGACCCGTGCGCGGAGAATCGAACAGAGCGGTCATCCGGTAAAGCCCCTGCGGAATGGGTCCAATATCGTGCTGATGCTGCAGCGCGGGGTTATTAATACCCGGACCGTGTCCCGCATAACACGTGAGAAGGGCAATCCCCTCATGTTCAAGCACGCCCGTCGATTGAGTATAGGTATACATTCGAAAAAACTCCTTCCAGCACCGGCCGTCACAAAAGCCTGAAGTTGACCACGATTGTCGCGTACGTCAGAACCGGCTTCTGGTCCTTCATTCCCGGTTGGAAGAGCCATTGAAGCACGGCCTCGGCGCCCTTTTCATCGAGTCCGTAACCGCAACCCCGGACAAGTTTCAAATCCTACGCGCTCCCTTGCGTGTTGACGACCACGCGGAACATCACCGAGCAAGCGATCTTCGCGTGTCGCGCAGTTTCAGAATAGGCCGGATCAATCTTCCTGATCACCGTCGGCGCAGTCATGCCGGCCCGCAGAGACTCCACAGTCTGACCTGCAGCCTGAGCATCGGGGGCGGAATCAGCGGAGGAGGATCTGCCGCGCTCCGCCTCCTTCACAAGTTCCGCGCGAATCGCAGTGGCTCGATCCCAAAATGGCGCCCCGGCGCTCGCGACGACATTTCCGCGACCCAGCGAATCCGCCTTGAGCTCAAGCGCGAGCGCGTGATCGGCCGGAGGTCCGCCGAACTGAGCTTCCCGGATTTCCAGCGCCCGGGTGACCATCGGCCCGGCTGCGTTTTGCCAATCCTCCATGTTCTTCTCGGACCCCCGGAGCAGAATCGCCAGAAGGTTGAGCGATTCGGCATATCGAGGATCGCTGCTGGCCGATCGCTCCCAAATCGCATTCGCCTGCCGCAGCAGGGTGATCGCCTCGGGAACCAATATCGCGCCCGGCGCCCCGGGCGCCTGATCGAGGCCCGGCTCCGCCCTCTCGACAGACTCGCGGGTCGTCGCCGAGTCTCTGCGCCGCGGCGAAAACCGCCAGGAACAGGGAAATGAATACCGCCGCCAGACCTCTCATCGAGAAAGCTCCCCATTACTATGTAAAGCGCTGTTTCCGCGGAAACCACGCCAGTAAAAAAACCATCGCGGACCCGCCGAAAGAGATAATCAAATGCATGACTCCTTCTGCCGTGCTCGGGCCCTATTCGGCGGCCGTGAATATCGCCGAAGATCTTGGCGAGACCAGCCCCTCCGGGTTATCGTCGTATGCCAGCAAGATTCAATTCAACGCTCCCGCGGGCTATGGGGCGCGAATCTTACGTGTTTACGGCGATTTCATCGCGTTTCCGGTGCAACCCGGCGTAATCCCACCCGGCACATCGGTCGAGATTGGCTGGGGACTCAAGACGACCGCTCCCGATGGCAGCACTCGCGTGACCTATCCTGGCTATCCGAACGTATCTGCCTTTGACAATTCTTTCGTGTGGCTTCAGGGATCGCTCTCGGACCTTGAGAATCGCGCCCGACTGCCGTTCGATCTGAACGTATCCGTCGGCGGTAAGCTCGGCACGGACAATATCATGCTCTCGCAGGCATTCGTCGCGCTGAACACGACAGGAATCGCGATCCACATGGAGCCGACATTCGTCGTGGTGTATCAGTTCGAGTTGCAATCCGCCACGTGAGTACTCTGCTCGTCCCGAGCAGGCCTCGGTAGCGCCGGCGATCTTTGTCGCCGGTGTCGGTCCGCCCCGAAGCGGTAAATCTTTCGAAGGCGCCGCCCATCTCTCACTCGGCGCATAACTTCATGTCACCCGGTAGCGCCAACTGGAAGCCGCGCGGAGGTTTAAGCCAAAGGCTTTCAAAGGGCGCGGAGGTGGATTTCGCGCGCCCCTGAGTTCGAAGCCGGACTAAAACGTAAACCGGGCGACCACCGTGCCGGCGCGCTGGCCGGTGATGCCAGTGGTACTGAACGGGGTAACGATGGTGCCGAAGCCGCCGCTATACGCGCCGGCGTTGGCGCCCGAGGTGATCTTCGTGGGCGCCGCTGTGAAGTTGCCGAGGTTGACCCCGCCCGCGGCCCCCGCCGCCGTCGGCAACTGCAGGCGGTTGAAGATGTTCGTGAACTCCACGCGAATGTTCAGACTGTAGCGTTCCTTAATCCGGAAGTTGCGACCGAAGTTGGCGCTCTCCTGTGGTATGCGGATACCCCGGAATGACCGGATCGAACCTTGACTCGCAGCGAACTGCCCATTGGGAACGTTGGTCCACGCGGCCGGATTGAGCACCTGGGTCCTGGTCGGATCAAAGCAATGGCAGTTGATATCGAGCGGGTCGGTGTGGTGGACGCCGCTGAGGTCGGTCCAGTTCACGGACCATGGATTCATGCCCGGAATCAACTGCGCCGGGCCAGGTCCGTAGCCCAGAAAGTTGCTGATCGGCACGCTGCCTGAACTGGTGGGCAGGCCCACCAGCGGCGCGCTCTGGTAGCTCAGGAACCAACCTGTACTCCAGCCGGACAAAGCATAGGCAACCACTTTGTTCCTGAGCACGGGGAGACTGGAGTGAAACATCGGTACCTCGTATTGAGCCGTGAGCCGGAACTGGTGCGGAAGATCGAAGGGGCTCAGGTTTTTACCCAGGTTCCGGTTGAACGGATCGGGCGTGCTGATCAGAGCCTCAGTCTTCGAATATGTGTAATTTGCATTTGCAACCAATCCCTTGCTGAAGCGCTTGGTAAACGTAACCTGGACAGCGTCGTACCAGTTTTTCCCGAGCGGAGCCCCCGACGGAGGCAGAAGGCCGGTGTATTGGGGGAAGGGCAACAGCGCCTGGCGTACCGTTTGACTGCTAGGGAAGCCGGGATATGGTTGGAGGTTGACCCCCATGGCGCTCAACTGAGCCTTCTGCGTCGCGGAAAGGCTCGAAATAGGCGTGGTGAGCAATGCCGATTGGGCCGCGCTGGTGAAGTCGTTAAAGCCATAACTCTGCAGAGTCGCCTGGCTCAGCGCATTCTCGGGAGCCAGACTCGTGCCGGCTTCCTCCCAGACACCGCGGTTGCCCACATAAGCGGCTTTCAGGATCATATTCGGGGTAATTTCGCGCTGCAGCGTAAGGTTCCATTGCATCAAGCGCATGGGGCGGCCCGCGTTCCGGTCGAGCAGCGTGGGTGGGGCGACGACGGCTCCCGGGGCCTGACCGGCGCCCGCGCTGAAAGTCGGCCACTGGATACTCACGTTGGACGGTATCCCGTTCTGCAGCTGGCCGACAGTCTGCCCGAAGGCCGGCACGGAAGCGGTTGCGAGGTTCGTGGTGCTGCCGGTCTGGACTGTGTTGGCGCCGTAAACCACACCAAAACCGCCGTTAATGACGGTCTTACTATTGATCTGGTAGGCGACGCCCAGGCGAGGTCCATACGCGTAGGGATAGTTGTGCGCAAACTGGCACTTGCAGGTCGCTTCAAAAATCTGACCGCCCAAATGTCCCGCTGCCGACGGATTCGGAACCGTCGGAGAGAACGAAGCATAGCGGCCGTACTGCTCGCGTTGGTAGGTTCCATAGTCCCAGCGCAGGCCGTAGTCCATGGTCAATTTGCGAGTGACTTTCCAGGAGTCCTGCGCATAGATGGCGCTCTGGTAGTTCTCCGTCATGGCCGCAATGGGCGCGTTGATGCTGGTTCCGCTTTCGCAACCCAGCAGGAACGAAGCGAGACCAAATCCGGCAAAGCCGGTGGACAGAGTCGTACCGGACAGTGAGGGCTGTGTCGTACAGGTGGAAACTGGCGTGGCGGCGGTTGCTCCGTTTACGACTGTCAGATAGGTGCCGGCGGAGCCGCTCCAGTTGTAATTGGGAAACTTCTGCTGCCGGATTTCGAAGCCGGCTTTGTAAGTATGCGCGCCACGCACCCACGTACCGGAAATATTGATCGAGGGGCGCCGCTCGTAGAAATGCTGGTCGAACGATCCTCCCAGCGCATTCAGGCCGCCCTCCGCCGTATTCGTTGGTGAAGTGATGGCCAGGCCCGCGGCCGAGAGGCCATTGGTATTGATGATCGGGAAGGTGCGGGCCGCCGTTTGCCCGGGTATGCCGAGTGCCGCCTGGGCGTCGTAGGGATAGTTCTGGCTTTGCAGCAGGAAATCCGAGTCGTTCCAGCCCAACGTGGCGTGCAGGAGGAGCGTCGGCGTCGCGGTGTAGTCCAGATTGACACGCCCCGTCCTGGCGGCGTTCGCGGAAACAGCCGAGCCGGTGATGTTATCCGGCAAGTCGTCCGCCGCCGTAATCGTGCGGGGCGTGCTGGTGTTGGTGCGCTGGAAGTAGAACGCCATGTGCAACTTCTGGCCAACGGCCTGGTCGACCTTGATCGAGGGGATATTCGATACACGGCCCTGGTCGAAGGGCGCCAGATAATTGGCGCCCGCCTGCGCCGCATTCGGACCCAGCGGCTGCGGTATCAGCGCCAGGATTTTGACGGCAACCGGATCAAACATGGATATCGGGATCCGATTGTTTGGAAAAGGATTCCGGACAACGACGCCGTTGATTGTCTGGAAGCTGGTCGGGTCGAAGATCGTGCCGCTGGGGATATTGCGGCCAAGCGGGTCGACGTAGGGCCCGGAACTCGTTGTCACCAGGCGATTTTCCGTCGTGATGAGGCTGGAAAAATCGCCCTGGCGATACGCCGGGGTCGGTACCGTGGCCGGCAAGGTGTTGTTGAGCAGCGCCTGGCGGAACTGTTCGAAGCTGAAGAAGAAGAACGTCCTGTTCCTGCCGTTGTAAACCTTGGGAATCCAGACCGGACCGCCGAAGGTTACTCCGTAGTCGTTCTGGCGCAGCTTGTTCTTGATTCCGGTGTAGGGCTGAGCGGCGTTCAGGGCTTCGTTGACCAGGTAGTCATAGAGGGTGCCGTGGAAACTGTTCGTGCCGCTCTTGGTCACCATGTTCACCACCGCGCCGCCGGCCGTGCCGAACTCCGGGGCGAAGTTGCTGGTCAGAATGGCAACCTCCTGAATCGAATCCGTCGATGGCTGCGTCTCCATGGTCGCGCCCAGAAGTCGCAAGCTGGTGGGGTTCATCGTCGCGCCATCGAGGCGAGTCTGAAGCGTATTGGAGGGAGTTCCGTTAATCACCGCCGAGACAACCGCGCTGTTGTTGCCACTATTGGCGTACTGCACTCCGGGAAGCAGCCGCGAGGAGGCAAAATAATCGCGAAGGCCATCGTTGGTCGCGCCGACCGACAGAAGCGGCAGGTTGTCAAGCTGGGACAGCGTGACGTTGTGCGCCAGTTGGCTGCTTTCAGTCTGCAGAAGCGAGGCTTCCGTCGATACTGTGACAGACTCGGTCGATTGGCCCACCTGGAGCGCAATATCCTCGCGCAGGGTCTGGCCCGCCGACAGCTGAAATTTGTTGTGCTCGTAGGTCTTAAAGCCGGGAACCGTGACAGTCAGGTTGTACTCTCCGAGCGGCACTTGCGGCACGGTGTAGTTGCCCGCATCCGAACTGGCGGCCGAATAGACTTGTCCGGTTTCCGTGTTTTTAAGCGAGACGGGAGCGTTTGCGACCACGGCTCCGGTCGGGTCCACAATCGTTCCTGTGACTGTGGCCAAAGAGGTTTGGCCAAACGCTGCCGACGCAGATAAAAGAAGTATTGCTACTTGCGAGATTAGCTTCATGAAGACTCCCTGGCAAATGCCCTGAAACAGCGGTGAACGAAAAGAGCCACTGAAATTGCCCCAAGTACACCTTGTCAGTAATTTAGATCACATGGCTGCGATTCACGTCAACCGCTACGGTTGATATCCGAAATCAACAAGACTGATCTCGTTTGCAATGACGGAGTACGGCTGTGGCGATCCGGCGAAAAGCAGGCGCCTCAGGGCAAATCCGCGGCGTCGCATCCGGTTCGAGGAGGCGCTGGAGTTGTCCTCTTGGCCGCATTGGCTCGACCGGCGCTCGGAGGTTTCCGAGCGCTATGTGGCCCGGAAGTGTATCCGCATGTTTACAGGCACTTACCGAGCCACGACCGGAAGGGAGTCTCCATGGCCCGCGGCGGGCCGCCAAAGCCGATGAAGACGCGAAATGGCGTTTACGTAGAATCAACAATTTGGACCGCGTCTTCGACAGAGTGTCATTCGAATGGCCCCTTTTCGGCACCCTGTTAGGAGTCCGCGAGGACAAGGGCGCCGAATTTCTGCACCTCGTCACGTTATGGAGATCAACGAATGAGGAAATCCATCCGTATGAAGAAACTCCTGAAACCGGTGCGCCGGCCTCTGCGGAAGCGCTAGCCCTGCGCTAGCCCGGCTCGCCGATCGGGGTAATGTCTGGCGTCAATTACTTTTCCGGGAATTTTAATTGTCGTTAAGCGGGAATTCTAATTGTCGCCAATCACTTTGAAAACGACCGTCGTCGGAACTTCCAGGACACGGCTTTCGGGAACCACACGATTCAGGCTGAGAAGAATTTTCTGTCACGCCCAGCGTTCTTATCAGTTCGTGCCTCGGCCGAAGGTTTGGCACGCAAAAGATCCGCCTGGGCTCTTTTTTGAAAGTGTCCAGATCCAGTGCGACAGAGAAACGGGGCGTCTTTCGATCATAGCGTCGTAGGTGTGCCAGGCTTTCGTTCCGGCCGCACAGACGGGATCGAACCACCTTGCACACTGATCGCTGAAAGCGTGTTCAGAACTCCCAATTTCGGGATTGGAGCTTCATAACCGATCCTCTGTTTTGACCATTCAACGGAACGTAGATGACCAGCGCCTGGGGGCTTGCGGATCGAATCATGAAACGATGACAACGGGCCGCGTCTTCGCTGCCAGGTAGAGGTCCGCCAGCCAGATCTCACCAGGGCGCGAGTTCATCCAGAATGTCCAGAAGCTCCTCGCAGGCGCGGGAACGCGGCAGATCAAGCGCATCCTGATCAGCAAATCCGATAACCTCGATTATGTGTTCGTGTAACCTGCCGGGCGTTTATGCCATGATCAGTCACTCGCCGCGACCGCTCCTGGCACCCGAAAACTTACCCACGGCGCCCGCCAGGAAAATCCCGTTCACAAATCGCGAAAATATTTCCGCGAACCAATAACCCCAATCCCATCAATGTTCCACGCCGGATCCCCGCCCGTACTCCCTTCGCCCGGCCCCCCACGATTTACACCCGCGCATGCTATTCGTAAATCGGCAAACAAGATGATTTCTCAAAAACAACTCGAAGCCAACCGCCGGAACGCGCAGCGTTCCACCGGCCCCAGAACGGAAGAAGGCAAAAAGGTCGCCGCCCTGAACGCCCGCAGGCACAACCTGACCGGCCAGGTGACCGCCATGACCGACGCCGATCGGATCATGCACGACGCCTTTTCCGCCTCAATCGTCGAGAACCTCGCCCCCGAGGGCGCCATGGAAACCCAGCTCGCCCAGCGCATCGCCACCGACAGCTGGCGCCTCAACCGAATCAGCGCCGTCGAAGACAACCTCTACGCCCTCGGCCACAACGCCAAATCCGACGAAGTCGAAACCGAAGACCCGGAAATCCACGCCGCCCTCACCGCCGCGAAGGTCTTCACGGCCGAATCGAAGCAACTCCAGCTCCTGACCCTTTACGAACAGCGCATAAACCGCAACATCCAGAAGAACCTGGCGACCCTTCAGACCCTCCAGGCGGCCCGCCAGGCCAAACGCGAAGCCGAAATGAAGGAAGCGAAGAAGCTCCTCCAGCTCAATGAAATGAAGGGCTTACCCTACCAACCGGCAAAAGATGGCTTCGTTTTTTCAAACGCCGAAATCCACGCCGCCATCGACAAAGACCGCCGCCTGAACCGGGCAAATCAAATCGATTTCAGCCGCTACAGACCCCAAAAACTACACGCAAACGCCGCCTGACGGGTCTTATTCGTGTTCATTCGTGTTCATTCGTGGCCGAATAGATTCAACAGCCCGAGGACGCCACTCTCCGCTATGGATTCCCTGAAAGATTGAACCTATCATGGGAAAGCCTCGTTCCTTCTATCGGAAGGGTTTAACGGGAGATGGCAATAGCGGCGGGGGCAGCGGTCTGGGATCTTTCGGGCGCTTCCCGGGCTAACACGATCGCGGGCAGCTTGGATCCTGATTCTACGATAGTTGAGCGTTGTCTGAGCGGCGAGGATGCAGCCTGGGAAGAGCTGCTGCGCCTGCACACGCGCCGCGTCTACGGACTTTGCTACCGTTTCACCGGCAAAGACTCCGAAGCTCAGGATCTGACGCAGGAAGTATTTCTTCGCGTCTTCCGGGCGCTCGGCAGCTTCCGCTCCGCGGAAGGGTCGTTCACCACGTGGCTTGCGCGGCTGACGCGCAACCTCCTGATCGACCACTATCGCCGTACCAGAAATGAACGGATCACGGATTCGATCGAGGAGCAGCTCCCCGGCGTCGAAGGCCGCACCGAGGAAAAGTTCCGGTCGCCCAGCCGCCCCGACAGCGCCATCGCCGGCCGCGAAGCCAGCGAACTGCTGCAGGCGGCCCTCGGAAAGCTTTCGCCCGAGCTGAGGGAAACCATCATCCTCCGGGATCTGCAGGAAATGGAATACCGCGAGATTGCGGACGTCCTCGCGATCCCGGAGGGCACCGTAAAATCGCGTCTGAACCGCGGCCGCGCCGAACTGGCGAGGCTGTTGAAGAAATACCGCGCGGCGGTCTGATGGTAAGGGTTTAATGAGTGGGTTGGAGCAGTCAAAGATTGGAGGAACGCAGCCGGTGTGGGGCAGGCCTTCGGGCCTGCCGCCGAGCTTCCGCTCGGCGCGGAACTTGACGCAAGCCGGTAGCGCCGGCGATCTTGTCGGCGGTGTCCACACAATCGCGTCTTCAATCGGAGAGAGAGCTGGGTTTCTGACTTCTGTCTTCTGTCTCCTGACTCCTTGCCCCAGGATTTGAAATGCTGAGTTGCGCAGAGTTCGAAGTGTTGCTCGCCGACTGGATCGACGAGACCCTGGCGGCTCCCGGAAGGGAAGCCGAACAGGATGCCTTCCTGCGCCATCTCGAATCCTGCCCGTCCTGCGCCGCGCTGGCCGAAGATTCCCGCTTTGCCGTCGCCTTCATGGAGCGCGCCGCCGACGTGGAGGTGCCGCCCGTACTTCTGGCGAAGATCCTCCACGCCACGAACGAAGGATGGGAGTTCAAGCTGCGTGGGCGCGGCTTCATCGGCTGGATCAACCGGACATTCGCTCCGGTTTTGCGGCCGCGCTTCGTAATGGGCGCGGTCCTGACCCTGATGTCGGCGACGATACTCGCCCGCGGTTGCGGTGTGACTCCGACGACATTCACGGCGTCCGATCTCAATCCCGTAAGGTTATGGACGTCGCTCGACAACCGGACGCATCGCATCTGGGATCGGGCGGTCAAGAGTTATGACAGCATGCGGCTGGTCTACGAGGTCAAGAGCCAGATCGCCGTATGGAGTGAGCAGCAGCGTCAGGAAGACGAAGCGGCGGCCGACGCCAGGGCGAATCAGAAGCGACTCGATCCCCTGCCCACAAACGAGAAGTCTAACGAGAAGAGGAAATAGCCATGAATTGCGTAAATCATCCGGAAGTACCCGCCACGGCCTTTTGCCGCGAATGCGGGAAAGCGATGTGCCAGGAGTGCCAGCGGCCCGCGCTCGGTTCGGTTTACTGCGCCGAACATCTGCCGGTCGCGGCTGCTCCGCCGGAGCCGCCGGAGCCTCCTCCCGTTTATACCCGGCCCGCTGCCTCGCCCTACGCGGCGCCCCCTTCCCCGCCTCTGCCTCCGCGTGACACGGGTTCCCATCCGGTCCTGGCGCTCATCCTCGGCTTCATCCCGGGCGTGGGCGCAATTTACAACGGCCAGTACGCCAAAGGGCTGATTCATGCGGTTGTCTTCGGTCTTCTGGTAAGCCTGACGGACACGGTTCACGGACCCTTTGAAGTACTGTTCGGCTTGCTCATCGGCGCGTGGGTTTTCTACATGGCCTTCGAAGCCTTCCACACGGCGCGCAACCGCCGCTACGGCACCCCGGTTGAGGAGTTCTCGAGCCTGTTCGATATCCGTCCCACCCAGGGCAGGTTTCCCGCCGGAGCCATTCTTCTGATAGCACTCGGCTTCATCCTTCTGCTCAACACCACCGATCTGATCAGCATTGACCTTCTCGTCCGCTACTGGCCGGTCG
This sequence comes from Terriglobia bacterium, assembly GCA_963831795.1. Taxonomy (GTDB): domain Bacteria; phylum Acidobacteriota; class Terriglobia; order Bryobacterales; family Bryobacteraceae; genus BOG-234. The sequence continues at coordinate 273,250 of CAWHSB010000016.1, read as the reverse complement.
GCCTGATCGTGCTCGGCATTTATATGCTTTATACGCGTGTGGGGGCGTCCCATATTGGTTCCGCACCTGCCCGCGATAACGCCCATCACAGCGCCGAGGCGCCGAAATGAACGATCAGAGCGCGTACCTGGTCAGAGCCGTCCGGGGGCCCATCGTTATGATTACCCTCGGCGTCCTCCTCGCGTTCGACCGCTTCACCGGTTTCCACTTCAGCCAGAGTTGGCCGATCCTGCTTATCGTCCTTGGTCTGCTCCGTCTCTTGGGCGGTGGCGAGAGGCGAGACTGGAGAGGGAACTATCCTTCCCAGGCGGCTTCCCAACCAAACCCTGGTCCCCAGTCGCCGCCCTGGGATGAACCCGGAACGCGTGAACCCGGAGCCCGCCCGTGAAATCCAGGTCTGTTACAGGGCCGCTGATTTTGGTCCTCATCGGCCTTTTTTTTCTGATTTCCAACGTGCGGCCCGATCTGCTCAGCCTCGCGCGAATCGGCGACTACTGGCCGTTCTTGCTGATCGGAGTCGGCGTCGTCGGTCTGGTGGAAGTCCTGATTCGCGCCGGCCAGGGCGTGACTGCCCCTCGGCCGTTCCGCGGACCCTGGATCTTCTGGGTCATCGTGGTCTGTATTTTCTTCGCCGTGGCGAATCGAAATCACGACTTTCGTTTCGCGAGTTTCAACACCGACGGCGTCAGTTTCTTCGGCTCGGACTACGATTACGACGTCAATGTCAGTGAACCGGCCCAGGGCATCACCCGCGTTGTGCTCGATGATCTCCGCGGCGATCTGTCCCTCAAGGGCGACGATTCCGCTGAAGTCCGGGTCACTGGACACGAAACCGTCCGAGCTTTTAACCGTGGCGACGCCGACCGGGCGCAAGCTCATACCGCCGTTCACATTGAGCGGCAAGGCGACGAGTTATTCATTCGCACCGACCAGTCACCGGGTGCCGGGATCAGCCGGGTAACAACCGACCTGGATATATCGGTTCCCAAAGGAGTCAGTGTGGAATCGCGCGCACGGTCCGGCGATCTGACTGTTGACACGGTCGATGGGGCGGTCGATATCTCAGCCGGGCGTGGCGATATCCGTCTGAATCACATCGGGCAGAATGTCCACATCGACTCCTCTCGCAGCGGAGATGTTCATGTCACCGATCTGAGGGGTGGCTTCGATCTCGAACAGGGGCACGGGGGCGACATCCAGCTGGAGAACGTCGCCGGACCCGCGACCATCAGAGGCGAATACTCGGGAACTCTCGAGTTCCGCATGCTCGCGAAACCGCTTCAGTTCAACTCTGCGCGAACCGAGTTTCACGCCGAAGCCGTTCCCGGTTCCATCACGATGGATCTGGGAGATCTGAAGATGGCGAATGTGACGGGCCCCGTTCGCTTCCAGACAGGTACTCGCGATATCGATGCTACGGACATCACCGAATCCCTCGATCTGGTAGTCAATCGCGGCGATCTGGCGATCACCACGACTCGAAGCCCGCTGCCCAGAATCGCCGCGCGCACCGGCAATGGCGACATTACCCTGAACGTGCCGGAAAAGGCCGCATTTCAGTTAAACGGCTTCACGGCCCGGGGGGATGTCGACAACGACTACGGTTCGCCGCTCGATGCCCAGACCTCCGGACACTCCGCCACCATCCGGGGCCAGAGCGGCAACGGCCCACAGATCACACTAACGTCCCAGCGAGGCACGATTTCAGTCAAGAAGAGTTAATTATATCGCAATACGATATAATTAACTCGGATGGACAAGCAACACTACCAGGCACTAGCCGAGTTTCGATACCAGATTCGCCTTTTCCTGCACTTCAGCGAGAAGGCCGCGCGTGAAGCGGGCCTCGAACCGCAACAGCATCAGCTCCTGCTGGCCGTAAGAGGCTTCACGGGCGACGGCGATGGACCGACAGTAGGCTACCTTGCCGAAAGGCTGCAGATCCGGCACAACACGACGGTCGAACTGATCGATCGTATGGAAGAGCGGCGCATGATCCGCCGCCGCCCCGGCGACATCGACAAGCGCCAGGTTGTCGTCGAGCTCATGAAACCGGGCGAGAAGCTGCTGGAGAAACTCTCGGAGGAACACCTCGCGGAGGTCTCCCAGACAGGGCCGGCGTTAATCGAAGCGCTGCAGGGAGTGCTCTCACGAGCCGGAGTTGAGGCGTGAAGGACCATGCCTCGACTCTCGGCGATTTCACCGTCACCCCGCGTCTGATCCCGATCTCGCTCCTCGCGATCGTAATCGGCATTGTGGCATCGTTCGCGGCGGTGGCGCTGCTGAAACTCATCGCCCTCTTCACGAACCTGTTTTTCTTCGGGCGGTTTACATTCGCCGCTTCGTCCCCGGCGAACAACCATCTCGGGTGGTTCGAGATTCTCGTGCCGGTGGTCGGCGCGCTCCTGGTCGGGTTGATGGCCCGCTACGGCTCCGACCGCATTCGCGGACACGGCATTCCGGAAGCCATCGAATCGATCCTGATGAATGGCAGCAAGGTACAACCGAAGGTCGCGATTCTGAAGCCGCTGTCGGCGGCTCTGTCCATCGGCTCGGGCGGCCCGTTCGGAGCCGAGGGGCCGATCATCGTCACCGGCGGCGCGTTCGGATCGATGATCGCCCAGTTATTTCACTTGACCAATCACGAGCGCAAGACCCTGCTTGTGGCGGGTTCGGCGGCGGGGATGGCGGCGACCTTCGATTCGCCGGTAGCGGCCGTGCTCCTGGCCGTGGAGCTTCTCTTGTTCGAATGGAAGCCGCGCAGCGTCATCCCGGTAGCGCTCGCTAGCGCGACCGCCGTCGCGGCGCGTCGGCATCTGCTGGGGCTCGGCCCGATCTTTCCCACGCCGCCCCACCATCTTCTGATCGGTGCGGCCGGACTGGTCGGTTGCGCCGTCGTCGGAATACTCGCGGGGATTCTGTCCTCTGTCCTGAGTTCCGGCGTGTACGCGACGGAGGATCTCTTTAAGAAGATTCCGCTCCACTGGATGTGGTGGCCGGCGATCGGCGGCGTCGTAATCGGCATCGGCGGTCTGATCTTCCCGCCGGCACTGGGTGTTGGATACGACGTGATCGGCCGCATTCTCCAGGGGGATACGCCGCGCAATCTGATTCTCGGAGTGCTGATCGTGAAGTCGGCGATCTGGGTCTTTCTCGCTGGGCTCGGGCACCTCGGGCGGCGTGCTCGCTCCGCTGCTGATGATCGGCGGCGCTGCCGGTGGCATCGAGGCGATGTTTCTGCCCGATCAGGGCGCGGGGTTCTGGCCGCTAATCAGCATGGCAGCGGTCCTTGGCGGAACGCTCGGGTCGCCCTTGACCGCGGTCGTATTCGCGCTCGAACTGACCCGCGACGTCAACGTGCTGATGCCGCTCCTGATCGCGGCCATGCTGTCACACGCGTTCACGTCGCTGACGATGAAGCGCTCGATCCTGACCGAAAAGATCGCGCGGCGCGGCTACCACGTCACCCGCGAGTATGTGGTCGATCCGCTCGAAGTCCTCTTCGTTCGGGAAGTCATGCGCGATGATGCAGACCGCCTTCCCGGTTTGGTAGCGCGTGCGGACGAACCTCTCCGCGCCGTGGTTTACCGGATGGCGGAATCAGGCCAGACGGTCATGTCCGTCGTCAAAGACGGCGAAGTCGTCGGACGAATCGACCTGAAGGACATGTTGAAAGCGCGCGTCCGCGACCTCGACGAAGAACGCACGCGCAAGCGCGTCATTCGCTTCAGTCTGAGGAACGCGCCTCAATCTCAGCCACGAGCGTCCGCGTGAACTCCTCGACGCCGATCGGCCCGAGGTCTCCGCGCTTCCGATGCCGGACGGCGACCTGTCCGGCGTCCGCTTCGCGTCCGCCGACCACCAGCATCCAGGGCACTTTCTGCAGCTGCGCGTCGCGAATCTTGAGATTGACCTTTTCGTTCCGGTCGTCCACGGTCACGCGGACTCCTGCGGCTTTGAGCTTGTCGGCGACTTCGTGGGCGTACGCCGCCTGCTTGTCCGTGATCGGAAGCACGGCCGCCTGAACCGGTGCGAGCCACACCGGAAAAGCGCCGGCGTAGTGTTCGATCAGGATCCCGAAGAACCGCTCGACGGATCCGAACAGCGCCCGATGCACCATGAGCGGGCGGTGCTTCTTGCCGTCTTCGGCGATGTATTCGAGCTCGAAGCGCCGCGGCAGGAGTGAGTCGAACTGTACGGTCGAAAGCTGCCAGAGCCGCCCGATCGCGTCCACCAGCTTGACGTCGATCTTGGGCCCGTAGAACGCCGCTTCGTCCGGAATGACGCTGGCCTTGATTCCAAGCCGGTCGCAGGCCTTGCGCAGCGCGCCCTCGGCGAGTTCCCAGTCGGCGGCCGCGCCGTCGTACTTGCCGCTGGCTCCGCCGTCCCAGGTTGAGATCTCGGCCTTGTAGTCGGTGAAGCCGAACGTCTTCAGGGTGTCGGCGGCGAATTCGAGGCAGCTTACGATCTCGTCTTCGATCTGTTCGGGAGTGCAGAAGATATGCGCGTCGTCCTGCGTAAAGCCGCGGACGCGCATCAGGCCGTGCATGGTGCCGGAGCGCTCGTAGCGGTAGACCGTGCCGAGTTCGCCCAGGCGGACAGGCAGATCGCGATAGCTGCGCTGGCGGTCGCGGTAGATAAGGATGTGGCCCGGGCAGTTCATCGGCTTGAGCTGGTACTCGGCGTCATCCAGCTCCATCGGCGTGAACATGTTTTCGGAATAGAAGCCCGCGTGCCCGGAGGTCTCCCACAACTCGCGCCGCATGATGTGCGGCGTATAGACGAGCGAATAGCCGCGCTTCAGGTAGGCGTCGCGCATCCAGTCTTCCAGCTGCTTGCGGATCAGGCCGCCCTTCGGGATGGAAGAAGATCAGACCCGGCCCGGCGAGTTCCTGAATGCTGAAGAGATCGAGTTCCTGGCCGAGCTTCCGGTGGTCGCGTTTCTTCGCTTCTTCCAGTCTGGCGAGGTATTCGTCGAGTTCCTTTTTGGTGAACCAGGCGGTTCCGTAGATGCGCTGCAGTTGCTTGTTCTTCTCGTCGCCCTTCCAGTAGGCGCCGGCGATCGACAGCAGCTTGAACGCCTTGATTTTCGACGTGTCCGGGATGTGCGGACCGCGGCAGAAGTCGATGAAAGCCGGCCCCAGCGTGTACTCGGAGAAGATGTCGTCGGCGCGTTCTTCGATGAGCTCGACCTTCATCGGCTCATTCATCTTGCGGTACTTCTCGAGGCCTTCCGGCTTCGGAATGAGCTGCCGGTCGTAAGGTCAGGTTCCGCCGCTGGATCTCCCACATCTTCGCTTCGATTTTTTCGAGATCCTCGGGCGTAAACGGTTCGGACCGGTCGAAGTCGTAGTAGAAGCCCGTGTCGATCGGAGGGCCGATGCCGAGTTTGGTCTCGGGGAAGAGCTCGAGAACGGCGGCGGCGCACAGGTGCGCAGTCGAGTGCCGGTAAACCTCCAGCGCTTCGGGATTTTTGGGCGTGAGGATTTCGACCGTCGCATCGGATTCGAGTGGACGCTTCAGATCGTAGAGCCGGCCGTTCACTTTCGCGACGATCGCGGCTTCCGCCAGACGAGGGCTGATTTTTTGCGCGATATCGAGCGGGCTGGTCCCCGCCGGAACGTCCTGGACGCTTCCGTCCGGCAGGGTCACTTGAAAGCTGTTCATAAGAGAGGAACCTTAAAGGTTATCATTCGATAGCAGTGCTTCTGGAATTGACCTATGGACTTTCGACTTCTCGGGAAAAGCGGGCTCCGAGTTTCCGAAATCGCGCTGGGAGCCATGACTTTCGGCACCGACTTTGTTTGGGGAGCGCCCAAGGAGGAGAGCCGGCGCATCTTCGACGCCTATGTAGACGCGGGCGGCAACTTTATTGACACCGCCGACGGCTACATGAACGGGAACAGCGAGCGGATGGTCGGCGAATTTGTTTCGGGCCAGCGGGAGCGTTTCGTCATCGCCACCAAATACACGTTCTCAAGCAGGCCTGGAGACCCGAACTCCGGCGGCAACCATCGCAAAAACATGGTCCAGGCGCTGGAAGGGAGCTTGTCGCGGCTTGGCGTCGACTACGTGGATCTCTACTGGGTTCACGCCTGGGACCAACTGACGCCTCCCGGAGAGATGATGCGCGGTCTGGACGACCTGATACGCGCCGGGAAGGTTCTCTATGTGGGAATTTCGGATGCGCCCGCCTGGATTGTTTCTTATTCCAACGCGATCGCCGAACTGCGCGGCTGGTCGCCGTTTGTGGGTCTTCAGATCGAATACAGCCTGATCGAGCGCACCCCGGAACGGGATCTGATTCCGATGGCGAATCAACTGGGGATCAGCGTGACGGCCTGGTCGCCGCTCGGAAGCGGATTATTATCCGGGAAATACAAGCGCGGCGTGAAGCCGGAGGAAGGCCGGGTGGCGCAATTTCAATATGTCGAGCTGAGCGACCGGAACTTCGATATCGCTGAGACCGTGCAGGCCGTCGCCGCGGAAGTGGACCGGACGCCCGCCCAGGTCGCTTTGAGCTGGGTGCTCAGAAAGGGCGCAATTCCGATTATCGGCGCGCGCACGCTGGCGCAGATGCAGGACAATCTCGCAGCGCTCGATGTGCCGCTCACCGCTGATCAGATGGCGCGTCTCGACGCCGTGAGCACCGTGTCACTTGGTTTCCCGCACGACTTTCTGCGGGCGAAGTTCGTCAACGAACACCTTCACGCAGGGGTGTTTGATCGGATTAGACGAAACGGCGGGTCGGCACGGTAACAACGTAGGCCACGTAGTCCTGGTACCGTTCCTGGGCCCGTGCCTCAGAGGAGTAGGGCCCGTGAAATTTACCTTCAAGATCCTCGTACCACCAGGTTTTGTCGACGGGATCCTGAAAGATCATTTACTTACCTTGCGGCGAGGAGCGCCCGGAGCCTTCTGGCCCTCTCGGGAGCCCGCAGTTGCCGGAGAGCTTTGGCTTTGATTTGCCGAATTCGTTCGCGGGTGACGTCGAACTCCTGACTGATCTCTTCGAGCGTATGCTCACCCTGGTACCGTTCCTGGGCCCGTGCCTCAGAGGAGTAGGGCCCGTGAAATTTACCTTCAAGATCCTCGTACCACCAGGTTTTGTCGACGGGATCCTGAAAGATCATTTACTTACCTTGCGGCGAGGAGCGCCCGGAGCCTTCTAGCCCTCTCGGGAGCCCGCAGTTGCCGGAGAGCTTTGGCTTTGATTTGCCGAATTCGTTCGCGGGTGACGTCGAACTCCAGACCGATCTCTTCGAGCGTATGCTCACCCTGATACCGTTCCTGGGCCCGTGCCTCAGAGGAGTAGGGCCCGTGAAATTTACCTTCAAGATCCTCGTACCACCAGGTTTTGTCGACGGGATCCTGAAAGATCACTTTACTTACCTCGCGGCGAGCAACGCCCGGAGCCTTCTAGGCCGCTGGGGAGCCCGCAGTTGCCGGAGAGCTTTGGCTTTGATTTGCCGAATTCGTTCGCGGGTGACGTCGAACTCCAGACCATCTCTTCGAGCGTATGCTCACCCTGATACCGTTCCTGGGCCCGTGCCTCAGAGGAGTAGGGCCCGTGAAATTTACCTTCAAGATCCTCGTACCACCAGGTTTTGTCGACGGGATCCTGAAAGATCACTTTACTTACCTCGCGGCGAGCAGCGCCCGGAGCCTTCTGGCCCTTTCGGGGGCCCGCAGTTGCCGGAGAGCTTTGGCTTCGATTTGCCGAATTCGCTCACGGGTAACGTCGAACTCCTGACCGATTTCTTCGAGCGTGTGCTCGCGCTCGCATCCGATGCCGAAGCGAAGCCGGATCACCTTTTCCTCTTTCGGGGAAAGGGTTTTCAGAATTCCGGCGGTTTCATCGCGGACGTTCGATTCGATCACCGCATCGACCGGCGAGCCGACCCAGCGGTCTTCGATCAGATCGCCCAGCGCGGATTCGCCGTCGCGGCCGACCGGAGTTTCGAGCGACACCGGATCGCGCGAGATCGTCTTCAGCTTCTGGACCTTCTCGACCGGAATATCCATCCGGCGGCTGATCTCTTCGTTGGTCGGGGTCCGGCCAAGTTCCTTTTCGAGCTCGCGGGAAGCGCGCAGGAACTTGTTCATGCTCTCGTTCATGTGAACGGGAATACGAATGGTGCGCGACTGATCGGCGATCGCGCGGGTGATCGCCTGGCGGATCCACCAGGTGGCGTAGGTCGAAAACTTGTAGCCGCGACGGTATTCGAATTTGTCGGCGGCGCGCATCAGGCCGATGTTGCCTTCCTGAATCAGATCCAGGAGGTGCAGGCCGCGGTTTACGTACTTCTTCGCGACCGAAACGACCAGGCGAAGGTTGGCCTCCACCAGATCCTTCTTGGCGCGCTCGGCTTCCTGCTCACCGTGACGGATGACGGTCAGGGTGTGCTTGAGCTCTTCGAGGGTCGCGGCCGCGCTGACTTCGCGCTTCCTGATTTCGCGCTTCAGTTCGCGAATGCGGGGCTGCTGCGCGGCGTTATTCTTGCCTTCGAGCTTTTTCAGCTCGCGGTCAAGATGGTTCAGTTCCTCGACCGCACGCTCGATCTCGCGGGTGAAATCGCGCCAGCGCAGCGAAACCCAAGGCACACGGCGAATCGCAAGAGATGTTTCGACGAGCGACCGGTAAAGCTTCATGACGAGCTTCTTGCGCGCCCGCTTGTTAGCGGGAGGCGCCGCCTCGACCTTGTCCTGAAGCTGCAGCTGCTTTCGATGCGCGTTCTGGATATCGACGAAGATCTGCCGGATCTCAGCGTGCTTCTTCGCATCCGCGGGCGTGCCCTCTTCGATATCGCCGCCGATATCGACCATGTTGTCGAGATCGTCGGGCGTTTTCTTGAGTTGTTCGGCCAATTCCACGACGGCGAGCTGCACCAGCGCCGAGCGGCTGATTGCTTTCTGCATCCGCAGCTTGCCGCGCTCCATGCGGCGCGCCAGGTCGACTTCGCCTTCGCGCGTGAGCAAGGGCACAGCGCCCATTTCGCGCAGATACACGCGGACGGGGTCGTCTGTATATATCGACTCTTCGACCGGTTGCTGATGCGGATGAAGAAAATCCGCTTCCGCTTCCGGATCGAAGAACTTTGTTGCCTCTTCTTCGAAATTGATGCCTACCGGAGCTTCCCTTAGAAACTGATCGTCATCGTCATGCGCCATGGCGGGTCACCTTCCATTGAAAATCCGACGGCCGTTGAAGATCCGCGGGTATAAAACCAAGCACGCCAAAACCGTTCATCTTGTTCAAGTTATTTCTTTGCTATCTTTTAGGAAGGGTAACGATCCAAAGTCGACATCAGAAGCTCGTTAACGTACGACCAACTGCACACAACTCCTGAGTTTCAATTCTAACACAGGTACGTTTTGCGTATCCAGCCGGGGCTCGTGGCGGGCTTCATCATTTTAGACGGATGACACCGAAACCCAGTTCCTGCAATCGATAACCCCGAGTACGCGCTCCGGCAGAGATTCCACTTCGGTCGGGTCCGCTACAATAGTCGGCGGACGCAACCTCACTCAGATAGATGATTCAGCTCTTCAGGGTGTTCATCCCGGTCAGCGTTCTCGGGCTGGTACTGTCGGAGTTCGTAATCGTCTTTCTCTGCTACGCCAGCGCTTCGTTCCTCTTATTTGGATTCATCAACCCCGATTTCAGTCCAATTATTTTCTTCCAGACCGATTCGGGCATCCTGCGGATCGCGATCGTTGTAGTCAGTATCGCCGCTTCGCTCTATTTTCAGAACCTGTATTCCAGCTTCCGGGTCACATCTCTGACCCTTCTTATGCAGCAGCTTTGCATGGCGCTGGGGATCGGGTTCCTCATTCAGGCGTTGTTTACCTACCTGAAGCGGCCGGAGTGGGGCGTCCCGAAGTGGATCATGATCTTCGGGAGCATCCTCACCCTGATTCTGCTTCCCGTCTGGCGGCTCTTTTACGGCACTTTTGTCCTCAAGGCGATGGCGACCAGACGGGTTCTGTTTCTCGGAACGACCCCTGTTATTCAGGAAATTGCGCAGAAAATCGCCGACCACGCCGAGGTGGGAATGAAGAACCTCGGGTATATCGACAATTGCGCGGAGATGACGCTGCCCGGGGGCACAATCCTGGGTGGCATCGAGGATCTCACACAGATCGCAAATAAACTGAAACCGGACCTGATCGTGGTCGGCAGGCTGGAACGGCGGCAAGATCTGCCGATTCAGGAGATGTTGCAATTGCGCTTTTCGGGAATTCACTTCGAGGAGGAGCCCGACACGTTCGAGAGCACGTTCGGACGAGTTCTGACCAGGCAACTGAGACCGTCGCGCCTGATCTTCTCGACCGAACTCGGCCCCGGAAGACGGAGCCTCCTCTGGCACTCGCTTTACTCGACGGTGGTTGCCGTGCTCGTGACGCCGATTTTCCTGCCTGTGATCGCGATTGTGGCCATCCTCGTGAAACTGACTTCGCAGGGACCGGTTTTTCATCGGCAGGTACGGGTCGGGCTGAACGGGGCGCCGTTTACCGTTTACAAGTTTCGTTCGATGCATATGAATGCGGAGGCGCAAACAGGCGCCGTATGGGCGAAACGAGACGATCCGCGGGTGACACGGGTGGGAAAGTGGCTCCGGCGGCTTCGTCTGGATGAAACACCGCAGCTGCTGAATGTGCTTCGGGGGGAGATGTCGCTGGTAGGTCCGCGGCCCGAACGGCCGGAGTTTGTGAAGTCTTTGAGCGAACAGATTCCCTTCTACACTTATCGCCACTGCGTGAAACCGGGGATCACGGGTTGGGCGCAGATCAATTACAAATACGGCGACACGCTGGAGGATACGATCATCAAACTGGAGTACGACCTCTACTACATCAAGAATCTGGCGCTGTGGCTCGATACATTTATTATTTTTCACACGCTGAAGGTGATGCTGTTTTCGGAGACCGCGCAGTAGTCACCGGCGACAAAGATCGCCGGCGCTACCGCTGCGCGGTCTGAAGCAGGTGCGCGTTTCCTGAAGCGCCTGCCCCCAGGAGAAAGACCGGCGACAAAGATCGCCGGCGCTACCGCTGCGGTCTGAAACGGGCGCGCGTTTCTTGAACCGCCTGCCCCAGGAGAAAGACCGGCGACGAGATCGCCGGCGCTACCGCTGCGGTCTGAAACGGGCGCGGGTTTCTTGAAGCGCCTGCGCCAGGAGGAAGACCGGCGGTAGAGTCGAGGCCGGGCGCGGGTGCTGATCTTTGAAGACCGTCCCTTTTCCCGACCCCGCTCATCAAACCGGACGTGCGGATTTCCCGCATCCGGCTTTCCGACTGGTTTCGTCGCAGGCTCACGAACATGTGCCTTCGTTCTTCGCCTTTCGATAAAGCTTGATCTGCAGGTCCCGAATTTTATCCGGTATTTCCAGACTTGCGTCAATCACCGGTCTTTTCCTCCTTCACAAGCACACCAGAAGCGAGGGTCCTTCCCTGACCACAAGCGCAGCCCCATGGTCACTCTTATCCAGGATAAGGTCGCCTTTTCGTCTCCGCCTCTGGTCAGGCGTTACCCGGCTTCATCGGTACCTCTGACCCTCTCCGACGCCCAAGCAGTCCGCCGCCCTTTCCGGCGACGTTTGCGGTTCGCAACCCCGCGACTACTCCGGGCCTCCCCCACTGACGCTGATTACCTTTCCGGCATGCTTGACCAGTGGCGCAGACCCCCGGTCCACTTATCCAGGATAAGTTGCACTGTGCGGCTTCGTTCGTGGTCAAGACTACCCCCGGTGGACCGAACGAGTGCACGATGGTTATCGTCATGGCGCGCTCCCGCGCCGGGTTCTTCCCCGTCCGTTCTGCCTTCCCCGATCTTGCGGCGGGTCGGCGTCCACATTGCCGCTTTCGAGGCCTGCTCAAGCTTCACGCGTGTTACGGCCTGCCGGATTGCTCGCCCACCATACGTGGACTTTGTCGCGAGGTTCCGATCCGCCCGGTTTCCCGAACCAACCGCTCGCCAGCTATCGAACCTAACCATCAATTATTCGAGTGGGTCCTTCCCCCACTGGTATTCAGCCCACTTGGGGCACACACAAGATCGCCGGCGTTACCGGTTCGGCTCGATCCTGATAATCTCGGGATGTGAAGCTGCTTACGATCGCGATGCTGCTGTGCACCGCCGCCTCCGCGCAAACCTTTCGCGGCGCCGCCGATCTCGATGCCGCCATCGACCAGGCGGTTCGCGAAGACAAGATCCCGGGTGCGGTCCTCCTGGTTGGGCATCATGGACAGGTGGTTTACCGGAAGGCTTACGGTTACCGCGCTCTGGAACCGGCGAAAGAGCCGATGACCGTGGACACGATCTTCGATATTGCCTCGCTCACCAAGATCGTGGCAACGACGAGCGGAATGATGAAGTTGTTCGAACAGGGGCGGGTGCGGATCGGCGACCCCGTCACCGCCTATCTTCCCGAATTCCAGGGCGGCCAGAGTCCGATCACGATCGGCGATCTGATGACTCACTTTTCAGGGCTCCGCCCGGATCTCGATCTGGAGCCGCCCTGGAGCGGCTATGAAACGGGAATCCGCAAGGCACTCGCGGATAAGCCGGCCGGTCCCCCGGAAATCAAGTTCGTTTACAGCGATATCAATTTCATTCTGCTGGGGGAGATTGTCCACCGGTTGAGCGGGATGCCGGAAAACGAATATGTAAAGCAGATTCTTTTCGATCCGCTGGGGATGACGGAGACCGGCTATCTTCCCTCGCTCACCTTAAAAGCTCGTATTGCGCCCACCGAGCGGCTCAAGAACGGTGAGATTCTGCGGGGTGTGGTCGACGACCCGACGGCGCGATTTATGGGCGGTGTCGCGGGCCATGCGGGAGTTTTTTCGACGGCGGACGATCTGGGGAAGTTCTGCCAGATGATCCTCGACGGTGGCGACGGCCTCTTCAGTCCGGCGACGATCCGGAAGTTCAGGTCGTCCGCGACACCTGTGGCGCAACCGGTTTTGCACGGCCTTGGATGGGATATTCAATCACCTTATTCCGGGGTTCGGGGAGAATTATTCCCTATTGGGTCGTTTGGTCATACTGGTTTTACCGGTACTTCCATCTGGATTGATCCCTCGTCGGAGACTTACGTCGTTCTTCTGACGAATTCGATTCATCCGCAACTGCGCAAAGCAATCACTCCATTAAGGGGAAAAATCGCAACAATCGTAGCCGCAGCGGTTGGATATGAACAGCCGGGCTTACGGGAGACCTACACCGGACTCGATGTTCTCGAGCAGGATCATTTTCGGAGCTTGCTGGGCAAGCGCATCGGCCTGATCACGAACCAGACGGGCGTGGACCGCCTGGGCCGAAGAAACGTGGATCAGATGCGGGCGGCCGGTGTGAACGTGGCTGCACTGTTTTCTCCCGAGCATGGGCTCGCTGGCGTGGAAGATCGTCCGAATGTGGACGATACCGTCGATACGGCCACAGGAATCAGAGTGTGGAGTTTGTACGGCAAGACACGCCGCCCCACCCCGGAAATGCTGCGGGGACTCGACGCGCTGGTGTTCGATATTCAGGATGTCGGGGTGCGCTTCTATACGTACGAATCGACGATGTTGTATGCCATGGAAGAAGCGGCAAAGGCACGCCTTCCCTTTTATGTGCTGGACCGGCCGAACCCGATTACCGGGATTCACGTGGAAGGTCCAATGCTCGACTCCGATAAGCTGTCCTTTACGGGTTCCTGGCCGCTGCCTTTGCGACACGGAATGACGATTGGGGAACTCGCGCGATTTCTGAACGGTGAGAAGCGCCTGCAGGCGAACCTTCAGGTAGTCGAAATGACGGGATGGGACCGCGGAGACTGGTTCGATGCGACCGGCCTGCCGTGGGTAGATCCATCGCCGAATATTCGCAACCTTAATGAGGCTCTGTTATACCCGGGCATCGCCATGCTGGAGGCGTCAGAAAACTATTCGGTGGGGAGGGGAACCGATGCGCCCTTCGAGCAGATTGGAGCGGACTGGATACACGGTCGCGATCTGGCCCGCTATCTGATGAATCGGAATATTCCTGGCGTGCGTTTCTATCCGGTGAGATTTATGCCGGCATCTTCCCATTTCAGCGGGAAGACCGTCGAGGGAATTCGCCTGATCGTGACGAATCGGGATCTGGTTTCTTCGTCCCGGCTTGGCGTGGAGGTCGCCGCGGCATTAATCGCGCTCTATCCAAATAAGATAGCTTTAACCGCGAATAAGGATCTGATCGGCAACAGCGGCGTCATGCGCGCTCTTGCGACCGCGGGCGATGCCACTCTGGCCGCGGGTTCCGGAATGCAGCGATTCCTGGAAGTGCGCCAGAAATATCTGCTTTATCGTTAGCCAGGTTTATCGTTAGCCAGGGTTCCGGTTAATCGAACCACATTAACCGAACGACATTAACCGAACCACAGTCTGGCAGGCAGAGCAACCTGGATCCGGGCCCGAGCGAATCGGGCCTGCCGGAAACGGAAATGCGGCCGCGCGGTCAGATCTGCCGCAGGGATGCCGACGTCATGCCGCGGCGGAGTTTGTACCCTTGGCGGAGTTAATCGCCTTTGCGGACGGAGCCTCCGTCATGGCTCTATTCTTGCTGCCAACCGGACGGCCGCGCTTTTTGGCCTCGACCATCCATGATGGCGGCCTGCCTCGGCGACGGCCGCGACCGCGTGCCAGCCGCTCAAGGCTCAATATTGCCTCCTCCAATTGCTCCCGTTCCTGGCGCAATTCTTCCAGAATCTTTGAAACGTCCATTTTGAGGCTCCTGTTCTTTAATCGCGCAATGAAACACTTTGGGCACCCGGTTCCGTATTCGGAACAATTAGAGCCCTAAAAAGCGTCCTTACAGTCCTGAGTTTTGCTTAGATAGTTGGGGCAAATCAAGTAACTGTTCCGATTTCGGAACGAAACCGGAATTATCTAGTACCAGGACTATTACGCGCGGAAATGGGAGCCATACTGGGGGAAGTCTTCGAAAACCGGCTCCTCCAATAAAAATAGAACGGTAATCCCAACAAAATCAAGATAATTCCCGCAATCGATTCCCGGGGTTTCGTCAGAAGAGTACTAACTTCTAGTACTGTCGCTCCAGCCAGAAACAACAGGGGAACCACCGGATAACCGAAAGTTTTGTAGGGACGAGGCAAATCGGGGCGCGTTCGGCGCAGCACAAACACGGAGGCTGTTGCCATTGCGTAAAGAATCCAGCTGCCGAAGATCACGAAATCGAAGAGTTCGTCGTATTTTCCGGAAAGTACGAGTATGGAAGACCACGCAGTCAACATGAGTATAGAGATACCCGGCGTGTGGAACGAGGGATGAACGCGCGCGGCGGAATGAAAAAACAGGCCATCGCGGGCAGCGGCGTACGGGACTCTGGCGCCGGTGAGGATGGAGCCGTTTAAAGCGGCGAAAATCGAAATCATTGCCGCCAGCGACACGGCGCTGGCGCCGGCCGATCCGGCAATTCGCTGCATCATCTCCGCCGCCACGAGCTTATGCGCGCCTACTTCTGCGGGCGAAAGAACACGGAAATATGCCCAGTTGGCGAGCATGTAAATGACAATTACGCCGATAGTGCCGCCAATCAGCGCGAGGGGAAGGTTTCGCTGAGGGTTTTTTACTTCCGACGCGACCATGCCGACATTATTCCAGCCGTCGTACGCCCACAGGGCTCCGACCAGGGCGGCGATAAAGCCCGCGAAGACCGGCTGTGGCGCAGGCGCCGCCGGCGTTTCGCCCAACGCCGCCGGAGTGGTCAGGAGCGCAGCGGGATGAGCATAGAAGAGTCCCGCCAGGATCAGCACCGCAATCAGGCCGACTTTCAGCGCCGTGACGGCCACCTGGACGTCTCCGCCGATTCGCACGCCGAGATAGTTGATGCCGCCCAGCCCGAGAATCAGAACAAGCGCAAAGGCCTGCCCGTATTTCACCGGAAATGGACCGACCGTAAACCAGAGCTGCTCGAATTGCGGAACGAAATGGGCTGTGTATTCGAAAAAAGCGGTGGCGAGCGTCGCGATGGAGCCGCTCTTGGCAACCCACATTTGCGTCCACGCATAGAGAAAGCCCCAAAGAGGGCCATAAGCCTCAGTAAGATAAACATACTCGCCGCCCGCGCCCGGCATGGCGGCGGCAAGTTCCGCATACGTCAGCGCCCCGGCGAGCGACAGAGCACCACCCACGACCCAGACGAGGAAGACCACGGGCACGGAGCCGACACTGAGGATCATCGATTGCGGCACTCGGAAGATCCCGCTGCCGATTACCGTGCCGACGACGATTGCGAGGGCAGCCCGGATGCCGAGATCGCGTTTGAGTTCCGTCATTCTCCTCCGCCTGTTCCGATTGTTTCCGTTTGGGCCGATTCGGTTCGAGCGAGCGGGAGGCGCGGGGTCTCGGGTATGACAAACGAGGCGAGATATCCCGCGCCAAAAGTCACGCCGCTGCCGATCAGAACCCACCAGGTGAACGGGATACTGGTACCGAATTTCACGAAAAGCATGGCGAGCGAGCCGGCTACGACGCCCGCAATGGCCGCGTTTTCACCCGGCCGCTTTGTGAGCACACCCAGCAGAAAAACTCCCAGGAGAATCCCGAGCGTTACCGAAGCGATGGAAAGACCCGATTCCAGCACCGAGCCCCAATGGCTTGCGACTACGCCGATCGCGGCGAGAACAGCGCCCCAGAAAATCGTCGAAAAGCGCGAGACCCGCAGATAGTGCCGGGGCGAGAGGCGCGAGTGAGTCAGGGGGCGATAGAAATCGACTACGGTGGCCGAGGCGAGCGAATTCAGGGCGGCCGACAGATTGGCCATCGCCGCGGCGAGAATCGCGGCCATCGCGACGCCCGCAATCCCGATCGGCAGCCCGCTCCAGATGAACGACGGGTATAACCTGTCGAGCTGATCCTTATCGAATGTACGGCCGTTCTGATAAACCCACAACAGGACTCCGATAGTGAGAAACAGCGAAAATTGCACAAAAATCACGATCCAGCTTGCCAGCAACGCCATGCGGCTTTCACGCTCGGAGCGCGCGCTCAGCAGGCGCTGGACGACAAGCTGGTCGGTGCCGTGACTGGCTGTGGTGAGAAAACAACCGCCGATTACGCCGGCCCAGAAGGTGTAGGGGTAAGTCCACGACCAGTGGAAATCGAACATGCGGAACTTTCCGGCGGGCGTCGCGACGGCTAATACGTGAGGGAACCCGCCGGGGATGTCATGCACCAGCACGAACAGACTGACCGCTGCCCCAAGGACATACACAGCCATCTGGATCACGTCGGTCCAGATTACCGCCGTCATCCCACCTTCGAACGTATAAAACAGCGTCAGCGCGATAATCACCAGAATAGACGCGAGACCGGTGGTGTGGAGAATGATCGAGATCACGATCGAAATTGCGAAAACGCGTACACCTTCGGCGAGCGACCGGGTAATGAGGAAAATCGCGGCGGTGACTTTTCGAACACGCGCTCCGAACCGGCGCTGCATCAGTTCGTACGCGGTGAATATCCGACCCTCGAAGTATCGAGGGAGAAAAATAAGCGAAATCACCACTCGAGCCAGTAAATAACCGAGGACGACCTGGAGAAAAACGTAGCTGCCCGCATAGGCGAGCGGCGGAGTGCCAATGATGGTCAGAGTACTGGTTTCGGCAGAGACGATTGAGAGTGCGATGGCCCACCAGGGCGCCGTCTGGCCGCCGAGAAAGTAGTCCTTCAGCGAGTGTTGCTCTTTGCCGAAGCGCGCTCCGAACCAGGTGACTCCGGCAAGATACGCGACGATGACTGCGAGATCGACGGGACGCAACGTGATTGGGGCGATTGTAGCAACCGGCATGGTTGGGTGTCGGAAGCTTATTCGCGGGTCGGGAAGGGTTTGGTACAAACGGCGGGCGAATTGGAAATCCGATTTGAAAACGACTCTTGCCAAAGCGTTTTCTTTCCATTATTCTCGAACAGGCGCGGTTTGCCCCGCGCGACGGCAGCCGGCGTCGGGAACTCGCGGACCGGTTCCGGAGTCCACTCTCTCAGCGACCCTCGATTGCTGGAGCGGCTGAGGTTCGGTATACTCCGCTTTGTCCACTTTGTAAAAGGTTTTTTGAGTTGAAAACTGATAATCTGGCATTCAAAGAGGCGGAGGCAAAGAAAGTGTTTGATCGTTTGTCGAAAAAACTAATCGGGCTGGTAGCCGTCAGCGTCCTCGGAACGGCTGCATGGGCCCAGGCCCCCAAGGCGCCCGCGGTAAAAGATCAGGGCGAATACGACATTGCCCAGAAGGCT
The DNA here is from genome assembly GCA_963831795.1 of Terriglobia bacterium. GTDB lineage: Bacteria > Acidobacteriota > Terriglobia > Bryobacterales > Bryobacteraceae > BOG-234. The sequence goes on along the minus strand of CAWHSB010000016.1, from coordinate 254,968 downwards.
TCCAAAGAGACAGATCCACAAAAGAAGCTGGAGCTGCTGAGAGAGTGGGAGCAAAAGTATCCCGACTCGGATTTTAAAGGCCAGCGGCAGATGACGGTCGCCTCCGCGGAGAGCCAGATCGCGGTGAAAGCGCTGCAGCCCGGCGCCACGCCGGCTGACGTCGCCGCCGCGCAGAAAGCGGCTCAGGACCTGATCGACAACCTCGACAAGTACCTCGCGGCGGAGAACAAGCCCGCGAACGTCTCGGAAGATCAGTGGAAGCAGGCGAAGACCACGATCGAGGTGCAGGCGCACTCGGTTCTCGCGTCGGTCGCCGCGGCAAAGAAAGACGATGCGACGGCTGAGGCCGAATACAAGAAAGTGCTCGCGCTCGATCCCAATTCAGCATCGACAGCCTATTCGCTTGGCACGCTGATTTACCGGACGAAGAATGTGCAGCGTTTCCCGGAAGCTTTCTTCTGGATTGCGCGCTCAATCGATATCTCCGGGCAGGAGGCTCTGACGCCGCAAGGCAAGGCGGCGGCGGATAAGTTTCTTACGGATGCCTACACCGGCTATCACGGCGACAAATCGGGTCTCGACGATCTGAAGAAGGTCGCGTCGAGCGCGACCAGCATGCCGGCCGGGTTCACGATTCAGAGCCAGGTGGACATCGCCAACGGCAAGGCGGCCGCGGATGCGGATTTCGCCAAAGCTCATCCCGATATCGCTTTGTGGCGGCAGATCCGGGACGCCCTGAAGGCCGATGGCGGCGACGCGTACTTCACGCAGATCAAAGACGCGGAAATTCCGCCCTCCGGACAGGCTTTCACCATGTTCGCCGCGAAGGTGGTCTCGCAGCCCTCGCCGAAGGAACTGCTGGTCAGTGTGGACAACCCTATGGGAGACGCGACGCTCAAGTTTGAGAATCCGCTGAAGGGTACGATCGATCCTGGTACCGCTTTGATGTTCAAGGGCGTGGTTGAATCGTTCGTGAAAGACCCCTACATGCTTTCTCTGACGGTGGAAAAGGAAGACATCGACGGCCTTCCCGCTTCGGTGTTCTCGACTGCGCCTTCGACCCGGAAAAAGCGCCCAGCACCCAAGAAATAAGCCGGCATCAATACCTTCGCGCCGCGCTTGAATGGAACCTCTTCCGGGGTTCGTTCGGGTGCGGTTTTTGCGTTACAGCCACTGAAAACCGGCGGGAGATCGCTCGCTGGCGCGCACGGCTCGGAATCGGGTTCCGTGTTTCAGGCCCCTGCTAGAATAGGGATGCAGTATGCCTCTGTACGAATACAAGTGCGATTCCTGCGGTAAAATCTTCGAAGTCATTCAGAAGTTCGCCGATGAACCGCTCACCGTGCATCCGGAGTGTGGCGGTAAGGTGGAGCGGCTGCTTTCGGCCCCCGCGTTCCATCTCAAAGGCACCGGGTGGTATGCAACCGATTACGCCAAAAGCAACGGTTCAGACTCCAAATCAAAAGAAAATAAAGACAGCAAATCGGACGAATCCAAATCCGCGAAGTCCGGCGACTCGGAATCGACGAAAAAGAGCGAGACGTCGTCATCTTCGGGCGATAGCAAGCCAGCCGCGTCCGCCGACAGCAAGCCCGCAGCGAGTCCGACGTCAAATCCCACTTAAACTTAAATGACACTCTGTCGAAGACGCAGTTGGCAGGGTCACCGGCGACAAGATCGCCGGCGCTACCGGCTGACGTAAAGTTCCGCGCCGGGCGGAAGCCCGGCGGCTGGAGTTTCTACATTTTTCAGGCGGCAGCAGCGTGAACGAGGGCTTGATCGGTTAATTTGAAGCCGAGCGGAGCGAGTAACGAAGGCTGCTGCGTCATTTCTTTACGTAGCAGGGTGATCAGATCTAAGGCGGAAGGCCGCCTGGCCTTTCGCCGCCACTTGGGGAGTTGTGCGTATGCTTCGCCACGCTCGGCCCCGAAGGCCTGGAGGGAGGCCAGCAGCAGAGCGCTGTAAGCGGCGACAGCCAGGACTGGTTGTTTGGGCACCGAAGTAATGTTCCACAACTGCGCCTGTCCGACGCCCAGAGTGTCCTTCTCTTCGCGGTGGTTGACCTCGATCTGCCAGCGGTCAAAGTAGATTTGCAACAACTGCTTGAGGGAACTGCGCAGATCAGTGGTCAAAAGATACGCCGGATCCCGGTAGTACAGCTTTTTGCTTTTGCTCTTGCGGTACGGTGTCGGCGCTATGACGATAAGGCGCAACGGAAGCTGCCGGGCGCCACGTTGCCAGTAAACCTGAGCGATCTCTTTATAGCGAACCTTGCGCCGCTTCCCGCCATAAAAGATTTTGGTGGTTTTACAGGCTCGGCTCTCATCCTTGCGAACCTGCTCGGGAGTGAACTTCTCGACGGCGTAAAATCGGCGCGAATCCTCCGCGGCGCGAAAACACAGCCGGGCATCCTTACGGGCTCGGACCAGCAGAATCGATCTCTCCGGAATGTCGCCAAAGCAAGTGCGATTGCAGAAACTGCCATCGCCGGTCAGTACCAGCACCTTGCCCCATCCGCCGGCGTCGTCCAGTTCCTGCCTGAGTTGCTTGCCCATATCGACAAAGCTGCGGGACAAGTTCTTCTGCTTCACCGCCTCCTTATACTGTTTTTGCATCTCAGCGGTGGCCTTCTTTCCGGGACGCTTGATCCGCGAGACTTCCTGAAAACGAATCGGCAGCGCGCGCGTGCCCACAGGAGCGTTACGGTGCAACGGCACCAGCAGAGAGGCTTGCAGAAAACGCAGACCCAGCATCAGATTGAGGTGAAACGGCGGCGACAACGGATCGCGTTGATAAAAAGCCTGTGGGATGGCGCGGCCCGTCTTGCGCAGCCGCGTATCGTCGATGGCCACACCGACCAAACGTTGCGGGCAATACGCCAAAGCGCGCTGCAGGATCGGCTGAAACAGCTGCTGCGGCTCCCACTGGCATCGCGAGTGGAGAAAATACTCCGCGCTCCAGCTGCGATTCTGGCCGCCGTTGGTCCAGATGATACGAGTCAGGCAGCGGCGACCGAGGCAGACCAGGGAACCGAGGGCTTGTCGCACGCCGCGCTCGAACGTGCGCTGTTGGGGAAAGACGCCGCGCCAGTCCTGGACGATGGCCAGAAACACGGCCAGCAGACTCATCGGGCCTCCGGGCGGAGTGCGAAGGTGTTCTTTTCGGGGCGCAGGAAGCGGTCGGAACGAGCCACCTTTTTGGTGAGCGAGGAAACCAGGCTTTCGCGATCGACACTCACGCCGAACTGGGTCTGGATGCGGTCGAGGATATCGGAAACATGCAAAGGCGAGCGGGCCTTCTTAAGTATGTCGAAGGCCATGTCTACTTGGGACAGACCTTCGCGGCGGCGCGGCTCGGCAGGCGAGTCTTCAGCGTGGCGGAGGCGGCGCACCGCGCGGAGCTGTGCCTCCAGAGATGCTTCAAACACACTGAGAATCAGATCCTTTGTTTCACCGTTCATGGAGGACTCCTGAGCACGAAGGCCCAGCAGCAGAATGACATAAATAAAGTCGGTCTGTCAATATAATTAAAACAGACCGACTTGTCCATCAAAAAGCAGTGTTCCTATGAGACCCCGGGGGATGGAACAATCAGTTTCAAAATGTAGAAACTCCAGGCGCCGGGCGGAAGCCCGGCGGCAGGCCCGAAGGCCTGCCCCACACCGGCTGCGCGGCGTCTTCATTCCCTTTGGCTGCCAGTCGTGGCTTCGGTAAGTGTTTGCACAGATCGAATTAGCTTCAGTTACTCAGGTTCGCTCCGGCCCATTTCAGATAGCGCGCGAGATCAGCGCGGTGCTTCCATACGAAACCGAGGAATTGTTTCGGCGTAATGGTGGCGGCGTCCATGCCGGACCACGTTTCAATACGCCAGCGGAGATAGGGGCTCAACCAGGGACGAAGCCGGTAGCCCTTCGTCAGCCGCCACGCGACACGGATCGCACTCAGGATGGGGACCTGGAGGACTTGGACTGGCTCTGATCCTTTGTGGCGTAGTAGCCGCTGCGCGCGTGCGCCACGGGGTTTCCGGGAGCCTTTACGACGACCTTGATCTGCCGGTATGTGCCATCCAGCGCCAGATTCACCGGCGTGTAGGCGATCGTGTACTGGTTCCGGATGTTGTGGGCGACTTCGTGAGCAATACGCTCTACTTCGGAAACGTCTTTCGGATAGTAGACCTGACCGCCCGTGTTTTCCACGAGTTCGCCCAAGGCCCGTTTCGCCTTGCTGGCTTCCCTCTTCTCCTCATCGGTCAGCAAACCGATGGCGTATACCAGGACGTCGTCCTGCTGCGCCAGCCGAACCAGGGCTTCGAGACTCATCGAACTCGCGTTATCGTTGCCGTCCGTCACCACCAGAATGACCTTCTTGTCTCGTTTCGCTTTCTCTTTGAGATGGTCGATCGACACTCGGATGGCGTCGCGCATGGCGGTGCCGCCGCGCGAATCGATCTTGGTGAGGCCCTGTTCCATCTTCGAGATGTCGTTGGTGAAGTCCGTATCGAGGTAGGGTTCGTCGTTAAAGTTCACGACGAAAACCTCGTCCTCGCGATTCGAATCGCGGACGAGTGCGAGGGCGGCGGATTCCACCGCCTGCCGCTTTTCGCGCATGCTGCCGCTGTTATCGATAATCAGCCCCAGCGAAATCGGCACATCCTCGCGCTTGAAGATCTTGATCGGCTGCAACACGCCATTTTCATAGACCTGGAAGGCGCTCTCGGGAGGTTCGTGACCAAACGGCCGGACTTGTCCGTAACAGTAATGTTCAGCGGGACCAGCCGGGTTTCGGAGGAGAATACGGCATCACCGTTGGCGTCGCCGGGATTTTGCGCCGATGTCTGGGAAGGCGGAGTGGACGGGGCAACCGCCTGCTGGCCGAACATCAACGTACGGGCGCAAACGAGAATCGTTGCGATGTCCGGCAAGGATCGTTTTTTTCAGAGTGTTATTGAGTCGGCGCATAGTACCCGGTTCTCCAGAATGCGTGCAGGGGCGGTAATCCCCTCGGTTGTATCAGTTTGACACTAACCTTACGGTACTTGCCGTCACGTATCGAGTTGCTCGGGTTATAGCCAAGGACGTATTGATTGCGTAATTCGATTCCGATTTTCGCGGCGACGTCCGGCAGGTCGTTCAGATTCTCCACCACGAAATGCCTCCCCCCGGTCGGTTCGGAGATGTCGCGTCAGCAGTCCCGGGCCGGACAGTTCTTCGGGAGAGCGGCCGCGCGACTGCATCGGTTCGTAAATGCCGATCGCATAGATCTGGACGTCGGACTCCTTCACCAGGTTTTTGATTTCCGATTCGGTGTAGCGGCTGCTGTTATCGCCGCCATCCGAGATTACGACCAGGGCTTTCCGCGGATTACGCGCCTTTTTCATCGAGTGGAGCGCAAGCAGGATGCCGTCGAGCAAAGCCGTGCGGCCTTTTGATTGGGTAAAGGTGAGCCGGTTCTGGATGTCTTCCAGATTATGAGTGAACGGGGTGACAAGTTCGGGACGGTCGTTGAACTCGACCAGAAACGCCTCGTCCTCAGGGTTGGCGGTTTTGAAAAACTCGGTAACGGCGAGACGCGACTTTTCAAGCTTGGGGCCCATGCTGCCGCTGGTGTCGAAAACGATTCCGATCGAAAGCGGGGCATCCTCGCTTCCGAAAGACACGATTTTCTGCTCGGCCTTGTCCTCGAGGACCTTGAAGGAATCCTGATCGAGGCCCGTGACGAATCGGTTCAGCGGATCCGTGACGGTTACCGGGATCAGCACGAGATTGGTGTCGATTCGGATATTGGCGCGAGGAAGCGGGGGCGGCATCCGAGGGTCTGGCACGCGGCGTTATATTCACCGGCTCTTCTTCCGAGGAACCGGCGGCCGCTAAAGAACCCGCAACAAGAAGGCTCGCAAGGGCGAGCAAAATTGGAATCCAAACCAGTCGGGACCGCATCGCCTGCTTCCCTTTCTGCCAGAAGTCTAGCACAGAGAGTTCGTGGTAAGATCGCGTGTGCATCGGAAAATACTTGGCGTTATTCCAGCCCGGTACGCTTCTTCCCGTTTCCCCGGTAAATCCCTCGCCCGAATCGATTCCCGCACGATGCTGGAGCACGTTTACGAGCGGGTCTCGATGGCCCGGTATCTCGGCCCGGTGGTCATCGCCACGGACGATCAGCGGATCTGCGACGAGGCCCGGCGCTTCGGCGCACGGGTGAAAATGACGCGAGAGGATCATGCGTCGGGCACGGATCGCGTGGCGGAAGTGGCTTCGGCCTTTGAAGACGTGGATCTGGTGGTGAACATCCAGGGGGACGAGCCGCTGATCGATCCGAACGCCATCGACGCCGCCATCCTGCCGCTGCTCGAAGAACGCGCCATTCCCATGGGGACGCTGAAGAAACGGATCGAGGATCCGCGGGAGATTTCGGACCCGAACGTGGTCAAGGTAGTGACGGACCGGTTCGAAAACGCGATCTGCTTTTCGCGCGCAACGATTCCATACTTGCGCGATCCGAATGAGGGCGGGGCGGTGGCGCGGTTCAAGCATATCGGCCTCTACATCTACCGGCGGAATTTCCTGCTTCGATACCCCGGTCTGGCTGTCGGGCCGCTCGAGCGGGCGGAACAACTGGAACAAATGCGGGCGCTCGAAAACGGATTCAAAATCAGGGTGGTCGAGACGGATTATGAGTCGCTGGGGGTCGACACCCCGGACGATCTCGAACGGGTAAGGGGACTCATTGAGGCCGGAGCAGCCGCCGTTCGGCGGCAGGAGGCAGACGCGTTAGCGAATGGCTAAATTCATCTTCGTGACCGGTGGCGTTGTTTCGTCTCTTGGAAAGGGCATTGCGGCGGCGTCGATCGGTTGCCTGCTTGAGAGCCGCGGGCTCACTGTCTCCCTCCAGAAATTCGATCCTTACCTCAACGTCGATCCGGGCACCATGAGCCCCTTCCAGCACGGCGAGGTTTTCGTAACCGACGATGGCGCCGAAACGGACCTCGATCTGGGGCATTACGAGCGTTTCACGCATTCACCGCTGACCCGGGCCAATAATCTGACGAGCGGGCGCATTTACGAGCAGATTATTCAGCGCGAACGGCGCGGCGATTATCTGGGCAAGACCGTTCAGGTGATTCCACACGTTACGAACGAGATCAAAGCCGCGATTAAGAAGCTCTCGGGCGAAGTGGACGTGGTGATCTGCGAGATCGGAGGGACGGTGGGCGACATCGAGTCGCTGCCGTTTCTGGAGGCGATCCGGCAGGTGCGGCACGAGGTGGGTCGCGAGAACTGTATTTTCGTGCACGTGACGCTTGTGCCATGGATCAACGCGGCGCAGGAGTTGAAGACCAAGCCTACGCAGCACAGTGTGAAAGAGCTGCGGGCCATCGGCATCCAGCCGGATATTCTGCTGTGCCGCGCGGAACGGTTTCTGCCGACGGAGATGAAGGACAAGATCGCGCTATTCTGCGATGTCGATCCGGAAGCGGTGATTACGGCGAAGGACGTCGATTCGGTTTACGAGATTCCGCTCGTATTCGCCGCGGAAAAAGTGGACGAGATTATCCTGCATCATCTGCGCCTCGATTGCAGCGCCCCACGGCGGCTCGAACGGTGGAGCGCGATGCTCGACCGGCTCCAGAATCCGAAGGATCAGGTAGACATTGCGCTGGTCGGGAAATACGTCGAGTACGAGGATTCCTACAAGAGTCTGAAGGAAGCGCTGCTGCACGGCGGCATCGCGCATAACGTGAAGGTCAATATTCACTGGATCGAGGCCGAGAGCTTCGAAAAGGGGCGGCTCGAACGGGAGCTGGAAAATTTCGACGGCATTCTGGTACCGGGTGGATTCGGACGGCGCGGTATCGAGGGCATGATCAACGCGATCGAGTACGCGCGCGTGAAAAAGGTGCCGTACTTCGGGATCTGCCTCGGCATGCAGACGATGGTGATCGAGTACGCGCGCAATGTTTGCGGGCTCGCGGAGGCGAATTCGACCGAATTCGACCCCGCCACCACGGAGCGCGTGATTTACAAGCTTCGGGAATTGAAGGGTATCGACGAACTGGGCGGCACGATGCGCCTGGGTGCGTGGCCCTGCGTGCTGAAGCCCGGCAGTTTCGCGCACAAGGCATACGGTTCGACGACGATCAGCGAGCGGCACCGCCACCGCTTCGAATTCAATCGCGAGTTCGAGGACGCGCTTACTTCGAATGGACTGAAACTCACGGGCGAGACCCCGGACGGTACCTACGTCGAGATTTGCGAAATCGAGGATCATCCCTGGTATCTCGGCTGCCAGTTCCACCCCGAATTCAAATCGAAGCCGCTCGAGCCGCATCCTCTGTTCAGTTCGTTTATTGGGGCGGCTCGCCGGTTTCGCGCCCACAGGATCGCCGCGCAGGAAGCCCCGCTGTTGCCCGAGCCTCTTTACGCACAGGAATGAGCATTCAATTCAGCGATTTTCAGGACCCGAACAAGCTGGTTCTGATCGCCGGCCCTTGTGTTATCGAAAGCGAAGAGCACGTCAATCGCATGGCGGATGCAATTTCGGCGATTGCGGCCGCGGCAGGGTTTCCCTGGGTATTCAAGGCGTCTTTCGACAAGGCGAATCGCACCAGCCTGCATGGATATCGGGGTCCGGGGGCCGCGGAAGGGCTTGGCATCCTGGCGCGCCTGCGGAAACGCGGCTTTTCCGTCCTGACCGACATTCACGAGCCGGCGCAGGCGGCTCAGGCGGCTGAGGCAGTCGATATTCTCCAGATCCCGGCGTTCCTTTGCCGCCAGACGGATCTGCTGCTTGAAGCGGGGCGCACCGGCAAGATCGTGAATCTCAAAAAGGGGCAGTTTATGGCTCCGCACGATATTCATCACTCGGCGGAGAAGGTGGTCTCGACCGGCAATGCGCAGGTGGTCCTGACCGAACGCGGTTCGTCTTTCGGATATAACAACCTGGTGGTCGATATGCGCGGGCTGCGAATCATGGCGGACGCGGGGTGGCCGGTGGTTTTCGACGCGACGCATAGCGTTCAGTTGCCGAGCGCGGGCGGGACGGCTTCGGGGGGGCAGCCACAGTTTATCGAGCCACTCGCTTCCGCGGCGGTGGCGGTGGGAGTTGCGGGAATTTTCGTCGAGGTGCACGACGCGCCAGAGAAGGCTCTGTCGGACGGACCTAACGCGTTGCGGCTGAGCCTGTTGCCGGAATTTCTGCGACGGCTTCAACGGATCGATGCGGCGCGGCGAGCCGCGGATCCGGGCTGAACGTTTTCCCGACTTGCCGCGTCATAAACTGAGAGAGCATGTTCTTCCGAAATTTCAGGAACCGGCGCACGGCAACGGCGTCCGGGTTTTCGCTGATCGAGCTTCTGATCGTTATCGCGATCATTCTGATCATTCTGGCTGTGGCGCTGCCGAAGTTGACGAACGCACGTCGATACGCGCAGGAAATGGCGGCGGAAAAGGCGATTACCACCATTCACACCGCTGAGACTCAATACTACTCACAGTATGGCCAGTATGCGACGACGCTGGCTCAACTCGGGCCGCCCGCGAGCGGAACGGCCGGCCCCAATGGAGCCGAGCTGATCGACAAGGACCTGGCGAGCGGCGAGAAGGGCGGGTTCAAATTCGTCCTGCAGCCTACGCCATCCGGCTACGGCGTGGTTGTAAACCCGGTGAGCTTTGGGACTTCGGGCAGCCACACGTTCTTCTCCGATCAGAGCATGTCGATCCATGTCCATAACGGCCAGGAGCCGGCTACGGTGAACGATCCACTGCTCGGGCGAGACTCAGCAGCAACAACAGACGACGGCCCCCGCAGCGCCGAAGTAAGTCGGTGGTATTAAAGCTTGCACGGCCGTTGATTGTTCTGGCGATCGTTCTACTTGTTCTGATCGCGCCGAAACGGATCAACGAACGCGCGTTCGCCCACGAAATGGCCGCGGAAAAGGCCGTTACCACGATCCATACCGCCGAAACACAATACTACTCGGAACACGGGCGGTATGCCGTGACGCTTGAGCAGCTCGGACTCGCCGCCGCAGCGCTCACCGGCGGGAACGCGACTATCGTCCTGCGGCCGACGCCGGTGGGCTATTCCGTAACGGCAAGTCCCACGTTCCCTGGGAGGCGCCTGCTCTATTCCGATCAAAGCGAGCCGGTGTTGGCCGATCCGGTTCCGGACCGATGATTCCGAGACCACTCAACATGGAGCAGTTGGTCCGCTGCCTGGAGAAGCAGTACGGACCCGTGAGTCTCGTTCCGGACGAAGGCTACACAAAACTTCGTGTAGCAGGCGTCACTTTGACCTTTCTTGAGGCCGAAAGGCTCTGCCTCGGCGAGAGCAAACTCGACGAGCTGCGGCGTTCGGCGTCTTAAAGGCCAACGGCAAATAGTACGGCGTCATTAATTGCAAACACCGTACCGTCCGTGGCGATCACTGTCGGGGTATAAGCTTCGCCGCGGCCAGAGGTCAGCCTGACTCGCTGCGAGAACGTATTCGTGGTGAAATCCCACCGGTACAGGACCCCATCCTCACTATTCACCATCGCTGAACGGCTAAAGGGATCAATGGCCGCTGTATTGATGCACCATTCGCGGACCGCGTTCGGAAGCCCGTTTTGCGGGTCCGGCGTCACCCCCGCAATGGTTAATACTTCCTTCATCACCGTCACCGCGGCGGCCGAGTATTCATCCCGCTGCTGCCCGTTCGGGTCGAGGACCGCAAGCTGGTTCACCCCGTTACCCGATCCGGCGCCCGCGTAGTTGTTGTACTTCGTCAGGACAAGATACGACGATGAGCCTGTATACGACGGGACCAGACTGGCCGGGACAATCGACGCCGTATCGTCCCAGCCAAACGATCCCGGAGTTTTCGTGTTGGTCAACGCGGCGTCGAAATGCAGCAGCCAGCCGCGGTCGTTGTGCGAACTGCAGCAAGGGGTTTCGAGGACGCCGAAGTACACATCGCCATCGGGCCCGACTGTCGGCGACGCGGAGCTGTCATTCGAAATGATAGCCAGGCCCCCGCGCGGATCCATCAATTCGATATGAGCTTTCGGCGTGAGCGTGACGCTGTCGGCCGCCACCAGATATCCCGTGCCGAACCCGGCTCCGGTCGAAACCGCAAAGTAGAGGGTCTTTTGGTCGTTACTCAGAGCGGGTGCGCAGTTTGCCGCTACTTGTGTGATGGAGCCATCGCCGCCCGAGAAGCTTCGGGCACTCATCCAGGAACCAGTTCCATCGCGGGAAATGCGGGCAAAGCCACTGACCAGGTTCGCCGGGTTCGAACCCTGTGCGATGAACCCGAAAAATACGTTACCCAGGTTGTCGGCGGTCAGCGGTGTCGAGATCTGGATCGCACTGTTGAAAACCGCGGGATTCGCCGCGTACACGTCGTTTCCATAAAACGCGATTTGGCCCGACGGGCCAGTCGGGGAGTCGACCTGATCCCGGTAGTAGACGGCGCCGCCCGCGCCGGGGTAGTAGAGGCGCTCAACGAGTTTAGGCCCGGGCACCGGCGTACGGCTGCGCAGTGCGGCCGCACGCTCGGGCAGAGCGCCCGCCGGCCGTACGCTCAGCACGAGCCCGTAAGGCGGTATCCAGTCATGCGGCGGGAGAGAGTAATCGGTCGGCAGCGTGTACAGGAGCGCGCCGGAGGTTCCGCTGAACGCTTGCACTTCGAACCCATCCGTTACGCGAGTCTTGACCGGTACAAGCACCGTGTTTGCGGCGGTCACGGCGGCTGATCCGTAGTGAATGTAGAGATCGCCGCTGGTTGCCGGTGGGTTCAGATCGACGGGTGTGGACCAATGTATGCTATTCAGCACCTGCGCGCCGGTTGCCGAGATGGCCGTGTGCCGGGCGTCATGTCCGTAGCCAGCCCAGGGAATGTCAATCGCCTGACCGAAAAGGCAGAACGGTACGAACAGGAGCAGGGAAGGAAGGAATCGCATGGCCGGCGCCGCCTTGATTCACCTTATCGAAGAAGCTGTGTTTTCCGGTAACGCACTGCGGTGGCTAAAGAGATGACTGTTACAAAGCGGGCGGGCACAAAAAAAGGCGGGCCTCATCCGGCCCGCCCATTCTTGTAACCGAAGATCCTTATTCTTTTTTCTTCATATTCCCGCGGCCCCGGCCCATGGCAGCCGTGGAAGGCGGCACGACGCCTTTGACGCGCAGATACACAGCCATCGAGCCGTAGCATTCGTTCGAGTGAACGATGATTCCGTATAGCGCCGCAACGCGCGGAACCTGGCCGCCAAAGCTCGCAACAAGCGCGTTCTCGTTGGTGTCATTGGTGCCTTCAAAGACCGGATCGCAGATGTCGAAGGATTCCTTCAGCGCAGCCAGCAGATCCGCCTTGGAGGTCTTCGAAGCGGCACCGATATTCTTACGTTCACCCGCAATTCCGGAGCACGCTCCCGCCTGGGCGTCGGCCACGTGAGCCACCCAGCCGCCGAAGTCCCGCTCTCCTTTTCCGGGTACAAGGGTGTATCCGTCCTCAGGCATGTCTTCGGCGGCTTTCGTGAGATTATTCTTAATGCCGTTGTACGCCCGATTGAGATCCGCGTTCAGGGTTACAGGTCCGCCGCCTCTGCCCTGGGCATAGAGACCGCAAGTAAACGCCACAGCTAATAGAATGGACTTTTTCATAGTTGCTCCTCGATAAACAGAATTGGTGGGTGATCCTTTCGACACTTTGACTCTTGTCGACGGAAAAAGGTATCTCGAACGCGCCGCAAAACGGAACGATATCATACTCCCCCTTCCCGGCACTTTTCCCTTACGTATTCTTACGTATGGCGCGGCGGGGCGGTAGACTGGGCACGTGGATTCTTCCGTCTCGGCGGTATTGATTCAAATCGATGAAAATCCGAACTGTGACGAATGGGCGGGGCAGGTTTTCCAGCCCCTTACGGTTCCCCGGTCGGTAAGCCACGTACGCTGCGATCGCGGCGGCAACACCGTCTGGTGCGCGATCACCGGGATCGACGCGAATGGGCAACCCAGCCCCGCGATGGCCGGCCTGGTCCAGGACTCTGGAGACGGTTCCTGCTACCTCGTATTCGGCGATGACTGGGGATTGCGGCTGCGCGATGAAGGGGCGCCGGGCCCATGGGATCTTGAGGACGCCGCTCAGTGGGGCTTGCCCTTTTTGCTGTTGCCGGATAACGGTTCGGATCTTCGATTCGCCTGACGCCGGCGCTACCGGCGCCGACGTAAGTGTCTGCAAACCCGTGGATACGCTTGCGCCTAACGATTGAGTTCCCGGAGAATCGGCGACTGCGCGAAGCCGTCTTTATTCGAGCCGAGCAGCAACACATACCATGGCAGCGTCAGCGGCGTGGTCCCCTCGAACGCCACGTTGGGATCGTGCGGGCTACGCGGAAGACGCGCGATCAGGCTGGCGCCCTCCACATGGGCCAGATACGCTCGCGGAAACCCTCGGGCGCCGGCCTCGGCGATCTCGACATCGACCGCACCGGGTTGCGCCGCAATGAACGGCAAGTCAAATCGCGCCTCCGCGCCGGCTTCGGCGAGCGCAGGGTCCTGAGCGAACGTGAACACGGTGCCTTCATCGTGAATCAGGATCTCGTTGAGCGGAGTCGATTTCGGGACGACGTACCGGAAAGCAACCCCATCGTTCCAGGCGCGAACTTCCACGTTCAGACGACGCCCAAGGGAGCCGTTCTGCATGTATTCGGCTGTCAGGGAATTGTACTTGTCGCCGCTCCCGCCGGAGGCGGTCGACGAGTGGATCAGGCCGAGATTCTGGCCAAGGAGCGGCTCCTGATTGTAGATATCGAGGCCCATCCAGGAGGTGGTCACAATCTCCTTACCCTGAAACCAGACCTGGTAAGCAAGTTGGGACAGATCGCCGTCGTCCGGTTGCGCAACGAAAAGCCGAAATTCGATCCGGCCGTCAGGAGATTTGACAGCGCGCTCGTCCTGAGCCCTGAGCACAAAGGGCAGCAGCGCCAATAACGCAATCGCGTGGATTTGCGGGAGACAGGTTATCGCTCGCTGACACGCGCGGCTCGGTAACCTTTTTATAAAAAGAATCGGGCTCGCCAAACGGCGAGCCCGCGATCGGAACGTATCGACCTCTCTACGCCCAGCTATAGCCGGACTTCGACAAAGGAATCGCTCGGACCCGCTTGCCCGTAGCCGTGAAGATCGCATTGGTGACAGCCGGGAGCACCGGCGGCATCGCCGGTTCGCCAAGGCCGGTTGGAGAATTATCCGACTTCAGGTAATGGATCTCAATCTCCGGAGGGGCTTGTGTCATCCGAACCATCGTGTGCTGGTGATAGTTCGTCTGAACCACCTTGCCCTGATCGACCGTGATTTCCTGTCCCATCATCTCGCTCAGGCCGTCGATAATACCGCCCTGGATGATGTTTTCGGCTCCGCTGGGGTTGATGATCGTATGGCCCACATCCGCCGCAACCCAGACTTTGTTGACTTTGATCTTATTGCCGGCCTCGACCCGAACTTCAGCCACTTCGGCAAAATACCCCATGTGGCTGAAATGGAAGGCGACGCCCATTGCCGTGCCCTTCGGCAGCTTGCGCTTGCCCCAGTTGGACTTCTCCGCCACCAGTTGGAGCACGCCCTTCATACGTTCGGCGTTCATTCCCGGAGCGCGGAACCCGCCGCCCCTTCCACCAGCCGGAGCTTCGTCGGGAGGCGGAGGCGTGTTCAGCATAGCCATGCGGAATTCCACCGGGTCTTTACCCGCCGCATGGGCCAGTTCGTCGATGAACGATTGAATCACGAACGCGAAGGCATTGCTGCTTGGCGCCCGCAGCGAACCGGTACGAATTCCAAGAGGCTGCACGGAGGATTCGAGTTTGTAGTTCGGAACGAACCTCTGCGGAAACTCCGTCGGACCCATGGCGCCCGCACTGACGAAATTGTTGCCCTCGCCGTAGCTGATGAAGTGGTTATGCCACGCCACGAGGTTCCCCGAAGCGTCAACGCCGCCCTTCAGATACTGGAAGCCGCCGGGACGATAATAATCGTGCGCCATATCGTCTTCGCGCGCCCACAGCAGTTTCACGGGAGCGTTGGCTTCCTTCGAAATGTAGGCCGCTTCAACCATGTAATCGTTGGTCAGACGCCGGCCGAAACCGCCGCCGCCCCGAACCATGTGCAAGGTGATGTCGTCTTCCGGAATGCCCATCGCCTGCGCAGCCAGGCGCTTGCCGCCTCCGGGGATCTGGCTGTTGCTCCAGATCTCGCACTTTCCATCCTTGAAGTGAGCCGTGCAATTTTGAGGTTCGAGGGGCGCGTGCGCAATAAACGGATACGAGTATGCGCCCTCGATCACTTTCGCGGCGCCCTTGAACGCCGTATCGATATCGCCGTCCGCACGGATTGTTCTTTGCGCAGGCTCCTTGCTCATCTTCTCGGCGTTCTGTGCGAAGAGAACGCTGTTCATTTGAGCGCGCGGCCCGGTGGTCCAGTTAACCTGCAACTTCTTTCTTGCGGATTGGGCCTGCCACCAGGTGTCCGCCACAATGGCGATACCATTCTCGAGACCGGGGTCGCCCGGTAACACGGGTGTGGTGATGTCGGGCCTGTCAACCACAAACGCATGGCGGACGCCCGGCAACTTCCTGATGTCCTCGATATTCGAACTCGCAACCTTGCCGCCGAAGACGCCGCATTTTTCGTAGACCGCGTAAAGCATACCCGGAACCGTCACATCGATCCCGAAGATCGGCTTGCCGGTAACGATATTGTTTAATTCCCTCTGCGTCTGCGAGTGGCCGATGATTTTGTAGTCGGCCGGTTCCTTCATCTTGAGCGTCTTCAGATCGGGCATCGGGAGCGTGGCCATTTTGGCCGCCAGATCTCCGTAGCCCGCGGACTTGCCCGATCCCTTGTGGGTCACGCGGCCGGAAGCGGTCGAACACTCCGATTCCGGAACGTTCCACGTTTGCGCCGCGGCGGTGATAAACATCGCCCGTCCCGCCGCGCCCGCCTGCCGCATGGGGACCCAGTTGGTTGGAGTCGCAGTGCTGCCGCCGGCGATCTGGCCCGCATATTTTTTGTCGTCGAAATCGGTCTGCTCGATCTTGACCGATTTCCAGTCGACATCGAGTTCCTCCGCGATGAGCATGGGAAGCATCGTCTTGATTCCCTGGCCCACCTCGGGATTCTTGGCCATGATCGTGACCGTCCCGTCGGGCGCCACGCTGATATAGGTGTGCGGGCTGGGTGGAGGAGGTGGAGGTCCGCCGCGCCCTTGCGCTTCCGCTTGCTGCGGAGCATCCAGATACAGGCTGAGCATCACGCCGCCGGTACTTAACGCGCTTACCTTGAGAAAAGAACGACGATCGATTGTGGTCATCTCAGGATCTCCTTACTTCGCCAACAGCGCCGCTTGCTCGGATTTCAGAGCCGCGGTGCGGGGCAATCCGGCTGCCTTGTGAATGGCCGCGCGGATTCGCAGATACGTGCCGCAACGGCACAAATTGCCGTTCATTGCCGTATCGATATCTTTATCTGTCGGATTCGGTTTGCTGGCAAGCAGAGCGGCGGCCGCCATCATCTGGCCCGCCTGACAGTACCCGCATTGGGCAACGTCGAGGTCCTGCCACGCGATCTGGACGGGATGTGTGCCATCCGCTGAAAGCCCTTCGAGGGTTGTCACAGCTTGCGTTCCGACCGCCGAAACGGGTATCTGGCAAGAAGGCGTTGCCTTACCATTCAGATGCACGGTGCAGGCTCTGCATTGCCCGATGCCGCAGCCGTACTTCGTGCCCTTGAGATTCAAGAGGTCCCGGACAACCCACAACAGTGGCGTATCCGCCGCCGCGTCTACCGTGTAGGACTGCCCGTTCACTTTCAGTTTATAGGCCATAACTTTTTCACTCCGGTCAGAATGAGCATAATACATTTCAACCGGTCCTGCCACCGGTGAAAGTCGAGTGGCGCCAGCCGTGGCGGGCATTGACGCAATGTGATAGCGTCAACTCTTTGTTCCCTCTGCGGGATCACATCGAGGTATCAATGATGATGCGCACCGTTTTTGCCTTTGCCTTTTCAGGCGCTCTGTTCTCCATCTTCGGGCAGACCCCCTGCGAAAATCTCAGATCGCTGACGCTCCCCAACGTCACGTTCACCACCGTGGAGTCCGTGCCTGCGGGACCATTTCGTCCTCCGCAGCCTCCGGGCCGGGGCAACGCCGCCCCCGCGCCGGGCGGACGCGGTGCGGCCCCGCCTCTCATGCTTCCCGCGTATTGCCGTGCGGCCATGGTGCTCGCGCCATCCTCCGACTCGCATATTGAAATGGAGCTCTGGCTTCCCGCGACCGACTGGAACAGCAAATTCCAGGCCGTAGGCAACGGCGGCTGGGCGGGGTCGATCACGTTCACCGCGATGGCGCAGGCGCTCAAGGAGGGTTACGCGACCGCCTCTAACGACACGGGCCACACCGGTCAGGATCCCGTCTTCGCCCTCGGACATCCCGAGAAACTCGTCGATTTCGCCTACCGCGCCAATCACGAGATGACCACTCAGTCGAAAGCCCTGATTGCGGCTTTCTACGGCAAGAAGGAGCGGCTGTCTTACTGGAACGGCTGTTCCACCGGCGGACGCCAGGGTCTGATGGAAGCCCAACGCTATCCGGCGGATTTCGATGGCGTGATCGCGGGTGCGCCGGCCAATCCCCAGACTCACCTGCATGCCTGGGACATGATGGTTGCCACCACCGTTCTGAAAGACGACCAGCACTTCGTGAGTCGCGCGAAACTGGCAACCGTAAACCGCGCGGTGATGGCGGCATGCGACAAACTCGACGGGGTTAAGGACGGGATTCTCAATGACCCCCGGAAATGCCATTTCGATCCGTCCGTCCTGCTCTGCAAAGGCGCCGATTCGGATTCCTGCCTGACCGCGCCCCAGGTGGATGCCGTCAAGCTCGTCTACTCCTCGGCGAAATGGAAAAACGGCCAGCTGATCTTCCCCGGCAAAGAACCGGGTGGCGAGCTGACGTGGACTCAACTCAATACCGTGAAAGCCCCGGCAGCGCTGCCGATGGGCTCGTTTGAGTTTGCGACGTATCAGGACGCCAACTGGGACTGGCGCAAGTTCGATCTCGACCGCGATACCGCAGCGGCGGACGAAAAGTTCGGCTATGTGAACGTCTCGCCCGACCTCGCGGCCTTCAAGGCCCGGGGCGGCAAACTGCTGCTTTATCACGGATGGAACGATCAGGCAATTTCGCCCGAAAACACCCTGAATTACTATCTGGCCGTGCTTCAGAAGCTCGGCGGCGGCAAGCAGGACAGCTGGATTCGCCTCTATATGGTTCCCGGGATGACGCACTGCCAGGGCGGCCCGGGTCCGGACGAATTTAACAAGATGGCGGCGCTCGAGCGATGGCGCGAGTCGAATTCCACGCCGAACGAACTCACGGCCTACCACGTCAGCGGCAACACTGTGGATATGTCGCGTCCGCTTTGCCCTTATCCGCAGGTCGCGACTTATAAAGGAGTCGGGAGCACGAACGACGCGGCCAATTTTACCTGCAAGGCGCCGTAATACTCTTCCCGGTGGTAACAATGATGCTCGAAACTTCGTCTGCAAAGGTTCAAAACAAAGAACCGAGAATGGCAACGCCACGCAGTTACTCGATCCGAGCCCTGATGGCGCGAGCGGCTTTAGGGATCGCCGCGTTGATAACTTTGGGATCGAGCCTGTCCGCCGATTTAAATCCGCATGCTCTGAGTTACAAGCTGCCGAGCCAGATCAAGTGGGTGGCTAACGCCTCAGGAGCAAGCGTAGCCGTTCTGGTCGGCGACCCTGACAAACCCGGCCTGTACGTACTGCTCAATAAATGGACTCCTCACCACATGAGCCATCCGCACTTTCATCCGAACGACCGGTTCATTACGGTGCTTTCCGGAACCTGGTGGGTAGGCACCGGTACGAAATACGATCCGGACAGCACTGTGCCCATGCCGACCGGTTCGTTCGTGACGCACTTCGGCAAACAGGTTCACTATGACGGGGCGAAGGACGGAGAATGCGTCCTTGAGATCGTAGGCCAGGGGCCGGCGACGTCGACGCCTGCGGAAGTGAAGTAATGTGCCGAGTAATGTGTGCCGAGTAATGTGTGCCGAGTGATGTGTGCCGAGTGATTTGCTGAAGTGATGAAAGCGCTGAAGTGAAATCATTTGTAAAGCCCCCTCCTTTGGTGATGGGACATCTGATATCGTAAAGGGCGAAGCTGGCGTGTTTGATATGTCAGCTGATTGTTTTTCAGTCCCGGTTCCTGACAACGCAGATGCGCGAACTCATTTCGAGTGTCGCCGGATGAACCGAAACGAGCTGGAGTAAGAGGAAATTTTTTTGATGAGAAGCCATTTAACACGTTCGATGATGACGCTGGCGGCGACGCTTGCGCTCGTTTCTTTGATGCCGGCATTTGCCGCTGCGCAGGAGGCGGCGGCCGCGGCCGGTGGCGGACGAGGCCGTGGCGGTCGCGGCGGTCCTCCGCGTCCCCCAGCCGGACCCACGCCGCACCTGCCCAACGACCCATATCTGGGAGCCAACGCCGGCAAACCCGATCTTGGCGGGAACTCTCAGAGCATCAATGCCAAAATGAGGGGCATCTGGCAGGTCCCCTACATCATCGACATGCAGAAACAAGGCTGCGTCGTCGGCGATGAGGCCTGCTATAAAGCACTCGGGCGCGGAAACTTCCCGCGCGTCGATGTGCCGTTTACCCCTCTCGGCAAGAAGGCCTTCGATGCGGCTACCGCCACAGAGTCCAAAGAAGATCCTGAGGGACATTGTCTGCCCCCGGGTGTGCCGCGCATGATGTACACTCCCTATCCGACGGAGATCTTCCAGCTTCCGGAACGGATCGTTTTCGTGTATGAGGGCGGAGCCCACGTCTGGCGCAACATCTGGATGGACGGCCGTAAGCAGCCTGCGGACCCCAATCCGGATTACCTCGGCTACTCGGTCGGCAAGTGGGAAGGCGATACGCTCGTCGTCGATACGATCGGTTTTAACGATCGTACCTGGCTTGACGCCGCCGGCCATCAGCACGGCGAAAAACTGCACGTCACCGAGCGTTTCACGCGCAGCGACTCCAACACGCTTCGCCTTGAGGCGACCATCGACGATCCCGACTATTACACGAAGCCGTGGAGTGTCGTGACGTTCGCCACCTGGTATCCCAATCAGGAGATCCTTGAGTACATTTGCCAGGAAAACAACCGCGACGTCCAGCACCTCGTGGGCAAAGAGAGCAAGTAAAGCAAGCAAGTAAAAGACCGCAAAAAGCAAGAGTTGCGTTTGTCGTATTCTGAATGGCGTCGGGGAAGTACTCCGGCGCCATTTCGATTTTTGGACTTTCGATCCTTCCATGAAGAAACTCTGTACGCCGATTCTGGCCGGGATGCTGATGACGGCCCTCTGGGCGCAAAACCCTGGAGTGAAGCGCACCATTGTGGAGCGCGCCGACATCGCCGCTCCGGGCCGCGAGGCCGTGATCGTCGACGTTGAAATCGCGCCCGGGGCCTCCGTCGGACGGCACACCCATCCCGGTGAAGAGATCAGCTACATGATCGATGGCCAGGGCGAGCTTCTTATCGACGGCCAACCGCCACGTAAGGTGAAGACCAGCGACAGCTTCATCGTCCCGGCCGGCAAGATACACGATTTTCGAAACGCGGGTACAAAGCCCCTGAAACTCCACGCGGTGTATGTTGTCGAAAAAGGGAAACCGCTCTCTACGCCAGTACCCTGAGAGATTGTCACTACTGCAATGCGCGTCTCACAACGCGTATCCGAGCCGCGACGGGAAGGGAGCGTCCCCTCGCCCGCAGCGGGCCGCCATTGGGAATGAAGACGCGCTGCCGGTGTGGGGCCAGGGCTTAGGCCCATAAGCGCTAAGATAAAACATTTTAGCCACAATATGTTGGAAACTCAACTTCGGTCGCCACATAATAGTCAGGCAGAAAGCCGTTATCTTAGCGCCTATGGGCTTAGGCCCTGCCGCCGAGCTTCCGCTCGGCGCGGAGCTTTATGTCAGCGCCGGTAGCGCCGGCGATCTTGTCGCCGGTAACCCTCCCAAACCGCGCCTCGACCGAGCGTCCCCCCGCTGTTATTTCGTGACGAACCCTAAGGTATCGGCGCCACCGCACGCATTACCCGGACTCTTATCAGCTTGACCGGATCAACCGGTTTTTCGCCGTGCACCCGTCCATGGCTGATCGCATCCACGACCTCCTGCGTCGAACTGCAGTCCGAGAAGGAATTCATCGGGTACCGTGATTCCGCAGTTGTGCGCGCTGGTTCCGGTCGGGTCGCCCGACTGGATCATTTGCCCGTGCAGCACGCGATGAAAAGTGAGATTGTCGTACATCGGCCGTTTGACCATCGCGCCGGTCACCGGTTCGCGCCAGGCCTTCGTACCTTGTGCCAACCCGACGAAGTTCCGCACCGAAGCCGGCGCGAACTTCTCGTAAAGAACCGCGGTGAAAACGCCTTCCGATGTTGTAAAAACCGCATACAGGCCGGGCGGGAGAGGCTTCATCGGCTGGAGAAAGACCGCAGGTGCATTGGACCGTCGAGGCGCTCCGCGAGGTGCTGCACAACTCGTACGATGATGTCCGCCATTCGTTCCTCCTAAACACTTCCCTGTTCCGCGGGGTCGCCCGGTTCGGACAACCCGGATTCCTTCCTCTGCTTTTCTCTGTATTCTTCGATTTCGCGCGCCAGGAAATAGTTGAGCGCGGTTCGGATTACAGCCGTCGCGCCGAGTTTACCGATCTCCTGCCAGGAAGGTGCAATCGAAGTCGAAAGAATGTCGGAGGCGAGCTGAAATTCGAGCGCGAGAGAAAGATAGCGTCCGAAGGTGAGGCGAATGCGAGTAAAACTCGAGATACGCAAACGAACGAACGCCACCACCAGCTGCGCCATCGTGACCAGGAAGCCCACGGCGATCCAGAACGCGCCCGTTGCCTCCAGAACGAGTCGAATACCTCGGACGAACGGTACCAGTCCGGCTTCCGCGGTTTCTATCGACGGCATGCGCGATTCTCGCGTCTGGACACGTGTGATGACCGCAGGCTCCGATGCCTCGCGCGCACGGAAGTTGTATCTTTTTCTTCCCCCGTATGAAGACGCTGCGCGGCCGTTGTGGGGCCAGTGCCTCCGCCCGTCGCGGAGCTTTACGTCAGTGCCGGTAGCGCCGGCGAACTTCGCCGGTAGTAGTACAAACCGTCCCGCCATACTTTTTTAAATACTTCCGGCCTCATCGGCATCCAAGCGGAGGACATCACCGCAGAGAGAGGACTATTAATGGCAGACGCAGACATGGATCGGGAGTCGCAGCGCCTTCAGGAGGCTCGGGAATCCGCAATCCCATGGCGCAAATGGGGCCCATATCTGAGTGAACGTCAGTGGGGAACGGTCCGCGAAGATTACAGCGCCGATGGCAACGCATGGAGCTACTTCAGCCACGATCAGTCGCGGTCCCGAGCCTACCATTGGGGCGAAGACGGCATAGCCGGAATCTCCGACGACAAGCAGCATCTGTGTTTCGCCCTCGCCTTCTGGAACGGCCGCGATCCCATCCTGAAAGAGCGCATCTTCGGGCTCACCAACGCCGAGGGAAACCACGGCGAAGACGTCAAAGAGTACTACTTTTATCTGGATTCGACGCCTACGCACTCATACATGAAGCAGTTGTACAAATACCCGCAGGAGGCGTTTCCCTACGGGAATCTGGTTGAAACGAATCAGCACCGGTCACGGCTCGAGCCGGAATATGAACTGCTCGACACCGGCATTTTCAGCGAAAACAGGTATTTTGACATCGCAATTGAGTACGCGAAGGCCTCGCCGGAAGACATTCTGATCAAGATCACCGCTTCGAACCGCGGACCTGAAACGGCGGAACTCCACATCGTTCCCACCTTGTGGTTCCGAAATACCTGGACCTGGTGGCCCGATCCGCCCAAGCCGGAACTGCGCGCTACGCCCGCATCGGGCGCGACTGCTGTCCAGGCGTCGCATGCGCTACTGGGAGACATGTGCCTCTATCTGGACGGCAATGCGCCGCTGCTGTTCACAGAGAACGAGACGAATAACGCGCGTCTTTTCGGCGGTCAGAATTCCGGCCCGTTTGTGAAAGACGGGATTAACGACTACATAGTCGGAGGCCGGCAGTCCGCCGTGAATCCCGCACAGGCAGGCACAAAGGTCGCGGCTGACTATCGGTCGCCAGTGAAAGCCGGGGGCTCGGTAACGGTCCGCCTTCGTCTGACCAGCGCGTCGCCAGCGTTACTGACCGCGCCATTTCAGGATTTCGAGACGATTATGGGGCAGCGTCTGACTGAGGCCGACGCCTTCTACCGCGGCCTTACCCCGCCCGCGGTGAACTCCGATGCCGCCCTGGTTATGCGACAGGCCTTTGCAGGCATGCTCTGGAGCAAGCAGTTTTACTTTCTCGAAGCGGACCGCTGGCTGGTCGAACACGGGGTAGATCCGTTCTCAAACAAGACATACAACAGCCGTAACAGCGAATGGTCCCACATGATCAATCGCAGCGTGATTTCCATGCCCGATAAGTGGGAGTATCCCTGGTACGCGGCGTGGGATCTGGCCTTTCACACCGTCGTTCTTTCCGCCGTCGATCTTGATTTTGCCAAACAACAGCTGGATATGCTCATGCGGGAGTTTTACATTCACCCGAGCGGCCAGATTCCCGCCTACGAATGGAATTTCGGCGACGTAAATCCGCCGGTTCACGCATGGGCCACCATCTTCGTTTTCCGGATGGAACAGGCGTTCCGGGGCACCGGCGACGTCGAATTCCTGAAGCGCATTTTCGGGAAACTGATTTCCAATTTCACCTGGTGGGTGAACCGCAAGGACCGTTTTGGAAAAAACGTATTCGAGGGCGGTTTCCTCGGTCTGGATAACATCGGCGTTTTCGACCGGTCCGCCCCTTTGCCAACCGGGGGGCATCTGGAGCAGGCGGACGGCACGGCGTGGATGGCGATGTATTGCCAGAACATGCTCGAGATTGCCGTCGAGATCGCCTCCAAGGACCGAACCTTTGAAGATCTTGCCGCCAAATTCGTCGACCATTTTCTCTGGATCGCCCACGCGCTGAACCGGGTGGGAAGCGGAGGAATGTGGGACGAAGAGGACGGCTTTTACTACGACGTTCTTCGATGGCCCGACGGCAGCGGTACGCGTCTGAAAGTGCGCTCCCTGGTCGGGCTGCTTCCGCTTTGCGCCACCGTGATTGTGGAACCCTGGCACAGAGCGCAGGTGCCGAGGCTCACGGACTACGCAATGGAACGAATGCGTCTGATGCCCGCTCTCGCGGAGGCCATTCATCCGGTGGGGCCTGAGCACTGGGGATACGGAGACCGGGGAATTATGGCCGTGGTTCGTCCCGATCGATTGCGCCGAATCCTCACGCGAATGCTGGACGAGAACGAATTTCTCAGCCCGTACGGAATCCGATCCATCTCCCGCTATCATCGGGACCACCCCTATGTCCTGAATACCGATGGTAAAGAGTATCGCGTCGACTACCTGCCGGCCGAATCCGACACCGGCATGTTTGGCGGTAACTCAAACTGGCGAGGCCCCATCTGGATGCCCATGAACGTTCTCCTGATCCGCTCCCTGATGAGCTTCTACCTCTATTACGGAGACACCTTCAAGGTAGAATGCCCGACCGGGTCGGGGCAGCTGATGAATTTGTTTGAGGTAGCGCGCGAAATCGCAAACCGCCTGGAACGAATCTTCCTGCGCGCGCCCGATGGAAACCGTCCCGTCTTTGGGGGAGCCGAGACGTTCCAAAAAGACCCGAACTGGCAAGACAACCTGCTCTTTTATGAATACTTCCACGGCGATAACGGCGCGGGAATCGGGGCCAGTCATCAGACGGGCTGGACGGGGCTGGTGGCCGCTCTGATAAGGCTTTTTGGGCGTATCGATCCGCAGGAGTTCCTCGAGGGCGGAACCCGCTCTGCGTTTCACGGGCACCAGTTCTGAGGAGGCGGCTTGCGCGGACCGCTATGGGCAGGTATCGCAATCACCGTCGCCTGCATACCTGCCCGGAGCCAGGAGCTGGAGCCGCGTGCGTACTCAGTCTCGCCGGTGGGCCTGAATTTTATCGTGACCGGCTTTGGCCGTTCGTCGGGAGATCTGTCTTTCGACCCGACGCTTCCGGTTCAGGATGGCCATGCTTCCCTGCAACTCGCACTTGCGGGTTATGCCCGGACGCTCGATTTCTTCGGCCGGTCGGCGAACGTAGCCGTCCAGGCGCCGTATGTGTGGGGCAACGTGAGCGGGGTTGTATCGGATGTCTTCCAGAGCGTTCACCGCTCGGGATTGGGTGACCCTTCGGTACGATTCGCCGTCAACCTCTGGGGCGCCCCGGCTATGGACGCCCGGAAATTCGCTCGGTACCGCCAGCGCACGACCCTCGGGGCCAGCATCGTAGTCACGGCGCCGCTCGGTCAATATGATCCGGCCAAACTGGTCAACATCGGGTCCAATCGGTGGGCTGTCAAGCCCGAACTCGGGCTCTCGCGGCGGTTCGGACGCTGGTATGTCGATTTCTACGCGGGGGCCTGGCTGTTTGCCGCAAATTCGAATTATCAGGGCAAGGTGCGCACGCAGGAAGCGCTCGGCAGCGGACAGTTTCACCTCAGCTACAACTTTCGCCCGCGCGTATGGGCGGCGTTCGACGCCAACTTCTATGCCGGAGGCGACACCTCCCTCAACGGAGTCCGGAGCGCGACATTTCAGCGGAACTCACGTGTCGGGGGCACGGTCGCGTTCCCGCTCAGCCGGCACAACGCCCTTAAGGTTTCCGTTTCCACGGGAGCCGTGACCAGGATCGGAGGCGCTTTCACCACCGTCGCTTTTGCATATCAGTATCTCTGGGGGGGCGGGCTTTGAGACATTTGCCGGAAACGTAATAAGATCCTTGCATGCTGACTCGCCGGGAACTGGGCGTCTTTGCGGCAAGCGCGCTGGCTGCGTTGCCGCGGAACGCCCGCGCGCAGACGCTTTCGAACGAACCGGGTCCGGTTCTCGATATCGCGGAGTGGAGTTACCTCTGGTACGGCGTCGAGCATGCCATGCTCGCCCGCGGCACGGTGTGCAACGGCATGCAGATGTATGTTGAGCACTGGATTCCGGTCACTGTCCGGCATCCCTGGCCCGTGGTCCTGATCCACGGCGGCTACGGGCAGGGCTCGGACTGGATCAGCACGCCCGATGGCCGCCGGGGATGGGCCACGCTGCTGCTCGAACAGGGCTATAAGGTTTACGTCATCGACCGGCCGGGGCAGGGCCGAGGTCCTTATCAGCCTTTTGTGCATGGCAACTTCGATTCGCAGGCCCCGACCTTCGAAAAAACGGCGGCGAGCGTTGCCGGCGCTCAGTGGCCTGGGAGCGGCGCCGCCGGACGATCCCGCCGTCGTGCAACTCACCGCGTCGATGGGCCAGCCCATGGGTAACAACCCCGTCACTCAGAACGTCTGGCGCACGCGCGGGGCATTGCTTCTGGATCGGATCGGCCCGGCGATCCTGATCACCCACAGCGATGGAGCCATCTTCGCGGGGGTAACGGCTCAGGCGCGGCCGGATCTGGTGAAGGGCATTGTCGCGGTTCAACCGTCGGCCTCTTCGCAGCAGTTTCTGGCGAAGACGCCCAACACGAACATCGTTCTGGCCGAACCCGGCAACGGACCGATGGCCATCGTGGAGAAGAACAATCGCGAGTTGCTTCAACCGGTGATCGAGTGGATGCAGTCCGCGCAGCCGCAAACCGACGCCCGCACAATGCCGGGGCTCGATCCCAACCGCAACACCGAGTCGACCGCGCTGAAGCTGGCGGATCAGGGCGGCTTTTGGGTCGGAGTGCAGCGTAAGACAATGCCCTACGGCACAATCGCGCTGGGCCAGATGTTCGTCCAGTACATGATTCCGGCGGAGAAGCGCCACCCGTTCCCTGTCGTCATGGTTCACGGCGGAGGTGGCCAGGGCACGCACATGATGGGGATCGGCGGGCGTCCCGGATGGGTGCATTACTTCGTTCAGGCCGGTTACAGCGTTTACTGGATCGATCGTCCCAGTTACGGCCGTTCGCCCTATCATCCGGATGCGCTGGGGCCGAGTCATCTGCCGAACGTTCCGCCCTTCGAGCCCCTCCTCACGAGCACTGCGGTATTCGATACCGCGCAATGGCCGGGGCCGGGCGGGATGAGCGATCCGGTAATCGATCAGTTTATGGCGTGCGAGTCGGGGAACACCGGCGATGAGGCCTTTCACAGCGAACTCGTCTGGCGCGGCGGCGCGGAACTGCTCGACCGCATCGGGCCTTCGATTCTTTTCGTGCATGCGTTCGGCGGATTCTTCGCGTGGGGCGTGGCCGACCGCCGTCCCAATCTCGTGAAGGCCATCATGTGCATGGAGATCAACGGCAATCCCTTCGCGGCCCAGCTGCGTTGGGGACTCACCGCGGCGCCGATGACTTATGAGCCGCCCGTTACCGACCTCGCCCAGTTCAAGCTGGTAGAGAAAACGGAACCGCCCGATTCACCGCGCCCGGTGGTTGCAACTTACAAGCTGCAGGCCGAGCCCGCGCATAAATGGAAGAACCTGCGGAACATTCCCATCGGATGGCTGACCAGCGAATTCGGCGGCGGCGGATCGCCGGTGTCTAACGTTGAGTTTCTCAAACAAGTGGGATGTTCGGCCGAGATGATTCGTCTGCGCGACTACGGCATCCTGGGCAACGGCAATCTGATGCTGCTGGAGAAGAACAACCATGAGGTGTTCGCGATCATCCGGGACTGGCTGGATCGCAAGCATTTGGACAGAGGATAAAATCAAGTTTTCCTGCGAGCCGACATCACGCCAGGCGCGGTTCTTCCCGATTACGAACTCAGATCCGAAAGATCGTGGTAATGAGCCGGGGATCGTTCTGTCCGAAGGACCACCGGCAGGCGGAGGGCCTGGCGCACTTCATCGCGAGATGGAGGTCGGTTACTGCCGGCTCGTCACCATCAGCACGGACAATCTGATCGCGACGAACGAGTTCCGCACGGGTGTTGACGCGCACGCCTCCGGCGATAGCTTCTACGCGCGCCCTTCGCTGAAACCGGACTTCTCGCCGGGACGATCAAGCGACCTGCCGTAAATGTTATTTCTTATTCCTGCATTTTTGCTGTAAATCGATCGGAAAATAATCTGGTAAACTGCACGAGAGTCTGGCAAGGAGGCGGGATGGGTAGCGACTTGCATGCAAATTGCGCGGAAAATCGGGGCAGGTTGTATGCTTTCGCCTGGATCGTTCTGCTCGCCGCAACGGTGGGAACCAGTTCCGTCGTCGCCCAGACATATATCTCGGCGGAAGCGATCCCGAGTCCGGATATTGTGGGGCAAACAAATCTCGCAAGCATCGAAAGTATCGGTTATCCAAACCTCGAGCTCTGGAGCCGCCGTCTCCTCAACGACTGCAGGATTGTCCAGAAGGTAATCGACGTACTTTCGGACCACAGAGCAATCAGCACGGTGATTCCCGGCAATACGAGCTACCTTGTGGCTGCCGGAGGATTCCAGGGCGTTACCGACCCGTCTTATGTGTTCACGATGCTGGATTCGGGCCCTGTTGCTGTGAACCAGTCGGATGTTTGGGTACTCGACAACGCCCTGGGTTACGTGCTGAATCAGGGTGGCACGGCTCAGTTCGGCCTCCGGTACAACCCTGACAACCCCAATGAATTTGCCAATGCCTATGCGGTCGTGACATTCAAAGGATCTCTGACGGGTGAACACGCCCAGGCGTTCTTCAACTATCTGGGCACGATCGATCCAGCGCTCTGGACTGGCACAAACGCCGGCTTTACCCAAATTAACCTCCGCCCGTTCGAACCGAACGACTCCATGTTGTTCCTGATCGGTGATGTTCCCGCATCGGAGTTCGTTACCGGCCTCTTTGAGGCGGCGAGCACGACCCCGGATGCGACGTATTCACCACTCACGAGGAACGGGAAACCAACCGTCGCCATAGCCGGCGCCGCCTTTCCCGGCAACGACTGGATTACTTTCCCAAACGGCGATCAATATCTGGCCAACCTCGGGAATCCGTCACCCCGGCTCTTGAGCGATCTCGCCGCATTGCGGCAACAACACCTTCACGCCGTGGCGAATCTTCTGCGGGCGATCAACAGCGGGGATGTTGGTCGCTACCTCAACTATCAGTTCACATGCCCGGGGCGATGAGGATGTGGAATAGGCCTGTGCGTTCGCGACCCTCGGTTAACCCAACGGTTAACCCCGGCTGATACCCATGAATTTCAATGAATATCGGCAGCTACTTCGGGTTTCAGCGACGGACCAGGGGTGGCCGCTCCGATGCTTTCTCGTCCGCGCTGTTGGGAGAGATCTGGTGCCTGCCACGCGTGGCTTCGCCGATGTTCGGCGCCTGAGCAGGACGAAATTCGGCTGACTATACCACCGCATGCGGCAGAAACCACCGATCCGAGTATGTTTAGATGATGACTATGCGAAGTTTCGTACGAATGGCGTCCCTGGCTGTCTGCGCTTCATTAAGTCTCCACGCCCAGTGGCTCAATAACCCGGATCCCCGGGCGCCGCGGACAGCTGACGGGAAAGTGAACGTGACAGGACCGGCGCCCCGCGTCGGCGGCAAACCGGACCTCTCCGGCGTCTGGCAGATCCAGGGGGGAGAGCGCGGACCGGGCCTTTACGGGCTCGGCGAATCGACGAACTCGCCATTCTTTGCCAACATCGTCGCCAACTTCAAGCCTGACGAGCTGCCGCTGACGCCCGCCGGCGCCGAAATGTTCAGGAAGAACCGGCAGGGAACCGGGACGAGAAATCCGCAGTCATATTGTCTGCCGGACGGCGTGCCGCACGGTATCCTGCTGCCGGAACCTTTCAAGGTCGTCCAGATACCCGGGGAAACCCTTTTCCTCTATGAGGTGGAAACCATCTTCCGTCAGATTTACACCGATGGCCGCAAGCTGCCGAATCCGGACGATGTGCGGCCCACCTGGTACGGCTACTCGGTGGGCAGCTGGGACGGCGACACCTTCGTGGTCGATACCCTCGGGTTCAACGACCTCGGCTGGCTGGACGCCGGGGGCCACGGCCACAGCGAGGATCTGCGGGTCCAGGAGCGCTTCACGCGCCGCGACTTCGGCCACATCGACGTGGCGGTGACGCTCACCGACCCGAAGACGTTTACCAAATCCTTCACGGTCAATTTCGTGGAAAGGCTGCTGCCCGATACCGACGTGTTCGAGCACATCTGCGCTGAGGACGAAAAGGACGTGGCGCACACGCCGAAGTAGCAGAGGCCGCCGGCAAGTAGTGCCGACCCATTCGGAAGGACAGCGCGCGCCAACGTCCGGATAGTCGGAAGCAGCGCCCGGTAGTCCGCATTGCCACGATAGCTCCGTAAACCGACAGTCCACCACTTGGTGAGATCAAGGACAGAGCCTCCCGTTTGGATCATTCTTTCTGCGAAATAAAGAATCGGTTATATCCTCCCGCCGTCAAATTGTCGCTCAAGACAGGCAAAAGGCAATGCATTCCAGACAAAGACGGGCAATAACAGAATCTCCGACTTATTTATCGATGTGGTCTTCCGCCGGGATGGTGGTGAAAGACGGAGCGACGCTGGTTTATTGCCAGGAAAGACGACAGCGGCTGCTGGAGCAAGTACAACAACGGTTCCTGGAATTCAGTGGATCCTTCCGGTGGACAGCGGGCGCCGCGGAATTTACAGAATTCGAGGTTCAGCCCCCCGGTCGAACAGCAAACGATGAAGGGCTGGAATCAGTCCTGGCAATCGCGCCAGCGGGCAAGATCCCGACGCAAAATTTCCGCAATTTTCGGGCTGGGGGCGGCAGGATTCGCGGGTAGGCCGGCGCAAGAGGGATTCCGGCCACAGAACGGCGGCGATCAGGCAGATGTTCCGGCGCATATTACTCATCCTGTTTCCCCTGCTGTTGCTGGACGCCCAGGCGCCGGCACCGGCGCAGGCTCCCGCTCAGGCCAAGTCCGATCCCCTGGGACGATCCACGCCGTATGGCTGTGTGGTGGGTTTCCTCAAAGCCGCGGCCGCAAGCGATTATACTCGCGCGGCGCAATACCTCAATCTCCGTGGATCCCGCGCGTCAAGCGAAGATCTCGTCCGGCGACTGAACGGCGCCCTCAATCACGGCCTTTCGTCCGATCTCAACGAAATCTCGCGGGAGCCTGAAGGACAAGGCGCGGACGGCCTGGCCCGCACTCGGGAGCGCATTGGGTTCATTGACGCGGCTTCCGGAAGAGTCGCGATCGACCTGTCGCGGGTCGAGCAAAAAAACGAGCCGGCCATCTGGCTCTTCTCGGCGGAGACGCTCCGAAACATCCCCGCACTGCCGGACTCCGCGACACGAGGCTTCACTCGTTTTTTGCCAGGACCGCTGATCCAAATCGAAATTCTCTCCGTCCCCCTGTGGCGATGGCTGGCAGGTATTCTCGCCATCGCGCTGGGGCTGGTCCTGAGCTCGGCAATCACCCGCGGTCTGGTGGTGTCGTTACGGCCCGTCCTTCAGCGCACGACCGGCCACGAAGATGTGCGGCGATTCCTCAATTTACGGAAGCCGATCCGGCTGCTTGTTCTCTCGGCTTTCGTCCGCATCGGCGCCGGGCTCGCGATTTCTCTTCTGGCGCGCAAGCTTCTCCGGGATGCTTCATTCTTTCTTACTGTCGCAGGCGCAGTGTGGCTGGTGATGCAGGCCAACAGCATCGCCATTGACCTGAGAGTCACACGGCTCGCACTGGTTCACCAGACCGGAAAGGTCGCGATACTTAGCCTGGGCCGCCGCCTGTTCAATGTCTTCCTGGTCTTTGTCGGGATCGCGCTGCTGCTCGGGCGCGCGGGAGTGAACCTGACTGCGGTACTCACGGGGCTCGGAGTCGGCGGCATCGCACTGGCGCTTGCGGCGCAAAAGACACTCGAGAATCTGTTCGGCGGCCTCAGCCTCATCATGCGCGACATCGTGCGCCCGGGAGACACCTGCACGATGGCGGGAGAGACCGGGATCGTACAGGACATTGGTCTCGGTTCAACCCTGATCCGAACGCTGGACCGGACCATGGTCTCCGTGCCGAACGCGGAACTTGCGCAGAAAAATCTCGAGAACGTTTCAAGACGCGATAAATTCTGGTTCCACCAGGTCTTCGGGTTGCGCTACGATACCTCACCGCGGCAAATGCGCACCATCCTGACCGGCATCGAAGAAAGTCTCGGTAACGAATCGAGCGTGGAGCGAGCGACATCGCGCGTGCGATTCATCGGCTTCGGCGAGTCTTCGCTGACGCTCGAAATCTTTGCCTATGTGCTGGTTTCGGACAACGATGCGTTTCTGGTCGTACAGCAGAAACTTCTGCTCGCGATTCTGGAAGTGATATCATCCGCGGAAGCATCGATCGCATCGCGTGCAGTTGTCGCCGACTGGAAATTGCCTCCCGCGCCGGCGCGGACACCAGACGATTTGAAGATGCCGCCGGAGCCTCCGCGTCTTACCGGCGGTTAGTCTGTTACCGTGTCTTCAGCGGAGTCATGAAGACGCAAGAGGATGTGGGGCCAGCGCTTCGGCGCTGCCGCCGAGCTTCCGCTCGGCGCGGAGTTTTACGTCAACGCCGGTAGCACCGGCGATCTTGTCGCCGGTAGACTTTCACTTCTCGCCGTAACTTGAGGGAATGACAAAAGCCTCCCGAGTAAATCGGCCCGCATTAGAAATCCGCGGCCCCGCGGGGACTAACTGCCGGGGCCGCGATCAAAGGTCTACTGAATTTGTACTGTGGCCCCTGCTTGTGACGGTTCACCGTTGACATAGAGGGACAATGCGCGGGTACCCGAGAGGACGGTGGGCGGAACTACCAGATTAATCTGATAGAGCCCTGGATAACCCGGGGCCGCGCCTGCAAATTGAACGGTTGCCGGAAGTCCACCGATAGAGGCTGTGACGGAACCTGCTACAAGCGAAAGTGGATTCACCGGTGGCACCGCTCCCGCCACCAGCGCGGGACTCACGGCGCCAAGACCATTGGCATAGAGCGTGAGATAACTTCCCTTTGATGCGGGGTGCAGGGCGGAGTTCAGCGAGCCATCCCCATTCACCGCATTCACGGCTCCTACCCCGCCGAATCCGGTGGTATAAACTCCGGGCACGGCGCCGACCGTGTTGACAGTAAGCACAGGGCCGCTACCGCTGCTGCTCGTGACCTGCAGTGTCGCGGTCCCTCCTGGCGTCAGGCCGAAGGGCATTTGCGCCTCTATTTGATAGGCCGACGCATAGAAGACAGGAACGGCCACACCGTTGACGAGAACGCTCGATCCGGCCAGACTCGTGGGGATCGAACCGGTGGGAGCCGAGATCCCTGGCAGCGGCCCGAGGCCCACTCCTAAAATGGAGACAAGCTCACCCGGCGCGATGGTTCCCGCGCCGCCGAGGCTTGCGGCATTGACGACCGCCGAAGTGGTGGTTATCGGACTGAGTTGCGTCGTACCGGTGATCGTCAGTGAGAAACCAGTGATCCATCCCGAGCGGCTGTCACTTTCATCGTTCTCCACCGCCAGGCTCCACGTGCCGAATGAAGAGTCGCCGTTGAAGTTGGAAAGGGGCTGATCCGGCCGGAAAGGTCCGCGCCCGGCTTCCACGGGACAGAAGTCCTTCCAGAGGGAACCCGCCGAATCGTCAAAAGTAGTATCCACATTCTGCACGTTGCAATCGTGCTCCAGCAGGATCGTGCGGGTACCGTTCGGAGAGAATAGATAGACCTTGAGATCGGCGCTGTTCGGATACTGGATTTGCACCTGCGCCGTCACTTTGCTCATGGCAAGCGCATTCGGAACAACAATGTAGGCTACTGTGATCAAGTTGGCCGCGTCGGTAAAGATAGGAAGTGGAAGGCCATTGTAGGTGTAGGTACCGGTCGTCTGCGCAAACAGGCCTCCGCTGAGGAGGGCGGTTACCAATAGCATCCGGATACCATTGCGATAGTTCCGTAGTTTCATTTTGTATTCCCCGTCGATTGATATTCCCGGCTATGTCAACCGACAGCCGGGTCATGTCGCACTGATGACGCCTGGGGCGGTCGCGCTTTCTTTTTTTCGCGCCCTGAAAGTCTGGTGATCAACCATCCGGAATTGAGTTCGCCCTCGGGCAAAGAAAAAAACTCCCGGATCATCCGGACGTCGAAGCGTGCGAGGAATTTTGAGCAGCCTCGTTCCCCGGGCGCTGCGCGACTCAAGAGTTAACAGGCGGATCAAAGGACCAGGTTACGCGAGCGGTTTCATCAGCCAGGAGACAGACAATGGAAAAATCAGACAAGCGGAAGCCCAACATCGTCTTCATCCTTTCAGACGACTTTGGCTACGGAGACGCAGGGGTGTATGGAGGGGGCGAGAATCGCGGCATGCCGACTCCGAACATCGACCGGATGGCGGCAGAGGGCATGCAGTTCCTGTCCTTCTACGCGCAGGCAAGTTGCACACCCGGACGAGCCGCAATGCTCACCGGACGCATCCCGAATCGCAGCGGCATGACGACCGTCGCCTTCCAGGGACAGGGCGGGGGTATGCCGGCGGCGGAATGGAGCGTCGCGTCCGTTCTCAAGACGGCCAATTATAAGACCTTCTTCACCGGCAAGTGGCACATGGGCGAAGCCGACTATGCGCTTCCCAACGCCCATGGCTTCGATGAAATGAAGCACGTCGGCCTGTACCATCTCAACGCCTATACTTACGGCGACCCGACATGGTTTCCCGACATGGATCCCGAACTGCGCGATATGTTCAACAAAGTGACGAAAGGAGCCCTATCAGGGAAAGCAGGCGAGCCCGCGAAAGAGGATTTCAAGGTCAACGGCCAATACGTCAACACGCCGGAAAAGGGAGTGGTGGGCATCCCGTTCTTCGACGAGTACGTGGAGAAGGATGCCCTCGAGTATCCTGGACGCTAACGCGAAATCGAAAACACCATTCTTCATGAGCGTCAACTTCATGAAGGTGCATCAGCCGAACATGCCGCATCCGGACTTCCAGGGCAAATCACTTTCGAAGTCGAAGTACGCGGATTCGATCGTGGAGAACGACACACGCATAGGCCGCGTGATGGACAAGATCCGATCGCTCGGCCTCGATAAGAATACGTACGTGTTCTGGACGACGGACAATGGAGCGTGGCAGGACGTCTATCCGGACGCCGGCTATACGCCCTACCGGGGCACCAAAGGCACCGTGCGCGAGGGCGGCAACCGCGTTCCCTCGATTGCCTGGGGTCCGGGGATCAAGGCTGGATCACGAAACTCCGACATCGTCGGCGGCCTCGACTATATGGCGACCTTTGCGTCGCTCGCCGGCGTGAAACTGCCGGAGAACGATCGCGAAGGGCAGCCTACCATCTTCGACAGCTACGATATGTCGCCCGTTTTGTTCGGCACTGGCAAGTCCGAGCGTAAGAGCTGGTTCTTCTTCACGGAAAACGAGCTTACGCCGGGCGCCGCGCGGGTCGGGCACTATAAGGCGGTCTTCAATCTTCGCGGTGACGACGGCGCGAGCACCGGAGGCCTCGCTGTGGATACCAACCTTGGCTGGAAGGGCGCGCAATCCTACGTCGCGACCGTTCCGCAGGTGTTCGATCTCTGGCAGGATCCGCAGGAACGTTACGACATCTTCATGAACAACTACACGGAACACACCTGGACTCTGGTGACGATCAACCAGGCGATCAAGGAGCTGATGCAAACTTACCTGGAGCATCCGCCGCGACAACTTCAGAGCGAAACTTATACAGGTCCGGTCACGATTTCCCAATACCAGCGTTTCAAAAACCTGAGGGAACAACTCGCGAAGGAAGGTTTCAACATCGGACTGCCGACAGGCAATTAATGTGGGGCAGCGGAAGTATCGCTAAAGACTGAGATCCACCGTCGGTGGATCTCAGAGGATCGGGCGGCGCTGGCGCAGAAGGCGCGCCGGCTAGTCTGCATGATTCTCAGTTGTAGATTTTAGTCCTGACACTCGGGCGTGGAGTCCCCGCGAACAATGCAACGGAAGCCGACGTGACTGGTCGACGTATCGACCGCATGCGGAAAGCGCGCAGCCGGGCGATAACGCCTGCAATAGTTGGGAGCACACAAGTGCGAGCCGCCCTTCAGAACTTTGCGGGGGATTTTGACTTCCGGCTGCGCGGGATCGAAACTCGTGGCTTCCCTGCCGCCGCGCGGGTTCCGCGGAACGCAGCAGCCGCCCGATTTCTTTGAAGCGTGCCCGTTTTCGTACCAGTCCACCGTCCACTCCCAGACGTTGCCGATCATATCGGAAAGGCCGTAGCCATTGGCCGGAAACACACCCACGGGCGAAGTGCGCTCATACCCGTCGCTTCGCAGATTCTGCCAGGGAAACTCGCCTTGCCAGGTGTTCGCCATATGCCGGCCACCGGGGTAAAGCTGATCGCCCCATGCAAATTCCGCCCCATCCTGGCCGCCGCGCGAGGCAAACTCCCATTCCGCTTCCGCGGGCAATTCCTTGCCGGCCCATGCCGCATAAGCTTCCACGTCGCGGAAAGCCACATGAACCACGGGGTGGTTTTCCAGCCCATCGAGGTTGGAATCCGGGCCGGTCGGGTGGCGCCAGTCCGCGCCCAGCACAAAACCCCACCATGTGCAGGCGGCCGGGGCGCCGGGGGTCTGCTTCGGCCGGTGGCGGGGTTTGGTGAAAACAACGGAGCCGGGCTGAAGCAATTCGGGTAAAGCCCCCGGATAGTCCTCGGCGCGCGGCGCGATCTCCGCGAAAGTAAGGTACCCTGTCGCTTCGACGAAACGCCGGAACTCAGTGTTGGTAACCGGCGACTCGTCCATCCAGAACCCGTCCACCCTGACGCGATGCTGAGGCGCCTCCTCGGGATAGTGATGGTCGGAACCCATAAGAAACTCACCCCCGGGAATCCAGACCATGCCCTGATGTGGCGCCCGTCTCGCGGGGCCGGACGCGGCAAGTCCGATGTCTGCAGAAAAATTATCTATAGCGGAACTATTCACAACGAGACCTCGATTCCGTTCGATGGCGAAAAATTCTCCTGTTGGCAATCAGCCATCGGCGTCTGGAGCGCCACTTGATAAATCGGACGAACACAGAGATACATTACAACGCCATCCTCAAGCCGGCCGACGACCGCGGTAAACGCCGCGCACTGAATTGATCGTCTCCCGGTCAGGCATCTGACTTCCGCCTTCCTTCATTCCGATTCGATCTCACAGGGCACGACTCTCAGAGTCTTTCCGAACATGCGTTCGTGTTGTTCCAGAGTACTCGTCATCAGATCCGCCAGAACCCAGGCCTGCTCCGCGCAGACGTAAATACGGGTATGGAAAACGCTTTCCCCGGCTTCCTGCTGCCCGAATTCGATGAGAAACTCAGACGCGTTGTGGCCGATCTGAAAAAAATTCGCGTAACGGCCTTCCTTTACATGGCGATCGGCTGGACGATCTTTGTTGGCTTTGTCGCTCACTGTTGCTCCCCGCTTCGTCGAAGGCGGCCCGAAATGCGAGTCTTTCCAATACCGCTTTCGCCCCTGGTCACCCAGCCGTTGAATGCTCGAAACGCTTCGCCGTATTCAAATAATTTCAGGCTCCGCCGAACGAGTCTTGCGATGAAACGCAGGCATGCCGTGTTGCCCGCAACCGTGCTGCCCATAACAACGCAGCGTCGCTGCAAATCGCCGGGCGGCGGCGGGGAGCGGATTCAGTGGTTACAGCGGCCGCAGGAAACGGGGGCGCGTGGCTACCACGCTTTAGCGACCGTGGCTTCTTCTTCGGCGTCGCCTTCTTCTTCGACGACGCCATCCTGGCTCAGCCCGTACTTGGCGATCTTGCGATACAACGTCATCCTCGACCAGTGAAGGCGCTTTGCGGCCTGACTCTTGTTCCAGTGTGTGGCCTGCAACACATCCATCAGCCGATCCGCTTCTCGCGGCGTCGAGAAATACGAAAATCCCGCCGCCTTCGGGTGAACCGCCGAGACGCCGGAGTCTGTGGAATCGTTTGGCACATGAATGCCCCGGAAATCTTCGAGACCGATCAGTTGCGAAAGGCAAACGACAAATGCGCCTTCGACCGCGTTTCGGAGTTGCCGGATGTTACCGGGCCACTGGTGAAGGCGCAACCATTCCATGGCCCGGTCGTCAACTCCCTCCACCTGCAGGTTATAGCGAACGTTGAGTTCGTGAATGAAGTGGTTGACGAGTTCGGGAATGTCGTCGCGGCGTTCGCGAAGCGCGGGAAGCGCGATCGGCAGTACGCTCAGACGGAAGAACAGATCGCTTCGGAAGCGGCCCTCTTCGATGAGTTGTTCCAGATTGTGGTGCGTAGCGGCCACAACGCGCACATCCACGGGTACGCTGGTCTGCGCTCCCAGAGGCTGTACTTCCCGGGATTCAAGCACCCGCAGGATCCTCGCCTGGGCGGAAAGGGTCATATCCCCGATCTCGTCGAGAAAAAGCGTTCCTTCGTGGGCCGCTCTGAACTTTCCTTGTTGCCTTTGCAGTGCCCCGGTAAAGGCGCCCTTCTCGAAACCGAAGAGTTCGCTCTCAAGCAGCCCTTCCGGAAGAGCCGCGCAGTTCACCGAAATGAATGGCTTGCCGTGGCGGGCGCTCAGGCGATGAATCGCCTGCGCCGCGAGTTCCTTTCCCGTTCCGGTTTCGCCCGTAATCAGCGCGGTCGTGTCGAACCGGGCAATACGCCGGATCATCTCTTTCGCCCGAAGAAAGTCCGGGCTGCGCCCGACCAGGCCGTCTTCTTCGGAAAGCGCTGTCGCAACCGCCATCTCACACATGGTGTGCGAGATCCCACTCGCCATTCCCAGCCGAAGAATCATCCGGGAATCCGCGGAATACCCACGAAGACAACGAACGGCGAACCACTATCGAAGATAAGTTCAGCGCCGAAAGAATGACCGCTTTCATTGGACTTAACCTTTCACTCACAATGGCTGCCCGCTCACAATGGCTGCGTCATACAGCCGAAAACAGCAAATGATCGACCGCCTGTCGCTCGGCTGTTAGGGCCATGCTACCGCATTCCGGCGGATTAAAATGCCGGAATTTCCGCTAAGACACTCGTCCTTTCTGCTTATTGACATTTGGCTCCGCGGGGTGGAAGGATTTCCGCGAAAAACAGCTGTTTTTTGGCATAACTCTATAACGCACAAGTAAAGATTGCGTCTTTCTCTCAGTGATTCAATAAAATCTCGTGAAGGCGGCGCATCGAGTTCGACAGGGAATGATCGGTAAGATTCAAGTTGTGAGTATGGCCTGTTATCAACCACTTACACGCCGTGGCCTTCTCGGCGACAATCGCATAAGCCAGAGCAGGCGCTCTCTGACCCAACCCGAACCGAGCGTTTCGAAAAAACGTCCCGAAAGAAAATACATCTGCGGCGGCCGAGGTCTCATCTTCCCCAAGATCATCACACGATGTCTGTAACCGGAAGACGCATGTTCGATAAAAGAATTAACCGCCGATCTGTCCTTCGTTGTATTCCGTGGATCCTTCCGGTTCTCGCCTGGGCTCAGGCAGCGCCGAACCCGCTTCCTTCCTGGAATAACGGAGCGGCGAAGGCCGCGATCATCAGCTTCGCCAGGAAAGCTACCACACCTGGAGGTCCCGATTTCATACCTCCAGCGGAAAGAATTGCCACATTCGACAACGACGGCACTTTGTGGGCGGAGCAGCCTCTTTATGTGCAATTCGTCTTTGCTCTTGATCGGGTAAAAGCCCTGGCGCCCCGGCATCCGGAATGGAAAACGGAACAGCCTTTTCGCGCAGTCCTCGAAAACGATCGGCAGACTTTACTCGCGGGCGGCGAGGCCGGCCTGATGAAAATCATGGCGGCCACACACGCGGGCATGACCTCCGACGAATTCGAGAAGACGGTGACAAACTGGATCGCAACCGCGCGCGACCCTCGTTTCAAGCGCCCTTATACGGAACTGGTCTACCAGCCGATGCTCGAACTGCTCAGTTATCTTCGAGCCAATGGATTCAAAACCTTCATCGTGTCCGGAGGTGGCGTTGAATTCATGAGGCCTTGGGCGGAACGTGTTTACGGGATTCCTCCCGAGCAGGTGGTCGGCAGCATGGGCAAGCTTCAATATGAGATGAGAAACGGTATCCCGGTCCTGGTGAAAGAGCCGTCTGTCGATCTGATTGACGACAAGGCCGGCAAGCCGATCGGGATTCAGAAGTTCATCGGGCGGCGTCCCGTCTTCGCCGCTGGAAACTCCGACGGCGACCTGGAAATGCTCCAGTGGACTACGATCGGTCGCCCGGTCTCGCTTGGAATCCTGATTCACCATACCGATGCCGTGCGCGAATGGGCGTATGACCGGAATTCAAAGATCGGTCAATTGAATGTCGCCCTCGATCGGGCGGCCCAACGGGGTTGGATTGTAGTGGATATGAAAAAGGACTGGAAGGTGATCTTTCCGTTCGAGAAGTGATTGCGGCAATTCGAGTCCGATCCGGAACTGTAATGTTTTACGACGCGGATCTTGCTTAAGATGTCTAACCTCCATGACGGCAACTCAGCCCCCGACGCGCTCCGCCGTCGTAAATAACTTCTCCCTGGTGCGAGGCGGATCGCTATATCGCCTTCAGCAGAGGCTGAAACTGTCTGCCGGCGATCGTCACCGCGTCTGGAAAAGAATGCTGATCGCGGTGGCAATCACGTGGCTGCCGTTGTTTTGCCTGTCATTGGCGAAAGGCGCCCTCCTCTCGCATGAAATAAGAATTCCCTTCCTTCTGGATTTCGCAACCAATATCCGCTTCCTTGTGACCCTCCCGCTCTTGATTCTCACTCAACTCATTGTCGACAGATCAACCAACAACACGGTGCGGCACTTCGTGGATTCCGGCCTGATCACCGACGACATGCTTCCCGCATACGAGACTGTACTCAATCGAACAGTCGGACTGAGGGATTCACGGGCCATAATCGCCATCCTGTTCATCGCCGCATTCGGACCGTCGATATTTCTTCCCAATGCCGAGATACTTCGGAGTGGGACTTCGACATGGCAGGGAACGCTGGCTCAATCCGGACTGGCAGGCCACTCGCCGGCCGGTCTGTATAACGTGATTGTCAGCTTTCCGATTTACCGGCTGCTACTTTACCGGTGGATCTGGCTGATCTTTGTCTGGGCCACATTTCTGCGACGAGCAACAAAACTGCCCCTCCACTACACACCCTGCCATCCCGATGGCGCGGGCGGCCTCGGCTTTATCGGCCATGCGCAGATATTTTTCGGCCCGATCGGGCTCGCGGCGTCGGCGGTTGCGGCTGGCGGCTTCGGTAACCTGATCGCTTATGGCGGGCAATCCATTGATTCGCTGAAGTATGTAATGATCGGCTTTTGTATTCTGGGATTCGTTGTTACCGCCGCCCCACTCCTGCTGGTTACGCCGACTCTGTTTTACATCAGGGAACGGGGTCTTCTCAGCTATCACACGCTCGGAGTGGAGTACACGAGGGCGTTCGATCGCAAATGGATCGGCAACGGAATGGACGCCGGAGACAAGGCCGGCCGGGAGCCGCTTCTGGGCACTGCGGACATTCAGTCGCTGGCGGATCTGAACAACAGCGTATCCGTCGTCCGGAATATGAGGCTCGTGCTGGTGGATCGCGAGGTCCTCCTCGGCCTGAGCATACCTTTGGTTGTACCTATCCTCATTCTGTTGGCGCTTGTGACGCCTGTGGACAAGGTGCTTGGGGCCGTTAGCCGCCTTCTTTACTGAAGAGTGAATCCTGTCGGCGGAGCCGGGGAAAGTACCGAACGATAGATTTTCACCTGCCGTTCGGTATCCCGCCCCGGTTATACCCGCAGGCGTCTCAGCGAGCCACTCCCCCCGCTCCAACCGATAACATCTTGACCGCGTCGTCGATCGTGAAGCTGTTCGGCTTCTGAATGATGGGGAAGTCCTTGAACGTCGCTGCGAACTTGTCGGCTATGGCAAAGGCGCCATAAAGGATGTAGGCGTGGTAGAGATACCATTCGTAGTAGCTGTTCGAAGTAACGTCCGCGAACTCGTATGGATCGGTCCGCAGATTGTAGATCTTGGGGAGACGCAGGCGAGTGAACGGCTCCGCCCAGATCTGCAGCGTTCCCTTGCAGCGCTGCTCCATGAACACCACTTTCCAGTTGTCGTAGCGCAGGGCAAGGATATCGCCGTCGTCACTGATGTACATGAACAACTTACGCGGACTCTCCTTCACTTCACCGGTCAGATAGGTAAGGAGGTTACAACACTGAAGGCTATTTTCAGCCAAATCCATACAGCGCGTATACCCTGAACAACATCACGACAAAAAAGGATGCGGATGGTTCGGTCGCCATCCAGTTCGGCGGTTGTGACGGCCGGGTCGCGAACTGCCTTCCGATCGTCAGTGGCTGGAACTACATCGTGCGTCTGTATCGTCCCCGTAAAGAAATTCTCAGTGGTGCCTGGAGATTTCCCGAGGCGCAGGCAATCGGCGAATAGTGCTGCATCGTCCAGTCGCAAATTGATATTGCTGACTCGGACGATCAAATATTTGGATCGCTAAGCCGGTGTAACTGCGCTAAAATCGCAGACAGTTTTCATCGGGGAACAGTATCATCAAGACTTGTCCGATTCGATTCGTCCACATTGCAGGAGTTCGTGCTCCCCGTCTGCGAGCACATAAAATTCATCCGAAGCCGATCAGTTCGAGGAGGTCACATTGAGAGAACACGAGGTGGCGTCATCCGGATCCTGGATCCGCTCAGGTTTTGCTTTCATCGTCATTCTGCTATCGGGAGCCTCCGGAATGTTTGCTCAGACAGCCGGTTCGGGCGAGATCAGCGGGACGGTTACCGATCCCGGAGGCGCCGTGGTTCCAGGCGGCGGGGGTCCTTGTCCACAACATCGACACTTCCGCTGACCGCGCGTTGACGACGAACGGCGACGGTATCTATTCGGCAACCTTTCTTCAGCCGGGGCACTACGAAATTACCGTGAGCAAAGCGGGGTTTGCCGGCGCGAAGCGCAGTGACATTCTGCTCGAGGTCGGCCGCACCCTTTCGATTAATTTCGCTTTGATGGTGGAAACCGGATCGCAGACGGTGACGGTTACGGCGGA
Source organism: Terriglobia bacterium (assembly GCA_963831795.1). Lineage (GTDB taxonomy): Bacteria > Acidobacteriota > Terriglobia > Bryobacterales > Bryobacteraceae > BOG-234. Next base: position 211,742 of record CAWHSB010000016.1, on the reverse strand, counting down.
AAATGCCATTGTCGATACGGACAAGACCGAAGTTTCCCAGGAGGTTACCCGGAACCTGGTGGAAAACCTGCCCATCGTCGGACGCCGGTGGGATAACTTCGTGCTGCTGACGCCTGGCGTCACGACCGACGGTGGTCTGGTCTCGTATCGAGGTATTTCGGGCCTGTACAACAACAACATGGTCGATGGCGCGAACAATAACCAGGCTTTCTTCTCGGAAGCCCGCGGCCGCTCGACGGTTCCCTACACTTACAGCATCGATTCCATCCAGGAATTCCAGGTCAGCTCCAGTAACTACAGCGCGGAATTCGGGCAGGCGGCGGGCGGGGTCGTCAATGCCGTGACGAAATCCGGCACGAATATAATTCACGGAGATTTGTTCTACTATCTGCGCTATCCCTCCTTGAACGCGCTGGACCCGATAAATAAGGCGGCCGGCATCCTGACGCAGGGCGTCCACCAGCAGCAGCAGTTCGGCGGCAGCGTCGGCGGCCCCCTCATAAAAAACAAGCTCTTTTACTTCTTCACCTACGATGGATCGCGCAAGGTGTTTCCGATAAGTTATACGAGTACCGCATTTCCCACGGCCGGCAGTCCCAACCTCGCCTGCCCGGCGGTAATTACGGCGGCCCAGTGCGCGGCGGCGAATGCATTTTTACGCGGCAACCTCGGGTCGTACGGCCGCGTTGGAGTCGGCGATGTCGCCTTCGGCAAACTGGATTACCAGCTGAACTCGTGGAATCACCTGAGCGCCGCATTCGACTTCGACAATTATCACGCTCCGAATTCCTACAACACCGGCACGACAATCAACAACGGTTCGTTGTCGCAGAACGGGGCGGCGGTCACTCACACTCGTATTTTCGTCGCAAACTGGGATTCGACCTTTTCCAGCACGATGGTCAACAACTTCCGCTTTCAATGGGGCCTGGACAACGAGATTATCGCCGCGAATGGCGCGGGACCGAGCGTCAGCGTCACCAACGTAACCGGCTACGGACTGCCCAACGCGTTGCCTCGCCCCGCCTTCCCGGATGAACACCGGCTGCAGTTTGCGGACACGCTCTCATGGTCCAAAGGCAAGCACCAGATCAAAGCGGGTTATGACGTCAACGACATTCACGAAGTTCTGGTCAATCTCTTCCAGGGGGGCGGCGTCTACAGCTACACTTCGTTCAACAACTGGGTTGAGGACGTCTTCGGCGCCAACGTCGGCGATGGCCTGACCGGACGGCACTACACTTCGTTCGCTCAGGTGACCGATCCGATCACCCACGTCGGCAGGGACGACTTCTACGATAAGGACGTAGCCGCTTTCATTGAGGACAGCTGGAAAGTCCGACCCAATCTCACGGTGAATCTCGGCATGCGTTATGAAATCCAGTTGATTCCCCAGCCGCCTGTACCAAACACTTCCACGCCGCTGACGACCGCCTACACCACCAAAGATCAACACGGACTCGAATAACTTCGGCCCGCGGATCGGACTTGCCTGGGAGCCTTCGCCGGGAACCGTTGTACGAGCGGGCTACGGAATGTTTTATGCCAAGACTTCCAACAGCACCTGGTACGCGGTGCGCGTCGAGAACGGGGTCTTCCAGCAGACCTTTAACTGTGTCCCCGCGACTTGTCCGGCGCTGACCTTCCCGAACCTGATCTTCACGCCTCCCGGCGCTACACCGCAAGCCCCATTCCCAGGCGCGATTACTCCGCAGGTAACGTCCTTTTCGCCGCCCTCCGGCACCCAGTTGGCCCATGGGGTCACACAAGACTTTGTGAACCCGCTTGTTCACGAGGGCGAACTGACTCGGTCGAGAAGCAATTGCCCGGTCACATGAGCATATCGGCCGGCTGGCTCTTCAGCCGCGGCCTTGCACCTGCCCGTTTTCGTAGACGGGAATCTGGGGCCGACGACCAACACTCATACCTATCGGGTGCTCAATTCCAGCGGCGCTGTGGTCAATACCGATGTTGAGCCGTTTTACACAGCCGCCAACCGGATCAATCCCTCGACCGGAATTATTCTGGTTGGTCAGAGTGTCATGAATGCCTGGTATAACGCCGGAGTGATTACGCTTCGCAAACCCATGAGCCACGGTGTGGAACTTCTGATTAACTACACCTACAGCAAGTCGATCGACGACGGTGCTGTGGGCGGCGCCAACGGAACGTTCTTCGGTACCGATCCCCCCGTCGACCCGCTGAACCAGAAGCGGGAGAATTCGATCTCCGATCTCAATCAGAAGCACCGATTCGTGGGAAGCGTAGTCTATACCCCGTTGATGTTCAGCAAGATGAATAACCGCTTCGCGCGCTTCCTCCTGAATGGATATGCTTTTTCGAGCGTCCTCACGTTTGCCGGCGCGCAGCCCCTGTTCGCGACGATCAACGGTTTCCCGAGCGGTGGCGCGAACTCAGGGCTCACGGGCGGCACAACCACTAACACAGGCGGCACGACCGGCGGCCGTCCGGCCTTTGAAGGAAGAAATGTGTACCTGGGGCACCCGCTCTACAACGTCGACCTTCGCATCATGCGCCAATTTACTTTCCACGAAAGGTTCAACCTGCAGTTCCTGGGTGAGGCCTTCAACCTCTTCAATCACACCAATATCAGCGGCGTGAACGGCACGGCATTCAATTATGTAAATGCCGGAACGGGAGCTTGTAATGCGGCAATCGCCGCGGGCGCGAATGGTTGCCTGGTTCCGAGTCCCACGTTTATGGCGCCCACTTCTGCGGCCTCAACCAACGGCCTGTACGGAGCGCGTCAACTGCAGCTTTCGGCGAAGTTCACGTTCTAACGTGTTGCTTACAGTGGGGCGGTCCCCCGGACCGCGCCACCTGCAAAAGCCGAACCGGGAGCCGGGACCATATTCTGTGCGCTTGAGCACCCTGTCGTCGCGGCTGTATAAGACAGGCTTGACTCAGTCGTAATGATCGTTACAATGTAACCGTGTTTACTCAAGAAGCGAAAGAACCTGCGTCACTGCTTCGGAGCGCCCTGTCCGCGCGCGCGCTCGTTTTCTGCGGGGTGCTCGTTGTAGCGGCATCCCATCCTCTTACCGCAAAAATGTTGTGCGTCAGCTCCAGCGGCGCGTCTGGCTGTTACCCCACCATCGGAGCGGCGGTTACCGCGGCCGCCCCAAACGATGAAATCGATATCGGTCCCGGAGAATATCCGGAAATGGTCACCATAACCAAGCCACTGTCACTGGCCGGCGCTGGCTCCGGCGCGACCTTTATCGACGCTCAGGGTCTGGCAAATGGTATTTACATCGACGGCCTCGATCATGCCGGGCTGGCATATGTCCAGATCACCGGACTTACCGTCCAGGATGCGAACTTTGAGGGAATTCTCGTCACAAACACCCAGTATGTGCTGATAGCCAACAATCACGTCGTCAACAATAACCAGAGTCTCGTCCACTCGCCGCCTTCGTGTCCCGGACTGCCGGTCTTCGAAACGAGTGAAGCCATGGATTGCGGTGAAGGGATTCACCTCGTAGGCGCCAGTTTCACCACAGTCGCCAGCAATGATGTCGAACTGAACTCGGGAGGCATTCTGCTGTCGGATGAAACGGGCGTCAACTACCAGAACCAGATCACCGGAAACTACGTCCACGACAATGCCTTCGCCTGCGGCATTACGATGGCTTCACATCCGCCCTCTCCGCAGGCGTCCTCCCCGCTGCCTTACGGGATTGTAAACAACAATGTCAGCAATAACCGGATCATGAATAACGGGCTGGGCGTACCGGGCGCTGGCGCCGGTGTCGGAATCTTTGCGCCGGGACCGGGAAATCAGACATTCGGGATCAACGTGATCGGGAACACGATCGTCGGCAACGGCCTTCCCGGCGTCACCGTGCACAATCACGCCGCTCCTCCTGGTGCGCCCGCGATTAACCTGAACGGTATCGTCATAACCGGAAACTATATCTCCGGAAATGGCGCCGATACCGCGGACGCGGCCACTCCTGGAACCGCCGGCATCAATATCTACGGCGTTGCGGGAATCTGGGCGACCGAGATCATGCAAAACACCATCGACAACGAAGCATATGGCGTGGTCATGAACAATCCGGGAGTGATGGACGTTCACATGAACAACCTGCCGGACACGGGCGTCGGCCTCCTCAACAGCGGGAAAGGTAACATGAACGGCTCTTCCAACTATTTCGGATGTTCCACCGGTCCCGGAACCTCGGGTTGTTCCTCAGTTTCCGGAACCGCAGTCAGCTCATCTCCCTTCCTGAGCAGTCCCGTAAAGACCGGAGCGCCGAGCCGTCCTCCGTTAGGCCACTAAAATAGCCCGATGCCCTGACGCCGAAAGGCGCCAGGGCATTTCCGTTCCGAGCCGCGACCGGAAGGGAGGTTCCATGGCCCGCTGCGGGCCACCACGAAACCGGTAGCGCCGGCGATCTCGTCGCCGGTGTTCTTAAGCAACCCGAATCGGTTCTTCAGGGGAGCGATTTCCTGACCTGCCAGACTAACGCCGCGAGTCCGCGGTCGTAACCGGCGCTGCTTCCGCCTCGTGCGACCGCTTCATCTGGAACGGAGTGCTCTTCACGATCCCCATCACGATCGACGAGAAACGGTAATCGTTGCGCGCCGCATCGCGCGTAATCTCGCGCACCACCGGCATATCGTAATACTCCAGTCCGCGGCCCAGAGCGTAAGTCATCAGCTTCTCCGTCATCGTGCCGACGAACTGCTCCGGATGCTTCAGCAGCGCCTGCCGCAGATCCACCACGCCATTGACCTTCGTGCCATCCGCCAGCTGGCCCGAAGCATCGATCGGCAGACCCTGCTTCCTTGGTCCGCCACTGCCCGACCGCGTCGAAATTCTCGAGCGAGAATCCAAGCGGATCCATCACCTTGTGGCAGGTCGCGCAGGCCGGATTCTTGCGATGCTCCTCCATCCGCTCGCGCACCGTGGTGACCTTGCCGCCCTCGTCGTTCTCCTTGAGCGCCGGCACGTTCGGCGGCGGCGGCGGCGGCGGCGTTCCCAGAATATTTTCGAGAATCCACTTGCCGCGCAGCACCGGCGAAGTTCGCGTCGGGATAGGAAGTCACCGTCAGAATGCTGCCCTGGCCGAGCAGCCCTCGGCGCGCATCGTCCGTGAGCGTGACGCGGCGGAACTGGCTGCCATAGATGTTCGGAATGCCGTAATGCTTCGCCAGCCGCTCGTTGACGAACGTGTAATTCGCGTTCAGCAGATCGAGCACGTTGCGGTCTTCGCGCATCACGCTGCCGAAGAACAGTTCCGTCTCGTCGACGGAACGCCTGCCGCAGGTTGTCGTCGAAATTCGGGAAGTCTTCGCCCGCCGGGTTCACGCTCTGCAGATTGCGCAGGAACAGCCATTCCGAAGCGAAGTTGGTGACCAGCGCTTCGGCTTTGGGATCCGCCAGCATGCGCCGGACCTGCGCTGCAGCACCGCGCGGTCTCTCAGCTTGCCCTGCGCTGCCACGTTCAGAAGCTCATCGTCGGGAATGCTGCTCCAGAGGAAAAACGAAAGACGCGAAGCCAGTTCCAGATCGCTGATGCGGTAGATGGTGCCGGGCGCCGACGACGGCCGGGTCGGGTTCCGAGCGATAGAGAAATTTCGGATCCGTCAGCATCAGCCGAAGCGCCGTTTCGATGCCGGTGTCGAAGCTCCCCTTGTTGCGCCCCTTCTGATAGAAGCTGAGCAGGATCTCGAGATCGGCATCGGTCACCGGCCGGCGGTAAGCGCGGCGCGCCAGGGTCGTAAGAATCTTCTTCGCGCACGGAAGCTCTTCGCTCGCATTCGTCGGGCGGCACACGAAAATGCGCCGGCGGCTGGGCGTATCGCCCGACCCCGTCGCGGCGAACGGCCCGGTAATCTGCACATGATCGATCAGCGGGATGCCGTTCATATCCTGCAGGTCGAGATTGCGCGTGAACGGCTGCAGCGGCTCGACGGACTCGGAATGGTCTCTTCGCCACGAACGTCACGCCAACGTCGTGCGGGCCGGCCTTCACCGGCACGCGAACTCTCAGACGCGCGTCGATCGTGTTGCCCGCGAGGCCGAGGTTGGTATCCATCATCTTGTTGTCGGCCTCGCCGCCGACATCCGCCAGAAAAACACGGACGCCATCCACGCTGATCTCGAACTGATGCGGATACTCGAGGCCGGTCATGTAGCCGACGATGTTGCGCAGCAGATAGACGCTGAATTCGTACTCGCCATCCAGCGGGAAAGTTCTGATGAATCAGAATGCCGCCGCGCGTACCCAGCGGCAGGCCTTCGATGTGTTCCCCCTGCGCGAGGTTCGGCGGAACCTGATAAACCTGAGACACCGGACCGAGGCTCGCGATCGCCCACCGCAAGACTGCTGACGGTGCGCGATGCCGAAAGATACTGTTCGAGCAGCGAAGGCGAAACCTTGAGCACGTCGGCGATGTTGTCGAAGCCGTTGCTCTCATCGTCCGCGGGCAGAAGCGTCGCAACATCCACGTTCAAATCGAGCAGATCGCGAATCGCATTCGCGTATTCGGCGCGATTCAGCCGATGCAGGCTCGCGCGCCCGGGTTCGGGACGCGAGATCGCAGCGCGATCCAGCGCCGTCTCGAGCGATGAAGCGAACTTGTCGAGAGTCGCCGAATCGGGCCGCGGCATACCCAGGGGAGGCATAGTTCCACCGTGAAGCTTGCGAACCACTTTCTCCCAGGTATCCGCATGATCGCCCACATGCGCGACATCCGCGGTGTCGAGCATCAGACCCGCGGTCTTCAGCTTCTGGTTATGACAGGTAACGCAGTATTGATTGAGGAGCGCGCGCTCCGCCGCAGGCTGCAGGACGGATGCTGAAGGCGCGTTCTGAACCGCGTCCCGCTCTTTCTGAACCGCGTCCCGCGGTGGCGCCGAGTACAACGCCACTGAGTACACAACCAGTGACAGCGCTGAAACTACGGGGATGAAGGCGAGAGAACGCAAGGGCACCTCCTGAATCCTCATGATATCAAGAGACTTGCGGGAGGGCGCCTCTGCAGACGCGGGTTCAGGCGCAATGCACAGTGGCGCGAGCGGTGGACCGGATCAGCTGCTCCGCGCGCTGCCAGTCGTTTTCCGCAGTCCCCTGGGGACGCCCCGCAAGTTCCCACAGCAATCGGGCGGTCTGCCGGACCTGTTCCTCTGTAGAAGGTTTGACCGTCGAGGCAGCTAATGCCTGGGCGAGGCGATCGCGAGCCGAGTTGTGGGCCTGCCGAGCTTGTTCCACCGCGCAGAGAGCATCCTCTATGTCGCGGTGCGCTCCATTTCCGTCCATAAGGCGCTGCAGACAATCGAGTTGGCGCGCATACTCGCCAAACGCCATTCTGTAAGCGACTTCGAGTTGTTCATCTACAGGCATATCTCACTTCTCAATCCTGAATACTCTATTAGACGGTGGGAGTTACCGGATTGTTCTCGCTTTCGCCCCAGCTTTTTTTCGCACGGGCTGGAAAGCTCCCCGTCACGGCCGATAAGTAATTCACGATGGACGTCTTCTTCCAGAACGCGCACCGAATATTGGATACGGCAGCTGCGGGAATGGACTCGGAAAATGACGACTTCGCACTGCTGGTCCGGCCGGACGGTGGGCTCCATTTCATCATGGAGACGCCGTTTTCGATAGAGGCGGCCGCCGTCCACGCCGGAGCTCAGGCTGCCTACCGCATCACTCGCTCGCACGATGGTGTCCGCGTAACAGGTCGAAGCATGGGCCGCGATTGCGTACTCGAACACCGCAAACCCCGCTGCGTGAGTAACGCCCTGCTTCGCGATCAGCCTCTTTATCGGATCACCTCGCCGGTCCTGACTTCGTGAACCTGATCCCCTTCCAGAGGCGTATCGAAGGCGGAGCCGGCGATACGCCGGGAATACGCGCGGGTTCGCGCCAGAGCTAAACCCCATAGAAGGTGTCCAGCCTGGAGTTCTCTGGTGGGCGCGTAGAGTGTGACCAGCGGGTTAACGTGCTTCCAGACGAAGTCGAAAAGAACGAAATACGCCAGCAGGCCGAACAGCATTCCGGCAATTCGGCGCCATGCTTTCCGCTCGGCCGGCCAGACGAGCCCCCACACTGCGCCAAGGAGCCCGTAGATCGCGACTATGAGGGCCAGCCCGACCCACGAAGTGTGCGTAAACCGGCCGGTGTAAGCGTCGCTGCCGTAAAACGTTGTTGAGAGAAGATTGGGAACCAGCCAGGCTGAATGCCGCACCCAGGAAGATCCGATCATCAGCCAGACGAGCATGATCACTGCGCCCGCTACCCCCGCCTGAAGTCCAGCCAGCGCATGTTGCAGTCTCGGGTGAGGCTTGCTCTCACTCGCGGCATTCATTACAACCAGCCTATACTGCGGCATCCGGAAAAGGCAAAACGCGCCCGGCTCGCGGATAATCCGGCTGTGGTCAAAAAAATACGGCAAGCACCCGGAGGAGAGCGCTTGCCGTTTCACCAAAAACCGTCAGTTGCTCGGAGGAGTGCAACCGGCGGCTGGACCGGACCTCATTTGCAGAGGCGGTGCCACTTGTGAAAACTCTGAGGGAGCGGAATCCAGCTTCCTCGTTTGTTATGACGGATCGACCTGCTTTTCAGTTACATGAGTTGGAATCGACAGCGCTTAACGGAGATAAAAAAGACTAAGCCGCGGAAGTCCGGCGGATTCCAGCGTGGCGCGATCCAGAAATTGCGCTTCCAGCATCGCAATCTGCGGCGCGGTCATCTTTCCGCGCCAGGGGCGAAGGTAGGAATCAAGATCCTGGCGCGCCCTGAGGGCCTGCTCTTCCGATTGCCGGGCGCGCGCAATTGCGATCATTTTCTGTTCCAGCACGGTGAGCCGCTGCTCAAGCGCCTCCAGATCCCCGGCAATATCGGGCAAATGCGAGGAAATCTGATCAAGCGAATCCGCAATCGCCAGAAATTCCGGAATACCGGCGGCGCGAACGGCTGCCGCGTTCGTCTCGATATAGCGGCGCAAATCGTCCGCCGGAAATGGCTCCGCATTCGGTCTTTGGGGACGCTGCTGACCCCCGTCCGCCATGCGCTGCGCCTCCGTCATTACCGCCTGGGTGCAGTAAGCGATGGAATTCACCATCTGCACGCGCGATCGCTTCGCCCGCCATTTTTCGAAGGCTGCGTCGATACCGCGCAGGACGGCTTCGAGCGGAACCCCCGAATTCTTCCACGATTCGATCAACGCCCAGTCGAGCGGCGACAGCAGGAACAGACTGGTGCCGCGCACGCGCTGGAAGTGCTCTTCGATTTCGGTGAAGTAATTGAAGTAGTTTGTGAAAGCTTCGTTCACTCACCGGGTCCGTTCCCAGATCAGCCGGAGACCGTCGAGCGTCAGGTTCTCGTCGACATACCGGATGAATCGTGAGCCGCCCGCAATCAGACTTGCCTGTCCGCCTGTTGCGACAACTCGCGTCTCGGGCCCGAGTTCCTCGATCAACCGCTCCACCATGCCGTCGATCGCCCCGATCGCGCCGTAGTAGAGGCCGGACTGCATGCTCGCAACCGTATTGGTTCCGATCACGCTGGCGGGCTTGCGGAAATCGACCAGCGGCAACCTCGCCGTACGGCTGAAAAGCGCTTCCGCCGAAATGCCGATGCCCGCCGCAATAATGCCGCCCAGATATTCCGCCTTCGCCGAGATCGCGTCGAAAGTAATCGCCGTACCGAGGTCGACGATCACGCACGGGCCGCCGTACTTATGCAGAGCAGCCACGCTGTTCACGATGCGGTCGGCTCCGACCTCGGCAGGATTCTCATAAAGGATCGTGAGACCCGTATCGGTGTGAGCCGTCACGAACATCGCCTCGGTTCCGAAATATCGCTCGCGACATCTCCGCCAGCGCGCTGTTCAGAGGCGGAACCACCGAGGAAATGATGATCCCGTGCAACGCCTGCGGATCGAGCGAAGCGAAACGCAGCAGGCTCATCAGCAGAATTCCCCACTCATCGGAGGTCTGCTCGCGCACGGTGCGCAGGCGGCGGTGATCGGCCAGAACTCCGTTCTTGAAAATTCCGATCGTGATGTTCGTGTTACCGGCGTCGAGTGCGAGGAGCATGTTTCTACATGTATGCCGGAACCGCGATGCCGAGGATAGCCAGCGTGCGCTCCAGTTGCGAACGGAAGAATTCCGTCATCCAGAGCAGAAACACTTTCTTCTCGCGATCCGGTTCGGCCAGCACCGGGTACTGATGATAGAAGTTGTTGAAGGTCTGCGCGAGCTGGAAGGCGTACCTCGCCACGTGCGCCGGTTCGCCGGCGGCCACGGCGCGATCCACCACCGAATCCGCTTTCGAAGCCGCCAGCAGGATCTGCCAGGCATCCTCCGCGCCGAGCTGCCGCGCGAGAGCTTCGCGTGTCAGTTCCGCCGCGAATTCCGGCTTCGTCTCTCCCCGCTCTTCGAGCTTGCGGAAAATGTTGCGCGCGCGCACCGCGGCGTACTGCACATAAGGTCCGGTCTCGCCTTCGAAGCTGAGGGCTTCCTGGAAGTCGAAGGCGATCACGGTCGTGCGCGTGAACTTCAGCAGGAAGTAGCGCAGCGCGCCCATGGCGATTTCCGTCGCGACGGCCCGCTGCGCCAGCTCGATTGTCTTCGGCGTGGCGCGATGCCACTTCGGACAAGCGCGGTCTCGATCAGCTTGTCCATCAGATCGTCGGCCTTGACGCCGAGTCCCTTGCGGCCGGAGACCTCGACGTACGGTTTCTTCGCGTCTTCCACGGAAAGCTCGAATGCCGAGATCGGCGCAGCAGCGCGGCGAGAGCGCCACCATCTCGTAGGAGAAATGGATGGAGCGGTCGGCCTGTTCGTCGAACCCGAGCGCCCTCAGTCCCGCGACCACCACATCCTGCAGATAAGACTGGCGCGCGTCGATCACGTTGTAAACCGTGTGGCCTTTGCCGAAGTGCGGTGAGGGTGCGGCTGCGGCTCGTCGGTCGAGACCCAGACCTGGTGGCCATCCGTATAGCGCATGCAGCGGCCTGTAGTAGAAGTCTTTGCCCAGAAGACCGAACTTCCAGAGCTGGTAGGCGATGTCCTTGCCGACATAAGTGACCGTGCCGTTCGAGCGCACGATGACCTTGCTGTCTTCGTTAGCCTCGTCATCGCCGCGAAATGCGGACGACGGCATCACCCAGCAGCCGCTATTCTTGCCTTCGGTCTCGAAGTAGATCGCGTTGCGCTCCTTCAGCAGCTCGAATGCCGCGGCCCAGAATTTGAGATGCAGGATCTCGCTCTCGCGCGGCAGCACATCGTATTGAATGTTCAGCCGCAGCATCGTCGCGAGATGCGCGTTGACGATGGTGTCGGCTACCAGATGCGCGAGTTCGGCCAGTTCGCCCTTGCCCGATTCGATTCCGTGCAGCGTTTCGGCGCGCCACGCGAGCGCTTCCGGGTGATCTTTGTAATGCTGCGAGGTGCGCGCGTAAAGATCCCAGCAGAGGTAATCGAACGGCTCCTCGCCATTCATCAGCAGCGCGACGTCGGCGGGAGTTTTCTTTTCCAGAAAGTGGAAGCCGACCACCACGTCCGCCACCTGCACGCCGGTGTTGTCGATGTAGTTCTGCACTTCGACATGCTGGCCGCGCGCGCGCAGCATGCGGACGAAGGTGTCGCCCAGAACGGCGTTGCGCAGATGGCCGATGTGCGCCGCCTTATTCGGATTGATGTTGGTGTGCTCGACGATGACCTTGCCGCCGGAAGCGAGAGCGCCCTCGTCCTCAGGGGTCAGCAGCGCGGCGGCGTATGCGCCGCGATCGAACCGGACATTGATATAGCCGTTCCCAGCGACCTCCATGGCCGCCACGCCGGGGATCTCCCCGACCGCCGCGACAAGCTCGGCCGCGATCTTTTTCGGCGGCTGCTTCAGCGTTTTCGCAAGCTGAAACGCGATGGGAACGGCGATCTCGCCGAAAGACGGCTGGCGCGGTTGCTCCAGCGCGAAGTCGGACTCTACTCCGAATTGTGCGCGGAGGCGGTCTCGGAACGCCGCGTGAATTTGCTTCTCCAGACGATGAAACACGGAATCTTGAGTATAGTAATTGGAAACATGAGCCTTCTACAACTCGAGCAACTGCAGCCGGTCCTCGCGGCCGATAAAGCGAGATTCGCCGGAGAACTGGATCAGATCCGTCGCGGCTTCGAGGAGATGCTGACGCAATTTCCGCCGGCCCCGGGTGTGGTGTTCAAAGAAGAAACAGCGGGCGGGGTACCGGCAATCTGGTGCATTCCCGCCGATCCTGTTAAGGGGCGGGTCCTTTTATACCTGCATGGCGGGGGGTTCGGCGTCGGCAGCGCGAAGGCGTACCGGCTGTTCGTCAGCCGGCTCGCCGCAAGCCTGAAGGCGCGGGTGCTGATCCCGGATTACCGGCTCGCTCCCGAGAACCCTTTTCCCGCCGCGTTTGATGACTCGGTCGCCGCGTATCGCTGGCTCATCGATCAGGGCGTCGAACCGCAGTCATTGACAATCGCCGGCGATTCCTGCGGAGGCGGATTGACTATCGCCACTCTCGTCGCTGCCCGGGATGCCGGCTTGCCGATGCCGGCCGGCGCCTTTGTCCTCTCGCCCTGGGTCGACCTTAGCGTCTCGGGAGAATCGATTACTTCGAAAGCTCACGAGGACACGGTTATTGAACCCGCGGCGCTGCAGGGCATGGCTGGCGCCTACCTGGGCGCAACGGATCCGAAGACGCCGTCCGCCTCACCGCTCTATGCGAATCTGGCCGGGTTGCCGCCGCTCCTGATCCAGGTCGGATCGTCCGAGATTTTGCTGGACGACGCGAACCGGCTGGCGGCGCGCGCGGGCGCTGCCGGAGTCAAAGTACGGCTCGAGATCTGGCCCTCGATGTTTCATGTCTGGCACGTCTACGGGCCACTCCTCGACGAGGGCCGCGACGCCCTCAACGACGGGGCGGCGTTTCTGGCTAATTTGATGGCACGCTAGCGCGCGGCTCGGAATGCTTTGTATGGAGGGCGGGCGTTTGCCGTGACGCTCCGCGCCGAGCGGAAGCTCGGCGGCAGGGCCGAAGCCCTGGCCCCACTATTGGACCAGCATGATCGGGGCTTGCCAGAAGGCCGCTTTCTGCGCGCCTGGATCGAGCACCGTGACCTGGCAGTTGTACTCGCCGGCGGGAAGTTTGTCGAGCGAAAGATCGAATCGCATCGGGAGTGCCTTGGACTTCGGGTCCAGACCGTCGGTCACCGCTATCGGAGCGGTCTCGAAAGCTTTGGTCTGTCCGCGATAGAAAGTCACGAAAGCCACCATGGGCTGCGTGGCGGTGGCTGCTCGTTCGTAGGCCTGCAGGTATACATACAGATCGCGGCCTTTGTTGAACACTCGCGTGACGCTGGGGATCAGCTCTTTTCCGTTCTCGATGAGCGGGTCGACCGCATCGGTCTTCGCCCGATCCTTATCTTTTCCCGCGCTGTATAAGGCGTCGCGCGCGTCCACCATCTGACTTCCGAGAACGACTGAACTAATCGGTATGCGGTTCACTTCCTTGTTCAGGTTGGGAATAACGAAGTTCGAGAGAAAGGTGCCGATGCGGCCGGTTTCGGCGTCGCGGGCGAGAAGCTTCATGGTGTACTTGCCTGGAAGAAGAGTGAAGCCGGTGCGGTATTCGATGGGGCTTTTTGCCAGCTGAGCCGCGGTTTCGTCGCTGATCGTGTAATCCACTTTGTCGCGGACGTTCTGAACCGTGGTGCCGAAATCATCCTTGATTTCACCGATGAAATCGATTCGGGTGCGCTCGGCGCCGCCTTTGCGCGCGAGGGCTAACTCGCGTCCCGGAATCTTGACGACTACAGGTATGAAGTATTCGGCGCGATTCAACTGAAAATAATTGACCTCCATGGCTATCGTCAACTCGGTGATCGGGTCCTGCAGCATCAGCGCATCTTCGAGTTGTCTTTCTTTATCGGCGAGGGTGAACTTGGCGAACTGTTTGCCAGCGAAGTATCCCTGGCGGAAATCGAGGCTGGCGGACAAGCCGTTGTTGAGGGAGATCTTGATCCGCCGGAATTTGCCATTCAAAGCCTCGTTCGTCGTGTAATAGCCGATGATGTAGTAACTGGAAACCGCTTTCTGCGCCTTGACGATGCCAGCGGAGAGGTCATTGTTATCCAGAAACGCTTTGCCGCCGGTGTCGGAGGCGAGCGCCTAAAGCGTATCCTGCGACTGCTGAAAACGGGATGCGAAGCCCATCGCCGAAGTGCCGTTATACATGCCTGCGCCGCCGGGTGAGCCCTTCGACGCATCTCCGAGAGGCGCCGACGCCACGAGGCCGCGCGCATCGATCGGCCAGAAAGAGACGCCGGCGCGAATGGCCGAGTTGACGGTTGCGTGTAACTGCGCCTGGTTATCGGTGCCATTGAGGTTCAGCCCGCTGGCGAAGTAAAGGAGGGATTTCTTTTCGCTTAACTGGCCCAGCATGGTCGCGGCAGTCTGGAGCGCCGCGAGCTGGCGATCCGTGCTGAATATGTTGAACTCGCTGTCGTCCTGCCCGAAGGCCGCGCCGGTGTCGGGCGTACTGTCGTCGGTGGCGTTCTGATCGAACCCCTGCCCCTCGCCCACCTCGATCGTTTCGATGATGGTCAAGAGCCGGTCACGGTCGTCCGTGAAATCCTGGAGGACCTTGACCGCGCCGCCCTGGAACAGCATAACCGCCATCAGATCCGCCGACGTCATCTGGGTGCGGATGAACTTCTGGGCGCCGTCAAGGGCGCGAATCTGGTCCGACGGAGGCAGTGCGCTGAGATCGAAATACATGGCGAGCAGACGATGGTCCCGATATTTGGTGGTGCCGGGCGTCTCCGGACTGATTTGGGTGGAAGGAAAACGTTGCAGGACGTTGGGCGTCGCAGTGGACGGAGGCAAGGGCTCGGGCACTTCGTCGAGCTTCTGAAAGTCAAAGAACTTGATGGTCTGAGGCGCTCCGTCTTCAGTGACCGTGAAGTCTTTCAGGGTGAGGCCCTCGACCGGCTTGCCGCTCTTGTCGTTCACGGTGACCGTTTCGACCACTAACTGGGTGTTGCTGGTGAAGATGGTGGGTTCCTGCGCAGGCTGGTTGTTCTGCTGGGCATTGACTCGAAAAAACGAACCCAAAACAGCCAGTACGCTTAGAAGAAAGATACAGGTCAGCCGCATAGGTCAACTCCTATATTTCAAAACCGCAAACGCAAAGTGGTCTGGAGAGTTCGCATCCCGTTCGCGCCGGCCGGCGTGCCAAACTGCGGACTCAGGATGATAGTGTTCCAGGTTGTGTAAGTGACGTGGTTGATGGGGTTGGTCGCATCAACCCGAAGATCGAGACTGTAGCGGTCCTTCAAGCGGAACGTCCGGCCCAGTGAAGCGTTCATCGTAAATTGATTGGGTCCGGTGATGGTGTTACGTCCCGCGTTTCCCCACGCGCCCAGGGGCGCGACGTAAGCCGCAGGGTTGAGAGTAAGGCCGGGGGGAGCGTTGTAGAGCGGCGCACCGGTATAGTCCGGGCGGATACCCGTAAAACCAGTTCCTGGAACCGCGCTCGCGTATATGGGTGTCTGCGGTAAGCCGCTGCCGGCGTTGATCGCAGTCGTTACGGTCCACTCTTTAAAGAGGGCGCCGCGCCAACCGTTCAGAAGCGTCCCGCCGAAGGTGCCCTGACCGGTGCTGTATTGCGCGGTGACGGTGAGCAGGTGCCTCTGATCGAAGTTGGATCGCGCGCGCTCGGCGCTGAGATCGAGCCAGTCCTGGGCCACGAGAGACCCGCCCCCATAGCTGGTTCCCGCGTTACTGGCTACGGTGGTTCCGCCGGCTCCCCCAGGACTGCCGCCGAGGGAAGAATCGTCGATTGACTTCGAATAGACATATTGCAGGGTCGCGGTTAACCCGTTGTGCAGGCGGCGGCGCAATTGCAGCTGGCCCGATTCACGCGTGGAATTGCCATTCGAAGTCGCGTAGATGAAACTGGTGGGGCAGGAAGGACAGGGGCTCGTGACGCCAAGGGGGTAGGTATTCGGATAGAACTCCTGCTGCCCCCTGGTCCCTTTTGTGCCGGTATAAGTTGCCGTCATAACCAGTGAACCGGGCAGATCCCGCTGGATCGTCGCGTACCAGATCTGAGCGTAGCCGATTTTGAAGTGCGGGTCGATGCCGAAGGTAGTTGTGTTCACTCCGGCGGGAGCGGTGAATCCGTTGGCCAGCGTCAGCGGGGTGTCGGGCGTGTTTTGAATGCTCAGACTCGTCGAGAGCGGCGATTGCTGCGCCATCTGATTGGCGATCGACTGGAAAACGGAAGTGTTGTAGTAGACGCCGTAGCCCGCGCGAATCACCAGGGACGACGCGGGAAGGGGACGCCACGCGATTCCGAGACGCGGCGCGAAGTTGTGCCGGTCGGGGTTTATGAGCGAATCCGGATACTTCTGGTTGGTCAGCGGGCCAACGGGATTCTGAGCCACGACCGGAGCAACCGCGGAGAAGCCCTGCGCTACGTCGAGATTCACAAGCCGGCCGTACAATTCGTCGATCGGCGATTGATATTCCCAGCGTATTCCGACGCTGACGGTCAGGGCCGGACCCACGCGCCAGTTGTCGGTTACAAAGGCATCCATCATGTTTGCCCGGAAATATTTGTCGGCGTTCCCGTATGCGATCTGGCTGGTATCGGGCACGCCGAGCAAAAAGTCGGCAAAGCCGGCGCCGGTTCCGGGAACGGGTGCGCCATCCGTAAGCAGACTGGTGTAGGCGCCGGTGAAGTTGAACGCGCCGCGCGGGTTCTGTTGGGTCAGATAGTTGAACTGCTGGCGGCGGAAATCGCCTCCATAAGTAACCTCGTGGCGGCCGTGAGTCCACAGGGTGCTGGCCGAAAACGCGGTGGTCTGGTTGCGATTGAAGCTGGCGACACCGTCCGTGAGGGGCTGAATTCCGCTCGAGAATGTGAGCGAGGGTGGGCCCCAGTTGATGGCGTCCTGATTGTTGCCCATGATTCCCGCGTCCCCTGAAACGTTTTGGTGATTCGCAAAGTATGGATCGACGCGCGTCGAAAGACGGCTGTACTGTACCCCAAAGGTACCGAAAGTCCGGGGCGTGAACCGATGCTGCAGATTGAGAAGTACGTTGATTCCCTGAGTCTGCGCTTTATCCAGAAACTCGAATACGTTGGGGGTTTCGGTGGAAGTGTACTGATATCCGAACTGTCCAAAGAACTGGTCCCTGGTCGTGATCGATTTGTTGAAGCGCGACTGGAGACTGTTCTGGTTGGTCAGGTTGACCAGAGGTATCTGATAGTTGTAACTTGTACCCGCAGGAAAGTTCGGCAAAGGATAAAAAGCAAGAAGCGCCTGGGCCTGCGCACTGATCCGGCTGGTGGGAATCACGTTTCCCTGAAAGGGCGCGCCGGTATCCGGGTTGTAGATCGTGGCGGGAATCTGGGAAAAGTCTCCGTCGCGCTGCGCGGCGAGCGGCATCAGCGCTGACGTGGTGCTGTCCTGGCGATTCCGCAGCCACTGATAATTCAGGAATATCGTCGGCGGACTTTTCCACAGGCGCGGAATCCGGATGGGCCCGGCGAAGCTCGCGAGACCTTGCATGTAGTTCACGTTTGGCTTCGGGGTGTCCTGTCCGGTGAGCGAAAACTGGCGAGCATTGGTGGCCGAATTATTCAAAACAAACCCAACCATGAACTGATAGAGGCTGACTCCGCCGCGCCGGTTGTTCCCAAAGGCCGCATTCTGCGCGAAGGGCGAAGAGGCTCCGTTGTTGACGGTGCCGTTGACCAGAAAACCGTCGTTGGCGCGCTGATTGAGTTCGGCTGCGTCCTGACCCGCGAATGCGCTGCTGGCGGCCGGGGCTTCCGCAGCGTTCGACGGCGGAGGAGCGGTGGAAGCCTTCACGTCGGTTCGTTGAAAACCGCTTTTCGCATTCGTGGGGGCCGCGGCTGCCTTTTTCTTACCGGCGGGCGGAGTCGGGACGGCGGTATTCGTTGGGGTTTGTCCGGGCGGGGGGACATACGAGATGGATGGCGGCGGCGCGGGCGCTGCGATGGCTTTCATTTCGTCGAGCGACATCATCTTCAGATCCCAGTCGGCCGCGGGCATTCCCGCTGCAATGGTGACGTCCTGTTTGAGGGGCGCGAAGCCGAGCATTTCGACCTCGACGTGCCAGACGCCGTCGGTCAGATCGGGGATTGAGTAAGCGCCGTCCTGACCGCTTACCGCGACAAAGCGTTTATCTCCCTGGGAGGCCGTTATGGTGGCGCCGGGAAGGGGCAAGCCTCCGAATTTGACCTGGCCCTTATATTCGGCGGCTGCGAGCAGAGACACCGAAAGCAGGGCGATCAGGCAGCACCTTAGATATGCGTAAAAGATCGTAAAGCTCATCGGCGCCTCATCTTCTTCAGTACCCTTCGAGCTGCGAACGGTTACAGTTGGTTTTCATAAACATGGGAGCCGGGGAAGCCAGAAGGGTTTTCCCTCCGTTGAAGACGCGGTTCATATGAAGACCGGCGACGAGATCGCCGGTGCTACCGGCGCTCACGTAAAGCTCCGCGCCGAGCGGAAGCTCGGCGGCAGGGCCGAAGCCCTGACCCCACATCGTGACTCCCCTTCGCAGGTTTTGAGCCGTCCCGGTGTTTGCCGGGACAGTAAGAGCGAAATAGCGAGCTGGCCGATGAGCTACCACGTAGTACCTTCGACGATGAGGAGCCTGTTTTCGATAGCGCCGAACAATTTGCAAATTTGACGCTTAGAACGGAGACGCTGTTTAGATCTCATTTGTTCCGGTGGAAAATTGCGATGGTGAGGCAGTCCTGGTGTGGCTGCGGGAATCCACTTGTGAAATGCGTGCCCAGTTCGGGCGTGAAAAGCCAGTTGACTATCTCCAAATCCCGGCGATCGATTTGCCAGATCGGCCGCCAGGAAACAGAGAAGATGCGGAGCGCTCCACAGCCGTTTTGATATCTCAGACGGGACTGAGACCGCGTTGTAACCGGTAGCGGCGACCGGCCCATTGTTTCGACGTTATGCCACACGGAGCCTCGAGGAATCGCGTGGTTTAGTGCCCCCGTACGCCAATGGGTGCGACGAGGTTCTTTCGATTTGAAAGGTAGCATGCGTTTTTCGAGTCGCGACACATTCAGGAATGTGTAAGTGGAGAAGTGCTTTGTTTTCAGAGATGCACCGGGCAAAATTTATTTTCGAAATCTGTGACCGGAAAAGCTGGCGACCCCAGTTTAGTTTCCAGTCGGTGTTTTCTCCAGGTGATCGACCACGATGGTTTCCACTGGTGCTCTGCGCGCCTCCAGTTTCAGCCCGCCCCTTTCGATCGCTGCGATTAGTCCTTCACCGAATGTGTCGTCCTGGCGAGCGTAGCCAACATCGGGCGATTGTTCCGGAGACTCGCCCTTTTTAGCGCCTGATGCACCACCGTCCTCCCGGCGCTGATTTTGAAACACCAGTTGGTAGCTGTCCCGCAAGCTGGTCATATCAACGACCGGACGATCCAGATGCGGAGCCAACAACGCCGCGAGTGCCGGCATAGTCAGCTTTGAATACTCCCATTGCATTACGCCATTCGAACCTCTGCCGCCATGCATCGGACCATATTCGCTATTCGTGACGACCCTGCCGCCGTTTTTGAGCGTAATCGAGCAGTCTCCTTGTGGTGTGTACACCGCGTTGATCGCCGGGCGCTTCCGGAATAGCAGCATCGGCAGTCGGCACCTGCCGTCCGGAGCTTCACACCGTTCCTGCCCACGATTCAAGGGCGAAGACGGGCTCGTCCTTTTGGTCACGATGGAAAACTAAGTTTGAATCGCTCTGCGAGCATCGCCTGAATCATTTGCGGAACCTGATTCTTCAAGCCTCCCTCCGGCAGCTTCGCACTCGATGTCAAATTTTTGCGACCGCAGCCAATCGGGTCCGGATCGTTGATCGGGTCTGATGCTGCAGGCCGTGAGGATCAGTGTGTACAACGACATGAAACGGATGTTCGCTCGGGCGCCGACCACCGAGAGTGCGTTCTCCGAATTCGCATGGACCGGCGATGCAGAACATCGTGTCCTTAGCCGGTTCCGTGGACGGCTTTATGGAAGCAACCTCAAATGGGATGGCTTGAGATCCGGAGTAAACGGCGCCGCCGATACTTTCGTCAAGCCGCCATGAACGATGCCGAAAGCCAATGCGCCAGCCAGAACCGCAACAGCCGCCGCGGCGAGCAGAACCTTCCTGGCTCGATTCAGTTTTTCCCGCGTTCGATTAATCATGATCGCTTCGATTCTTCGCTTCAGATTCGCGCCTGTCACGCCGGATACGCAGACGAGAGGCGACGCCGCATAGAGCTTGCAGACGTTCACGATCGCCTCGCGCATAAACGTCGGGCCGATTGCCCCGGGTGACCACCTCTTCATCGCAGGCGCGCTCGCGTTCCTCAAGCAGCCGCGCGCCGATCCACCACACGAGAGGATGGAACCAAAGTGTCGTTTCCACGATCATGTGGAGAGCAGCGGTCAGGTAACGCGATACCGCGCAGGCAGAGTTCGTCGCGACGACGGCTTCGAATTGCTTCGGCGTCAGCACAGTTCGTGCCGCGAGCGATTGCGTCCATTTCCGCAGACGTAAGCCGTTCCGCGATTCCTTGCGGCAGCAGCAGAAGGGGACGTATCAGTCCAACAACTCCCGGCTCCAGCAACACCGCGAGACGAGCGGCTGAACCGGTGCGGCGATCGCTATAGCGGCGCTTGCCCGGACCAGGAGCCGGATACGCCGCCGACTCCGTTGAATCGCATCAGCGTAAGGGCCGCGAAGCCGCACAGCCACACGCCGGGAATGGCGTAATTCGTCCAGTGCGCAGGCGAAGAATCCTGGGGTACCGGCAGTGGACTTTGGGGAAACAAGGGCTGGCTGATGTATTCCGTCACATAAGAAAAGACGGGGGCTACAGCCGCGATTTCGTGGACGGGTGGCGCCCACATCCGCATATGGCTCCCGAGCGCCGTGAGCAGCGCAAACGGAATCAGGAACTTGAAGGAAGCGCCGATCCACAGCCAATAACGTACCTGCGCCCTGATTTGCGCGAAACGCCAGTGTCAGCCAGCGCGGCCGCCCCCGCGAAGATCGTCGACTGCCAGAGATGGGATGTAAGATGCGTCGATCATTTCCGATTTCTCCTTTCGCCTCGGCTTCCGCTGCGGATTGATCTTTTGCCAGTTCCTCCGTCCGCAACGTCCTCCGGCGTCAGTTTCCCCGCTTCGACAAGGTGCGCCATGACTCGGCGCGTGCTTGCCCGCCGAAGAGGCTGAGAAGCTCGTCGATCACGCGACCCCTTGCGTCACATCCCGGGCGACGAGCGGCCTTCGAAAATGTCCGCGTTGCCAACCTTTCTGAACGCGACGCAGACGTGTTCCCTTGTCCTCGAGCCGGTAGACGATCGTCTGGATCGTCGTGTATGCTGGCCGCGGTTCCGGAAACAGGCCGTGGATATCGCGAATCGAGGCCTTGCCGCGAACCCAGATGGCTTCGATGATCCGGAGTTCGAGCTTGCTGAGTTTGGGTTGAGGCATCATCGCGACTGCTCTGTAGGTTTTTACTCTACTACTTTGTAGGTTTCGAGGCAAGTACATTTTTTGGGCTCGTGATCTGGCTGCCGATCAACTGCCTTGAGGCAACTTCGCGGATGACGGATCCCGCCGATGGAATCCGTCAGTTCCGGGTTGGCCGTTCGATGTGATCGATGACGAACACTTCCGCGGGACCTCGGCCCGACTTCAGTTCCAGACCGAGCGATTCGCGCAGGGCCGACATAGATCGACGGCGGCGCATCGGCTGGGTTGTCCTGAAGCGTCAGGTCGTCGGACCATTGCAGGTGCACATCAAACGTTCCCTTGATGCCCGTTTGATCGATGACAGGCCGATGCATCACAACGGACAGTGCGCCGGTAACGCCCGGCATGCTGATGTGAGTCGCTTCCCAGACGTTATTCCGAGAGAGATGATCGTTGCCGCAGACGTTCGGCACTGCTTCCGGGTTGGGTTTCGTGCTGTCGAACGGGACGCAATCCTCCGAGCCGGTAAGGCGTAGTTTGGCGCCTCCCTTCGCCACGGTGAGAATGTATGCGGGCGTCTCGCGCGTTTCGAAATGAGCCCGCATCGCGAAGCGGTCAGCGAGAAGCGTCTGGACCATGAGCATCATCTCCTTCTTTCCAGCGGTCGCGGGGCCTCTGGCTTCGATGTCATATCGCTCGGACTCGACCCAGTCCGGAGCACCGATCAGCTGGTATTTCGAAATCCCGTATGCGTTGTCAATGACGTTGAAGATCGGATTATTGACTACGTTTAGTCTTCCACCCTCTCGCGCTGCGAAAGTGACCCCATTCATTTCCCCGGTGTGTTGTTTGATCGACACGACGTCAAAAGCCGGCCTGGGCGCCTGCGCGAATGCGATCCAGTCCGGAAACAACGAAGCGATGACGCCGAGAGCCAGGAGGCCAGCGATACCGGCAGCGACGCTCGCAACCGACGCACGCAGGAGCGAAGTCACGTCCCCGGCGGAGAAGCGTTTCGATTCTTTCGCCTAAACGGGAGCCGCTGCCAAAGACCCCCGATGCCAGCAGTTCCGTCCGCGGCGCCTGATGCTGCGCGAAACGCAGTTCGTACATCCGCATAAGGCTCTGCGCGTAGGGCCGGGCGGAATGCGTGCGAGCGACCACCCAATCGTCGCAGGCGATCTCGCGTTCGGTCTCGATACGGCGCAGAATCCATAGTGCAACGGGATGCAGCGCCAGCACCGCGCCCAGCACGCGCGCGAGGAGATTGGTCCAATCGTCCCAGCGTGCCAGATGAGCCGCTTCGTGCAGCAGCACGTGGTCGATCTCTTCCCTGGAGAGCCCGGCCCCGAGAGAGGCCGGGAGAATCACCGCAGGGTGGACGAATCCGACAGCGATGGGGGAATCGAGATCGGAAGAAATCAACAGGCGCGCGCCTCTGCCTGTCGGAGGGAGGGAATCGCCCGAAACAGATGCCCGGCGCTTCAGGCGGTGTAAGTAGAGATAGCTCCGCAGGATTTGCGCAGAACGGTATAGGAAAGTCAGACCCCATGCCGCCGCAATCCACAGGGGCCAGGGGATCGTCCGGTGTGGTTCAACAGTGATCAGCGGGGCCAGTTCCATTATGGGAACCGGCCCCGGAGACGTGGCGTAACGCGGGCGTGTAGATCGGAGGGTCGCCGGCTCGGACCATTGCCGCGCTGTGGCAATCATTCGCGGAGCGGGCAGAATCAGCACGATCCCAGCTGAGCTACACGTGGGTGCAGAAGGCCTTGCAGGGAGCGGGACTGGTGGCGAAGCGGCACAAACGCGGGCCGCACCGGCGGAGGCGCCCCCGGCGCCCGATGCCCGGGATGCTGCTGCACATTGATGGCAGCAAACACCAATGGTTGAACGACGATCGGTGGCACGACCTGATCGTGATCCTCGATGATGCGACCAGCGAGATCTACTATGCGCAGCTGGTGGAAGAGGAATCGACACGGACGGTAATGGCGGGCCTGCGCGAGGTGATCGAGAACAAAGGTCTGTTTTGCGCTTTGTACAGCGATCGGGGAAGCCATTTCTTCGTCACGATGAAGGAGGGCGAGAAAGTGGACAAGCATCGCCCGACGCAGGTGGGACGGGCGATGAGGGAACTGGGAGTGCAGATGATAGCGGCTTACTCACCGCAGGCCCGCGGCCGGTCGGAGCGTAGTTTCGGGACCTGGCAAGGGCGCTTGCCGCAGGAGTTACGGCTGGCGGGAATCGCCACGGTGGAGGGGGCCAATGCCTTTCTGCGGGAACGGTATATCGGGGAGTTCAACGAGAAGTTCAGCGTAGCGCCGGCGGAGAAGGGCACGGCATTCCGGCGTACCAGCCGGAGCGACCTGAACTGGATCTTCACGGTACAAACGGAACGGGTGGTGGCCAAAGATAATACCGTCGCCATTGGGAATCGGCTGTGGCAGATCGACAAGACGCACTTTCGGAGTACTTTAGCCGGGACCACGGTGACGATCCACGAGCACCTGGACGAGACGGTCTCGATCCGCTTCGGCCCCCACGTGGTGGGCCGTTATGACCGGGAAGGAGTGAAACTGACCGGCAGCACAACTGCAAAGCGCCGTGGAAAAGGCGGGAGCATGGAAGCCGGGGAAAACCGAAAGCAGGTTTTCACCGGCTCCCACACTCCCTTGGAAATCCCGCAGGAACAGCGGGCTTCCCACTTTCCCACCGCGCCGACTACGGTCTCTGCTGTTACCACTGCCTCTGAGCGCGCATTCATTCGATCGGTGAACGCTGCGCGATCAGGCAGGATGATCGCCTGAGCGCGATGATCAGAGCACGCATCCGCTCGATCAAATGTTGCCGCACCCCCTCGGGCAGGTTGTCCCAGCGCTCCAGTTGCGGCACTAGCCGCCGAAGACCATTCGGCCAAGTTCATCGCCCAGGCGGCTAGCCGCGTCCGGATCCCGCTCGTTGCGGAAACGCTCGGCGAGCGCGAAAAACTGCTGCTGTTTTCGCTTCTCTGCGTCGATGCCGTTTTCGATCAGTTCCACCAACATGCGATTCTTGCTCAGCTTTCGACTTCTGGCCATGCTACCCACCTGCTTCGCCAGCCTGAGGGGCAGACTGACGCTCTGGCGTACGACTTTCTCAGCCATCTTTATGACACTATTGTGCACCAAAATGGTGTATCTGGATCGGATGCCCATCCCACGTGGCGCCGCGCGAGAATTTTTCGAGCGTCCAAACGGGCGGTGTTCGAGAAGGCCGCCGCCGATTGAGCGGGCAGCGGCGTGAACATTGAGCGCCCGCGTCACGAGGTGGTTCAATACCTCCAGGGCATTTTCGTAAATACTGTGGCATTCGCTCTGTCGAAGACGCGGTTCGGATGGCTGAAGAACACCGGCGACAGAAGATCGCCGGTGCTACCGGTTTCGTGCTTTCCCGCTCCAGCGTCTTCAGCGCCTTTGGCGGCCCGCAGGGCCATGGTGACTCTGTCGAAGACGCGATCCGTACGAGTACCGGCGACAAGATCGCCGGCGCTACAAGCTGACATAAAGCTCCGCGCCGGGCGGAAGCCCAGCGGCAGGCCCGAAGGCCCGCCCCACAGCGGCTGCGCATTGTCTTCATTCTCTTTGGCGGCCCGCTGCGGGCCATGGAACGCTCCTACCGGTCGCGGCTCGGAATCCGATTTCGGCCGGCGGATGATATCAAGAGCGGAAACCGGCGACACGATCGCCTGCGCTACCGCCTCCGGACACGTTAGAACCGCCGTACAGAAAGTGTGAAAATGCTCTAACGCCGAGCCAAGCCGGCGATGATGTCATTAACGGCTCCGTCCCGCTCCCGTTGTTTCTGAGCACGCATCCGAAATTCAACGGGTCGCATTCGTCCTCGCCGGAGCGTTATATAGAATAGCCGCATGCGTTTCCTCCCATTGGGTCTTCTTCTCGTTTGTACGGCTGGTATCTCGGTCTGTCAGAGCGTGCCGCGCGCCAAAGATGGGCATCCCGATCTCACGGGCGTATGGGCGCCAGATGGGAAGTATTCGGGCGATTTCACAAAGGCGCTGAAACCCGGCGAGAAGATTTCCATGCTGCCCAACGCCGAGAAAGTCATGAAGTCCCACGGAAAAGCGGACGATCCCGCGAACAAATGCCTTCCGATGGGCGTACCGCGCCTTTCCCCTTATCCGCAGAAGTTCGTGCAGACGAAAAACGAGGTGATCATCCTCGACGAAGGGGATATCCACACTTTCCGTATCGTCTATCTGAACGGCCGAAAACATCCCGAGGATGTGAATCCCACGTGGTACGGAGACTCAATCGGCCATTGGGACGGCGATACTCTCGTGGTCGATACCGTGGGCTTTAATGACCGGACATGGCTTGATGCGGCCGGTCACCCCCATACAGACAAATTGCACGTTATCGAGCGCTACACGCGCCCGGATGCCAATACTCTGCTACGGGAAGTGACGGTGGAAGACCCCGGCGATTACGCGAAGCCTTTCACGATGGAAGGAAGCTACAAGCTCCTTCCGAACAAAGAAATCAAGGAACGGTATTGCTATAAGAGCCCGGTGGATAAATAGGCTCTCCGCGGACCTTAGAGCATTTTCGGAATAACGTAGACGCTCCCTTCCGGTCGCGGCTCGGAATCGGTCGCGGCTCGGAAAATTTACTTTTTTTGATCCTCAAGGCCGATGCCGTGCGGCAATGCCGTCAGGTGGCGGGCATCCTGGTTCTGTCCGTTTGCATCCTGATTCTCATTGCAAATGGTTTCCTGAATTTCCCAATTCGGCGCGAGCGCGGACTTCTCAACTACCTTCCACGGACGCGTATAGGCGCCGGGATCGTCGATCGTGATCTCATCGACGATACGACCCAGCTCCGGCCGGGTTAAACGCTCGGTGATGTGCAGTTTACTGGTGCGCGGATGTCCATCGGCGTCAAGCCAGGAATGGTTATTGCGGCCATCGCCGAAGCCGAGCCCAACGGTATCGATCACGAGTGCGTCGCCTTCCCAGTGGCCGATCGAATCGCCCCAGTAGGTTTCCTTCACCGTTGGATCATGCGGTCTTCCGTCGAGGAATATCTGCCGGTACCCGTGAACGTTGCCCTCGTACAGCATCAGCATGAGTTTGTCGGTCTGAACGATCTGCCAGGGATAGGGCGCCATACGGGGCGTTCCCATGGGCAGACAGAATCCTTCCGGATCGTCTTTACTCACGTCTTCGACGAACCGCTTGTGAAACAGCGCTTTGGCCCATGGCTGCATCGGGACATCGTCGGGATCCATGTCCCGCGCGATGTTGTGTGAATAGCCCTCGCCCGATTTGCTCGGCGGATCGCCAGGAGCCCGGCCCGGCGGTGAGTACACGCCGGAGAAATCGATTTTTCCATCGGCGGTGCGGGGGGCCGGCTTGCCCTTGGGCGCCATTGCTCTTCCCGCGCCCGATTGAGCCCATGCGGCGATGGAAAACACAGCTCCAGCCGCTGCGATCACCAGAACGGAGTAAATTGCGGTTCTCGTCATCGAAGGGCAACCTTATTCTTTTCTGTCCGCAGAGGAGCCGGCGAACAGCTTCGTCCCGTCCGCGAGTTTCACCGACCTGCCGTTGCAGGTGTTGGTGCCGTCCTTGGCGCGGTAACCTTCGATCACGATCTGATCGCCTGCCTTCAGCGTGTCGCGTTTCCACCCGAGCCGCATGAGAGAGCTGGGATTACCGCCTTCGCAATCCCAGGAACCCACCTTGCCGTTCTCGTCCTTTGCATCGAGGTGAATGTAGATGTGGGGGTTCATCCAGTCGACCTTCGTCACGGTTCCTGTGAGAACGACGGTCTTTTTCAGATCGAATTCAGCTTCGAATGAATGATGGGCGAGTGCGGCAACGGCAGTAAGGGTGGTGAGCGCCGCGATCCGTAATTTCATGAAAGAAAGCTCCAGGCGGTAAATTCTGACGTCAGTATATCGTGCCGTACGACATTGGCGTTTGGTTACACTGCCTTGCCATTTTCTGGTCTTAAGACGAGCAGGGCCATGCTGCATTTCGTCTTTCTGTTCGATTCCGCTGATTGCTCGGCCATCCGGCAATTATCCCGGCCAATGTGGGATTTTCAACAAGTGCGGCTGCCGTGCGCCTCATCGAAGAAGCCGGCATGAATTCTTCGTTGTTGAACTGGCGTGCTGACTCGCAGGAAAACCGATGCGGCCGGCATCGTTCCGCTTGCGTGCGCGGCCCGCGCCTAATTCGCAGACGGCTTTTCGATTTTGTCGATGACGATCACGTCAACTGGAGCTCTCGCCTTCTGCAGGCGGAGGCCGAGTTGCTGCTCCATGGCGCTGAAGAGGTCGGGCGGGGCGTCGTCGGGGGAGAGCGGAGGCGCCTGAGTGGCGTAAGTTCCGCCGAAGCCACGCATGGTGGAATCGGGCGTGAACTTGAGGATGAAGGTGTAGCGGGTGTCGCCGAGGCCGGTCTGATCGACCACGGGGAGGTCCATGAACTGGGACTGCAGGATGCTGGCAAATTCGGCCATGGTGGCGCTGCGGCCCTGGAATCCGCGCTGAGGCGGTCCGCCGAAAGCGGGACCGGGCAGGGACTCGGTTTCCTGCCTGATCTTCGGTCCGGCTCTCCCCACGGTGAGAGCGTATACCGGGATTTGTTTCTTCTCCTTGTGGTATGCGAGCGAGAAGCGCTCGACCAGAAGTTTGCGTACCATCGTGCGCATCTGCTCCGTGCTCGAAAAACCGGGCCTGTCAGGCTTTCCCAGCACGTCGAACTTCTCGGTCTCGGCCCACGCAGGAAGACCGATAAGTTGTTTCAGGTGCGCCGTGAAAGCGTACCTGGCCAGATCGGCCAGGGTTGTGCTCTGGGTGTGGAAGATGCCCTCCTGATCCCTTCCGAGACCCCAGCCGGGGCGGTTGGGATCGGACGGCTTGATCGTCGCCACATCGAAAGAGGGGTCGGCTTTGGGATCCATCGCTTTGGGAGGCGCAGGCGGTTCCGGGATTGTCCATGCGGTTTCGGGAGTGGCGCGGGTGAGTTCGAGAGGCAGGGGCGCGCCCTGGTTGAAGGTTCCAGTGATGGTTTTGCCATCGGGGCTCAATTTACCTTCGTAGCTGGCGTTGATGCGCTCGATGGTCATTTTGATCGCGGGGCCGCTGGCCGTGAGAGTGGTGGTGGGGATGGCCGGGCCGCGCTGGTCGATGCTGTAGAATTCGCCGGCGAGCTTATCGTTGGCGGTCGTGGAGATCTTCAGGACGATGCGAAGCTGGCCGTCAGGCGCCTGCGGGATTTTGAGCGCGCCTTGCCACGTGCCGGTGAAGGACTGGGCGAACAGCGCGCCCCCTGACAAGGCGGCGAGCGCGAAGACGGATATCGGAGTGGATAAAAGGCTTCTCATTTTGGAGCGACTCCTGACGCGCATAGATTAGCATCGGCCACTTGCCGCACTGCTGTTTTCCGCGTGGGCACAGGAAACGATCTGTTTGTGATCAGGCGGTGCTGCTTCAGAGAGAATCGCGGGAAGATGCAAACTTAATAAGCACTTCGCGACCAGCGAGGAACTCTCCAGCCCACAACCGGAGAATCCAACTTCCGGATAACGACGATCCGGGAATTGTGCGGCAGCAACTGCGCCACCGGTTGGCTCAGTTTGCGGAAGGCCTTTCGACATGGTCGATCACCAATACGTCCACCGGCCCCCTGGCCGGCACGAGCCGTAAGCCGAGTTGTTCCTGAATGGCTTGAAATACGCCGGGAGCGTCTGTAGGCCCAACGGCGGTGGCCGCGCCCGGCTCAGCCGTGACCGGTCGAGGCGCCGCGGAATCCTCGGGCGCAAACGCGAGGTGTATCTCGAATTTATTCGTAATGCCGGTCTTGTCTATAACCGGTCGATCCAGAACCATGCCCAGCAAGTCGGCCAACTCCTCAAGCGTGCCTCCCTCGATGTCAACTTTGCCTCGTGGAGACACCATCCTGCTGCAAAGGTGCTGGCCGTCCGGCACCAGGGGTAAGGCGCCGCCCAGCACCACGGGTATGCACATTCCCTCCTGGAGCGGCTTCAACTTCGGAGAGCCCTTGCCCAGAGCGAGTTCATAAACGGGTCCCTGCCTCGACTCGCGATGAATCCTGAGCTTGAACCGGTCCTCGAGAATCATTCGCATCATGGGGCCTTGCATCATCTGTATGGTTGGCTGACCCTCCGCTTTGGCGTTAATCTCGAATCGCTCCGAATGGATCCAATCCGGGCCGCCCTCGATCGGGAGCATTTTCTCGGAAGTCAATTGGCCGCTTGCATACCTGTTGTATGCGACCTGAATCAGGCCGACGTTATCGGTGTCGGCCAGAACGCCACAGCCGATGCGCAACCTTCCCGGCGATGAACCGGCGCCGACTACCGGAACGCGGTTCGTCGCGCCCGGCTTACAGGGCTTGATAGAGACCACGTCGAAACGGGGGCGCGCCGTGGACTGTGCAGTTGGCTGCGGTACGGGCGCCCTGGCCGGGGTTTGTGCGGTCTGCGGCTTGCGCCGGCTTAGCGGCAACGGCCTGCGTGAAACCGACAGCCGCGAGAGGAAGCGCGGCTGCCAGCGCGAGAAACAATGCGCCAGCTACTCCCGCGTCCGCTATCTTGTCGCGCCGCAGGTCCGTATCGAGCAGCGCATACAGCCGCCGCTTCAGGCAACTCCGATGCGCCATCCCAATCGCGATTAAAGAGTCCGTTCCGGGGCGAGCATCCCAATCCAGCAACAATTTCGCGTAGGCCGAGGGTTTTCCACCCGCCGCCAGAACGCAGTTATCGCACGCCAGTTCCTGCTCTTCGCGCAATTGCCGCCACACGATCCACACCAGAGGCTGAAACCAGATCAACGCGCGTGCGATCTCGGCCAGACCGCGCATCAAAAAGTCATGGGCCTGAATGTGCGC
Source organism: Terriglobia bacterium (assembly GCA_963831795.1). GTDB lineage: Bacteria > Acidobacteriota > Terriglobia > Bryobacterales > Bryobacteraceae > BOG-234. Next base: position 181,291 of record CAWHSB010000016.1, on the reverse strand, counting down.
CAGTTCGTGGCGGATCACCGCATCGCGGCTGTCCGCCGGCAACTCTTCGAAGGCCGCCGGGACCAGAATGATGTGCCGTACGATTCCCCAGGTCACGGGCGACCCGATCGCATCGTTTCGGCACAGCCGAACGCGCCGTCTCAACCGCGCCACATTCGCGAGTAGCCCGGCGTCTGTCACCATATCCGAGGCCTTTCGCAGCCGGTAGAGCCCGCGCAAATTGATCGCAAATCGCGTCAGCAGAGTCGCCGCGCCGGCGAACCAGATCAGGGGAATCAGCCAGGAGGTGAAGTCGATTCGGCGAGACAAAGTTTGTGGCGTCGCTGGCCGGCTCACCGCCGCGGTTAGTCGCGCCGCATCGTCGACCATCGAAGAACTCAGCGATGACCCGGCCACAGCCGCAGGTGCGGGGCGCTGGAAGTCTAACCAGCGCGGCGTCACCGCCGTCAAGCGTGGCAGCACGGGCGTCACTGCCGCCGCGACAAACATGGCGACGATCGTGGTGGAGAAGACCAGCCGGCGCAGATCCGCCGATCTGTTCCTTAGCATCCGGGTTATGCAAAGCGCAGCGCCCAGTGCGATGCCGGATTTCCAGAAGACGGTAAACAAGACGGTGGGAAAATCAAACGGCGTGCTCATCGATCCCTCCTTTTCGCGCCGGGCAATCAGCGCCGACAGCTGATCTCTTTCCTCGAGCGGACAGCTTCTCCCCGGACATCTCCAGAAGCGCAGCCGCGGCAGCTATGGGCGACCCCTCGAAAAATGTGGATACGAGCTGCCGCAGAGCCGACTGCCGCGCCCTGGCCGGAGCGATCACTGGAGTGTAGACGTAGCGCATCCCGTCGCGTTTGTGGCGGACGTGTCCCTTCTCCTCCAGCAGGGTCAGCATTCCGCGAACGGCGGAATAAGTGGGCGGGTCCGGCAATTCCGCCAGGACCTCCGCTACGCCGGCCTTTCCAAGCCGATAGAGAACCTCCACGATCTGGCGCTCCCTGCGGCCGAGTCGAGCGCCGATGTCTTCATTCATCCCAATCTCTCCGGCATGCTATCCCACTAGCAGATGCCATTACACTAGCAGCCGTGGGCAAGGCAGTCAAGCGAAAAATATGGCAGGGATGATCCTCCCACGTCCTTCTTCAGCGCGCTTCAAGATCGGCGCGAGACCCCGGCACGGGTTGCGCATCCTTAAACAACCGTATTCAGTTGTCCCGTGGTACGCGGGACGCGCTGTCTACAACGAGCACGCCAGGCGGTCCGCGCCGCGGTTCGCCCGCGCGCGGCGCGGTGAACTTGCAATCATAGTAGCCGAATGGCTCATGACGATCTGCGGGATTTCATTCGCGCGCTGGAGAAGAAGAAGGAACTGAAACGCATCTCGGTAGAAGTCGATCCCAAACTCGAGATCACTGAATTTGCGGACCGCTCGGTGAAGACCGGCGGTCCCGCTTTGCTTTTCGAGAAGCCCAAAGGTTCGAAGATTCCGGTACTGATTAATGGCTTCGCGAGCATGCGGCGGATGGAGATCGCGCTCGAGGTTGAGTCCGTCGACGAAGTGGCGGCCCGTATCAGCGAGTATCTCGAGATGCGCATGCCCGAAGGGCTTTTCAACAAGCTGAAGATGCTGCCTAAACTGGCGGAGATCGGCGCGTTTTTCCCGAAGATTGTTTCAAAGGGCGATTGCCAGGAGGTGGTGAAGACCGAAGGCTTTTCGCTTTACGACTATCCGGTGCTGACTTGCTGGCCGGACGACGGCGGCCCATTTATCACGCTGCCAATGGTGTTCTCGCGAAACCCGGAGACGGGCAAGCGCAACTGCGGCATGTACCGGCTGCAGATCTTCGACGAACGCACGACCGGGATGCACTGGCAGACTCACAAGCAGGGCGCGGAGCATTATCGGAGGAGCTTTGCTCAAAAAGAGCGCGCCGAGGGGCAGCGGGGACGCATGGACGTTGCGGTTGCGATCGGCTCGGATCCCGCAACGATGTATTCGGCGATTCTGCCGTTGCCTCCGGATCTCGACGAGATGATGATCGCGGGTTTCCTGCGCGGCAAGCCGGTCGAGATGGTGAAGTGCCATACGATCGATCTCGAAGTTCCCGCGAACGCGGAAATCGTGCTTGAAGGGTATGTCGAGCTGGGCGAACTGCGCACCGAGGGGCCCTTCGGCGACCATACCGGCTATTATTCCCTCGCGGACGAATATCCGGTCTTCCATGTTACGTGCATCACACAGAAGAAGGAACCCGTTTATGCGACCACGATTGTGGGTCCTCCGCCCATGGAGGATTTCTACATGGGGAAGGCGATCGAGCGAATCTTCCTGCCGCTGATGCGCATGCAGATTCCGGAGATACGCGACATGTGTATGCCGGCCGAGGGCATTTTTCACAACCTGATGCTGGTTTCGATTCGCAAGTCGTACCCGGGACACGCGCGCAAGGTCATGAGCGCAATATGGGGGCTGGGCCAGGCGATGTTTACAAAGTGCATCGTGGTTGTGGATGAGGACGTGGATGTCCAGAACGCCGGCGAAGTGGCCTGGCGGGCACTCAATAATATCGATCCGGAGCGCGACATCCAGTTCACGATGGGTCCGATTGACTCGCTCGATCATGCGAGCCGGCTGATCAATTACGGCAGCAAGATGGGGATCGACGCGACTCGGAAGTGGGCGGGCGAAGGGTTTACGCGTCCCTGGCCCGAGGTGATCCGGATGTCTCCGGCGGTGAAGCAGAGAGTGGACGAGCTATGGAAAAAAGCCGGATTGTAGCGGTATTCCTGCTGGGGGCGTTGCTGTGCGCGGGGGAGTCGGTTCATCCGATCACGCACCGGCGGATCGCGGGCGTGATGAGCGTGGAGGGCGCGGCCTGGCTGGTGCGGCCGGAACGGGAAAGCGAAGAGCATCCGGATCAGGCGATAGATGCTATTGGGATCAGGAAGGGATCGACTGTCGCGGATATCGGCGCGGGGGTTGGTTACTTTACGTGGCGTATGGCGGAGCGCGTGGGTCCTGGGGGCGTGGTTTATGGCGAGGATATTCAGCAGCGGATGCTGGATCGGCTCAATTTGAATATCAGCGCCAGACATCTTTCGAATGTGCGGGCGGTGCTGGGGACCGCGGAGGATCCGAAGCTGCCGAAGGATTCGGTGGATCTGGTGCTGCTGGCGGATGTTTATCATGAGTTTTCGGAACCCGAGAAGATGCTTGAGCATATTCGGGAGGCTTTGAAGCCTGGGGGGCGGATTGTGTTTCTGGAGTATCGGGCAGAGGACCCCGAAGTTCCGATCCAGCCGCTGCATAAGATGACAGTGGCGCAGGTGCGGGCGGAAGTGCAGCCAGAGGGTTATCGATTCGATAAGACGATTGAGGTTTTGCCCGAGCAGCACATTATTATTTTTCGGAGGCCGTAAATTTCTCCTAAACGCAGCGCCGGCCGCAAGGCCGGAGACATTTGTGAAAAACAGAGTTCCGCACTTCGCGGCTCCTGCGGAAAAATCACCGGCGACAAGATCGCCGGCGCTACTGCCGCCGTGACGTTCCGCGCCGGCCGGAAGACCGGCCGGACCATTGAAAAACCACCCCGGGTGACCGGAAACTCCGCGCCGAGCTGGGGCTCGGCGGCAGGCCTGGGGGCCTGCCCCACAAGGGTTTTCGGGGTTGCTCGTGGACGGCAGGTCCATCTGGACAGGGCCGAAGCTCTGCCCCACACTCTCTGATGGCTCGAGTCGCTGTGATTGGAGGCGGGCTCGCCGGGCTTGCTTCAGCCGCCGCGCTCGGGAGCGCCGGGTTTGAGGTCGACATCATTGAGGCTCGGAATTTCCTGGGCGGCCGCGCTACCTCATGGCCGGTCGCCGATACGGAGATGATCGATAACTGCCAGCATGTGTTACTGCGCTGCTGCGTGAATCTTCTCGATCTTTATGGGCGCCTGGGAGTCGGCGACAAGATACGGTTCTATCGCGAGTTCTTTTTTATTGAGCCGGGCGGGCGCACTTCCGTCCTCAAACGCGGGATTTTCCCGGCGCCTGCCCATTTTCTCGAGTCATTCCTGCGGCTCAAATTTTTGAGCATTGCCGACAAGATTGCGATTGCGCGGGCTATCAACGCGATCCCGCGGGAGCGGCGAACGCGCGACGATCTCGACCGCATCAGCATGCTCGACTGGCTTCGCGAAAAGCGCCAGACGGACGGCGCGATCGAGCGGTACTGGCGGCAAGTGCTGGTGAGCGCCGTCAACGAGGAACTGGACCGCATGGCCGCGGCGCATGGGTTTCAGGTGTTCTGGCTGGGCATGATCGCACGCTCCGATTCCTACGAGATGGGGATTCCCGACGTGCCTTTGCGCGAACTTTATGACGAACATTCGCTGGCGCGAGCGGGCGCTGTACGCATTCGGTACCGGTCGGCCGTAACGGGGATCGAGACGGCGCACGGCGGTGTGAGCGCCGTGAGCACCGGCGCGGGATCTTTCTCGGCCGATTACTACGTTTCGAGTCTGCCGTTCGAGCGTTTGCAACCGCTCCTGCCGGATCTTCCGATTTCATGGGATCGATTCGAGCACTCGCCGATCACCGGTATTCATTTGTGGTTCGACCGTCCGGTGACCGACCTGCCCCATGCGACGCTGCTCGATCGCAACATTCAGTGGATGTTCAACAAGAGCGAAGGCCGCTACATACAGCTGGTGGTGAGCGCTTCACGGAGCCTTCTGGAGAAGCCGCGGAATGAAATTATCGATATGGCAGTCCGGGAACTGGCCGAGTTCTTCCCGATCGCGGGAGAAGCGCGCGTGGAGAAGGCGCACGTGATTAAAGAAGTGCGCGCGACGTTCTCGGCGAAACCGGGGATCGAGGGATTACGGCCGCCGGCGGTAAGTCCGCTCAATAACTTCTTCCTCGCGGGCGACTGGACACATTCCGGATGGCCCGCCACGATGGAAGGCGCGGTTCGCAGCGGCTATCTCGCAGCGGAAGCCGTTGCCGCGGCGGCGGGCAAGCCGCAACGATTCCTGCTACCCGATATCGCATAATGAAGACGATGTACAAGCTCTGGACAGCTCTGGCGCTGTCGTCATTCATGTTGTCTTCGTTGCCCTCACGCGCCGCGACGCAGGGCACAAAGCTGACGGTGCAGGTCAATTCGAGCGACACCGGGAAGCCGATCGATCAGGCCAGCGTGATCGTTCGCTTTCGCCACGGCTTGAATCCGGTCAAGATGAAGAAGATCCAGACCAACTGGGAGACGAAAACGAATCAAATGGGGAGCGTAACGATCCCCGAGATCCCGATGGGCGAGGTCACGATTCAAATCATTGCAAAGAATTACCAGACGTTCGGCGATGTTTTCGAACTGACCATGCCGGAACAGACCATTTCGATCAAGATTAATCCGCCCCAGCCGCAGTACTCCGAAGACGCGAAAAGCAAGACGAAGTAGCAGGTTTCCGTAGAGCTCCGTGGCGGACGGAAGCCCGGCAGTGCGGGAACTGTGGCGAAGCTGCCAAAGTCTGACCAGCACCGAGCTGCGGGATCGCCGGAGAAGGTTTATTCACGGCTGGTGGGGATATTTCCAACTGGCCGAGGATCGACAGGCGCTGTACCGGCTGGAAGGCTGGATACGGCGGCATATCCGGAAGTGTTTCTGGCTGCGGTGGCATAGCCGCGAAGGACGCGAGCGAAAGTTGCGCGAACTGGGACTGCGGGGTGGCCTGTTGAAGGTGGCATCCAGTGCCCGAGGGGCGTGGCGCATCGCCCGAACGGGCAGTTCGGACGGTGACCGGGCGCAATCCCGGTCACTCGACCTGATCGACGAAACTGCGGGCGGATCGGATGGTTTTTCGTGGTTGCTCGTGGACCGCAGGTCCATCTGGGCAGGGCCGAAGCCCGGCCGAAGCCCTGCCCCACGCCGGCTGCTCAGCGTCTCTGTTCCCGTCGCGGCTAGTTGCCGGGATAGCGGAGCACCGTGTAGTTGGTGAGCGCCACGCCGTCGCCGCCGCCCTTCGACAGAGCGGCCTGAAAGGTGATTTCAAGGCCCGCCTGCGCTGGAGCGTTCAGAATTCCCGGCAGGAACGGCATCACCGTACCCCAACTCTCCAGGCTGATTTCGGCGCCGCTTGCGGTAATGGCAGCCTCTGCGCGTCCAGCGACGGCGTTATCCTGGGCGACTCCGCTTCGCGCGAGAATCGTCGTGTTACCCCAGTTCACCTGGAAGCTGAATCCGGCCGCGACGCCCGTGTGCGTGAAAGTGAACCGGATTTCGATCCGGTCCCCCGGCTGCAATCCAGCGGCCGGCAGGTCACAGCCGCCGAGGGTGGTCCACGTGGTTGCCGTGACGCTGGCGCCAGCCGCGCTGCAGATTACCTGCGCCGAGGTGGTTCGGAGCTGGTTCGTCGATCCCAGCGTAGTAAAGGAGCCCGTATTCCCGGTGACCGACGTATCCACCCGGTAAAAAGCGGCCAGAAGATCTCCGGGCTGAGGTATCGCGCCCGGAACGAACTGAATCGTGGATCCGGTCAGAGTGTAATCGAGATTCGCAGTCATGTAGAGACCGTTGCGAAACAGCGCAAGGCTCGATCCGAGCGGGGTATTTGCCAGTGTAAATGCGCCATTCACCCCGTCCAGCGTGCCGGCCGGCGTTTCGGCGTCCGAGTACGTCGGCGGTGTGCATTGCCCGGTTGTTCCGTCCACGAAGACGCACGAACCGATATCTCCGACGGCGGTCTCGATATTGCCGCTGTCGTCGATCACTGCCACCGCGTTCGTGCCGAATCCCGCGCCCTTGAGGGGCCTCTGGGCGAGATCCGCCTGCAGCCCGATAACGGACGATTCGGCGATCGTCGTCGTGCCGCCGGTCAGGCCACCGCCCGTCGGGGTCCCTCCGCCGCCTGTTCCGGACGTCGTCTGGGAGGTCACGCGCACCGCGCTGACGGTCAGCGGCTTCGAACTCACGGGGACCACCCAGGTTTCCGTGAATTGGCTCCGTCCGTCGCTCTGATAAAGCACCTTGTAGATATTCGCGGGCGGCGGAGCGGTCGCGTTGGGCGCCAGTTGCACCAGCAGATTTCCGTTCACAACATCCACGTTCCTGCTCTGCTGCACGATCGTACCGATATTGGTCGCGTCGAAAGTGCTCCAGCTGATCATCAGCGTGCCGTTATAGCGTGAGCCGTCGGCCTGATAAAGCGTGTCCTGAATTGTCGTTAGTCCTGTTGTCTGGCTTGCTGCCAGCCCGCAAAACGCGGCCGCCAGAAGTATCGTACGGCACAGTGCCATTATTTCCTCCAAAGAAGTCAAACTTTTCTTGTCGGCTAATATTTAGCACTCGGCATTGTAAAAACCGGGCCTGAGTTTTCTGGAAAATCGCGCTAACCGTATGTAAGCAATCGGTTTAAAAAAATTCACGTTGCTTGTGACCGATATAGGCCGCGGTCTCGAATCCAGGCGAGGACGGAAGGGGGCACGGGCACATGGGCATCGCCTCTCATCAGTTGTTCGCGGATGCCGGACGACGATATGGGCAGGTGCAACCCCGTCAATTCGTGCACAACAGCGCCGGGAGGCGTCTCCCAGTCCGATCCAGGCCGAGTGACGACGATGAACTCGACCGACGTCACCACGTCCCGCCACCGGTACCAGGAGCGGATATCGGCGAAGGCGTCGGCGCCGATCAGGAAACCGAGGCGATTCATCCCGAGCGCATTCAGTTTCTCGATGGTGTGGATGGAATAGCTGCGCTCCGACCCCGCTTCGATGCGCGATGCTTCAAAACGGGGATCGGCGGCGCAGGCCAACTCCACCATGCGAAAGCGGTCTTCGTAAGGCGATGTTACGCCTTCCGGCTTGTGCGGCGGATTGGCGGCGGGTACGAAGAGAATTTTTGCCAGACCGAAGCGGTCCGCCGCCGCCCGCGCGATCTCGATGTGACCGTTGTGAATGGGATCGAAAGTGCCTCCGAATAGAGCGGTGTTTGTCATGCCGGAGGACGTCGATATTACCGCGAGTTTACCCGGTCAGTTCTTTTCGATCTTGACGGAATTGATCTTTACTTCGGTCTTTGGCCGGTCCTGCGAGTTGCGGGGAACCTTCGAAATCTTTTCGACCACGTCATAGCCTTCCACCACTTCACCGAATACCGAATGCCGGTTGTTGAGGTGCGGGGTCGGCGCCACCGTAATGAAGAATTGGCTGCCGTTGGTGTTCGGTCCGGAATTGGCCATCGACAAGATGCCGGCTTTCGCGTGTTTCAGGGAGGGGTGGAACTCGTCGGCGAATTTGTAGCCCGGTCCGCCTGTGCCCGTGCCCTGGGGGCATCCGCCCTGGATCATGAAATCCGGAATTACACGATGGAAAATAATGCCATCGTAGAAGGGCTTTCCGGTCTTCGTGCCTTCGGCGAGATCGACGAAGTTTTGCACCGTTTTGGGCGCTTCTTCCTGGAAGAGCTTTACTTTGAAACGGCCTTCGGTCGTGTCGAACACCGCGTATGTTTCATTTGCCATGTTCTTGATTCTATCGGGAACGTTTCAATGCCCATGGGACGGGTGTCGTAAGCGCCAAAACGCCTTGGCATGGCGCGGCATGAATCCCTGGCAGCGTCAGAGTTCGCGGCGCCGCCAACGATATTCGAGGAGAGTCATGAATACAACATCACCTTCTCGCGTCTCTGTTCCAGGATGACCATAACCGTCGGCGCCGGTCAGGCGCGGGCGCACCGGCAATCCAGTCAGAACCGCATACTCCTGGCCGGGAGTTTGCAGGGCTCAGAAGGAATTCGCTGGTGAGGCGGAGCGCGAAGCGCTTGCGTTCGAATCGTGACGGGCATCCAACTTGAAAAATGCCCAAAACCGCTTCAAGTTGTCAGAGATGTATTGCGATCTTTCCTCGCGGGAACGTCTGAGCGCATTGTCAACGACGCCGCGTCAGGCGGCCCTTGCGATTTTGAGCCTTCGAATTCGTTATCTTCATCGGAAAGCGTGTTCAGGACGAGCCGCTGAAGATACCCTTCGATAGCCAAGCCAGCCGCCTGCGCTGACAAGCCAGCGCTTCCGGGCTCAAGCTGAAGGTAACGGTCCTGGAATCCCTCTCGGTTCAGTTCAACGCCGTCTGCGAGACTCGACGCGCATTTGTCCGCTGCCGCGCGTGTCCGAATGCAGCTGTATTTCGGCGGCAGCCATGATATTTTAGGCCTGCGATCCGTAATAAACCGAGAGGTCCGGACATGACCGGCCCGGGACACACGCTACCGCGGTCGCGAGGAACTCATCTATGCGCAAACCTGTCGTTCCAGCCATCGCACTGGCTTTCTTTTCACTGACGGCTTTCTCCCAGCCCGCGGGCTGGAACGATCCATTCCCGCCTCACCGCATCATGGACAACCTTTACTACGTGGGAACCAAAGAGCTGGCTTCGTTCCTGATCGTTACGCCCGACGGTCTGATCCTGATGAACACCGGCTACGAGTCCTCGGTGCCGGTGATCGAAGACAGCGTCAAGAAGCTCGGATACAACTTCAAGGACATCAAAATTCTGATTGCAGGTCACGCACACCCTGACCACGTCGGCGGAGACAACCTCGTTAAAGAATTGACCGGCGCTCAGGTCGTGGTGGGACGCCTTGATGTCCCCGCCATAAAGAAATTTCATCCCGAAGGCAAGGAACATCCCATCGACCGGATCATCGACGACGGCGACACAGTTTCACTCGGCGGGACAACCCTGACGGCCCACGTCATGCCGGGCCACACGCGGGGGTGCCTCGCCTGGACGACGGACCTCAAGGAAGACGGCAAAACCTATCACGCATTTATCGAGTGCAGCCTGAACGGCCAGTTCCTCCAGGTCCTCGATAACTATCCGGGAATGATCGATGACTTCAGAGCGACGTTCAAGAAGGCCCGTACGTTTCAGGTCGACGTGTTTCTCAGCTCACACGCCTCGTTCTATCACATGGCCGAGAAATACCAGAAGCTGCAGACGCGCAAACCGGGAGATCCGAATCCGTTTGTCGATCCGGAGGGATATAAGGCTCACGTCGACGAATACGAGAAGAGCTTCGAGGCCGCGGTCGCAAAGCGGCAGACGCAGCCTCCGGCTAAAAGCAATTAAGGCATTTTGGTAGATACTGTAGAATTCGCTCCCCTGAAGAACACCGGCGACAAAGATCGCCGGCGCTACCGACTGACGTAAAGTCCCGCGCCGAGCGGAAGCTCGGCGGCAGCGCCGAAGCGCTGGCCCCACATACCCTGCTCAGCGTCTTCATTTCGATTTGGCCGCCCGCAGGGCCATGGTGACTCTGTCGAAGACGCGGTTCGTAAGAACACCGGCGCCGAGCGGAAACCGGCGGTAGAGTTCCAGAGATTACTTCTTGCCGACATTGCTGAGGTAGTGTGCGGCGTCTCTATCCTCGCAAACGAACTCCATGAGATCGGCGTCCGGCATGAGTTGATGGTTCATCCGAACGGTGAACGGTTTGGTGTAAGCCTTGGGGTCTTCGATCGTGACGTCGATTTGCATCAGCCCGAACTTCACCCGGCGCCAGCGCTCCGTCATCTTGCCGGAACTGGTCAGGGGACTGCCCTCAACGTCCAGCCACACGTCGTCGCGAAACCCTGTGGTCTCCACTACCAGCGTGTCGCCATCCCAGTGTCCGACTGAATACCCGTACCACCAGGGCGTGGGATCGTTATTCGGCAGCGCGCGTCCGTCGGTGTGGATCTGCCGGACGTTGCCGTTTGCTTCGTAAAGAATCACAATATCGCGCGGAGTCTGCACGATCTTCCGCGGCTGCGGGTGCATGAGAAGCTGGGTCAGGCCGAGCGGCTCGCAGTGAGCGTCGGGATTGTCTTTGTTGTCATTTGCTTTTCTTTGCGCGCGCAACTGCGCGGCCCATGGGGTGAAGGGGAGGAGACCATCCTTGAAGCCGGCTCCGATGTTAAAGAACTGCGCTACCGGAGGATCACCCGGCGCTGAGGGAATTGCGAAGGGCAACGGTTGGGTACCGTTCATCGATCTGCCACCACGTCCGCCGGGGCCTCGCGCCGGTTCCCATAATCCGGAGAAGTCGGGTTTGCCATCGGCTGTTTTGGGGGGCGGCGCGGCGAGGTCGATTTTGCCGTCTTTCGCCCTCGGGCCCGGCGTGGGGTAGTCCGGCCATTGCGCGGACAGGGATATCGCTCCCGTTGCGAGGGCCACCGCCAGGGCTAGTGGGGTTTTGAGAATTTTCATCCTCCAATTACTCTCTGAGAAAGCGGCCGTCGCGTCAAGGCCGTTCAGCGGGGTTTGTTATTTCTGTTCGCGCGGTCAGGGCTTTTTTGGCCAATCAACGTTCGCGCACAGTGCACAGGGCCTGTGTGAAGAGAGTCAGCTCCGATCTGCACAGCCAGTCGATATCAGACGGAGGGTGGACGCTCGCCCGCGACCGGATTCGCAACGTAAGCAGTGAAAATTTTCACCCGCGCGCTGAGGTCTACTGTCTCGACAGGATTGTCAGGGGCGCCGTTCGGGCTTTCAATACACAACAGAGGAAACTGCAGATGACACCTGGAACTTTCCGGCAGGAACGGCGGTTGCGCGGAAGTGGACTTGTCAGGGTATCGATCGTCGTCCTGAGTACGGTGCTGGTGGCGGGTTTTGCGTCCGACGACGACCATGCGATGCGCGACAAACTCATCGGCGAGTGGCAGCAGAGCGACGGAAGCGGGACCGCTAAACCTGTCTGGACCTTGCAAAATAACGGGGATTCGATGCATATCAGCAATTCCAATGGCACACGAACCGTGGGAGAGTTCGATTGCAACACACTTGGCAAGGAATGTGAAATCGACTGGTCCGGTCATCGCTCAAAAGTCTCGATGTGGTTCAACGGAGCTAAACTCGTTGAGATTGAGACTACCGGCAATCAGGTTATCAAGCGGCGGTTCGGTGTTACCGGTGACGGCGACAGCATGGAGTTGGAAACCATTCCCATCGCCCCGGACGGCTCAAGCACCGTGGCGCATTTCAAACGCGTGCCGTCGGCCGTGTCGAAGAAATAAACCTGGGCGTCGATTACCTGGCGGAGATTCTTGCGGCATTGAATAGCCGCTCGCGTGCTTGTGTAACGCTCGCGGCGGATGGACACCGGTGACTCGTCGCCGACGTTAACGGCAGGACGTAGAGTTCCGCGCCGGGCGGAAGCTCGGCGGCCTCGAAAATCCGCCGCGGGCCAGGCTGGGTACCGCCTGGCTCGAAGCCCATTTTCATCCAATTTCTTGCCCGCGTGCGGGCATATCCAACACCATTGAAAAACCACCCCAAAGTGACCGAGAAACTCCGCGCCGAGCTGGGGCTCGGCGGCAGGCCCGGGGGCCTGCCCCACGAAATTGCGCACGGAGAGAACGGTTTTCCGTGGTCGCTCGTGGACCGCAGATCCATCTGGACAGGGCCGAAGCCAGGCCGAAGCCCTGCCCCACACGGTCCCGCCGGCGCTGCTACCTTTCGTGATCAGGGGTGTCTGGACTGTTGCCCGTTTGACGCGTTTTGTCCGGCTTTGAGGGCCGTCAATTTCAAGACGCCCTTGTCCAGATTCGCCGTGACTCGATCGACATCGATCGGCTCAGGCAAATCGAAGCGCCGAAACAGCGTCTTTTGATCGAATTCGCAGAACCGGACATCGCCGTCGCTTTGATCGTGCTTGTGCGCGGAGTACCCTTTGACGATCAGAGCATCCGGCAGAGCCGTAACGTGTACTTCGCCGGGATCGAATCCCGGCGCGCTCACGCGTGCTTCGAACTTCTCGCCCCGCTCGATCAGTTCGGAATCGGGAATGCGGAATAAATCACGCTCCGCATGGAGCCAGTCGTCAAGGGCGGAGCCGCCGCCGCCGCCGCGCCGCTCGAAGAGTTCGAAGGCATGCTGGCGAACTCGGTCCGACAGGGTCTTCATTTCGTCGACGATAGAAGGCTGCAAGGCCTTTTTACCATCAACCTTTTCGATTGCAATCTGGGACATGATGTCTTTTCTCCTTTTATGAAATCTCCAATGGCGAGACCGGCATGCCCCGTCGTCCCCTACACCATCAAGCCGGCAATCGTGACGCTTCGCACGTGCCCTGCACCGGTTCCGTACGTCTGGATCTGTTGTCTGCTGATATTGTCAGGGCGGCTGGTGACGAGCACAATAAATCAAGCGTCATTCAACCCGGGACAACCGTAACGAGTCTTCTGGTCGATGCATTGCCTCCACACGGCGCAGATCTCGCGGATAGCTGAAATATGTACGCTGTGGACGTTTACAAGCTGATGGAAGGAACGGCTGACGCGGCTTTTGTCGTAACGCTCGGCGGAGAGATTTGCTTCTGGAATCGAGCCTCCGAGCGGCTGTTTGGATATACCGCCGCGGACGTTCTGAACAAAACCTGCGATGAAGTCTTACATGGAACGGGGTCGCTCGGCACGCTCGTATGCAGACACGGTTGCAGCGTGCAGTGTTCCGCGGCCCACACCGATTCGATTCCCACCTTCGATCTCGAAGTCACGACTGGTTCCGGCAAACGCATATGGGTAAGTGTTTCCACAATTGTTTTTGAAGACCCGCGTCTTCACCGCCGTCTTATCGTCCATCTGAGCCGAGATATCTCCAAACGCAAGGAAACCGAGCAGGCCTTTGCGCAAATGCTCGAACTGTCACGGCACGTAATCGCAATCGGTGAATGCGAACCGCCGCCTACGCCCGTCGAAGCACTGTCAGATCAGCAACAGCGCATTCTGCTGCTTTTTGCCAAAGCGAAGAATTCCGCACAAGTCGCGAAGGAGTTGGGTATCACATTGCCTACATTGCGTAACCACCTTCACGCTATTAATCAAAAGCTCCGAACGCATAACCGGCTTGAGGCCGTCCTCCATGCCATGAGAAGAGGATTGATCCATCCATAGCCGCCGGTCGAGACGAGCGTCCCCGGCTTTGTTACGAACGGACTATTGTTTGCCGCGCCATCCGGTCTCACATTGGAAGCATGCGTTCCAGGAGATGGCTGGAAGGGGGTACGGGTTCACCTGTGTTGAGAATCTGGCCGCCTTCGTTTGCTATTCAATCTGGGAGAATCTCTCGGAGACGGCTCGCGAACAACTCAAGATCCGTGTCCTCGATTCAACTGGCTGCGCCCGGGCGCGCTCGAAGGAGAACCTCTTCGGATTCTCCGGCGGCAGATTCGCGCATTCGAACCACGGGGCAGGCCGAAAACCTCGGCCTCTTTCAACCGTTGTGGACGACGATCGTCGGGCCCTCGCATCGAGACCTTTTTCAGAGCCGGGAAGGCGCGGCTGCGGACCTCCGGTTTCACTACGATCGCTCAAACGAGTTCTATGCCAGATTCCTCGATCAGGCGCAATTGGCGAAACTGGATTCCTTTTGCCGAAAACTGGATTTGCAGCCCGGAGACGCCTTTCTGGATGTCGCCTGCGGCGGGGCGCTCTTGTCGTCCATGCCACCCGGTTTATCGGGCGCAGGCTTCGGGCTGTACGCTCAATCACAACCAGTACGATTTTGCGACTTCCGCCGTCGCGGCTCACGGACCTCGAGAATCGTGCTCATATCCTCGAAAGCGACTACAGGAACCTCGCCGGCCGTTTTCGGAAAATAGCTTCGATCGGCATGTTCGAGCATGTCGGCCGTCACAGACTGCGCGAATACTTTCGTACGGTTCACGGGCTGCTCGAAGAAGAGGGACTGTTCCTGAACTCGGGAATCACTCGTCCGCAACGGGTGCGCGAGGATGGGGAAACGTCTTTCCTTCAGCGCGAAGTCTTCCCTGGCGGCGAACCGGCCCATCTCTCGAATATCATTCGCGATGCGGAAGATGCGGGGTTCGAGATCTTGCAGCTGGAAAGCATTCGCAAGGACCATGCCGGACGTGGCCGCGAGTGGGTCGCGCGTCTTCAGAATGATGCCGGGGCATGCATCGAGCTTGTGGGCGAGAATACGTGGAGGACATGGCTTCTCTATCTTGCCGCCTCCGTCGTCAATTTCGACGACGGGCAGACCGACGCCTGTCAGATCTTGATGGGCCGCCGGCCGTCCTGCTGAGTTCGGTTATCGGATCTTGACCGGTACGAAGATGGTCTGACCCTTTCGATCGATCAGCAGCAGCGCGGGACGGTTTCCCGACTTCCGCAACGCCGATTCGATATCACCCGGCGAGCGAACCGGCTGCCGATTGATCTGCTCGATCACGTCACCCGCCTGTATGCCGGCATCCGCGGCGGCGCCCGCCGGGTCGACATTGTCGACTGCCAGACCTTGCGTATTGCGGGGAACGCCGAGCTGCTGCGCGAGGTTGGGCGTCAATGGCTCGACGCCGAGGCCGAGTTTTCCGGCCGTACCTCCACCGATTCCGCTCTGATCTGCGGAACTGCCGTTTGCGGGCTTGAACTCGCCGAGCTTCACGTGAATCTGCTGCTGATTTCCGTTGCGCAGAATGGTCAGTGTAGCGTCGCTGCCGGGTTTGGAAGCCGCCACATCGTTCCGAAGCACGTTCACATCGTTGACTTCAGCGCCGTTCAGGTTCAGAATCACGTCTCCTGCTTTCAAGCCGCCGCGGTCGGCAGGTCCACCGGCAACCACATGGCTTACGAGCACGCCTTTTACCTCTTTCAGTCCGAGACTGGCGGCGAGATCGGAATTAATGTATTGGACGGTCACGCCCAGCTGGCCACGCGTTACCTTGCCCGTCGAAATAAGCTGATCCATGACACTTTTCGCCATATTGGAAGGAATGGCGAAGCCGATACCGATGCTTCCCCCCGAAGGCGAAATGATCTGCGAATTGATGCCGATCAGGTCTCCTGCGGTGTTGACCAGCGCGCCGCCGGAATTGCCCCGGTTTATCGGCGCGTCTGTCTGGAGAAAGTCTTCGAAGCTGCCGTCACTCATACCGGTCTCGCGACCTTTGGCGCTGATGATGCCTGCCGTGACGGTTTGGCCGATCCCCAGCGGATTTCCCACCGCCAGACAAACATCACCTACCCGCACTTTGTCGGAATCCGCCAATGCGAGGACGGGCAGATTGGTGGCGTCGATTTTCAATACGGCGAGATCGCTGGGCGTGTCGGAACCAATCAGTTTCGCCTTGAATGTACGGCGATCCGCCAGATCCACCGAGATCTCCTGGGCGCCGTCGACGACGTGGTGATTGGTCAGAATGTGACCGTCGGAACGAACGATGACGCCCGATCCGAGATCTCTTTCAATTTCTTCCTGCGGCTGGCCGCCGCCTGGCGATTGTTGACCGTTCGGCTGTCCGAAAAACCAGCGGAAGAGCGGGTCTTCCGAGAACGGGAATTGCTGCGCCGCCTTTTCGCGATGCGATGCGTGGACGGTGACGACGGCCGGCGCGACGTGATCGACTGTATCGGCATACGATACTACGGGTCCGGCCGGGTTTATCTTGCCGGCGGCGGGCTGTATGGAACTTGTGGCGGGCTGTATGGAAGCCGCCGAAACTGTGCGCGACTGGGATTGCTGACAGGACAGCAGCGCGCCGCAGAAAAAGAGCGCTGCGATGGCGATGCTCTTGTGCATGTTGGGGGTGCCTTTCCGGCATAAAAAGCTGCACTCAACGTGCCAAAGCAGGAGGAACGCGCTCGTCAGTTAAGCGGAAAGAACTGCGGATCGAGATGCTTCAAAACCCTGCACCCCAGACACGCAATCACCGGGGATAGAACGCGTGTGCCCGCGCCAGGCAATTGTTGCGAGCGCCTGCGGAGTTCCGCCCGAAGCGCCGATACAAGCCGCATAGGAAAGCGGAGCGAGTGAAAACGGATATCCCAACTCCTGGCACCCATGCATCTGCTCAAAGGCGCCGGGCTCCAGCAGCATCTGAATGCGCTTGTCCTGGGCATGCCGGCATGGGGTCTTGAAAAGAATGACAGGCCTGCTTGCGCCGCCCGAGCGGTGTCGGCATTAACTCCTTAAGACCATACCTGTTATAGACGTCGGGCCATGGGTTTTCAATGTGCTGAATTGTCCGGGAGCGCCGCCAGAAGAGGAGCCGACCGGAAGATCGGGGCTCTGTCTTTCGCGCGCCCAGACACGCAAGAACGGGCAGATCTGACATGGAACACATCACAGGCGCGACGCCAGAGGATTGCCAAAATCCTCTCAAGCCGAACCCCTTGAGCCCCGCGGATTTTGCGCCCGCACGCGGGTGTCTGAGCACCAGGCCTCTATGCTGCATCGCGAACCTGCGACGCGGGCGATCGCCGAGCGGATGCTGGAGCCGCACCGAGCGCATCTGGCCCGGCTCCCGAAGGCCATCCGGGTAATCGAGCGCGGCCTCGATGCCAGACTCCCGAACAAGAACCCGACCACATAACCCGGTTTCGTGCCGTTGACCGGTTACGCCGGATGGAGTTGATCGAGAATTACGATTTCCGGGCGTCTAAGGTCGAGCCGAATGCCGGAGACGGTGAGGTTCGGGCCACGGAAGAATTGATCGCCTGCCACCGGGTCCCGATCGAGGCGGGATCGCAGGGCAAGCGAGCGCGGGTGAGGGACGCAAAAGCGTTTAAACGTGAAACAGGAAGCCCGGGTCGTAGTGACACGGGCGCTATCTCCGGATCAGCCAGCCACGCGGATGAAAACTCAAATGCGGTTGCCGTGAATTATCGGACGAGAACTCAGGGTGTTCAGGCAGCCATTCCCGAAGCGCTTCCATCGGTCCTGGACCGTGAGCCCGATTTACGGGATGGCCGTTGACGTTCGTATCTTCGCAAATCAGGTACTGCCCCGGAGTCACAAAACCGGCGTAGCGGTCAAGTTCAGCTGCGACATGCGGCTGGCTGTGATCCGAGTCCAGAATGACCATCACCTTGTCGCCTGTTCGAATCATCCCTCTGACCCGATCCACCATTTCGTCAGACGTGGAAGAGCCGGTCAGGTATTCCACGCGCGGATGATCGGGAAAGCCGTTTGCGGGAACTGTTACATCGATCGAAATGATCCTGCCGGTCGATTCCATCGCATCTATCAAGTGAGCGAAATACAGTGCACTACCTCCGCTACAGGTGCCGCACTCAATTATGAGGGTCGGCTTGCAGGTGAATAAGAGTTCCTGATATGCCCAAAGATCCTGAGGGAGTTTCAATACCGGAACTCCCAACCACGTTCGTTTCCAGGCTTCCTCTTTATAGAGAAAGTAATGAGAGAGGCTGAGCGCCGGGCGTCTCACAAGGGCGGCCAGTTTGTGGAGTATGGGGCGCATTGATAAGGTTTCCTGATCCGAAATGGTTTATGAACTATGCCGGGGAAGGCGCAAACGCGAACACCATCAGCGGCGAGCCAATCAACACCGAGATAGCCGGTTCCGGCGTCTGCGTCGCGGAAAAGGTAACGCCGCTATCGGCTGTAGTAAAACTGGCAGCCCTGCAGGTCGTTCCCGCACTGCTGAAGACGTTATGGTCACCGGACGAAGTGTTGAAGGTCAACCCCGAACTGGACAGCTGCTGCGCAGAAAGCTCAGGCAGATTATTGTTGGAACCGAAGTTGTCAGGAGGCAACAACGTGATCGAGTCGGGGTTCCACGTACCGGACATGGTGAGAATCAGATAGCCAGTATAAACGGCCTCCGCAGCGAGGGTTGATTCGGTTGCAGGCAGGCCAGTTCGCGTATTGACTTCGCTCGAGCAGGACCAGTCCCGAACCAGGTCGTCATTGGAGCGCAGAAAGGCAGAACGTCAGAGCGAAGCCGGCGGACCGCGCGAATCTGATCATGACGGCCTCGATGCCGGACCCTCGGCGAAGACTTAAAAGATTCGCAACCCATCCATAAGACGCCCTCGCTACGTTGCGGGCAGTTTTTCAAGTGCCTTCAGTAGAGGTCGGGCGGCCTGGAGGTCATGGCTTTGCGATCACAGGCCCACCCGGGCGCTCGCGTTGTCTCGAAAGAGGCTGGCATGCTTGATATGTTTCCGGAATTTCTGGAGCATGTCATCGACTTCTGCCGCGTCTGTTTTCAGACTATCCAGGGTGGAAGGAGCACAGTGTCATCGCTTCCGTCACACGCTTGCAAGTGAGCTGCTGGTTAAGGTAGGGAAGGGCGGGTCTATCGACGTAGTCGCTGAAATCCTGGTCGATAATCCGCTATTCGGCGGCATTAGGCAAAGTGGGGGTTTAGAGTGGTGGCCAGGGACGGAATCGAACCGCCGACGCCAGCCTTTTCAGGGCTGCGCTCTACCAGCTGAGCTACCTGGCCAATTGGGAAAGCTTCCTTGCAGGAATTCCAATCATATCAGGCGGCTTACATCCCGGTTACGGCAAGGATCCGGCGTCAGGCGGGTTGCAGCCGCTCTAATTCTTCCGCCGTGGCTTTCTCGATTTCCGCATGCAGGCTGTTCCCATGCGCATCCATCGTCACAATTGCGGGAAAATTATCCACCCGCAGATGCCACATTGCCTCCGGTACGCCGAAATCGAGCAGGTTCACATCAAGCACATCCCGCACCGTGCGCGCATAATACTGCGCCGCACCCCCGATCGCATTCAGATAGACCGCTCCACACTCCTTCAGCGCGGCCGAGGTCTTCGCGCCCATGCCGCCCTTGCCGATTACCGCCCGCACGCCATAACGCTTGATCACATCGGCCTGGTATGGCTCTTCCCGAATGCTGGTCGTCGGGCCGGCGGCCTTGACCGTCCACTTGCCCTCCGTCTGCATCATCACCGGACCGCAATGGTATAGCACCGCCCCGTTTAGATCCACCGGCGGCGGATTCTTCATCAGATGCGCATGCACCGCGTCGCGCCCGGTATACATGTCGCCCCGAACCAGCACCACGTCGCCCACCTTCAGCGAACGCACGGTCTCCTCGCGTGAGCGGCGCAGTCAGAACGATCTCACGGCCGGTCAGCGGGAAACCCTCGCTCTGCGTCATGCGCTCAACCGCCTGCGACGGATCGCGATAAAGCCATTGCGTGATCGCGCCGCTCTCCGCATCCAGCCGCACGCCCAGACGCCGGAACGCCCAGCAGTTATACGCCACCGATACGAAGAAACTGGCCGGCAGCCGATTCGCCGCCGCGATCTTGCAGCCAATCAGCGAAACGTTGCCGCCGAAGCCCATCGCCCCGACGCCCAGCTCGTTCGCTTCCTTCATGACTCGCGTTTCCAGCTCCGCAAGTACGGGATCGGGATTCACATCGTCCAGCGTGCGGAAAAGCTGCTCCTTTGCGACGTCATAACCGTGCGCGCGATCGCTGCCGATGCAAACGCCGATCGCACCCGGCGCGCAACCCTGCCCCTGCGCCTGCCAGACAGCGTGCAGCAGGCATTTGCGAACGCCTTCCAGCGTGCGGTCGGCCCGCCCCAGCCGTTCCAGCGTCGCGGGCAGCGAATACTGAATGTTCTTGTTCTCGCAGCCGCCGCCCTTCAGGATGAGCTTGACCTCAATCTCGTCCTGCTCCCACTGTTCGAAATGGATGACCGGGGTCTCCGGACCCAGATTATCGCCGCTGTTCTTGCCGGTGAGCGAATCGACGGAGTTCGGACGCAGCTTGCCCAGCCGCGTCGCTTCCGCGACTGCCGCGCGAATTGCCTTCCGGATCGCAATCTGATTCACGCCGACCGGAGTGTGCACGTAGAACGTCGGCATTCCGGTGTCCTGGCAGATCGCGCCGGCATCTTCGGCGGCCATATCGATGTTCGAAAAAATGATGTTGAGCGCCTGCGACGCCTGCGTATCGGGCTTCTCCGCAAGACCGGTTGCGGCCATGGCCGCGCGCACATCGGGCGGGAGATTCGTCGAGGTCTGAGTAATCAGCTCGACGAGGCTGTTCTGTAGGAAATGCATTGGGAAAGCACTATTGTAGCGATATTATCGACATATGCCGGTCCGCACGCTCATGACGACCGAGCAGTTCGATGCGCTGCCCCAAAGTGAAAGCCGCAAGTGGGAACTGCTGGACGGAGAACTGATCGAAGCGCCCACCGCGACCCGGAACACAACCTGATTCTCGGACGTCTCTTTTTCCTTCTGTATTCATTTGTGCGCCCTCGCAAACAGGGCCGGCTGCTGCTCGCGACTGATCTGGCGGTTCGTCCCGATTCGCGGCTGCGGGCAGATCTGGCCTTCTTCTCTTCGGAGACCTGGCGATACGTCGAGCTCGACCGCACGCCAGTAGATCAGCCGCCCGATATGGCGGTAGCAATCATCTCGCCCTCGGAGACCGCAACCAACGTCAACCGGAAAGTCCAGGCTTTTCTCGTATGGGGAGTCCGCGAAGTCTGGCTGATCTATCCCGAAACGAGAACGATCGAAGTTCAGATTTTCGCCAGCGCGCGGATCTTCGGCAACAATGAATTCATCGTATCCTCGCGGATCCCGGGCTGGCGGATCTGGGTTTCCGAAATATTCGAGGATCTTATACTCGACGCTCTCGAATCAACCCAATAACCGGGCCATCGGCTTCGAAAAGTAAGTCAGGATAAAATCCGCGCCCGCGCGCCGAATGGACGTCAGACTTTCCACCATAGCCCGCTCCTCGTCGATCCAGCCATTCCGCGCCGCCGCCATAATCATCGAATACTCCCCGCTGACCTGATACGCCGAGATCGGTACATCGAACCGGTCCCGCGCCTGCCGGATCAGGTCCAGATAAGGCATCGCGGGCTTGACCATAATCATGTCCGCGCCTTCTTCCAGATCAAGCTCGATCTCGCGCATCGCCTCCCGCCCGTTCGCCGGATCCATTTGATAGCTCCGGCGATCGCCAAACTGAGGCGTCGACTCCGCTGCCTCCCGGAACGGCCCGTAAAACACCGATGCAAATTTCGCCGAATACGCCAGAATCGGGGTATTCGTATATCCGTTCGAATCGAGCGTCCGCCGGATTGCGGCCACTCTCCCGTCCATCATGTCCGACGGCGCGACGATGTCAGCGCCAGCGCGCACATGCGAGAGCGCGCTCGCGGCCAGCCATTCCAGCGTCGCGTCGTTATCCACATCCCCGTTTACGATCTTTCCGCAATGGCCGTGGCTTGTGTATTCGCAGTTACAGACGTCGGTCATTACCAGCAGATCGGGCAACTCCCGCTTGATCGCGCGGATCGCACGCTGTACGATTCCGTCGTCGTCATACGCGCCCGACGCCTCTTCATCCTTCGACTCCGGCAGTCCGAACAGAATCACGCCGCCGATCCCGAGACTCCGCACCTCGCGGCATTCCTCCACCGTTGTGTCCACCGATAACTGACACTGCGGCGGCATCGAACTGATCGGCCTGCGGACACCCTCGCCCGGGCAGACAAACAGCGGCAAGATGAAGTTCGCCGGCTCCATCCGCGTCTCCCGCACCACACGGCGAATCGATTCGGTCGACCGCAAACGGCGCAGCCTGTGTATCGGAAAAGGCATCTGAACGGATTCTACCTTCCCACCCCGCAAGAAAGAATGGAATTCAAGCCGCCAAAAGTCTCCTTTGAGGTTTATAATTTCGAGAAGTGAGCTTAGGTTATAGTGCCCCGGACGCTTGACACCGCCTTCACGATCACTAAAATAATTCGTATCCCCAAGCTTTGATTATGCAGACCGCCTGCGAGCACAAGAGAACAATCGTCCTCGCCCGTCGAGATGGCGTGGACTACGTGGAATGCCTGGATTGCCGGCAGATCTTCGAAGCCGAAGACCTGGAGCCAGTCAGCGTCGAATCCGACGAGGAGTGAAAGCGCAAGACCTGCACCGAACTGCCCCGCCCGAGACACCCGGACCTTCCTGGCCGCGCCTGATAGCATAGCCTCTATATGCATGATATGGGAGCGTTTCGCACCAATCTGGATGCGATCGCTCAACGTCTGTCGACTCGCGGCCTGGTCCTCCCCGTAAATCAATTTCGCGATCTCGACGCGCGCCGCCGGGCCGCGATCACCGAAACGGAAGAACTCCGCCGGGACCAGAACAATCTGTCGCGGGACGTCGCCCGGCTCCGCAAAGAGGGCGCCGATACCACCCGCCTGCAGCTCCAGTCCCGCGAGATTGGTGAACGGATCGTAGCTCTGGCCGCCATCGCCGAAGCCGTGGACGCCGAGTATCGCGAACTGCTCGCCGGCGTGCCCAATATCCCCCACGAATCCGTTCCCGAGGGGAGCTCCGCCGACGATAATGTAGTAATCCGCACCGTGGGCGAGCCGCGGGCGTTCGATTTCGAACCGAAAGCGCATTGGGATATCGGCCCCGATCTGGGCATCCTCGACTTCGACCGTGCGGCGAAGATCACCGGCGCAAGGTTCGCGGTCTATTTCGGACTCGGGGCCAGGCTCGAGCGAGCGCTGATCAACTTCATGCTCGACACGCACACCCGCGAGCACGGATATACCGAAGTGCTGCCGCCCTTTGTCGTAAATTCCGGCAGTTTGTACGGTACCGGCCAATTACCGAAGTTCGCCGAGGATCTTTTCAAGCTGGAGAACACGGACTACTGGCTGATCCCCACCGCCGAGGTTCCGGTCACCAATCTCTTTCGCGAAGAAACTCTGGACGGGGAGAAACTTCCCATTAACTTCTGCGCTTACACCCCCTGCTTTCGCAGCGAGGCAGGCTCTTATGGAAGGGACGTGCGCGGCATCATCCGGCAGCATCAGTTCCAGAAGGTCGAACTTGTAAAATTCTCGCGACCGGAAGATAGTTACGACCAACTCGAACGCCTGACCGCGGATGCTGAGGATATCCTGCGCCGCCTCGACATACCGTTCCGCACGATGCTCCTTTGTACCGGGGATATGGGTTTCGGTTCGGCCAAAACTTATGACATCGAGGTGTGGCTCCCGGGACAGAACGGCTATAAAGAGATTTCGTCCTGTTCGAATTACGAGGCGTTTCAGGCCCGCCGCGCCAACATTCGCTTCAAGGGGGGAAAGAAAAGCGAATTTGCCCACACCTTGAATGGCAGCGGTCTGGCTGTCGGACGAACCTGGGTCGCGATCGTCGAAAACTACCAGCAGCGCGACGGCAGCGTGCTGGTTCCCGAAGCACTGCGTCCGTACCTCAACGCGGAACGCATCACGAAGGCCGCCGAATTGAAGTAAGCGCGGTCAAATTCCGGCCCGTGACTCCTGCCTTCCCGAGCACTTACCCAGCCGCGACGGGAAGGGAAGTAAGCCGGGTATCGGAGGCACAGATTATTCAACCAGGCGTCGCAGGAGGCCATTCTGACTTCTGTCTCCTGACTTCTGGCTCCAACTAATTTTGATATACTTTCGTCTCGTAGAAACCAGGAGGGTTGAAGTGAAGAGCAAACTTGCAATTTTCGCAGGTTGCGTCGGCCTGATCATGGCCGCATTGCCCCTGTCGGCGCACCACTCGTTCGCCGCCGAATACGACAATTCAAAACCGGTAAGCGTCACGGGCAAAGCGGTAAAAATGGACTGGGTAAATCCGCACTCACACCTCTATTTTGATGTCATCTCGCCCGATGGCAAAACCGTTCATTGGATAGCCGAAACCCCTCCTCCCAACGGGCTTTATCGCGCCGGCTGGCGGCAAAACATGATCAAAGGCGGCGAGGAAATCACCGTCAACGGATTTCTCGCGAAGGACGGTGACAATCTGATGTGGGCGCAGAGCGTGGATTTCGCCGACGGGCGGCGCATCACGTTGAACTCTTCTCCGCTGCCCCAACCCGGCCGAGGCGGCGAGACGCAGTAGACGATTGGCGGCTCACGCCGCCCCAGGGAGAAAGCTCAGGATGAGAGATCGAATCTCCGGCGGCACGACGGAGTCATACCCGTGCGTCAACACTCGCGCAGTCCAGGCGCTGATAGGCCTCTTCGCGGCCCTGTGCATCGCGGCCGCGCCCGCTATGGCGCAAAAGAAGGGCGTCGCTTTCACGGTAGCCAAAACCTGGTACGATCAGCCCGACCTTCAGGGCATCTGGGTGCCAGCCAAACCGGTGGATAACCTGGAGAAAGGCGGATATATCAAGGACCCGCCCAACGGCAAGATCCCTTATGCCGCCGGCCAGGCCGCCAAACGCGCCGAAAATGCAAAGAACGCCGCAACCGCCGACCTCGTGAACAAGTGCTACATGCCCGGTGTGCCGCGCCTGATGTACATGGGTTATCCCTTCCAGATCTTCGAGACGAAGAACTATGTCGCGATCGCTTCCGAATACTCGCACGTTTACCGGATGATTTATCTCGACGGGTCACCACACCTCGACTTCCCCGACCTCTGGGACGGAGATTCCCGCGGCCACTGGGATGGCGACAGTCTCGTCACCGATGTAATCGATTTCAACGATATGACTTGGCTGGACAAGGCGGGCAACCACCACAGCAATCAGCTTCATGTCACCGAACGTTTCACTCGTACGGGAGAGAACTCGCTTCTCTACGAGGCCACTATCAGCGACCCCATGACCTTCACAAAGGACTGGAAGATTGCCGTACCTATGGTTCGCAAGACCGGTCCTGTGGCCCGGATCATGGAACACGAGTGCCAGGAGCTGGCGTTCGGCCAGTGAGAGGCGGGAGATCTGACATGGAATTCACACATATGAAACGCCTGATCCTGGGATTCGCAGTTATGGTGGGAACCACCGTTGCCTTTACTCCCCTGCTTCCGGGACAGGAAGCGCCGGCCACGCCGCCGGGAGCCGGGCGGGGCCGTGGCGCCGGCGGTCCTGGTGCAGGCCGCGGCGCTCCGCCGGAACCGGCCGGTCCCATGCCCAGATTGCCCGACGGCCACCCCGATATGCAGGGATTCTGGAACCCGCCTGCGATCACCGACATTGAACCTGCGCAGGGCCGAGGCGGTCGCGGACCAGGCGGTCCGGCACGCGCTGCAGCACCCGCGGGCGCAGCCGGCCCCGCACGCGGCGGCGGCCGCGGCGGATTCGGCGGATTCAACGCCATCCGCATCATCGACCCGCCGGACGGCAAAATTCCCTACAAGCCCGAAGCAAGAGCGAAACAACAGGACATCCTCGAACACCACATGGCGGACGAGCCGGAACTGCACTGTTACCCGTCCGGCGTCCCGCACAGCGAGTCCAACCAGTTCGGCGTCCAGATCATTCAGACTCCCGGCTACTTCGTGCAGCTATCCGAATTCATGCATACCGTTCGCATCATTCCGACCGACGGCCGGCCCCATATCGATCCCAAAATCAAACTGTTCGAGGGCGATCCGGTCGGCCACTGGGAGGGCGACACGCTGGTAGTGGATACCACCAATCAGAACACGAAAACCTGGTTCGATACCTCGGGCAACTTCAAGACGGAAGCGCTTCACGTAACCGAGAAGTTCATTCCTCAGGACGCGAATACTATCGTGTACGAAGCGACGATGACCGACCCCACCATCTACACGCAACCGTGGACCGCCCGCTGGAACATCACCCGCAATCGGCAAGCGAAGATGTCCGACGGTCACCCCTACGAGCAGATGGAGTTCGGCTGCATCGAGGGCAATACCGATCTGCAGCACTACACCGAGGACAAGGGCGGCAAAATGCCCAAGAAACGCTGAAATTCTGAGTTGGAAGCTGGCTCATAGAATGCATGGAATGCAAGTGGGGCAGACGCCCCCGTCTGCGCCGGACCCGAGGTCCGGCTTCGCGCAAAGCGCGAACAAGCTTCTGGTTCCGAAAGCGATTTCGGCTCACGGGAAGAATAGATAGGACTGTCGGTGCCCGTTTTACTACGCATCTCGGCCGTGGCGCAGATGGGGCTGCTCCTCGCTGGTCTGGGCGAGGCGCAGGCTCTTCAATGGATCAAGCCCGCGCTTGTCGGTTTGCCCTCCGACCGATGCTGCGGCGCCATGGTCTTCGACCCGCTGATGGGCGCGTCACTAATGTTCGGCGGGGGTAACGGTGGGATCAACCCGCCCGTGAGGTACAACGACACCTGGACCTTTTCCAGCGCCGTCGGATGGTCGCAGCTTTCGCCGGCCACCGCTCCGTCGCCCCGCCAGGGCGCCGGCATCGCTTACGACCCCACCACCGGGACGGTTGTTCTCTTCGGTGGCGGCGCTGGAAACTCGGTCTACCTGAACGACACCTGGACCTGGGACGGCGTCACATGGACCCGGCAGTTCCCACCGATTTCGCCACGCGCTTGCGAGTTCGACACGCAGGGGATGGCATACGACCGGGCAACGGAGAACATCGTGATGTTCATGGGGGGAAACTGCAGTCCGAGCCTTGCCGAGACGTGGATCTGGAATGGACGGGCGAAGACCTGGACACAAAGGTTTCCGCCAGCGAGTCCGCCTCCGAGCGACGCGACCATCGCTTACGATGAGGCCCACCGCAAGGTTGTTCTCTTCGGAGGCAACCGGAACGAAACGTGGACCTGGGACGGCATCACCTGGTCCCAACAGTTTCCACCTGCGAGCCCGTCGCCTCGCGGACTCCCCGCCATGGCTTACGACCCGAGCATCGGCAGCCTGATCATGTTCGGCGGCAGCCAGGCGCCGCCCTCAGCCTTCAACGACACGTGGACCTGGAATGGAAGCACATGGACGCAGATCCAGACCACCTTCACTCCCAAAGGGCGCTGGGCCGCGGCCATCGACTTCGACCCGTACCTCGGAAGCCTGGTGCTTTTCGGCGGCGAACTCGAGGGCGATCCGTTTACGAATCAAACCTGGCTTCTCGTTCCTGTGCGATTAGGGCCACTGCGTTAGGGAACTTCCTCTGGAGCTACTTGCAGCGCTCTGCGAGTCTCTTCTCGCGATACCTGCGGTGGCAGTTGCCGCACGCCGCTGTCATCACGCCGGCAACATCGGTCATCTTGTCCTGATCTTTGGCTTTAGCCGCCAGGTAGGCCGTCGTGCCCGCGTCCCGAAGCTGCTGGACGAACATGACCCAATCCGCATTCTTCACCGGAACATCCACGCCATTCGAGCATTTGCGCCCGGGCAGTTCGAGGAGATCGGCGACCGCGGTAATGGCCAAAGCGCTGTTCTCGACTGCTTCCCATTTTCCGTACGCGCTGGTCAGGAGATCGGTCGCCATAGCTGGATCTTTGGCATGCGGTACGTCCGCGGGATTCAAGTCCTGCGCCGCGAAAACCACATTCGACTCGGGATATAAGGTGCCCTTCATCAGCTGGGCGAGGGTCGGTTGAACCGGCGCCTGGGATTGAGCCCGGGTGCGTTCAACAAAAGGAATCGCCATCGCGCTCACGAGTAGCAGAGCCAGTATCGCTTTGCGCATGCGAATGTTTATTCCTCTTGGTCGAACGCCGAAGGCGTCAGCGGCAAATCTGCGAGATGATGTTCTTCGGATCGTACACTTCGGAGTATGCGTGTTCGGCGGAAGTCCCGCGTTCCCGATCGGCCGGAACAGTCCGTCACGTCGCTCCCACGCTGTTATGTGGTCGCTGTTGCCTATTCGTTCGGGTTATTTCCGGCGGAGATCTGGATCACCTTTCCGTCAGGCATCGTCACCGTCTCGAGAAAGCCCAGAGGGCTGCCATCTTTCGCAGGCCGAAACTTCACCTTGACGTTGTCTCCCATGTGAAGGGCATTATCGCCGGTCTTCCCGATCCCTCTCTGCGCCAGAGCTGTGGCGGACCCCAGCGTCATAATCCACTCCGTGCTTGTGCCATCCGCATTCTTGACCGCGACAGCCAGGGACCCGTGGGGATTTGTGAACTTCACGCTGGTTACCGTCCCCGACACCTCTTTGTCGTTTTTCATGTCGTAGACGCCCGCAAGGGAGTGATGAGCCTGCAACGCGCCGGCGCCAAGCACCAACCACCCGCACAGGGCTGTAAATCCCAGAGTTCCCTTAAGCATTTGGCTTCGCTGAATCATTCATGCACCTCGTCAAAATTGTGATCGGGCACCAGAATGCGACGGGTGACGATCGGAGGAAAGTGTATCATTCTCCGCGTCCAGGGTCAATCAACCACCCGGCTTCAAGGCGATGGAGACAAAGCGCCTCCGGATCACGAACAGCAAGAGTGGAACGCTCAGCCCTCTGATGTAAATTGGATTGGGGTTGGACCTGGATGCTTCTTCAGAACGCTCTCGCGGATGCGCTGAACAACAGCGAATGGGCTTTTCCGCTGGCCGAGTGTATTCACATTGGCGGGTTTGCCGTTGGTGTCGGATCGATCGCGCTCGTCGACTTTCGCATGCTGAACCTCGGACTGCGGCATGAGACCGCCGGGCGTATCTTGAGATACACCGAGTTATGGACGATCGTCGCCCTGATATTCGTCGCGTTCTCTGGCTTTATGCTGTTTGCATCGCAACCCCATATCTACCTGGTAAACCAGGTCTTTCCGGCGAAGATGTATTTAGTCCTCGCGGCGCTCATCTACAACTTCACGATCCACAGAAAAGTCGCAACCATGGCGAATCCGCCGGCTGTGCTGAGCAAGGCGGTGGCGACCGTGTCGCTGTTGTTGTGGGTGTTGATCGTGTTTGGCGGAATCTTCACCGGTTTCCTCGAATAAGAGGACATGAATAGAAACCATCCGGCATGAACATCGCTCACTCCCTTCAGAGCATCGGCTTTCTCTCAGACTTCAGCGAATCGGTGCTTGCATACCCGATCGTCTTGTCGCTTCATCTGACATGCATCGCGCTGTTCGGCGGCATGATCCTCATGACGAACCTGCGCCTGCTGGGGCTCACCTTTAAAAGCGTGACGATCACCGAGATGGTGACCAGCTTACGCCCATGGAAGCGTGCGGGGGTAGTCGTCATGATTTGCACGGGCGCGCTCCTGGCAGCTTGTGAGGCCGAAAAGTACGCGCCCAATCCTTACTTCCTGACCAAGATGATTGTTTTAGGCTTGATCGGCGTCCACGGCCTGATTTTTCGGCCGATCGTTTACAACCGGACAGAGGAACTGGACCGATCTCCTGTCATCCCTGCCGTAGTGAAGGTCGCCGCGATCCTGTCATTGACGCTTTGGACAACCATGTTCACGATGGGAAGACTCATCGCGTACTGGGAAGGCGGACCCCAACAGTGACCCGGATCGATAAGTTAATATTGACTCCTCATTCATACACCCGCTCAAAACGCATTGCCTAAAAACGGCAGCATCCGGCCCCAAAACATGACGCCGACCCATATGAACAGGGAAAGGCCCGCAACGACTTTGGCGTCCCATGGCGCGTCATCTCCCGAGCCCAGAGCCTCTACCTTTCGCGCGATCCCAGCGACATAGAAGACGAGAACATTCAGGCCGGCGACCGCGATAAAAAGCATTTTGAATCCGAAGGCCGAGTTGTGCGCGAACATGAACGGCGCGCCCGCAAACATGATGAAGCCGGAGATGAGGTTGAGCAGAAATCCAAACCCGGCCCAGGGGATCATCCGCCGGCTGAACTCTCCAATCGCTATCCCCTTGCCCACTCCCAACATTCGCAAGTCAAGCATCCCGGCCATGCCGAACAGAAGCGCAAGGCCAAAGAAGTGAACTATCTGGCTCGCGGGCACAATCCACCTGCTATCGCTCACAGTGTTGGACAATGCGGTCGTAGCAAGCCATTTTGAAAAGAGATCGATATAGGTCATGTTTGGAATCGATTGTTCATCTGGGAGTGGAACCCGGGCCGATATAGGCCATTAATCGGCCCGCTGTGATCGCGCCGGCCCAGCACGTCAGGAGCGCCCCGGCCATCAGTTGGCTCTTCATCGGCACGCTTTTCATTTCGAGTACGGCCCGGTCACGGAATACGCTCTTCCTCAGGAGATGCATCAACCAGACGGCGGTAGCGACGAAAACGAGCTTGATGTAGAAGACGGGGCTGATCATCTTGGTCGTCGCTTCAGTCATTAGCATGGCGATACCCGATGCAACGTTGATCCAGAAGCCCGCCCACATCACCGGATAGAATTTTTCCATCGGCGCCAGGGAAACGGCCGGGGCAAAACCGCAGATCCGCATGCAGATCGCGATACTGGGACCGACGAGAAAGCCCAGCCCCATCGTGTGCAGGAATATGATAAAGGGGTACGACCACACCGTGCCCGACTCGCGGACCCAAACGCTAAATCCTGTCTGTTCAACCCATTCGAGAAAGTGCATTATTATCGTTCACCGGCTGTCATCCAGAGGCAGCATATCACGCGATTTTGCGTGTGCCACCCGAAAGACAGCCGAGTGACAATTCGTAACAAACGTACCCACACCGGATTTTGAAAATGGGTCCCGCGTGCAACGAAAGTGGGGCGAACGGCGCAAAACGATTGAAGCTAATCCATCCCGAGTCGTGTTAGCAATGCTGCGATCTCGGACCGCAGGATGAGCGGAACCTCAATCGTCTTCGCATCCGCTTCGGCAACCTTGATTCTGACTCCTTTGCCCTCGATCCCCTTTACGAATTCCGCATCGGTCCACGCTCCGTCAGGGACGCCCTCAAATGCATACAGCGTGTACTCGCCCGGTCTTACGGGTTCCTTTACGGCGAACGCGCCGGATTGATCCGGCACGCCCAGATGGGTGTCGTAGCGACGCAGTTCGGCATCAGGCGTATCCGGCAGCAGGACAACCTGCGGCGTCGCGGAATCAACCGCGCCATCGCGCCTGACCACACCGCGTACCAGAGCACCGCGAGCACTGAGAGTCACTTCCAGCGGGTCCTCGTCCCCGGAGCTGGAAAACTCGGTTTCAGACGACTCACTGCCGTAACGAACACGTTTGACATAATACCGGCCGGAAGTCGCGCTGCCAACATGCACACGGTACCGGCCGGAGGGTATATTCTCGAAATCGAAACTTCCGTCCGGGCGCGGCGTAGCGGTTCTGTCCCAGAGCAGCCCATCGGGGGATTCAAGCCGGAGCGACAGTCCCGCAGGCACAGGCTCGCCAGCGCCATCGATACGAACAACCCCCTTCAACACATGCGGAGCATGTACGGTGAGTGACACGCCTTCGGCATCATGATCGACGATCTGGACCGTCGCAACGCCCAGCGCCATCAGGCTCGTAAATAGTCCCTGCTCAATACGGATTTGCCAGGTTCCGGGAGCGAGCCCATCTACTTCAAATGAACCATCCGGTTTTAGAATTCCTCCCCTGGTGTTTCCTCCCACTCCCGGCCCTGGCGATACCGCAAGGTGCGGCGTCATGAATTGGCTCGGTCCCGGCAGAGGCGGGACGCCCTGAAGTCCGGCCACTTTGCCCCGGACCTTGTAGACGCTGCTCCGACGCAGGCGAATCTCCGCGCCCGTAAACTCCTGGTCTGGACGCAAGACCACGGGCGTCGCGGACGAGGAATCTCGCGAGCTCGGATACCAGGTCGGCTGCAGTAGTGGCGCGGACTCGACGCGATTCCTCTTCTCCCAGTACGCGTCAGGTTCCGCCGAGATGTAGTATCGGCCGGGTGGAAGAT
Source organism: Terriglobia bacterium (assembly GCA_963831795.1). Lineage (GTDB taxonomy): Bacteria > Acidobacteriota > Terriglobia > Bryobacterales > Bryobacteraceae > BOG-234. The sequence goes on along the minus strand of CAWHSB010000016.1, from coordinate 148,965 downwards.
GCCCGGCGCGAAACTCGCCGGCGTCGTTCACCTCCGCCGAACTGAAGCCCTGAAGCTGCCGTTTACCACCCTCCCAGACGGAGCGAAAAATATTGATGTTCGCATGCGTCCAGGAATCGCCGTCCTCATCGCTGACGCGGCCGGAGATAGCAGCCGGGGGCACGAGCTTGATATTCAGGTCCGCCAGATTTTGTCCAGCGGCGATCTTGATTTCAACCGGCCCGCCGGCACCTTCGCCGAACTTGCCTTCCATGAGTCCCGGATGTTCCGCCTCCAGGGAGTAATTGCCGGGCAGAATGTTTTCGAACACAAACCGGCCTTCCTCATCGGTAACAACCGGACGGACGCCAGCGGCATCCGAGACCGGCGCGAGCCTGACGTAAGCCTTGCGCAGCCGTTCCCCCGTTAAGGCGTTGGTCACAGTTCCCTTAATAGAACCGTGAGAATCTTCGCCCGCCGCCACACCGGTTGTGAATATCAGCAACAGAGTGTATCCGGCTGTGACGATCCGAGCCCCGTATCTGGCTGAGCCCACTGCTTTCTCCTGGACTAAGGGAGCCTGGCACGCAGGTGTGTCACCAACTCCTTAGCAGGTGAGAGCATAGTGATGAACACCCCGAAAACGCTTGCTGCCGCGCGCGGCTCGGATGCGTACAGCACGCTTGCAGACACTTGCAGAGCCACGACCGGCAGGGAGTGATGTCCGAATAAACCTTTCAGCCCCTGCTAGTGCCGGGACTGAATGGGCGCCGCCAAAACCTTACTTCCCGACCAGGTGCGAAAGGTCCTTATTATTCTCGGAGCAGATAAACTCAAAAATCCGTTCAGTCGGCGCCAATTCGGAAACCCGCTTCATAGTCCACGGCTTCGCCAGTATCCCCGGGTCCTCAACCGTAATCTCCGTCTCCAGATGCCCCAGATCCGGGCGCTTGTAGCGTTCGATGATATGCAGCGCCTCCGAATGCGGATGCGCCGCCTGATCCAGCCACACGCTCTCATGGAATGCAATCCGATCCACCACGAGCGTGTCGCCCTCCCAGTGCCCCACCGAATCGCCGTACCACGAAGGGGTCGGATCCTCCCGATGCGGGCGGCCTAAATAGATCTGGTGAAAGCCCGGACTGTCGTCATCCGAAATCTCTACGAGAATGTCGTGGCTCTGCACCAACTCATAAACGGGCCCCAGACGCAGCAGAGCCCCAGGCAGACAATGCGTCTGCGGACTATCGATCCGGTTGTTATCCGTCCTCTGCTTCGCCACCGCTTCCGCCTGCGCGGTAAACTCCGGCTTTCCCCCATCGACCGTCGTCGGAGTCCACCAGATGCCCGAGAGATCGGGCTTGCCGTCCACCGTCCGCGGCGTCGGCCCGGAAGGCGGCGCGTGCTTCTTCTGGTCGGCCGTGATCGCCAGCGTATCCTCCCCCAGAGTGCCCAGCTGCGTAGTCTCTTCGAGCCGCAGATCGACCGTCATGGTCTTTCCCGCCTCAACATTGACACTTTTGCGCGTGACGCCTTTAAGCCCCGGCATATTGACCGAGATGTCGTAAGCGCCGGGCGGCAAACCCTGCAGAGCGTAACCGCCCTTTGCCGAACTGGTTGCCTTGAAATCCTTTCCGGACGAGCCATTTTTGGCCTGCACCGCGGCGCCCGCCAAAGGGTGACCGAAGGGGTCCGCTACCGATCCGCTGATCGCTCCACCACCGCCCTGGCCGGAAGCCATCTCAACAAACAGGGCGAAACACGTCGCAAAAGCAAGGAAACGCATCGCTGGTTTTCTCCGCTTGTTTTCTCACGAGGACCGGCTGGCCGATCCGCGCCGTCCCAGTGTCTGTCAATATGTGTCGGTCAGTATACCGTAACCCCCGCGAGAGATCGTCATCGGTACACTACCTGATACAGCCTCAGAACGAAGAAAAAACTGTGGTCTGATATTGGTATCCGGGAAACTCATATGAACAAGTACCTTCTTGCCACCATCACGACGGCCGCCCTGACGGGTACTCTCCTTGCCGCTCCCGCGCGCACCCCGGCCGGCACGTCCTCCCTTCCGCGTACCGCCGACGGCAAGCCGGACCTCCAGGGCATCTGGCAGGCCGAAAGCAGCGCAGCGGCCGACCTTCAGGATCACGTCGCCAGCCTCAACATGATCGCCGGACGATCGGTGGTTGCCGGTGGCCAGATTCCCTATCAGCCCTGCGGCCGCGAAGCAGAGGGCCGAGAATTTTCAGAATCGCCAGACGGCCGACCCGTTCTCGAAATGCTACATCCCCGGCGTCCCCCGCATCATGTACATCGATTTTCCGTTTCAGATTTTCCAGACACCGAAGTTGATCGCCATGGCCTTCGAATGGGAGCTCGACTACCGTCTGATTTACACGGACGGTTCCCCGCATCCCGCGGATGCCGACTTCTGGATGGGCGATTCGCGCGGCCACTGGGACGGCGACACGCTGGTTGTGGACGTCGCCAACAACAACGACAAAACCTGGTTCGACATGGCGGGCGACTTCCACAGCGACGCGCTCCACGTAGTCGAGCGGTACCGCATGACCGACCACGACACGATTCAATACGAAGCCACCATCGAAGATCCGAAGGTCTTCACCAAACCGTGGACGATCAACATTCCCCTGCACCGGCGAACCGACCGCGACGCGCTTTTACGAATACGTCTGCGAGGCTGAACTCGAAGAGTCGAACGGCGCCTTCACGCGTGAACCGCGAACCTGGTATCCCGGCAGCCCCGACGCGCCTGCCGTCAAGATGGACGCGTCCACGTGGGTTCCCCCCGCCGTGCCCGCAGTGCCGAACCTCCGCCGCACGCCCGACGGCAAGCCCGATCTGAACGGTTTCTACGAATCCACTTCCCGAGGCGCGAACCAAGGCGCTGGAAAGACGGAACCGCGGAAGAGGAGGTCCTGGAGCCCCTGCTCAATCCCTGATCGTCGATCCGGCGGACGGCATGCTTCCGATGCAGCCCTGGGCCGTTGCGGAACGGACGAGCCGGAACCTTCCCGAACGCGGTTACGACGATGCCACGGCGCATTGTTTCCCACCCGGCGTTCCGCGCGCGATGTGGATCCCCGAGGGCTACCAGATTATCCAGACGCCGGACTACATAGTGTTCTTCCACGAGCGCGTAGCCTGGCGCATTATATCGCTCGACGGGCGCCCGCACCTTCCTGACTCGATGCGCTTATGGCACGGCGATTCGGTGGGCCATTGGGAAGGCGACACGCTCGTAATCGACACAGCGAACCTGAACGGCAAGACCTGGCTGAATGAGGGCGGCGAGATCGTAAGCCACGCCGAGCACGTCGTGGAACGATTCACGCCCACGGGCCCAGACGCGTTCAACTACTCGGCGACCGTTACCGATCCGGTCGTCTATAACAAACCATGGACGATCGCGTTTCCGATACGGCGCGAAAAATTCGAGCTCCGCGAGGCCGCCTGCCACGAAGAGGATCACGACCTGCCGCACCTGAAAGCGCTGAAGGACGCGGCCGCCGCTAAAAAATAGCCGGCGGGCAAACCGGTAGCGCTGGCGATCTTATCGCTGGCGGTGTTTTTCGCCGGGCGAGTGTATCCGAATTCGCACAATAGCGAAACGTACATGCTATATCCTTTCGTTAGGCGAAAGCTAACGAAAGGATATCGGCCGAGTGGAACAGGAACGCAATAAACGGCTCGGCCGCTACGTCGTCAAGACGTACGAAAACGAAACCGTTCGAGCCCTTATCCCGCCGCCTCTGCCTCCCGATCCGCCCTTGCGCCTCGAAGGCTTGCAGCAACTTCTGGAGCAGGCCAATCGGGCTCTCGGTCGTCTTGACGGCCTCGCTTCGGCGCTTCCGGACATTTCCCTTCTCATATACGCTTATGTCCGGAAAGAGGCCGTACTGTCGTCACAGATCGAAGGCACTCAATCATCACTTTCCGATCTCCTCATGTTCGAAAGTGACGAAGCGCCTGGTGTTCCCATTCACGATGTCCAGGAAGTTTCAAACTATGTCTCTGCAATGAACCATGGCCTGGAGAGATTGCGCTCCGGATTTCCGCTCTCTCTGCGTTTGATTCGCGAGATACACAATATCCTGCTCTCGCAGGGTCGCGGGTCTGAAAAAGACCCCGGTGAATTCCGGCGCAGTCAAAACTGGATTGGCGGTACCCGGCCGGGAAACGCAGTCTTCATACCTCCGCCGCCGGAGTTCGTTCTCGAGTGTATGGGCAACCTGGAGCTGTTCCTGCACGAAGACCGGCCCGACCTGCCGTTACTGCTCAAAGCCGGCCTTGTCCATGTGCAATTCGAGACCATTCATCCTTTCCTCGATGGAAACGGAAGACTGGGACGGCTGCTGATCGCCTTTCTCCTCTGCGCGCAAGGTGCGCTCAGCGCGCCAATTCTCTATCTCAGCGTTTATTTCAAGACGCACCGCGCGATTTACTACGAGCTTCTTGATCGCGTTCGCGCCAGAGGTGATTGGGAAGCGTGGCTGGATTTCTTCCTCACCGGAGTCAGAGAAACTGCCGAACAGGCCGCAGGCGCCGCTCGTCGCATAGTGGCGTTATTCGAAGAGAACCAACGTCAGATCGAAGGACTCGGCCGGCCGGCCGCTTCTGTCCTCCGCGTTTTTCAGCATATGCAACGCAACCCGATCGTATCCATACCGGCGACTGCGCGGAAGATCGGCATCTCGACGCCAACGGTCGCGAAGGCCCTGGAGCATATGCGCGGCCTCGGGATGTTACGTGAGATCACCGGAAGCAAACGCCACCGGTTATTCGTTTACGATTCTTATCTCGCCATTCTCAATGAAGGAACGGAACCCATTCGCTAAGGACTCATCACAAAATAACGGTGGCAATACTCCCCTGAAGAACCGATTCGGGTTGCTTAAGAACACCGGCGACGAGATCGCCGGCGCCACCGGTTTCGTGCTTTCCCGCTCCAGCGTCTTCATCCATTTCGGTGGCCCGCAGGGCCATGGTGACTCCCTCCCGGTCGCGGAATACCCGTTCTAAACCGCGCGCGTCAGGGCTGGCCTTTTGGTCCGTTGCCCGAAAGGCGGCGACAAGAACCTTACTTTATAGAATCAACAACTTAACGTCGCAACCGTAATTTTCGTGTGCTTTACTTTGGTCGAGTAAGCAAATACGCGCACGGAACTATCCAGACAATGATTTCTGAAAAACAGCTCGAAGCAAACCGCCGCAACGCGCAGCGTTCCACGGGTCCCCGGACCGAGGAAGGCAAGAAGGTCTCCGCCCTGAATGCCCGGAGGCACAATCTCACGGGCCAGGTGACCGCCATGACCGATGCCGATCGGATCATGCACAACGCATGCTCCGCCTCAATCGTCGAAAGCCTCGCGCCCGAAGGCGCCATGGAGATCCAACTCGCCCGGCGCATCGCGACGGATAGCTGGCGCTGCTGAATGCAGATTAAACGGTCAGGCCTTATCCCCGCGATGTGCTGGCAAGGAAGGCATTTCTCGTCAGCGGATCAGCGCCGTAGAAGACAATCTCGTCGCCCTCGGCCACAGCGCCAAATCGGACGACATCGAAACGGAACATCCCGAAATCCACGCCGCGATCGACAAAGACCGCCGCCTGAGCCGCGCAAGTCAAACCGATTTCTTGCGTTACAAACCCCAAAAGCTATACGCAAACGCAGCCTGACCGCTTTTATACGTGTTCATTCGTGTTAATTCGTGGCCCCAAATGGAATATTCAAGCCGGCCGCGCGGAACAAGCGTCGAGGCAGGCGCAAGCAAAAAAGATGAGTTCCCGCCGCAAAGCCTCGAAGTGCTTCTCGGGAGCGCCGGACTCGAGAAGCCTCCGGCTGACACCGGCCATGGCATCCGCCAGCATCGAAGCGACCAGTTGGGGGTTTTTCGTGAGCGGCTGCGAGGCGGTCGCCAGCATTCCCGCAATTGCCCTGTGCGATCGTATCGCCATCTGTCGGGCCATCTTTGCCCCATCGACATCCGAGCTGACGGAGTAAAGCGCGACACTCGTCTTTGCATCTCGCATTTTGGCGGCAAGAAACGCGCTGATGAGAGCCGTCGCCATCCGCGAAAGAGTACCGCCCTTTTGCTCCCGGCAGACTCGTTCGACCGTCTCCGCAACTTCATCAAGGTGGCGTTTCAATGCCGCCTGGAGGAGCGCACTCTTATTGGGAAAGTACTGATACAAAGTCCCGACGGACACTCCGGCCCGCAACGCGACTCTGGTGGTGGTCAACCGTTCTTTTCCAACGCCGAGCAAAACCTGAATAGTCGCTTCGAGAATCGCGTCCACGCTCGCAGCCGAACGTGCCTGGACCGGCGATTTACGGGGCTCCAGCAGCGTTTGTGAACCGTGCGGCAAATGCGAACGCCAAACCTGAGGCTTTCTTCATCTAACCACGTGAGCATGATAAACAGGAGCGAAAGAATGACGACACAAATGGAACTCGGCGGCAGTTTCACCCTGCCCGCTACTTCGATGACGGTGAATCGCATGGGTTATGGCGCAATGCAACTTGCCGGCCCGCATGTGTTCGGGCCACCCCGCGACGTTGACGCGGCGATCGGCGTTCTGAAAGAGGCCCTGGCATCCGGAGTGAACCACATCGATACCAGCGATTATTACGGGCCGCACGTGACGAATCAGATCATCCGGCAAGCGCTACACCCGTATCCGGACGGTCTGGTGATCGTGACGAAACTGGGCGCTCGCCGGGAGGCGGATGCGTCCTGGGTTCCCGCCCTTTCGCGTCAGGATCTGATCGATGGCGTGCATGACAATCTGCGCAATCTGGGGCTCGACCGGCTCGATGTCGTGAACCTGCGGGTCGGAGGAATGCTGTCGCCCTCGGAGGGATCCATCGAGGAGCCGCTGACCGCGCTCGCCGAGTTAAAGACTGAGGGGCTGATCCGGCGCCTGGGACTGAGCAACGTCACTCCCACTCAACTGGCCGAAGCGCAAAAGATCACGGAGATCGTTTGTATCCAGAATATGTACAACGTCGCCAACCGCGCGGACGACGGCTTTATCGACGACCTCGCGAAACAGGGCATCGCATACGTGCCGTTCTTTCCGCTGGGAGGGTTCACTCCGCTGCAGTCTTCGATACTCGACACAACAGCGGGGTCACTGGGAGTCACTCCGATGCAGATTGCGCTCGCATGGCTGCTTCACCGCTCGCCGAATATCCTGCTGATACCGGGGACATCATCGTCCTCGCATTTGCGTGAGAACCTCAAGGCCGCGACACTGCAACTCTCTCCGGAGACGCTCGCCAGCCTTGATGCGATCGGCGCGTAGCCGCAAAACTTCCGAGCCGCAACCGGAAGGGAGCGTTACGCCGCCTGTTTCGACAGCCTCACGTCCAATTTAAAGCCAGGTTCACAAACGAACCAACCGGAACGCCGGTCGGACCTTTGGCGAGGAACGGTTTGGCGTCGTCGAGCCAGGCCGTTCCGGCGATGTCGATGTGAATCCAGGGAGTGTCGCCGGCGAACTCCTTGAGGAACATGGCGGCGGAACAGGCTCCGCCCCAGCGGGTGCCGATGTTCTGAATATCCGCGTAAACGGTGTTGAGCTGTTCGCGATATTCGTCGTCGAGCGGCATGTGCCACATCTTTTCGCCGGCTTCCTTCGCCGCGGCCATCCAGCGTTCCAGAAACTGGTCGTCGCTCGCGAAAACGCCGGAACTGGTATGGCCGAGCGCCACCGCGATGGCGCCGGTAAGCGTCGCCGTATCGACGAGGTGAGTGCAGCCGAGCTGCTTGGCGTACGTGATCGCGTCGGCCAGAATCAGACGGCCTTCGGCATCGGTATTCAGGATCTCGATCGTCTTGCCGGAGAGTGAAGTAACGATATCGCCCGGGCGCTGCGCCCGGCTGCCGGGCATGTTCTCGACCGCGGGGACAATACCCGTGACGGCGACCGGCGGCTTGAGACGCGCGATGGCCTGCATGGCGCCGATCACGGCAGCGCCGCCCGCCATGTCGTACTTCATCTTCTCCATGCCTTCGGAGGGCTTGATGGAGATGCCGCCGGTATCGAACGTGACTCCTTTGCCCACCAGTCCGAGGTGATCGCGTGACAGTGGCCTTTTCCGGTTTGTATTGCATGACGATGAGCGCCGGGGGCTCGGCGCTTCCCTGGGCCACGCCGAGCAGCGCTCCCATTCCGAGCTGCCGCATTCGGTCCTGATCGAGGACTTCAAAGGAGAGACCGTTGGCCTCGGCCATCCGGCGCGCGCGTTCAGCGAGGGTCAGCGGGGTGAGAAGGTTGGGTGGTTCCACCGCGATGTCGCGCGTCAGATTGGCCGCTTCGCCGACGACCCAGGCTTTTTCCAGCGCGGCGCCGAGCGAGGGATCATCGCTGCCGACCGATATCGAGACAGACGCAATGGGTTTGTTTTTTCCTTCCTTGCTGGTCTTGAGGTAATCCGGTTCCCACGCGCCGAGGATCGCCGCCTCGGCGACGGCCTCGACTTGTGCCGGAGTCGGTTCGTCCAGCGCGAATGCGACGCTGGTCGCGCCTTTTCCCTTCAGGAAGCGGACGGCGGCGCCGGCGATCTTGCGCAGCGCGGCGGCATCGAATTTCTCCCGCTTGCCCGCTCCCGCGATCAGCACGCGGCGGGCTTTGTACCCGTCGAGGCCGTGCAGCAAAGTGAATTCGAGGAGTTTTCCGGTGATCTCGCCCGAGCTGTACGATTCGGCGAGCAGCTTCGCCAGTTCCGGCCGGCGGCGCGTCTTCAAAGTCCAGAAGCACCACAACATCGGTCTCAAGTTCAGCGGCCCGCGAACGGACCAGCGTCAATTCCATTCGAACTCCTTTATTGATAAGCTTTCGCCGTTATTGATACGCTTTCGCTTTGCTGGCGCGAACGGCCTCGCGTGCCTCGGCCTCCGCGCCGCGGGCGCGCTCGGCTTCCCGCTTGTCGTGAAATTTCTTGCCCTTGGCGAGAGCTATCTCGCATTTTATCTTGCCGTTCTTGAGATACATGCGGGTGGGGATCAGGGACAAGCCCTTTTCCCGGGTCGCGCTCAGCAATTTATCGATCTCGCGCCGGTGCAGCAGCAGTTTCCGGACCCGGACCGGAGTATGGTTCTCCCGGTTGCCGTGGCTGTACTCGCTGATGTGGGCGTTGTGAAGCCAGGCTTCGTTGTCGTCGATCATGGCGTAGGCGTCGCGCAACTGCACCTTACCCGATTTCGCCGCCTTTACCTCCGTGCCGGTCAGAGCCATTCCGGCCTCATAGCGATCGAAGAGAAAGAAATTATGGCTCGCCTGGCGATTATCGCTCAGAGTTTTCCACGATTCTGTTTGCGCCATATTTTCTTAACCGTCTTTTCCTCAGCCGTTTTCGCAAGCTGCGGAACTTCCTATCAACGCGACATCTGTCGTTTCGCGTCAGACAGTTTGATGATAGTTCACCCCGTCCGGGGCTCGCATCCTTTTGCGCAGAACGTTTTTCCACAGACCGAATCGGCTGGCCACAGGCAAGATGAGCGGTTTCAATCAGTTGACCGTCCGGCAGCTGACGGCCATCCTGCTCGCGTGGGTCCTTTTTGCGCCTTCGGCTCCGGTGCTGGCCGCGAACCGAAAGGGCGACAAACTCTGGAACGGGGCACACGTCGCGGAGGCGAAGGGGAACCTCGACGAGGCGCTTCAGGACGCCGAGGAGGCTCTGCAGACCGACCCGACCGACATAGGTTATCAGCTCGAAGTGCGCCGCATCCGGTTTGAAGCGGGCGCGTTGCACGTGAAGAACGGCCAGCAACTGCGGAACGCGGGCAAACTCTCGGAAGCGCTCGCCGAATTCCAGAAGGCTTACGAGATCGATCCCGCCTCCGATATCGCGATGCAGGAGATCAGGCGCACCCAGGCGATGATCCAGCGAAACGCTGCGCCGGGCGACGCCGGCGCGGCGGCAAAGAACGACGACAAGAACCTGACGCCCGCCGAGCTGGCGCGTAAGCGGCACAGGATCGGACCGACGCGCTTCTTCCGGTTCCCGAGCTGCGGCCGTTGAATCCGGCGCCGATTCCGCGCCTGACGATGAAGAACACGCCGAGGATTCTGTTCGAGACCGTGGCGAAGGTCGCCGGAATCAACGTCCTGTTCGATCCCGAATACGATACGGCGCAAACGGTCCGGTCGCAGCAGATGGACCTTACGAACGTCACGATCGAGCAGGCGCTCGATCAGGTTTCGGTCCTTACGAAATCCTTCTGGAAGCCGCTTTCCTCGAATACGATCTTCGTCACGGTCGACAATCCGACCAAACGCCGCGAGTATTCCGAGGAAGAGGTCAAGGTTTTCTACCTGTCGAACGTCACCACTCCTCAGGAGCTGCAGGAGATGCTGACGGTTCTGCGGACCGTGGTGGACGTGCAGAAGGTCTTCAACTTCAGTTCGCAGAATGCCCTGATCGTCCGGGCCGACACGGACACGATGGCGCTCGTCGAAAAGCTGATTGCCGGTCTGGATAAGTCCCGGCCGGAAGTGATCGTCGACGTGATGGTGATGGAAGTGAACAGCGCCCATATGCGGAATATCACGGCCGCGTTCGCGCCGACGGGAATCAACGAGAGCGTCTTTTTCGCGCCGCGCCCGGGAATTACGACGCCCGGCATTCAGACGTCTACGTCCTCCACTTCAAGCACCACGACCACCACCGGGACCTCAGCTACGACGACAACTCCGACCACACGACTACGGGAACCACCAGCTCGGGAGGAACGCCAACAAGCACGAACATCCCGCTGAATCAGCTCAGCCACATATCGAGCGCCGATTTCTCGATTACCGGTCTGCCGGGAGCGGCGCTCGAGGCGGTCCTGAACGATTCCGGAACAACCGTGCTGCAGGCGCCGCAAATCCGCGCGGTCGACAATCAGAAAGCCACGTCTCAAGATCGGCCAGAAAGTTCCGACCGCGAGCGGCAGTTTCCAGCCCGGCGTGGCCGGCGTGGGCGTCAGTCCCCTGGTCAACACTCAGTTCACCTATCTGGATGTGGGCGTCAACATGGAGATCCTTCCGAAGGTGCACGAGAACAATGAAGTCTCGCTGCACATCGATCTCGATATCTCGCAGGTGGATAATTACCAGAATCTCGGGCGGCATCTCCCAGCCGACAATCGGCCAGAACAAGGAAACGGCCGACGTGCGGCTGCGTGAAGGCGAGGTCAACCTGATCGGCGGGATTATTCAAAGGACCAACACGAAGTCGAAGACCGGCATTCCCGGTTTGGCCAATATCCCCGGTCTGGGGCGCCTCTTCAGCGGAGAGAATCTGCAGGACAACAAGAACGAGCTGGTAATCGCTCTGATACCGCACATCGTGCGCGGACCCGATATCACCGCGTCGGACCTGCGAGGCGTGGACGCCGGCAACGCCGTTCAGATCCAGGTCAATCGCGCGGCGCTCCCGGTGGCCGCGGCCGAAAAACCGGCTGCCGCCGAGCAGGCGGCTGTTCCGGCGCCGGGCGTTGTGCCGCCGGCGACAACTCCGCCCCTGACGACGCCGCGACCGCCGCACGGCCCCGCGGCCGCCCGCAACGGCGCCGCCGGCGGACCAGGCGCGCCTCCGGCTGCCGGGCACGGCTGCGGCGCGGATCAGCTTCCTTCCGCCGCTGGCGGAAGCTCAGTTGAATTCGTCGGTGACCGTGACCATCTACGGGGACAACATCAATGACATGGCCTCGGTCGCGGCGCAGCTGAAGTACGATCCGAAGATTCTGCGAATCAATAACATTGCCGCCGGCGACCTGCCGCAACGCAATGTTGCGCAAGCTGCGCGGTTAGAGCCTTCGAAGAATATTCTGAACGACACCGGGCAGGCGGATGTGAGCCTGAGCCGCGGACCGACGGGTGGCGGAATCTCCGGCGGCGGAGGATTGTTTACGGTGGTGTTCCAGGCGGTGGGCCGCGGCAGCACGAATGTCACGCTTTCCTCCGTCGGGCTCAAGACACCCGCTGGACGGACCCTCAATGCGACAATGCCGCCGCCACTGGTAGTAAATGTGAAGTAAGGCAAGCATGGTTCGAACGAATTCGCGCAGCGGAATGACGCTGATCGAACTGATTGTGGCATTCACCATCCTGATGGTTCTTACCAGCATGGCGGTGCCAGTCGCCCGAACCCAGGTGCGGCGAATCAAGGAAAGGCAACTTCGTGAGGCCGAGGCCGAAATCCGGAGAGCGATCGACAAGTACAAGGACCTCGCGGACAGCGGAAAGCTGGGTATCCAGAACCAGGACACCTATGGCTATCCCCCGACGCTCGATGCGCTGGTGGACGGGGTAAAAGGCTCCGGGCAGGCGGCGGATACGAAGCTGAAGTTTCTGCGCCGCATCCCGATCGATCCCATGACGGGCAAGCGCGAGTGGGGATTGCGCAGCATGCAGGACGATCCGAAGAGCACCGGCTGGGGCGGCCAGAATGTTTTTGACGTATACACGAAAAGCGACGACAAAGCGGCCGATGGGACACCTTACTCCGAGTGGTAAGCCCGGGCGCGCGCGCGAGCGCAGCGGATCCGCAACGGTTTCACGCTGATCGAGATGATGATCGTGATGGCGATTATCGTCATCCTGATCGCCGTCGCGGTGCCGTTCTATCAGAAGGCGATCATACGGGCGAAAGAGAGCGTGCTTCACAACAATCTCTCGGCGATGCGGAACGCGATCGACGAGTACACCTTCGACAAGCAGAAGGCGCCGCAGGATTTAAAGGACCTGGTAACCGGCGGCTATCTCCACGACGTACCCACCGATCCGATTACCGCAGCGGAACGACTCGCTGGAAGATCATCATGGAAGACTCCGCGCAGGCGGTGGACTCGAGTCAGCCGGGAATCTTCGACATCCGCAGCGGGTCGGACAAGATCGGCCTCGACGGCACGCATTACTCGGACTGGTAGCGGTCTCTTATTGCGCAGCCGCCAGGAGATTTTGATCGAGATCCGCTGATTGATGGGTCGTACGATCAGTCCCACTTCGGCCGGCCTTTCGCTTGAACCGGCGTATCGGCGAAATAGTGACTTGCGTCGACTCGTTTGCCGCCAGATTCGGTTTCGCGATCGAAATCTCGATGCCGGGAACCGGGATGCCTTTCTCGATCAGTAACCGGACCCGGCAGGGCATTCTTCAGGACAACAACTTCTTTTTGAGGATGCGCGGGATCCAGCTTGATTTGCGGCCGATCAACGGTTACAGCGTTCGGCCAGCGACGTGATGGGCGTTGGAAGTGGCCGTGTATCGCTCTTCGATTCAGCCGAAGGGGGAGTTACTTTACCGAATGGCGTCTGCAGCAGCGCGTCTTTTTCGCACAAACCAGCACCACTGGTCTCGATCGATCTTCCAATTGGTGACGGAGGGAATGTCGAACCTTTTCACGCCCGCGCCGGGGAACAGGACATCGACAGTGGACACAGATGGTGACTTTGGCGCTGCGAAAATCCGGTGAATACTCGATTTTGTCCGATCTTGAAGGACCTGATGTCGGGCTTCGTTCGAGTCGTAGTAGAAGTCTTTGCTGTCCTCCGCTACCATTTCCTCGCCTTGCCTGAATTTGTGGTCGACCATGAGCTGGTAGAACTCCTGCACGCGGGATTTCAGGGCGGAGTCAACTTCAGGAGGAGGCCCGGCAGCCTGGAGAATGAGAGCGAAACAAAGTAGCGCAGTGGATTTAGCGAATAAAGCATAGGCTTAAAAGCAAATGAGGGAGGGCCGAAGCCCTCCCTCATTATATTGCTTTTGCTGTTTACACCGAAGCCTTACCGCAGGCCCTTACTGTGGGATTGCGATGTAGTTACCCGAAACGCCTCCAGTGCCGGTGGCGAAGCCGTTGGAGATGATCGCGTAGCCGTATGCATTCTGCGAAGTTGCAGACTGCGACTATGTAACCGTTGAAGCCGGGCGCCACATTCGACAAGATACCTCGGTGTCGAGGTTGCCGGCTGTGATAGCAGGCGTGACAAAGATAGTCGATGGAGCATTGGTACCGTAGAAGGAAACGCTGCATGTGCCGGACGTCTGGGTCGGTTAGTTCCGGGCATTTTCGAAGCGTTCGCAATGGCAAAGCCCATGTCATAACCTCGAGGTATGGTGGCGTAGGGGAAGAGCAGCGTTGTCTGGCAAGGGGTCAACAGGCCGTTGGTGTTAGCAACGGTCTTTTGGGTGCCCGCATAGCTGTTGGCTGCAAATTGTGGAATGCCGCTGGTTACCCCGACCAGAGATACGCTGGCCGCGACAGGCGTGGAGGTTACCGCTGTCACGCTTGACGGGCGTGGGAATGTTTTCCGACGAGAGGATACGTTGCGCTTTCGATAACGCCGACATTTGCATTGGTAACACCGAAGTAGGCGGTGCCGAAGTGCCACTCACCGTCACCGGAACGAGGCCGCTAACGCCTCCAACTGTTACCTGCGTGGCCGGTGTTGCGCCCGTCGCACCAGTGTAAGCCGTAAGCGTAAGTGACCTGTCAACTACCGAGCTCGGAACGTAATAGATGACTCCGGGAATCGAGATTCGTGAAGGTGACGGCAAGGACGGTTCCCTGAGACGCGGAAACTGTGCTCATAGGTCACTGCGGTCTTCGTCTTAAAGGCGGCGGGGAAATTCTCCTGGACCGCTACGGTGACGACCGGGTAAACGGTGCTGCTCGAGACACTGCACAGAGACTGATTCGCCGCCCCTGGAGATTGGGAAGAACTTCCGACTGTCACACACAAACGCGACATTCACGGGAGAAATGCTCCCGGTAATTCCGCCGCCCGCGACACCAGTGGCCGAAAGGGTGATCTGAGAAGAGCTTGGCGCCAGACTCCCATTCACGCGCAAGCCGCTAATGGTGATGGAGTCCAGTGAGGCAGCAGTATTCAAGCCCGAAAGAGCGACCGGTCAAGGTGTCGTACCGCTCTGCGTGACCGTTGTAACTGTACTCGTGGTTGCGGAAGTCGGCTGACACTGTTACATCGAGAGTACCGTCGGACTTGGTTCCCGTGGTAAACGGCACATTTGAAGTGAGGACCAAGGTCGCGCTTGAGACCAAGGTGTTGGCGGTAAACCCGACCACAACTTGGGGCAGGGCCTCGGTGGTTCCTTCGACGGCAACGTAACCGGTTCCACCGGTTGCCGTCAGGGTCGATAACGTTGCCACCTGCGCGTTAGCAGCGCCGGCGAATACGAGACCAACGGCCGCAAACGTCAAAAGTGTTTTTCGAAAATCTAGCATTTCCTGGTTCTTCTCCTTGTGAATTTCCTGTTTGAATCGGTCGAAGTTCTCAACAACCTGAGCCTCAACTACAACAAATACCTCTGTACTTCCCAGGGAACTTCTCCGTGTCGGGGTCGGAGAACCTGACAAAAAACCAGCCTTCCACAAGGGGTCGAACTGGCGTACATCCTATTCGGCGCGAACTTTATATTATGCTTTCAAAAGTGTCCGCTGCCGGAATTCAAAATCAAAATTCTGGATGAAGCAAGCCCCGATCAGGCGCTAAATATTCATCTACAGTGGACTATACCCGGTTCCCGTGGTGACACGCAAGGCTTTTCCCGCTAAAATCGCAATGTTCCAAAATACTTCGGCCCTCATTCCCATGGAACTACCGCAGTAGAATTCGCTCGGTGGGAATTTGGATTACTGGCAGGCGGCCGAACCGGACAAGTGCCCCTTTACTCAAAAGGCCGCGACATGCCTGAAATCGGTTAGTTTAACAGGATTCGGCCTGATTCCCCAATCCATGCGCAACGCCGCCATAAGTGGCACTGCTGGCGATACCGCGGCCGTGCCGCGGAGCTTCATTTCAACTTCGGTAACGCGCGTCCGGGCGGACAGGGACGATGCCGCTGTTCCCCCAAGCGCAAGACACAGTGAGAGACGAGCAATGCTTACTCGTTCCATTCGCGTAAACATGGTACATGGCACGCCGCCGCTTCTTCGTCGATCGGGTTCGCAAAGGTCAGGCTGAAATCACAGGGGAGAACGCTCATCACCTGACTCGGGTGCTCCGCGTCGAGGCGGGCCAGAAGTTCGAAATCACCGACAATGAGCGGGTCTGGCTGGCTTCGGTAGAAAGCGCTCGCAAGGACCTGGTCCGGTTCAACGTGATCGAAGAGGTCGCGGCCGGTCCCGAACTGCCGCGCATGACACTTTATCTCGCGCTCATCAAATTCGAGCGGTTCGAGTGGGCCGTGGAAAAGGCGACGGAACTCGGCGTCACGCGCATCGTGCCGGTTGAGGCCAACCGGAGCGAGCAAGGTCTGGCGGCGGGTGCGCACAAACGCGTGGAGCGCTGGAGGCGCATCGCGCGCGAAGCGAGCGAACAATCGCGCCGCCTGCGCGCTCCCGATATCGCCGATGCAATCCGTTTCCCCGAGGCGCTGAACGACGCTTCAACCCACCGCGTCTGGCTGGACGAACGGCCAGGCGCAGCGCCGCTTCTGAACGCTTTCAATATGCGGCCAGGCGACTCGGCGGCGATCATGATCGGTCCGGAGGGGGGCTGGATCGACGGCGAACGCGAAAGGCTCGCCGCTGCCAATTGGATCGCCGCATCGCTGGGACCCTCGGTTCTCCGCGCCGAGACGGCAGTATGCGCGGCTCTCGCGGCGCTGACGCAGATGTGGATGCTCTCCTCCACGTCCCTGACGACGGGACCCACCGGTACAATCGAATAGGGTCAACTACCACTGCGCATTCCTTACTTCCAGGATATTTGTGTCGCGACCGTAATGGCTGCGACTCAGATTTTGATCGCCCGGCTGCTCTCTTCAGATTTGAAACCGAGAGTCACGGCGACAAGTTTCCGCATAGTCCGCGCGCTCCTTTACGTTTCCTGGGCCGCGATCGTGATGGCTTATCTGATACGCGTGCCGCAAATCGGGCTTGCGCTCCGCTGGCTGCCTACCCCGATTCGAAGCGGCATCACCGGCATCGGCAATCTGTGGGGCATGGCCTCGGTTCCCTCGCTCGGCATTTATTATGTTTATCGCTATCTCGCGCGAAAGCCTCCCGTTGCGCACTCGCCTGAACGCCGCAAGCTGATTCATGCGGCGGGTACGGCCGCTGTCGTTGCTCCTTTCGCCATTGCGGGATTCGGGGCGTTCATCGAGCGGACCGATTTCCAGGTTAAAGAGGTCGACATGCCGATTCCCGATCTCCATCCGGATCTGGACGGCCTGCGGATCGGTCAATTGAGCGACCTGCATGTGAGCCCGTGGCTCAGCGTGCACGACCTCGGCCGGGCCATCGACATGCTTAACGAGCTGAAGCCTCATCTGACACTCGTCACGGGCGATTTGATTACGCAGGCGGGCGACCCGCTGGATGACACGATTCGGGAACTCTCACGGCTGCGAGCCGATGCGGGCATTATCGGCTGCCTCGGCAATCATGAGATGTTCGTTCGATGCGAGAGTTACACTACCGAGCAGGCGGCCCGCTACGGGATGGATTTCCTGCGCCACCGCGCCCGCGTCTTCCGATGGGGCAAGGGCGATCTGAATATTGCGGGAGTCGACTTCCAGAGACCGGGAAGGCGATACCTGAGGGGCGCCGAAAAACTGCTGGTCCCCGGCGTAACCAATATGCTGCTATCGCATAACCCCGCCGTTTTTCCGATAGCCGTGGAGCAGGGCTGGGATGCGACCATCGGCGGACACACCCATGGCGGGCAGGTGACGCTCGGAATGTTCAACCAGACGCTGAATCTGGCGCGGTTCCTCACACCCTACGTCTCCGGCCTTTACCAGCTCAGGGGCAAGAGCTGCTATGTGACCAACGGGATCGGCACGATCGGCATCCCCGTACGCATCGGGACTCCCCCTGAAGTGACTCTGCTGCGCCTGAGAAGAGCCTGAACCCGGTGCGTTACCTCGTCATCAGCGATCTGCACAGCAGTTGGGAAGCGCTCGAAGCAGTGCTTGAAGCCGCACAAGGCGAGTACGACCGCATCGTATGCTGCGGCGATCTCGCCGGGTACGGGCCCGACCCGAACCGGGTGATCGATTGGGCGCGGAACAATCTTTACGCCGTGATTCGCGGGAATCACGACCGCGTCTGCTCGGGCGTCGAGAGCCTGGAATGGTTCAACGAGGTCGCGCAGGCTGCAAGCATCTGGACCATGTCGCACCTCTCGCGGGAGAATTGGGAGTATCTGCGAGCGCTGCCGTCCGGCCCGCTTAACGTCGATGGTTTCCAGCTTATCCACGGATCGCCGCTCGACGAGGACGAGTACCTTCTCTCCATGACGGATGCGCGGAACGTGTTTTCATACCTTCAGACCAACCTGGCGTTTTTCGGACACACGCATCTTCAGGGCGGGTTCGAATGGCGTAACGGGCAATACCGGACAATCTGGCGAATGGAGCTTTTTCAGAAGGAAGTGCGGTACCGGCTGGATCCGGATGGCGCGTACCTGATCAATCCGGGGTCGGTGGGACAGCCGCGCGACGGAGACCGGCGGGCGGCATTCTCGCTTTTCGATAATGAGGCCTACGAGATCGTCCATCGGCGCGTGGAATACGATTGTGAAGCCACGCGCCGCAAAATCGAGGCCGCGGGTTTGCCGGAAGTGCTTGGTTCGCGCCTTCTGGTGGGGCGGTAAAAGTTACGGCCCCAGGGATTCGCTGAGCGCCTGCCCGGCATCGTACGCAACAGGCTCCTCAGCAACAGGCTCCTCGCTACCCGAGTGTATGTCGCATCGATCCTGGGGCGCGGTCCCTGCGATAAAGACCTGGTTCGCCGTTCGCGGACAGAAATCTCCGGCAAGTTTGCCGCTGTCGAGACAAATGCGAGCTGTTTCCAGACCGCCGGGCTCAGGAAATTCTCGCGCATTGCGGTAAGGCGTGAGGCGGGCGGCTCTTTTCATGAATTCCGTCCAGATCGGCAATGCCGATTTGGCACCTTCCAGACCCAGTTCCCGGTAGTCGTCAAATCCGACCCAGACGATGCAAAGGAGTTTCGAGGTAAATCCCGCGAACCAGCCGTCATGCGACGTTCCCGTCTTGCCCGCAGCGGGAAGAGTAAAGCCACGAGCGCGTACTCCAGCGGCCGTACCGGAACGAATGACTTCCTGAAGCATCGTGGTGATCACGTAAGCCACTCGCGGGTCCATGGCCTGCCTGGTCTCGTCCCTTTGAGCCGCGGATTATCTGCCCGTCCGCATTCTGAATCTGCGAGACGACTTGCGGTTTGACCCACATGCCGCCGTTGGCAAATGCCGTATACGCGCCCGCCATCTCGAACGGAGTGACCACGTAGGAACCCAGGGCAACCGCGGGCGTGGCGCCGATATTCCGGTTCAGACCGGCACTTCGCGCCATCGCGACGACCCGGCGATACCCGACCATTTGGGCCGTCTTGACGGCTGCGACATTATCCGACTTCGCCAGGGCTTCCAGCAGAGTCATCGTGCCGAAGGCTTCATCGCGAAAGTTCCCCGGATGATATGCCTGGTTGCCGAAGTAAAAAGTGGTGGGCGCGTCGTCTACGGTGGTTGCGGGGGTTATCACTGTCTCGCCACCTTCGATGCCGGTGTTGATCGCCGCGGCATAAACGAAGGGCTTGAACACCGATCCCGGGGGACGTTTGGCAAACAGGCGGTTCAACTGGCTTCTGGCATAGTCTCTTCCGCCGACCATGGCTTTGATTTCGCCGGTATGAGGGTCGAGCGCGATCAACGCCGCTTCCGCCTTCGGACCGCCTTTGCTGTAGCGCTTTGCGAGGAGTTGATCGACTTGCGCCATTCCCGCATCAAGCGCCTCGTGAGCGGCGCGCTGCAGATTGAGATCGATCGTCGTATCGACGCTCTTCGCGCTCTCTTCGGACTGACCGCTCGATTGCAATTCGTCACTGACCAGATCGAGGAAGTACGGGGCATCCACAGGGTCGGCGTGCTGAGACGGCGCCACAAGCTTGAGCGGAGTATCGACGGCGGAGCGATATTGATCACTCGTTGATGTAACCGTTGTCGCGCATAAGGCCAAGCACCAGGTCGCGACGCTCTCTGGCACGCTCCGGATTGCGATAGGGATTGAAATAGCTGGGGCGCTGAATCATGCCCGCCAGAAGAGCGGCCTGGGGCAGGCTCAGTTCTCGCGGTTCCTTGCCGAAGAAGCGCTCCGAAGCCTCAGCGACGCCATGAATACTGTAGGATGCTTCCCGGCCAAGAAATACGAGATTGGCGTAGGCCGCAAGGATTTCTTCTTTCGACCACTTTCGCTCCAGGTGGACGGTCATGAGAGCCTCGGCGATCTTGCGCTTCCATCTCTTTTGCGGCCGCAGCCAGAGACCGCGAACGAGTTGCATGGTCAGGGTCGAAGCACCCTGCTCTTTACGGCCCTGACAAAAGTCGACCCAGGCCGCCTTGGCGACGCGCGCCAGATCAAGGCCCCGGTGATGGAAGAAATGCTTATCTTCCGTAGAAATAATCGCGTCGACGAGCACCGGAGGCAGCTCCTGAAACGTCACCATGCGGCGTTTTTCACGCCCGGGCGAGACATTTTCCATGAGTGGATAGCCCGAGGTCCACGTCTTGACGTCGCGGCCCTTCACTTCCACGCGGCTGATTCCGCGGTCAGCCATCACGATTCGCACTGGCGAATCCCCGAAACCCGCGGCGGGCACGATCTCCAGGCCTTGCGACGATTCGTGGAAGCTGCCGGGCTTTCCATTTTCGGCCGGGGCATATCCCGAAAGCTTCAGCTCGGCTTCGATTTCCTTACCTGTCAAGGCGTCGCCCTCGTTAAAGGTTGTCGGAGCTCCGTAAATGTCGATTGAATCGTGAAAGGGCCCGGCCTCGATCTGTGCGTCGATGAGCTTTGCGTAGTGAAGATACGCCGCGGCGGTTACGATCATGAGTGCTGTCAGCGGAATGGAAGCAACCAGGGCGAGTCGCGGACCTTTCCGGCGCAGCTTGCGACCCCAGACGCGGGTCAGCCTGCGCCAACGCGGCTGGAGCCTCTTTTGTGATGTGGTTCGCTGGGGCGTGTTGAGGCCGAGAGTCATTCCAGGGAATATCGAAGGCACGGAGTCCGCCAGTGAGCGAAGCCGTACATGGGCCGTCTGCTGATATAATTCGCGGAGTTTCGTAACGGCGGGGCTCCAGAGGAATGGGTCTATGAAGGCTTTCCTGAGAAGGCGCGTGTTAACCGCCTTGCGGTTCGCGGCCTGGACAGTTTACGTCGTTGGATGCGTTTATGTCGTTTTCGGCCTCGATGCGCAAGAAGGCCCCGCTCCAGCGCCGCCCGCCGCGAACGCGCCCGCCAGGGAAGGGGAGAGCCCCAGTCGATACCCTCGGAACCGGTCCCTGGAATCTCAAGTCGGAACTGACGACCATTCACGTTTCGGTTGTCACGAAGGGACTCGATCATCCCTGGGGGATGGCGTTCCTTCCCGGCGGCGACATGCTCGTGACCGAGCGGCCGGGGCGCTTGCGAGTCATTCGTGAGGGTGTGCTCGATCCCACTCCGATCGGGCCGCTTCCGGAGATCCGTTCCGCGGTTCTCGGCGGCCTTATGGATGTCGTGCTGCATCCCAACTTCGCGCGGAACCGGCTGATCTACTTTGTGTATTCGAAGCCCGGCCAGGAGGAGCCCGCGAGAGCGACGACGGCCGTGGCCCGCGCGCGATGGGACGGAGGATCCACGCTGACGGACGTCAAAGACATCTTCGTGGCAGAGCCGTGGTTCGGCGGACGCGACGCGCCGAAAGGCTGTTGCGGGCAGGGCCCGACCGACGGCAGCTACGGGGCCCGTATGGTTTTCGATAAGGCCGGCTTTCTCTATGTCACGCTGGGAGACCGCAATTACGGAGAGAAGTCACAGGACCCTTCGTCGGATTGGGGGAAGATCGTGCGTCTGCGCGACGACGGGAGCGTCCCCCGCGACAATCCGTTCGTCGGGAAGGTGGGATACCGGCCTGAGATCTATACCATCGGGCATCGCAATCCGCTTGGTCTTACGATTGATCCGATGACGGGTGAGATGTGGTCGACCGAGTTCGGTCCCAGAGGCGGCGACGAATTGAATGTCATCAAAGCGGGCCGGAACTATGGGTGGATCACCGTAACGCACGGGACGCATTACGACGGAACGCCTGGCGGTGAACCGAGGGAGGGCATGGAGGAACCGGTGCTGTTCTGGGTCCCGTCGATTAATCCAGGGAACCTGAGCTTTTATTACGGCAACAAATTCCCTGCGTGGAAAGGCAATATGCTTATGGCCGCGATGACTCACTGCATATTAAGAGTTACATTCGACTCACAGGGGAAGCCGGTTGGTCAGGAGAAGATGCTTACCGAACTGAAGCAACGCTTTCGCGATCTACGGACCGGACCGGATGGCGACGTTTACTTGTTAACCGATGAGACTTTCGGGGCGGTGCTTAAGATGGAGCCGGCGGTTCCGGGCGAAGCGGGCGCTCAACATCTGGTTTTTTAGTTACATTAGTCCGATGGGATAATTGTGGCGATGGGTTCACAGGTTTCCACCCAGAACACCGAGGCAGCCATTCTGGCGCGAATCATCCAAGCGGACGAGAAGGAAGTTACCCCTGACGTCGCCCGCTACCTGCTCTCAATGCAGCTTCCGGAGATCGACAGGGAGCGAGTCGATGAACTCTCGGCCAGGGCACGCTCGGGTTCGCTGACCAGCGCGGAAGAAGAGGAGTTGGACAGCTATCTGCATATCGGAAGCCTGCTGGCGGTCATGCAGTCGCGGGCCCGGAGGTTCCTGGGTAAAACGGGCAGTATCAGCGAGGCGTGACTCGCGAGCTTCTCCGGAGGATCCGGAACCGGGCCGCTGGTCGGTGCGAATACTGCCTGATTCCTCAGTTCGCCTTTCCCCTACCGTTTCAGATCGACCACATCGTTGCTGAAAAGCATGGCGGGCAGACAGTTGAAGAAAACCTTGCGTTTGCTTGCCCTCATTGCAACCGATTCAAAGGGCCGAACATCG
This sequence comes from Terriglobia bacterium, assembly GCA_963831795.1. Classification (GTDB taxonomy): domain Bacteria; phylum Acidobacteriota; class Terriglobia; order Bryobacterales; family Bryobacteraceae; genus BOG-234. Next base: position 126,000 of record CAWHSB010000016.1, on the reverse strand, counting down.
CCGGACTGGACCCGGATACTCACGAGCTCGTCCGGCTGTTCAACCCGCGCAACGATTTCTGGAGCGAAGATTTTCAATTTGATGGGCCGCAACCCACAGGTAAAACGCCGATCGGTCGTGTCACAATTCATGTGCTCGCGATGAATGCAGACGATCTGTTATCGATACGGGTGGAATTGCTTGCCGAAAATAACCCCATCTGAGCCGCTCCCAAGTACGGCGAAGGCAACCTTTTGCACGATTCTTAGGTCCGGCTGCTCGCCCGGGTATTTCTATTTTGTGATCGAACGCCTGTCTCGCTTTACCTGACTGACGCGCCGGTCTTCGCGCGTGCGCTCCCGCCCTTTTGGGTAAAAATCGAAAGATCGATGGAATCCGCCATCGCCTTATAACCGGCATCGTTCGGGTGCAGATGATCGGTGATGTTGTACAAAGGCAGAAACTGTTTCGGATTGGCCGGGTCGCGCGTGACTTTCTCGAAATCGACTACGCCATCGAAGGCTCCGCTGTTGCGAATGAAATCATTCAACGCCTCCCGCATGACCTCGCCCGCTTCACTGGCATAGCTCGCCCCCACGTAAGGCGTCAGGGTGCAGCCGATCACTTTGATTCCCTGCGTGTGGGCGCGCTCGATCATCTGGCGATACGCGTTGATCAGCGCGTCGGACGAGATCCCGCCCGCCGGAGCCCCTTGCCGCGCGCCGATGCCGATATCGTTGATCGCCTCCATGATCATCACCCAACGTACTCCCGCCTGGGTCAACACATCACGGTCAAAGCGGGCCAGCGCGCTGACGCCCGCGCCATCACCAAGAACGCGGTTGCCGGAAATGCCTTCATTGGCGACGGAGATGTTCGCGGTGTCTGGGTTTGCGACGAGACGCGCTGAAAGAACGCTCGGCCAGCTTCGATCGGTATCGGGAGTAGAGGTGGCGCCGTCGGTGATGGAATCGCCAAACGCTACGATCGCACCGGCATCGGCTGGAGCGAGAACGTCGATCCCTGAAAGCCAGTACCAGGAGCGCGAAATCCGGGCGTCGGCGATTTCAGGCTGCGCGGAAAAGTCACCCTCTTTCGAAATGTATGTGCTGTGCAATCCGAGAGCGTGAACGGATGCCAGACCCGTCTCGCCCGGAACGTAAACGCTGATCGCGAGATCCGTCAGTTTCGGAACATTGAAGTCAATGGCATCGGTGAGCATTTCGGCGCCGACGGGAATCACAACAGACGGCTTTCCGTTGAAGGAAAGCGCGCGGTCGGAGCCGGGCACGATGGCGGAATCCTGGCTGCGAAGCGCGATGTGTACGGCTCCGATAGCGAGCGGCGATGCGCCGAAGACGTTCGACAAGTGGACGCGAACGCGATTACCGCCGATGCTCGACCGGGCGATCATCCTTACCGTCTGGTTGTTGAAGCTGCCGGACGGCGGAGGTGGAGGCGCCGGGGCGGCAGGAGGCTGCCCGGCTGCGGTTTGCGCAGCCGCCGGCGGCGTTCGTGGCGGAGGCGCGACGCGCGGCATTTGCGCGGCAGCTGCCCACGTGACCACCCAGTGCAAACCGGACGCGGAATTCTGGGCATGAACCGGGTGGCCGGCTTGCGCCAGCAAGAGAACCACGGTGCAGGAAACTGTCAGACAGGCGCTGACGCGCCAGCGCCGGACTAACTGGATCACATCCTGAATCACATCAGGCGATGTTTTCATTTTTGGTGCCTCGACTGCCTATTGGATCGTATCGCGCGTTTGGCGTCAAGCCGAGCGCGGCCTTCGAAACCGCCGGGTAGAATAGCCGAAGATGGACGCAATCTCCGAGTATCAGAAGTGGAAGCAGCAAGGCGAATCTCTGCGCGCTCAGGCCAAACAGGCGATGGAGGGCCGATTTCGCGACCTGCTGGTCGAAGCGGCGCAAATCGCTCAGGAGTACCAGCGCGACTTCGGCCAGTCGTTGAAGCCGCCGACCACGGTTACCGCCTTCCGCTACAAGGCCGCAACGGGCCATAAGCCGAAGAAGGTGGCGGCTAAGAATGAGGCTCCCCGGCAGGCTGCGCCGAACCCCAAAATAACCGAACTGCAAAAGCGCAGGGAGCAGATTCAGAAGAAGCTCGATGCGGCGAAGACCGCCGGGAAGCCGACGAAGAACCTGGAAGACCGGCTTTACGAAGTCGACGACGAAATTCAGCTTGCCGGGCGAACGGGGACGGACAATTGAAATCGTTCGCAGCCTTGCTCTGCGTCTTATTCAGCGTCTTGCTCACCGTCGCTGCCCTGCCGTTCGGCCTGAATGCGAGCGAGAAGGCGTCGATGTCGACGCTTTTTGCGGTACGAGATGGGATTCGCGACGCAAAGGCGCATAATCCCGCTTACCTGTGGACCGTGTGGAGCGATAAGGCCCAGCGGCGCGAGTTGCTGCTCAACGGGTGGAAAGGCGTGGGGAAAGTTTTCATGATCGCGATTCTGCTGGATGCGATTTACCAGATTATGGAATTCCGGACGTTCTACCCGGGTGAAGCTTTGATCACGGCCTGCCTTCTGGCCCTGGTTCCCTATATCCTGCTTCGCGGGCCGATTAACCGGATTGCGCGGCGCGGCTTCAACCCCGCAAGGCGGTCGCGTCCGGCGTAATCGCGATTTCAGCGCCACAGAAATCGAGCGGCTCTGTCGCTGGGATGCCGGGGGCTCGAACGGCGCGCCGCGTCGCTGATAACCCGCTGTGTTCGCCCCCATTCCCTGTTTCAATTACTTGTTGGGTTCGTTCTGTAAATATGCTTGAGGCTGCCCTTTCGCAGCCATGCTCACCCGATCCGGAACGCGTGCTCTGGGGACCATAACGGAAACAGCTCGCCAGCCTTACGCAGGACCGTATCCCGCGTTTTCCGGAGACGGTGCGTGTCAGGGGGCAAGGGAAGCCGTATATGCGGCGATCGAAATCATGTCGTCTTCCGACAACTTTTCCACCACGCGCTTCATCTGGGCGGCCGCGCTGCTCTTGTTCGCGCCGACCTGGATGTCGTAAAGCTGGCGCACCACATAGATGGGATGTATGCCTGCCAGACGAGGCACGTCACCAAGACCTTTCAGCCCTTCGCCGTGGCAGGTGTCACAGGGAATCGTCTTACCGGCGCCGCCGCGCGTAACAAGTTCTTTGCCCTTTGCGATGCTTCCGGGAGGGACGTAGGCGATAAAGCCCGAATGAGGATCGCGTAATTCAACGCGCGCGGGATCCTGCGGCAGCGTCATGATGCGATCACCCAGAGGTTCGGTCCCGCCGCCTGGCAGCGGAAGGCGCATGCGGCCCCCGTTCACCCACGTTTTGGGAACCGTGGACACCTCCATAACCTTGTACCAGGTGGCCGGCTGGAGGGCCGAAAACCACTCCACAGCCTTCCGCATCTCCTCATCGGGCACGCCGGCCGCAATGATGTTCATCCGCCCGGCGCGCGCGGATTGCGCATAAGCCTCGGCATCCTTCCGAAGGCCCTTTTTGAAGTCCTCCATCTGCCTGAGCATGTAGGGCACGGAGAGACCGGCCAGATTGGCCGATTCCGGATGCCCCAGCCCGGACATGAGGTGGCACGAGCCGCACGCCTGCGCCTGGACGCCGGATTCCACCAGGCGCGGCAAAGGCGGATGCTCACCTGGAAACCAGTCGGGCGGTTTGAACGCATCGTCGATCTCAGCCTGCGTGTAAGTCCTGGCGCTCCCGGAAAGCGTTCTGGGACCGTTATCAGGCTTAACGGCAGGGTTCGGATCGGGAACCGGATACGCCCATGACAGCGGTTTGCCGGCAGGTTGTTGAGCCCACACAAGGGCGGTCAGAAGACCTAACGTTGGGATGGATAGAGACAAAAAAGTTTTCACAGAAGCCCGCTGAGTATTGTGACACGATAAGCACGGATCGGCATCGGATCGCCCGTCCCGGCACGCACCTCATTCAGCATCCTCATTCAAGAGCGTCCGATCCCATCTTCATTTCCCTCCCATCTGCGAATTGAATCATCCGCACCTTGCACCCTTCAGGCCGATGTTTCGCGGGATAACCCTTGATGACAACCTGCTGGCCCGGCATCAGAGTGTCCCTCGTCCACCCATTTTTCATCAGACTGCCGGGCGCCGAACCTTCGCATTCGAAATCATGGATCCCGGCCGAGGAATCCGCTGCCCGGAAATAGACCCACGTATGCGGATTCATCCAGACAAACCGCGTGATCGCGCCGTGCCAGGTCTTCAGTTCCGCACGATACTCCGCGGCCGCCGAATGATGTGCCCTGACAAACCCGGCGGAGGAGACGAGTGCCGCGGCCAGGATAATGCCACGAAAACGCATTTGAGCCGATTTTCTCAAATCGTCTGCCGTTCCTCCTGGCTGATACGGGTATCTACTCTTCAGCGGTCAGCGGCCGCAGCCGGCTTTCAGGCGGCACGACAGGCTGGGGAGCCTGTCCGCAGGCGAGGGCGCCTGCCCCACCGGACGACGCCGGCGAGACGGCACTATTCACCGCACGGTACACACCGCCGTCACGGCGCAAAGTACCCGAAGATATCCAGCACCAGTTGCGTCGGATCGGAAGGCGCCGCGGCGATGCTCCCATTACTGGTGGGAACCACCGCCATATTGGAGGTGACCGCGCCATCCAGCGCATTCAGCGTCGATACCCAGGGCTTGGCCGCCCCCTGCGGCCACAGCGTCAGATAACCCAGCGGCGCCGGCGGCACGACCGTAGCGTTGAACACATACGCCAGCGCCCCCGCCGACAACCCACACCCGCTGGCGGCCACATTCACGTCCTCTTCGCCGCTGAACGGTAAACTCCCCGCCGGCTGCCGCGTGTCCAGGACCCGACATGGATTCAGATTATAGAGCGACATCCCGCCCACCCCCGGCGGCGCAAAGTACCCATTGATGTCGATTATCAGATCCGTGGCATCGCTCGCATACACATCGACCGCGCCACCCGAACCCGCCGGCACAATTGCAGCGTTCGCCGTGACAGCCCCGCCAGGCGCATTCAGCGTCGAAGCCAGAGGCAGCGCTTGCCCGGCAGGGTAGGTTGTTATGAAGCCGAGCGGCCCGGGCGGCGCGACCGTGAAGTTCAGCGAATATGCGACCGCATCCACCGGCACGTTGCAGCTGCTCGAGAGTATCGGGAAGGTTCGTGTCTGCCCGGCACTCAGCGAAGGCTGCCCCAACGCGCCGTAGCTGGAGGAGCGAGTGTCGGCGAGGCGGCAGGGCGCCAGCGGATAGAAGGCCAACGCGCTCATGTCCGTGGCGGGAACGAAATAGCCGTCGATATCCAGTACCAAATCGGTGGCGTCAGTGGCGTATACGCTCACCGCCCCGCCAGTTCCGGCCGATACTATGGCCGCGCTGGCTTTGACGCGCCCGTCGAGCGAGTTCAGCGTCGAGGCCAACGGCTGCGGCCGGCCACTGGGCCAGACGGTGAGATAACCCAACGCGCCACGCGGCACAACGGTCGCGTTCAGCGAATAGGCCTCCGCGTTGGAGGGGATGGCGCAACCGCCGCTTGAAACAGGAAAATCGCGGACCGTGCCCGGGGCAAGCGCCGGCGAACCGAAAGCGCCGTCTGAAACGCGCGTATCCGCGACGCGGCAGGGGACCACGGGAATAAAACGAGTCGGCGCCGGCACGAACCCAAAGCCGCTGATTACGACCTCTGTCTCCGCCGCCGGCGCAATACCGTTGTACAGCCATAGATTTATGTGAACGCGCTGATCGCCGAGGGACGGCACCCCAGCCGTTTCAGTCCAGTTTTCAGCGACACCCGCACTGGTCGAGCTGGTGAACTCGACGGAGTTGCTCTCCCAATCGAACGTGTGCGTAGAGGAAGGTGCAGCCGGCAAGGTGTACCGTAGCAACTGCCCTGGCGCGGAGAACGGTTGAACGACGAATTGAGAGTTGGTTGTATCGGCCGGCCGGCCAAACCTCGAGAACTCTACATCGATTTCCCGATGCGCGGAGGCCGGATCGTTACTCCAGGTAAACAATCCCTGCACAATGTTGGGATCGAGATTCGAAACCGCACTGCCAACGTTGAAGGTGTAGGCGCCGTGCCCGAAGACGGACTCGCTTTCAATCTCCGTGCATTGCCACCCCCCATTTTGATTTGTAATTTTAAGATGCAGGCCCGCGCTATCGACCCACACATTGTTCACGCTATCGGAATAAACGCATGGTCCTGGCGAAAGCGGGACGGTATTCGTTTTTACGTCCCAAATTTGCCCGGCAAAATTGATTTTCCTGACGTTGGGATTCGGCCTGTTCATTACGAGCCTGGCAACGGCTTGCGAATCCAGCGAGGGAGGCAGCCCCTCGGAGTTGAGAAAGCAACCTATGGTCACGTTACCTGGCAGCAAGTACATTGCGATTTCAATTGCAGTACCATCGACCCCGCCGGTCGCTATCGGGGTGCTCCACGTGCCATCCGACTGAATCGACACGCGGTACGCCGTCGTCAGCGTTGGATCGCAGTACGGTTTGCTGTACCACCCCAACCCTTCAATAAAGATAAGAACCGCGATTTGATAATTCGCGGGCGCGATGCCGGAGACAACCCCTTGCAGGTAATCGCTTGTCCCCCAGGCCGGCAAGGCCGTAACCTGGATCTGAGGCGGCGTTTGCGCCGGCACCGACGAGACCGCCAAACCCAAGGCAAAAAACCCCAGGTACGACGCCCGCCGACAGGCCGCTGCGAGGAAGCCCGGCCGCGGGACCGCCGCGAAGGAAAGCCGGGCCACGCGCGCGGCGGAACCGCCAGACCGATCCAGGGAGAACCAATAGCGCTCCGCGACAACCGCGGCGCCGGCGCCGCAACCCACAGGCGAACCCCCTCGCCCACGGCAAAAACCCCACGGGATACGCAATAGAAACCGAAGCGCAAAAAGCAGCGCAAAGATAATTGGTCTCATCCAGACACATGCCCCCATTTAAAGCCCCGACACGGAAATACCAGCCCGTGCTGCACATCATGCCAGAACCCTTCCCCATAAGAAAGCATCACCGCAAACGGATCCGTTCTCTTTCACCCTCAAGAACAGAAAACCCGGAGGAACACCCTGACTACGGCGCAAAATAGATCGCCGCCGGCAACAACGAAACAACGAAGCCGCATCTGGTGATTGATACGGGCAGGCCACCTTGCGCCACGAGCGCGCACGAATCAAACACTACAACACTTTTACGCCCTTGGATCGGACGCCCGACGCACGGACGCAAATCCTGGCTGGCCCGATGTCCCTCAATAGACCGCCCCATCAATGGCGATCGCACACCACTCGAACTCCGCCCGCGAAATACCCGGTCGGACGAGAGTATCCGGATGCGGGGTCCTGACACCCTGGAAACAGGTGGCGGCTTTCTTATCCGACTATGACCGCCCCCGCCTCGATGACACAGAAGCGATTGCCGCCGAAAGGGCGTGGTGGACAGCCTGTCCAGAGCGCTTTCGTGCGGTGCGAGGTTTATCACAGAAGCCGCCGCAGGTGCGGGCTAACCAAACGTGCACGCGAACGGAGAGCGTGAGAGGTGGACCTTGAAAGGGTCTCGCACAGTCGGGAGTCGCTCGCATCGCTACCTCGACTCGCACCGATGCTGTAGGCGTGCGCCACCCGTGTCGACCGTTCCGAAAGGAAAGCTGGCGCCGGGATGGGGCTACGCCCATAGGGCACGATGCCCACGAGCATCCCCCGGCGGGAGCATACCGGCACTGGCCGATGGATGATAACTGTCGGCAGAAGTTCGGGAACTCTGGTTTTGGCATTCCGACGAAGGCCGGCGCAAATTCGCGGAGGAGGGGTTATTTTACCGATCGAAGCTGATCAATGGCGGAGACTCTCCGCTTCCAGATGGCGTTCAATGACGACCTGACATACGGCCAGACATTCATCGCAGATCAGTGCTGCCGGTGGATCGCCCGGTGAAGCGAGTGTGATTTGTGCTGGTGAACGGCGATGACAGAATGAGCACTCTGCGGCTTTTGCGGGATCGCTGCCAGATGGCTTTGACAATTCAGCGATGAGTTCAATGCAACGAGCAACACATCGGTCACAGATGTGATTTCTTTTCTGGTAGGGCGAGCAAAATACAAAGCGCTGACTAGTTCCTTTCTCCCCGCAAAACGAACATCGAATTTCCTGACCTTGATCACACACCTCTCGAAGTTTACAGCCTCAGTGGTTGGGTCCCCCTCGTTGCACAAAGGACCGGTTTTGAGACGCGGGACGCGATAGTGTGGGCTGCGGAAAGGGGTATAGTCTGAACATGGCTTCTTTCAGGATTGCTGGTAGCCTTATTGTCGTGGCGGTCGCTGGCACCGTTTATGCTCAGCATTTTCCACCTCTGGGCCTGGATAATCCTCCGAAGTCGGGGACGATCGGCGCGATCGGCGCATAGGAACTGTTCGTATGAGGCTCAGAAGCGCAAGGGCCGCCGGACGCGCCAAAGAGTGGAGGAACTCACCCGTCCAGCCGTCGATTCGACGGCCATAAGTTGCTTAAGAGCCAACCCCATGCGAGCCACCAGGATTCACCCACTAAAAGCGAAACCGGAACCGGCATTGGGGAGAGCAACGGATAAAGAACCAATACCCGCGCAGAACGCGATCAATCCGATGTGGGCGCGTTTGGCCCTGGGTATTCAGCCGAAGCTGGCGGTCACCACCCCTGGCGATGTTTACGAACAGGAGGCGGAGGAGATTGCGGAGCGGGCGATGCGAATGCCAGGCACAGCAATGCCAACCCCGATGTCAGCGAAAACAGATAGTACATCAAGAGGGTCGTCCGCCAGGAGCGAGATTGGAGGGATGTCGGGGCCAGGCCAGCCCATGCCGGATGCAACGCGCGCCCATTTTGAGCCGACTCTGGGTCATGACTTCGGCAGGGTACGAGTGCACACCGACTCCGTGGCGGCGGAGTCGGCCCGGTCTGTGGGCGCATTGGCCTATACCGTCGGAAGGGATGTAGTGTTTGGCGCCGGGCGGTATGCCCCGGAGACGAACGAGGGCGCCAGGCTGCTGGCGCATGAGTTGGCCCACGTCGTTCAGAACGACGGCGGTGTGTCCGGATCACTCAATCATTCAGGGATGCCTGCTCCGAGGCACTCACCACCAGCGGGGAGTACCCTGCTTGCGCGGCAGACCTGGGGCACGGCAAAAACGACTGCGCCGCCCGCCAGGAACGAGTCGCCCGGCGACGTCTTTCGAGGCACGTTGAAGGACGAGGTTGCGTTATTCTCGAACGCCGGTGTCATCCTGGATTGGATTGTCACGTCGCGCACTCTCGCGGGCGGAGCGACGGTCACGAGCTTCACGACGGCTTCGCTCTTCTCCGACACAGCTGCGATGAAGCTGTTGAAACCGACCCCAGCAACCGCGGCGGAGCTTCTTCCCGCGCTTGGGATGCTCAAATACTACGGCGTGATAAAGCCCAGGGGGCCGGATGATTGGGACATCCTGCTGGCGCCGCTGACGCCGGGGCAGACGCAGCAGGACGTGGACCGCGCGAGATTCGACAAGAACCGCAAAGACATCTCCGCGTTTCAGAAGAGCTTCGAAACACGCTTCGACGCGAAAGGGCATCCGGTCCAGCAGATCGCCGGGCAATCGCTCCTCGCCGGCTCCATGGCCGGCGGCTCGGCGGACGAAAAGAAGGCCGAGAAAACCGCGGAGACCAATCTCGCGGGAGTGACCGTGGAGCTCGACGAGTTTGTGGCTTTTCTCAAGACGGGGAAGCCCATCTTTCGCGTCACCACGGACAGTCCCAAGAAGACCACGACCGGGACGAAGACGAGCGTTCTCCTTCCGATCGCCGGCAGCAAAGCTCCCGTGGCCGTGGACGATAGCAACTTCGATCGTATCGAGCCGATCCGCACGGGTACGAGCCCGGAAGTGGTGGCGAAGCGCAAGAGCATCGAAACAAGGGTGACGAATGCCGAACGAGTTCTTTCCGATAAACAGGCGTTTCACCGCTTCGCAGTAGAGTTGGTATGGTTCCTCAACGAGCTCTCCACGACATCGGCCATCAGGTTCGCAGCCGGCACATACCCGCGCCACGGCAAGTTCGGTGAGTTCGCCGCGGACATGTACCCGGTCATCAATGAAAATAGCGATGGTTTCTACGACCTCACCAGGGCCGAGCAGTTCGTGGACGACATCAACAAAGTCGCGGAGGCCGGGCACCCCACCTGGGGAAAGTACGCCTGGCAGATCGTGTATAACGATGTCAAGCTGCAGGCGAAGATTAATGCGAAGTACGGTCCGCGCATGTCTTCGGCGCCGCACCACGGTCCTGCGCCGGACAAACTCCACATGCACCTCGACGTTCGGCCGTTGAATGTCGTCCCGGGTCGTGAGACCGGCTTTACGGTAGACCCGAATGGCCGGGTGGTGCTCTCCTGACTCTCAGCGGATTCTCGGCGACCGGCCGTCGAAGAGCTTCGGCAGGATCTCAGGGCAGTAATAAATAAGTGCCGCCCGGATTGGGACATCACGGGTCCGGAACTGAAATGAGCCCGGGAACAAGGCGAAAAGGATCCATTCTATCCTTACGGAAAGAATCTGTCGAAAGTCTTCGCGGAACAGAAGCAGCCGTCTCTTGCTTATCCGGTTTTTCAGCAAACCGCTGCCGAAGATTTTGCGGCGGCTCCAGGCGAAACTCGCCCGCGAGGAGGCCTGGTTGGAACAACTGGCCGCCTGGCGCGGCCCGAATGGCTCCCGTGGACAGGATGCGGAGGGTAGTGCGCCTTGAGCTTGCTGAAACAACGGGATAAGCAAGACCCTGCTAGTCGACCTTTTCGACCTCAACGAGACAGCTGTAAAACGTAGGGCCGCCGCCTTTGTCGGTGAGGCGCTGGGAGGTCAGCATGTTGACGGAGTTTCCATCCGCCGCAAGCTTCGGCCAGCGCATCGAAGGAGTCGAAACCACACCGCGCATGACGGTTTCCGAAACCTCCGCACGCAGCAGACACTCACCGCGATCATTGAAGACCCGGACGTTATCGCCGCTCGAAATCTCGCGCGGACACGCATCGGCGGTGTGAAGTTTCAGGATCGAGGTCTGCCGGTCCGCGTCCGCGCGGTTGCCGAAGGTCGAATTCATGCTGTCGTCGTTCTTGGGCGAGATCATCTCCAGTGGAAAGCGGCTTGTGAGTGCGGGATCCCCGAGACGCGACTCGATGGGCGGCGTGTAATCCAAAGTATCGGCCCTGAATTCGCACTTGCCCGAAGGTGTGCCGAAACCGCCATTCGCGAACGGCAGAAACGTTTCGCCGATTTTCAAACGGACGAAGTGCTCGTCCTCCAGTTGCTCGAAAGTGATGCCGTCGATGAACGGATGTCGGGAATCGAGGAGTGTGCGAATCATGTCGTCGTCGGTGTCCTGGAAGCAAGGTTCGTCAAAACCCATCAGGGCAGCCAGACGACGGAAGATCTCTGTATTTGGCTTCGTTTCGCCAGGAGGAGCCAGAGCCGGACGCGCGAGTTGCAGATAGTAATGGCCGTAAGCCAGATAAAGATCCGTATGTTCCAGGAACGTGGTGACCGGCAGAACGATATCGGCAAAATCGGCGGTGTCGGTTTGAAATTGTTCCAGTACTACTGTGAACAGATCTGTACGCGTTAAGCCGCGGCGCACGGTGTGCTGATCCGGCGCGATCGCGCCGGGGTTGGAATTATAGACAACCAGAGCCTTGACCGGAGGATCGTCGACCCCGGTCAGAATCCGCCCCAATTCCGTCATATTCAAAATGCGAGCTTCGCGGCCGAGCGGAGACGCCTGCTGGAGATCGGGCCGTTCCAGTGCGGGCCTGTTCAGTTGAAACGCGGCCGAGGTGGTGAGCTGGAGGCCGCCACCCGGGTCTCGCCACGCTCCCGTCAGAGCCGGAAGCAGCGCGATGCTACGAACCGCCATTGCCCCCGCTCCGAGCGCTGAACCCCGTAATTCACCCGAATCGCGGCCGGTCTGGTCGTGGCGTATTCGCGCGCGAGATCGACGATATCCTGCGCGGGAATGCCCGTCAATTCAGACGCGCGGTATGGCGTCCACTGACGTACGCGGGCTTTCAACTCCTCGACTCCGACGGTGCACTGGTCGACGTAATCGCGGTCTTCAAGGCCTTCGCAGAGGATCACATGCATCATCGCCAGCGCGAGGGCGGTGTCCGTTCCGGGCCGGATCGAGTAGTGCCGGTCCGAAACCCTGCCCGTGCGGTTCTGAACGGGATCGATCGTGTAGAACTTTGCTCCGTTACGGCGCGCTTCCACAATGAACGGCCAGAGATGCACGCTCGTGCCGAGGATATTGGCGCCCCAGGCGATGATCAGCTTCGCGTTCCGGAACTGCTCGGGCTCCGTACCGTAGCGAAGCCCCAGGGCGTCCTTTAGCCCCTCTATGCCCGCGGACGAGCAGATGGTGCGATCAAGGCGCGAGGCGCCGAGACGATGAAAGAAGCGGCGATCCATGCCGGATCCATTGAGCAGGCCCATGGTGCCCGCATAGCTGTACGGCAGGATGGACTCCGGGCCGAATTCATCCGCGATACCCCGCAACCGCGACGCGATTTCGCCGAGCGCTTCGTCCCATGAAATGGGTTCGAATTTTCCTTCTCCTTTCGCTCCCGTCCGCCGCATGGGCCGCAGCAGCCGCTCCGGGGAGTATTCGCGTTCGAGATACCGCGCTACTTTGCCGCAAAGAAAGCCTCGCGTAACCGGATGGCCGGGATTGCCACGAAGGCGGGAACCGCGGCCGGTCGCTTCGCCGGCAGTCTCGACGTCAATGAGCAGGGAGCAGGTATCAGGACAGTCGAGGGCGCAAACGGAATGGCGTGTCTCGGTCACTTACTTGATCTTAGTAAATGAAAACACAGTACCAGGAGTTTCCCGGAAAGCACTGGTACAGGACGTTTCGTAATTGCGAAAGCCCCACGGGCTTGACAAGATGGATTTATGGATATCGGGAAGGTACTTGCCGAGCTTCGTCAGGAGCTTGTACAAGTGGAGGAGGCGATTCTCAGCCTTGAGAGAATGGCTATTGGAGCGGGGAAAAGACGGGGACGTCCGCCGGCGTGGATGATCGCCGCGAAGGAGGCTCCGGTGAAAAAGAGAGGGCGGCCGCCCGGCTCGAGAAACAAGACCAGCGGCAAAACAAGTGGCTGAATTCTGGCTGTCGGCAGGTTCGGAACTCTGCCAGGCTGAGAAGCCTGCAAAATAGATCCGCCAGCTTTCGCTCGAACATGCGAACGTGCGATTGAAGATGCGTACGCGACCTGATGCCGCGGGCGGAGCGCGAACTTGCGTCCATTCCGGCGCGCGACTGGCCGGCGTCTATGCTTATATAAGCTGGCTTACCCAAGACGCTTCCGGACTCACGCCCGGCGAAAGACATACCGCTGCCTGAATGACATCGCGGGTGAGAAGTGAATCCGATCCGTCCATTATTCTTTCCGTCGCAGGCCTGTGCAAAAGATACGGTGACGCTGTCGCCGTAGACGATCTCTCCTTCGCGGTAAGGCGCAACGAAATCGTGGGGCTGCTCGGCCCTAACGGCGCCGGAAAGACGACCACCATCAACATGGTCCTGGGGGTTCTTGAACCCGATTCCGGGACCGTGCGAATCGATGGCATCGATCTTGAATCTCACCGTTCCAAAGCTCTCGAGCGAACCAATTTCGCCGCTGTTTACTCGTCCTTGCCGGGAAACCTGACGGTCACGGAGAACCTGCGCTTTTTCGGACTCATTTATGGCGTGGGGAATCTGAAAAAACGCATTGACGAACTTCTCGCCCAGTTCGACCTCGGAAGATTCCGCGACACCCGCTGCGGGGTTCTTTCCTCGGGCGAGCAGACGCGCGTCAGCCTCGCCAAGGCGATGCTGAATCGACCCACGCTTCTTCTGCTCGACGAGCCTACCGCTTCGCTCGATCCCTCGGTCGGCCGGGACATTCGCGAGAGTATCCGCGAGTTCACGCGAAAGGGCGATGGCGGCGTTCTCTGGACGTCGCACAACATGAACGAAGTCGCGGAAGTCTGCGACCGCGTCCTCTTCCTCTCGCACGGGAAAACTTTGCTCGAAGGCGACCCGCGCGTGCTGCCGGGCGAGCACGGTAAAGAAACGCTGGAGGATTTGTTTATCGCGGTGGCGCGCGAGCCGCTCACACTGGGGCCTTGCGGCATGAGTCCGAAGCGCGCGGGCGCGATCGCGCTTCGACAGTTTTATCTTTACCGCGGGAGTCCCGCGCGGATTCTGCCGATGTTCGCGTGGGTTGCGATCGACATCATCCTGTGGGGATTCATCACGCGTTATCTGAATTCCGTCGCATCCGCGGGGTTCAACTTCGTCCCCGCCATGCTGGGAGCCGTTCTGCTGTGGGATTTCCTGACTCGCGTCATGCAAGGCGTCACGACCGCCTTCTTCGAGGACGTCTGGTCGCGCAACTTTCTCAACGTCTTCGCCACTCCGCTCTCGATCTCGGAGTACGTCACCGGTCTTGTTCTGTCGAGTATCGCAACCAGCGCTGTCGGTCTGGCCGTGATGCTCGCGCTCGCAACCACCGCCTTTGGCTTGTCGTTTTTTGTCTACGGGCTGCTGCTCGCGCCATTTCTGCTCATTCTGTTTCTCTTCGGTGTCTCGCTTGGTATTTTCGGCTGCGCGGTGGTGCTGCGTCTCGGGCCTGCGGCCGAGTGGCTGATCTGGCCCATTCCCGCACTCCTTTCCCCGCTCGCCTGCGTGTTTTATCCGTTGTCGGCCTTGCCCGGATGGATGCAATACCCGGCGCGTCTGCTGCCGCCCTCGTGGGTTTTTGAATCCATGCGTAAAGTGGTTTCGGGCGGATCTCCCTCGGGATGGGACCTTCTGCGCGCCACAGGTCTGGCTTTCCTGTTTCTCCTGCTCGCCGGCTGGTTTTTTGCCCGCATCTATCGATACGTACTCCGGAGCGGACTCATCGCGCGCTACAGCGCCGAAAGTGTCAGCTGACGTCCCCGGAACCGTTGACAGGTCCGCCGGACTTGACATAGTTTCCCGTTGTGACCCGCCGAATCTCCTGAATCGCTATTTTTCTCTCCTGACGGAAGGTGCTGTCTACGGCGCCATCCCCGATCCTGTGCGGACCGACCACAGGCCTCCTCCACCGGAGCGCAGGGCGCGACTAATGAGGTGCGCGTCTTCAAGGGAATTCCCTTCGGGGCCCGCCCCACAGGCGAGTTGCGCTGGAAAGCTCCGCAACCGCCCGCAAAATGGGAGAGGTGCAACAACCTGCTGCCGCCTGCCCCATGGACAGAAACCGAGCGTAAACTCGCCGGCACGATGTCCTCGTTTTGGGTCAACTTCGCGGCTACCGGCAACCCCCAACGGCAACGGATTGCCCGAATGGCCCACTGATAACGCGGGGAGTCCAAAGGCGATGATCCGCGGCGACGAGGTTAGTGCGAGAACGCAGATCGATCCAGCGTTGCTGAGCTTCTACGACGAGTATTACTCGGCCCTGAACGCCAAAAAGTAATCTCGCGGTGCGCCATTGGGCTAATAAGTGCTCGATGAAACCGGCGGACGCTTGCCACAAAAAATCGAGAACTACGCCATTATCGGGAATCGCGCAACAGCCGCGCTCGTGTCGTCCGAGGGCTCCATAGACTGGCTCGGTTTTCCAAGATTCGACTCCCAGGCCTGTTTTGCGGCGCTGCTCGGAAATCCGGATAACGGACGCTGGCTGATTGGGCCAAAAGCAAAACCAACTCTGGTTAGCCGCCGGTACCGTGAAGGCACGTTAATTCTCGAGACGGAGTTTCAGACGCCCGAGGGCACGGTGATTCTAATTGACTGTATGCAGCGCCGCGACGGATCCGGCAACGTATTGCGGCTGGTCAGAGGCGAACGGGGTTCCGTCCCCATGGTGATGGAGTTGTCCATTCGATTCGGCTATGGCGAAATCATTCCATGGGTCGTGAGTCTGCCCGACGGGCGTCTCCAGGCAGTCGCGGGTCCGGACCAGCTCATTTTGCAGACCCCGGTGGCGACTCGCGGTGAAAACCTCAAAACCGTAGCCGAGTTTGAGATCCGCGAGGGCGAAGAGATTCCTTTTGCGTTGACATGGAAGCATTCCTTCCGCTCGGTTCCGGAGCCGTTCGAAGTAAGAGTGGCCATCGCCGAAGAAGAACGGGAATGGAAGGCGTGGTCGGCGGGGTGTAGCGTTACGGGCGATTACGCCGACGCGGTACAACGTTCATTGATCACGCTTCGAGCTCTGACGGATTTCGACACGGGGGGCATTGTGGCTGCGGCGACCACTTCGCTGCCGGAACTGATGGGCGGCGCGCGGAATTGGGACTACCGATACTGCTGGCTCCGCGATTCCACATTTACGCTTTACGCGCTTATGGAGTCGGGCTATCACGATGAAGCGAATGCCTGGCGGGAATGGCTGATGCGCGCGATCGCCGGAGTGCCCGACGATATGCAAATCATGTACGGCATCGCCGGTGAACGCAGGCTCGACGAATACGAACTGCCGCATCTGAGCGGCTATATGGATTCGAAGCCGGTGCGTATCGGCAACGCGGCCGCCAGGCAGCTGCAGCTGGACGTCTATGGCGAAGTGCTCGATTCGCTTTATCAGGCCCGACGCCTCGGCCTGGCCGGGACAAATGAGGTTTGGGCCATGGAGCGAGGGCTGGCGAAACATCTTGAAACGCTCTGGAAAGAGCCGGACGAGGGGATCTGGGAAGTGCGCGGAGGACGCAGAAATTTCACCTGGTCCAAAATCATGGCGTGGGTTGCTTTCGACCGCGCGGTGCGAACGATGGAGGAATTCGGAGCGCCGGGCGATCTCGAACAACTTCGCCGCGCCCGCGAACAGGTGCGCGTGGAGGTCGAAACAAAAGGATTCAACTCCGAACTGAATTCTTTTGTGCAGTCATTCGGTGGAAAAGAAATCGATGCGAGTCTGCTCCTGATTCCGATCGTGGGGTTTCTGGGTCCCGACGATTCCCGTGTTCGAGGTACAGTGGCGATGGTCGAAGAACGCCTCCTTCGCGGTGGTTTCGTGGAACGCTACAACTCGCAAAGCAGCGTGGACGGTCTCGCGGGCAGGGAAGGCGTATTTCTGCCCTGCAGCTTCTGGCTCGTCGATAACTATGTGCTGCAGGGACGCGACGCCGAAGCCCGGCAACTCTTCGAGAAGCTTTTGAATTTGCGCAACGAAGTTGGCCTCTTATCGGAGGAATACGATCCTGAGGGACGGCGACTACTGGGAAATTTCCCACAGGCGCTTACCCACGTAGCTCTTATAAATTCGGCGTTGAACCTGACCCGGGGGAGAAAGCCCGCGGAGCATCGGGGCTCATGAACCTTATCTTATGTAGGAAGGCTTTTGAGGTTCCGAACCCAACACCTCCTGCGGTGAGTTACCGGGAAAAGAGCCTCTTCCGTTCGGCGATTCCATATATCGGATTATTACTTAGGTTTAATCCCTGTGATCATAGATACAGATTTTTTGATCTCGGGAGTTAGAACACCAGTAGCTGGGACGTTCCCCCGACGATTGGGACATGCGCGGCGGGCGTTTGCGATCCCATCTATCAAGCCTTTTAATATCAGATGCTTAAGCGGTAAACGATGGAACCGTGTCGCGCCTTTCGTGGGCCTCTGCGTCGATTGATCAAAAGATATATCGAAAGAGAATGCGCAGAAACTGGCTGATAGAATTATTAAACTTCTTCTGGTAAAAAAAATTAGAAATCCCACTTTTGAAAATGGTAAGCTCCAGTTTATGACAGGCGTTGTTCTCTGCAGTGACGAACCGATTCTCGGAGAAGGACTGGCCAGGGTTCTGGCAGACGTCGAATCGTTAAGCCTAATTGCGCGCTGTTCCCAGACAGAAGAGCTTCACACGCAGATTGAGTTACTCCAGCCGGATATCCTGCTTGTGGACCTCGCCGTCGGCATCACCTTTGGAACATTAAGCGCGCTTCATGAGGCGGCGCCCGATGCCAGGGTGATCCTGTGGGTCCATACGATCTCAACGGAGATGGCGCTTCAGGCGATGAGCCTCGGGATTCGCGGCATTCTGCGGAAGACCCACCCCACTGAAACGCTGATACGTTGTCTGACGCGGGTTCAGGAAGGCGATCTTTGGTTTGAAAAGGAGCTGACGGACAACTTCCGGTCAGCGCGGCGATACTCGCTCACCCGGCGCGAGGGGCAACTGGTGGGTCTGCTCTCCGAGGGATTGAAAAACAAAGAACTCGCAACGGCGCTTGCTATCTCCGAAGGTACCGTAAAGGTTTATCTCTCGCGGCTTTTCCAGAAGCTTGGGGTCAAGGACCGGTTTGAACTGGCCGTCTACGGAATGAAAAATCTGGCGACAAACGGCGGCGGATTCGAAGGCGCCTGCAGACGGGGCAGGAAAGGATCCGCCCCTACCTGGCAGCCCCCGCGCTCATTTTTCGTTGAAAAGCTGCTCCCGCAGTCGCAGCAGCCGGAAGGCCGCGAGTTGGGCCAGTTCAGTTAACGTGGGGCAGTTCCGCTGAGCATTTTCACCGTTTCTGTACAGCGGTTCTAACGTATCCGGAGGCGGTAGCGCCGCGATCTCGTCGCCGGTGTTCTTAAGCAACCCGATCGGTTCTTCAGGGGAGTCACCATGGCCCGCGGCGGGCCGCCAAAAGGCGATGAAGACGCTGCGCAAGGTCTGTGGGGCCAGCGCTTCGGCGCTGCCGCCGAGCTTCCGCTCGGCGCGGAGCGTTACGTCAGTGCCGGTGGCGCCGGCGATCTCGTCGCCGGTGTTCTTAAGCAACCCGATCAGTTCTTCAGGGGAGCGTCTACAGTATTTCCGAAAATGCCCTAAGGAAAGCAGCATTCGACTGCCCTCCTGAAAACTCGACTCCGTTCCGATTCCTTAACTTAGCCGGAAATTTGCGCCCCGCGCAGCTTTCGGTTATAAGAATATAGGAAGTTGCCGGAGAACCAACCGCAGCAGAATCCAGGTTTTTCATCGGATCGCCAATTAGTCGGCTCGGCACGCGGGCTGGTTAGTCTTCTTCGCGGACCGAAAATCCGGATCCGGCTCTCCCTTCGTGACGAGTAATGGAAACGGACAAGGTCATCACACTGGTCCTGGCGGACGAGCACGGAATTGTCCGTGAAGGCATCGCCGCCTTGTGCGGCCCGCGCCCGGAACTGAGAATTGCCGGGCAATGCTCCGATGGGGCACAGGCGGTCGATCTGATCCTGGCGCTTCAGCCTGACTTCGCCGTACTCGACCTGAATCTGCCCACTGTGAACGGGCTTGAGGTAATTCGCCGCCTGAGGGTCGCGAAGTCGGAAACGAGGATACTGGTCCTTTCGACCAATCGGGACGAGCACGCGGTTCGCGAGGCTTTTTACTGCGGAGCCAGCGGTTATCTCTTGAAGGACGGACCGGCTGATCATCTGTTCGACGCAATCCATTCTGTTCTCGCGGGGGAAGAGTATCTTACACCCCTGATCCGCCGCGAACCCGCGGACAAACAAGGCGAACAGGAGGATAACCCGGTCTCACATCTCAGCAAGCGCGAGTTGGAGATCTTCTCGCTGCTCGTCGAAGGGGTGCGGCCGAAAGACATTGCAAGGCGACTTGACTTGAGTCCGAAGACAGTCGACACGCACCGGTCAAACATCCTCCGCAAGCTCGAAGTCGATGGAGTCGCCGCCCTGGTGCGTTTCGCGATTCAGCGGAACCTTATCGCTAAGACGCCGGTCGATTGACATTCGGGTTTAGAGCATTTTCACAGTTTCCACACAACGGTTCTAACGTGTCCGGAGGCGGTTTCCGCTCTTGATATCGTCCGCCGGCCGAAATCGGATTCCGAGCCGCGACCAGAAGGGAGTGTTCCATGGCCCGCGGCGGGGCCGCCAAAAGGAATGAAGACACCACGCAGGGTATGTGGGGCCAGCGCTTCGGCGCTGCCGCCGAGCTTCCGCTCGGCGCGGAGCGTTACGTCCTGCCGGTAGCGCCGGCGATCTCGTCGCCGGTAACCCTGCCAACCGCGTCTTCGACGGAGCGAATTCTACAGCATTTGCGAAAACGCCCTGGTCAACCCGCCTGACAAACCTTTCCGATGGCCGTCCGCAGGTAGTCCGTACAGCGCTCCAGTTCAGCCACCGGCACGAACTCACCGCTTTTATGGGCCACGGTCATATTTCCCGGGCCGAACACCACGGCTTCGCCGGTGAGTTCACGGAAATGCGCGGCCTCCGAGCCGAATGCGATAGTTGCCGCCTCGTTGCCGGTCATCTCCGATAGGATGCTCGCGATTTGATGCGTGGGGGAGGGTGCGAATGCCGGGTCGATCCGACTTATTTCAAGGCTCGCCTGCATTCCCGGCGTCGCCTCCGCGGCCCGTGCGAGCAGACCGTGAAGGAGATCCGGAACCCGGTTCCTGGCTTCCCCCGGGATTGGCCGCCACTCGACGGTTATGCGGCATTCGCCGGGAACAATATTTTTCGCAGTACCCCCTGCGATCACACCCGCATTCAGCGTAGTGAACGGCGGGTCGAAGGTCGGGTCCTGTTGCGCCTTCAGTTCTTCTGCGAGCTGCTCGAGGAGGAGAAGCACTCGCGCGGCATCGTAGATGGCCGATCGGCCTTCGGCGGGAAAGGCGCTATGAGCTTCTCTTCCGCGAAGCGTAATCATAGCCAGGCCGTATCCCTTGCCGGCGCGAATCGGCCGTAGCCCGGTCGGCTCACCGATGATCATGAAACGGGTCGAAAATGCCTTCGTCGCCGCCAGGTTTTTCGCGCCGACGCACCCGACTTCCTCATCGGCCGTCAGAACCAGCGCGACCGGTCGGGCGAGGGAACTCAAATCAACGTCCGCAAGCGCCGCCAGCGCGCAAGCCAGGAAGCCCTTTACGTCGCAGCTTCCGCGGCCATAGAGCCGCCCGTCGCGAATTACGGGATGGACCGCTTCCGTCCATTCCGGTTCGAACGGAACGGTGTCGGTGTGGCACACGAAAGTCAGTTCAGCGCGATTGTCGACCGCGTTTCCGGATATGGCGACCAGGTTCGTCTTCGGCGTCCCGGCCGGGTCGGTGTAAGAGTGCGGCTGCACTTTCCAGTAACGCGGGTCCAGATGCCGTGTCACGTACTCAATCACCGGCTGGTTCGTCATCGGCGAAACGGAGGGGATCGCCACCAGATCCATCAAAAACTGCTTTACATCTTTTCTCTGGTCGGGCATCTGGTCAGGAATTCCAAAGTTTCTTTTGCACTTTCGCGAATCGCTCCACGATCTCTTCCTCAAGGGGATGGCGGCCATCTTCGATAACCGGCCGGCCACTTACATAGACGTCGCGGATGGCGGACTTTTCCCCCGCGAATACGATGTGACTCAGAAGCGAGGACTGATCGGCCCCCGCAATCGAGAGGTCGCTCAAATCAACAGTGAAAAAATCCGCCGCGCGGCCCTCCACCAGCCTCCCATCCGGGCCACCCAGGCTATCTGCTCCCGCTGCTGTTGCGCATTCGAACAAACGCTTCGCCAGCCCTTCCGCCGTGAGATCCGGCGCCAGAGCCGCCCGTTCCAGATTTTTCAACCGCAGATGGTATTCGAATTCGCGCGCGTCTTCGAGCAGATCGATCTGTGCGTTGCTGTCGCTGCCGAAACACGTGGGAACGCCCGCCGCGGACCATTCCTGCGCCGGGCCGATCCCGTCGCCGAGATTGCGTTCAGTCGTGGGACACGCCCCGATTCGCGCCTTCGATTCGGCGAGGTAACCAATCTCCGCCGCGCTGATGTGGATTGCGTGAATCCCGGTGAAGTCAGAGGCAAGGACTTCATTCCGATGCAGCAGTTCGATCGGGCTGACACCATATTCGGCCTCGCAGGCTTCAATTTCAGCGGGTTGCTCCGAGACGTGCATGTGGATCTTAAGACCCTGGGTGCGGGCCCAGCTCACGATCTCGCGCAGCCAGGGCAGGGGCACGGCCCGAACGCTGTGCGGTGCGATTCCCACCCATGCTGTGCTCGGGTCCGAGTCATTTGCCAGCCAGCCGCTTAGAGCGTTGGTGTCGCCGATGAAATCTTCCGCGTCCGGCGTGATAAACCGCGCCTGCCCAGGATTCGGTTCCTTCCGCCAACCGGCGCGAACATAAGCCGTTCGCAGGAGAGCGATGCGCAGGCCGGCCGATCGCGCAGCGGAAACGACCTGCTTCGCCAGGAGATTCCGATCCTCGTAGGGGACGCCGTCGGGTTGATGGTGAAGGTAGTGAAACTCTCCGACCGCCGTAATGCCTGAAGCGAGCATCTCGAGGAACGCCATTCGCGCCACATCACGGATATCCTCGGGCGAGAGGCATTTCGCCGCATGATACATTGCTTCGCGCCATGTCCAGAACGTGTCGCGGCCCATGCCCGTGCGCCGTTCGGTGCGTCCTCGAATTGCCCGTTGAAACGAATGCGAATGGACGTTGACGAGCCCGGGCAGGAGAGCGCGATTGGGCAAACGACGCGCCTCGCGGATGTCTTCCGGCGTATCGGAAAAACGCGTGATGCGGCCCTGCAAGTCCGCGAACATCGCCACTCCGCTTTGGAAATGTCCATCGCGGAAGATGTAGTCCGGAAGCCAGCCCCGATCGGATCCCCCCGTCATGACATTCGCCGGGAATAGACCATGCGGCCTCTCACAAACGTTTCGAGCGCCGGTTCGATCCCGGCGAAATAAGGTATCTCACGGTAATCGCGGCAATCGTGAATCACGAAATCGGCCTGCTTTCCAGGCTCCAGAGAACCGATCGAATCGCCTCTCCCCAGACTGTAAGCGGCATTGATGGTGGCGGCCGTCAGCGCCTCAGCGGGCGTCATCCGGGTTTGCGTACAGGCAAGAGAGAGGATGAAGGGTATGGATGGCGTCGGAGAACTTCCCGGATTAAAATCCGTGGCAAGCACCACCGCAAGGCCCGCATCGATCATCGCGCGGGCGGGCGCGAATCGCTTCGATCCCAGCGTGTAGACCGAAGCCGGAAGCAGTACCGGCTGAACCTGAGCGCGACTCAGCGCTTCAATGCCCTTCACGTCGATCTGTTCGAGATGGTCGGCCGTTGCGGCGCCTGCCTCTGCGGCAACCTCGGCAGCGCCCGAACGGGAGAGCTGATCCGCATGAACGCGAATCCCGAGACCCAGCTGCCGGGCGGCCCCGAGTATGCGTGAAGCAGCCGCGGCATTAAATATTTTGGGTTCGCAGAATACGTCGCAATAGTCGGCGAGTTTACATCCCGTAACGGCGGGGAGCATCTCGCCGATCACCAGTTCGACGTAGTCGTCGGTCCTGCCCCTGAACTCGTCCGGCACCTCATGCGCGCCCAGGAATGTCGGGACTACGCCCAGATGGCCTTCCAGGCTCAGCCGTCGAATCACGCGCAGCATGCGTAGTTCAGATTCGAGCGTAAGGCCATAGCCGGATTTGGCTTCGATCGTTGTGGTGCCCACGCGAGTGAACCACCAGCTGCGGCGCAACGCCTGCTCAAACAGCTCGTCTTCGGATGCGGCGCGCGTCTTGCGAACCGTGGAACGGATTCCGCCGCCTGAAGCCGCGATCTGTTCGTAGGTAGCGCCGCCGGCGCGCAGCTCATACTCGTCGACGCGATTGCCGCCGAAGACCGGATGAGTGTGGGCATCGACAAAACCGGGCAACACCGAGCGCCCGCCTGCATCGACAATCTGATAATCGGACGTAATGCCGGACGCGATTTCCGTCTGGGAACCGATACGCTCGATTCTGCCTTCTCGCACGAGCATGGCGGCGTTGTGCAGGATCGAGAGTTCCCTCATCTCGCCCCGGATACGGGGGCGCGGCGGCCCGGACAGGGTAACGAGCTCCCCGCAATTTATGACGGCAAGCGGGCCATCACTGGGCAAATTCATCGAATTGCCCTTGCCGGATCGCCTTCTTTAACGCCTCCATATCGTCGGACGGCGGGCGGTCCACGGTCAATCGGGGAACGATTGCCCGCACGATCTCGTGCGCCTTCTCGATTTTGCGCGAAGAACGGAGGGGCCTCCGGTAATCGATGCCCTCGGCGGCCGTGATCAGTTCGATCGCCAGCGCGTATTCCGCATTCTCGACGATCTGGCGAAACTTCAGAGCGGACGTCATACCCATCGATACGTGGTCTTCCTTGCCTCCGGACGTCGGCACGCTGTCCACGCTCGCCGGATGAGCCAGCACTTTCGACTCGTTCAGCAGAGCCGCGGCGCAGACATGGGCGATCATATAGCCCGAGGAAAGGCCGGGCTGGGCGCTCAGAAACGGAGGCAATCCGTCGTTCAGATCGGGATTGATCAGCCGGTCGATGCGGCGCTCCGTGATGCTCATCAGGTCCGTGAGGGCGATGGCGGTGTAATCGTAAACGTACGAGAGCGGGGCGCCGTGAAAGTTGCCACCGCTCAGGATCTCTTCGGCGTCGGCGAAGACGAGAGGGTTGTCGGTCGCCGAGCCGCTTTCGATCTCTACCGTTTCACGCGCGTGCGACAGCGCCATCCGCACCGCGCCATGAACCTGCGGCATACAGCGAAGGCAGTAAGCGTCCTGCACGCGAGGATCGTTGTGCAGATGCGAATCGCGCAGCTCGCTGTTGTCCAGCAGGTCGAGGAGATGTGCTGCAGCGTTGCGCTGTCCGGCATGGGGACGCGCCGCATGAATGCGTGAATCGAACGCCACCGGTGTCCCGAGCAGTGCCTCGAGAGACATGGCTCCCGCAAGGTCGGCCAGCTTTACGACCCGCTCGGCCCGTAGCAGCGCCAGTGCTCCGACGGCGACCATAGCCTGCGTGCCGTTCAGCAACGCCAGGCCTTCCTTTGCCGCTAGACGCACGGGCTCGATATCGGTGGCGCGCAGGGCTTCAATGCTGGGCATCCACTGACCCTTATAGAAACTCTGGCCTTCCCCGAGCATCGCCAGCGCCAGATGGGCGAGCGGCGCCAGATCGCCGCTGGCTCCCACCGAGCCTTTTTCCGGTATGCGGGGCGATACGCCGCGCGACAACATTTTGAACAGCGTGTCGACCAGTACCGGCCGGCATCCGCTATAGCCCGTGGCCAGAACGTTCGCTCGCAGCAGCATGAGCGCGCGCGTCTCGCCCTCCGTAAGGGGATTCCCGAGACCGGCGGCGTGACTGCGGACCAGGTTTACCTGCAACTGATCGAGCTCGCAGGCGGGAATGTGGACATCGGCGAGTTTTCCGAAGCCGGTATTGACGCCATATACGGTCTTCTTCTCCCGCAGAAGTTTATCTACCACCGCGCGTGCGGATTCGATCCGAATCCTTGCGGCATGGGATAACGAAGGTTCGAGAGATCCCTCCGCGATCTGCTGAATCTGTTCCAGGGTAAAGGGCTGGCCGGCAACTTCGAGAGGGGTGATCATACGATCCGGTCTTGGCCCAGAATAGCGGACCCCGGGGCAAATCAGGAAGCGACAAAGCAGTGTTTTCGCGCCGATTTTCACTATGATGGCTGACGGAAAGCGCGGAAATAGGTGAGATCCGCACTTTTAACCGGTGTTTTCGCGAGAAAGCCCGCCGCCTGCCGGCAGCGTCCGAGCGTCGCGATGCGCCGCTTGCGCGGTCGCATCGGCCGTCTGCAGGCACGCACTGCCGGGAAGGGTCCGGCGCATGGACGAAGACGTATTATTGAAGGTAATCGGGCCGCTGATGGCGTTCGGAGAGCTGCGATGCGTCGTGACGCTCGTCTTCGGCAAACGGCGGCCAATGCCGATACTGCGACCGCACGATTGATTTCATTGCAAAAACGATCGCTTCCAATCGAGTCGATTTCAGCGAAGATGATATTCGATTGATTCGAGGTTCCGAAGGCGGGGTCGCATACGTTACAATGGCTTCTAACAAAAGTTTGAATTAGCTTCTCTGGCCTTGCACGGCATTGGTGCCCGTGCATTTATTATCAATCGCCCCGATGCGGTTAGAGCGAAGCGATTTGCTTCGTCGCCCTGTTGCAATTTTCCTGGCCATTCGCATTCTTGAATATTCTTAGCGTGCCCTGTCGAACAAAGGGGCATCAGCTGAAAGGGAGTAGTGTGATGGAAAGAATCATTCGGGCGACGTTTGTAACTCTTTGCCTGGCGATGACGATGTTCGGGCAGGGACTTACTTCGGTAGGCGGAACGGTGAAAGATCCTTCCGGCGCCGTTATCCCCGCGGCTCAGGTGCTGTTGACTAATATGGATACCGGCGCTCAACGCGCGGGCGTATCTGATTCCTCCGGACGGTATTCGTTCTCGCAGGTCCAGCCGGGCACCTATCAAATGATCGCGAAGGCGCCGGGGTTCGGAGATCTTACTATTGATAAGGTACAGTTACTCGTAAATACTCCGGCCACCATCGATTTGACTTTCGAAAAAGTGGGTTCGGTTGCGAGTACCGTCTCGGTTAGCGCGGACACAACCCAGGTCAATGAAGACGACGCTTCAATCGGAAATGCGATTGCGGGGCACATCATCACGCAATTGCCTTTCGAATCGCGCAATGTTGTCGGCCTGCTGGCCATTCAGTCGGGCGTGGTTTATCTGGGAGAGCCGAATCCAGGCGCACTAAACGACTACCGCAGCGGGGCCGTCAACGGAGGCAAATCGGACCAGGGTAACGTTACGCTCGATGGCGTGGATGTCAACGACCAGCAAAATCGGGCTTCGTTTACCAGCGTGCTGCGCGTTTCTCTCGACTCCGTTCAGGAATTCCGTACCACCACTACGAATGCGGGGGCTGAATACGGGCACAGCTCCGGCGCGCAGGTGTCGCTCGTTACCAAAGGCGGCACAAATACGGTGCACGGTTCCGCTTATGAATACCTGCGGAATACCGACACCAGCGCCAATAGTTTTTTCAATAACTCGGCAGGCGTGCCGCGCCCGCAGCT
This sequence comes from Terriglobia bacterium, assembly GCA_963831795.1. Taxonomy (GTDB): domain Bacteria; phylum Acidobacteriota; class Terriglobia; order Bryobacterales; family Bryobacteraceae; genus BOG-234. Next base: position 99,091 of record CAWHSB010000016.1, on the reverse strand, counting down.
CAACCGCAACGTCTATGGAGCCTCTGTGGGTGGACCGATCAAGAAGGATAAGTTATTCTATTTCGGAAATTACGAAGGCCGCAAGGATGCGAGCGCGGCTACGATACTTCGAACCGTTCCCACTTCCACGTTCCGTGCAGGCGAAGTGCTGTACGGGACCACTCATGGGACTGAGGGAGTCATGACCCCGGCGGAGATTCAGGCAGTAGATCCCGCCGGGATCGGCGCGAGTCCGGCGGTTCTCTCCTACCTTCAGCAGTTTCCTCTTCCGAACGCCTTCAATACAGGCGATGGCGTAAACACGGCCGGTTATCGGTTCAATGCCAGTGAGCCGTTGCGCTTCAACACTTACATCGCGAAGCTCGACTACAATCTCAACTCGAAAAATACGATCTTCCTGCGCGGCAACCTGCAGAACGATAACTATGCCAATCAGGCGCCACAGTTTCCGGGCCAACCGGCGAATGGCGTTTATCTCGATAACAGCAAGGGAATCGCAACCGGCATCACCACCGTCCTGACTCCTTCGTTGATCAATACCTTTCGCTATGGATTTACGCGCGAGGGCGTCCAGACAACGGGCGTTCTTGCGAATTCCTACGCCGATCCCTCCTACGCCTCCATCAGTACTCTGTATGGCACGACAACCGCCAGCGTCAATCTCATTCCCGTGAACAACTTTCACGACAATATGGTCTGGACCAGAGGCGCTCATACCATCAGCTTCGGCGTGGATATTCTCCTGGTCACCAATGACTACAGCACAAACCAGAACTCATTCAGCACAGCCAATGGAGACGGCCTCTATCTTGCCGGCGACGGCGATTCGCTGCTTCCCGCGGATGCGAAGATCAGTAACACGACGATCCAGAATATAGCTACGCTGATCGGCGACCTTACCAAGAATATTCTGAAGACCAACTATAACCTCGCGGGCGCCGCGCTCCCGCAGGGCGCTATCGTGCCGCGCTCATTTGCGGAGCGGCACTACGATACTTACGTGCAGGATACCTGGAAGGTATTGCCGGGACTCACTGTGTCCGCCGGCTTGCGCCTCGGCTTGAATCCCGCAATCACAGAAACCAACGGCTATAACATCGATTCCAGTGTTCCCACGGCGAACTGGCTGGCCAACCGCATCGGTCTCGCCGCCAGTGGCCAGTCGCAGGCTCTGGCGGGAAATATTTCGTACGATCTTGCCAGCGTGACGGGCCGAGGTATTTATCCGTTCCACACGGATTGGGCGCCGCGGTTTGCCATGGCCTGGTCTCCTCAGGGCAACTCGGGGCTCTCGAGATTCCTGTTTGGCGGACCAGATAAGACCTCCATCCGCTTCGGATGGGGCATCTACTACGACGCGTTCGGCGAAGGTCTCGAGAAGCAGTTAAGCGCGGCGGTCGGCTTCTCCAATTCGGTTCAATCCGGACCGGGCCAGTCGATCGGAAACTCTCCGCGTTTCACAGGCTTTTACAATGTGCCACTCAGTATCTTTCCCCCCGCGCCTGTGGCGGGGTTTCCGCAAACTCCAGCCCCCGGCGGCCTCGCTCAGGCGACGACGCTCGACGATCAGTTGAAGTCGCCTTACACGCAGAATATGGATGTCAGTATTCAGCGGCAGCTTAAGGGCGGTTTTGTATTCGAGGCGTCTTATGTGAATCGTCTTTCTCACCGATCGCTGATCGGTGAAGACATGGCTACGCCGACAAATCTGGTTGATCCGGCCTCAGGCATGAGTTATTACCAGGCCGTCGCCGCTCTGGCCACTTATGTCTATGCGAAGGCCCCGGTGACCAGCGTTCCGAACATTCCTTTCTGGCAGGATCTACTGGCCGACGGCCGCGGGCAACGGTCTCTCGGCTACCCAGAACATCTACAAGGATGCCTACTCCAAACACACGGGAGACTGGACAACGGCGCTGCTCGCCGTGGATAATCCCATCTCCGCTTCAGCCGCGGCGGGCGCCCCTTTCTCCGGTTGTAACGCCGGCGGTACGCTCACTTCCACGCAGCTGCCCTGCAACAGACTTGGGCGGCAACAGCATGTTTAACAGCCAGTTTGCCGCCCTTGTGGGCTTCCGTTCCATTGCGAACGGTAACTACAACGGACTCCATCTCACTCTGCGCAAGACCTATAGTCACGACGTTCAGTTCGATTTCAATTACACATACTCCAAATGTATCGATCTCGGTTCCTATCCGGAGAGCAGCGGTTCGAGCAGAGGGTTCATTCTCAATCCCTACGATCAGAATCAGAACAAAAGTGTCTGTGATTATGACATCACCCATCTGGTCAGCGCCCTCGGGGTTTTTGGCCTCCCGTTTGGCCAGGGCAAAGCGCTCCTGAATACCTCGAACAAATTTGTAAACGGCGTAATCGGGGGATGGCAGCTTACTACAGTGCTCACTCTCGCGAGCGGGTTACCGCTGAGCGTCAGCAATGGCGGCGTATATCCGACTGAGTGGAACTCTTCCGGTTATGCGACCCAAACCGGGATCGTGCCCAGCTACACCACGTCGAGCAACGCGCCCTCGGCCACCCCCGGACAAGCCGGTGGACCAAACATCTTTAACAATCCAAATCTCGCCTATATCGCGTATTCTCAGACGCCCGCCGGCCAGACCGGACAACGCAACGGAATCCGCGGGCAGGGGCCGTTCAGCATCGATCTGGGAGTCAACAAGACTTTCCACCTGTTCAACTTCCACGATCAGCCGCACTCACTCATCGTTCGCGCCGAGGCTTTCAACGTCTCGAACTCCGTTCGTTTCGATCCGATGGGCGCCAATCTCAACATCGCGAACCAGAATAAATTCGGCCAGTACACGCAGACGATCGGGACGCCCCGCGTCTTCCAGTTCTCGATGCGCTATGAGTTCTAGCGTCATTATCGTTTGCTCACGCGCGCGGTTCGGTAAATCCGTGCGATTCAACGTATACGATTCCGAGCCGCGAACGTGAGGGAGTCACAATGGCCCTGCGGGCCGCCAAAGCGGATGAAGACGCTACGCAGCCGGTGTGGGGCAGGCCTTCGGGCCTGCCGCCGGGCTTCCGCCCGGCGCGGAAGTTTACGTCAGCCGGTAGCGCCGGCGATCTCGTCGCCGGTGTTCTTCAACGGAGCGTTGCTCTCCGTTGTAAGCAGCCACTAGAGTAAGTCAGGAGACATTTGACGTATGAAAGCCGCTCTGTTTATCGCGTTAGGGATATTCACGGGCGGCTTTATCCTTATATGGATTCTCGAGGCCCGCAAATCGCCCGGTAAACTCGAAGCGCCCAAACCCATCGATTACCTGCTCGGTCTCGGCATTAACTTCCTCGACACGCTGGGCATCGGCTCTTTCGCGACGATGAGCGCCTGTTTCAAACTATTCGGTCTTGTAAAGGATGAACAGATACCAGGTACCCTCAATGCCGCCGCAACCATTCCCGGAGTCACCGAGGCCTTCATATACATTGCCGTGGTCGATGTCGAAGTTACCACACTCATCTCGATGATCGCGGCGTCCGTGGTAGGCGCGTGGCTCGGAGCGGGCGTGGTTTCCCGCTGGCCCCGCCGCAAGATTCAAATCGGCATGGGCCTCGCTCTCCTCGCCACCGCGGGTTTTGGCCTTGCCACACAACTGAACGTCTTGCCCGGCGGCGGTGACAAACTCGGCCTCACGGGCACGAAGCTGCTGATCGCGGTCGCAGCGAATCTCGTCCTTGGAGCCCTGATGACCCTGGGCATTGGGTTCTTCGCTCCCTGCATGATGGTGATCTTTCTGTTGGGAATGAATGCGAAGGCCGCGTTTCCCATCATGATGGGTTCGGTTGCATTCCTCGGGCCCGTGGCCAGCATCCCGTTTATCAAACGAGGCGCTTACAATTTCAGAACATCCCTCGGACTTACTCTCGGCGGCATCCCAGGCGTGCTGCTGGCTGCGTTTCTTGTACGCTCCCTGCCGCTGGGAACCGTAAAATGGCTGGTAATCGCCGTGGTGCTCTATACGGCCGTGATGATGCTGCGATCCGCGGCGATGGAACGCGCAGCCACAAAGGTGAAGCTCACACCTGCTTCCGAGATGCCCGTCAATGCGTCCGATTAACATCGCCTTCCCTTTCCTGCTCTCCCTTCTGATCGGGTGCTCGCGCGCTCCGGCTTCCCGATCGGTCGAAGCGGTCGCCGCCGCGGCCAGTCCCGGCGCCATCGTGCGTTATCCGCTGAAAATGTCCGAGTTGAAATACGACTTCGGAGTGTTCCCGCCGGTCGCAACCGTTAATTCCGGAGATACCATCGAAACAAACACCGTAGACTCCGATGGCAAGGCAATCATAGCTGCGGGTTACAAGGCTCTGGGCTTTAACGCCCTCACGGGCCCCTTTTTCGTGAAAGGAGCCGAGCCGGGCGACACGCTGGCCATCCGATTCCTGTCCATGGATGTTGACGGCAACGAGGGCTTCGGCGATATCGATCCTTCCTTCGGCGGCGCGATCAACAGTAACCCGTATACCCCGATGCTCGGGCCTCAAATCCCGAAGCAATCCTGGACTTACCCGATCGACAAAACCACAAATACCGCATTGTTCCGCGCCAAAAATTCGAACTTCTCGGTTAAAATTCCACTGCATCCTTTCATGGGCTGCGTGGGTGTTGCGCCGGCGGGCGGTGAAGCGCGCAGTTCCATCGTACCCGCCGAATTCGGCGGAAATATGGACGCTTCGGAGGCAAGCGTCGGTAACACGCTCTACCTGCCGGTCAACGTCACGGGCGCTCTTTTGTTTCTTGGGGACGGACATGCCGCAATGGGCGACGGCGAAATCGCGGGCACAGCGATCGAAGTGTCGACGCGGGTCCGATTCCAGGTGAGCGTCATCAAACACAAAACCATTCAGTGGCCGCGGTTCGAGAATCAGGACTACATCATGGCGGCGGGCATTTACCGTCCCCTCGACGACGCGCTTCGCATTTCATTTACCGAGTTAGTTCACTGGATGCGCGAAGACTACAACTTATCCGATCTCGACGCCTACGAGTTACTCTCGAAAACCGCCGAGATACACGTGGCGGAGATGGTCGATCCGAATTATGTCGTGATTGCGAAGATCAACCGGAGATTCCTGCCCCATGCCGTCAAACCCTTCTGAAGTTTCCGAAGCCCGCCGCCGTTTCCTCGCATACTTCACCGGCGCTGGATTGTCGTCCACCCTGCTGCCGGGCGTTCTCTGGGCGCAAGCGGCACAGAATGTCTCGAGCCCACCACCAAAGATCACGCTCGAAATGCTGAAATCGGCGGAGGTTATCGCCGGCCTCAACTTCACCGACGAAGAGCGGCTGCTTCTGATCGACGACGTGAATCGTCACCTGACCGATTACGAAAAAATCCGCGCGCTGCCTCTCGAAAACAGCGTCGCGTCTTCCCTTCGATTCAGCCCCGTCATTCCCGGCATGAAGTTTGACATGGCGCGCCGCCCGATGAAGATGAGCCGCCAGCCCGCGGTCAAACGTCCCGCAAATCTCGAAGACGCCGCGTTCTGGCCGGTAACTCAACTGGCTCAATTAATTCGGACCCGTCAGGTCAGCTCAGTCGAATTGACCGGGATGTATCTCGCGCGGCTGAAACGCTACGACGATAAATTGAAATTTGTCATCACCCTGACGGAAGATCTCGCTATGACTCAGGCGCGCCAGGCCGATAAAGAGATCGCCGCGGGCAAATATCGCGGTCCGCTGCACGGCATCCCCTGGGGCGCGAAGGATCTCATTTCGAAGAGAGGTTACAAAACCACCTGGGGCGCCGCGCCCTTCAAAGATCAGAGCTTCGACTACGACGCCACTATCGTCCAGCGCCTCGAAGACGCGGGCGCGGTTCTCGTCGCCAAACTAAGCAGCGGAGAACTTGCCGGCGGAGACCGCTGGTTCGGAGGCCAGACGAAGAATCCATGGAACCCCGCCGAGGGATCGAGCGGATCTTCCGCGGGACCGGCCTCGGCCACCGCCGCCGGCTGTGTCGGATTCGCGATCGGCACCGAGACAGGCGGCTCGATCGTTGGGCCCTCCACTCGTTGCGGCGTCTACGGGATGCGGACCACTTACGGACGCGTAAGCCGCTATGGCGTCATGACCCTCGCCTGGAGTCTGGATAAAGCGGGCCCGCTCTGCCGAAGCGTCGAAGACTGCGCGCTCGTGCTTAACGCGCTGCAAGGCCAGGACGGAAAGGATCTTACCGTCACCGACGTACCCTTCAACTGGGACGCAACTCTTGACATGAAACAACTCCGCGTCGGCTACGTGAAGACCGCCTTCGACGAAGAGCGTACCGTGCCGGAGGAGAAAGCAAACGATGCCGCAATGCTCGAAAAACTCCGCTCGATGGGCGTAACTCTCAAACCGATCGAACTCCCCGACTTCCCGATTCGCAGCATTATGGGAATTATGGAAGCCGAATTCGCGGCGGCTTTCGACGATCTCACGAGGAGCAACCGCGACGACCTCCTCGTCCGTCAGGGGAAGGGCTCGGACGCGAACCTCTACCGCGCCGACCGTTTCGTTCCGGCGGTCGAATACATTCAGGCTGCACGCGCACGCACTCTATTGATGGAAGCCATGGACCGCGCGCTCGCCGATATTGACGTTTACCTCGCGCCCATAACATCCAGCCGCTCCCGGAACCCCGGCAGCGTCCTGAACCTCAACACATCGTTAACAAATCTGACAGGCCATCCCGGCATCGTCGTCCGCAACGGACTCAACGCCGAAGGCCGGCCCACCAGCGTCACCTTCATCGGAAAAATCTACGGCGAGGCCCGGATGCTAGCGCTTGCCCACGCATATCAAACGGCGACAGACTGGCACCTCAAGCACCCGGACCTCTCCTGACCGGTGGGACCGGCGATCTTGTCGCCGGTTTAAATTACTTCGGCGGAATCAGTTTCTGAATTGCCGCCACCGTGTTATTCGCGCGGAATTCCATGAGCCGCTTCCCGTCCGAGACGGCCTTAGGTGTTGCCAGATCGTATCCGTTGACCGTGGTTAAGTTCACCTTCTTCCGCTCGGGCATGCGCACGTCTTCCGGATTGATCACCAGCGAGACCACCGCGTAGGGGTAATCGTCGTGATAGTGCACGCCATCGGTCTTTTCGTGAACTCCCAGTTCATCCTGCTCGAACTTCACCAGCGCCTTATCGTTGTAATACTCGGAAATATAGTAAGCGGCCGTCCCCGACCCTTCCCACTTCGCGGCGAGCTCCTTCGCCGCCTCTTCCGCCGGCTTCGCGTCCGACCCATGGTCCACCATGAACAGAATGTTCTTGAATCCCTCGGACTTCAGGCTGGTCGCCTCATCCATCAGAACAGCCTTGAATGTCTCCGCCGTAATCGAAACGCTTCCAGGACTCGATGCCTTTTCCGGATTCGCCGGCGCGAGGGCCGCAATCGGAGCGCACAACGCATTGCCGAGCTTGCGCGCGATCACGTCGCACATCCCTTTCACGGTGCTGTCGTGCTGGCTGACCGCGATATAAGGACCGTTATCCTCCATGCCGCCCGCGAAGATCATAGCCGTCGTCTTCCCCGCCGCCAGGGAATCCCGCACTTCGAGCAGCGTCATATCTTCGATCCACACCGTATCGCGCATCTCGATGGGACGCTTCATCGTAAGCACCGGCGAAGGCCCGCGGCCTCTGCCCGGACGCGGTGCCTGCGCGGGAGGCGCCGCCGTATCCTGCGCCCAAACCGTTGTTGCCGCGGCGCACATCGCAATCGCGGCGATCAATTTCGCTCTCTTCATGCTGCTTCCTCGCTTTCGAAAAACGCTCCGATCAATACGGCATTCGATGCTTTCGGAACGACTCGCACGGTCGCGCCATCAACGGAGAAGCCACCTGCCCAACCGGCGGACAGCAAAGCCGTCTCGCCACCACTTGTAACTTCGAAATCGCCGCGCGCGCAGTAAAACAACGCCTCGCCCATACACTGCACCGCATCCGCGCAATCCCACAAGCGAACCGCGCCCCTGACGCGTCCGCGCCGGACCATCACATTGAAGTCGCGCGATATGCCATCCACCAGCCGGGCCTCAAGCACATCTTCGCCCCTGAACGCGTAAGGCTCGAAAGGCGTCGTCAACGCATGCGCAACGCCGTCGCTCCCATCGAGCACCATCCCCGCGCCATCCAGCAGCAGGATCGTCCGGTCAATCCCAGGGAACGACGAAAACGCGCCGGACTGCTCCACCTCGGCAATACTGACCCGCCACACGAAGTCATCGAAACCAGCGCCCTCCGGCGAAACCGCAACGGTACGCGTCGAGCCCCCGCCATTCTTCCATGCCACGGCGGGCAAAGCGCTCGTATCAATTAACTCCACTCGAAATCAGTTCCCGGATCTTAATTACTGAGCAGCGGAAGCTTCAAATCAAACTTCGCCGCCGTTTCCTTCGCTAGTTCGTAACCCGCGTCCGCATGCCGCATCACGCCCGTCGCCGGATCGTTGAACAGCACGCGCTCCAACCGCTTCGCCGCGGCGTCAGTCCCGTCGCAGACAATCACCACGCCCGCATGCTGCGAGAATCCCATCCCCACGCCGCCGCCATGATGAAAACTCACCCAGGTCGCGCCGCCCGAAGTGCTCAGCAGCGCATTCAACAGCGGCCAGTCGGAAACGGCGTCCGATCCGTCCCTCATCGACTCGGTCTCGCGATTCGGACTCGCCACCGACCCGGTATCCAGATGGTCCCGCCCGATCACGATCGGCGCTTTCAGTTCCCCCGACCGCACCATTTCGTTGAATGCCATGCCCGCCAGGTGCCGCTCGCCCAATCCCAGCCAGCAGATGCGCGCAGGCAAGCCTTGAAACGAAATCCGCTCCCGCGCCATATCCAGCCACCGCTGAACCTTCTGATTCTCCGGAAACAACTGCTTGATTTTCACGTCAGTCTTATAAATATCTTCGGGATCGCCCGAAAGCGCCACCCACCGGAACGGCCCCTTCCCTTCGCAGAACAAAGGCCTGATATAAGCGGGCACGAACCCAGGAAAATCGAATGCGTTCAAGACCCCATGCTCAAGCGCGACCTGCCGAATATTATTACCGTAATCCACCACCGGCACGCCCATCTGATGGAACTCCAGCATGGCCCGCACGTGAGCTGCGCACGATTCCCCTGCCTGCTCGCGCAGATCGGCATGCCGCGCCGGATCCTGCATCGCTGCTTTCCACTCGCCGACCGTCCATCCCACCGGCAGATAACCGTTGATCAAATCATGCGCCGACGTCTGATCCGTCACCAGATCGGGCCGCAGGCCGCCTTCCTTAGCGCGCCTCACCAGCTCCGGCAGGATCTCAGCCGCATTACCCAGGAGCCCGATGGATATCGCATCCCGGCGCCCGCAGTGAAACTTCACCAGTTCCAGCGCGTCATCGACATCCCGCGCCTGTTTATCCAGATACCGCGTACGCAACCGGAAATCGATGCGCGACTGCTGGCACTCGATCACCAGCGATACCGCGCCGGCGAACGTCGCGGCCAGCGGCTGAGCTCCGCCCATGCCTCCCAGGCCCGCCGTCAGAATCCAACGGCCCGCCAGATCGCCGCCGTAATGCTTGCGACCCGCCTCCGCGAACGTCTCGTAAGTGCCTTGAATGATTCCCTGCGACCCGATATATATCCAGCTCCCCGCCGTCATCTGGCCATACATCATCAGGCCCTTGCGATCGAGCTCATGAAACTTCTCCCACGTAGCCCACGCCGGAACCAGATTCGAATTTGCGATCAATACCCGCGGCGCGTCCGCATGAGTCCGAAACACGCCCACTGGCTTGCCCGACTGCACCAGCAGCGTCTCATCCGCCTCAAGCTTCTTCAACAGAGCAAGGATCTCATCGAAACACTCCCAATTTCGAGCCGCGCGTCCGATCCCGCCATAAACCACCAGACTCTGCGGATTCTCCGCCACCTCGTCATCCAGATTGTTCTGGATCATGCGGAAAGCGGCTTCACTCAGCCAGTTCTTGCACGTCAGCGACGACCCGCGAGGCGCGCGAATCTTCCTTGACGGATCCGTGCGGCGCGATTCGATACTTTCAACTTTTTCGATTTGTTCGGTCTGCATTTGCTTCTCTTGCGATTGCCGTAAGGAACTGATTATTCGCGGCTGCCGATCCGATCGACACCCGCACATGCCCGCTGAAACCCGGCTCGCGCCACGGCTTGACAATAACCCCGTGCCGCAGCAGCCTCCCCGCCAACTCGCCCGCATCTTCGCGAGCGTCGAGAAACAGAAAGTTTGCCACGGACGGCGCGGCGTAGTAACCAGCCTTCTCCAGCTCCGCCCGAACGCGTTCCCGTTCTTCCACCGTACGCGAAACACACTCGCGCATGTAATCCACTTCGCCCAGCGCCGCCAACGCTCCCGCCTGCGCCAGCCGGTTCACATTGAACGGCGTGCGCGCGCGGTCGATCACATCTATTAAGGATGCGTCCGATGCTACTCCGTATCCCACACGCAACCCCGCCAGGCCGTACGCCTTCGAAAAAGTACGCAGCAAAATCCAGGCAGCGGAAGACTTTTCAAGTATTGAAAGAAATTCGGGATAGGATGGCGACACAGCCGCGTATTCAAAGTAGGCCTCATCGAAAACAAGAAGAGTGCCCTCGGAGAGCGCGGCCAGCAGCCTCCCCAGATCGTCTCCCGTGATCGTCGTACCCACCGGGTTGGACGGGCTGCTGAACATCACCATGCGTGTTCGCGGTGTCAGCGCGGCCAACACATCCTCAATATCGAGTTTGTAATCGGAGCCTACCCGCACTGCCCGCACCTCCGCCCCCGCCGCCTGCGCATAAATCGGATGCAGCCCGAACGAAGGCGACATCGTAACCATCTCATCGCCCGGGCTCAGGAAAGCGTGCGCGCACACCGAAATCAGATCCTCCGACCCGTTTCCAAAAGCGATCCGCCCCGGCTCGACGCCCAGCAGCCGCGATAAAGCCAACCGCAGAGCGCTCGAACCAGGATCGGGATAAAGCGCAGCCTCTGGAGCCGCCGCCGCAATAGCCGCGATTACTTTCGGGCTTGCCCCGAAGGGATTCTCGTTGCTTCCCAGCTTCGCAACTTCTTTCACGCCATATCGTTCGCGGACGTACTCGGCGGAGAGGCCCGAGTTATAAGCCGGAAGATTCCGGATCTCAGGTCGGAGGCCGTCAACAAACGCGTGCGTTGCGGTCATGCGGTATATACAGGTATAGACCGAATATGATATTTTTGTCAATTACGCGTCGCGGGATAAGAAATGGCCGCCTCCCCTCTCATGCCGGTCTTGACGGAGCAAACGGCTGCGCTCTATGAACAGGTGAAAGCGTACATCCGCCAGAAATCCCGCTCCGGCGAATGGAAGCCTGGCGACCGCATTCCTTCGGAGAACGATCTCGTCCGCATCCTCGGCATCTCCCGCATGACGGTTAATCGCGCGCTGCGCGAAATGTCGGCAGAAGGCGAACTCACGCGCCGCGCCGGCGTGGGAACCTTCGTCGCCGAACCGCGGCCCTCATCCACGCTGCTCATGATCGCGCGCATCGGGGACGAGATACGCGCTCGCGGCCACCGCTACCACTGGTCTATCGTCCTGAAGGCGAAAGAAAAGGCCGCAGCCGAGACCGCCGAAGCGCTCGAATTGCGAACCGGCGCGCCGGTCTTCCACCTGGTTTGTGTTCATTATGAGAATGACGTTCCGGTACAACTGGAAGACCGCTACGTAAACCCGGCCTGCGCGCCGCGTTTTCTCAATCAGCCGTTCACAAGTCAAACGCCGGGTGAGTACCTTCTCGCAGAAATTCCGGCCGACGAGATCGAACACACCGTCGACGCGGTGATGCCGGGCGCCGGATGCGAAAACACTGAAAATCGGCAAAAACGAACCGTGTCTGTTGCTGACGCGCCGCACATGGTCCGGAAACACGGCCGTAACCTTCGCCCGGCTCCTCTACCCGGCATCGCGTTACCGCCTGAACTGCCGTTTCCAGCCTTCCGCAACCCAGGAGCACGGCTGATGAAACAAGTTTCTCGTCCAACGTGGGGCAGGCCCCCGGGCCTGCCGCCGAGGCCCAGCTCGGCGCGGAACCTTACATCAGCGGTAGCGCCAGCGATCTTCTCGCCGGTGATTTTCAAATTCTTATCCGAGTACTTACTACCTTGAGACCAGACAACTATGCACCCGCGCCAGACACAAGTGATTCCAAGACCAAGGGAACTTAGCCCGCTCATAGACGACATAGCGCGAAAACTTCTGGACGAACTCCAGAAAGACGCGCGCCTTTCTTACGCGGAACTGGGCCGCCGCATCGGACTCTCACCCTCCGCAACCTCCGAGCGCTTGCGGAACCTCGAAGAAGCCGGCGTAATCCGCGGCTATCGCGCTGAAATCGATCCGTCCAGCCTCGGTCTCAGCGTCACCGCAATCATCCGCATGGCCTGCGACGGCGAGCAGTATCGCCGCTTCGTGACCTTCCTCGAAACCTGCGAAGAAGTGCGCGAATGCCACCATGTCACCGGCGGCGATGCTCTGATGATCAAAGTCCTCGTCGGATCCATCGAAGAACTCGAGCAGCTCGTAATGAAATTCCTGCGTTTTGGCGTTCCCACCACAAGTATTGTCCTCTCGTCTCCGTTGACGCGAAGCTTATATCGGCTCGATCCGTTCGCGCCCGAAAAAGCGTAACGTAATCCGGTCGCCGTCCCCTCACGAAGTTAGTGATTCCAGACGAATGGAAGCGGGCGGCCAGTTTCCAGATAGCTTTTAACGCTACTGAGTATCTCCGGCCAGGCCCGCGCGCAACCGGAGAACAACTTACTGTTGTCTCCAAACCCTGAGTGTGTAAGTGTGAGCCGCACAACCGCCGCGCCCGCGGTAATCTTTGACGCCGGAGCGTCGATCACGAAGGTGACTTCACTTGCCGCCTCACCGCTGCCGGTCACATCGAAAGTATAGGAAAGCAGCCGAGGGGCATCGCTGCGGAGCACCTGCCCCTTCCACAAAACGTCGCCCGATTTCGAGACCTCGGCGACTTCCGAACCGATCGTCCACTCGGAGCGAATCCTCCCCAATTAACTTCAAGCGCAAGAGGGCTCGTCAGCGCCGCCCACAAATCCTCGGGCGTCGCCGCGATGTGAATCACATAACCAATGCGCGCACTATCCATATCACTCCTCGACGAACTTCCGCAGACGCGCCAAAGCCCGATCCCATTGCTCTGAAATCAAGTCAAGATAGCGGCGCGCATCGGATAAGCGCCGCTGATCGAGTTCCCATACACGCTCCCGTCCCTGCCGCACGCTGTGGACCAGACGTGCCCGTTCCATGACGCGGAGGTGTTTGGTAATCCCCTGACGGGTAACCATCGAACCCTCCGCGAGCCGCGTAATGGACATCGGCCCCCGGTCGCACAGGCGCGAGACAAGAAGCAGGCGCGTCTCGTCGCCCAGAGCCGCGAAAAGCAGCGCCTCGCCCTTTGACTTATGGCGTGACCGGCAAGACGATCCTCGGACAGATATACCGCGATCAGCTTGATCACCATTCCCCAGCCGCCATCATTCGCTGCGAAAGCCGTGCGCCCGGCGCTCCAGCGGTATCTGATCGAAGCCCGACTCGGTGACCGTCAAAAGGACACCCTCCTTTCTCCTGCTTCAGCTCAAAAGCCACGAGTGTCATGGGCTCGCCCGAGTAATCGACGTTGCGCTCGACAGCGTGAGGATGCCAGCGGAACGACAACAGCCGTTCCGGATCCACGGTTTCAACCATAATCTCGAACTTAAGACCTTCGTGTGCCTTCTGCGCCTTTGCGACTTCCGGGTCCACGGTCGTACCCGCGATCCTTCCGGTAAGCGCACGGCCCGCCACAAAGGGACCGTCGAACTTCATCCCGAACCAGCTTCCGAATTCCGTGGAATCCGCCAGCGCTCGCCACACACGCTTCATCGGCGCATGCAAAAGAATCTTCTTCTCGATGCGATCTGTATTCATCAAGCAACCTTTCAGTTGCATATTAGCAACGGCGCGTGCGATGTGCAACCGAAAAGTTGCGTTAATCCTGCTGGTTCCTCGACAAGGTAGAATGAACCCGAGACAACCATGCGGATCCTGGCCTTCCTCCTCATAGGCGCAACTTCGGCGGTAGCCCAAAATCCGCTTGTTCGCCTCATCAACACGACCCATCCCGCGAGCCGAACCTTCGAGGTCGGAGACCGATTCGAAATCCTGGTTACCGGGGCGCCCGGCCAGCCGGTAAGCGTCAGAACGACCATGGAAAACCTCACCGATTGGGGCCCGATCATTGGGTCCACCGACAGCGCCGGAAGGTGGTCAACGGCCGGTCAATTCGACAAGAAAGACTTTCGAGGCTGGAGAGAGGTTTGGACCGTCGGCGGCAAGCTCGCGAGCCCCGTGGTCGAGTTCTCGGTGAATGCGCCCTGTTTGCCGGGCGGAGAGGGTATGACGCTGTCCACCGGTCTTCACATGGCGCTGACCTGCGAAACCGCGGAGGGACGCCAGACTTTTTCAAGCCCGCCCGAGTCCGGCTCTTTTCGAACTCCGGATGGCAGACTAATCCCTAAGCACCCGGCTGAAGAAACGCAGGACGCGTACCAGATGGGCATCCTTCAATACCTGATTGGTGGTAGCCAGCCACCGGCGAGTCCGGTCTCGCTCCAGTCATCAAGAGGTGCCCGCGGAGATGAAACCGCGGAATTAATCGCGGACCTGATCGGCGCCAACGCTCTCTCCAACAACGAAATCCGCAATGTTCTTGCGATCCTCCACGGCGCATTCGAAAAGCCGGAAACCATCGCTCCCGGCGCAAACTACCCACTCCGGACGGTAAAGCTTCTGCACCATCTGTCAGATTTCACCGATGGCACCGGCCTGCAACGAGAGATCGCCGAAACAGTGGCGTACGTTCAGACCCAATAAACCGCACGTTGGACGAGCGTGCTGTCCCTGATAAAACCTTCCCAGGGCCAGGTGGGGCAGGCACCCTTGCCGGGCAGGCTCTCAGCCTGTCCTGCCGCCTGCAAGGCGCTGCGGCAACGCGCAGAAATCTCCCGAATCGTTGTCGATTTCCGCAAAACCGCGCGTCGTACTCACGAAGCGGTCGCAAAACGACCACCGGCAAATTAAGGAGAAACCTCATGCAAACAGCTGTTTCGGCGACGTCCGCCGTAGCCATCGAAAACTCACTGACACCATCCGAAGTCGAGCAGGGCAACCTGCACCTCTCGCAAACGTGCGCCGCCGCCCTCGGCTCCGTCGCCGGACTCTCCGAGACGCAATGGAACTTTCAGCCCTCGCCTGATCGCTGGTCCATAGCGAAAATTCTGGAGCACATCGTAGTAGTCCAGGAGCGTGTGCTCGCAATGGTAAAGGACCACCTTCCGACCGGCGCGCCGCCCCCGCCCGATCGCAACGCTCAGCTTATTGACGCGATCGTAATAAACCAGTTTCCGAACCGGCTCACAAAAGCGAACGCGCCCGAATTCCTCGATCCGAGCGGCGATTGCACTCTCGGCGACACCCGTAATCGCCTGCTGACGAACACCCGGCGTCTTGCCGAGTGCCTGGAAACGGTACCGGACCTGCGCCATCACGTGCTGGACGCGCCGCCGCTGAGATTCATCTCGAAGGGCGAGTACACCGTGATGGACGGTTATCAATGGATACTCGCCGCTTCCGCCCATACCGAGCGTCACGCCAAACAGATCCTCGAAGTGAAGGTGGACCCCGGTTTTCCCGCCCGCTAATCGTGCCATCATTTCAGAAAGGGAGACGCCGAAATGCGCTACATGATGCTGGTCTACTCGACCGAACCCGCTGAAGGCATCGCGCCCGAGGAAGCCGCGCGTATCCGCTCCGGCCACATGCGCGTTATGAGTGACGCTGCGGAAAAGGGAATCCTGATCGGCGCCGAACCCCTCGCTCCAACCAGCACCGCAACCACGGTTCGCATACAGAACGGAAAACCGCTCGTAACCGACGGCCCATTCGCCGAAACCAAAGAGCATCTCGCCGGCTATTACATCCTCGAATGCGAGAATCTCGACGAAGCCATCGACTGGGCGGCCCGCATCCCGACCGAGTGTCACGGGGCCCCCGGCTGCATCGAAATCCGGCCCCTGCGCGCCGTGCCCCGGCCCGCTGATTCCGAACGGAACCCGAGCCGCGTTCCCGCGTTAAATGGATGACATCCATTTCTCGGTTGAAACCGTCTTCCGCCGCGAATCGGGTCGAATCATCGCAAGTCTGATCGCCGTCTCCGGCTCCTTCGACAGGGCTGAGGAGGCAATGCAGGAGGCGTTCGCCTCAGCGCTCGCCTCCTGGCCTGTCAAAGGAATTCCAGACAACCCCGGCGCCTGGATCACAACCACGGCGCACCGGAAACTGATCGACGCCGCGCGGCGCGAGCAAACACGCCGCGGCAAGCACGATTCGTTGCTCTATGAAACGCTGGCCTGCATGCCCGACCGGCGAGACCGAGGGCGAACCATCCCCCATGCACTTTCCCGGACGACCGGTTGCGCCTCATCTTCACCTGCTGCCACCCCGCACTCAATCCCGGAAGCGCAAATCGCCCTGACCCTCCGCACGCTCGGAGGCCTCTCGACTCCCGAAATCGCCAAAGCCTTTCTCGTGCCGGAACCGACGATCGCCCAACGCCTGGTGCGCGCCAAACGGAAAATTCAAGAGGCACGCATTCCTTATCACGAGCCTTCGCCGGCGCGCCTTCCCGAACGGCTCGCGGCTGTGCAGGCCGTGATCTACCTGATCTTCAACGCAGGTTACTCCGCCGCTTCCGGAACAAGCCTCGTTCGCGCGGATCTGTGCGCCGAAGCGATTCGTCTGGGTCGCCTGTTGTTCGAGATGCTTCCCGGAGAAGCCGAGAACATCGGACTCCTGGCCTTGATGCTGCTCCAGGATTCACGCCGCAACGCCCGTGTCGTCGGACGGACAACTGGTGACCCTTGAGGACCAGGACCGTTCGCTCTGGGATCGCGACCGCGATCTGCGAAGGACTATTGCTGGTCGAAGAGACCTTAAGCCTCGGACGGCCCGGCCCCTATCAAATCCAGGCGGCAATCGCCGCCTTGCACGCCCAGGCGGCCACCTCGCCCGAAACCGACTGGCCCCAGATCGCCGCCCTTTACGAAGCTCTTGTCCGAATCAGTCCCTCTCCGGTAATACTGTTGAATGAAGCGGTCGCGATTGCCATGAGCGGGAAAATCGAGGAAGGTCTGAAGCGGATCGAAACTCTCTGTTCAGGCCCTCTGGACCGCTATTATCTGTCCCACGCAGCCCGCGCCGATCTGTTGAGGCGGTTGGGCAGACATTCCGAAGCAACGGCGGCTTATGAGCAAGCCGCCGCCCTCGCCACAAATCAGCTGGAGATCGATTTTCTCCTGCGGCGCGCGCGTCAATAAGTCCTGCGCTCAACCACGGCGAGCATCGATAGTCGCCTTATGCCTCCCGTTTATGAATCCGTAAACCCGCTTCGCGGACGGCCCTTCAGTATGTCGCAAGTTTCCGGTGCAGTACCTGTTAGCATTGCAAGTCCGTGCACTCGACGATTGAACCGGATTCGGGCGCTCCGGCCAGTAAATTCTCTCGGGTCTAAAAATACAGGCGCGAAGCGGCGTTTACTCTCTGCCGCGCAAGATCGCGGCCATGATTCGGGGGTTGCGCCTGCCGTGCATTACCGCGACGATCCAAAGCGGCGTTTGCTCCGGCGCATAGGCAATCAGGTATTCGCGCACGGCGATGAAGCGAAGGGGGCTGCCTGTAAGGTCCGTGCGCCTGTGGCCCTGATTGGGAAACGGAACCAAAGCGCGGAAGGCATCGAAGATCTCGGTTACGACCCGGTCGGCAGCGTCCGGGCTGAAATCCGCGATGTAGCCTCGTATGTCGTCGATATCGTCGTAAGCAGCCGGGTGGAGCGCGTATCCGCTCATTCCAAACGGTGGCGCTGCGCTTCAGTCTTCGCTTTCAGACGGGCAAAAGCTTCCTCGCCGTCGATGGGCTGAACCTTGCCGCTTTTCAAATCGTCATAGCGACTGTCGAGCGTCTGGCGCGTCCGGGCCAGCTCGTCGAAATATCCAGCCAGGGCGTCTTTCAATACCTCCTCCGCCCCGCGTCCGCTCTGCGCGGCGAGGTCGTGAAGTTTCTTTTCAACGTCGGGGGCGAAGTGTACTTCCATGCCTTCACAATACGGGAAAACCGGGTTTCGGGCAATGGCAGCGTTTTCAGCCGAGCTTGAGTCACTGCGCTCCGGCGCTGTCCAGATGGACCGGCGGTTCACAAGCAGCTACGAAAAGCCCTCGTAGGGCAGGGGCCTGCCGCCAAGCCCCAGCTCGGCGCGGAGTTTTCCGGTCACTCCGGGGCGGTTTTTCAATGGCGCCGGTAGGCGGGAAGCTCAGAAGCCTGAAGCCGGTTCGTGATCGCGCAGGGCAAACGTCCGTGGTCAAGCTTTACGAAACGTCGGGAGCCTCCGGGTTCAGCGAGAACGAATTCACGATTCCCGTTCTGGGACCTTTCGCATGCGCGAAAGCACAATATCCGCGGCGGTTTGCGGCTGACCGTCGGCTGCCCGATCCTCGGCGAGTTTCTGAATTCAGACCTCTACGGACAGGCCTTCTGCCGCAGCTACCGTCCTCTGAGACCGTTTTCCACCGCTTCCCGCGCCAGTTCGTCTACGCTGATGTAGTCGGTACAGGCAGCCTGCTCCGCTCCTGCGAGCAAACTGGCCGGGATACGGGCATGCAAATTCTTCTCCACACTTTCCGCGCCTCTTTCCAATGCACCGGAACCAGAAAATCGGCGCTGGCTGACACCCGATTCCTGCTTATCTGCAACCCCTGTTTTTCCCTCATCAGTCGCCGATATACGCCCCTGGAACGATTCCACGGAAGCATACGCAAATCATAATGGAATCAATGGTTCGGCGGCTTCTATTTGCCGGGCCGCGTCTTGCGCCCGAAAACATGTCTGCGCTAGCTTTGTAATAGATAAATACTTCCACGCCGAAATTTATCGTCTGCCCCGTTTCGCATTCGAATCCGAGCACTTCTTATGTCGAACCCCTTCGGGAGGAATCACCTGGTGGAATATATCGCGGGCAGACGCTCAACTGGCCCGTTAAGCAAGCTCCTCGCCTCGAGCGCCGCGGTAGCTCTTTCCACCGGTCTCGCTCTCGCGCAAACGAAAACCGCCGCACCCTTGACCCCGGTCGCCGCGAAAGCGCTGGCCACCCAATACTGTTCCGGCTGCCACAACGACAAGCTGAAAACCGGCGGCATGACGCTCAGCAAACTCGATTTCACCCATCCCGACCAGAACGCCGACCTTGCGGAAAAGATAATCCGCAAAGTGCGCGCGGGCATGATGCCGCCCTCCGGTCTGCCCCGCCCGAGCGCCGACACCCTGAAATCCTTCGCTGCCTCAATCGAGACTTCCGTCGACGCCGCTGCCGCGCTCCATCCAAACCCCGGCCGCCCTGCCCTGCACCGATTGAATCGGGCGGAATACGCCAATTCCATCCACGATCTGCTCGACGTGAACGTTGACGTAGCCGCACTCCTGCCGCCTGACGACATGAGCCACGGCTTCGACAACATGGCGGACGTCCTCACCGTCTCGCCTGCGTTAATGGACGGTTACATCCGCGCCGCCGGCAAAATCAGCCGCGAAGCGGTGGGCGATCCCAAAGCCAGCCCGACGATGGTCACGTACCGCATTCCGCGCGTGATCTCCCAAATGCGCCACGTCGACGGTACCCCGTTCGGCACTCGCGGCGGCATTTCGATCACCCATAATTTCCCCGCCGACGGCCAGTACACCTTCAAGATGCTTTTCTACGCATCGCTCGACGGTCCCCTCTTCGGCCGCAACCAGGGTAAAGGCCAGCAGATCGAAGTCGCCGTCAACGGCGCCCGCGTGGCCCTCCTCGATATCGACCCGCAGATGAAATCGACCGACGACCTGCGCACGCCCCCGATCAAAATCAAAGCCGGCCCCCAGCATATTTCCGCAGCCTTCATTCAGAAGTTCGACGGACCGCTCGAAGACGACGTAATGCCGATCGAGCTGAGCCTCGCGGATCTCAACAATGCCGCGTTCCCCGGCGTCACCTCTCTTCCGCACCTCAGCGACCTCAGCATCACCGGACCCTTCAAAGTAACCGGCGTATCAGACACGCCCAGCCGGGATAAGATCTTCGTCTGCCATCCAGCCGAAACCTCCGAAGAACTCTCCTGCGCCAAAAAGATCATCGGGAAACTCGCCCGCCAGGCCTACCGGCGTCCGGTCACCGATTCCGACGTCGAAGACCTCCTGACCTTCTATCAGCAGGGCCGTAATAAAGGAAGCTTCGATCAGGGAATTTCCACCGCCGTCCAGGCCATGATCTCCAGCCCCGAGTTCGTCTTCCGCTTCGAGCGCACGCCCGCGGGTGTGGCTCCCGGCGCCACCTATCGCATCAGCGACATCGAACTCGCCTCGCGCCTCTCTTACTTTCTCTGGAGCACGGCGCCCGACGACGAACTCCTCACCGTCGCCTCGGCCGGAAAACTGAGGGACCCGCAAATTCTCGATAAACAGATTCGCCGCATGCTCGGCGATCCCCGCGCCGAAGCGCTTTCGACCAATTTCGCCTCGCAATGGCTGCACCTGCAGAACCTCAACGGAGTTCAGCCGGACGCCTTCGTGTTCCCGAACTTCGATAAGAACCTCGCGCTCTCCATGCGCCGCGAAACGCAGCTCCTCTTCGACAGCATCATGCACGAAGACCGCAGCGTGCTCGACCTCCTGACCGCGAACTACACCTACGTAGACGAACTTCTCGCGAAACACTACGGCATTCCGAACGTACTCGGCAGCCGCTTCCGCCGTGTCGAAATTACCGACGATAATCGCCGCGGATTGCTGGGTCAGGGCAGCATTCTGACCATGACGTCGATCTCGAACAGGACCTCTCCCGTCGCGCGCGGCAAATACATCATGGAGGTGATGCTCGGCACGGCGCCTCCGCCTCCTCCGCCCAACGTGCCTCCCCTGAAGGAGACTTCGGAGAAGGAAAAGCCCATGTCGGTCCGCGAGAGACTGGAAATGCATCGCAAGAACGAGCCTTGCGCCAGCTGCCATAAAATGATGGACCCCATCGGATTCTCGCTCGAAAACTTCGACGGCGTCGGCGTATGGCGCACCAAAGACAGCGGCTATCCCATCGACTCGGCCGGCCAGATGTTCGATGGCACAAAATTGGACGGCCCCGCCAGCCTCCGCCAGGCGATCCTGAACCATTCCGATTCGTTCCTCGGAACATTCACCGAAAGCCTCCTCTCTTATGGCGTCGGCCGCGTGCTGGAACCCTCAGACATGCCGGTCGTACGCTCCATCGAGCGCAGCGCCGCTCGCGATCAGAATCATTTCTCCGCATTCATTGTGGGTGTCGTGAAAAGCGCACCGTTCCAGATGCGGAAAGCGGAGGCCGCTGCTCCCCAGTTGACCGATTCGCCAGGCCAAAAGGATCCCAGAAGAATGTACATCACTAAGAAGTACCTTTCGCGTCGTACTCTTCTCCGCGGCATGGGCGTCTCGCTCGCCCTGCCGCTGCTCGACTCGATGGTGCCCGCGCAAACGGCTTTAAGCAAAACCGCCGCGAATCCGAAAACGCGTCTCGCCTGCGTGGAAATCGTTCACGGCGCGGCGGGAAGCACGGTGGAAGGAACAAGCAAACACTTGTGGTCGCCGGCGAAGGAGGGCGCGGATTTCGAGTTCGGCGCGACTCTCAAGCCGATGGAGCCGCTCCGGGACTACGTGACGATCGTCACCGGCACGGACCTCATTCCCGCGACCTCCTGGTCGCCCTCCGAAGAGGGAGCCGACCATTTCCGCTCCAGTTCCGCATATCTGACTGCCGCCCACCCGAAAATGACGGAAGGCGCGGACATCCACTGCGGAACCTCCATCGATCAGCTTTACGCCCAGCAGTTCGGTCAGGACACGCCGCTGCCTTCGATCCAGCTCTGCATCGAGAGCCTCGACGGCTCAGGCGCCTGCGATTACGGCTATGCCTGCGTTTATGCCGATACCATCAGCTGGTCGTCGCCCACCAGCCCGCTGCCGATGACGCTCGATCCCCGCATGGCGTTCGAAACGCTATTCGGCGATGGCTCGACTCCCCAGGAACGCCTCGAACGGCAGCAGACCAACGGCAGCATTCTCGACTGGATTTCGCACAGCGCAAACCGGCTGCAGAAGGGCCTGGGCGCCAGCGATCGCGCGCGGCTCACCGCCTATCTCGACAATGTCCGCGAAATCGAGCGCCGCATTCAGAGAATCGAGAAATACAACGCAGGCAATCCCGCGCGCGCTCTTCCGTCCGCCCCGATCGGCGTACCGGATTCCTACGACGAGCATGTGAAGCTCATGTTCGATCTGCAGGTGCTGGCGTTCATGACCAACACCACGCGCGTTTCCGCCTTCAAGATGAGCCGCGACGTCAATCAGCGCGTCTATCCCGAAAGCGGCGTGAAAACTGCCTTCCACTCGTGCTCGCACCACGGGGAGACTCCGTCGAAGATCGAAGAGTACTCGAAAATCAATCTCTATCACGCCACGCTCGTGGCTTATTTCCTCGAAAAGATGCGCTCGACTCCCGATGGCGACGGCAATCTGCTGGACCACTCGCTGGTTCTGTACGGCAGCCCGCTCGGCGATTCCAATGCCCACAACCACAAGCGCCTGCCCATCATGCTCGCAGGCAAAGCCAACGGCCAGGTCAAAGGAAACCAGCATGTACGCACCCCGGACGGAACGCCGATGGCAAACGTGCTTCTGACCATGCTGCAGCGCCTGGGAATGCGGGATCAGTCGATCGGCGACAGCACCGGCGTAATCGAGATCTGAGGAGGATATCGTGCGCAAAGCTCTCATAATTGGAGTGTTTACCGGCGCGTCGTTGTTCGCGGCGAGCCTTCCGGAGGCCGTGCAGAATGACGATCAGGCCACCGTACAGGCCCTTCTGAAACAAAAAGTCGATGTGAACGCGGCTCAGGGCGACGGCGCTACCGCGCTTCACTGGGCGGCATTCAACGACAATCTCGACCTCGCGAAGACCCTGCTCGCCGCCGGCGCGAATGTGAAAGCGACCACCCGCGACGGGGCGATCACTCCTCTGATGATGGCCTGCAGAAACGGAAGCGCGCCGATGATCGATCTGCTGCTCAAAGCCGGAGCAAATCCAAACTCCTCCACCACGACTGGGACCACCGCTCTAATGATGGCCGCGTCTTCGGGCAGCGCGGATGCAGTGAAGCTGCTCCTCGACCACGGCGCAAACGTGAATGCGGCGGATCTCGCCCACGGCCAGACCGCGCTCATGTTCGCGGCGTCACTGAATCGCGCCGATACCATCAAGGTACTCATGTCGCACGGCGCGGACGCGACCCTGACATCGACGGTCACCAAAACTCAGGTCGTGCGCTTCAATCCCGACGGCAATATCGTGCTGACCGACGAAGCCGCAAAACCCGAAGCCGCAAAGGAAGAAACAAAGGAAAAAACCGAAGACAAGAAGCCGGCAGGGGATGACAAAAAGTCCGAAAAGAAGAAAGGTGGCAGGGAGCGGGGAGCGAAAACCATGGGCGGCCAGACCGCTCTGATCTATGCGGCTCGCGACGGCCAGATTGATGCCGTCCGTGCCCTGATCGAGAGCCGCGTAAACGTGAATCAGGCGAGCGCGGACGAGAAAACCACGCCTCTCGTCATGGCGATCATGAACGGTCACCTCGACGTCGCAAAAGTCCTGCTGGATCATGGCGCAGACCCGAACCTCGACAATGTCTGGGGTTTGACCCCGCTGTACGCGACGGTCGATGTACAGTGGGCGCCGTACGCATGGTTCCCGCAGCCGCTTACAAATCACGAAGAAGTCTCCTATCTCGACCTGATGAAGGACCTTCTGGCCAAAGGCGCGAAACCCAACGCCCGTCTGGGCAAACAGCTTTGGGTTCGTTCTTTCGGCAACCGTTCCTGGGTCGACCCGGTGGGCTCGACCGCCTTCTGGCGCGCCGCTCAATCGAACGACATCGCCGGCATGAAGCTGCTGGTGGCGAGCGGAGCCGATCCGAAGATTGCAACCGACGGTGGTGACACGGCGCTTATGGTCGCGGCCGGACTCGGCTGGGCGCCGAACAACACCACCACGGTGCCGGACGCCTGGCTTCCCACCGTCGAGTACTGCCTCAGCCTTGGGCCTCGACGTGAACGCCGTGGACGAAAAAGGCTACACCGCATTGCACGGAGTCGCGTTCCGCGGCGACAACGACCTGATCAAGTACCTTGTCAGCAAGGGCGCGAAAGTGGACCTGAAAACCAAAGAAGGCGATACCGTCGCCGACATGGCCAACGGCCCGATCGCCCACTCAATCCCCCACCCGGATACGGTCACGTTACTCGAAAGCTTGGGTTCGGCGAACTCGCATGACTGCCGCTCCGACCAGTGCGTGGTCGCTACTAAAGAAGAGAAGCCCAAAGAAGACAAGAAACCGGCCGCCGTTGCGACAAGCCCTCATTAGGACATGAAGCGAGCCGCTCTCTTTCTGCTGGCAATCGCTGCCGCCCGTGCGGGCGACAGCGATAACCGGCTGATCGAGGCGGCGATGCAGGACGATCTCGACGGCGTCCGAGCCCTGATCACACAGCATCTCGATGTAAACGCGGCCGAGGGTGACGGCGCAACCGCACTCCACTGGGCGGCGATGCGCGGCGATCCGGAAATGGTCGAGTTGCTCCTGAAAGCCGGGGCGAACGTAAAGGCCACCACTCGGATCGGAGCCCAGACCCCGCTTTATATGGCGGCATCGAATGGGAACGCGCCAACGGTTGCCGTGCTCCTGCAGGCCGGCGCAGACGCCAATGCCGCAAACACTGCGAACGGAACTACCGCCTTGATGAAGGCGGCAGCGGCCGGTAATGCCGATACGGTCAAACTCCTGCTCGACCACGGCGCCCAAGTCAACGCTACGGAACCGGGCTACTTCCAAAACGCCGCGATGTTCGCCGCTGCAGCCAATCGCGCGGACGTAATTAAAGTCCTCTCCGCACACCGAGCCGACCTCAATGCCACTTCGAAAGTCACGCAGATCAAGCCCCAAAAAGATCTCGACAACGAAGAATTTCCGCTCGACGCGGACCTGATTCTTCATGCCAACCTCCCTCCCGGCGAAGCCGGCAAAGCCGCCCTTGCCGGTCGCCGGGCGGTTCCGACCGTTTCAGGTGGTCTTACAGCACTGATCCTCGCCGCTCGCGACGGTCACACCGAGGCCGCCGGCGCTCTCCTCGACGCCGGCGCGGACGTCAACGAGGTCAGCGCCGGCGACCAGACCAGCCCGATGGTGATGGCGATCATCAACGGGCATTTCGATGTTGCTCGATTCCTGCTCGAGCACGGCGCAAATCCGAACCTGGCCAATCTCGACGGCCTGACCGCCCTCTACGCCGTAGTCGATGCGAAGTGGGCGCCGGTGGCTGGCGGTCCGGCTCCTGTAACGGGGCACGAAAAGGTCACCTACCTCGAACTGATGCAGGCCCTTCTCGACCACGGCGCGAACTCGAATGCCCGCCTGAAGAGAAAGCTCTGGTACCGTCCCGCGTTCCACGATCAGAT
Source organism: Terriglobia bacterium (assembly GCA_963831795.1). GTDB lineage: Bacteria > Acidobacteriota > Terriglobia > Bryobacterales > Bryobacteraceae > BOG-234. The sequence continues at coordinate 73,411 of CAWHSB010000016.1, read as the reverse complement.
GTGGGTCGGGACACCCGGATCGACCGCCTTCTGGCGGGCGGCCCAGGCAACCGATCTTGCGGCGATGAAGCTTCTCGTCGCGAAGGGCGCCGATCCGAAAATCCCCTCCGACGAGGGCGACACGGCGCTCATGATGGCGGCCGGTGTGGGCTGGGCGGGGAACTTCTCGAAGAACGCGCCGGATTCGGCGGTCGACGTAGTTCGTTTTTGCGTCTCGCTCGGCCTCGATGTGAACAGCCAGGATGTGACCGGCTACACCGCTCTGGGCGGAGCCGCCTGGCGCGGGGATAATGAACTGGTGAAGTATCTTGTGGCGCAGGGGGCGGATTTGACAAAACAAACCCATCGCGGCTGGACCGTCAGCGACATGGCAACCGGTCCTTATTTAAGGACAACCGGTGGCACGCCGCACCCCGACACAGTCGCGCTGCTGATCCAACTCGGAGCGCCGCCTTTGACACCACATCCCGGTGAGGACATTCTCGGCCTCAAGACGCCATGAGACTGCGGGGCCTGATTGGGTTTGTTTTGTCAGGCTGCGCAGTGCTGTTCGGCCAGACCTACCTTGACACTCTGCCGCTAGGCCATTACTTCGATGGACCGCTGGACAATCCCGTCAGTCGTCTTGCCGCCGCTTCACCCGAAAAACTCGATCTGGTGGGTCTGCTGAAGAAGCTCGACATCAGCACCGACTCACAGGTTCTCGCGTTCGCGAAGGACAGTTTCCAAGCGGCGAAGATCTCACCGCGAAATCCGCGGGCAATCTACTTCAACGATCAGGTAGCTGTCGGAATGGTTCCGGGCGGCGATGAGTTCGAAGTTGCCGCCGCCGACCCCGTTCAGGGGGTTGTCTTCTACACCTTTGACCCCGCGAGTCAGAAGTTTACGCGCCAGGAAGTCTGTCTCAAGTGCCATCAGGGTCCGGCCACCCTTGGGGTCCCGGGGTTCTTCGTGGGTTCGGTTTTTCCCAGCTTCGACGGCCAGCCCGCGAAGGACGGCGCAATCATTACCGACCAGCGCACGGCCTTCGCCGACCGGTGGGGCGGATGGTTCGTGAATGCGGCCCACGGCGAGCAGCCCGACCGGGCGAACGCCGTCGCGCCCGATCCGGCGGACCCGCTGGCTCTGGAAAAACTGAGGATCAAGTTCGACACGGCCAAATACCTGAGCCCGACCAGCGACATCATCGCGCTGATGACGCTGGAGCACCAGACCCAGATGACGAACTTCCTGACCCGGCTCAAATGGAAGCCGGATTCCGACATCCAGCCGGCCGTCGATTACATGCTTTTCAAAGACGAAGTCCCGCTGAAAGAGCCGATCGGGGGCGTTTCGTCATTTACGAAGACCTTTCCTTTGCGCGGTCCACGCGACCGCAAAGGCCGGTCGCTTCGCGACTTCGATCTCCAGACCAGGTTGTTCCGGTACCCGGTCAGCTACATGATCTATAGCCCGTTGTTCGCCGGACTGCCCGATTCCGTCCGAGACCGGATCTGCGAACGAATTCGGCAGGCCGTTTCCGCCGACACTCTGGAGATCCTGCGCGACACTACCTCATTTAAAGCTTTCCGGTAGGACCTTTCCCGGATTGAGAATACCCTTCGGGTCCAGCGCTGTCTTGATGGCCCACATTGTGCGGATCTCGGCTTCGGATCGCGAGCACCTCAGAAACTCCCGTTTCAGGAATCCGATTCCGTGCTCGGCGGAAATGGACCCGCGATAACGCTCGACCAGCGAGTAAATCGCGTGATCCGCCGCCGAATCCCGGTCGACGGTGACGTGCAGATTCGAGTCGCCGATATGGCCAAAGAAAAACGCCTCGGGGAAGAGGCGCTTACACTCATCCACAAACTCGCCAATACGGCCGATCGGGAGGCTGACATCGAAGTTCAGAGGATCATCCAGTCGTTCTGCGAACTGGGCCGTCGCCTCGCGGATCTCCCACAAAGCCCTGGTTTCCGCGGCGGAGGACGAGATGACTGCATCGGCGACGATGCCGTCGAGTCGGTCGGCAAGTCCGGTCCCAGTGGTCTCTACGAGTGCATATAAAGGATAACGGCTGTTGAAGGGAGAGGTCTTCGCTCCAAATTCGAAGAAGTCCTCCCACATGACTTCGAACGCGTTCAGTCCGTCCCGCAGTGCGCTCAACAACCGCAACGCCCCGGCGTAGTCCGTCAGGGCACATAGAGCCGTTTCCACCCGCTTGCGCGGCGGTCGGAGGCGCAGGACCGCGCGCGTAATCACGCCCAGAGTCCCTTCCGACCCGATGAACCAGTGCTTCAGATCATAGCCGGTGTTGTTCTTAATCATCTGGTTCATGGAGTCCAGCACTGTGCCGTCCGCCAGAACCACTTCAAGTCCCAGAACCTGATCCCGCGCCGTCCCGGACTGGATGACCCGAATGCCGCCCGCGTTGGTCGAGATGACTCCGCCGATCTGGCAAGAGCCGCGCGAACCCATATCCAGAGAAAATTCAAACCCATTTTCGGCTGCAGCCTCCTGGACCTTTTGCAGCGTGGTTCCCGCTCGAACGGTCATGGCCGCGGAGGCGTGATCGATCGACTCGACGCCGCTCATTCGCTCAAGCGAGAGGCAAACGTCGTGGGTTGATGGAACGGCTCCGCCTGCAAGCCCGGTCATGCCGCCTTGCGGCACGACAGCCTGACCAGCCGCATGACAGATCTTCAGGACGCGGGAGACTTCCTCGGTAGAGCGCGGTAAAACTACCGCAAGAGGGGCGCCGCGACGAACACCTGTCCAGTCGGTCAGGTATCGCGCTCCGATCGCGTCTCCACTGAGAACGGCGTCCTTACCTGACGCGGAGACAAGAGCCTCGACGATTGCCGCCATGCGAAGTAGTATGGCAGGCGAAACTGGTACCTATGGCGAACCTCGGATTCGTAAGGCAAGTGGGTATCTTCAAATGGGTCTCACGCTCGGCGATACTGTTCACGCGCAAGCGTCTTCTGAAGAGCGACACTCGCCTGCGGCTGCCTTCCGGGGCCACCATCATCCTTCCGAGACGGAGCGCAAGCGCATCCGAAGTCTATGTAACCAACGCCGACATTGACTGGGGTTCGGAGGCGCTGTTCGCGCGCTTTGCCGCAGCCGGCCGCGATTTTCTCGATATCGGCGCTCACATTGGCTACTATTCCGTTTACCTCTCGCCTTCGATACGCCGCGCTTATGCATTTGAACCCGATCCGAGGAATCTTGAGGACCTGCGCGCCAATGCGCGACTTGCAGGTAACGTGGAGGTCGTGGAGGCGGCTGTTTCGTCACGCGATGGTTCCGCGCGGCTCCACGTTGGGCGGGGATCGGCCGTCAGCAGCCTCGAGGGCGGCGACGGTGGAGAAGGGATCGAAGTAAAGATTGTTACTATAGATTCCTTTGCCGCATCGCGACCCGGGATCGATGTGGGACTGATCAAGACGGACGTGGAAGGTCACGACCTTGAAGCTCTGCGCGGTATGAGCGAGGTTGTTGCGCGCTGTCAGCCGCTGATCCTGACAGAGTGTCCTTACACGCCCCAACTGGATGAGTTATGCCGCAACTGGGGCTATCAAACCTACGCCTTCACACGAGACCGAAGAACGCTCAAGGCGCGGTTTCAGAAGATGAGCAGTGAAGATCTGAGGGATCAATGGTACAAGATGCTATTTCTCGTACCCTCGCATTCGGGCGCCGAGTTTGCTCGCTTTGCCAATCATTCCTGACTGTTCGTTACATGATTGTAAGTGCCATGACTCATAGCTTCCAGCGCACATCTTTTGAAATACGCGCAAGTCCTGGCCGACGAAACGCGGCTGGACGGGTGGGTTCCTCCGACCGGCAACAATGTTCTGGCCACGTACTTTATCGCCGGAACCGGGTCGACCCCACTCCCGGCTTTCGCGACGCCGGGAACACCGGTCACGAGTTCCGTTTACGCCTCACAGGCTGGATATCCATTCGGCGTCACGGTGGATGGCGCGGGAAACGCATTTCTGGTTGATGTCCAGTCGAATCAGGTGATCAAGGTCACGGCGGGAGGAGCGGTATCGGTGGTTCCGCTCGGGACGACTTTGAATTCGCCTTACGGCCTCGCGCTGGACGCGGCGGATAATCTTTACATTGCCGATGCCGGAAACAACCGGATTCTCAAACTGACTTATGGAACCGCCGCAGCGACGGCACTTAATCTGACCGGATTGAATTATTCGGAGGGCCTTGCGGTGGATGGCGCGGGCAATCTGTTCATTGCCAACACCCGTCTTCAGGTAGGAGACGACAGGGGAACTGTGACTGAACTGATGCTGTCGGGTACGCAACGCACCTTGATCAGCAGCGGCTTGAAATTCCCTTCGGGGGACGCGGCGGGCGATGTTTTCGTCGCCGACCAGTACAACAACCGGGTTCTCGAACTGCCGGTGAGCGGCTCCGCCGTCTCGATCGGAGTTGAATACGTCGAGCCTGCATTCGCCCTTCGGCATCTCGCAGGACGGCGCGGGCGATATCTATATCGCCGATTCGGGAAACAATCGCATACTGGAGATCCCTTACGAGCACCTGCAATACGGGTCGGCGGCGCAGGTCACCGTGCTCAATGTAAGTGGATTGAATTACCCGCAAGGTCTCGCGGTGGATGGATCGGGCAACCTGTTTATCGCGAACACGCGCGGGGCGGCGACGACCGGCACGGGAACAATCATTGAACTGGCCGCAGGTTCGCATGCGCAAAGCACTGTGATCGCCAACGGACTGAGTTTCCCGGCGGGTCTGGCTGTGGATGCTGCAGGCGATCTCTTTATCGCGGACTGGGGCGCCAATCGTGTGCTTGAAGTGTCGGCGGCGGGCGACTGGATTTCGATCGGCGCGGGTCTGGCTTATGCTTCAGGTGTCGGAGTGGACGGGCTGGGCGATGTGTTCATCGCGGACCAGAATCACAATCAAGTGGTAGAGGTTCCTGGAACGATCATTGGACCGGGAACCGGGACGCAAACAACTGTTGCCACAGGATTGTCGCAGCCTCACGGGATCGCTGTGGACGGGAAAGGCGATCTCTTTATTTCGAACGTCGGGACGGGGGCGTTGCCAGGAAATATTGTGGAGGTTCCGCGGAAGTAAGGAGTTGACATCGTGGAACCTGGTTAGACTGAGCATTCCGGCAGATGGCGCAAACCGAGGTTAAATAGCGGGTAGAGTCAACTTGTGCAGACTTCCGTCGCGCGCCTGCTTCGCAGAGATGTGGGTTTACGGTTTTGCGGTCGGGTCGCTCCCTTCCGGTCGCGGCTCCCAAGCAACTCTCCCGGAAATCCTTCTATGCTGCCTGTTTGGGGACGAGTTGAAAACCGAGTCGGTCCGCGGCCTTTCGCAGCTTGATTTCCTGATAGATGCGTTGCTGTTCCTGGTCCCTCTCCAAGGTGGTCGGATCGAAGGTTTGGCGGGTGGTTACCAGATGGTAAACGATCCTCGATAACTTATGGGCCATGGCGGTAATCGCCTGGGGCGCTCCGAGTCTGGTGCGCAATCGCCGAAAACAGTCGCCCAAGGCCGAACGGCTCTTCAGCAGCGCATTGGCGGCCATGCGGAATGCCTTCGCCATGCGGCTCGCGTTTTTCTCGGTCTTGCTCTTCAGCACTTTGCCGCCGCTGACTTCCCGATTGGGACTCAGCTTCAACCAGCTCGCGAATGCCGACGGGCTGCGGAACCGACTGAGATCCGGCCCCACTTCGGCCAGAAAGACCTGGAGGAAATTACCATTGATTCCGTCGATCCGGGTCAGGTCTACCCCCAGCACACGGTAGCTGTTCTGCCGCAGGGTTTCGCTTTCGTTCGTCGTCAGCCCCTCGATCCTGATCGGCTTGCCCGCCGGCGGTGCCGAGTCGCCCGGCTCGGTCTTCGAATCCCATCCCGCTAATTCTTCCCTGATTCTTGTCTGGCATTCGGCAATTTGCCCCTGCAGAAAGCGGTATAGCTGTAAAGACTGGCGCAGGGTGAAAAGGTGTTCGGGCCGATAGTCGCCTTCCAACGCCTTCACGATGGTCTCGGTACTGCTTTTCACCTGCTTCTCGCACAAACCGGCCAGTTTGAGACCGTCCCGCTCACCTCTCAAGATCGCCTCCAGAATGGCCAGTCCGCTCACCCCCGTGATGTCGCTGAGAACGTGATGCAGTTGCAGATTCATCTGGTCGAGAGATTTCTGCATCATCAGAATCTGTTGACTGGCCGCCTGCGGCAGACTTTCCCGCTGCCGCACGATGGATCGCATCGCGCACACTTCCTGCGCCGGCCAAAGCTTCCGTTCAACAGACCCATCGAGTGCACCTGTTGAATCCATTGACAGTCGCCGACGTCCGTCTTGCGGCCAGGCACGTTCCGCAAATGCGAGCGCATTCACCAGCAAGACCTCTATTCCCCGTTCTTCCAGAATCTGGAATATCGGAATCCAGTACACTCCCGTGGATTCCATGGCTACCGTGCGCACCCCGCACCTGTCCAGCCAGTCGGCCAGTTCCACCAGATCCCGCGTGAAGGGGGGAAAACTGCGCACCGATGTCGTATCCTTTTCCGGAGGCACGGCGACAAACAATTCCGTTGCGCCTACATCGATCCCCGCCGCGTCCGGGCGAATCCGCAGCGGCTCAAGTGTACCCTTCTTCAACTTCCTCCGGCGCGCAGCTGTCCGGGGATTCCGTTTTTCCTTTTTCATGTCCGTCCTGTCCGCCTGGCACGGCGGCCCGGACTGTGAAGAAAAGCAAACTCCCAAACAGGATCGCACTCCGTAACGTGCGTCACTACTGACCTGATCACAAAGTCCGGAACCACGCTCGGAAACGGGGTCGTATTCCACCACCATTGTCGCGACGGCCTTTGCTGCCGCCCCGCCCGGCTCACTCCAATTTACGACCCGCTACCTTATCGCCCGGAGTTGCTTACCTGTTTGACCCCGCCCTGCGGGGTCCGTCGCTCGGAAACGTATCCGCACCTCGTCAACTGAATCATCTTTGATTCGCCTTTAGGATTTTCTTTCTCAGGCGGATGGACTTCGGCGTTACTTCGACCATTTCGTCGTCGCGGACGAACTCGATCGCCTGCTCCAGATTCATCAGCCTCGGCGGCACGAGGCGGATCGCTTCATCCGCGGTCGAGGCGCGCATGTTGGTCAGCTTCTTTTCTTTTACGATGTTGACGTCGAGGTCGGCCTGGCGGGCGTTTTCGCCGACGATCATGCCTTCGTAAACTTCGGTGGCGGGGCTGACGAAGATTTCGCCGCGCTCCTGCAGGTTGAAGATGGCGTTGCCGGTCGTTTTGCCGGCGCGGTCGGCCACGAGCGAACCGGTCGGACGCGTGGGAATCTCGCCCTGCCACTCGATGTAGCCATGGAAGAGGGAGTTCAGAATCGCGGTGCCGCGGGTATCGGTCAGGATCTCGCTGCGCAGGCCGATCAGGCCTCGCGACGGTATGTGGAACTCCAGTCTCACGCGGCCCGAGCCGTTGTTGACCATCTTGCTCATCTTGCCTTTGCGGCTGCCGAGTTTCTCGATCACCACGCCGATGAAGGCTTCCGGACAATCGATGACAAGCATTTCGACCGGCTCCATGGTCTTTCCGTCGATCGTTTTGGTCAGAATTTCGGGTTTGCCTACCGCGAGTTCGAAGCCTTCGCGCCGCATCATTTCGATGAGGATGGCGAGTTGCAGTTCGCCGCGCCCCATGACCTTGAAAGTCTCGGGGGTGCTGGATTCCACGCGGATCGATACGTTCGTCAGCAGTTCCTTGTCGAGCCGGTCTTTCAGATTGCGCGACGTAACGAACTGGCCTTCTTTACCGGCGAATGGGGAGGTGTTGACGGTGAAAGTCATGCCGATGGTCGGTTCATCGATCTGGATCGGCGGCATCGGCTGTGGCGTTTCGGCGCTGGTGATGGTCTCCCCGATCGTAATGCCTTCGACGCCTGCGACCGCTACCAGATCTCCGGGCCGCGCTATGGTTTCGTCGACCCGCTTCAGGCCTTCAAAAGAGTAGAGCTTTGTGATCTTCGTTTTCTGGATTGTGCCATTGAGGTGACAAATGGCGACTTCTTCGCCATGCCGCAACGTTCCCTGGAACACACGTCCGATCGCCAGCCGGCCGAGGTATTCGCTGTAATCGAGATTGGCGACCTGCGCCTGCAGAATGGCATCCGGATCACCCGCGGGCGGCGGAATGTGCGCCATGATCGCTTCAAAGAGCGGACGCAGATCTTCGGAAGGGTCTTCGAGAGAAGTCTTCGCCATGCCAATTTTCGCGTTGGAGTAGAGAACCGGAAAATCGAGTTGATCCTCTTTGGCATCGAGATCGATGAAGAGGTCGTAGATTTCGTTAAGGACTTCGGGGGCGCGGGCGTCCGGGCGATCGATCTTGTTAATGACGATGATCGGTTTCAGGCCGGCTTCGAGCGCCTTCATCAAAACGTAACGCGTTTGCGGCAACGGGCCTTCGCTGGCGTCGACGAGAAGCATCACGCCATCGACGATCTTGAGCGCGCGCTCGACTTCTCCGCCGAAGTCGCTGTGACCCGGCGTGTCTACGATGTTGATCTTCGTGCCGTGAAAGCGGACGCCGGTGATCTTGGCGAGAATGGTGATGCCGCGTTCGCGTTCCAGATCGTTGGAATCCATCACGCGCTCGGCAACCTCTTCATGGGCGCCGAATATGCCGCTCTGGCGGAGCATCGCGTCGACCAGCGTTGTCTTGCCATGGTCAACGTGCGCAATGATGGCGATGTTTCGAGTGTTCTGACTCATTTTGTGATTGATTATTCTTCGTGAACGACTTCGGCCGGCTGCAACCTTGCCGCGAACCTTGCCGGATAAACGCCCGCCAGAACCGTGACGGCCCAGACCAGCAACAACGCGCCCGCAAGCAGCAAGACGGGCGGATGGAACTGAATGGTCCATCCGAAGCTCTGCTTGTTGACCACGTAAATCAGGACCAGCGAAAGCGCCATACCGAGAGCGAGCCCGAGAGATCCCGCGAGAAGCCCGAGGAGTCCGGCTTCTATAAGAATCATGCGGCGGACCTGCCCGGCGGCCGCCCCGAGATACCGGATGAGACCGATTTCACGGCGGCGATCCAATACCAATGCTAGCAGTGAGTTGGCCGCGCCCAGCATGGCGACCACTATGGCAACCGCTTCGAGGGCGTAGGTTACGGCGAAGGTACGGTCGAATACCTCGACGGCGGCTCGCCGGAGCACTTCGTTGGGGGCAATCATGAGCGGGTAGTCGCGCAGACGGGATTCGAGTTCGCGGCGGACTTTGACGGCGTCCACGCCCGGTTTGACGTAGACCGCGATGTTCGTGACCGGCTGGCCGGGCAGATATTTGAGCAGCGTCGAGCGGTCGACGAGGACCATGCCGCGGTCGCTGGAGTAGTCATAGTAGATGCCGGCTACGGTGAGCGGCACGATGTTCGAGCCGAGGGGTATCCGGAGCACATCGCCAACGTGTACATGATGTTTATCGGCGAAGGGCTCGGTGACGATTGCGCGGTCGCGATGGGGCAGCGAGGCAAGGATCTCACCGGCGTTTCCAGACAGGAAGCGAAGGGTGCGGCGGCGGCGAACGATATCCATGCTGCCCGCGCCGAAGGTGGCGCGGGTCCCTTCGAAGCGGAATTCGAAAGCGTGGAAGAGATCGACTTCGCCGACGCCGGGAGTGCTTTCGACGATTTGCGGCGCCTGCGGCAGCGATGGGAGGGTAGATGCCCGCCGTCGAAGGACCCGCCGCGCGAAGAAAGATGTCGGCGCGAAGCTGGCTTTGGAGCCAGACCTGAACGGTCTCGCGGAAGCTACCCACCATTACGCCGACCGCTACCATCATCGAGATCGCCGTTGCGAGCGCGGTGACGACAACGGAGGTTCGCGAGAGTGACGCGACCAGGCTGCGGCCGGCAATCAGGCCTGCCGCACCGGCGACGGCTTTTAACACGCCGCGAAGCATTCGAATCGTTCCGGTGACGAATGCGGGCGCCACGAGAGCTGCCGCGGCGACCGCGAACAGAGTAGCTGCGTAGCCGAGGACGGGGCGTCCGTCGATGGGTCCGAACTGGCAGAGGATGGCAGCGACGAGACCCGCAATGGCGGCAATCAGAAGGTCGCGCCTCAGGTTGAGTTGCGCCTGATGCTCAACCACAGACCTCCGCATGGCTTCCGCGGGCGCGACGCGGGCCGCTTCGCGCGCGGGGATCAGGGCTGAGAAGATCGCTACGGCCGTACCTGTCAAAAGAGCAGCTGACATCGTTTCGGCCGACAGAGCGATCGCTCCGGGTGAACTGGTAGTGAAGAGCGCATTGACGGTGCCGGAGATCATTCCGATCAGCGCGGAGGCTAACACGCGGCCCAGCAGGATTCCGAGGACCGAGCCGAGCACGCCCAGGATAGCGGCTTCGCCCAGGAAGACGAGCAGAACGCCGCGCGCGCTTGTGCCCAGGGCGCGCAGGATTCCGATCTCCGTGCGACGGCGAACCACGCTGACGGCGATGGTGTTGTAAATGAGAAAAGCGCCGACGAGGAGAGAAATGTAACTGAGGATGCGCAGATTCCAGCGGAAGGCGCGCAGCATGCGGCGATTCTCTTCGCTGCGCGCGCCGGGAGTCTCGACGTCCCAGCTTGCGGGGATTGAGGCTTTGATCAGGTCTTCGACTTTCGCGTTCTCGCCCGGCGCGAGAAAAATTTCGATGCGATCCAGTTTGCCGTCCCAATCGAGGAGGGTCTGGGCGGCCGCGATATCGATTCCGACCCACTCAGTGTTCTGTCCCGCAGCGATGGTGCGAACCGTGAATTTCCGGGTTCGATCGCGGCTTGTCAACTGCAGAGAATCGCCCTTTCGCAAGTGCAGCCTTTCGGCAAGATCACTGGAGATGGCGGCGGAGGTTTCCAGTCTTGCAGGGTCAAAGGTTGCGCCGTCTTCATCGGCGTTCGCGATGGTGTCGATGCCGTAAAGAGTGACAGATCCTTTGCCCGGAATCATCACGGGCTGTTCGATCACCGGCGAGAAGCGGACGTTCACGGGCAAGGCGGCAAGTTTCGCGAGGTAACGCTCATCGACGCCGCCATTCGCGGTGATTTCGTAATCCACCTTGCCGACGAGCGTGGTGAGCGAGGATTCGAAAGACCCGGTCGCGGCGTCGCCCGACAGTTCGATCGCGATTACGACGGCGACGCCGAGCGCGATCGACAACAGCGTGAGCAGGGTACGGACGGGATCGCGGCGGAGCGGCCGGAGGATCAGTTCGCGAAAAAGCTTCAAGAGTCCACACCCTTACAAAGCTCCACGCTTTCGATTTGTCCGTCGCGCATTCGGACGCGGGTGTCGGCGATCGCGGCGGCTTCGGCGCTATGGGTTGCCATTACGACGGCCGCTCCGAATTCATCGGCTGCGCGGCGGATCAGGCGGAGGATTATGTCGCCGCCGGCAGTGTCGAGATTGCCGGTGGGTTCGTCGGCGACGAGGATTGCGGGGTCATGCACCAGGGCGCGGGCGATGGCGACGCGCTGCATCTGCCCTCCGGAAAGCTGGTAAGGGAGGCTGCGGGATTTTTCCTCAAGACCGACCCAGCGGAGGCGTTCGAGCGCGGTGGATTCGGTGTTTTTGCTTCCCGAGAGGAGCAGGGGCAATTCGATATTTTCCAGCACGGTCAGCGCGAGGCAGGAGCTGGAAGAACTGAAAAACAAACCCAATTTTATGGCGCCGCAGGGCGGTCAGTTCCGCGTCGCTGAGGGTGGTGGTGCGCCGACCGGCAAGGCATACCTCGCCTGTGGTCGGGAAGTCCATCGCTCCGCAGAGATTAAGCAGAGTGGTCTTGCCGCAGCCGCTGCGGCCGAGGAGAGCGGTGACGCGGCCAGCGGCGCAGTCGAGCGAAACTCCGCGCAGGGCTTCGACTCCGCCTTCGTAGACTTTGGTCGCGTTGGTGATGGAGACAGGGGTCATGAGTTCGGGACCGGACGATTAGCGGTGTAAAGGTCCGCGACCTACGTTTAGCATGAGGGTTATCGGCTGATCCGGGGGGCAAAAGACGACTCGGGGCGCAGTGTTCCAGCGGAGGTGGTTTGCGAGGTTCGGTTTCGCGGGGGAATTCGGGCTGGTTTCGGGCGCGGATGTGGAAGCTTGTGGGGAAGTCTGGTTTGGCGCGGCGGGTTCGGGCGTTGGGTTCGCCGCCGCGGGTTCCAGTGTTTTCAACGAGTTGCTGGGTTCGTTTGGTTGTTTTTCGTTTATTGGTTCGGCGGGCGCTCGATCGCCCAGGGGAGAAGGCTCGGGGACGAATGGATCCCATACCGGCTGCGTATCGAGATCCTGAGGGACGTGTGCTTCGGGGCCGGACGCTTCGGGCGCGGGCGGGACTTCAGGCTGGGGGTTTGAGGGCGCCGGGGCCGGAGAGTCGCCGCGACCACGCCGCAATTCCAGAAAACGTTTGTGGGCGCGGAGATACTGGCGGTCGGAGAGCGAGTCGTAGCGGTGGAAGAGGTCGAGCGAGCGGGACTCGTCTGCGAGGGTACGGAACGCGAGGGATGTGCAGGTCGCCTTGTGTTCATTGCACCCGACAGTTTGGGCTTGTTTGCGGATCTGATGGTCAATGGCGGTTTTCTCCAGGGTCCAAAGGCGGAACTGACGCCACTGGGCTACCGCCATTTTTTGCACGAGAGCATGTTCCACCGGGGTCTCGGGCTGGAGTTCGCCATCGATCTCGGCCAGCAGTTCCAGAAAACGCTCCTGGGATTCGCCCTCAAGGACAACGCTTTCGGCGAGCATGCCGTGTCTTGTGGAGTTGCGAGAGGAGTTGCGCTTGCCTTCGGGCGTGACGGGCCCGCGGGATTTGGCTCCGTTGGCACGGGAGACCTCGATCTGACGTTCAGTTCGCATTTCGATCTTGTTATTGCATGAGGATTGAGCGATGGGGCGGAATTTTTGGGGAATCCGTTGATTTCAGGGGAAATATAAATCGTTAAGGCGCGGCACCGATGAAATCTTTATTGCCCATCCGGGTTGCGGAGGAGTCACTCGCAGCCGCGCCGAAGCAATTCGCGCCTTTCCGGTCAGATGGACGCCTATTTCGCTTTCCAACAGCTTCCTTTTACCCTGATGAGCTTCATGGGCGGCGCTTTCTGTGTTGCCTTTGTACCGGCCTTCGCAGCAGCGAAGCAACAACGTGAAGAGGGCAGGTGGCTCACAGCGATCCTGAATTTCACGGTGGCACTCGCCATTGTGGCCACCGTTGTGTGTGTCGTCGGAGCTCCGGTGCTGGCGAGACTGGCTGGCCAGTCCGCTAACAGCGGTGCGGGCGTCACCTTACGGATTCTAAGTCTGAGTTTCGTTCCTGTTGTGTTGATTGGGATCTGCGCGGGCATGTGTCTTGGAATGGAGCGCAACATTGCCGCGATGGTCGTGCAGGGGTTGGCATACCTGATCATGGCGATTGCGTTGATTTCGATGTGCACCATCTGGGGAGCGGACCAGTTGAGTCTGCCGATCTCGATGACAATCGGCTTCGCGACGATCGGACTTGGCAGTTTCATCTTTATCGCTTCCAAAGGAAATCTGAGATTCGACAGGAAATCTTTGTTTCATCCGCTGAGCATCAGCGGGATGCGTTCTTTTCTAAGGCAATTGAGCGCTTCCGCAACAGAAACCATCGGTTATCTCTCGAATCAACTGCTTGCCGTCTGGTTCCTGAGCCGCGCCGCATCAGGGGCGGTGACCGCCAATAACTATGCAATGCGCATCGGCATGCTCTCGCTGAGTCTTTTCTCCCTTCCGCTATCGCAGCTAGCCCAGGCCCGGATGTGTGTGGTGGCTCCCGAAAGCCGGAAGCGTATTTTAATTGAATACCTGCTGATCGCAGTGGCAATGCTGGGCCCGGTGGCAATCCTGCAGATTCTGCTGCGGACGCAACTGGTGAGCCTGGTGTATATGCGCGGAAAATTTTCTTCTGCGGATCTCGCGGCAGTCTGCAGCTTCATTCCTGCATGGGTGATGTACGTGCTCGTCATGACGGCGAACTTTCTGCTGGCAAAGTATGAGTTCGCAACGCAGCAGGGCGGTGTTTACGCGCGGCGGATGTGGTGGGCGTATGGTGCTGTCACCGGCCTTCGCTTCGCGGTCCACGGATGGACCGAACCCAATGCCATTCTCTGGTGCGCAGTTTTCGCCGAAGGATTGGCGTTTCTTGTTGGCTTTTCGAAATGCCTGGCATCCGGCATTCATGTCGAGGATGCAGTTACCGTTCCTGCGCCTTCGTTGACTGCTCAGCCTGGGAATTGAAGCCGAGAGCGTTTATGGACAGGTACGTCTCCTACGCCGACACGCTGTTCGAACAGCCGGTTTCTTCGGACAGTCTCCTATCGGGCGGTCTCGTGGCTCTCATTGCCATCGTCCTTGCGGCGTATTGGCCCGTGTACGCATGGAACGCTGGCGTCTCCGTGCTCCTTTTACGGCCGCCTATCCTCGGGGCGACGGTCCTGCTTGCTTTTATCTGGTACCGGCGTCCGGCGGGAAGAGCCGAAACGACTCTAGTCGTACTTTTCAGCGTTCAGCTAGCGGTTCCTTCTGGGTGGTGTCTGCGCGGCACTGATGTACACCGATTTCAGGGACATGTCACGTATCACCGAGGGCCGCTGGGACCTATGGTATGTCGCATGGCAGAAGTTTACAGAACAGCCGATCTTCGGATACGGATTCGAATCGTGGCACGACGATCTCGCCTCGCGTGTGCCTGGCGTATACGGCATGACGTCCGGCGCCACCGGCATCGAGCATCTGGACGCCGGCGCATACCACAATATCTACCTTACGATGCTCGCCGAACAGGGACTCGTCGGGTCGGTCCCGACCCTCGCGATTTTCTGGTTTCTGCTATCGAGGAGTTACAGACTGGCATTTTGGGAATTCGCGACCTGGCAAAAGGGTCGGTGGGCGCTCGTAGGTGCGATCGTTATCGTGCTCCACGGTATGGTGGAAGCCTCGGGAATTTTCGGGTACGCATCAGCCCCGGACGACTATTGCGCGATAATTTTTTTGGCGATCGTCGTTAGTCGCTATTCACGGGAAGAGGAATACGTGCTCAGTGAAGAGTGGTTACTCAGAGAGGAGCAATTTGCGGAAGCGATGCCATGAAGCGATTCCGCGGGTTTGTCCGCGACGTGTCCCGCCGGGCAAAATTGATCGAAACAGTATCACTGGCAACGAGTCATTGATCAGTACCGGACCTTTCAGCCGGCAAAAGAGTTTTGTTTCCTTCCCGTGCAATATGGCGGGGCCGGCGCTCAGGTGACTGGCGGAGTGAACGGCTATCTTATAGATATCTGCGACGCTGATTGGATGTGAAAGCGCCCACCTGATTGGTCGGCGACGCCAATTTTGCAAGTGAGAATGGGTGTTGCATCCCGCGGGCGTCCGAGCAGGATTTCAGGCTGGGAAAGACGGCTACTCAACGCTGGGGGTTTATCGGACGACTCTCGGCTCGTTAAACCCAGATTTCCGGAACAGACATGATGAGAATTTGGAAATTAATTCACCGTAGTAAATCGCCGGAATACGCGACGCGCGCCCCCGCACATGCCGGCGCTTCGAAAGCTGCGGCCGCGGCGCTCGCTCTTACGTGTGGGATTTTCGCTGCTGTCCCGAACATTCCGCCACCACCGCCTCCCGCCGCCGGTTACCGACTCGTCTTCAATGACGAGTTCGATTCCCTGGACCTGAGTCCCGACGCTTCAGGCAACCACACCTGGTACGCGAATGTCTGGTTCAATCACAAGCCCCGGCCGATCACGAACATCTCGACATCCGACGGAATACTGCACTTGAAATGGACCCGTGGACAGAAGTCAGATGATACGAGCATCGAGACCGCTTCTCCGGACGGACGCTACTTCCATGCGTGGCGGTACGGCTATTTCGAAGCCCGCATGAAATGGGACGTCGCGGAGGGCGCCTGGCCCGCTTTTTGGCTCATTCCGATCGAAGGGCCCCGGTCCGAAGATCGCTACAACGGAAAGCCTGAGGGAGGCGAATTCGACATTTTCGAAGGTCAGGGGGACCAGCCCACAACATTCTTCGGAACCATTCACTACTGGATCGGCACCGAACAAATGGCGATAAACGAACATCGTGTTTATCCGCTTCCACCGGGAAACAACTTTTCCCGGTTTCACCGGTATGGCATGCTTTGGGAGCCGGGCAAGGTCACGTGGTTCTTTGATGGACATCCCCTCCACTCGGAGCAGACTTATTCCATATTTGATAAACAGAAATATTTCCCCATCCTTGCAATGCAGGAAGGGGTCAACTGGACGGCGGGTAATATGAGCGGTGTGCATTCCGATAGCATGACGATGGATGTCGATTGGATTCGCGTCTGGCAGAAATAGCCGGTTGGCCGACGAGGGAAGAGGGATGAGTAGTTCCGTTTGGTCCCGAGGCAGCCCGACTCAACTTTTCTATGACTACTGATAATCAAACGCAAGTCTCAACCGCTCCGTCCGGTCTCGCCCGCCGCACGGAGCGCCCCGTTGTGGATTATGCCGCCGCAGCCCTTGGGCTGACGCTGTTTGCGATCTGGATTTTCCTTTTCCGATTCCACGGAGTACTCGAAGAATACGATCTCTATGACGTGGTGTCGGGCCTGCTCGATGGAGCCCACAGCGGAACGAAACTTGCATCGCCTCTGCAGTATGGACCGTCTTTCAGCTTTGGGTACATCGCGGCTCTGTACTGGTTCGTGAACGATCGAGTTCTTCGCGATCCCAATCTCCTGATACCGCTGGTGAATCAGATCGGGACATGGGCTGCTATCTTCGGGGCGGCGTGCTTCTGGCTTTCGACCCAAATCCTCTACGGATTCCGCGTGGCGACGATCGCGCTGATCCTGTTCGCACTGAGCCCCATGATGCTGGAATCAGCGACGTCAGGCCACCAGATCCTTCTGGCGTTTGCCTTTTTCGCGGCGGGCAGTATATTCCTTTTCCTGAGGACTAGCGGCTGGGCGGCGGTCGCGTGCGAAATCGCCGGCTGCCTTCTGTTGATCATCGCGCTGACCGTCCGCGCTGAAATATTTCTGGCGCTGCCCTACGTGGTGCTCGCGCGTGCCGATTTCCACTCGATCAGAAGATTTGTAAAGTCGGCTGGCATTCGTTGTATTGGTCCCACAATGGCGTTCGGTTCCTTTTTCCTGACGAAGCATTTTGTCGTCGACCGCGCGGCTACTGCCCCTCTCCCTTCGAGCGGCTTCTTCGACATGTTCTACAGTTTCAGTAATATTCCGAAAGGCGTGGTCGTAATCTTTTTTGGCTGCGGCGTAGCGACTACCCTGCTCGGCATGGTGGCGGCTCTTCGGGCTTATAGCACAGGACTCGCACGGTCTAATAACCTCGTCGGTCCGATTGCGATGTTCCTGCCACCCTTCTTCTTCTGGATCGCGAATCCGGTGCCGACAAGGCACTTCATACTTTGCTTGTCGGCTATAGCGATCCTCATCGGACAATGGCTCGCCTCCTGGCGGCAAGGCGCAGTGATGGCTTACGCACTGGTGGCTGCGACGGTTCTGGCGAATCAGGGGATAGCTGGCACTGCGGGTCCTGCAGTTTTGAGATTTTACCCCTCGCCGTATTTTCCGGTTCCCGGTGTCCCGCGCATTGTGCCGCGCGTGCCCGTTTCCACCAGCTGGTCCCATCGGCGGGATATTCTTGAGGAACGCGAGCGCGTGGACCGTGTAGCGGCGGCGTTGCAGAGTACATGCGATCCCAAAGTCGTGTTGTTCACGGGTTGGCAGCGGCCGATTTTCGTTCGGCTCTATGCAGGGGGACGACAAGTCGAGGCCCAGCTGACTGATTTCAATGGTTTTCCAGTCGCGTCCGCCAAGGTCGGAGGCCGCGAGTTTGCGATCATCTCGACCCCCGAGGGCTGGCCGCGCGACGCCGTAGCTGAAGTCCTGCGCAACAGGGTCTATGATTCTTATAAGTTGATGTTCGAGCGGGACACCGTATCGGGATACGAAAAGACTCCGATCCCCGTGGATCGGGCAGTGCGCATGGGCTGTCAGGCGCAATCCCTTCCGGAGGCTGGCCGCCCATGAACGCGACGGAGGCGCAGACGGCAGTTTCCTTTTGCCTGGATCTCGGCGGGAGACTCCTGCGCGGAGATCTTCTGTGGGGTGGCTCTCTTCTGCGGGATAAACCTGGGCTGGTATTTGCGCTTTCCGTTCTGACTCACGGCTGGCCGGGAAGTTCCCGGATATTAATCTCTAGATTTGAAGGAAACGACTCGGCTAGGGGTGAAGGATCTTAGACAATGGCATGGTTTGTACACTTGAAATACTGGGACAACGAAACGCGAAGGATCGATCTGTTTCCATGTGGCAGCGTTAGTGCAGAGCTGGCTATTTCGGCGCTGAGAAAACGGGGCACTCCGTTCATCGAATCGAAATCATTTTACCAATATGATCCGCTTGCAGAGTTCGACAAGCTACGGGGAGTATTGGATTCTGAAGAGATTCGACCGAAGATGGTTCAGTAACAAGGGGCAATGATCGGCAGTATGCTTGCGCCCCAGGCATGGGGATCGTATTCACCGCCTGGCAAATCTTTTTCGATGATCGCCCGCCGTGTGGATGTAGAAATGGGCCTTGATCGCTTTCGACTTTGGAAGACAACAAAGCAAACGATTATCCATCGCCAGACTGCAGAGAGGGGAAGAATAGGGCGTAAGGGAGCGTTTGCGGCCAGCCGGATCAGGGCATGTGGAACTCAGAGTACTGCCTGCATCCGTGTTCTAGGTAGTCCGAGCGACGGCCTACATTGACGACGGTTCGCGTCCAAATGTCAATCAAGCCTTTCTGGTCGGTTTTATTTGCAAACACCACGTGATCGGTGATCTCGCGGAACATTCGGCTAGCGATGGTGCGCTTCTCGAGCTCCTGACCAGCCGTGAAACCGATCAAAAGACATGCGATTAGGCTAAGCGGAATCCAAGCCCGCTTTATAAGATTCAATACCATGCCGAAGTACCGCTGTCCCAGACCAACTTTATCGACGTCATTGCATTAAGCGCTGTGGACACTCCTGATCCTAGATTGGTACTCGAGAGAGTTATATTGTTAGCGCTAGTATTTATAATCTGGATTTGCTGGCCTTGACGCACTCCGCCTGCTACGATCACCCCCATCACAGCGGCTGTGGTCGTGACAGGAATCACCGTGTACTCACTAGTGCCGCCCGAAAGAAATAGGATAGTTGAGCCCATCATGATTGACTGGACGGTCGGGTACTCATCCATCGCGAGCGCGCCAGAAAAGTTGAACATATTTCCAAAAGGAACCCTCATACAGGGCGCGACTCCCCAGCACAAAGCTGTGCCAGAGAGATTATAATTTAATGTTGTGAAATTGTCTGAATAAAGCCTAAGCTGTGTGGCGTTTGGAAGGCTAAATACTGGAGTCGTACCGCAGTTAAGATTCATCAAGTTCGTACCGGCGGGATTTAGCCATCCGGCTCCGGCGTTTCCGTAGCAAGGCATTTGGGACCAGCTACCCAAAGTCTGGCTGCCGCCGCTCGGAGTTAAACCAAACCCAACTTGATGAATCTCGTCCGTATTTGACGGTGTTCCCGCATAATAGACACCTGATGCTTCGCTAGTTGAGTAAACCAGATAGTTCTTGTTTTCATTGGCATAGGAAATACAGCCGGATTGAGTCGCTAGACATACCGTATGAATGAAGCTAAGATTATTACCAGCCGCCGTCGCCGTCCCGGGTGACGCCGATCCAGGCGTTGGCGTTTGGAACGCCGACCAAGCGTAGGCGGTCCCGACTGCTTGCTGTCCCAACTGTATACCGTATGCCGGTCCGGCCGGACTCGCGAAAGCGTTTCCATTCCAGATAAATCCGCCAGCCAAAGCCGCCACTTGCGTTGTGTCAGACCCCTCGGCTTCACAATCCGAGAACTGCGCATACCCGGCTTCGACTAGGAGAGCGGGCATATTCTTACCTGTTATAGGGGCCCAGAAGTGGCAGTTGGTAAGGAGCGGTGCCGCCGCATTGCGCCCGAAATATCCGGCGGGTCCCGTCGTGTGGAATGCCTGCGTGTTGGTCATCTGCGCATCGTGCGGACCGCCCCACAAGATGCCGGGAGCTGCGGACGTGTTAACGACGACGCCATTATAATAGCCGCAGTCCTGAACCACCAGGTTAACAGTCTGCGCGAGCCACTGGCTTCGATCCGTCGGTGAAGCATTATTGTAATCGGAATATATGCACCCGCTAAACCCGTTCCGGACCGTCACATTAATCAGCCTGACATCGTACCAATAAGCCCGTATAGGCCAACTGGTGGCCGTTTGGTTCGTACTATTTCCGTCCAGCGTTAGGTCTTCGAAGCCCGCCGCGGTAACCGCAGTCGCATTTCCCGAATTACTAGCCGAGTAGGCATTTACCAGGACCGCCCCATAACCATTGACGGAGCCCGAGAAGAGATCTGTATTCTGTGCGGGCAGCAATTGTATTGTCGTCGCCCCTACGCCTGCCCCTTTGTGGTAGGTCTTAGAATTGATGAGCTGGTTTCCGGTCAGGCAAGTGCCGGCGGGATAGGCAACGGTACCTCCATTTACCCCCGCCGCTGAAATCGCGGACGCGATACCAGCAGTGTCAACGAACGTGCCGTTGCATAACGCGCCGTAGTTCATTACATTGAACGCGGGCATTGCGCCGAGTGTCTGGCTGAACGAACAACCCACAAATAACATCCCGCTGAAAACGGCTGCAATTACGGTTCTAATCATTCTGCGGCTCCTGGTATCTATGCACAACCGGTACAAATGTTTGTCTAGTGAATTCAGGAGCCAAGTTTCGACCACAGCCTCGCATGAAAATACAAGACTCCATTAACGAACAAATCCGGGATATCATCCGGAGTGTTGCCCAATAATAGCACCGGGTAAGCCGATATTCCAGAGTAATTTCGCGCGCTCGAAGTCGGCGAGGAGTTCGAGGAAGCGCTCTTCGAGTTCGCCTTTCAAAACGATGGTGTCGGCGAAAAGGCCATGTTTCAGGGCGTTGCCGCAGGAGTTGCGCCTGCCTTCGGGCGTGACGGGCCCGCGGGATTTGGCTCCGTTGGCACGGGAGGCCTCGATCTGACGTTCAGTTCGCATTTCGATCCTGTTATTGCGTGAGGATTGAGCGATGGGGCGGAATTTTCGGGAAATCCGTTGATTTCAGGGGAAATATAAATCGCTAAGGCGCGGCACCGATGAAATCTTTATGGCCTATCCGGGTTGCGGAGGAGTCACTCGCAGCGGCGCCGAAGCAATTCGCGCCGCAGCCACGCTGAACGGGACAGGATAGTGTCGGGAAAAAATGAGGGGCCGCGAGTGAGCGCTCTGTAGATCAGCCTTTATTTCGAGAGTCTTGAGGAATATCCGCAAAACGGGTCGCGTCAACGCCGCCGCCCGAATGCGTGTTCCTTCCGTTTCCCGGCGGCGCAGGACAGCGCCGTGCCGCGTTGTCGACACGCGGCAACCGGAGGGGCCACTGGGGGGACCTGCTCTTGCGGCCGGAGTGACACGTACGCTGCCGCTTCCTGGAGCCTGCGGAATTCCAGCAAACTCGCTGGCCTATTCCCTAAACGTTACGGTGAGCCCATCAGAACCGATCCTCGACGACATTCAGGTCTGGCCCGCAGGGCAACCGCTTCCGCCCGTGACACTGATGAACTCGTACGACGGCAGGGGCAAGGCCGATGCCGCAATCATTGAGGGAGGAACGAATGGTGCGATCAGCGTTTACCCGTCGCAGCAAACCGACCTGACCGTCGGGGACACAGCGCGGGGTTACGGTAAATTATGAGCTGCTGGATCCGCTTCTCATTCCGGGACTGCCGCTGGGACAACAGGCACAGACACCCAAATGCCTGTTTCCTCCGTTGAACGGATCGAGCGATGAGAACCAGAAGTTCAACCCGCTGGTGGTTTCTTCGATCTCGCTGCCGGACGGGAGCTCTTATTCGTTTCTCTATAACTATTACGGGGAGGTCTCCAGATGACGCTGCCCGCGGGTGGAGTAATCCAGTACACATGGCCGTATCCCGCGAGTTGCTCCGACCAGGAAGGCGTGAGCGGGGCAATTCTCTGGAACGGCGGATTTCAAGGAACCATTTACCGGCGATTGCTGGAGCGGGACGAATACGCGAACGGGCTGACCGGCGGCCTGACAGGTAAAACGATATTCAGTCATAGTTCGCCGGTGGACGGTCTGGATCCAAATCATCCCGGACGGTCCGGCGGTTTCGTCACGCAGGCGGATGCCTATTTCGATGATGCCGCTGGCCATGAACTGCCGCGTGAGACGCATTCGTTTTACGGCGATCCGGCCCAGCCCGCTTCGGTGCCGGCTGATCCGACGATGTATCCGGCGTGGAGCGACGGACTGGAATTTCAGACACAGATTTCGCAGAACGGAGTCGAACTGCAACTGCAGAAGAAGCTGTTGCAACAGCAACCCTGCGCTGACTGCTGGTTCGATCCGGCCTCGGACACGTCGGCGAAGATGAACGGTCCCGTGCTGTGCCAGACGGACACTACACTCGATGGAGCGGTTACTTCAGGATTGTTGAGGTTCTACAACCTTGTCGACAACATAGCCAACAATCTGACGGAGCAGTATGAGTACGATTTCGGAGTGGCTCCGCCGTTTGGCCAAACCTGCCCGCCGACGGCTCCGGCGAACTGGTTTCGCCCGACGTATTATTCCTATTGGTTCCACGGCAATCCGAAATACGCGCCGCCGATGGCGAGCGCGCTCGACAACGCGAATCTGATCGCGCTGCCTTCGTCGAAGGAAGTGCATGGCACCGACGGGAGCGGATCGGTCGATTACTTTTCTTACGATGAGACCGCATTACAGCCAGTGGCGGGAGCCCCGGGGCATGACGACACGAATTTCAGTGCGGCTATACGACGCGCGGTAGTCTGACGACGCATGCGTCGTACCAGAACGAGGACGGCACTTCTCCGCAGGAGACATTTACCTGGGATACTACCGGAAAGGGAGTTGCCCATACCGATTTCAAGGGGAACGCGACGGGCTACACATACGGGGATCCGACGCATGTGTTTCCGACAGTGGTCACTAATGGGCTTTTGCAGGCAACGTACTACACCTGCGATTCCCAGATTCCGCGGCCCCTGACCATGATGGATCCCAACAACGCCATTACCCAGTACAACTATCAGGGAGATTCACTGGACCGGCTGACGAGTGAGTTCGCTACTCACATTTGGCCCCTTTTGATCTTTTGATTTGGCCCCACCCTGTAACCGGAAAGAAACCCTTCCGTGATGGACAGGAGAGCCAAAGTGGAGTTGTTCGAGAAGATCCGGCAGGGATATACAGCCGGGAAAACGATCCGCCCGCCGGCGAGGGTGCCCGCGCGGGGCTGCTTTCCGCTTTAGCCGCGGAACAGGCCGAAGAAAACGACGAGGATGAAGAAGGAGAAGAACCTCTATGATCGGAATATGGCCGTCGTCCACATGAGCGAAGCCGAAGTGGTCAAAGATATCGCCGCGGTGCTGGCTCAGGTTCGGCAGGGCGTCGAAATCGTGGTCGAGCAGGACCACCATGCGATTGCCGTCATCAAGTCTCCCGTAATAAAGGGTCGTAAAATCTCCGAGATTATCGCTGCGCTCGAAGCCAGCGGCGCAAGCGCCGTCATCGATGCAGACTTCGCCCGCGATGTGGAAGAAGACCCGCCGGAGGCCATCAAACAATTCGGCGGCGCGCGGCTGCGCAGGAGCGCGAGCGACGAAGTGGACGGACGCGTACTATGGTCTTTATGGCGCCAAAGTGAAGATCAACCGGTTTCCGATGAAACGTCGCGCGTAAGATCGCTGGTGGCGGCGCGAATCTCACGCTTCCAGTTCTCGCGGCGGATGCGGTTGGATTCTTTTTTCGCGTCCCACCGGTAGCCCCAGTAAGCGCCGTTGCCCCGTTTGGGTCCGGCGTGTTCGGTCTTCTTTGCTTCGTAGCCCATCAGCGATAAGCCTCTTTGCGATCGGCAACGCGGTGGAAGACGCGATGGTTGCCGGAACGAAGCCGAAGGAAGCCCTCGAATTCTCCTGACAGCGGCTTGACGCGGCCCGCTCCGGTATCGGCGTAACGATGAATGGCCTGAAGAATGGTCATGGCGATGGGCCGCGGAATGGCGCGAATCTGCGCCAGAGCCTCCGGCTCAAAATGGATTTTCTTCAGAGTCCGCGTTACTCGTGGCGGCGGTCGCCGCGAATCTGATCCATCGTGAAGCCCAGTTCGGCGACAACCTGCTCGAAGGGAATGCCCTTACGGCCGTTCCGAAAGTACTCATCCGAGGCGCGAAGGGCGCGGCGATCCTCTTCGGTCAGTTCCTCATCATCGATCATCGATTCGAGCAGTGTCTCGATGGCTGCCAGTTGCCCGGGTGGCAGATGGTCGATCAGTTCATGCACATGAGCGCGCGTGTCGGGACTCATCGGTTATCTTCTTTCTCCGCTGTTTGAAGGAGACCGCCAGCGGCGGGCTTCATGCTTCAGTATCCTACCTCCAGCAGCGACCGGACCACGTGCCTTTCATCCGGATCGAATCGCGAAATGGCTTCGAACTGGACGCGGAGGTCATCGTCCGGGCAGCGCTCGTCCTTGCCGAAAAGAAGCATATCCGCACTCACCTGAAGAGCGGTGGCGATCTTGCGAATGACTTCGAGAGCGGGCTGAGACGAGCCCGCCTCACAGCGGCGCAACTGCACCACGTGAATGCCGATGCGCTCCGCCAGTTGTTGCTGCGTGAGGCTGTGCGGCTTGCGCAGCGCGACCAGTTGTTGCGGAAACTCGGTGCAAGACGCATTCTTGCTGAGCACGTACTCAATGCAAGGCGCCGGAACAGAAGTGTTGACCGAGGCAGAGAGCATTTGATAGTCAATAAATAACATATAGCTCCTTGACGGCAATCCGATCTGTTCGCTGTTTTTGGAGCGATTCTGATGGCGCG
The DNA here is from genome assembly GCA_963831795.1 of Terriglobia bacterium. Classification (GTDB taxonomy): domain Bacteria; phylum Acidobacteriota; class Terriglobia; order Bryobacterales; family Bryobacteraceae; genus BOG-234. Next base: position 48,388 of record CAWHSB010000016.1, on the reverse strand, counting down.
CATCGTTTCAAAGGGAACCACGAAGGCGGTGAAGCTGGAGACGCCGTTTGAGGTGAACGGCGACGATCAGCGGCCGCCGTTTTGCGTTACCGCAGAGGAACCCGCGGCGGGCCTTAAAAACGGGACCTTTAAAAGAGCTTGCAGGATACTTACAGATGTCATAGAGTTATCTACATGAGTAAGTAATCCATATGGTCCATCCGAAACTGAGCAAACTGGAGCTTACGATCATGGAGGCCCTGTGGACCAGGGGGCAGTGCTCGATTCGGGAGATCCACGAGACCTTCCCGGCGAGGAACCGCCCCATGTACAGCACAGTGCAGACGATGGTCTACCGGCTGGAAACCAAAAAAGCTTTGCGGCGAGCGAAGAAGATCAGCAATGCATTCATCTTCGAGGCTGCTGTTTCACGGAAGGACGCGGAACGTAAGCTGATCAACGATTTGTTGGGGTTGTTTGGCGGCAGAACCCGACCCATCATCGCGCACCTGATTGAATCCGGCTCATTCACGCTCGAAGATGTGCGGGATGCGGAGAAGATCCTTCTGGAACATAAGGGAAGGGACGATACAAAATGATTCCCGACTCTCTATCGCCGATTGCGGATCACCTGTGGCAATCAACTCTGTTCGCCGGCTCCGCCGGTCTGCTGACTCTGGCGCTGCGGAAGAACTCCGCACGAGTGCGCCACTCGATCTGGGTGGCTGCTTCGTTGAAGTTTCTCGTCCCGTTTTCGTTGCTGATTACTATAGGCAGCTCTGTCCAGCGACGGACGGCCCCGCTGGCATCGCAAGCCGGTTTTTCGGTGGTGCTTGATCATGTGAGTCAACCGTTTGCCGCGTCCGCTGATTCAGTGCCTGCGATAAGTGCGGCGCCGGCACGCACAAGCGCACTTCCGGCGACTCTCTGGATAATGTGGGCATGCGGCTTCGTCGGGTTCTCATGTTCGTGGTGGACTCGGCGGCGCCGAATAGCCGCTGCTTTTCGCGCCGGAACGCCGGTACAGCTTGACCTTCCCATGCAGGCGATCTCTTCTCCTTCTTTTTTGGAGCCCGGTGTTTTCGGGGTGTTTCGTCCCGTTCTGTTAGTGCCCGAGGGGATCTTTGAGCGCCTGACTCCCGAGCAATGGAAGAGCGTTGTTGCGCATGAACTTTGCCATGTTCGGAATCGAGACAATCTGATCGGCGTATTGCAGATGTTTGTGGAAACGGTGTTCTGGTTCCATCCGCTGGTGTGGTGGGTTGGCAGACGGATCTTCCAGGAACGAGAGATGTCCTGTGACGAAGAGGTGTTGCGCCTGGGGACCGAACCCCGAACATATGCCCAAACAATCCTCAAGGTTTGCGAATTGTATCTGGAATCTCCGTTGGAATGCGTGGCCGGGATGAGCGGCGGGGCGAATCTCAGAAAAAGAATCAAGGGTATCCTGAGTGACCGGCCCGCGCAGAAGTTAACAGGCGGCAAGAAACTAATGATTGCAGGCGCTGGAGTTTTGGCTATGGGTGGCCCGCTTGCAGTGGGCATCATCGGCTCACCTTTTCTTCGCGCTCAACCCACTCTTCGCGCTCAAGCGGCGGCCAGACCGCAATTCGAAGTCGCGTCGATCAGGCGTGGAGCCAACTGCGGCGCCCCCGACAACATCTATGGTGCGCTGGTCAGCCCGTCTCCGGGAAGGCTCGAACTGAACTGCGCCACTGTGGCTGGCCTGATCCTGGGAGCTTATGGCAGGTACGCAGATGGCCATACGAATGTCTCTTTGCCGCCGCCTCTCGAAGGAGGCCCATCCTGGATCAATTCAGAACGTTACGCCGTCGACGCGAAAGCTGAGGGTCACGAGAACCGCGCGCTGATGAACGGGCCCATGCTGCAGGTGCTTCTGGAAGATCGATTCCAATTGAGAGTGCATCGCCAGGCCCGCGAGGGCTCCGTGTTTGCCTTGACTGCGGCCAAACGTGGGGCCAGGCTGCAGCCGTTCCAGGAAGGAGAATGCGTTCCCGTCGACTATGCGCAGATCCCCGCGCCCCAGGCGCCGGGGCAGGCGCATTATTGTCAGTACAATATTCGAAGTAAAGGACCGGGCCTGAGAACGCTGCACATGCCTGCGGAGACTCTTGCGCAGTTCTCGGGGTTACTGAGCGTTGTCGTGGGTCGCCGGGTTATCGACAGGACCGGCATCAAGGGAACGTTCGATTTCGACGTGGAATTCGCAATCGACCAAAGCACTCCGGGCTTCGCGGCAGATACGTCGCCAGCCAACCCGACTGAAGGAGTATCGATCTTCAGCGCAATTCAGGAACAACTCGGGCTGAAGCTCGAATCAACGAAGGGTCCCGTTGAGGTTCTTGTGATCGATCACATCGAGCGGCCTTCCGAGAACTAGCCGTGCTTCCCCGGAGGCCGCTTCTCAGCCGCCGGTATAACGTTGCGGCTTCCGATGCGGTACGCGTATGACGTGCAAATCATGGGTGGCCCGAAATGCCTGGCAGAGATCGATGGAAGATCGAGGCGAAGGCGAAGGGCGTGACTGGTAGGCTGTCCACCGAGCACCAAATGAGTATGATGCGGGCCTTCCTCGCCGATCGATTCCAATCAGGGGTGTATTCCGAGCAGAAATAACTCGTGCCTGCGTACGGAACATGAAAAACGTGCCGGGGCGCAGGACCGACTGGCTGACCACGAGCGCAGACGCATGGGTCTCCTGGTCAGGGGATAAGGACACCGTTGCGGCTTCACCTCATGGCCATGCCAATGGCTTCAGTTCCTGCATTCAGTAGAGTTGCTGAGAGCGGCGTTCCGTCGGAGGGCGATGTAGGACATGGCTGACTATGCGGCTGCGATCCTGGCGGGGGCGGGAGATCCGGCAGTGCCGGCTAAACTGCGAGATCATCGCATTCACGCCAGCGAGGAGATCGTTCGGAAATCGCTGGTGGGCAACCCCTGAAACAATCGCGGCAGATTTTCCGGTATTACCAGGAGTCAATCGGCGCCTGCGAAGAAGAGATCAAGAAGCTGGTCGTTGCGTTGGAGCCCCGCGTGGATCCCGTCGAACGTCCGCTGCCGCCGGACCGCAAGAGCTCCCGCGTCCGGCCTCGACTCTACCGCCGGTGATCCCGCCCGCGTCTTCAGGGGAGCGGCAGGCCGCCCTTTTCAGCACTCCGTCAGAGGCGGAATTGCACGCTCACGTTGTATCATTGCGGTTCGCAACGTGATTCAAGACATTTCGGTTCCCATTCGGCGTACTCATCGCCTTCTTCCCGTTCTGCTGGCGCTTTTCGTCGGCAGCGGTTGTGCGGCGCTCATCTATGAAGTGGTCTGGCTGCAGTTGCTGCAGCTTGTGATCGGGTCGTCCGCGGCATCGCTTGCGGTGCTGCTCGGAACGTTCATGGGCGGCATGTGCCTCGGCAGCATTTTTATCCCGCGGCTGATCTCTGCGCGGGAGCATCCTCTGCGCGTTTATGCCCTGCTCGAAGGCGGGACGGGCATGTTCGGTCTGGCTGTGTTCTTCGGCTTACCCTATGTGCAGCATCTGTACACAGCCACAATCGGCCATGGATTTCCCGGTATTCTGCTCCGCAGCGCCGCTTCGGCGATTTGCCTGCTGCCGCCGACGCTGCTGATGGGCGCGACGCTGCCCGCGATCGCGCGATGGATCGAGACGACTCCGCGGGCGGCGTCGTGGTGGGGATTCTTTTACGGCGGGAATATCGCGGGAGGCGTCTTCGGCTGTCTGCTGGCAGGGTTTTATCTGCTCCGCATGTACGATATGGCGGTCGCCAGTTATGTGGCCGTTGCGATCAACCTGACGGTTGCGTTGGCCAGTCTGATGCTTTCCCGATCGGCGCCTTACGCGCAGTATTTCGAGAGCACAGAAGCAGGCATGCAGGCGGGCGAGCGGGCGGAAGCCCCGTGGCCGGTCTATTTCGCGATCGGGCTTTCCGGTTTGTGCGCTCTGGGCGCGGAGGTGGTATGGACTCGGACGCTATCGCTGATGCTGGGTCCGACCGTTTACACGTTTTCCATCATTCTGGGCGTCTTTCTTACGGGGCTCGGGCTGGGGAGTAGCGCGGGTTCTACCCTCGGCGCGAGATCGTCAAGTCCGCGAAGCTTGCTCGCGTGGTGCCAGATTCTGCAGGTTTTGACGATCGCGTTCGCGGCCTGGATGCTCGCCGATTTTCTTCCGTACTGGATGGGGCACGTCGATTCACCGAAGAGTCCCTGGCCTGGTTTTCTGAACGACCTCGGGCGCAGTTCGATCGCGATTTTGCCCGCGGCGTTTCTCTGGGGCGCGAGCTTCCCTCTGGCGCTGGCGAGCGTGGCGGCTCGCGGGAAAGATCCGGGACGGCTGGTCGGCGAGGTCTATGGCGCGAATACCATCGGCGCCATTCTCGGATCGCTTGGTTTCAGTCTGATTTTTATTCCGCGGGTGGGTACGCAACACGCCGAACAGTTTCTGATCGCGTTTTCGATTGTCGCGGCGCTTCTGCTGACGAAGATTTCGGCGAAGACAGCGGGCGCGCTGGTGGCCGCCGTTCTGGTGGCATGGAGCGTGCCGGCGATCCCCTGGAAGTTGATCGCCTTCGGGCGACGCCTCGCGACGACCACCGGGAAACTGGACTCCGCTCTATGTCGCGGAAGGCATGAATTCCTCGATTGCATATTCGAAGTACGAGGGAGTCACGACTTACTTCCACGTCAGCGGGAAGACGGAGGCCTCGGCCGAGCCGCAGGACATGCGGCTGCAGCGGCTGCTGGGGCATCTGCCGGCGCTGCTCAATGCGAATCCGAAATCGATTCTGGTGGTGGGATGCGGGGCGGGAGTGACCGCGGGGACTTTCGTGGTTCATCCCGAGGTGGAGCACATTACGATCTGCGAGATCGAGCCTTTGATTCCGCCCGCCTCGGCGCGGTACTTTGGCAAGGAGAACCACAACGTAATGCACGATCCGCGCACGAGGATCGTGTACGACGATGCGCGGCATTACATCCTGACGACGACGGAGAAGTTCGACATCATTACATCGGACCCCATTCATCCCTGGGTGAAGGGGATCGCGCCGCTTTATTCCACGGAATATTTCGATCTGGTCAAGAAGCACCTGAATCCGGGAGGATTCGTCACGCAGTGGGTGCCTCTTTATGAGAGCGACGTGGAGACGGTGCAGAGCGAAGTGGCTACGTTTTTTCAGGCTTTCCCGAATGGTACGATCTGGGGGAATTTGAATACAGACGGGGCGGGGTACGACGTGGTGCTGGTGGGCCAGATGGAAAAGCTGAAGATCAATGTCGACGAGTTTCAGGCGCGTCTCAACCGGCCCGAATACAAGAGGGTCGCGGATTCGCTGCGAGAGGTCGGGTATAACTCGGCGGCTGAGCTTCTCTCGACTTACGCGGTTCAGGCTTCGGATTTGCGGGGATGGCTGCGGCACGCGCAGATCAATCGGGACCGGAATCTAAGGCTGCAGTATCTCGCAGGGATGGGCCTCGATCAATATCTGGCGCCTGCCATTTATGACCAGATGCTGCGATACAGCTCTTTTCCGTCGAACATATTTACCGGTTCGCCAGCAAATTTAAGGGCGATCCACATCGCAATGGCGGCCCAGCCTTATTAGTGCCGGCAGCATTGAAAAACCACCCCGGGTGACCGGAAACTCCGCGCCGAGCTGTGGCTCGGCGGCAGGCTTGGGGGCCGGCTTGGGGGCCTGCCCCACAAAGGTTTTTCGTAGTTGCTCGTGGCCCGCAGGGGAACAGGGATCGACCCCACAAAGCCAGTGGCGCTGACAAGAGTGCGTGCTAATCTGGAACGTCCCATCCAGCACTAATCGAACAGCGATGACACAAATCCATAGAGCGGTATGGTTTGCGCTCGGTTTATTGAGTTGCGTAACCCTCGCGGCGGCCCAATTTCCGCCCGCCATCAACCAGTACGCCATACCCACGGCTTCGAGCTACGCCACGAGTATCTGCCTGGGTTCGGATGGCGCGCTCTGGTTCGTCGAAAATGCCGCCAGCAAGATCGGGCGCATCACCACAGCCGGGGCGATCGTCGAGTACACGCTGCCCGGGTCGTTCCTCGGTCCATACGGGATCGCGGCGGGACCGGACGGCGCAGTCTGGTTTACGGTTGGCCCTGGCATCATCGGGCGGATCACCACGACCGGCGTAATCACCGAATACGGCACACCGACGCCCTCCAGCGTGCCAGGCGGCATTGTGGCCGGGCCGGATGGCGCTCTGTGGTTCACGGAGACCAACATCAATCGCATCGGACGGGTGACCACCGGCGGAACCTTCACCGAATACGCGCTGCCCACAATGTCGGGCGCCCCGGCTGGCATAGCGGCCGGACCGGATGGCGCGCTCTGGTTCGCCGAAGCCGGCGACCGGATCGGGCGCATCACCACGGCTGGCACGATCACCGAGTTCGCGCTACCCACCATGTCGAGCTCCCCGCAGGCAATCACCGCCGGGCCGGACGGCGCGCTGTGGTTTACGGAATTTTTCGGCAACCGCATCGGGCGTATCACCACGGCGGGAACCATAACCGAATACACGGTACCAACGGCGTCCAGCTTCCCGGCCGGTATCTGCGCGGGCCCGGACGGAGCGCTTTGGTTCCTCGAACAAACCGCCAACCAGCTTGGCCGGATCACTACGGAGGGCGCCGTCACCGAGTTCGCACTTCCCGCCGGGTCCAGCTTCCCCTCATCCATAACGGCTGGGCCGGATGGCGCGCTTTGGTTCACCGAGACCGACAGCAATCAGATCGGTCATGCTGTTCCGGCGCCCACCATCACCGAGTACCCGATCCCTTTAAGCAGTGCGGCTCAAGACATCGTCGCGGGACCGGATGGCGCGCTCTGGTTCACCGTGCTGGGAGACAACAAGATCGGGCGGCTCACCGCCGCGGGGGTTACCAACGAATACGTGCTGCCCAACTGGACGAACGCTTTCGGTATCACCGCAGGGCCGGATGGCGCGCTTTGGTTCACTGAAGAGGCCGGCGGTCAAATCGGGCGGATGACGACCGGAGGAGTAATCACCGCGTACCAGTTACCTGAGGTGGCTGGCTTTCTGGGCGGCATTACCTCGGGGCCGGATGGCGCACTCTGGTTCACCGAAAGCACCGCCAACGCGATCGGGCGGATCACTACTCAGGGCATCATCACCGAGTACTCCGTACCCACGACCGGCGGCGCTCCTCGGGACATCGCACCGGGCCCGGATGGCGCGTTGTGGTTTACGGACGCCTTTAGCGAGATCGGGAGGATTACCACGGATGGGGTCATCAGCGAATACGCTGTTCCGACGGCGGCAGGCGGCCCTGCAGGCATTGCGGCCGGGCCGGATGGCGCGCTGTGGTTCACAGAGATTAACGCTAACAAGATCGGGCGAATCACGACGGCCGGTGTCATCACTGAATACGCCGTACCCACGGCAGGGGCCACTCCAGACGCGATCACCGCGGGGCCGGATGGCGCGCTCTGGTTTACCGAGTTAGGAGGCAACAAGGTCGGGCGGATCACGGCGGCAGGAGTCATCACCGAGTATGCCCTGGCTTTCCCCGAGAGTGAGCCCACCGGTATCGCCGCAGGACCTGGTGGCGCGCTGTGGTTTGGCCAGAATTCCATTGCAATGATCGGGCAGGTCACGCTGCCGCTGCCACAGTCGCCGCTGCAGCTGGTTCCCGTGCCGTCTTGCCGCGTTATGGATACGCGGAACGGCAATGCGCTCCTCGAAGGACCGTTCCTCGCTGCTGCCGCCACGCGAACGATTCCGGTACCCGCGAGTTCATGCGGTGTGCCTGCCAACGCCTCGGCTTATTCGCTCAACATTACCGCCGTGCCAAAAACAGGAACCCTCGGTTATTTGACAATCTGGCCCACGGGCCAGGCGCAACCGCTTGTCTCGACTTTGAATTCGCTCGACGGCGAGGTGCTGGCGGACGGCGCCATCATTCCAGCGGGCATCGGGGGCTCCATCAATGCTTTTGCCACTGATGACACGGATCTGATTGTCGATATCAACGGCTACTTCGTTCCTCCCGCCGCGAGCACGCTCCAGTTCTATCCCTTATCGCCCTGCCGGGTTCTGGATACCCGGAATGCGGACGGCCCATTCGGAGGGCCCGCTATCAGTGGTGGAGGCATCCGTTCGGTCCCGATTCCGTCAAGCAGTTGTGGCGCGCCCTCCAACTCCGCCGCGTACTCATTGAACGTTACCGTTGTGCCGCGTGGTTCGCTCGGATATCTGACCATGTGGCCCGAAGGACAAATACAGCCAGGCGTATCCACGCTGAACTCGATCGAGGGCACGGTGGTCGCCAATGCGGCCATCGTGGCGGCCGGCGCCGGCGGCGCAGTGAACTTCCTCGCGACCGACGCCACTGATCTTGTGGTCGATATCAACGGCTATTTTGCGACGCCGGGCGCCGGAGGGCTCAACTTCTATACGCTGAACCCCTGCCGGGTGGTGGATACGCGCAACGCCACAGGTCCATTTGGCGGCCCGGCTCTCGGTGCCGGAACGACAAGCGCTTATCCGCTGGCGGTGGGCGCCTGTAAATTACCGGTCTTCCCGGTGGCACAGGCTTATTCGCTGAATGCCACGGTCGTCCCGCAGGAGACTCTCGGATACCTGACGATGTGGCCCGCCGGAGCAACGCAGCCTGCGGTGTCCACGCTCAACGCGCTGGAGGGGCAAGTACTGGCGAATGGGGCGATTGTTTCTGCGGGTGTGATCGGTTCGATCGACATCTTTGCGACGGACACAACGCAGGTGATCATCGACACCAGCGGCTTCTTCGGGCCGTAGCCGGCCTCGGAAGTTGCAATGGCGGCTTGATCATGAGCGCCAATTCCTCTCGCGCTTCCTGACCCAGTTACCGATCGGGCAGGCAACCCCGCCCAGCCCGGGACCCGGCCTTTCAGACCGTTTCCCGGAAGCAGGATAGTTGTCCGCCCCTGAGCGCACAGGCCGAAGGGTCCGTTGTGCGCCCGGGAAAGACCTGGCGGATTCGGTTGAAAATTTAACTAATGGCCGGGGATTAATTAACGCCCGGATGACGCGAAACGGCTGCCCCGGCGAGGCCGGAACGACTGGGTTTTGCTGGCAAAGCGATGCGGCGCCGAGATCTCGATGACAGGCGCTCCCTTGTCGGAGCCCCTCTCTTCGCGGCCCAGTCCATCAGGCGTTTCCTTCAGGATCAGGCTGACCTTGAGGGTACGTTCGATGTTCTGAATGTCCCGGCGTTCGGCGCGCGTTCCAAAGGTGGAAGCGACGCCGCGGGCTCCCGCGCGGCCAGTGCGGCCGACACGGTGAATGAAGTCTTCCGGCTGTTGCGGCAGATCGTAATTGACCACGTGCGCGATGTTATCGACGTGAATTCCGCGAGCGGCCACATCGGTCGCCACGAGTACGCGATACTGGCCGTCCTGAAATCCTTTCAGCGCCATGTTGCGCTGATTCTGGGAGCGGTCGCCGTGGATGGCGGTGGATTTTACGCCCGCCGTATAGAGTTTCTTCGCGAGACGTTCCGCGCCACGCTTGGTGCGCGCGAAGACGAGGAACGAACCCTCGGTCGTTGTCAGAAGATGATGGAGGAGCGCGAGCTTGCGGTCCTGGTCCACTTCATAGACGTGCATGTCGATCTTGTCCGCGGGTTTGGTTATCGAGCCGACCGTGATCCGGACAGGGTCTTTAAGGTGTTTGGAGATCAGCCGCGTTACGGAAGCTTCCAGAGTCGCGGAGAAGAATAAGGTCTGGCGAGTGGGAAGAGTCTTCCGAAGGATACTCTCGACAGCGGGCAGGAAGCCCATGTCCAGCATGCGATCGGCTTCATCGAGCACTGCGATTCGGATCGCGGCGAGTCCGACCAGCTTACGGTCGAGGAAATCGCAAAGGCGGCCCGGAGTTGCAATGACTACCTGCGCGCCCTGCCGAAGGGACTTCAACTGTCCCGCTTCGCTCATCCCTCCAACAACAACGGCCGAGCGGATGCCGGTGCCCGGCGAGAGCAGCATGAATGTCTGGTGAATCTGTAATGCGAGTTCGCGTGTGGGGCTCAATATGAGAGCCTGGGGGCCCGGGGTCAGCGGCTTGCCGCTCAGCGATTCGAGAATCGGAAGAGCGAACGCGAGAGTCTTGCCGGTACCCGTCTGGGCGGTAGCGACGACATCGTGGCCGAGGAGGGCGGGCGGGATTGCCTGCGCCTGAATAGGCGTAGGCGTAACGAATCCCTGTGCTGCGAGGTTCTTGCGGAGGACAGGGGAAGTGACTAAGTCAGGAAAGTTATTCATTCAAAAGTGTTTGTTGGTTAAACGGCTTTTCTTAAACCGTAAATCGGCGAAGCCGGGATACACGGGGGGCGAAGCAGATTAACTTGATTTCTGAAGTTATTATATCGCACAAGCGAGTGTTTTGGGCCGATATTGTGTTACGGCCCGGTTTTAATGCGCGAGAGCCGGTTCCGCAGGCACATCCGACGTAACATTCGACGCGACATCCGATGTGACAACGAGGTTGAGGAATTCGCGAGCCGCTCGGGTCAATTTCTTCTTTTTGCGATGGATGATTCCCGTGGGTCGAATCAGTTCCGGCGCGTCGAGGGGGATCGAGACCAGCCGGCCGTGTTCCAGTTCGGCCTGAATCGCGCGTTCCGGGAGAATGCTGATTCCCGAACCGAGCACCACCGCCTCTTTGATCGACTGGATGTTGTCGAACTGCATCACGATGGAAATCGAAACCTCGTGCTCACGGAAGAAACGGTCGAGCTCGCGCCGGATCACGACCTCTTCATCGAAGGAAATAAAGTCCTGCCCGTCAAGATCGCGTGGACGCACCGTCCGGCGTCTGGCCAGAGGGTGAGAAGGATAGACGGCGACGGTCATCTGCTCTTCACGCCAGGGAATCACGGTCAGGTCGCGGCGGTTCTCCGGGTAGCTGATAAATCCGAGGTCGGCCTGGTCGCTCAGGACCGCCTCATAGACCTTGTCGGGCCGCAGAAACTCGACGTGCAGCTGCACGCCCGGGCAGGCATGACTGAACTGCTCTCGCAGAGCGGGCACTTCAGACAGCCCGATGGAATATATGGAAGCTACCCGGACGCCGCCCTCGACCTCTGACTTGACATCGTCCAGGGCCGCGACGAAGTTCTCCTCGCAGCGCAGCACATCGCGGCACAACTCGGCGTAGAGTTTGCCGCCGGGGGTAAGACCGAGGGGCCGAGTCGAGCGGTCGAGCAACTGGACCCTCAGCCTTTTTTCGAGTTCCTGAATATGTTGAGTGGCCGCGGACTGGCTGATTCCGTTCATCGCAGCCGCGCGACTCAGACTCCGCGTATGCGCTACGTCGCGGAAAAGCTTGCAATCTTCAAAGATCACCATTGGAACTATAACATAAGTCAGAGTGATATTGCGAGCTCTTTAGGATTCGTTTGCGTGATACTTGCACCTCTGCTAATATTGGGAAACTAACCAGGTGTGGTTATGAATGAAAGGGAAAAAAATCCCGCGACCCAGGAGTCGACAATGCCAGGACTGCCGAAGCCTCAGGGTCTTTACGACCCTCGCAATGAGCACGATGCGTGCGGTATGGGTTTTGTGGCCAATATTAAAGGCCAGAAATCCCACGACATAATCGAAAAAGGGATTCAAATCCTCATCAATCTGACGCATCGGGGCGCCTGCGGTTGCGATCCCGAAACCGGCGACGGCGCCGGGTCTGCTGATTCAGATTCCACACAAATTTTTTGCGCGAGAGGCGGCGACCCTTGGTTTCACACTGCCGCCCGTGGGGGAATACGGGATCGGCATGGTTTTTCTGCCGGTCGAAAAGTATCAGCGGCTCAAGGCCGAGGGGATTGTCGAGCGCATTATCCGGGAAGAGGGCCTGAGCGTCCTCGGCTGGCGGGACACGCCGATTCAGAGCAACGCGATCGGCCGCGTAGCGCGCGCGTCGCAGCCCTATATCGAACAGATATTCGTGGGCGCGCGGATCCGGCATGGACACGGACCGGCTGGAGCGCAAGCTCTATGTCGTGCGCAAGCGCATCGAAGCCGAGATTGCCGCGATCGACGAGCGGGATATGCCGGACCGGGAGATGTTTTCCATCCCATCGCTCTCCGCCCGCACCATCGTATACAAAGGTCTGCTGCTGGCGCCACAGATCGCAAACTTTTACAGCGAACTGTCGGATCCCGATGTGACCAGCGCGCTCTGCCTGGTCCATCAGCGATTCTCGACCAACACCTTTCCCACCTGGCAACTGGCGCATCCTTTTCACTACGTCGCGCACAACGGCGAAATCAACACCGTGCACGGGCAACGTGAACTGGATGCACGCCCGGCAGTCGGTTCTCGAGTCGGACCTTTTCGGCGAGGACCTTGCCAAACTTTTCCCGATCATTCAGCCGGACGGAAGCGATTCGTCGTCCTTCGATAACGCGCTCGAACTGCTGGTGCAATCGGGCCGCTCGCTTGCCCACGCGATGGCGATGCTGATTCCCGGAAGCGTGGGACGGCAATCCGCACATGGACGCGGCGAAGAAGGCGTTTTACGAATACCACTGCTCGCTGATGGAGCCGTGGGACGGACCGGCGGCGATCGCCTTCACCGACGGCCGCGTGATCGGCGCCACGCTGGACCGCAACGGTCTGCGTCCGGCGCGCTATCTGGTCACCAAAGACGATCATGGTGGTGCTGTCTTCCGAGACCGGCGTTCTGCCGGTCAAGCCCGAAGACGTAACGATGAAAGGCCGGCTGCAGCCGGGCAAGATGTTCCTCGTGGATCTGGAACAGGGCCGCATCGTTTCCGACCGCGAGATCAAGGAGCAACTCGCTACCCGGCAGCCCTATGCCGAGTGGCTGGCGAGCAATCAGATTACGCTCGAAAGCCTGAGCGAACCGGCCCGCGTGCACGGTTCCGACCACGCGACGATCATGGTGCGTCAGCGCGCTTTCGGTTACACCGATGAAGACGTGCGTTTCCTGATGACGCCCATGGCGGTGAACGGCGAGGAGCCGATCGGCTCGATGGGAACCGATATCGCCGCTCGCCTGCCTGTCGGACAAGCCGCAGCCGCTGTTCAATTACTTCAAACAGCTCTTCGCGCAGGTGACCAACCCGCCGATCGATCCCATTCGCGAAGAGATGGTGATGTCGCTCGTCAGCTACATCGGCAAGGAGCGGAACATCCTGGCGGAGACGCCGCGGCACTGCCATACGCTCAAACTGCCGCATCCGATCATTCACGAACCGGGATCTGGAAAAGCTGCGCCGCGTTTCCCAGGGCGATTTCCTCGCGACCACGCTGTCGGCTCTCTTTCCCGTGGCCGATGGAGAGAAAGGGCTCGAGCGCGTCGCTCGACGGCCTCTGCCGCCGGGCGTCGCTTGCGATTCAGAACGGTTACACGATTCTGATTCTCTCGGACCGCGGCATCGACCCGGATTATGCTCCGATTCCGAGCCTGCTCGCCATGACGGCGGTGCATAATCACCTGGTGCGCGAAGGTTCCCGCACGCAGGTGGCGCTGATTATCGAATCGGGCGAGCCGCGCGAAGTGATGCATTACGCGCTGCTGATCGGGTATGGCGCGAGCGCCATCAATCCTTATCTCGCGATCGAAACGCTCGAAGATCTTGCGATGCGCGGGCTATCTGCCGGACGGCGTCGACTTCGAAAAAGCGCTCTATCAATACCTCAAGTCCATCAATAAAGGGCTGCTGAAGGTCTTTTCGAAGATGGGCATCTCGACGCTGCAGAGCTATCGCGGCGCGCAGGTGTTCGAAGCGATCGGGCTGAACAGGGAACTGGTCGACAAGTACTTCACCGGTACCGCGTCGCGTATCGAAGGCGTCGGGCTCGACGTTCTGGCGCACGAAGCGGCGATGAAACACGCGCTCGCGTTCCAGCCGCTCATGGATCTCGATACCGAGCTGCCGGTGGGCGGCAGTTACGCGTTCCGCGCTTCGCGGCGAATATCACCTGCTGAATCCGGACACCGTCAGCAAGATGCAGCACGCGGTGCGGCAGAACAGCTTCGAGACCTTTCAGGAATACACCGATCTGATCGATAGTCAGAACCGGCACCTCTGCACGCTGCGGGGTCTGTTCCAGTTCAAGACGGCCGATCCCGTGCCGCTCGATGACAGTGGAACCGGCAAGCGAAATCGTGAAGCGGTTCGCGACCGGCGCGATGTCGTTCGGGTCGATCTCGAAAGAGGCGCACGAGACGCATCGCGATCGCCATGAACCGCATCGGCGGCCGCTCGAACACCGGCGAGGGCGGCGAAGACGAAGCGCGCTTCGAAGCGGACGAAAACGGCGACTCGCGGCGCAGCTCGATCAAGCAGGTCGCATCGGGACGTTTCGGCGTGACGGCGCATTATCTGGTCAACGCGGACGAGCTGCAGATCAAGATGGCGCAGGGGGCGAAGCCCGGCGAAGGCGGCCAGTTGCCGGGGCACAAGGTCGATGAAGTCATCGCGAGAGTGCGCCATTCGGTTCCCGGCGTGGGTCTGATCTCGCCGCCGCCGCACCACGATATTTATTCGATCGAAGATCTGGCGCAGTTGATCTACGATCTCAAGAACGTGAATCCGCAGGCGCGCATTTCGGTGAAGCTCGTTGCCGAAGTGGGAGTGGGCACCGTGGCGGCGGGCGTTTCGAAAGCGCATGCCGATGTGGTCCTGATCAGCGGGCACGATGGCGGCACGGGAGCCTCTCCGCTTACTTCGCTGAAGCACGCGGGCGCGCCCTGGGAACTTGGGCTCGCGGAAACCCAGCAGGTGCTGGTGATGAACGATCTGCGCAGCCGGATCCGGGTGCAGACCGACGGCAAACTGCAGACCGGCCGCGATGTCGCGGTCGCCGCTCTGCTCGGCGCCGAGGAGTTCGGATTTTCGACGATGCCGCTGGTGGCGCTGGGCTGCATCATGATGCGCAAGTGCCATCTGAACACCTGCCCGGTCGGGATCGCGACGCAGGACCCGGTGCTGCGCGCAGAAGTTCACCGGCCAGCCCGAGCACGTGATCAATTTCTTCTTCTTTATCGCGGAGCAGGTGCGGCAGATCATGGCGCAGCTCGGCTTCCATAAGTTCGATGAAATGGTCGGGCGCGTCGACATGCTCGAAACGCGCGAAGCCGATCGAGCACTGGAAGGCGCGCGGCCTCGATTTTTCGTCGATTCTCTACAATCCGCCGGTGCCGTCGCGCGTCGGCCGGCGCTGCACGATCGACCAGGATCACGGGCTCGATGAGGCGCTCGACTTACAAGCTGATCGACCATGCTCAGGATGCGATCGATCACCAGACGCCGGTCGTGTTCAAGCTTCCGATCAAGAATGTGCACCGTACCGTGGGCGCGATGCTTTCGGGCAGGATTGCGCGGAAGTACGGTTCTGCCGGGCTGCCGGACGATACGATCCATTTCGAATTCAAGGGATCGGCGGGTCAGAGTTTCGGGGCGTTTCTCGCCAGAGGCGTCACGCTCGAGCTCGAAGGCGACGCAAACGATTACGTCGGCAAGGGACTTTCGGGTGGACGCCTGATTGTCTATCCCCCCGAGGAATCGACGTTCGTGCCGGAGGCGAACATTCTCGTCGGGAACGTGGTGCTCTACGGAGCGACCAGCGGCGAGGCCTTCTTCAACGGCATGGCGGGCGAGCGGTTCGCGGTGCGCAATTCGGGCGCGACGGCGGTGGTGGAAGGGCTGGGCGATCACGGCTGCGAATATATGACCAACGGTCTGGTGATCGTGCTCGGCAAGACGGGGCGGAATTTTGCGGCGGGAATGTCCGGGGGCTTCGCCTACGTGCTGGACGAGACGGGTGAGTTTGTGAGATACCGCTGCAACAAAACTTCGGTCGACCTCGAGCAGGTGTTCGATCCGAACGATCAGCAGGTGTTACAGACGACAATCTACCGTCATTTCAATCTGACCGGAAGCCCCAGGGCGAAGGTGATTCTGGAGAACTGGAACGCGATGCTGCCGAAGTTCGTGAAGGTGTTCCCGCACGAGTTCAAGCGGGTGCTGAAGAAGCACGCGCAGCGCGAGACGATTACCCGGCACCCGGCGGCCGGGGAACTGCGGCGAATCGAGATGGGAGCGGCGCATGGGTAACACACGTGGGTAAAACTTCCGGTTTTCTCGAATATGCGCGCGAGGTGCCGGAACGCAGGCCCGTAACCGAGCGGATCAACGATTGGTTTGAGATCTATAATCCGTTTCCGGAAGACAAGATCCGGTTGCAGGGCGCCCGCTGCATGGACTGCGGTATTCCGTTCTGCCACACAGGCTGCCCGGTATCGAATATTATTCCGGACTGGAACGATCTGGTCTGGCACGGCCGGTGGCGCGAAGCCAGCCGGGTTCTGCATTCGACCAATAATTTCCCGGAGTTTACCGGACGCATCTGCCCGGCGCCCTGCGAAGCCGCTTGCGTTCTCGGCATCAACGAGCCTGCGGTAACGATCAAGAATATTGAAAAGACGATCGTCGACCGGGCGTGGGATGAAGGATGGATCGTTCCGGAGCCGCCTCCTTATAAGACAGGCAAGTCGGTCGCGGTTGTGGGTTCGGGTCCGGCGGGTCTGGCGGCGGCGCAGCAGCTCGCGCGCGCCGGCCATGCCGTCACGGTGTTCGAGAAGGCCGACCGCATCGGCGGCTTACTCCGCTACGGCATTCCGAATTTCAAGATGGAGAAACATCTGATCGACAGGCGGATCGACCAGATGCGGGCGGAAGGCGTCGAGTTCATCGTAAACGCCCACGTGGGGCAGGACATTCGGTCGGACGAACTGCGATCCCGGTTCGACGCCGTGGTGCTTGCGGGCGGGGCCGAACACCCCCGCGATCTGAAAGTTCCTGGGAGGGAATTGAAGGGCATCCATTTCGCGATGGATTTTCTTCCGCAGTCAAATAAGGTGTGTCACGGAGACACCGTTGTCGATCAGATTCTCGCGACCGGCAAGCGCGTGGTGATCATCGGTGGCGGCGATACAGGCGCGGATTGCCTCGGCACGTCGCATCGGCACAAGGCCGCCCATATTTCGCAGTTTGAGTTGATGCCGAAGCCGCCCGAGGAACGGTCGCCACAGACGCCCTGGCCGCTGTGGCCGATGCAACTGCGGGTGGAGAGTTCGCACGAAGAAGGCGGAATCCGCGACTGGAGCGTTTCGACCGTTCGCTTCAGCGGCGATGAGGATGGCAACGTTCGGAAGCTCCACGGGGTGCGTGTGGGCGCGCCGCCGAGGTTCGAGGCAGTGCCGGATTCCGAGTTCGAAATGGATGTGGATCTGGTGCTTCTCGCCATGGGATTTTCGGGACCGGTTCGAGGCGGGTTGCTGGACGCTCTGGGGGTGGCTCTCGACGCTCGCGGCAACGTGGCCACGGATCAGAAGTACATGTCATCCGTGCCTGGCGTGTTCGCAGCCGGCGATACGCGACGCGGTCAATCGCTTGTTGTGTGGGCGATCGCGGAGGGCCGTAAGGCTGCGCGCAGCGTCGATGAGTTCCTGACGGGGTCGTCTAAACTGCCGGTTTAGGTTAATTGGCGTCGAGCGATTCGTGCCATCACCCATTCCCGAATTTCCGGCAGTTCACGATGCTCGTCGATGGTATGGGCTTTCGCATGCTCGCGGTAGTCGATCTGGAATCCACCTTCGCGAAGCGTCTTGATCTGCGCACGGGTCTTCTCGATTGGGAGAATTTCGTCTGCCGTTCCGTGAGTCACCAGCCAGTCCCCGGCATTCGCCTCTGGATTCAGATCCCGCAGGAGCGCGGCTGGATCGAAGACGAATCCGCTGATCCCGATGTAGCCTGCGAGACGGCGACTGTACCGCGCTCCGAATTCCAGCGTCATGAGACAGCCCTGCGAAAATCCGAGAAGGAATGTCCGTTCTGGCGCATAACCAGCCGTCTCTGTGGCCACAAGGATCTCCGCGAGTAGACCGCGCGACCGAACAATGTCTGCCAATGGATTGCCTTCCCAATTGAACCAACGGAACCCTGCGTAAAAGGGATCTGGCGCGTCAAGCAGCAGATAGTTGAGTTCAATGATACCGAGGTCCTTCTGAAGTGATCGAAGGTTTTCCGACGAACCGCCCTGCCCGTGTACCACAACAACCAGATGTTGAGATGGCGTTTGCGCTGGCAACCACAAATGGGATAAAGCCAGATCCATAGTTGTTGGAGCGGCGCGAATCAGCAATGTCCAGAAAGGCGCTTTTGCATGAATATTTTTTGCACTCCACCCCGAAAGCCATCGACTACTGCAATGCAATCATAGCCACGCTTTTCGTAAAAAGCCGGCGCTTGAAAACTGAGCGTATCGAGAACCGCGGAGCGGCAGCCCGCTCTGAAGGCGGCATCCTCCGCTGCCTTCAAAATGCTTTCGCCCACTCCCGATCGTCGATGGCCCTCCGCGACCCACAGCGCATGAATCGAAAGCCAGCCGAGCGAGACGTCACCGATCAGCCCTCCAATGATTTGACCGTTGGCATCACGAACGTATACATCCAGGCCAGCGTCGGCCTGCTCCCCCAGGTGGAGGCTATTGTATTCGAGTAACCCACGCACGATTAGATTGCGATTCTCCTTCTGAACTTCTCTCGTAACCTGAACCTCAAGGGACGTGGAAACTCGCGACATTTCAGGCATGAACGAATGGTAGCGCCGGTTTTATTCCGCCAGATTTTCCCGAGCGCTATTTATGGACCCGAGGGCGAAGTCCCGATGGCAAACGGCCTGGTGGATCCGTAAGCGTTGCGCCGCCGCCCCGGTTATTGTCTCGTTCCCATCAGATTCAGCAAGTAGTCTTGCGCCGTCATTGTTCCCCGAATATTAGACCAGGCTGCTATCGCATCCTGCGCCTGGGCGATCACCTCCCAAACTTGAGCCCGCGACCAGACTCCGGAGTTGTCATAATCGGCGGTGTGCCGAGCTTGCTGAAGCTTGATAAACGAATCGGCGACGAGTCTTAAGTCCGTAGCGACGCGAATCTCGGCGAGATCGGCAGGGAGGGGGTGCGATAAAACTCTCGAAGAGCACGCTTTCATGCGGCCGTGATCAAACATTCGGGCGAACCGATCCCGCTGGCTCCGGTGTTTCCAATTTCCGGCGGCTTCACCCGTCAGCAAATGGAAAAGACCGTAGTATGCCGCCGAAACCGCGCGGCGAAGATTCACCTGCTGCGGATCGAGAGGCAGGTGCAATTCAGACATGAAAATAGCGTGTTCAATCAGCTCATCGTGGTACGCCATCGATCAGCCGAAAACCGCTTCCTTCAGGTGAGCCTGCTCCGATTGGCTCCGAAAATTGAAGTAAGGAATCAGCCCCCATTTGCCGGTCGGATCGAGCCGTTGCGTGATGAAATTCATAATGTGCCGGCTGCTTTGGGAAAGAACTTCCCGACGAGCCGCTTCATCCGACAAAGTGATCCAAAAGAATATCGCAGGATCACCGCTCCAGTCGTCCTCAACCGTATAGCGCAAGTTCACCACGCCGGGCGGGAAGGGTTCCAGAGCTTTGAGATGGCCGGCGAGTTCCGTTGACTGCGCCACACCTCTCGGAAAGATCATTCTGCAGACTCCAACTGATAGAATACTGCCTCAGTGATATCCTGGCGTGCTGAATTCGCATAGTTGCCGATAAAATTGCGGCGGATTATCCGCCGAATTCGGCCATTTCCAGTTCCTGACGCCCGCTCGACGTGCTTGAGGGCGGCGGTATACCGGGACGGGGATTGCGTTCCGCTGCCGCCGCCAATCCTGCATCGAAGGATAGAGGCTGCTGAGGAAAGACCGTCGGGAGTCTCTTGTCTCGCGGCAAAAGAAGGCAGGCCGAGGTCCCGACGAAGTGCTTGTGACCGGCCGGATCCAAAAAACATCGCCAGAGCAGGTTGAGCGATGCTGACGCCACGAGGGACAGCCTGCTCATAAGCGATCCGCCAGGCATAACAGAGCGGCGCTGGGGATCGACGGTTTCAGCATCAGAGGCCGCCGCGCGAAGGCGGCGCCGGACCCGTATCACCAGTTGCCCGAAGCTCCCGACCAGGTCTCGCGCAAATCACCTGTACCGCCGCGGTCTCACCTGTTTTCAGCGCGACGCTCGAAACACAAAGGGCTAACCTCTGGCGGTTGTGCCCGCCGCCGCTCCCGCTCCCCCGGGAGAAGAAGGCCTGAGAAAATCGGCTGCTCGCCGCACTGCCATGACGAGTTCGCCGGCTGTCATTCACTCCGCATCCGGCTGAATCGATAACTTTCAACCACGCATGATAGCCCTCCCTCGATCAGCGAACTGGCCGGAATCGTCCCGGGTTTGCCGGAAAGTTTTGCTGGCCGCCGTCGCGCTGACTATGGCTGGATCGGCGAACGCCTCCCTCCTTTTCGATTTCGCAAATAGTCAGCCGGACAGCACCAGCAAGCCATATGGAGATAGTCTGAGTCTGACCGCCGTGGGTATCACCGTGACTGAAACCGGATGGTCCGTGGCCAACACGAACGGCTCGACTCATTTCGCACAGGCTGCCGTAGACAACTACAACGGCCCGGTTTGGGGTCTTTCCGTTTGCAGTTCAAACGACCCGGCCGGCATGTACTGCTTAAGCCCCTACCATCAGATCGACAACGTCAATACGTCAGGTCTGCCGGGAGGCGATGAATTCGTGATGCTTCAGTTCAGCAAACCAGTCGATTTGAGCGGTATCGAGGTAGCTAACTATTCGTCTATGGATGGCTCCACGGCGGTCGATCTGACGTACTATACGGCGTCCACCCCGCTCACGACCAACACCACGCTGGCCAGCCTGGGCGGCGGAACCACCATAAATGCGAACAGCGGTTCCGGCAGGCAGGTGTCTCTCAACATGAGCGGGAGTAATGTGACGTATCTGATCGTCGGAGCGTCGGTTCCCGATGCGGGCACGAAGGTCGATTCCTTCAAACTCAACGCTCTTTTGGTAACCACGACACCAGAGCCTGCGACCTTCGGAGTAACAGCTTTCTGCCTCGCGGCTTTGGGGATTGCGAGCCTGCGCCGCGAACGGGCGAAATAACTTCGCAGAGTTTGTTGCTCGATACCAGGGGATCTCATGGGAATATGATGGTTCGGTATCTCCGGAGGCCCCATGAGATTGCTCCTGACCTTCTTTGCCGCTTGCGGGCTTGTCTTCTCGCAAGGCAGCGCCGACTGGCATCGCGCATTCCCCGCGTTCAAGATCGCCGGCAATCTGTACTACGTCGGCACCGCGGATCTCGCCGTCTACCTGGTCAACACGCCGCAAGGCAATATTCTGATCAATACCGATTTCAAACAGGATGTGCCCACCATCAGGAAGAGCATTGAACAGCTCGGCTTCAAATATGGGGACACCAAGATCCTCCTGATCAGCCACGCGCATGGGGATCATGATGAGGCGACGGGGGTGGTCGCGAAGGAAACCGGCGCGAAGTTGATGGTGATGGACGCCGATGTCCCCGAAGAGCAGAGCACGGCGCAGGGCCGGCCCGGCGCGCACGTGGACCGCATATTGCACGATGGCGACGTGGTGGAACTGGGCGGATCCAGACTGGTGGCGCATCTGACGCCGGGCCATACAAAGGGCTGCACCACCTGGACGATGCAGGTGCGCGACGGCGCGCGTACTCTGAACGCGGTAATCGTGGGAAGCCCCAACGTCAACCCCGGATACATTCTGGTGGGCAACAAGAATTACCCGGGCATTGCGGACGACTACGTGAAGACCTTCACGGTGTTGAAAAGCCTGCCTTGCGATTTGTTTCTGGGCGCGCACGGCGCCTATTTCGGTATGGCCGCCAAGTACGAAAAGATGAAGGCAGGCGCCGCAAATCCATTCATCGATCCCGACGGCTATAGAGCCTATGTCGCGGAACGCGAGGCGACGTTTCGCAAGGAATGGGAGCGCCAGAAGCAAAACCCGGGTACTCCATCGCGATAGCGCATTAAGCGGTCGTCACGAAATAACATGTCCAAGTCCCGAACTCCGCTTGCTGACGCGCGCGGCTCAGAACGGGTATTCCGAGGCGCGACCGGGGGAGAGCGTTTGCCAGGTAGTTCCGCCCACATATAATCGCGAGATGCAGCGTAGCACGCACAGAATTCTCACCACGCACGTGGGCAGTTTGCCTGCGCCTCAGGGCGTCACGGGAGAAGCCGCGGTGCGGCAACTCGTGGAAGAGCAGCGCGGAACGGGGCTGGACATTATTAACGAAGGCGAGTACACGAAAGGCGGCGACTGGCTGTCTTTCACCGACAATCGCTTCGGAGGATTCACAGCAGGCGAGCGCAAGGGTCCACCTCTCATTACGCTCGGCAAAGATCGCGAGGAGTTCGCGGATTTTTATCAGTGGGCCGCCCAACGCGGCATGCTCTTTTTTGAGCCCGGCGATCAGATCAAAACGGTGCGGAATCACTGGATCTGCACCGGGCCTGTCGTTTATACGGGCCAGGCGGTTCTGCAGCGTGAGATCGATCTGCTCAAGGCGGCCGCTGGTTCCGGAAGCGACCTGTTCCTCACCAGCACGGCTCCCGCGAGTCTCGAAGTCTATCGCTCCAACGAATACTACGCGAAGGACGAAGACTTCGTCTTCGCGCTGGCTGATGCCCTGCGGGAGGAGTATCAAGCGATCGTCGACGCGGGAATCATCCTGCAAATCGACGATGCGTGGCTGCCCGCGCTCTGGGACCGCATGGGAATCGGGATGGGTCTGGAAGCCTTCAAACACTGGGCCCGGGTGCGTGTCGAGGCGCTGAACCATGCTTTGCGCGGGGTCCCCGAAGACCGGGTCCGCTATCACCTGTGCTGGGGAAGTTGGCACGGTCCGCACGCGTACGATCTGGAGTTGAAGCACCTGGTGGATATTCTGCTCTCGGTGAAGGCGCAGGCATACCTGATTGAAGCCGCCAATGCGCGGCATGAGCACGAATACGCGGTTTGGGAAACGGTCCCGCTGCCCGAGGGAAAGATTCTGATTCCCGGCGTGATCACGCATTCTACGGATGTTGTGGAACACCCGGAACTGGTCTCGCAGCGAATTCAAAGATTCGCCGCGCTGCTGGGCAAGGAGAATGTGATGGGCGGGGCGGACTGCGGCTTTGGAGGCCGCACTCATCCACAGATCGCGTGGGCGAAGCTTCGGTCGCTGGCGGCCGGAGCGAAGCTGGCCACCGCGGCGTTATGGTAGGCCTTTTCGCGATGTGAAAATCATTGGCGACAAAGGTCGCCGGCGCTCCCGCTGCCAGAAGTCTCTACTCGGGCAGCTTGAAAGCCACGTACTCGCCGGTGTATCCCGCTCCACTGATGGCGACCACGATATATTGCTTGCCCTTTACCTCATACGTCATCGGCGAGCCGCTCTGCGGGGCCGGCATATAGACTGAGCCCGCGTCCTTGCCCGTGGTCTTGTCGTATGCGCGCAGCAAAGCTCCGTGACGCCCGTCCGGCTGCGTGGCGACACCTTTCTCACCGGCGATGAGCAAAGTCTTCGTGACCAATTGGCCGGCCTGGCCCGGACGCCCGGTTCTGGGAATCGTTATCCCCTTGAGCGCCGGGTTGTTGCGGATATCGTCCGGCGTATCGCCGTGCGGAACCTGCCAGAGAATGTCGCCGCGATCGAGATCGATCGCCGTGATAGTCCCATAAGGCGGCTTGATGAGCGGCAGTCCGTGAACGTTCAATCCCCCGCGACCCGCTCCAGCTTCAGCGCCGGCCGTGCTATCCGCCGGGCCGGGCAGAGAGACGTATTCCGCTTGTCCGGAAATAAAGTTCATATCCGATCGTCCGCCTGTGGGCGGCAGCAGTCCGATCGCCGTGACGGCGGATTGCGCCGATACGTAGGCGATGTGCGTTTCCGGATCGTAGGAGCCGCCGGGCCAGTTCGACCCGCCGCCCGCCGTCGAAAGCGTCAGAGTGGCCAGAGGACCATGGGGATTGCTGACCACGGGGGGCGTGAACATCGGACCTATCTTGTAGCGCGCCACCAGTTTCACGGCCTCCGCGCGCAGCTGCGGGGTGAAGTCAATCAATTCGTCGATAGACACGCCCTGGCGGGCAAAAGCGGGCGGTTTGGTCGGGAACGGTTGTGTCGGCGAATACCACTCGCCTGGAACAGTGCCCTTTTCCACGGGCCGCTCCACAATGGGCCAGATCGGTTCTCCGGTCTGGCGGTTGAGAACGTACATAAACGCTTGTTTCGTGGGCTGAGCCACCGCCTTCACGGTCCGGCCGCCGATCGTGATGTCAGCCAGAATGGGCGGGCATGGATTGTCCATATCCCAGATGCCGTGATGGACGTATTGGTAATGCCACTTCCGCTGACCCGTGTGCAGATCCAGCGCGACGATGCTTTCGCTGAACAGATTGTTGCCCGGACGATGACCGCCGTAGTAGTCTCCGGTCGGCATTTCCACGCCGATGTAAACCATGTTGAGATCCGGATCGATTGAGGCCTGGCCCCAGGAGCCGGTGTTTCCGGTGTAGGACCAGGAATCCTGCTCCCACGTATTGAGTCCGAATTCGCCGGGCTTGGGGATCGTGTGAAAGGTCCAGAGACGCCGTCCGGTCTTGGCGTCGAATCCGCGAACGTAGCCCTTCACGTTGGTCTTGCTTTTCGGAACTCCACCAGGCTTGTGGGCGGCGCCAACCACGATCACGTTATTGGCGATGATGGGCGCCGAATGGAGACCGATATCGGGGCTGAGCGGGTCGATTACCTGATCGTCGTCGTCCTTGAGATCCACTATGCCGCTTTTGCCGAAGGAAGTTATCGGGGCGCCGGTCTTCGCGTTCAACGCGATCATGCGATAGCCGGGCGTCACATAGACGATGCGTTCCTCGGTCCCATCGGTCCAGTAGGCGAGACCGCGGCCGGAGAGTTGGCGTGGCGCCGCGGCTCCGCGCGGACCTTCGTTTTCGCTGTATTTCCATAAGAGTTCGCCGGTGGCGGCATCGAGCGCGATCACGTTCCGCCGCGTTCCAGCGGTCGCGTAAAGAACGCCCTTGACCATCAGCGGCGTGCCTTCGAGATTCCCCTCGGGCGTGGGACCAAGGTTATCCGTCTTGAATCGCCAGGCGACCTGTAGTTTGGAGAAGTTTCCCGCGTTGATCTGGTCGAGCGGGGAGTAGCGCGTACTGCCCACATCACCGCCGTAGCTGGGCCACTCTCCGTTCTTCGTTCCGGATTGAGCTCTCGCAGGCAACTCCGCAAAGAGAAGCGCGCAGCACAGAAACACCACGCTGGTGGTCCAACCGAACATTCGTCTCATGTAATCCCTCTTTGAGCGGCACAACCGTTACCGGGTCCACTCTCGGCGGATTATATCCGTGCTCGCGCCGAAAAGCATCCGTGGTACGACACCGTGGTACGACACGTGGTTCAACGCAGCTGGTTCGAAGCCGGTGGTTTGACGCAGGTCGGAGGCGAGTGAAATTTTACTTACTGCGAATCGCGTCAGACGTACTGCATGATGAATCGGCTTAGCCGTTCGCCATCACCGAGTTGCCCGGATGCGAAGCCCAGACAGGCATAGATGCCGATTATCGAGGAGATGTCTCCAATTGGTGAATCGCCGATATTAGCGAGGAGGTGAACGGCTGTGTCGAGCACGGCATCATTCAATCCCGCATTCGTCAGTTCCGCTCGTAACGAGTCGATTTCGGCTTTCCAGTAGAGTTTATCGTGGGTCATAGGCCAGCTATCTTTCGCGAGTTCGCATATGTCTTTATAAAGTTTGACGGGCCGTGTGATGGGTGTGGAACGCGTTCAGTCAATTGTTTTACGCAAAGCCCATGATTTGCCCCGACTGAATCGCCGGCAGCATCGGAAAAGACTGGTAGCATGCATTCTATGTACCGGTCTTTCTTCCTGGTATTCCTGAGTTGCTGCGCACTTCCCGCGCAGCCGCCGAATCAGCTCGTATCGGAGGCGAAGTTCCCGTGGACGGTTGTCCGCGACAATCTTCTCAAGATGGCCGAGAAGATGCCCGCTGAGAACTACGGCTTCAAGCCGACGCCGGAGATCGAGAGCTTCGGGCAGCGCATGGCCCATATCGCAGGCGCGAATCTGTTTATTTGCGAGGGTGTCAAGGGACAACAGACGACGCCGCGCCCGCGTCCGGCAACGACCTCCAAACCGGAACTGATCGCGCTGCTGAAGCAGTCATCGGCCGCCTGCGATTCGGCTTTCGATTCGCTCACCGACGCGACGGCTATGGAGAAGATCAGCTCACGTCTCGGCGGCCCTTTCCCTCCCGAGCCCACGCGGACGAAACTTGCGACGCTAAACAACATGGTCCGGCATTCGAACGAGATGTATGGATACATGTGCGTCTATTTACGATTGAAGGGTATCGTGCCGCCGTCGAGCGCGCCCGAGTAGTGAACGCGAAGGCCCGCGCCATCGAGGTGGAGTGGATATAGAATACTCAGGACTGCTTTGCTTCACGAAGCAGCAGCCGCAGGAGGAGAAGCCATGTTCAGGAAAATTGCAGCCGCCGCAAGCTGCCTGGTGTTTTTGTGTGTCAGCGCCCTCGCGCAGGACGCGAAAACCGTAATTGCCAATGCGCAAAAAGCGTTGGGCGATCTGAAATCGATTACGTATTCCGGATCGGCAAAGGATGTGGCATTCCAGCAGTGCGGAGCCAACTCCACCGACATGATTTGCAAGGGGCCGCACGATCCGATGCGGCCGATCAACAATTATGTTCGGGTTATCGACCTGACCGCCCCCGCATCGCGCCACACCGGAGCGACGAACAATATCGGGGCCGGCGGCTCGACGACGCTGACTCCGGGGACCTTTTTCCAGCAGGTCACGCCTGCACAGGCGGATGTCTCGCGTCCCTGGGCTACCTCCCTTGAGTTCTACATCACACCGTGGGGCTTTCTGAAAGGCGCCGCCGAGAACGACGCGACCGTGAGCCGGCGGAAAGTGGATGGCAAGAACTATACCGTCCTGACGTGGAGCCCGAAGGTGAAAGCGCCTTCCGGCAAGAACTACGTCATCAACGGCTACCTGAACCAGCAGAACCTCGTGGAGCGGGTGGAGACGTGGCTGGAGGAGAACATCATGGGCGACATGCACATCGTGGCCACCTACACGGGCTGGAAGGACTTCGGCGGAGTTATGGCGCCTTCAAAGATCGTGCAGACACGCGGCGGATGGCCCTTCTTTGAGGTCGAGGTGACCGCGGCAAAAGGGAATCCTCCCGATGTCGCGGCGCTGGTCCCGGCGCCCGCCGGACGCGGCCGCGGCGCTGGTGGCGGCGGAGCCCCCGCCGCGGCGCCCGCTTTCACCGTTACTTCCGAGAAGCTCGGCGACGGCCTCTACAGGCTGACCACAGGAGCGGGCAGTTACGATTCGGTGGTTGTGGAGTTCAAAGATTACGTCATGATGCTGGAGGCGGGGCAACCCCAGGCGCGCGCCATTGCATACGTCGCCGAAACGAAGAGGCTCTTTCCGAACAAACCGATTCGGTACGTGATGAACACTCATCCTCATGCCGATCACACCGGTGGTTTGCCGGTGCTGGTGGCGGAAGGCGCCACGATCATCACGCAGAAGAACAACGAGGAGTTCCTCTCCCGAGCGCTGAACACGCCGAGAACGCTACTGGACGATCCGCTTGCGAAAAATCCGAAGAAGGCAAAGTTTGAAACAGTCCTGGAGAAGAAAGTCTATTCGGATGGGACTCGAACGGTCGAGATGTACCACGTCTATCCCGCTCCTCACTCGAACGGGTTGATCATCGCCTATATCCCAAAGGAGAAGGTGCTGTTCCAGGGAGATTTCTCCATTAACCCCGGCGAACCCGCGAACGATCATGTGAAGGCTTTGGTTCCGGTTCTGGAGAAGCTGAATCTGGATTATGACCGCTACATCAACGTGCATGCGTCGGCGGCTCCGCAGTACAAAGCCGATGTAATGAAGGCGATGGGCAAATAGGCCTGACGGCCGGTACCATGGAACGCTGGTGGGGCGGACGCCCTCGTCTGCGCCGGACCCCGGGTCCGGCCTGGGGGGCGACGCGAAAAGGCTGACGAGGGCGTCAGCCGCGGTCCGGGGGACCGCCCCACAGAAATGATCTTCCGACGAACTTCTGACTCAGCACTAGCCAGGCATAAGACTTCGTCTCTTACAAGGTGAAG
This sequence comes from Terriglobia bacterium, assembly GCA_963831795.1. Lineage (GTDB taxonomy): Bacteria > Acidobacteriota > Terriglobia > Bryobacterales > Bryobacteraceae > BOG-234. The sequence continues at coordinate 20,221 of CAWHSB010000016.1, read as the reverse complement.
CCGGATTCGACGAGGTCCGAGCTTGTCGAAGAAGAAGGCTGTTGTGGCGTCGATTACATTCATGCGCAACTCATCCCATGTATTACCCTGGGTGAATATGTTCTCAGTCAGGCATTCCGCGCAGTAGCCCCCGTCAGCTTCCTGGATGGCCTCGAAAACCAGGTCGGTCATACGCTTCATCATACGGATCTGGCGTCTGGACCAATCGGCCCCTCCCCAACGAAGCCAACATGTCCTTTCGGTGTCAGCGTATTTCACGCAATCACCGGTGATTCCACGCTGTTTGTTCCGGCGATGACCAGCGTCTCGGTCGGACCCGCGAGTAGATCGATGCCGACGCGGCCGAAAGGCTGGCGCTTCGGCCTCCGCCACGTAGGCGTTGCCCGGCCCGACGATCATGTCGACGGCGGCACCGATCCGGTGCCGAGCGCCATCATGGCGACCGCCTGCACGCCGCCAAGCACGTAAATTTCGTCCGCGCCGCCGAAGTGCATCGCGGCGACGATTGCAGGATGCGGCCCGCCCTGAACGGCGGCGCGCAGGCGATGATGCGTTTAACGCCGGCGACTTTCGCGGTGACGATCGACATGTGCGCGGAGGCGACCATCGGGTAGCGCCCGCCCGGCACGTAGCAGCCGATCGAGTTCACCGGGATGTGGCGGTGCCCGAGCATGACGCCGGGCAGCGTTTCCACCTCCAGGTCGCGCATGGTCTCCTTTTGCTTCTGCGCGAAATTGCGCACCTGCGCCTGGGCGAACTTGATGTCGTCGAGGTCGCGCTTGCGCACCTGCGCGATCGCCTTCTCGACTTCGGCCGGTGAGAGCTTGAAATCCTTCGGCGACCACTTGTCGAATTTCTCCGACAGTTCGCGGATCGCGGCGTCCTTCTTCTCGTCGACTTGCGCCAGGATGCCCTCGACCGTTTCGCGCACCTTGGCGTCGGCGGCCTTGACGGCCGCCGCATCCATTCCGCGTTTCAGAAACGGGGCATGCTGTCCTCCTAGACCGGAGCCGTCGTGCTCGCCTGCTCGGACACAGACGCCGTGTCCGGTCGGACCGGCGAGTGTCGGTCCGGGGCCGTCCTCGCTTCGCTCGAGTCGCCGCGGGACGACGACGATTATTTGATCGCCTGCGGATTGATCGGCGAACCGGTGCCGCCGGTGATGATCAGCGGCGGGCCGCAGAAGAAGAACTCGTAGACGCCGTCCTCCTCGCAGTCCTCGGCGAGCTCCTTGAGATAGAAGATCTCGCCCATGCACAGGCCCATGGCCGGGATCACCACCCAGTGCCAGGGCTGGTTGGCCTCCGTGGTCTCGTTCGGCCGCACCTCGACGCCCCAGGTGTCGGTGCAGATCGCGGCGATCTGCTTGTCCTGGCACCAGTAGCAGTTCTCGAACTTGACGCCGGGCGCATCGCCGCCGGCGTAGCCGCCCCATTCCTTCTCCGCGAGGCAGCGCTCCATCTGCCCGGTGCGCACGATGACGAAGTCGCCGCGGCCGATGGCGACGTTCTGCGTCCTTGGCGCACTTGTCGAGTTCGTCGTTGGAGATGCTCTCGCCGTCCTCCAGCCACTGCACGCCGCGGAAGCGCGCGATGTCGAGCAGCACGCCGCGGCCGACCATCTTGCTCTTGGAGTGCTCGATGCCGAGCACGGAGAGCCCGCGGGAGTCGATCAGCTTGGCGTCGTGGCCGTTGTAGGCCTTGTCCTCGTAGAAGACGTGGCCGAGCGCGTCCCAGTGGGTCGCGCCCTGCACGCACAGCATCAGCGTGTCGTCGGCGTAGCGGATCTTGTTCCAGTCCTGCTGGCCGGCGATGGCGTCGGTGCCGGTGGCGAGCATCTGGTGGATCGGGTTGAAGCGGCCGCCGAACAGGCCGGTCTGCGGCCCGTCGCGGTCGAGCGGGATGCCGAGCGCGAACACCTTGCCGGTGCGGATCAGGCTTGCCGCCTTGACGATGTCCTCGGGCGTGACGTGGTTGAGCGTGCCGATCTGGTCGTCCTTGCCCCAGCGGCCCCAGTTCGTCAGCTTCTTCGAGGCCTCGGCGATGGCCTGCTTGCCGACCTTGATGTCCATGGAGCGTTTCCCTTTTGCGTTTCTCGTTTTGACCAGCAGGCGGCTGTGTATTTGCCCGGCCGCGCGCTTGAGTACTGCGCCGGACGGAGGTGCTTCATGCAAGCGGGGTGTCGCTTTGACAGCGTGCGCGGCAAATTTCCCTGATCGACAACGAGGCCGACGCAGAAGCAGCCATCGTGTATCGGGAGGACACTCATGACAACGCAATCTGATTGCGGCGCTCAGCGGCCGCACGTACTGCCCGTGGGTCATGGCTCCGGCGCACGCCGGCGACCATCGTCGACGAGTGGGCGAGCGTGAAGGCGCCGCCGGCGCCGGAGCTCAAGCCGGTCACCGTCGACGCCGAAGACGACGGCGCTGCTGATGCTCGATTTCATGAACGCAGAACTGCGGCAAGCGCCGCGTTGCGTCGCCACCCTGCCGGCGATGAAGAAGCTGCTCGACGAGGCGCGCGCGGCAAGGTGACTGGTGGTCTACAGCTTCGTTCGGCAAAATCACCGCGCGCCGACATCGTCAAGGACGTCGCGCCGGTCGGCGAACGAGCCGCATCGGTCACGTCCGACGCCGACAAGTTCCTGAACACCGATCTGGAAAAGATCCTCAAGGACAAGGGCATCAAGACCGTGATCGTGGTCGGCACCGCCGCCAACGGTGCCGTGCTGTTCACCGGCAGCGGCGCCGCGTTGCGCGGCATAACGTGATCGTGCCGGTCGACGGCATGTCGTCGGCCGGATCCTCTATTGCCGAGCAGTTCGACCGGTCTGGCAACCTCGCGCAACGCGGCCGACGTTTCGGCAAACAGGTGACGTTCACCCGCAGCCGACATGATCAAGTTCTGATCAGACCTTGCCCAGCGCCCGCGAGAATCTTTCCGGGCGTGAACGGCATGTCGGTGAACGGCGTGGCGCCGAGCGGGCGCAGCGCGTCGTTGATGGCGTTCATCACGCAGGCCGGCGCGCCGGCGGTGCCGGCTTCGCCGGCGCCCTTGGCGCCGAGTTCCGAAGTCGGCGGTGGGCGAGACCACGTGGCCGCATTCGATGTCGGGCATTTCCACCGCCATCGGCACCAGGTAATCGGCCATGTTGCCGTTGAGCATCTGCCCGCGCTCGTCGTAGAGGCAGTGCTCGAACAGCGCCGCGCCGATGCCCTGCACCACGCCGCCGCGGATCTGCTCGTCGACCAGCTGCGGATTGATGATGGTGCCGCAGTCCTCGACGCACCAGTGCTTCAGCAGCTTGACGAAGCCGGTGTCGGTGTCGACCTCGAGATAGCTCGCCTGGATGCCGTTGGTGAAGGCGAACGGCCAGGCGCGCGGCACGTAATGGCGCGTCGCCACCAGCTCGGCCTGGATGCCGGCGGGCAGCGTGTCGGGGCGGAAATAGGCGATGCGCGCGAGCTCTTCGAGCGGCAGCCGTTCGGTGCCGGTGGCGGCGTCGACGACGATGCCGTTGCGGATATCGAGCGCCTCGGGCTTGGCCTGCAGGATCGACGCCGGCGACCGCGAGCACGTTGCCGCGCAGCGCCTTGCCGGCCTGCCAGGCCGCTTCGCCGCCGATGCCGGCGGCGCGCGAGGCCCAGGTGCCGCCGCCATAGGGCGTATTGTCGGTGTCGCCCATGATCGACGCGCACTTTGTCGATCGACACGCCGAACGAGGTGGCGACGCATTGCGCGATGACCGCTTTCGGCGCCCTGGCCCTGCTCGGTGACGCCGGTGGCGACGATGATCGCGCCTTGCGCGTCGAGCTTCACGGTGGCGCCGTCCTGCGAGGAGATGTTCGCGCCGCCGACGCCGTAGAACGCGGCCGACGGATTGGTCACCTCGATGAAGCTGGCAAAGCCGATGCCGCGATAGATGCCTTTCTCGCGCAGCGCCTTCTGCTCGGCGCGCAGGCCGGCGTAATTCATCATCGCGTCGAGATGCGCGAGCGCTTCGTGATGCGACAGCTTCTCGAATTTGAGGCCGGCGGCCGAGGCGCAGGGATAGCCGTCGTCGGCGAAACAGATTGCGCCGGCGGATTTCCAGCGGGTCCATGCCGATCTTGGCGGCGGCCAGCTCGACCAGGCCCTCGGTCACCGCGACGGCGATCGGATGGCCGACGGCGCGGTACTGGCACATCACATTCTTATTCTGGAACACCACGCGCGTCTGCGCGCGGTAATTCGCGCAGGTGTAGGGCCCGCCGGTGAGGTTGACGACCTGGTTGGCCTCGATGCCGGAGGTGCGCGGGTAGACCGAGTAGGGGCCGATGCCGGTGAGGTCGTCGATCTCGAAGGCGGTGATGGTGCCGTCCTTCGTCACGCCGATCTTCGCCTTGATGCGATGGTCGCGGGCGTGGATGTCGGTGACGAAGCTCTCGATCCGGTCGGCGACGAACTTGACCGGCCGCTTGAGCAGCTTCGACAGCGCCACCGTCGCCATCTCGTCGGCGTAGGTGTGCACCTTGATGCCGAAGGAGCCGCCGACGTCCTTGGTCAGCACGCGCACCTGGTGCTCGGCGAGGTCGAGGTGCTTGGCGAACAGGTTCTGCATCATGTGCGGCGCCTGCGTGCCCTGGTAGACGGTGAGGCGCTGCTCGCCCTCGTTCCAGTCGGCGACGATGGCGCGCGGCTCGGTGGTGACGCCGGTGTGGCGGCCGAACACGAAGGTGGTCTCGACCACGGCGTCCGCCTCAGCGAAGGCCTTGTCCGGCGTCGCCGACGTCGAGCTTGCGCTCAAAGCAGAGATTGTCGCCAAGCGCGGAGTGGATCACCGGCGTCTTGGCGTCGAGCGCGGTTTCCGCATCGGTGACCGCGGGCAGCGGCTGGTAGTCGATGTCGACCAGCTCGGCGGCGTCCTCGGCCTGGGCGCGCGTGCGGGCGACGACGGCGCAGACCGCTTCGCCCTGCCAGCAGGCGCGGTCGATGGCGATGGGCGGCTGCGGCGCCGACTTGAGGCCCTTGAGATGGGTGAGCACGCCGACCCAGGGCGTCATCACCTTGGCGAGTTCGGCGCCGGTGACCACGGCGATGACGCCGGGCGCCTTCTTCGCCGCGTCGGTCTCGATCGCGGCAAGTTTCGCATGCGCATGCGGCGAGCGCACAAAGGCGACGTGCGCCATGCGCGGCAGCGCAACGTCGCTGACATATTGCCCGCGCCCTTGCGTGAGGCGATGCAGATTAGGCCGCGGCACCGAGCGGCCGATATAGGAATTCGGCCGGTCGAGCGCGGTGAGCACGGGCGGGGAATCGTCGGTGATTTTCATGAGCTCACAAAAACCGCGTCGGCCACAGGATCGTGCGCCACATGTGCGCCGACGGGCTGTTGTCGAGGCCGAGGCCTTCCTTCGGCTGCTTGAAGTTGCGGCCGATGATGTCGACGAAATCGTCGAGGTTGACCTTGGCATTCGGATCGAACGAATAGATGTCGTTCATGCAGATCAGCCGCGAGGTCATGTACCACTTGTGGGCTCGCGCGCGCTTGTATTCCGCGACGATATAGGGCTCAGGCTGATAGTCCGGCCCGAACAGGTCTTTGTAGAGGTCGGGATAGCCGTAGCCGACCGACTCGTCGGGGAAGAAGCGCAGCGCCTGGTGCGTCTTCACCGCCCAGGCCACCTCCTCGTCCACATAGGGCTCGATCATTTGCGCGCCCCAGTAGCCGTGGTCGCAGCGGATGAAGCTGACGATGGCGATGTCGTGCAGCAGGCAGGCGAGAACGACCTTTTCCGGCTGGCCGCCCTTGAGCGCGTGCGTCGCGCTTTGCAGCAGGTGCGCGGTCGAGGCGAAACGGTGGCGGAAATAGTCGACCAGCGTCGGCTTTTCCGGCATCGGCGGCAAACGCGGGTCGTCTCCCATCAGAAAGAACTTGTCGGGATATTTGGCGCGCATCTCCGGGCTCGTGTCCATCTTCACTTCGCCGTCCATCAGGTACGCAATGGTCGACTTGGTGATGATGCGCTCCATTTCGTGCATTTTCTGTTCTTCGAGCTCGTCTGCCCGTTCGGACATTGAGAGCGGATGGGTGTGTTCGTTCATGACGATTTTCCTTTCGCGCGTGCCTGTGCCACGAATTCAATCGCATCGACGATGGCGTGATAGCCGGTGCAGCGGCAGTAATTGCCGGAAATGTGCTCGCGGATGGCGTCGCGGCTGGGCACACCGCCGGCTTTCAACAAATCCTGCGCCGCAGCCAGCATGCCGGGCGTACAATAGCCGCACTGCAAGGCGTTGCGCTGCTCGAAGGCCGCCTGCAGATCGGCAAGCTCGCCGGAATCCGACAGGCCCTCGATGGTCTCGACGGTTGCGCCGTCGCATTGCGCCGCCAGCATCAGGCAGCCGCGCACGATCTCGCCGTTGACGCGCACCGTGCAGGCGCCGCAGACGCCGTGCTCGCAGCCGACGTGGCTGCCGGTCAGGCCCAAGTCCTCGCGCAGGAAATCGACCAGCGTCTTGCGCGCCTCGACGCGTTCGGCGACCGGCTCGCCGTTGACGGTGAGGGTAATGTCGAGAGCCGTGTCGGTCATGCCGTGGGCTCCATCAATTGCGCCGCCACGCGCCGCAGCAGCACGCCGGCGAGATGCTTCTTCACCGCAGCCGGTCGCCTGCACGTCGTCGCCCGGTTCGAGGTCGAGCGCGGCGACGGCGGCGTCGACATCGCCGGCGGCGAGCGCAGCCTCGGATTTTTTCGCCCGCAGCGGCGTCGCGCCAACGCCGAAGAAGGCGAGCCGCACGTCGGCAAGCTTTTTACCGTTGCCGCGAGCGCAAGCGGCAAGGCCGACGATGGCGTAGTCGCCGTGCCGGCGCGCCAGCTCGGCAAAGCCTGTGCGCGTGTCCTTGTCCGCCGCCGGCACACGGATGGCGGTCAGCATCTCCTGGGGCCCGAGCGCCGTCTCGAACAGGCCCTTGAAGAAGTCGTTGGCCTTGATCGTGCGCTTGCCCTTGGGCCCGGTCGCCTCGACCTCGCCGTCGAGCGCCAACAGGCAGGCCGGCAATTCCGCCGCCGGATCGGCAAAGGCGACGGAGCCGCCGAGCGTGCCGCGATTGCGAATGGCGACATGGCCGATATGCGGCATGGCGCGGGCGATCAGCGGCGCGTGCCGGGCGATCACCTCCGAGCGCTCGGCGGCGGCGTGACGCGCGAGCGCGCCGATCTCGACCATGCCGTTTTTGTGCGCGATTTTGTCCAGGCCGCCGATGCCGTTGATGTCGATGAGCAGAGCCGGCGCCGAGAGCCGCATGTTCAGCGTGGCGATCAGGCTCTGCCCACCGGCGAGCAGCCGCGCGTCACTGTGCTGGCCCAACAGCGCGACCGCCTCGTCGACCGAGCGCGCTTTGGCATAGGCGAATGGCGCTGGCTTCACATGTCCCCCCAAGCGTCTTTTTCTCATTGTGACCGGGAACGCGGGCAGGTCAATCGCAACCCCTCTCGCCGGCAATTGCCGCTCGCGTATAAGCGCTGCTCGCCTTTGGGGAGGATAAAAATGGCCGGAGAATTTCAGGGCAAGGTTGTGGTGATCAGCGGCGGCAGCCGCGGCATCGGGCGCGCCATCGGCGCGGCTTTCGCGCGCGAGGGTGCGCAGACCGTGCTCGCCTCGGCGAACGCGGACAACCTCGCCAAGGCGGCCAAGGCAATCGCGGATGCCGGCGGCCTCGCGCCGCTCGTTGTCGCCGCCGATCTGCGCACGCTTCCCGGCTGCGAGCAGGTGTTCAAGGCGGTAAACGAGAAATTCAAGCGCTGCGACGTGCTGGTCAACAATGCCGGCGCCACCCGCGCCGGCAATTTCTTCGAATTGCCCGACGAGGCCTTCGTTGACGGTTTTGCGCTGAAATATTTCGCCGCGGTGCGGCTGACGCGGCTGTTCTGGCCGCTGCTGAAAGCGGCGCATGGCTCGATCGTCAACGTCATCGGCGGCGCGGCGCGCACACCGGGTCCGGAATTCCTCATCGGCGGCTCGGTCAATTCGGCCTTCGCCAATTTCGCCAAGGGCCTCGCCGCCATCGGCAACCGCGACGACGTCAACGTCAACGTCATCCACCCCGGCATGGTGGAGACCGACCGCGTGGTCACGCTGTTCCAGCAACTGGCCAAGGCGCAGAACAAGACGCCGGAGGACGTGCGCAAGGACTCGGTGACCAAGACCGGCACCCGCCGCATCGGCCAGCCCGAGGACGTCGCCGCGCTGGCGCTGTTTCTAGCGAGCCCGAAGGCGCGGCACATCCAGGGCACGGCGATTGCCGTGGACGGCGGCTCCACGACGGGCTTGTTCTAGACCAGCGTCTTCACGATATCGATCGACCGTCGCAGCAGCGTCTGCGAGGCCTCCAGCGTGCGGAAAGCGGCGTGCGCGGTGAGCGTGACGTTCTCCAGTTTCGCCAGCGGATGATCGGCCTTCAACGGCTCGTTGTGGAACACGTCGAGCCCGGCGTGGCGGATGTGGCCGCTCCTGAGCGCGGCGATAAGCGCGTCCTCGTCGGCCAGCGCGCCGCGCGCGGTGTTGACGAAGATGACGCCCGGCTTCATGCGGGCGATGCGTTCCTTGCTGAGGAAACCGCGCGTTTCATCGCCCAGTGTCAGGTTCATGGAGACGACGTCGGCGCGCGCCAGCAGCGTGTCGATATCGACCAGTGGCACCTTGATATCGGCATGTTTGGTGCGGTTCCAGCCGATCACCTCGAGCCCCATGCCCTTGCGCGATGCGCGCCACCTCGCGGCCGATGCCGCCGAGGCCGATGACGCCGAGCGTCTTGCCGAGGAGCTGCACGCCCTCATGCGGCGTCCAGGTGCCGGCGCGCACCTCGCGGTCCATGCGGGCGACGTCGCGCGCGGCGGAAACCATCAGCGCGATCGAATGCTCGGCCACCGCGGTGTCGCCGTAACCCTTGATGATGTGCACCTTGATGCCGCGGCCTTCGAGCTCGCCGACATTCATGTAGCTCGCGGGCCCGGTGCCGAGGAATACGATGTGCTTGAGTTCCGGGCACTGCGCCACCAGCTCGGTCGGCATGTAGGAATGGTCGTCGATGGCGATGTCGTAGCCCTTGATGACGCGCGGCAAGTTCCTCGCGCGCGAAGGCTTGATAATTGACGTCGATCGGCGGATCGCCGGCGCGCAGCACGCTTTTCCACACCGGCGCGAGCTGGTCGTTGCAATCGAGGAAAATCGTTCTCACGGGCGCCCCCGCTGTCGGCGCAAATTGTCTGTGATGAATGGCCGTCGCGGTCAAGTCCGGCGCGAATGTCTGTCATGTGCAGATGCAACGGCGGCGTTGACGTCGCGGCGCGCGCGGAATAGATGCAAGCCGACCCCCCAAATCCCGTGTATCCTCGCCAGCAATGAAACGACATTGGACGCATGAGTGAGAAGCCAAAAGCAGCCTGCATCATCGCCTGGCCGGTCGGGCATTCGCGCTCGCCGCTGATCCACAATTACTGGATCAAGCAGCACAAGCTCGACGCCGAATACCGGCGCGAGGCGGTGCCGCCGGACGAGCTCGCCGAATTCGTCACGCATCTGCGTGAGCACGGCTATATCGGCGCCAATGTCACGATGCCGCACAAGCAGGCGGTGATGGCGTTGACCAAACCGGACGAGCGCGCGAGCGCCGTCGGCGCCGCCAACACGCTGTGGTACGACGGCGAGACTCTGCGCTCGACCAACACCGACGTCGAAGGCTTTCTCGCCAATCTCGACACCGCCGCGCCGGGCTGGGACCGCGGCCTGGAAAACGCGGTGGTGCTCGGCGCCGGCGGCGGCGCCCGCGCCGTGGTGTTTGCGCTGCTGGCGCGCGGCGCGAGCCGCGTCACCGTCATCAACCGCACGGCGGAGCGGGCCAAGGAACTGAAGAAGAAATTCGGCGCCAAGGTGCATGTGGCCGAATGGAACGAGATCACCGGCCTGCTCGGCGGCGCCGGACTTGCTGGTCAACACGCACGACGCTCGGCATGGTCGGGCAGCCGCCGCTGGACCTCAACTTGCGCTGCCCGGCGTCGCTGGTGGTGGCGGATCTCGTCTACGACCCGCTGGAGACCGCGCTGCTGAAGATGGCGCGCGAGCGCGGCCTGCGCACCGCCGACGGGCTCGGCATGCTGCTGCATCAGGCGGTGCGCGGCTTCGAATTGTGGTTCGGCGTGCGCCCGAGGTGACGCCGGAACTGCGCGCGCTGGTCGAGGCCGATCTGCTCAAGAAAGAAGTAGACCGGCTGCCCGGCGCCGGAATAAGCGGCGCCGCGCGGGGTTCTCTGCCTGACTGCCCGGCCGCAGGCCGGATGCAGCTTGGGAGGGCGAACAATGCATAAATTGAATTTTGCGCGCGCGCTTGCTCGCCGCGGCGATGGTGCTGGCGATGGCGGTCGGCGCCGCGTTCGCGCAGCAGCCGGGCCGCATCCGCGGCCAGATCGAGAAGGCCGACGGCGGCGATGCTCGTCGCTGAAGACGCGCGACGGCGCCACGCTGAACGTGAAGCTCGCCGACGACGTGCGCGTGTCCGCGCTGGTCAAGGCCTCGCTCGCCGACATCAAGAAGGACAGCTTCATCGGCATCGCCGGCATGCCGGAGGCCGACGGCAGCATCAAGGCGTTCTCGATCCACATGTTCCTGCCGGCCCAGCGCGGCGTCGTGCCGGACCGGCACGGTCCGTGGGACGCGCGGCCGAACAGCACCATGACCAACGCCTATGTCGAGAGCATCGTGACCGCCAAGGACGGCGAAACGCTGATGGTGAAGTACAAGGACGGCGAGAAGAAAATCATCGTCACGCCGGAGACGGTGATCGCGGCGGCCGCGCCGGGCAGCAAGAGACGAGCTCAAGGCCGGGCGCGCAGATCATCATCTTCGCCTCGGAGAAGCAGCCGGACGGTTCGGTGCTGGCCAAGTGACTCTATGTCGGGCGCGGCGTCGCGCCGGCGATGTGAAGCGGTATGAGCGCGCGGCCGGTCTTTGGCGCCGTTTTTGCGGCGGCCCTTGCCTGCGCGCCGGCGTTGGCGCAGCAGCAGAGCGTGCGCGTGCGCGGCACCATCGAGCAGGTGGACGGTCCGGTGCTCACCGTGAAGTCGCGCGACGGCGAGACGTTGAAGTTGAAGATGGCCGATGACGTCAAGGTCGTCGCCATGGTCAAGGCCTCGCTCGCCGACATCAAGCCGGGCTCGTTTGTCGGCTCGACCGCGATGCCGGAAGGAGCGGCCGCTGGAAGGCGGTCGAGGTGCATATTTTTCCCGAGGCGATGCGCGGCGTCGGCGAAGGCGATCGTCCGATCGATTACCGGCCGAATAGCACCATGACCAACGGCACGGTCGGCAACGTTGCCGGCGGTTCCGGCGCGAGCGACGGTCGCCAATGCGGACGGCGCGACGCTGACCCTGAATTTCAAAGAGGGCGAGAAGAAAATCGACGTGGTGCCGGACACGGTGATTTACACCTACGCGCCCGGCAGCAAGGACGAGCTCAAGCCCGGAGCGGTTGTCATCGCGGCGGCGACCAAGCAGGCGGACGGCACGCTGCTGGCGGCGCGCATCAATGTCGGTCGCGGCGTCGACGCCGCCGATGTGATTCAGCCCGCGCGCCGCGTCGGCGCGTGCGCCGAGCCGGGCGCGGTGACGTCGAGATCGGCGGCAAGCTCCGGCATTTCCCGCATCAGGCGGAGCAGGCGGCTGTGCCGGCCGCCCGGCGTGTGCCCGCGCTGGTCCTCGATCGGGCGGCGCACCTCGTCGCAGCGCGCGAGGCCGTCGATATCGGCGCCATGCTCGGCGAGCCGCGCCAGCAGATGCGTGAGATCCTCGAGCTGCGTCGGCGACCACGTGGATGACGCCGATTCCGACTGCACGACGGCCGGTGACCGCGACATAGCGCGCGCCCAGCACCACCGGGCGCACGCGCTCGAACACCTTCGGCCAGACGATGACATTGGCGACCGCGCTTTCGTCCTCGATGGTCATGAACACCACGCCCTTGGCCGAGCCCGGCCGCTGCCGGCAGGTGACCAGGCCGGAAATGCGCACGCGCTGGCCGGAGGCGATGCGAGCGCAACGCCTCGTTGCGCAAGATGTTCCGCGCGCGGCAAGATCGGCGCGCAGGAACTGCGCCGGATGCGCGCGCAGCGACAGCCGCAGGAAGCGGTAGTCGTTGACCACTTCCTCGCCCAGCGGCATGGGGGGCAGATGCACGTCTGCTTCTCTCGCGACGTGCACTGTGTCCTCCCTCCCCCTGAAAGGGGGAGGGCTGGGGAGGGGGTCATTCGATTTCAGAAGAGACCCCCACCCGGACGGCTTCGCCGCCCGACCTCCCCCTTCAGGGGGAGGTAAGCAGAAGATGCAAACAACGGCAAATCGTCATCGCGGTCGCCGACGCGGCCGAGCGCTTTCGCCGCCCACAGCGCCTGCGCGGCGGGTGAGGCCGAGCGAGCCGAAGGCGTCGGCATCGGCGAGCCGCTCCAGCAGGCGTGGCGCTTAGGCCCGTGCGCAGCCAGACATCGCGCACGGAGTCGTAGGGCGACGTTCGCCGTCATCGCTGAGGCTGGCTGGCTTCGAAGGCCGCCCTCGAAGGCATGGCGGCGCCGTCGACCGCTTCGAGGCTCGGCGACTGCGTCGCCTCGCACCTCAGGGTGACGGCGCCGCTGCCACGATTAACTTCGCCTTCCTCCTCGCGCAGCCCCTTGATCTCGCGCAGGCCGAGGCGGATGGCGTGGGTGGCGCGGATGTCGTCGCGCATGTCGCGATGCAAGTCGTGCAGGCGCTCGGCGGCGAGCGGGCCGGGCTCCAGCGTCGAATCCCATTGCGAATGATTGACGTCCGGCGCGCGCACCTCGACGCCGTGCTCGCGCGCGTCGCGCACGATCTGCGCCGGCGCGTAGAAGCCCATCGGCTGCGCGTTCAAGCAGCGCCGCGGCGAAGGCGTCCGGATAGCGGCATTTGAGCCAGGCCGAGGCATAGACCAGCAGCGCAAAGCTCGCGGCGTGGCTTTCCGGGAAACCGTATTCGCCGAAGCCCTCGATCTGCTGGAAGCAGCGCTCGGCGAAGTCGCGCTCGTAGCCGTTGGCCAGCATGCCGTCGATCATCTTGCGCTGGAAGGTGCCGATGGTGCCGACGCGCTTGAAGGTCGCCATGGCGCGGCGCAGCTTGTCGGCTTCCGACGGCGTGAAGCCGGCGGCGACGATGGCGATCTTCATCGCCTGCTCCTGGAACAGCGGCACGCCCAGCGTCTTCGACAGCACCGCTTCCAGTTCCTTCGACGGATAGGTGACGGTCTCCTGGCCGCTGCGCCGGCGCAGATAGGGATGCACCATGTCGCCCTGGATCGGGCCGGGGCGCACGATCGCGACCTCGATGACCAGGTCGTAGAAATTCTTCGGGCTTGAGCCGCGGCAGCATGGTCATCTGCGCGCGGCTTTCCACCTGGAACACGCCGAGCGAATCGGCGCGGCCGAGCATGTCGTAGACGGCGGGTTCTTCGGCGGGGATGGAGGCAGAGCGTCAGCCGCTCGCCGTAGTGCTTCTCCACCAAATCGAACGCCTTCCTGATGCAGGACAGCATGCCGAGGCCGAGCACGTCGATCTTGAGAATGCCGAGCGCGTCGAGATCGTCCTTGTCCCATTCGACGAAGGTGCGGTCGGGCATGGCGCCGTTGCCGATCGGCATCACCTCGTCGAGCCGGCTGCGCGTGATGACGAAGCCGCCGACGTGCTGGGAGAGATGCCGCGGGAAGCCGTTGATCTCGCTGGCGAGCGCGGCGATCTGGCGCATGCGCGCGGCTGTCCACATCGAGCCCGGTGCGGGCGATGATCGGCCTTGGCGACGTCGCCGCCGCCGCCGCCCCAGATCGAGGACGACAGCGCGCCGATGGTGTCTTCGGAGAGGCCAAAGGCCTTGCCGACCTCGCGGATCGCCGAGCGGCCGCGATAGGAGATGACGGTGGCGGCGATGCCGGCGCGCTCGCGGCCGTATTTGCCGTAGATGTACTGGATCACCTCCTCGCGCCGCTCGTGCTCGAAATCGACGTCGATGTCGGGCGGCTCGCGCCGCTCCGGCGAGATGAAGCGCTCGAACAGGAGGTCGGCGCGGTCGGGATCGACCTCGGTGATGCCGAGGCAGAAGCAGACGGCGGAATTGGCCGCCGAGCCGCGGCCCTGGCAGAGGATGTCTCTGCGAGCGCGCGTAACGCACGATGTCGTAGACGGTGAGGAAGTAGGGCGCGTAGTGCAAGCTGCGCGATCAGCGCCAGTTCGTGCTCGATGGTCGCGCGCACTTTGTCCGGACAGCCCTTGCGGATAGCGCTCTGGCGGCGCCTTCATAGGCGAGATGCGTCAGCGCCGCCTGCGCATCGGGGAAGCCGTCGATGGTCTCGTCGGGATATTCGTAGCCAGCTCGTCGAGCGAGAAGGTGAGTTGCATCGCTCAAGCGCAGCGTTTCCTCGATCGCCTCCGGCGCGTCGCGGAACAGCCGCGCCATTTCCTCCGGGGCTTTGAGAAAACGCTCGGCATTGGCGGCGAGCCTGTCGCCCGGCGCGGTCGATGATGAGCTTCTCGCGGATGCAGGTGAGCACGTCGGCGAGCGGGCGCCGGTCGGGATGATGATAATGCACGTCGTTGACCGCGATCAGCGGCACGCCTGCCTCGCGCGCCAGGTCCTTGCGGTGCGCGCGAGCCGCGCGCGGTCGCGGCCGCGATAGAGCATGGAGGCGGCGAGCCGCACGCGGCGCGGGCGCGGCTTCGCGCAGGCGGCCAGCAGCGGCGCATCGCCGCCCATGACGATCAGCTCCAGCCCGAACACATGCGCGATGAGATCGTCGAGGTGGAGAATGCACTCGCCCTTTTCGCCGCGCAGGTTGCCGACGGTGAGCAGCCGCGTCAGCCTGCCCCAGCCGGCGCGGTCGCGCGGGTAGGCGAGAATGTCCGGCGTGCCGTCGGCGAACACCAGCCGCGCGCCGGGGTGATATTTCAGCGACAAATTCTGCTCGCGCTTGGCCAGATGCGCGCGCACCACGCCGGCCACCGAATTGCGGTCGCAGAGGCCAAGGCCGGCGAGCCCGATGGCCTGCGCCTGCACCATCAGCTCTTCCGGGTGCGAGGCGCCGCGCAGGAAGGAGAAGTTCGAGGCGCTGGCGAATTCGAGGTAACGCATACTGACGCTCGCGCCGTCTAACCCTCTCCCCTGTGGGAGAGGGTCGCGGCCGAAGGCCGCGGGGTGAGCCGGCGCATGCATGCGTCGGTTTCAACGCCGTTCTGGATTTCTTAAGCGAGTGTCGTTGTTGCAGAAGTGCGGACTATGGTGAACCCGCGTGCGCTGGACCTGATCGCGCCTGCACTCGCTCGCTTTCAATTCGCCGCGAGCTTCGCGTGATCAGTGCGTGCGGCAAGCCGAAAGAAAATGCTCTATGAAGAAGCGAACGGACGTTGAGAATCCGATGGACGAAGCCATGGCGCGAGCAAGGCCAGCTGCCAGGTCTTTCCATCTGAATTCCCAAGTCGCGCCGTGGTCTGCGAGCGCGTTACGTGCGATCGACCATCCGGTCGATTGCATGTCGTCGAGTATTTCCGGCGGCAAGCGCGGCTGCAAACACGCGTAATACGGCTTGCGCGCTGTCGTCTCCCACAAGGCACAGGATTCTCACGCATACGTCCCGTGCAGGAACCAGCCGGCGGCGCGGCGCCGTCGCGAGATCGCGATAGAGCCCGGCGCGGAACAGCCAGAAGCGCAGGCCCGATTTGTCCTCGACGCGGAAATAATCCCGTGCCGGGCGCCGCCGTGTTCGCTCCACCAGGCGCCCTCGATGCGCTCGGGGCCTTCGGCGGCGATCACCTCATGCAGCGCGCGCCGCCAGCGGAATCGCAATGGCGGGCCGTCCGGCACTTCGGCGACGGCCTCGATCGGCTCCGGCTGTGGCAGCAGCCGCAACGGCCGCGGCGCAAGCTCCGCCTCGGCGCGGAAGCGGCGGAACGCCTCCCAGCCGGTCGTCGCCCGCCATCTGCGCCGGCAGGCTGACCGCGGCGATCTCGGGGATATGGCTGTCCTGCGCGATCAGCCGGCGCACGCGGGCAGCGCCCAGCCGCGCGCTCAGGCGGTCGACCAGCCGGTCGATGTCGGCGTCATCCTCGGCGCCGCCAAAGCCGATCTGTTCGGGCGGGCAGGGCTCGGCGACCACCACCGACAGCCGCGCCATGTCGAAGCCGAAGCCGGGATCGAATTCGTCGGCGAGCGCCGCGAGCCGCTCGGTAAACAGCGCGCGGATGTCGCCGCATCGCGCAAGGGCCGCGAGGTGCCGGCGGCGATGCGGCGCAGCGCGCCGTCGGTGCGGAACAACGTGAGCTCGATGCGGCGGGCGCCGTCGCCGCGCCGCTCCAGCGCGACTTTCAGCCGGCCGGCGAGTCGCTCGACGGTGCCGAGCACATCCTCCTCGCGCGCGATCGGCTCGGCGAAGCGCTGCTCGGCGACGTAAGGCGCGACCGGCAGCCGCGGATTGAGCGGCTCGTGCTCGCGGCCCAAGGCGCGGTCGAGCTGGCGCAGCAGGTCCGCTGCCGAAACGGGCGGCGAGCGGGCTGCGCGGCAGATCGATGATGTCGCCGATGCGCTTCAAGCCGACGCGGGCGAGCGAAGCGACGGTCGCGCCGTCGAGCCGCAGCGCGGCGAGCGGCAGCGGCGACAGCAGCTCGCGCTCCGCGCCGCTCGGCATAGCTCGCCGGCGTCGCCGTAATGCGCGGCGGCCCAGGCCGCGCCGATGCTGCCGGCAACGGCAAGGCGGAAGGCAAAACCGGCGCGCTCGAGGCGCCCGGCCAGATCGGCGATCAGCGCGTCCTCGCCGCCATAAAGATGCGCGCAGCCGCCGATGTCGAGCAGCAGGCCGTCGGGCGAATCGCAGGCGATCAGCGGCGTATAGCGCAGGCACCAGTCGGCGATGGTGTCGAGCAGGGCAGCGTCCGCCTCGGTGTCTTCCGCGATCGCTTCGAGTGCGGATGCATGGCGCGCGCCTGCGCCAGCGCCAGACCGGGCGACGAGGCCGAGCCGTTCCGCCGCCGCGTCGACGGCGACGATGAGCTCGGCATTGCCGCGCTTGCCGTAGACGGCGAGCGGCGCCGACCTCAGGCGACGCGCCGCGCGTTCGCGCGATGCGGTCGGTCGAGAACCGGCAGAGCCAGAGGCTGAGCAGGCGCGAGGCAGGAAACGCTCATCGCTGTCACTCCATTGCAGAATCCATGAGCCGAGCGGCCCGCGGCGGTTGCGGATGAGATGCGCGGCAAAGCGCGGCGCGCCGGGCCCGTCGTGCGCGTTGCGGCCGAGGGCGCGGCGCCGACGATCCAGCGCGTCGCCGCGGTGGAGGCGTCGGTCGCGGGCGCGGCGCGCAGCATCAGCGCCAGCGCGCCGCTCTCCGCCGCGGCGAGCGACAGCCGCCGCACCGCCACCGTGTCGATGTCGCCATGCCGCCATTCGCCGATCACGGCGCCAATGGCGCGGCAGCGCAGCGCCTCCTCCATCGCCCACAGCAGATCGCGCTGGTGCGCGGCGGCGACCGTGATCAGCCGTTCGGGGGAAAGGGCGAAAGGCGTCGAGACCGCCGCCATAGAGCGCGCCGCTTTCGGCGAGCGCCATGTCCTCGGCGATCCAGCAGAGGTGGGCACGCGCGCGCGCCGCCAGCCCCAGCGTGAAGCCGGTCGCCGCCGCGAGATGGGCCTCGCTCGCCGCGGCGATCTCGTGCAGCGCGCCGCGGGCCAGGCCGCCGCCGAGCACCGCGTCGATGCTGTCGATGCCGAGCGGCAGGCAGCCCGGATCGCCGCCGAGGCGGGCGGGTTTTTCCAGGGCGCGCAGGCGTTGGCGCAACTGCTCGAGCATCATCATTAAGCCTCTGGAGACACGAAAGAATCCGGCCAAAGGGCAGGATCTTTCGGCTCCGATTGTTCCCTATTTGTTCTAGTGTCCTCCAAGACCCTTAGACCGTCAAGCCGCAAGGGATAGGGGTGGTGAGGCTTCGGCGACCCCGCTAAATGAAAAACCCGGCTCAAAGGCCGGGTTCTCCTGATCCTCCGAAGGCTGGAATCAGGCCGTCTTGTCGACGGCCGTTCCCGTGCCCGGAGCTGGAGCAGCCTGGACGGGGGCCTTTACGCCCGCGTCGTCAGCGTCCCCATCGTGATCCGGTCCAGGCCCTTCGGCCTTTTCCGGACTGACCGGCGTCACGTGTGCCGATCCAACTGCAGCGATACTCATGTACTAACCTCTCAGTTGGAGAGGCCTAAAGCACTACCGACAACAAGCTAATGTCGCCCTAACCGGCCAAGGCGATTCCGATAAAGTGGATGATATCAATTCGCGTCCGGCCGCTTCAGCAGCGCTGCGCCCGCGCGGTGTCAGCACGAGCCGCGACTGTCGCATGCCGGCGCCGTTCTCGAAGCGCACGAGGCCGTCGGAAATCGCGTCTTCCCAGATCGACAGATGCGGGCAGCTGCGCCGCCAGGCTTCCGCGTCGGCATAGCTGCGCGGGGCCTCCTCGACCCAGGCGAGGAACTGCTGCGTCAGCGCGGGTGCGGCGGGGTGCATGGCCGGAAAATAATCGCGCAAGCTTTCAAGCCTGCATTACACGCGAGCGCCAGCGAACGCGGGAATCCAGTAATTCCCGCAGCTGGATTCCCGCTTCGCGCGTCGAACGACAATTCTAGGCCGGCCGCTCGACGGTATGGATGTCGATCTTCGATTCCAGCGTCTTGTGCACCGGGCACTTGTCGGCGATCTCCATCAGCCGCTTGCGCTGCTCGGCGTCGAGCGGCCCTTCCAGCGTGATCGCGCGCTCGATGTGATCGACCATGGCGACCTTGGTGTCGCAGGTCTCGCAGTCCTTGACGTGGATCTTGTCGTGGTGAAGCCGCACCGACACGTTCTCCAGCGGGATCTTCTTGAAGTCGGCATAGAGCCGGATGGTCATCGAGGTGCAGGCGCCGAAGCCGGCGAGCACGAAATCATAAGGTCCCGGGCCCGCTGTCGAGCCCGCCGAGCTTGACCGGCTCGTCGGCGAGCATCCGGTGCGGACCGGACAAAATCTCCTGCTGGAATTTGCCGCCATGCGTCTCGCGCACCAGCACAAGGCCTTGCTCGACTTCCTCCTCGGTCATGTTCGGCGGTGCGTCGAGATAGCGCTCGGCCCAGGCGGCGATGACGTTCGGCCACATAGACGGCGTCGCTCTTCTTGCTCAGCAGATGATCGGCGCCGGCGAGCGAGACGAAGCTCTTCGGATGCCGCGCCGCGGTGAAGATGTGCGAGGCGTTGTCGATGCCGACCTGGGCGTCGGTCGGCGAATGGAAAATCAGCAGCGCCTTGCGCAGCGAGGCGAGCAATTCCTGCAGCTTCTTCTCGGCGACGTCGTCGAGGAATTCGCGCTTGATGCGGAACGGCCGGCCGACGAGCTACACCTCGACCTCGCCCTGTGCGCGGATGGCGTCCGACCTGTTCCTTGAACCTATAATAAATTTTCGTATGAATTACGCTGTCGTCGCGGTCACCTTTATCCACGTGGTGATCTGCTTTTTTCTGATTATTGTTGTGCTGCTTCAAAGTGGTAAGGCAGCCGATCTTGCGGGTGCATTTGGTGGGATGGGATCGCAGACGGTCTTTGGACCCCGCGGTGCCAACACCATCCTGTCGAAGGCAACTACCGTTGCGGCGGTGTTGTTCATGATTACGGCCCTCACACTGGCCATCATGTCCCAAAAGCAAGGTGCGACCGTACAGGTGGAAGCGTGCTTGATAAGTATCAGCGAAAAGTCCCACCGGCGGCGGTACCGTTACCTAACAAACCGGGTCAGGCGCCCCGTCGGGTCAGGTGCCCGACTCGGCTCCGGTCGGCTCGCCTCCGGGGATCCCACAGCGCCGCGCAGGCACCCCGAAGAAGTAGCGGCGAAGCAGTTTTTGATTGTCACCCATGCGGAGGTGGCGGAATTGGCAGACGCACTAGCTTGAGGTGCTAGCAAACGCAAGTTTGTGGGGGTTCAAGTCCCCCTCTCCGCACCATATAATCAACGACTTACGTCCGTTTCTTGGGCTGGAGAAGACGATCGAGCGCACTAGTTGTCGTGTGCCATTCGCATTTCTCGCTCAAGTCGCCCTTGAGATTTCAATTACTTAGGCAGTTAATGCGGTCGCACCTCGCACCACTGATTGTGCCTATTTGCCGGTTTTTCAGTGTGGTTCACAATGAAA
>CAWHSB010000015.1:0-243986 GCA_963831795.1 Terriglobia bacterium | reverse complement strand
CGTACAGCATCGTACAGTGATGAAAGATTCCAAGTTCCACAGGCATCGATCAGTCGGTAATCTACGAAAACGAATACATAAAACAAGACGGGATCTGGAAATTAAAGGTCTATCGTCTCTGTGTTTACGCCGAGGGGCCTCTCGATAAAGGATATGCCGACCTTCCCACCTGTTCTTTGGGCAAACTGGGGAACGTGCGCCAACATAAGCGAGGGCGGCCTGCCCGAACACCGCGAAGGCCATTTGGGATCGGCCGTGGATGAAGCCGATTGAGAAGATCGTGCTCGTGCACAGGCTGAGGGAGGTGGTGAGCTCAGGTGGGCTTCACTCGATTCGAGTCCGCCGCCCCGGACATCGAGGGCGAACTGGACCTCGGCGTCAGGCGGGCGGCGCTTGCCCGAGAGACGACGTGGCTGCCCGCGTACGAGAACAGGGCGAAGGTATCTTCCTGCAATTCAACGCAGCGTATTTGACTGACTGGGTGCAGAAGCCCAGGGTCGTTCAGCAAGGTAGCCGCTTAAAGCAGGGTTTTGACGCTTGGAAGGCTGACCACCAGAACAGTTCACGGTATTCCCGGACTACCCTATATCGCTTTGCACGGGTTTTCGCATCTGCTGTTGACCGCGCTGGCCCTCGAGTGTGGATAGCGTCGATGTTTGGCTCCAACTGCGCGCGGCCTCAGTCCGACTGGGAACTACTGGAACTACAGGCAGCTTGGGTCCTGGAGGCACGCCGCAGAATTCAATCGGGAACAGTGGGAATTTGGTGTATCGATAGACGGGTTCACGTGATCGACCGGGGCGATCTCGCGACGCTAGGAGGCTATCGCAAAGGCCGCCGTTGACCGCTTTAATGCCGCTGTAGAGGCCTGGGCATCATTGTCGCGCTTAAGATCGAATTCGGCACCGGTTCACGCTGGATCAACCATGGGCGACCCTGCGCGTGAGCTGGGAGGCGCAGCTGGCAAATATCGGCCGTTTGCAAGAGATGGTCGCCTTTAACCAGATTGCGATCGAGTGCCGGAAGAGGGGTCTCTCCGAGGTGGTGGAACTCGCTTTCCGAATGGGAACATGCTCCCGGGGGTCTCGTCAATTTATTTCGAGCGCTGCCGACTATCCGCCGTTCTGCAACGGGCATTCCATGAGCGCCCCACGTCGCCGGCTTCAATGGCGAGGACCACGAGAAGGTTGTCGACCGTTTCCGCCAACTGGATCTGGCACACCTCGACTATTGCCGCGCACTGATCGCAACCCGTCACCGGACATCGGTGCCGCTCGGCGGGGGCTCGGGCGAAGTCGGCGTGCTCTGGAAGGAGTTCGAAAAGAAAAGAAACCTGCGATCCGGAGGTTGATCGAGACCGCCGGACATGCGATCCAGAGCATCAAGCCGGTGTTGATGATGAGTCCGCTTTCGATCGCCAACTACATTCCCCCTGCGTGCCTTGATTTCGACCTTGTGGTGTTCGATGAGGCCAGTCAGGTGCGTCCAGTCGACGCGCTCGGGGCCATTGTGCGCGGCCGCCAAATCGTGGTGGTCGGCGACAGTAAACAGATGCCTCCGACGAGTTTTTTCGACTCACTAACCATTGCCGAAGAAGTTGACGAGGAGGCAGAGGAACCAGCGACAGCCGATATCGAAAGCATCCTGGGGCTTTTCAGCGCCAGGGGCGCCCACCAGCGGATGCTGAGATGGCATTACCGCAGCCGACACGAATCCTTCATCGCTGTATCGAACCACCTTTTCTATGACAACCGTCTGGTCGTGTTTCCCAGCCCGACACGCGAACGGAAGGCTCTTGGGCTGGTTTCATCACCTGGAGAACGCTTCGTACGACCGAAGTCGCACTCGTACCAACCCGGAAGAGGCGAGGGTTGTTGCGGAAGCCGTCATGGTACACGCCCGGGAACAGATGCGGTTCCCAAAGGAGCGAGAGGCTGACGCTCGGGGTCGCCGCGTTCGGCGTTTCGCACAGATGGATGCGATCCTCGACGAGCTGGAGGTCCGGCGGAGGACGGACAGCTCCTGCGAGGAGTTCTTCGGCTACCCGCCCCACGAACCATTCTTCATCAAGAACCTGGAGAACGTCAGGAGAGACGAGCGCGACGTGATCTACATCAGCGTCGGTTACGGCCGAACTCCAGACGGCTACCTCGCGATGAACTTCGGGCCATGAATAGGCCCGGAGGAGAGCGGCGGCTGAACGTATTGATCGCCGAGCGAGGAGTCGGTGCGAAGTCTTTCACCTCACTTTCCGCGGATGACATAACGACACGTTCCGGACCCAATCCACGGGGGTCGCGGCCCTGAAAACATTCCTGCGCTACGCCCAGACGGGACAGATCGATACGGCGGCGGCCAGTGATCGGCCACCCGACTCGGACTTCGAAGAACAGGTAGCGCGCGACATTGTGGCATTGGGATATACGGTCCACACGCAAGTCGGCTCCGCTGGATTCTTTATCGACCTCGCAGTCGTGGATACCGACAAACCTGGACGATACCTCCTGGGGATAGAGTGCGATGGGGCGAGCTATCACAGCGCGCGATCTGCGCGCGATCGCGATCGGTTACGACAGAACGTGCTCGAAGGGCTTGGATGGCGCATCCACCGGATTTGGTCCACCGACTGGTTTAATAACCCCGAATCCGAGCTGAGGAAGGTGGTGCGGGCAATCCAGACCACTCAGGCCGTATCCGGCCCCGTCCAGCCTCCCGCTCCGACCCTTGCCCCCACTCCGTCTGAACCCGAAGCTGAAATGGTGACGCTTCCAGCGGCTTCGATACTAAGCGCGGTACCCTACGAATTCGCATCGGTGGAGCTGCGCCTTGGCACCGTCCCGCTGCACGAAGTGGACAGGTCGCAGCTTGCAGAATTGCTGGCCCGCGTAGTAGCGGTCGAGAGTCCCGTCCACTGGAACGAAGCCGCCCGCCGGTTGATGGCGGCGGCGGGTGTGCAGAAGATGGGAAGCCGGATTGAGGCGGCCTTCCTTGAAGCTGTCCGCACCGGTTTGACCCGCAGCCTGTTCGCTGGCCGCGGCGATTTTTTGTGGACGATCGGAATGAGAGAGTCGCCAGTGCGTAGCCGGGGAGCGCTGCCGGCGGCATCACGCAAACTTGAGCTGATCGCACCCGAGGAGATCCGTGGCGCGATCCTGAAGGCCGTCGAGGCATCCTGTGGCATGAGCCCAGAGGAGGCACCCGGCGCTGTTTGCCGGCTCTTCGGTTTCGCTCGCGTCACAGACGAAATGGAGAAAGCGGTGAGGCCGCACGTTGCTGCGCTCCTCAAGAGTTCTGCGCTGAAGTTGACCGGCCAGAATTTGGTGATCCGCGAGTAATCCTCGTATCAATTGCAAGGCCCAGATCCGGTGCCTCGGCGGAACGATATGCGCGGATATCGCCAGCTGTTTCTTGTTGGGAAAGATCTTCTGCCGTTTGCTCGGGCGCCGCTCGCATTCCGGTAACGTGTTTTTGCAGGTTCGTTCGTAGAGGCTGACCGCCTACTCGTTATTTATCGTCAGGCGCAGCCGCTTCCGCTTCTCTTATGTGCTTCGGTGCTGAAACAATGGACCGCATGGCTTTGATCGTGTTCTTCCGGGTATCAACATGGGAGGACACAGGCTTTTCGACCGAGCGTTTGGGGAGGGCAGGTTTACGTTTCGCTTTGATCATTGCCATCCACGCTCGTTGACTGGCCCAGCTCAAACCCAGGAATGATCCCAAAGCCAGCGAATTACGGTTCGCCATGCAATCCCACGTTCCGAATCGATGCTCTCGAAATACCTTACCAAAAGTGCGCGGAAGTAAAATCCGGGTGCCAGACTCGGACGGCCCACCTTCGCGTAAAACGATTCGCATGCGGACTCCGCGAACGCATCGAATCCCCGCTTCCTCAATAACTGGCGCGGACATAGATAAGGATGGCCGGGCGAAATCGGGCCGCCTGACGCGTTCGTTCCGCAAGCTTCGGACGACGCCGTTGGTACGCCGGTTGCGCCACAAACGCCCGACGTCGCGCCGAAGACAGCTCCCGCGAAGAAAGCGCCCGTCAGCCAACAAGCCGACTGCCGATGCCACCGCCCGGAGGGACGGCAGCAAAAGCAGCCAGGTAATCGCGATGCTCAAGCGCGAAGGGGGCACAACGCTCGAAGAGATCATGACCAAAATGGGTTGGCAGAGCATTCAGGGCAGGCTTGTCGAGAGCCGTGAACTGCGATGCCCGCGAACCTTCTCGTTTGCGGAACGGTCGCTGGTTGATACCCACCGCTGTGTTGTCCAGCGTCACTGGCTTGATGGAAAGCCGGGCTCAAGCCGAACGCGATTCCGGGATCGGCCTGAAACTGTTCGGCTTCATCGCGGAATCGGTGTTCACCTTCATCCCGGAATCCTGTTCGCGTTCGCCCCGGAAGAGCGTTCGGAATCATCCAGGAATCGCGTTCACGTTCCCCCGGAATCCCCAGGTCGCCACCGGTGCCGTGAGGCGGGCGCTATGAACAACCAGGTGCTGTAAGCTATCTGCGTCGCCGGTAACGCCGGGATTCAATCGCAGGATTGAAAGCAACAGGTAGCTCACGTTCCGCCGCGCTTATTGGTCGCCAGTGTATAAATCGCATCCCTCCACGACTGGCATGCGTCCCGGGTAAACCATCTTCGACCATTCCATGCAATCCGTCTGGCGGCTCGAAGTTTTTCATTTCGGCATCGATCTCGGCCCGCACCGCCGCCATGCGCTCCTCGACCCTCTCTGCGTGCACGTCGTCCCGGAACTCGCGCCGCAGTCGAGATTCGTCCGGGATAACTTTCGTGACGCCATGAGCCTGAAGCTTCCGTTCGATGAATTCGATCAATTGAGGATTCGTCATCGCGTTCAATTCGACGCGCTGGCCTCGAAACCTGCGTTTTCCGTCGTCCCGGTCCCAGTTTGGGGTTCCCCGCAAGAACGCTATTTCTTCTGCCGTCGCGCCATCTCGAAGCAGGCGGTTAGTTGGGTCGGACGGGATCTCAACCGCCTCTGATTCGAGTCCCATTTCCAGAACGTCGGAGAGCCGCAGGCCCATATCGATGACGTCGGGCGTCCGCTCGAATTCGTATCGGTCAGTGTTCCGGCTGCTGGTGCTGAGAATTGTCATGCCCGAGATATCGAAATCGTGCAGGCAGAAGATTGTTACATTTTCCCCGGACAATGCCTCGATAAGCTTTCGCGCGCTGGTGGTGGACATCCCTTTACTTGACATGATGGCCAAGTCGTAGCGCTCTTGTAACTGATAAGCCTTAAACGTCTCCTCAAACCCTTCTTTTTCCGGGACCAAGACGGCGCCGTAAGAATTATGATCTCGGTTGGCGAGGTACTCGCGGACGGACTCCGTGCCGACTCCGATTCTGACGCCGCCGTGAGGTTCTTCGAAATGGCCGCGCTCATCCCAATTGATAATCCAGTCCCTCGTCAGCTCGGAATACGTCTTCATGAAGTCGACTAGAAGCACCTGACTGAAGTAGTTACCGTCGAGCGGCTGGCCAGACAGTTCCTCAATTTTCTTGCGAGCGACATACATAATCTGCCGGGGCCTGACCGGAGCTTGGACGGGACCGCGTGCCTGGAGGTAAGCGCGCTCCATGACCATAACCGCCGCCTCCTTCTGCGTGATGAACCCATCGCCTAAGGCGCGCATCTGGCGCTGCTGTTCGCGCTCGGCAGCCTGCTGTGACTTCTCCAGCTTTTTCTTAAAGCGCGTCCAGTTAGCGGTGACGTTTGTGACCGCATTTGCCACGGCCTCTTCGAATTCGTCCGGAAGCATCAGACTGCTTTTGCCCTGATCCATGAATGAAAACCGTGGACAACAGAGGTGGAGCGCCACCACGCAGCCGTCGTCGACATCGACAAAGAGTTTGCTGAGCAGAGCTGCCAGTCCATATTCGCCTCCGAGGAAGATCTGTTGAAGCGGATTGCGCAGCGGCACACTTGAATTGATCCCGATTCGGAGACCCCTGCAGTCTTCCCCGGAATTGAAGGCAGCTTCGACTATGAACGGCAGGCCCGAAGCCTCCCCGGTAATCCGCTTATACCGGAACATACGACTTTCACTGCTGATACTCGCGCGGAAATGTGACTCTCCAGAACACCCAATTGCTCGGGCTTGACCGGCGCCGACGCCTTCTGCATGGCGCGCAGCAAACGCTTTACGGCATCCTCACGCAGCCTCTGCTCGTCGTCCAGAAGGTCCGCCAGATATTCGCCCTTGAGGCGGGCCGCGCTGGCGACCTGCGCAGGCTTCGCCGAGCCGCTCAGTCCCCGAAACGTCACCGCGATGAATTCCCGCAGGGTGGGGCGCTTGCGTGCCACCTCGTTGGCCGCGATCTTACTCCTCAGAAGGTTCCCGAAACTGGAGATGTCGTACCAATGCGCCACCTCCGTGGATGAAGACCACTTCGCCGATGTTGCACTCGTTGCCCGGCCAACTACAGCGCTGACCGAACCTCGTCACCGAGAACTCGGCGTGGGGATTGAACAGCGCGAAGTCGGCGATCAATTGTAAAAACTCACCGCTTTGGTAGGCCTCAATTGAGCTTGCAGAATTCGTCGGGATCAGTAGTCTGGTTCCCGTACTTTTTACAATTCGTTCGTGCTGCCGGATGATCCGCGGCTCACGCCGCAGTTCATCGATATCGATGCCGATCCGGTGTCGGATGCCGCACGCCTCGATCACAATGTACGTCGCCCGGCTCTGGTTCAACACGAACGGGACGGCCAGAAGCAGCTTGGCCCCGTTGCCCATTTGGCCGCGGGTCGGACTGACGTAGCTCGACTTGTCCGATGTGCGCGAGTTGAAATCGCAGATCCGCCTCACAATGTCGCCCGGGATGCCCGGCCCGTTATCCGTTACGGTGAGCAGTTCCTCGTCGACCGTGATCTCGATCTTTGGTGAGAGCGCCGCGCTCTCGCAACCGTCTAAGGCGTTTTCGACGGCCTCCTTCACGAGCATCAGGGGCCATTCGTCGACTGTGTGGCCGGACTGGCGGACGAGCTCAGCCTCGCTGAAATATTCCATCGCCCGCGAGACGGAAAAGTGCTCTCGCGCTGCTGTGGTCTGCTTCGGCGAAATGGTAGTTGCTGCTTTCATTCTTCGGGATCGGCTGTTGCGCTCAGTTGGTAGAAGCCGTGCCGGGATCCGGTGGCCGATAGTTGGTCGCAGCCTCGAGAACGTGTTTGGTGCCCGTCGACTGCGACCTTCAGCTTTTCGAGCGCTGCCTGCTGCGCGGCGAACAGGCCGCACAACCGCCGAAAATCTTTATCGAGCTTCAAAAACGCCTTTTCCAGTTCGGTGTGATCCATCGTTTTCTCCTTTAAAAAGGCCGAAAAGCATCAAACTGACAGGCCAAATTTTTCCAATAATTCGCGATTTTTTTTATATGGGCCAGGCCTGGTCGCCGGGGGCATCCGCCAGAGAACAGACCCTCCCTACCGGTCGAAGAGGGGGCTGCCGTGTTACGCCTGGCTCCGCCCGTGTGACGCCTGGGGCCTTCCGGTGAAATACCTGGCGCGGGATGGCCCGCGATGCGCCCACGCGGCCCTAAACGCGAAATTCGGGGTGGTTCCCATTGCGGACTGTCTTCTGCCGATGGCACGCCCGAGCAGAAACGCTCGGCGGTCGCTGTGTCCGCCAAGCGATTTGAAAAACCCGCCGACTCGGCGTATTTCCCGGACCGGATCATGCGGCAATCCTTCCCGGCGGCACAGTGCCGCGGGCAAAAGTCCAGGTCTCACCGCCTCACGAACGGGTTCGGGCGTGCTCGGCGCAGAGAGCAGATAGAGCGCGGAAACGTCAACGTTCATATCCGCAAAATTTGCAGATTTGAACCGCGCGGCTACTGGCTCCCGCTTCTGGTCCGCGGGCGCGTGCTCGGTCTGTGGCGAGCGACGTCGCTCGCTGCCCACTTTGACAATCGCGACGCGGTCGCCGAGTTTCATGAAACGACACGGCATTTCAGTTCCTCTTCCCTTTCCGTCGCGCCTCGATAGCCTCCGCCTCGCGCCACAGCGCCGACTTCGCGCGCCACGTGGTACCGGCGAGCCAGCGCGCCATGTGCTCGGCTGTGGTGGAACAGCGCGCACACAGATCCGGTTCAGGCCACTTGCTGGGCGGCCGGTATGTACGCCGCTCTTCGAAGCGGCAGACGCGACAACGTAGCTCGATCACTCTTTCTTCGGTAGGTGTCATGGATTACCGGCGCGTGCGCCGCCTCCGCAATCTTTTGCCGAAGAAGACGTCGAGCCATTGCGCACCGTTGTCGACCGGCGGGTGGTCTGATCCCAGTGCAGCGACGGGATCGGCCAGCGCTGCCCGAACTCGATGCCAGTCCGCGACAGTGCGGACGTTCTTCGCGAATACTTTCGCTGCCCGGAGCTTGGCACCGGACTGCGAGTACCGCTGCCAGAACTCCGCGAACCAGACCGCCTGCTGATCGCTGAGGTCGCCGTACCCGGGTCCCACGTTTGCTGCGGGTCTGAACGAATAACCGGGAGGGTCATCAATAACACGTCCGCCGCGGAGCGGTGGACACGGATCAGCGCGGGGGGTCGGGGGGTGTATTACTCCTGTACTTAATCCTGAAGATAATCCTGAAGATAATCCTTCTTCCTTATATGGACCAGGCACCGGTGCGGACCCAACACACACGGTTGCGGACCCATCACTCGCCGTTGCGGACCCCCGCCCTCGCCGTTGTGGAGTCTGCACCGTTGTGGAGTCCACACCGTTGCGGAGTCCGCTTGCGTGCGGAGTCAGCACGGTTGCGGAGTCTGACTCTTTGGGTTTTGGGATGCTGCCTCGCAGCCTCTCGGACCAGAGAAAAGTGAAGACGCTTCCCGAGGGTCCCAGCTTTCGTCTGATCAGTTTTGCGGCGATCAGGGAGTCAATGGCCCGCCGGACCGTTTCATAAGAGACGTCGAAGGTGTCCGCCAATTTTCGAAGCGACACCTGGCAGTGATCCGAGTCGCCCGCCAGGAACCTGAGATACCCATATAAGAGCTTCTCGAACCAAGAGAGGGTCTTCAGGGTGCCCAGCGAAGTCGGGATGTAGAAGTGGTTCAGGGCACCGAATAGATTGACGGGCTCGCCCACTGGCGGTGGATTGAACGGCTTGCGCGGTGTGTCACTCACTGGGCCGCTCCGGTCGTACCAGCAGGCTGGAGCGGGTCGCGGAAAAATGATAGGCTTGGCATTGTTCGTGTAAGTCCAATCCGTCCTTTCGGAAGACAGCCCGCCAGTGCATCTGGCGGGCTTTGACTTACACGCCTCAATCGATGAGCTGATACCTGACAACCGTGCCGAAGTAACGGTAGATCGGATAGCCCTGTGGGGCCTCAGAACGTCCCGCTTTGCGATCGGTAAAGCGCCAGTTGGCCAGCGTCTGCCGTGACATGTTATAGCGCGAAGCATAAGCTGTTTCGCTCACCCACCGCGGGGACGAATTCGGCTGCGATTGCGGGGGAACCTGAGTGGTGTTTGTTCGTGCTGCTACTCGCATACCGGGGAAGTTACCAGAGCGTCCGCAGGGATGCAAGAGACGAAGTCCTTTGGTATCAGTTATATGTATTGCCCCCAGCCATCCCCAGCTATCCTAAGCGGTTGTAAGCTTGTCCTAAGCTGTCCCTAGGTGTCCTAAGCCGTAGCAAAAAAAACTGAAAATTTATTTTTCGGTGATCAGATTCGGGAGGATCTCGAGGTACTTTTTCGCCACCTGATTCGAAATCGGCCGCAGACTCTCGACAACGAGCCCCGCGTGGATGTAACCGCGGCTGACGCCGCTCATGCTATGCCCCATCAGCAGCCGCGCCTGGTCTTCGCCAACTCCCAGTTCAAGCAACGCCGTCCTGAACGAATGGCGCATTTTATGGGCTGCCGCGACGCCGTCTTTCGTATCCGTGACATTGCGCAAATGGTCGCAGCCACGCTTCGGCGATCGGAAACACCACTCAGATGGAGGGAGATCCTGACTGCTCCGGTAGGTGCGCAGCAGGTCGGCCAAAGGATCGCTCATCGGGATATAGTAGGTCCGGCCTCCCTTTGCGGTGCCGAAAAAGATTACCTTCTTCTCGAGGTCGACATCTTCCCATCTCAGTGCTTCGATGCTGCCCTTGCGGGCCCCGGTAAACAGCGCAGTCAGCCACCACATACGCTTGGCCGTCCCGAGCGTGCTCACGCCTGTTTCCCGCACATCGCCGGTCCTCTCCACGTGCCACCATGCGCGCAACTCATCCGGCGAGAGTGCCCAGTCGCGTGGCTTCAAGTTGTGAATCTCCGCCGCCTTCTTCGCCCATTCCGGCAAGGCTTCGTTCGTCTCCCGGTGCCAGCGATAAACCGCTGCGGCCATCCGCACGCACTGGTTGCTCGTTGCCCGGCCATGATTCCTGGTGATCTTCTGTTGCATGGCCCGGATGCCGAGACGGTTGCCGCCGATCTCCGCCAGGGTGAGGCTCTTCCAGGCACCAAAGTATTTCCCGGCGATATACCGATAAATCTTCACCGTCTTCGGTGCCATCCTGCCAGCCAGTAACTTCGCTTCGATGTACTGCTCAACCGCCGCGCCAAAGGTGAGAGCGACGTCCGACGATTCCTTCCGTTCGATCTCACCCCAGAGCTTCATCGCCTTTTCGCGGGCAACTTTCATTGACAGCGGCCCCAGCGTCGTCTTCACGAGATCGCCATCGATCCGGCGCTGAACCATGAACGATTTCGATGTCGCCCGCGCCCGGACGTACAAGCCGGGAAAGCCTTTGACCTTCCACATTCCGCTGTCGGGTGGCAGCATGTCGAGGCTCTTCTGATTCGCTTCCACCTGCTTGATTGCGGGTTTCGCGTTCGTTTTACTGATGGCAACGACACCCATCCGTTTTCGTTCGCTGGGCAGCCTGGTGGTACTGGGGGAGGTACTTTTTTGTGAAAATGGCACGGTATAGCCAAGTATACGTGAGTATCTAAGTTATTGACAACAGAAACAAAAGACTTAGCTGTAGGGATTTCCAGGTATCCCGATCAAACCAAACCATCAATTATTCGAGTGGGTCCTTCCCCCACTGGTATTCAGCCCACTTGGGGCACACACAAAGATCGCCGGCGCTACAGGCTGACCTAAAGTTCCGCGCCGGCCAGAAGGCCGGCCGCAGGGCCGAAGCCCTGCCCCACCGTAGCAGAGTATCTGGACGCTGTGAACTGGCGTCTTTGATCCGGCACGTCCCAAGGGGCAGGCTCTACTGATCGTCGATGATCTGATAGCCGTCGGGGACTTTGAAGAGCGATGGGTCTGGTTCGGAATAGTGGAGGTTAGTCAAGGTAACAGTCGAGTTGGGCATGAGCGCTCCGGACATTCGCATCAGCAGCGCCGCTCCCAGTTGCGGCGAGACCCAGGATTCATTCACCGTGGACGTGGTTTTATCGTTGCCGCTCAAAGTGCCCGGTGGATACGTGAGAGTGACTCGCGTTCCGAAAGTGGAAATGCCATCGACCGTTTTGCTTCCCAGCGATTCGGTCAGGCCTATCACTCCGTTGTCCAGCTTCCTGGTCTGGGAAGAAGGCTCCGCGGGCGCGGCTGCCTCAGAGGCAGGGCGCGACTTTACTGCGATGCTCCTGCGATGTGCGGTCCGCTCTTTCGTGTTGAGGGTATACGAATAACCGGCGACAGGGTCAACGATGGTCACGTTTGTGCCATCAGGCGGGTCGCTGCGCGTACGACCCATCGAATCCCGGAACCGTCTGCCGATCAGGGTGCTTCCGCTCATCAGGTCACCCGACCAGGGCATTCCCGTCAGAGCGGTCACAGTACGGAGCGCGGGAGCCGGCGATGAATGCTCCGAGGCGGACACGGGCCCGGTAATGGTGAAAGTCGCCGTTTCGTCGATCACCCGGAAATTCGACGGCGGGACGAACAGGCCTGGATCGGGCTCGCTGAACCTGAGGTTCACGAGCTGCGTGATGGTCCGGCCACCCTGCGCATCCGACAGCTTGATTAACATGACTCCGCCGATGTCTTCGCTGGAAAACCAGTTTTCCGCGGTTATGCCGGGGGTTCCATCCTTTCGAGTAATCGTAGTGCGCCGGCCGCAGACTTCAACGCCCTGCATTGTTTGGGAACCGAGCGACTGCCCCGTCGTTACGTTACCGTCCGGCATGGTTCGAGTGGTGGGCGGACCTCCGGGATCGCAGGGTCGGAGGCGTTGCAACGCCGCCCGCGATTTGAATTGCACAACCATTCGATGAGCCACCCGATTTTCCGGATCGAGAACCCAGTCGAGTCCCGCGACCGGATCGAGGATTTCGACGATCGTCAACGACCCGAAGCCCTCGCCGCTGTGCTCTTCACGCATGCGGCCGAGAGAATCACGAAACTCGCGCACCATCGATTTCGACATGCGCGTGCCGTCGGACAGGGTACGTTCGCTGATGCGATCGCCGGAATACGGCAGACCCGTGATGGCGGTTGGGGAAAGGGCGCCTGGAATGATTCTGATCGTAACGGGGCCGTTGGGGCTAAACGAGGGCCTCATGCTGACCTGGGCGGATACAAGCGATGCCGCGACCAGTATCAGGACGAGAACCATCGCCCTACATTCTAATCCGATTTCCGGGGCAGCTCGGCGATCACAGGATGGATAAGCGGTTCTCCCCACTTATACTTGATGACGATGTTTTCCTATGACGCTCAAATCGCCGCGGCAGTCAGCGTGCCGCCGCAGTCCATCGCCGACGTTCTCGGGACGATGCGGACGATTGACTCTCTGTGCGACCCGGGCGACGGGCTGAAATGGTTCAACAGCCTGTACCTGCAGGTTACGCAGGCTGTAGAGGAGAAGGTTAACGCCGGCGGGTTTGCCGATCCGGCATGGCTTGCGCTGCTCGACGTCGAATTTGCCGAGCTCTATTTTGCAGCGCTGCAGGGATTTCTGGTGGATAACAGATGCAGCGGCTGCTGGTATGCGATGTTCTCGGTGCGCAGCGATGCGAGGATCGCCCGAATTCAGTTCGCGCTTGCGGGCGTGAACGCGCATATCAATCATGATTTGCCGGCGGCGCTGGTTGCTACCTGCGAGGCGAGTAATGCCGCACCACAGCATGGGACGGCGCAATATACGGATTACACCAATGTGAACGCAACCCTTGACGGGCTTATCGAAACCGCCAAAAAGGAGCTGAATGTCAGGCTGTTGGGCGACCCGCTCCCCGCGGTTTCCCATCTGGAGGACGCGATTGCAGCGTGGGGCACGAGCCAGGCGCGCGAGCAGGCCTGGGACCATTCGGAAGCCCTTTGGTACCTGCGCGAGGCTCCGGCGATTGGCGTCGGATATCTGCGCGGCCTCGATGGCCTTACTACTTTCGGGAACAGGATCCTGCTGGCGCCGGCTCCCTGAGTTTGCGTAAATTTAACCTGGCCATGCGACGCCGGCGAGTTGATCCGAAACCGCCCGGAACTTCCTCGCTGCTTTGGCATTCCGAGCCGGCTTGGGCAGCCTTATCGGAATCGAGTCTGCCTTAACGCCAAACAGGTCAGCCCCACAATACGGCGTCACCGTTGAAACGCCACGCGTGAGCTTGCTTAAGCTCCACGGCGGACGGACACCGGCGATAAGATCGCCGTTGCTACCAGCCGACGTAACATTCGGCGCCCGCCAGAAGGCGGCGGGGCTGAAGTCCTGACCCACAAGGCTACTTTGCGGAGCAGGGGGTCGGCATCCACTTGCTTCCGTCGGCTTCCTTCTTGAAGTGGGTGCTCGTTATGAAGGGCGAACTTAGATATTGGGGATCTCTTACTTCGGTTGTTACCACCAGCCATTCACCGCTGGGATCGCTGATACGGTCGTAGTATTCCGTGAGTACCGCGTTCGCGCTGTAGGGGGCGCCATTCTTGCGGAGATATCCGGGCAGCATGTGCGTGGTTACTACTTTGAGATCGCCGTCTTTTGCTTTTTGTCCGCGGCCGGTCGCGGCTGGTTCCCAGCTGCGCTTCGGAATAACCCTGGAGCGAGGGCGCTCCGGCTTCGGAATCCGATCCGCCGAAGTGGAAGAGGCGCGTCTGATTGCCGGCGTCGGTGTCGATGCGCAGCGTTTTATCGTTTTCCCAGGTGACGTGCAGACGGCCGGGATCTCGCATGAGACCTGCGGCGCCGTAGGAGCGGCACTGGTTTCCGGAGGCTTCATCCTTCGCCGGGTCCCAGGTCTCGGCTACTTTGCGACCTTCGGGATTTAAAGGAACGCCGCTATAGTTGCCTTTGACCGGAGTTACCATGCGGAACTTCCAGTCCTCGGTTACTACGGAGACCCAGTAACCGGTCATATCGATCGGCGCGGCCTGCTGCGGCGACATTGCGGGCCCCCGGCCTCGGCCCGCGGGGCGCGGGGCGGCGGCGGATGGGTTGTAGGGAATCGTCTGGGCCGCCGCAGTTGCTGCTACAGATAGAAGCGCCGCGGCCATCGTGGCAAAGGCGCACTTATTCACTCGTGTCAACTCTATTCACTCGTATCTTTGTTCACTGGTGCTTTATTCACTCGTGCTTTATTCACTCGTATCGCCGGGATTATTGCCCCAACCGAATCCGTCCGACTTGCGGTGCAGCGTCTTCAGCGCGCCCCGGTGGTCGCCGGCCGTGCGCGAAGGATTGATCGTGACTTCGATTTCGTCTCCGACCTTCAGCGTGTCCCGCTTGATACCCTGCTGGCCGAGCTGGCCGGAGGAGCGCCATTCGAGCGACCAGCGCTGCATGACTCCCTGGTCGTCCTTGGCTTCGATCTGGAGGAATGAATGCGGATTGCGGAACAGAAAATCGATGATCTTTCCGTCAAGCTTGACCTCTTTATCGGGATAATAAGTCGCGGCAAGCGAGTGGTGCGCGTACGCCGAGACGCCGAAAACGAGCGCTCCCGCGAAGGCGAGAAGCAGCGATTTGCGAGTCATTATGTCTCCTTACTCCTTTTTACTCACAGCTTTGCTCACTGCGACGCCGCTCTTGCTCAAAGTATTGTAAACGGCTTCGATGAACTGCGATGTAGTCCATGGCCCGGAGTCTGAACCGTACAGGCCATCGTAGTCGAATGTGGGTTTGGCGGCTTTCACCTGTTCGAGGGTCATGCCTTTGTTCTTGAGGTCCTGAATGCGATCGCGCATGATCGCGACCATGTTGCGGTAGTTGGCGACGTCGCCAATATCGCAGAGACGCCCGTGACCGGGAATGATCATGGTGCCGCCCTGCGAGCGGAACTCCGGAATCGCGATATCGAGAATGTGATTCAGACCGGCAAGCAGGCCATTGATGGTGCCGCCCTTCGCGACGTCGATCACGGGATAGCTTTCGGTATTCAGAATGTCGCCGGCGGCCAGAACATCGGAGTAGCGGAAGAACACCATGCTGTCGCCGTCGGTATGGGCGGCCGCCTGATGAATGACGCGGATGCCTTCGCCATTGAAGAATTCGCTTAGTTTGTAATCGTCGGCGTGGTAAGTATCCGTGGGCAAGCGCCCGGATGGCGCGGCCTTTTCGCCGGGGCCGGGATTGCTCATCCGCGTAAGCACGTCCTCATGCGTGATCACGGTAGCGCCGGGCGCGATGCCGACCGGCGGAAACGTCACGCCCACGATCTTGGCGTCGGCGGGAAGGGCCGCCATGCGTTCATTGCCGCCGATGTGGTCGGGATCGACGCTGGTATTGATGATGAAGCGCACGGGCTTTGGCGGGGCCGGCGAACTGATGATCGCATTGAGCGAGGGACTCGACCAGCCGTAAGGAGTTCCGGGGCAATGCAGGCCGACGCAGCGATTCGGCTCGGGCGAGGAACTGATCGCTGTAGCGAGTTCCAGCACCTTGGACATCAGCTTCGCGCTCATCGATTCGAGGCCGGTATCGACCAGAAGAATACCGTCCTTACCGATGGACGCGGCGATGTTTCCACCGTCGCCGACGAGCATGTAGATATTGCCCTGTACGGGGAGAACCTTGATTTCGCCCTTTTCGGTTGGACCCTCGAAATTAATCGGCGGCGGCGTAAATTTCGCGGGAACCGAATGGGGTTCTTTGGCTGTTCCCGCCTTCAACTTCAGTCGATATTCGGGATAGATCGACTCGGCGCCGCCGCGCGCGGCTACTTGCGGAATGTCGTCGGCGCCAAGATTCGGATTCTGGCCGGGAAGAAAGTGCGGGACGGCCTTGGAGATATTCTCTTCGCTGACGGTGCAGGGGTAGTAAGAGAGCTGGGTATGCGGATCGAGCTCGTAGTTCGTCGTCTGGATAAAAGGGGTTTCCAGCCACACCGGGATCGGTGATGATCATGGTGACGAGCAGGTAGTCGCCGTGCCGCGTGATGTATTCCATCATGGTGGCTTTGTCGCTGAAAGACGCGCCGTTGCGCCGCAGGTAAGCGCCCTTGAGATGCGTGGTGGTAATCACCAGCATGTTGCCGCGCCAGACGCCGGTCGAGAAACCCGACCATGTGTGCGGGGCATAGTCCGGCGGGTGCGGACGGCCGTCCATGAAAACCGGGCGCTCCATCGAGCGGAGATATTCGAAGTGAAACGCGGTGAGTTCGCGCGAAACCGGATCGATCTCCTGGGAAATCCGGACGGCTCCGAGGGCGCGCCACTGATAGGGACCGGGATGCGGCCTGCACTGAAATTCGGGCAGACTCCACTCGGAGTGGTCGTGGCTATCGGCTTTCATTCGGCCGGCGTCGTTGAGGGGAATTCCCTGATAGTCTCCCAGCGGAGGGCCGCCGGAGCGCTCGTAGGAGTCCTCGGTAATTCGGTCGGCCCAGACGCCGGAAAGATCTATCTGGGCGTATGCCGGCACTAACGCCGCTAGGCCCAGGAAAAACGAAGCCGTGATGGAAAAACGCATAGGATCGGGGAAGGCCCGAGTTCGAGGCGAAATCGGAGTTATTTCCCGGCGCCAAGTTTATCACAGGAGGGGTCGGCGGGCCTGGTCTGATATATCGCTCGCGACCGGACCGCGCCGCCCCTGCCGTGCCTATTTCTGGTCCGTAAACTGATAGCCGCTCTCATCGCCGCGAATGAATAATTTGTCGAAGTGCAAGGTAGTGCCTTTCTTCTCGAGCGTCACCTGAGTCTTGTCGCCCGATGCGGTGGGATTGATTCTCCGCGCCTGCATGGTGATCGCCTGGCCGCGTTCGGAGCGAACCACAAACCAGGAGTTGCCGTCGTTCAAGTCGACGCTGGAGATGGTGTATTCGCCGCTCGGCAAGGCGGTCGAACCAACCGTAACGCCCTCGGGCAACATTACCTTGACCGGACTGATGGAGGCGGCAAACAGCGCGCCCGTCGCCAGAACTCCCGCAATCGCCCCTTTAAGAATCGTGGAGGCACACGTCTGTCCCATACGCGAAAATGCGTTCTTCATTTCTTTATCCGTCCTGTGTGTTTTGATCGGGCTGCGCGTCAGGCTGCGGTCAGCATCGCGTTGCCTTCTGTATAGGAGAACGCGCGGTTACAGAGGGTTGTTACCGCCATGGCGCGATGTTCACAAGGCTTTACAAAGGGCAGAGCGTAACCTCAGCAGCGCTTCCAGATACCGCTGAGGAGGTATTGAGTTTACGTAAAGCTCCGCGCCGAGCGGAAGCTCGGCGGCAGGCCTGGGGGCCTGCCCCACAAGGGTTTTCGTGGTTGCTCGTGGACCGCAGGTCCATCTGGACAGGGCCGAAAGCCCCGCCCTACGAGAGGATCTGCCGGAAAGTTACGTTCGATTGGAAACGGCCGCGGCGGCGAGGCAATCCGGTTCCTCCGAAGGCTGGCAGAACGAGAGCCAGGCGAAGCGCAACATTCGAGTCCATTCTTCCTTGCGCGCGGTCGCGTTCAAGGGCGTCGTAGCCTTTGCATTCGAGAACAATACGCCAGATCTCTTCGTCGAGTCGCCGCGTGGCGAGAAGGATGAGCGGGCGAGCTTCGAGCGAGCCCAGAGCGCGAAGACCATCTCGCCAATGGGAGTACGGGAGGCGTTCGTCGTACACCACGATGGGCATCGGATGCGATGCCATGTGATCCGCTGCGCTCAGGAGATTTCGCGCTCTGCGAATGCCCCAGCCGAGATCAATGGCGAGGGACAAGAGCAGGTAATAAAACTTATCATCCGCTGTGACAACGAGAACGCCGGGAGCGCCGGTCTGGCGCGTAGCGTTCGGACTCCGCTCACTGACCGCAGGGCGAAAAACGGAAGGAATCCACATACGATTGCCTGAAAAGAAATCGTACTCCATACGCCCACGCGGTGCGCTTACCGAAGCGCGCCAATCGTATATTGCAGCACGGCGTACGCGCTCTGGTAGTCGTATTGCGCTCCGACGTTTTCGATCTGCGCCTGCGTGAGGTTGAGCTGGGCCTGCGTCAATTCGACTATCGACGCAAGTCCGAGATCGTAGCGGCCCTGCGCGAGATCGCGGGCGAGCTGCGCCTGACTCACAAGCTGCACGGTAACCGGAATTCGCTCATAGGCCGTGTTGGCCGCCAGCCAGGCAACGCGGACGTCGTGCTCGACCTGCTGCTGGAGGTCGCGAAGCTGCTGGTTGGCGGCCAGTGCCTGGTAACGGGCGGCCTCCTCGCGCGCCGAAAACAGATGGCCGTTGAAGATCGGGATGTCGAGATTGACTGCGACTCCTTCATATCCTTCGGGGGCGACTCGCGGATCCTGCTCGAGATACGGGCAGGGCGCCGCCGACGGCAACCATTGTGAGATTGGGGCGCTTCAGGTCTTTCTCCGCCGCTTCGAATTTCTGCGCCGCCTGGTAGCGCAGACGAAGATCGGCGAGTTCGGGGCGATTCTGGACGGCCTGCGCGACAAGGTCCTCGACCGTCGGTGGAGGCGTTCCGGGAGAGACGCCTTCAGTCAGTTGATATTGCGCGGGCGGAGTATCGACGCCGAGCGCCCGGCTGAGGTCGGCGAAGGCCTGCTGCAGGCTTGCGCGGGCGCGGATGAGCATGAGTTGCGCTTCGGAAAGGTTGACCTCGGCGAAACTTACGTCGACCTGCGACTTGAGCTGGGCCTGGCCCAGAGCGGTTACCTGATTGGCGAGAGTCTGGCGCGCGGTTACCGTCTCCTGCGCGACTCGCACCAGCGCCTGGGCTTGCAGGGCGCCGAAGTAAGCGCGATTCACGTCCAGCGTTATGTCGTAGACCGTTGCCTGGGTAGTTTGCGCGGCGGCCTGTGCTTGAAGTTTTGAGCTGGCGACGAGGTTGCCGGTTCGCCCGAGATCCGTGATCAGCTGATTTACGATCAGGCCCTCGCCCTGGCGGTTGAACAACTGCGATGTTGAGAGTCCTCCCGCTCCGATGCGGCTTTGGTAGAGGCCCTGGGAACCGGTAACTTCGGCTGCCAGGTTGGGATAGTAGTGGGAGCGCGCTTCAACGACCTGTTGTCCCGCAGCCGACTGGAAGTTCTGGGCGGCGGCAATCTTTGGATGGTTTTTGATTGCGAGCTGGACCGCCTGGGGCAGTGTCAGGTTCTGGGATGGCGTTTGCGCGAATGTTCCCACCGCTGCGGCCAGCAGGATTATGAACGTAAAGCTCCGCGCCGAGCGGAAGCTCGGCGGCAGGGCCGAAGCCCTGACCCCACAACGGAAGACGCCCGGCGCGACGGGGCGCCAGGGCCAGTAAAGGCGCCGGCGAACGAGATCGCCGCCGCTACCAGTGGGCGGAGCGCTAACAGGGTGACACTCCCTTCCGGTCGTGGCTCGGTAAGTGTCTGCAAGCAAGTGTTTTTTGGCTTTCTTCATCAGCCTGCTAGGCATTCACGGGCTCCGCCGGCCTCCGGTTGCGGTAGATCAGGAGATAGGCCGCCGGCACGATAAACACGGTCAGGATCACGGAAGAGGTTAATCCGCCGATAATCGCGCGCGCCATCGGCGCGTACTGCTCGGCGCCGGTGCCCAACTTCAGGGCCATCGGAATCATCCCGATGATGGTTGCGAGTGAGGTCATCAGAATCGGGCGAAGGCGGACGCGGCAGGATGTGATCACCGCATCCAGCACCGGCAGACCCTGCTGTTCCAGCTTGTGAGCGAAATCGACGATCAGGATGCTGTTCGAGTTTGCCACGCCGACCAGCATCAGCAGTCCCATGAGGGACATCACGTTCAAGCTGGTGTGAGTCAGAAGGAGGATCAACAGCGCGCCACTG
The DNA here is from genome assembly GCA_963831795.1 of Terriglobia bacterium. GTDB lineage: Bacteria > Acidobacteriota > Terriglobia > Bryobacterales > Bryobacteraceae > BOG-234. The sequence continues at coordinate 223,825 of CAWHSB010000015.1, read as the reverse complement.
ATGCCCATGGGAATCGCGAGCATGATCAACACCGGATCGACGAACGACTTGAACTGCGCGACCAGGATCAGATAAAGCAGGATGAAGGCAAGCGTGAAACCGATGGCGAAACTCTTGAACGATTCCTCCATGCCGACCACCATGCCGCGCAGATTGACGCGCATGTTGGCGGCGTGCGCGGTATGCGCCACGATGTCGCGGACCTCAGCGGTGATGCGGCCGAGATCTTCGCCCTTGGGCGTAACGTACACGTCCGCCGAGCGCTGGATCTGATAGTGATCGATTTCGGTGGGGGTCTGAATCCGGTTCAGCTTCACGACCGAATCGAGCGTCGTGGGCTGCGGGAGATTGGGCGCCCGTAACGGAATACCGGTGAGATCGAGCGGATCCCGGATGGCGCGCGATCCGTCCTGGTAATACTGCACGGTCAGAAAGTAATTGTTACCGGTCTTGCGGTCCACCCAATAGTTGGGCGCGATCATCACGTTCGAATTCAGAGCCGTAATCACGTTGCTTACGACTTCCTTCTGGGTGAGACCGAGTTCCGCGGCGTGCACGCGATTCACATCCATGCGGATGCCCGGATAATCCATATCCTGAGGGATGTAGATCTGTCCGGTTTCGGGGAGCGCGGAGACTTTCGTGGCGATCTCGCGGGCCAGATTGTAGTCCCCGGGGATATCCGGGCTGGTTACCTGAATGTCGATCGGCGCCGGCATTCCGGTGTTAATGATGGCGTCCACCATGGAGCCTGTCTGGAAAAAGGTCCTGAGTTCCGGGTACTGCTTATTCAGCTTGTCCCGTACTTCGGCCATATATTCGTAACTGCCGATCTTGTGGTCGTCGTTAAGCTGCGTCTGGATGGTGGCGGTGTAGGGTCCCGTGTTGGAAGTATAGAGAGCCGAGAAATCGGGAACCACGCCGATATTTGAAACGGTCATGCGGAAGTCTTCAGGCGAAATGGTCTTCTTGATCAGATCTTCTACTTTGGCGACATACTGGTTCGTCAGTTCGATCCGAGTGCCCGTGGGCGCCTTCAGACTGATGGTGAACTGGCCGGCATCAGTTTGCGGAAAGAATGCAAGGCCCAGAAACGGGTAGATAGCGAGGCTGAGAACGAACGTTGCCATGAGCGCGACTACCGTCAGGGCCGGGCGCTTCAGGGCGAAACGCACGGATCGTTCATAAGCGTCGAGCAGGCGGTTGAAGCCCGCGTTGAAGCCATCGTTGAAACGTGTCCACAGAGATCGCCTGCGCTTTGCGGCGGGCGCCTGAACGATTTCCCCTTCGACGTGAGCGCCGTCCTCGAGGTGTGAGCGTGCGGCGGGGCTTTCAGAAAACGCGAACAGAAAAGCGGGATTACGGTCATCGAGACCACGAAGGACATCAGCAGCGAGATACAGAACGCCACCGCGAGGGCCGTAAACAGGAACTTGCTGACACCGTAAAGGAAGGTGACCGGGAAGAATACAATCACGCCGACCAGCGTCGCGGCCAATACGGCCAGAGCGACTTCGGAGCCGCCGATTTCGGCCGCGATCGTGGGCAGGGATCCCATTTCCAGGTGACGGTAAATATTCTCAAGCGAAATCACAGAGTTATCGATAACGCGCGAGAAGGCGAGGGCGATGCCCGCCAGAATCATCGTGTTAATTGTCGTGCCGGTTAGTTTGAGGACAATCAGCGTGGCCAGGGCCGAAAGGGGAATCGAGAGCAGCACGGCCATCGTCGCGCGGACGTTGCCGAGGAAGAGCAGGATCATGATCCCGGTGAGGACGAGACCGATCAGGCCTTCATGCAATACGGTGTTGATGGCTTCCTTGACGAATACCGACTGATCGAAGAGGAGCGACGTCTTGAGCTGCTCGGGCACGTTATAGAGATGCTGGAGGAGGTCGCGAACTCCGTCGACGACGGCGATGGTGTTGGTGTCGCCTCCCTGCTTCATGATCGGGATATAGGTGGATTTCTGGCCGCCCACGCGAACGATGTTGTACTGGACGGCCGAACCATCCACCGCTTTACCCACATCGCCGACGCGAACCCAGGAATCCTTGTTGGCTTTCAGGGGGACTTCGTCGAGCTGGGACATGGTATCGACCAGGCTGTTCGAATAGACGTAGTAATCGAGCGGCCCCATCTTGACGTCACCGGCGGGGAGAATCAGGCTTGAGTTATTGACCGCGCTGACAACGTCCATCGGACTGAGCTGGCGCGACGAGAGCTTGAACGGATCGACATACACCATGATCTGGCGGTATTTACCGCCGAAGGGAGGCGGAATCTCGGCGCCCTTGATGACAGCGATCTGGTTACGGATTGCAATCTGCGCGTAATCGTGCAGTTGCGTTTCCGTCATTCCAGCGCCGCTGACGCCTACCAGACAAACCGGCAGAGTAGACGCATCGGACTTCAACACGACGGGAGGCAGGGTGCCCGGCGGAAGGCGCTTCAAATCGGCGAGCGCGAGGGTGGAGAGTTCGGTAACGTCGGCATCGGCGCTCGTGCCGGGCTGGAAGAATACGCGGATCATGCTGACGCCCAGCAGCGAATGCGATTCGATGTGGTCGATGCCGCTCGCCATGGTGAAGAACCGTTCGAGGGGAGAGGTGATGTCGGTTTCGATGTCCTGAGGCGGCATTCCCGAGTAGAACGTGGCGACAACCACCTGAGGCAGGTTGATCGCCGGGAAAAGATCGACCGGCATGCTGGCGACGCTGACAATGCCAAGCGTGGCCACCGCGAGACAGACGACTATGACAAAGTACGGATTTCCGATCGAGAACTTCGACATTCGTTATTCCTTAATCGTCATTCCTTATCGGGGGCCGCGGGGGCGTCATAAGCGAGAACCTCCGCCGGATGCGGAGTGACACGCTCGCCCGCCTTGAGACCGGAACGGTCGCTGATGACGATACGGTCCCCCGGCGCGAGGCCGCCGGCGATTTCGGCGTAGTTGGCGGTCTGGATGCCCAGCGTAACCGGACGGGGCTCGACCGTATTATCGTTCCGCAGAATCATGACGCTCGTCTGGTCTCCCGTCCGGTCGATGGCCTGAATGGGAACGGTGACGGCGCTGCCCGTCTGGTTCAGAGTCAGGGTGGCTTCGGCATACAAGCCCCGGAACCAGAGTGCCCTTCGGATTGGGGACGTTTACCTCGGTGCGCATGGTTCGGGTGCTCGAATTGACATCTGCGGAGAAGCGGGCGACCTTGCCGCTGTCGGTTTCGCCGAGCGACGGCACTTTGACTTCGACGGGATCTCCGATGCGTATGAATTTGACGTAGGACTCGGGTACCGGAATCACGAGCCGGTAGACGTTTTCCTGGGAAAGACGAACGAGCGGAGTGGCCTGCGTGGAGCTTGTGCCGGCCTGCATCAAAGCGCCGAGATTGGCATACCTTTGCGTGACCACACCGTCAAACGGGGCCGTGATCTTCGCATAGTCGAAAAGGGTCTGATCGTGCGCCAGTTTTGCCTTCGCGACCTCGACCTCGCTGTTCGCGGCGTCAAGCGAGCCTTTGACCGCGTCGAGATTGGAGGCCGCCGCGAGATTTTTGCCTTGCGCATCGTCGACTTCCTGTTGGGCGACGAGACCCGGCTTCGTTTTGGCAACTCCGTTGAGGCGGTTGTACTGGAGATCGGTGACGTCATGCTGCGCCTTGGCGCGGGCGACTTCCTCGCGGGCTCTCGAAACCTCGTCGGTTCTCGCTTTAATAACTGCCCGATCTTCCTGCAGCTGAGCTTCAAGTTCGGGGATTTCGAGAACGGCCATCACCTGACCCTGACGAACACGCGAGCCGTAATCGACATTCAGTTCCTTCACATATCCGGCCTCTTTGGCGTAGACGTCGATTTCCTGGAAGGGAACGAGTTCCGAACTGACGGTCAAATGCTGCGCGATCGGCCGCAACTGAACCTCGGCTGTGCCAACGGCGGGCGGCGCTGCCGCCGAGGCTTTGGGCATTTCGGCGCCGCCTTTGGAGCAGCCGAGGATAAAGATTGCGGCCCCGGTTGTCAGGGTCAGAGAAACAAGCGGGAGAATTTTAAGTGGAAAGCGCATCAGCGTACTAGTGGTCGACCCCCTCGCGCAATATCCGTCGAGCGGTGAGCAAATCGGACAGCGCGGATCAGTTGTTCGGTATCCGCGGACCGGTGGATCAAATCGAATCCGCCGTGAGTCACGAGATCCGCCCATAAGTACTCGTCGATCACCCGCGAGGCCAACAATATACAGGGGCGATCCGGCCTGGCGCTGAGCCGATCTATCGCAAGCCGCCAGTCATCGTCCTCCGGCGTCCAATCGTAAATCACAAGACGCGCCGGGACTGTATCGAGCGATTGCAAGCTTTGTTCCACACTTCGCACTCGCTCAAGCCGCCATCCGCAGTGTTTGGCGGCGTTGTGAACCGAGAGATACAAATCGTCATCGGGAGTTATCAGAAGCAGCTTGATTGAGAGGTCCGCCGTGCCGTCCGAAGGCTGGTTCGTTCGGGATGAAAGCCGCAGTCTCCCTGCGAAGTCGAACATATCCAGCCTGATCCGTCCAAAAGGTTAGCCCTTTTGGGGGATCGCGGTGAATACAGGTTTTACCTGAAATTCAGGTGTAAATGACTGGAGAGGGCCTGGAAAGGAAACTCCTTGTTTTCCGGTGCGAGCGGGCAGCGCTCTGGAAGCTCGCTGACCGAATACACAGCCTTCTGCGACCTCTGAAACCACTGAAGCCCTCGGTCGCCCGCTTCCTGCGCGAGCAACCATTCGAGAATCGGCGTCAAAATCGAGCTTTGGCCTGGATGCCATATTCAACGCGGAAGGCCATGCTTCACGCGAAGTTCTTCAAAGACTTCGTCCGCACGGTGGGTGCGCCCGCTTTGAAATCTGCGTATCCCTGCCGGATGCCTTCAACGGCTTCGCGGTAATCCTGCTGTTCCCATTCAAGGTATGCGCCGAGCGCCTCGTCCAGCGCGACGGCCGTGTCCTGTCCATGCCTCTGAGCATAGTCATCGAGCTGCGCCTTGCGCTGGGGAGTGAGGGAAACCATCTCCATGCCTCAAATCCAGGCCTTCTCTCTTGATTTGTGTCAACTCGCCGGCCGGCGTCAGAGAGGAGGGTGCCCGCGTCACCGCTCCGAAGACACCGCGGCTTTATGCTGGAAACGTGGCCGCCACTCGCGTATTGATCGTTGACGATCACCCTCTCGTCCGTAGTGGGCTGCGATCGCTGCTGGAGCGAACCGGCGAATTTGAAGTTGTCGGAGAAGGCGCCGACGGTTACGAAGCGGTGGAACTCGCTGCGCTGCACGCCCCGGACGTGATCCTGCTCGATGTCGCCATGCCTCGCCTGAATGGGACGGACGCGGCCCAGTACATCCGCGATAAGGCGCCGCAGGCGGGAGTGATCATGCTGAGCATGCACGCCGACGAGAGCTACGTCCTTCGCGCTTTAAAGAGCGGCGCACGCGGTTATCTGCTCAAGGTGTCGCCCGAATCCGAGGTTCTGTCGGCGATACGCGCGGTCGCGGCGGGACAGGCTTACTTCAGCCCGGCGATTACTAAAATTCTCGTGGAAGAGTACGTCTCCGAGATGCGGAGGCGCGGCGTCGAAGACAGTTACGACCTGCTGACATTCCGCGAGAAAGAGATCCTGCAACTGCTGGTCTCAGGCAAGAGCAATAAGGAAATCTCGGGAACCCTGAATGTGAGCGTGGCGACCATTGAGACCCACCGCAACAACATCTTCCAGAAGCTGCACGTTCACAATCTGCCGGAACTGATTTTGTATGCGGTCCGCAAAGGGCTCGTGGCCTGAGCCGGCTCCACGGTATCCGGAATCGGGAGTTCGAACGAGACAATCGTCCCTCTGCCTGGCTCCGAATCGACATTCAGAACGCCCCCAAGCCGCGCGATCCGCTCCTCCATTCCGAGAATGCCCACGCCGCTCTCGCTTCGAGGCTCGAAGCCTTTGCCGTCATCCTGAATGGAGACACGGAGTCGCGGCGGAGCCGCCTGAGAAGGCAGGGTCTGTTGAACATAAATTCTGATCTGAGATGCGCGGGAATGGCGCGAGGCGTTGTTGACGGCCTCCTGCACCACCCGGTAAACGCAGGTGCGGTGTTCGTCCGGCAGGTCGTCCAGCGCGCCTTCGGTAGCCACATCAACATGGATTCCGCTGGTACGCGACACTTCGCGGGCGAGCCATTTCAGCGCGGGAAGAAGCCCAAGATCGTCGAGCATGGTGGGACGCAGCAGAAGCGAGATATTGCGAACCACGCTGGCGTTCCGCTGGGTCATATCCTGAACCAGTTGCAGCTGGCGAAGAGCCTCATGCACATCGCGGCGCTCGACGGCCGCCCGCAGATTTCCCAGACCCAGCATGATCGCCGACAAGACCTGGCCCACTTCGTCGTGCAGTTCCCGGGATATCCTTCGCCTCTCGTTTTCCTGCGCCGAGACGAGTTCGGCCGAGAGCCGCTTCAGCTCGTTCTGCGCGGTCAATACCTCCTGGAAGCGGAGTTCCGTTTCGCGTTCGAGGGCGAGAATGCGCCAAAGAGAAAAGCCGGCGACCAGCATCCCCGCTCCCAGGGTGAAGATCAGAAGCGACGCGAGCCGGGCCCGGAATGAGGAAAAAAGATCCCTGACGTCCTGGCTGCTGGCGTTCAGCTGCTCCTCGGTCAGTTCATGAATCCGGTCGGTCAGGTCAACCGTCAGGAGCCTGCGCGGCAGAAGCTCCTTTTCGATGAACGCATTGCCGCGCGCGCGGCGCTCATCGGCGGTCCAGGCGAGGGCCGGATCAATAACGTCAAGATATCCCTGCAACTCGTTCCGGAACTGATCGAAAACGGCGCGCTCGCCGGGCCGAACCAGACGAGCGTAATCGGACACCCCCGATTCGATCCGCCTGCGAGCTTCCAGAAAGGCGGCTTTATGTGTGGCGGTGGCTTCGTCATTGTTATCGAGCAGATAGTCGCGAACGTAAGTCCCGGAGAGATAGATTTCCGAGCGGAGCTTTTCGAGTGTGCGATCGCGGGATACATAATCCTGACGGATTTGTTCCTGGCGAACCTCGATCTGAGAAGTGAATGAAAGCGCCCGCAGACCGAGAACGGCCATCAGAAGCAGGAGTCCGCCGAAGCCGCCCCAAAGCAGCGCGCGTGTCTGGCGGCGGAAGACTCCGTGAGCCGTGATCAACCAACCTCCGGTTTTGGACTCCAGTTGCGGGCCGTCCGCAATGCTTCTTCCAGTTTCTCAAAGGTGAAATCCGGGTCTCGGCAAAGCGAAATCAACTCTGCCTCATGCTTTCTGATCTCGGCGACGGCATGCGGCAGGTCGCCCACTATCGAGAGGGGCACGGAATGAACGCCGTTGCAATCTCCGTGCAGTAAATCGCCTGGCGAGATCCGCAGACCGCCGATCTCGACGGGGCCGCCAAATTCCGTTACATGGGCGTAAGAGTGCGAGACGCAAGCGCCTCTTGCGAAACACTGAAAGCCAATCGCTTCCACCGCGGAAAGATCGCGCACGGTTCCGTTGGTCAGATACCCGGCGCACCCCAGCGCGCTGCCGATCTGCGCGTGAAGTTCGCCGACGAGTCCACCGCTGCCCGGAACGTCGTCGTCGTCTTCAATAACAAGGATCTTCGGTCCGGGAACATTCGCGACGTACTGCCACCAGTCGGTGCGGTGATAGTAGCAGAGTCCCGAAATGGGCGGCGCGGCGGCGCGCATCCGGCCGGTCACCGCGTAACCCGCGACGGCCGGCAGTTTCGGAGTCATACAATGCACTCCGCGGCTCACGTATCCCTCATTGCGCATGCGCACGTTGAACGTCTCGATTGCGTTCGATACGGTGCAGGTGTCCGTATGGCGCAGGAAGGCTAAGAGCTCGGAAGATACCTGGTTGAATGGTTTCACGTTTTCGACGAACACGCGCGCTGATCCATTGCCAGTATAGGGCTGCATGACCACAGGCGGGAATACAGGCTTTACCGGATTTGCGCCGGAATTGCACCTGACGGGACCAGCGTTCCGGATCCCCGATCCAGACAAGTACGCTGAGATTCATGGTCGATTTATCTCGATTTCATCGCTGCCCTGACGCGGGAGAAAGTTCGAGCGGAACACTGGTCCCCCGATTGCCAAAGTACCTCCATCAGGAGGTTCCGTGAGATTCGGACTCTCCGCACGAAAGGACCGACGAAGAAAGGACCGAACGAGATGACGTTGATATTCAAAAGTAGTATTCTGCTGGGCACGGTAGCGCTGTTTGGTACGTTAAGCGGTCTCGCGATCGCTCAGAGTTCACAATCGGCCGATAACAAGTTCGCCCGAGAGGCGGCTACCGGCGGCATGGAAGAAGTGGAACTGGGGAAGGTGGCGGTTCGTAACGCCTCAAACGACAAGGTGAAAGCCTTCGGTCAGCGTATGATCGACGACCACTCGAAGGCAAACGACGAGCTGAAGATGGTCGCGTCGAAAAACAATATCACTCTGCCGACTTCGCTGGACGCGAAGCAAAAAGCTGAAGTCGATCATTTCTCCGCTATGTCGGGACCAGCCTTCGACAGGGCGTATATGCGGGATATGGTGCGAGATCACGAGAAGGACATCGCCGCCTTTGAGCACGAATCGTCAAAATGGCATGAACCCCGATTTAAAGAACTGGGCAACAAATACCTTGCCTACCCTGCAGATGCATCTGCAAATGGCGAAAGATGCCGAGTCCGCCGTGGGCGCTGTCAGCAAGCGATAACCGTTGCCTGATCGCGGCCCGGATGGTAATCCTGTGCAGTCCGGGCCATTGCGAAACGAAATACCTTCGAACGACACTACCTCTTTGTGCGGAACGTCACCGACGCCGCTCCAGGAGGAGAGATGGATACTTACCACGTAGCGCTCGTTTCGGAAACCACGGCTGTAAGCTTTAGCGACGTCTCCAGTGTGAGCGCCGCCCTCCAGAAACAGGTAACCCGGGATTTCGGACCGATCTGGGAGGTCAACGCGACGGTTGACCCCTTCCAGAATCTTGAGTCTGTTCCAGTCGATTACTGGCCCGTAATCATCAAGGACGACATCAGCCAACCGGGAGCTGCCGGCTATCACACGGACAACAACAACCAGCCGTTCTCACTGGTGCAGGCGGATGGAAGCTGGGCGCTTACCGCCAGCCATGAATGCCTCGAAATGCTGGCCGACCCGTTTGGAAACCGCACCATCGCCGGCGCCGCGCCTCCCCAGGCTTCCGGCAAAGCGAAGAAACTGGCCCGCGTTGTCTATCTTGTGGAGGTTTGCGATCCGTGCGAAGACGATTCTCTCACTTATAAATCTAATGGAGTTGCGGTTTCCGACTTCATCACGCCCCACTATTACGAACCGTCCGCGGCTTTGGGGATGCGGTACAGTTTCGGCGGTCACATCAAGGCGCCGCATCGGGTTCTGAATGGCGGTTATGTCAGTTTTGGCGACCCGACTACCAACCACTGGTATCAGGTCGTGATGAACAACGGAAAGGCGACCACGCGCAGCCTGGGAATTCTGAACACCTCGGGTAAGAGTCTTCGGGAAACCATCGATCGTGAAGTGCAGAAGCTGACGAAGGGTTATCGCACCGGCAAAGTCGCCGGAGCAAATGCGCTCGCCGCAGCCGCGGGCCGGCACTCGGGACAACACGAGGCCCGGGCAGGCCGCGCCACCGCCTTGCGCTCATACATCGACGGTTTGGTTAAAGTGAAATAGAAATGGGCGAAGCAGGAATTGGCGAAGCAGGAATTAACGACAAGCAGGACGACTCGGAGGCGGCGCGCGCGGAACGCGCTCTCCGTCTTCGGGAAACAATCGCAAACCTGACGTCGGGGACTCCGAAAAAGAAGTCCCCCGGGAAAAAGAAATCGATTCGCGAACAGGTCGACGAGGCCGCGCAGAAGTCGAAGTGAATCCGGGCTATGGCGTGCTTCACGGCTGCGGTTCGGCCGTCTGAATTCGCAGTCGTTTGCCATCGCTGATCACGGTGACCAGTCCTCGCTGGTCGGTACGGAAGACGGCGACCTTCCTCTCCTGAAGCGCGGCGAGCGTCAGGGGATGTGGATGGCCATAGCTGTTGTCGAACCCGTCCGAGATGATGCCGAATGCCGGACGCTCGAGATCCAGAAACTCGGGTGTGCTGGACGTCCGGCTTCCGTGGTGACCAACTTTAAGGACATCGTCGTGCGAGAGCAGGCCGGATGCGGCGAGTTCCCGCTCGACGGCCTTTTCCATATCTCCGGTCAGCAGGAACGAGGTTGCGCCGAAGCGAACGCGCATAACGAGCGAGTCGTTATTCTTCGGCGCGGATTCGCTCATGTAGTCCGGCGCGGGCGCGAGTATCTCGATGGTGGTGCCACCGAAGGCGAATGGGTCGCAGCGGCGCAGGTTCCGAATCGTGATATGGAGACGTTCGGCTGTCTCCCGCACCGTGCGCCATTCCACGCTATCCTGCGTGGCTCCCGTCCATAACTCACGCGGACGAAAGTTTCTGAGCACCGCGCTCATTCCGCCCATGTGGTCTTCGTGCGCGTGTGTCATCACGACGACGTCCAGACGCTTGATCGATCGCGACCAGAGGTAAGGGGAGACTACGTCCTCGCCGATATCGAGCCCCGGTTTTTTCTTCCGCCCGAACGATGGGATTCCGCCCGCATCGATCAGCATCAGCGGTCCTGTGGGAAAGCCGGCCAGCAGGCTGTCTCCCTGCCCTACGTCAATCGCGCTTAATTCGAATTTGCCCCGCTCGACGACGGCCGGGAACGGGTGGACGACGATAACCGCCAAAGCCGCTGCGACTACCATCCAGGCAAATGCCCGAGGAGATTTGAATTTCGTCCGCCAGGCGGCAACGATCAAAGCGGCCGCGAAGATCGCCGCGAGCCAGAAAGGCGGGGCTGGAATGCGCCAGTCGGGCTCCCAGCGTGCGTGGACGCTGACAGCCATCCTCGCGATCGAGAGTAGCCACGCGCAAAGCTGGGCGAGAGCCGCGGAATTGAATGCGATCGCCGCAAAACCCAGGGGCACGATCGCGCTCAAGACCGGCACAACGATCGCGTTCGCCGACAGCCCGGAGACGGACATGCGGTGGAAGTAGACGATCGTCGGCAGCGCCAGACCAAGTTGAATGAAGAACGAGGTTACGAAGATCTCCCACAGGTAAAGACAGAAACGCGCACCCATAACGACAATCCATCGAGAGACGCGTTCGGGCAGACCCGCGATCAGCGTCAGCGTCCTGGCCAGCAAACGCATTTCGATCCGGAACTGTGCGGATTTTGGAGCCAGACGGATATCTTTCTTCGCATCGCCGAGGTCTTTAAGGCCCCGCGCGAGTGGCGCCGAGGTAGCGTCAAGCGCCGGCACCACGAAAGCGCCGATGAGCGCCACCGCAAGGAAAGAGAGCTGGAAACTGGCATCGAACAACTGTTCCGGGTCGACTGCGATAAAGATCAACGCCACGGCGGCGAGAATGTTCAGCAATCTCCCCTCACGGAAAAAGCAGCGCCCGACGCCATAGAGAGTCATGCCCGCAGCCGATCGCAGGACAGGCGCCTGCCACCCCGTTACACCCGCATAAAGCCACGCCATCAGGACAGTCAGGATCAGGGCCACGCCGCGCGGAACGGCGCAAATCCGCAGGAAAAAGAGAAAAACAGCCGCTAGTACGGCGACATGGCTGCCCGAAATCACGAGAGCATGGAAGGTGCCGGTGGACCGATAATCCTCGGTCCACATCCGATCGAGCTTCGCGGTCACGCCGATCAGTATGGCCTGCATCATTCCGTTCGCATAAGCGTCGTTCGCATACAAGCGATCGAGACGATCAAGCGCAGCCGACCGAATGGCGAAGATGAAGCCCGCGAGCCGGCTGCCACAGGCCCCCGGAAGCACGCGTACCGTCGAAGCGTCGCCTGATGCATTCCAGTAGACCTTCTGGCGTGCCAGATAGTGTACGTTGTCAAAGCTGCCCGGGTTGTCGTAATTATGCGGGCGGCGTACCTTTCCCTGGAATTCGATGTGAGTTCCATAGGGAAGGTCGGGAAAATCCGTGTGCGTAGAGAGCGAGACCTGGGCTCGTGCCGCCGGAGCCAGTTCCACGGTGAAGCGTTCGCGGTCGATCGCCACCAGAGCCGGGTCGACGACGCAGCCTTCGAAGATCGCGGGAGTGTTGTCCGGAACGCTCAGGGCGGGGGCGGCCTGCGCGCGATGCGCTCCGGAGATGGCGGCGCCTGCGAAGACGAGTCCGGCGAGGCAGGAAAGAAGTGCGACCCGCCGCGAGCCCGCGACGTATCCAACGAGTGCCAACATCGCTAGCGCGCCCGATGCGACACATAGTTCCGTCTGGGGAAGCTGTTCGTATCTGGCTATCGCCACACCGGCCGCGACCGATGCGAAAGGCAACAGAAGCGGCTCGTGAAAACGCATATTACCTTGTGGGCCACAACCGCATGAATTCTCAAAAAATCACCCATGGGAACACGCGTGAATCGGCATGGGAACATGGTGAATGAGTCCTGTCGTGAAGCTTTGCGACGATCCAAATGGCAGCTGGTACCCTCCCTCGTCTTCTGATTGACATTCTTTCGATTGTTTTGATCGACCTCCTGCTGGCGGGGGACAACGCGCTGGTGATCGCCCTGGCCGTGCGCGTCATGGCTCCCGAACAACGGCGGCGCGCAATCAGGCTCGGCGCCGCCGCTTCGGTCGTCCTCCGGGTCGTGCTCACAATTCTGGCGGCCCGCCTCCTGGGAGTCGACTATCTCAATCTGATGGGCGGAGTGTTCGTTATCTGGATCGCTGTCAGAGTGCTCTCGGATGCCAGCGCGCCCCCGCCCGTTCCCGAAGCTCGCGGGCGTCTTCTCGATGCGGTATGGCTGATCGTTGTTGCCGACATTACGATGTCAACCGACAACGTCCTCGCAGTAGCGGGCGCGGCCCGGGGCAGCGTGCCGCTGATCGTTTTTGGATTGTGTGTGAGCATCCCCTTCGTGATTTTCTCGAGCGATTTGATAGCCCGGCTGATGGATCGCTACCCTGCGGTCCTGTATATCGGCGCAGGTATTCTCGGGAGAGTAGGGGCGGAAATGATTTTTACGGATGGCCTGGTGGTGCGGACGCTTCATCCTTCCGCGACGCTGATTTACGTGGCGGAGGCGGTGTCGATCTTAGGCGTCATTGCCGTCGGAAGATTTCTTAGTGTGCGCGCGCGGACGAAGGCGCGGGTTCCCGTTGAAGCGCTGCACGAGTAATAGCGGGCAAATCGGGATGTCAGTGTGCGGTCCGGCGCTTCTGGTCCAGGTTCGGAAGGAACCCCGTAAGCAGACCGATCGCCGGCAGGAACGCGCAGACCTGGTAGACGAAGTAGATGCCCGAATGGTCGGCCAGCTTCCCGAGGTATGCGGCGCCCACACCGCCCATGCCGAATGCGAGGCCGAAGAACAGGCCTGAGATCGTCCCGATTCGTCCCGGGACCAGTTCCTGAGCGTAAACGATGATGGCTGAGAACGCCGAGGCCAGAATCAATCCGATCACGACGCTGAGAATGCCGGTCCAGAACAGGTTAGCCCAGGGCAGCATGAGGGTGAACGGCAGGACGCCCAGGATCGAACACCAGATCACGTATTTTCGTCCGATGCGGTCTCCGATCGGTCCGCCGATAATCGTGCCGGCAGCCACCGCTCCCAGGAAAATGAAAAGATGGATCTCGGCGCTCTTTACCGAAACGTGGAACTTACTGATCAGGAAAAACGTGTAGTAACTGCTCAAGCTCGCGAGGTAGATGAATTTGGAGAACATCAGCGCGATCAGAACCGCGAGCGAAAACGCGATTCGGGTTGACGAGAGCGACGGGTGAATCAGCGCTTTCTTCGCCCGTGCCGTATGGCCAAGCGACTCGCGGTGTTTGTACCACGCTCCTACATTGGTGAGAAGCACAATTGCGGTGAGCGCCGCGAGCGTGAACCACACAATGCTGTGCTGTCCTCTGGGAAGCACGACGAACGCCGCGAGTAGGGGTCCGAGCGAAGCGCCCGCGTTGCCGCCTACCTGGAATAACGACTGCGCCAGTCCGTGTTGTCCGCCGGATGCCATCCTTGCCACGCGCGACGATTCGGGATGGAAGACCGCCGATCCCATGCCGATCAATCCTGCGGCAACCAGAATGAAGGCATAGCTCGAAGCCATCGACAACAGCGCGAGTCCAATCAGCGTGAAACCCATTCCGAATGGCAGTGAATACGGTTTGGGCTTCTTGTCGGTATAGAGGCCGATCAGCGGCTGCAGCAGCGACGCCGTCAGCTGGGTCGTCAGAGTAATCATTCCGATCTTCGCGAAATCGAGATGGAAGTTGCTTTTAAGGATGGGATAGATGGCCGGCAGCAACGACTGAATCATGTCGTTGAGCAGGTGCGAAAAACTGATGGCCGCGAGAATCGAAAATACGGTCCCTTCGGCAACGTGGCTTTTCTTCTCAACCGGTAGAACGCTTGCGCTCATGACTTCTTTTAATTATCCATTCTGTTTATCGAGGCAGAAGGCGCGCGCAATCAGCTCGTAAGAACGGCGGCGGGCTTCGTGACTGTGGAGGATGTTTACGATCAGTACTTCTTCCGCTTCGTAATCGCGGGCGAGCGCCTCGATGGAGGCGCGCACGCGGTCGGGCGAGCCGGTGATGATTCGCCTGTTGGCGGGCGCTTGCGCCGGCGTCAGACCTTCTTCGCGCAAAAAGTGCTCGGCTCGCTCGACGGTCGGCACCTGAATCGTGCGGCCGCGGAACAACAGCGTCATCATCATGCGAAAGCTGTATGACAGCCGCTCCGCTTCTTCGTCTGTGTCGGCGCAGATGGCCCACGCGGCGACGGCTGTTCGCGGTTTTTCGAGGCGATCCGAGGGCGTAAACGTCTGCTGGTAGTAGCGAGCCAGCCGCGCGCCATCGGGGTTGATGAAGTCCGCAAACACGTATGGCAGGCCGAGTTCGGCAGCCCATATCGCGCTATCCTGCGACGATCCCAGCAGCCAGAGCTCGGGGCTTTCAAAATGCACCGCCGCAAGACGGGCGAAGCGCGTATCGGGATGCGGACGATTGGCGGTGAGCGCCATCAGCTCATCCAGTTGCTGCCGGAAATCGTCGGGCGCGGACTGGCGGCGGTCCCGTTGCAGCGCGAATGCGACCATCGGAGACGTTCCCGCTGCGCGGCCGATACCGAGGTCGATGCGCCCCGGAAAGAGGGCGCTCAACATGCTGAAATTTTCGGCGACTTTGAGCGGGCTGTAGTGCGGCAGCATCACGCCGCCGCTGCCGACCCTGATGCGCTCCGTCGCCGAGGCAATCGGGCCGATCAGAACTTCCGGGCTGTTGCAGGCCAGGCCCTGCGTTCCATGATGTTCGGCCACCCAGTAACGCGTGTAGCCTGATTTGTCCGCCAGACGCGCGAGGTCGATGCTGTTCCGCAAGGCGTCTCCGGCTGTGGAGCCCTCGGGAATGGGAGATTGATCGAGAACGCTGAGGCGGAGCTTCGACACCTCTTTATTAAGATGCACGCCCGGCAGCTCAGATTCGTGGATTGAGCGGGGTCTTCTGTACGCCCTGTGAATCGAAGTTCGCGTCGTCGAGCCAGCGTTCGAATTCGTGTTTGCGCGCAGGCCACTCGGAGTCCAGCATGGAGTACCACGCAGTATCCCGATTGCGGCCTTTGACGATCATGTGCTGGCGGAAGATGCCCTCGAAGGAGAAGCCGAGCCGCAGTGCCGCACGCCGCGACGGTTCGTTGAGCGCGTTGCATTTCCATTCGTAGCGGCGATATCCCAGATCTTCGAAAACGTAGCGGGCAAGGAGATACATTGCTTCTGTTGCGCCGCGGGTTCTTTGTAAGGCCGGGGAGTACATGATGTTGCCCACTTCGATAACGCGATTGCCCGGATCGATGCGCATGAGCGCAGCCCGACCGACCGCCACCCCGGTATGCCGATCGACTATCGCGTAAAACAACGGATCCTCAGACGCCTCTCTGGACCGCATGTTCTCATCAAAGGCCTGGCGTTCGAGGAATGGACCGTCGGGCATGTACAACCATAGGGACTCGTGCGCCACGCCGCCCACACTCCGGCCAGAGAGCGTCCGTGTGTTTCGCAGCGTCCAGCGGTTCAAGCCTGACGGTGGCACCTTCGAGGGTGATTCGCTGCGGGCGCAGTGCAGGCTGGGGACCGAGAATTTGGTCGAACAGATGAGCGTCTCTCTATGCTATTCTCGCCTGCGAATGAAAAAGCCCGACTGTTTTGAGAGCGGTATTGTTTCTGACCGTCGGCGTTGGACCCTCGTTTGGGTTTGTTTTTCGATTTGAACTACTTTGTCGTTTCGCGCGGGATCCTGGCGAGAACATCGCCGGCGTTAACTTTCATCCGCCGCGACAGCGACGGTATTGTATACGCGAGGCGAGATATGGAAAGAGGCCTCACGGAGCGCGTCCATCTCTCTCCTTATGGATGCCACTAGTCCATTTTGTTTGGCAATGAGGAGAATGCCGAGAGTGCCGACCACAAACAAACCTCGACGCCGGGCCTCCCCTCGCGCAGCTGCATCGTCCAAAATCAGCCGATCCGCCGGAAGCTGGATCGAAAGCACGATGGCCTCCGTTTCACCCCGCCCCAGGGAGACTTCGAATGGCACCATACCCACAGGTTCAGTCAAAGTTCGAATTTTTATCCACTGAGGCAGCGAGAAGCTCCGAATTTCTGAGAAAACTGCAGGCGGTATGATCACCTCTTCGAACAGCCGCTGCAGAAGTTCCAGCCGGCCAATCGCGCGTAGTCCGATCAAGGGACTCGAGTCAGCAACCGTTCTCAAGCATTCAGCGCGTTACGGACGCAATTTCTCGATCAAGTTCGTTCGAGTCGAAATCGAGATAGGGTATGCCAGCGGCAGCGGCCTGCCGAATAAATCGATCTCTCGATACGTTCAGCAGCTCGGCAGCCCGTCCTCCGGAAATGCGATTCTGCCTGAAAAGCTCAAAGACGATGAGCTCACGGGCAGCTTGTTCGGGCGATTCATGATTAGCTTGAAGTATATCCTTGAGATCATCCTCGATTTGAAGTGTCATACGGGCACCTTGTAATTATTGTCCCTCATAATTGGATGCACCATTGTCACTCGTGACAGTGCCCCCCTGGAAACGGTGCTGAACTGGCGTGATCGTAACAATATAACCTGCCCCGGCTACATCACAAGCGGCACGATGATCGCCTGACCTTGACGCCCCCAAAGCCCGCTTCACGGAGTTCTCGCTCAACGGCTGCAGGTTCGCCATCATAACGGGATCCCAGGATAAGCTCTGTGACGAGATCAGGGGTACAAATCCGCAACTCGGTGAACGATCCTGGATGCTGGCTTCTGTGCCTCATTGCCCGAATTCGCCACTCGTGCTCACCCTGCCACTGCTCATCCTTCAAATGAAATTGCAGCATCAAGAGAAACTCGGTTGCTCTCCCCTGCGCAAGAAAGGAGTCCAGAGCAGGGCTCTTGTATGCTTCAGGCGGGAGCATGCGCCGGTAAAGTTGCTTGACCTTTCGCCCG
Organism: Terriglobia bacterium; assembly: GCA_963831795.1. Classification (GTDB taxonomy): domain Bacteria; phylum Acidobacteriota; class Terriglobia; order Bryobacterales; family Bryobacteraceae; genus BOG-234. The sequence goes on along the minus strand of CAWHSB010000015.1, from coordinate 206,240 downwards.
AAAAATAAACACATCTCCTCGTGCCGGTTGCGGTCGTAGTTCATTGCAAATATCGGCAGGCCGGGGTTCTGGCGCAGACACCATTCCTGGAGTCTCCTTGTGTTGAAACCGATTGCGCAACCCATGTACCAGTTGCCATACTCCTTCCACTGGCCTGGCATTTCGGCGTCAGGGGAGAAGCAAGCCAAATGGATGGCGATGCGATCCAGGCTGTCTCTTATACGATCCTCGCAGCCTTGACCGAACGAAGACACGAACGCGTCGAGAGGCTCGGTCGCGTCATTCGTGTGCGCCATTTCTGTGGCGCGGAGATGCCGGCTCTCCGCCGAGGAAAGGAGAATACTCCGCATCTCTGACTCCCCGGTGTAGTGGTAAAGCGTCTCCGGCGGGCTGGGCGAATCGATGTATGCGGCCACAGCCTCATCGAACGCCTGTCGGACCTCTTTGTCAAGTTCTTCCGCGATCCCTCGACTCTCGATGTAGTCCTGAATCCGCTCAACCGACCAAAGCGAATCCGACACGTCCAACTGCGGCTCGGCAGCATTGGAAATCAATGACCAGATTGTACGTAAATCCAGCAAAAAGGGCGACCCTCTCGGGCCGCCCGGCGTTGGGTTTGTTTTCGACTCGACCTACTCGGCCAGCGTTTCTTCCGGCCCGGGGTCTTCGCTGAGTCCGCCCGTGTACGTGAGGCGCGCTTCGTCCTCATACCCGGCCAGCGCATCAAGAGTCGGTTCCGGTATCGGCTCCTCAACAATATCCTCGCCCGCGATTCTGGTCCGGCGATAGAACTCCATGCCGGTACCCGCCGGAACAAGGCGGCCCATAATCACGTTCTCCTTCAGACCGCGCAGGTAGTCCACCTTGCCGTTGATTGCGGCTTCGGTGAGTACGCGCGTCGTCTCCTGGAACGAGGCGGCCGAAATAAACGAATCGGTCGAAAGCGAGGCCTTGGTGATGCCCAGCAGCACGGCTTTACCCTGCGCCGGACGCCCGCCCGCTTCTTCCACCCTCTGGTTCTCCGCACGGAACTTGAACTTATCCACCACTTCTTCAGGCAGAAATTCCGTATCGCCGATATCTTCCACACGCACCCAGCGCATCATCTGACGTGAGATGACTTCGAGGTGCTTGTCGTTGATATTCACGCCCTGCAGGCGGTAAACTTCCTGAATTTCGTTGACGAGATACTTCTGCAGTTCCTTCTCGCCGCGAACATCCAGGATGTCGTGCGGATTGCGCGGCCCATCCATCAGCGGATCGCCCGCCGCGACGCGCTCGCCTTCCTGCACATTGATATGTACGCCGCGCGGCAGCGAGTATTCCCGCTCCTCGCCGTCATCGCCCATGATATAAATCTTGCGCTGACCCTTTGAGAGTTCGCCGTACTTGACCACGCCGTTGATCTCGGCCATGATCGCGCTCTCACGCGGCTTGCGCGCTTCGAACAGTTCGACCACGCGCGGCAGACCGCCCGTGATGTCCTTGGTCTTCGTGGTTTCGCGCGGAATCTTCGCCAGAACGTCGCCCGCGTGAACCTCTTCCCCGTCATGCACCATAAGGTGGGCATGAGTCGGCATGAGGTATTTGCGCGATCCCGCAGGTCCCTTGATCTGCACCATCGGCTGGCGCTTCTCATCGGGCGAATCGGTCACGACCAGCTGCGACATACCGGTCACTTCGTCCACCTGCTCGGCGAGCGTGATGCCCTCCTGCAGATCTTTGAAGTGAACGATGCCGGAAAGCTCGGTCAGAATCGAGAACGTGTAAGGATCCCATTCGAGCAGGATCTGGTTCGCCTTGATCGGATCGCCTTCGGCCACCGTAATGCGCGCGCCGTAAACAACCTGATAGCGTTCCTTTTCGCGGTTCTTGTCGTCAACGATCGCGAGGATGCCGTTCCGGTTCATGGCGATGATCTCGCCCTTTTCGTTCCGGACCCACTGAACGTTGATGTATTTGGCGAAACCGTCCGCCTTCGCGTCCTGCTTCGATTGCTCGGAGATCCTGGTCGCCGTACCGCCGATGTGGAACGTACGCATCGTGAGCTGCGTGCCGGGTTCGCCGATCGACTGCGCCGCGATGACGCCGACCGCTTCGCCGCGTTCGACCAGACGACCCGTCGCGAGGTTGCGTCCGTAGCAGGCGACGCAAACGCCGCGCTTCGATTCGCAGGTCAGCACCGACCGGATCTTCACCCGCTCGATACCGGCCGACTGAATCGCCGCGGCGAGTTCTTCGGTGATCTCCTGATTGACGGCAACGATCACGTTGCCCTCGTAATCGCGCTGATCTTCGAGCGCCACGCGGCCGACGATACGATCGCGCAACGGCTCGATGATTTCGCCCGATTCGATGATCGGTTCGACCACGATGCCTTCGGTGGTGCCGCAGTCGTTTTCGCTGATGATCACGTCCTGCGCCACGTCGACCAGACGGCGGGTGAGGTAACCGGAATCGGCCGTCTTGAGAGCCGTATCGGCCAGACCTTTACGCGCGCCGTGAGTCGAGATGAAGTACTGCAGCACGTTCAGACCTTCGCGGAAGTTCGCCGTAATCGGGGTTTCGATGATCTCGCCCGAGGGCTTGGCCATCAAACCGCGCATACCGGACAGCTGGCGGATCTGCTGTTTCGAACCGCGCGCGCCGGAATCGGCCATGATGTAAATCGGGTTGAGGTAGCGGCCCGTGCGGTCGTCCTCTTCCATGGCGCTGAACATCTCGTCGGAGACCTTTTCGGTAACTCGCGACCAGATTTCGATGATCTTGTTGTAGCGCTCGCCGTGGGTGATCGCGCCGTCCTGATACTGACTTTCGACGGCCACCACTTCCTTCTCGGCGTTCGCGACCAGTTCCTTCTTCTCGCCCGGAACGACCATGTCGTCGACGCCGATCGAAATGCCGGCGCGGGTTGCATAAAGGAAGCCAAGGTTCTTGATCTTGTCCAGCATGTCTACCGTGATCTGCAGGCCAAACTTCAGGTAGCAATACTGCACAAGCTGCGCCAGACCCTTCTTCTTGAGAAGGCCGTTGATGAACGGCATCTCTTCCGGAAGATGGTCGTTGAAGATCACGCGGCCGACGGTCGTGTCCATGTACTGCTTCACGAACTCGATGGGCTCGGTGTGCATGACGTTCTGGTTGTCGAACGCCTTGTTGAGATCGATCACCTTGCCGGTGTAGCGCAGCTTGATCGGCGTCAGCGTCTGCACTTCTTCCATTTCGAGCGCGATCAGAACGTCGTCCGTGGAAGCGAAAGTCCGGCCCTCGCCTTTGGCGCCGGGACGGGACTTCGTCAGGTAGTAGCAGCCGAGCACCATATCCTGGGTCGGAATCGTGATCGGTCCGCCATGCGCGGGCGAAAGGATGTTGTTCGACGCCAGCATCAGCGTCGCGGCTTCGATCTGCGCTTCGGGCGACAGCGGAATGTGGACGGCCATCTGATCGCCGTCGAAATCCGCGTTGAACGCGGTGCAGACCAGCGGGTGAATCTTGAGCGCCTTGCCTTCCACCAGCACGGGTTCGAAGGCCTGAATGCCGAGCCGGTGAAGCGTGGGAGCGCGATTCAGCAGAATCGGATGGTCCTTGATGACCTCTTCAAGAATGTCCCAAACCACGGGATCCTGCTGCTCGACCAGTTCCTTCGCCTGCTTGATCGTGGTGCAATGGCCGCGCTGTTCCAGCCGGTGATAAATGAACGGCTTGAAGAGTTCGAGCGCCATCTTCTTCGGCAGACCGCACTGGTGCAGCTTGAGGTCGGGACCGACGACGATGACCGAACGGCCCGAATAGTCGACGCGCTTGCCGAGAAGGTTCTGACGGAATCGGCCCTGCTTGCCTTTGAGCGTATCGGAGAGCGACTTGAGCGGGCGATTGTTCGCGCCGCGCAGCACACGGCCGCGGCGGCCGTTGTCGAAGAGCGCGTCGACGGCTTCCTGCAACATGCGCTTTTCGTTGCGGACGATCACGTCCGGCGCATGCAGTTCCATCAGCTTCTTGAGCCGATTGTTGCGGTTGATGACGCGGCGATAGAGATCGTTGAGATCGGAAGTGGCGAACCGGCCGCCATCGAGCGGAACGAGCGGGCGCAGTTCCGGTGGGATGACCGGAAGCACGTCCAGAATCATCCACTCCGGTTTGTTGCCCGATTTGCGGAAGCTCTCGACCACGCGCAGCCGCTTGGCGAACTTCAGCTTCTTCTGCTGCGAAGTCTCGGTCTTCATCCTTTCGCGAATGTCTTCGCTCAAAAACTCGACGTCGATCTTCTTCAGAAGCTCTTTGATGCCCTCGGCGCCCATCATGGCCACGAACTTATTGGCCGTCTCCGGGTCCTGCTCGAGCTGCCGCTTGCGTTCGTCGGAAATGACTTCGCCCTGCGCCAGATCGGGCACCTCGCCCGGATCGACGATGACGTAGGCTTCGAAATAAAGCACTCGCTCGAGCTCACGCAGCGTGATATCGAGCAGGTGGCCGATGCGCGAAGGCAGGCCCTTGAAAAACCACACATGCGAGCAGGGGCTGGCCAGCTCGATGTGTCCCAGGCGTTCGCGGCGCACACGGGCCAGCGTCACTTCGACGCCGCACTTGTCGCAGATTACGCCGCGGTGCTTCATCCGCTTGTACTTGCCGCAGAGACATTCCCAATCCGTGACGGGTCCGAAGATCCGCGCGCAGAAAAGTCCGTCGCGCTCCGGCTTGAACGTTCGGTAATTAATGGTTTCCGGCTTGGTGACTTCGCCGTGGCTCCAGCTTCGGATCTTCTCGGGTGAAGCGAGAGAGATCCGGATAGAGTCGAAATCCGCGGTAATATTTGCCCGATCGTAGGGAGAGGATCGCATTAAGTCTCCTATATAAAACCAAAAACAAAACCGATATCAGCCACGAATGAACACGGATGAACACGAATAAAGCAAATGTCTTATTCGTGTTTATTCGTGTTCATTCGTGGCCCAAATTGTCTTTAGTCCGCCGCGAGCGCCGTATCTTCCGTCTGTTCGCGGAACTTCTTCATCAACTCGACATCGAGACACAGGGACTGCAATTCCCGAATCAGCACGTTGAACGATTCCGGAACGCCCGGCTCGATCGCGGCTTCGCCTTTGACGATGGCTTCGTAAATCTTGGCCCGTCCGTAGACGTCGTCCGACTTCGCCGTCAGCAGCTCCTGCAGAATGTAAGCGGCGCCGTAAGCTTCGAGCGCCCAGACTTCCATTTCGCCGAACCGCTGTCCGCCGAACTGCGCCTTGCCGCCGAGCGGCTGCTGCGTGATCAGCGAATACGGCCCGATGGAGCGAGCGTGGATCTTGTCGTCAACCAGGTGCGAGAGCTTCAACATGTAGATGTAGCCCACCGTCACCGGCTGCTCGAACTCCTGACCGGTCATGCCGTCGTACAGCTTGGTCTTGCCCGAGGTCGGCAGGCCCGCCTTCGTCAGCATTTCCTTGATTCCCTTTTCGGTCGCGCCATCGAAGACCGGGGTTGCGAACTGCACGCCCAGCGCTTTGGCGGCCCAGCCGAGGTGGGTCTCGAGAATCTGTCCGACGTTCATACGGCTGGGAACGCCGAGCGGGTTGAGCACGATCTCAACCGGCGTTCCATCCGGAAGATAAGGCATGTCTTCTTCCGGCAGGATGCGCGCGATCACACCCTTGTTACCGTGGCGGCCGGCCATCTTGTCGCCGACCGAAAGCTTGCGCTTCATCGCGATGTAAACCTTCACGAGCTTGATTACGCCCGGAGGCAGTTCATCGCCCTTGCGCAGCTTCGCGACCTTCTCGTCGGTGATCTTTTCGAGCACCGCGATCTGGCGCGACGTCATCTCTTCGATTTCGTCGATCTGCTCGTTGATGCGGGCGTCCTTGTTGGTGAACCGGACGCGCTTCAGGTCGCGTGAACGCGTCTTCTCGATCGAGTCGCGGTCGAGAATTGCGCCTTTGGCGAACAGCTTCTTGTTGGTCTTTTCATCGTGCAGGTCGGCAAGCACTTCCTTGCCTTCGAGCAGATTGCCGAGGCGCTTGGCGCGCTCGTCGGTCAGAATGCGGATTTCATCGCTGAGGTTGCGCTGCAAGCGAGCGATCTGCGTTTCTTCAATGCGCCGCGACCGTTCATCTTTATCCTGCCCCTTGCGGGAGAAGATCTTGCAATCGACGACGGTGCCCTCGATACCCGGCGGGCAGTAGAGCGATGCGTCCTTCACATCGCCGGCCTTTTCGCCGAAGATCGCGCGGAGCAGCTTCTCTTCCGGAGTGAGCTGCGTCTCGCCCTTCGGCGTCACCTTGCCGACCAGAATGTCGCCCGGCTTGACCGTCGCGCCAATCCGGATCACGCCCGATTCGTCGAGATTGCGAAGGAACGAATCCGCGATGTTCGGAATGTCGCGAGTGATTTCCTCGGGACCAAGCTTGGTATCGCGGGCTTCGATCTCGAATTCTTCAATGTGGATCGAGGTGTAGTAGTCTTCGCGGACCAGCTTCTCGTTGACCAGAATCGCGTCTTCGAAGTTGTAACCGCGCCACGGCATGAACGCGACCAGCACGTTTCGCCCGAGCGCCAGTTCGCCCATATCGGTGCAGGGCCCGTCGGCCAGAACCTGACCCTTGACCACCCGCTGACCCTGATAAGCGATCGGCTTCTGGTTGATGCAGGTGTTCTGGTTCGACCGTTTGAACTTGGTCATCTGGTAGATATCGGCGCCGACTTCACGCGACATCTGCCCTTCATGAGCCGTGCCGTCCACGCGCACGATGATGCGCTCGGAATCAACCGAGTCCACCACGCCCGCGCGCTTGCAGAGGATGACCGCGCCCGAATCGCGCGCCGTCACGTACTCCATACCGGTTCCGACATAGGGCGCGTCGCCGCGCAGCAGCGGAACGGCCTGCCGTTGCATATTCGAACCCATCAACGCGCGGTTCGCGTCGTCGTTTTCGAGGAACGGAATCAGGCTGGCAGCCACCGAGACGAGCTGTTTCGGACTGACGTCCATGTACTCGATCTCGTCCCGCCCCTTCAGAACGAAGTTGCCGGCCTGACGGGCGTTCGCGAGTTCGGGAGCGATCCGGCCGTTTTCTTCCAGCTCGACGTTCGCCTGAGCGATGGTGTATTTGTCTTCTTCCCACGCCGAGAGGTAATCGCAGTGGGCCACATACTCCGCCTTCTGTTTGTTGGCGGGTACTGCGGCGTTGGCTTTTTCGAGTTCCTCGCGAAGGATCACATCGCCGACTTTGAACGCCGTATCGCCAGGATTCAGAATGCGAATCTGATCGACGACAACGCCGTTGATCACCTTCTTATAGGGGCTCTCGATAAAGCCGTAATCGTTAATGCGGGCGAAGCACGAAAGCGACGAGATCAGACCGATGTTCGGGCCTTCCGGCGTCTCAATCGGACAGATGCGGCCGTAGTGAGTCGGGTGAACGTCGCGCACTTCGAAGCCTGCGCGTTCGCGGGACAGACCGCCTGGTCCAAGGGCCGAGAGACGCCGTTTGTGCGTGATCTCGGAGAGCGGATTGGTCTGATCCATGAACTGCGAAAGCTGGCTCGACCCGAAGAATTCGCGGATCGCGGCCATCACGGGCTTCGCGTTGACCAGGTCGTGCGGCATGGCCGTCGACATTTCCTGGTAGACCGACATCTTTTCTTTTATCGCGCGCTCCATGCGAACCAGACCGATGCGGAACTGGTTTTCCAGAAGCTCGCCTACCGCGCGGACGCGGCGGTTGCCGAGGTGATCGATATCATCGACCACGCCGATGCCCTTGCGCAGCTTGAGCAGGTAGCGAATCGTATCGTGGAAGTCCTCGGGATGCAGGATGCGGGAATCATAGGTCCCACCGTCTGCCTTCTTGCGGACAGGCGACTCGGGCGCATCGTAGATCTTGATCGAGAACTTCATGCGGCCGACGCGCGAAAAATCGTACTTGCGCGCATCGAAGAACATGCCGTCGAACAACTGGGTTGCGGTATCGACGGTCGGCGGATCGCCGGGACGCAGCTTGCGATAGATTTCGATCAGAGCGTCTTTGCGAGTCTTGACCGGATCCTTCCTTAAGGTGGTCGAGATGACCGTGCCGACTTCGTCCCGTTCCGGGAAGAATACGTCGAAGGATTCGATACCGGCTTCAATCAGTTTCCCGATGACAGTCGGCGTCAATTCCTGATTGGCGTCGATCATCACTTCGCCGGTCGACATGTCGACGACATCGGCTGCGATGAACGCGCCTTCAAGATCGTTCGCAGCCACTTCGACCTGCGTGATCTTGTTCTTCAGGATTTCGCGCATCAGGCCGGCGGTGATTTTGCGGCCCTGAGGAACGACGGGGTCGCCGGCCTTGTTGTTGACAGCGTGCGAGAGCTTCAGGCCGGTGAGATTTTCATCGACCGTCCACAGCAGCTTCGCGTCTTTGATGCTCAGCTTGCTGATTCGGTAGAACGTGCGCAGAATCTGTTCGTCGGTCTCAAGACCGAGCGCGCGCAGAAAAACAGAGCCATAAAACTTGCGCTTCCGGTCGATACGTACATAGAGCAGATTCTTGTTGTCGTACTCGAATTCGACCCAGCTCCCGCGGTAGGGAATGATCTTGCCGAGGTAATAACCCTGGGACGCGACGCGCTCGAAGAATACGCCCGGCGAACGATGCAACTGGCTGACGATTACGCGCTCGGTGCCGTTGATGATGAACGTGCCGTTGTTCGTCATCAGCGGAATTTCGCCGAAGAACACTTCCTGTTCTTTGATGTCCCGAACGCTCTTCTGTCCGGTTTCGGCGTCCTTGGCGTAGACGGTAAGGCGAATCGTGACTTTGAGCGGCGCAGCGTACGTCATGCCGCGCTCTTCGCATTCGGCCTGATCGTATTTCAATTGCAGGCCGACCGGATCGCCGCACTTGTTGCAGAACGTGACGATGTTGCGGTTAAACGTGCCGCAATGCGTGCAAAGAATATCGCCCGGATGGAACGGGTCGGTTTTGATGGTAGCGCCGCAAGCGGGGTTGCGGCAGGTCGATCGAAGGTGGTGCAAACCCTTCAGATTTCCGCATTTGCACTCCCAGTTGCCGATCGAATAATCGACAAACTCCAACTGACTCACGCCGCGAAAATCGGAAATCGGGAAGACGGAAGTAAAAACCGTCTGCAGTCCGATATCGTCACGCTCATTCGGCAGAAGATCCATCTGGAGGAACTTCTCGTACGAATTTTTCTGGACTTCGATCAGATTCGGAATCGGAATCGAAGTTTTGATTTTGGAAAAATCAACTCTATCGGGGGCCAGACCGTTCTCAGACATAGGATTCAGGAACTCCGTAACAACAGGGAAAGAGCTCGACGGCTCGTTACCTGGAAACCAACGATGCAGACAACAAAAAACGCGGGCCGCTCTCTTTTCTGCTCGAAAAGCGGCTCGCCGGATCAGAGACCTTACTTCTTACGTGCTCGCGGGGGAGCACAGGGTGGGACGCATGCGGTACCAGGTTCGCATCCGCACGGTCGAAAGATGGCGCAAAGTTCACACTGTGGACAAAAGAAAAAAGGGACTTCTGTAGACCGAAACGAGAGGATACACGGGTAGTTTCAGCGCGCAGGCGCACAAAGCCCCTACGCGAAGGTCTGGGCTTGTTAGCGAAACTCTCGCAATTTAACTGCCAGAATTTCAGCGCCACCGTCACCAATCCGGGTCTGATTCCGGTAGAAACCAACGCCAACTTACGAAGGTAGCACCGAAATGTAAATCCGTCAACTACAAAGTCCAGCAGCGGCACGAGAACATGTGTTCTCCTGCCGCCCGATTGTCCCCTTCCGGGGCCGCTACCTGCTTATCGGATTGCTACTTCACTTCGACAGAGGCGCCGACGTCGACAAACTTCTTCTTGATGGCCTCGGCTTCGTCCTTGCTGACGCCTTCCTTGACCGGTTTCGGCGCACCATCGACGAGATCCTTGGCTTCCTTCAGGCCGAGGCTGGTGACTTCACGTACCGCTTTAATAACATTGATCTTGTTTGCGCCGGCGGCCGTCAGAACAACCGTGAATTCGGTCTTCTCTTCGACTGCGGGAGCTGCCGCTGCCGCCGGACCTGCCGCCGCCGCTGCCGGTGCTGCCGCCGCTGCCGAAACGCCCAACTTCTCTTCGAGCAACTTAACGAGTTGTGACGCCTCGAGCAGCGTCAAACCCTGAATCTGATCCGCAATCGCGTTGATATCCGCCATGATCTTAAAAACTCCTCAAACTCCTGTTTCAAAAATTGTTCAGAAAAATGTCGCCGGACAACCGCTGGTCCCGGTCAACCTTGAAATTTGTTCTCTTTGACGCCCTGATCGACCACCACCGCCAGATTCCGCCCGACCGCATTCATCGCCGTTACCAGACGTTGCGCGGGTGCGTTGATCAGGAACAGCAGCTTCGAGAAGATCGCTTCTTTCGAAGGCATGTTGGCGAGATCGTTGATCGCGCTGATGTCGATCGCGCGGCCCTCGACCAGACCAGCCTTGAACGTGAAGGTTGGGTTCGTTTTTGCGTAAGCGGTAAGAACTTTCGCCAGCCCGACCGGATCGTCGGTGAAGGCGAGCGACGTCATGCCCTTCAGGCCTTTGAGGACCGCTTCGGAGGGAGTGCCTTCGGACGCGATTTCGGCCAGGTTGTTCTTGACGACCTTATAGCTGCCACCCGCGCCGCGAATGGTTTTCCGCAGGTTGTAATCCTGATCGACCGTCAGCTTCTCGAAACCGTTAACGAACACGTTGTTCGCTTTTTCGAGCGCCTTACGCAGCTCCTCGTAATCTTTTTTCTTGTCGTCCCTGTTTTTCATCTTTTTTATCCGCTTACGCTTGTGCCTGCGCTTCCTTAGCGGTCAATTCAGCGACATCGATCGGGATGCCGGGACCCATGGTCGAGCACAAGGTCGCGCTCCTGACATACTTGCCTTTCGCCGCCGAAGGCTTGGCCTTCAGAACCGCCGTAATCAGGCTCGACGCATTTTCGACCAGCTTGACCGGCTCGAAGCTGGCCTTGCCGATCGGGGCGTGAACAATACCGGTCTTATCGACGCGAAACTCGACTTTACCGGCTTTGACTTCCAGCACGGCCTTCGCGACATCCGGGGTCACGGTGCCGGTCTTGGGATTCGGCATCAGGCCGCGGGGTCCGAGGATCTTTCCGAGCTTGCCGACCGACCGCATCATGTCCGGCGTGGCGATGACCGCATCGAAATCGGTCCAGCTTTCGGACTGGATCTTGTTGACCATATCCTCGCCGCCGACAAAATCCGCGCCCGCTTCGGTCGCCTCGCGCTGCTTGTCGCCGCTGGCGATCACGAGAACCTTTTTCGACTTTCCCAGTCCGTTCGGCATAATGACGGTGCCGCGAACCATCTGGTCGGCGTGCTTCGGATCGACGCCCAAGCGCATGTGGATCTCGACGGTTTCGTCAAATTTGGCGAATTTGATCTTCTGAAGAAGAGGAACCGCCTGGTTCAGAGGGTAATCGCGCGTTTCAATCTGCTTGAGCGCGGCTTGGTATTTTTTTCCGGGTTTTCTGGCCATATCTCCTCACTGGTGCGAACGGCTGCGTCAAACGCGGCTTTCAGAAGCCTCGAAGCGCACACCTCCCACTGAGCCCTGTTGGGGGTACCTAAGAATGTTAGCACGCAGGTTTCGTTTGTGCAACAAACCGCCGCCCTGCGCCCTGCTGATACTTTGAAAGCGATGAAAACCGCGGCCACTATCCTGTTGATTCGGCATGCCACCAATCCTTATGTCGGAAGAGGCCTGACCGGCTGGCTTCCAGGCGTGAGTCTCGACGCCACGGGCCGCGGCGAAGCCGATCGTCTGGCGGCGAGGTTGGAAAAAGTCTCGCTCGCCGCCCTCTATTCAAGTCCGCTGGAACGCGCCATCGAGACAGCCGAGCCGACTGCCCGCTTGAAAAATCTCGCAGTGATTCCAAATCCCGATCTGGGAGAAATCCATTTTGGCGAGTGGCAGGGAAAATCCTTCACCGAAATCGAAACCCACGAATCCTGGAGCCGATTCAACGCCTACCGCAGCGCCACCCGCGCCCCCGGTGGCGAGTTGATGCTCGAAACACAGGCGCGAATCATACGCGGTCTCCATCGGATCGCGGACTCTCATCCCGGCGAAGCAGTAGCCGCCTTCAGTCACGCCGACGCGATCAAAGCCGCGCTGATGCACTTTCTCGGCATCCCGCTCGACTTCCACCTGCGCCTCGAAATTCTCCCCGCTTCGATCACGATCGTGGAATTTCGGTCGCACTTCCCGGTAGTGCGCGCGATCAATCTCTGCGAACCGCTTGACCTTTACGATCTCTAATTCGAGGGGTCTACGATTTCAGCGCCGGCGGGAGGCTGGAAGAGAGACGCGTCAGGCTCCGAGCGGGAGATATTCGTCAGTTTCATGGTGGTATCGCCGGAGCGGGATCGGACCTCTTTGTCATAACTTCCATGCCGAGCTCTCGCGAAAACCATCTTTCGTTGGTACTCGTAATCGGCCGGTCGTTGCCAATCGAACCCGTGGGCCAGGTGGTCGTCGTTCTCGTGCCTTCCGCGAGCAAACCATCTATGGTTTGCGAACCGAGATTTTCGTTCGATATATCCGGCCGTGAACCGCTGGCGACCCTGCGGGGTGTACTCTGCGCAGGTGTGATTTTAGCGGGCAACGGCTGAACTGAGGCCACGTTCGCGCCCACGGCATTTCTGACTTGTGCCCGCATAGGACCGTACGGCATACGGCGCACTGTGCCGTTGTTCGAATCGAACATGTAGCGGTATCCGCCCACGGGGTCCTGAATCTCGATGAAAACCGGTGGTTTCTGCGAGGTGTCGGCAAATCCCGGAGGCTGCAGCGCAGTTCGTTCCGTCCGCACCCGCCCGAGGGAATCACGGTAATACATTACCTTCTGAACTCCCTGTGTGATGTGGGTACCGTCAGCGAGAGTCTGGACGGTTTCCGTCTCCTGCATCGCCGAAAACGGCTGCCCGGTGACACCGTTGAACTGAACACCATTTGGAGCAAAGACCGCGGTGGAAGCAAAGCTGAAGCCTTCGACACCCGCAGGGACCGGCTGGGCAGACAGTACTGCGCCCACCGTACCCAACGTTGTTTGCGCAGCCGCCATCGCGGCCGCTGCAGCCGTCAATACGATTCCACGCGCAATCGTTATGGAGCTCATTTTGTACCTCCCGAGAAACTGTGGTTCTGGACGAAGTATGGCATCTCCAGGTTACTTCTGTATTTCACCAAAGCCGATCACCCGCGAGCCACTTCTTCCCCCGGGCATAAAGCGCCTCAACTTCCGCGCCTTTGAGCCCTGGCATATCTTTCTTAACCTTGTAGCCGATCCTGGTTTGCAAATAAGCGAGATGCCGATAACCCTCCGGGAACTGTTCCAGAATTGCCTGATCGAGCAGGAGTGGATTTGCCGGATCCGGATCGATCACATCCATTCGGTCCTTTTCGTAAATAGGCTGGCGCAAAACGATGACCCATCGCCCTTCGCGCTTCTCGAAGAAGTCGTAAAAACGGCCGGTACAGACTACATCGACCAGATGTTCGTCCACTCTGGCGCGCTGCGAAATTGTCATCTTCGTCTGCGCGATAGCCCGGTTTTCCTCGACCTCGATCGACATGCCCCCAAGGAAATGAAGAATACTAACACCCTTGTTCCAGCCTTGAATGCTTACCTTTATAAAGTCGGCGGCCGACCCCTGGAACCAGGTCGCCATCATCCGGCCCTCCTCGGCCCAAACGGTCCGGAAGCGCTCCCAGTCGCCCGAATCGCGCCAGACCACCCAGTTTTCGAGGACCTCCCTGATCGCGAGTTTCTCTGTCATTTTTCCGATTGCTCCTCAAGCACCGCCAGCACCGCATCGCTCGGCTCCAGATCCTCCGCATGCGGGGGCTTCACCGCGCCCGCCTCCAGCAGCGCCCGAACGGTAGCGGCAAAATCACCGCTGTCCCGATGCCAGCTGTTTCCCGATCCAAAAATGGCCCATCCGAGCGCCGTCGCCTCATGATCGCGCGATTCTAACTCCAGCGTTGGACGGAATCGAAGAATGTCGTTCGTCATCCTCACGTTGCCGTTGAACGCCGCCCAGTGCAGTGCGGCCGCTCCCATCTCTCCCGGGGTATCCACCGGCCATCCCGCCGACAGCATCAATTGCACAGCTGCGGTGTTGTTGCTCCGCGCCGCCCTGGGCAGTTTCTCCGTTTCCCGTTCCGCGAGAGACTTTATCAACGCCGGCCTCTTCACCGAAAATTCCTGAAAAACTGCCTCGTCTCCCAGTTCGGCGGCGAGCGCCAGCTTGAGATCGTCCGGAGTACGTTCCATCAGCATCTGGTAGATCCCTTCATGGCCGAAGTCGCGAGCCACCGCGTGCGGGGTGCTGCCCGCGCCCAGCAGCGGAAGATATATCGTCCCGGCAGCGCGAGGATCGAGTTTCGGGAAATATTCCTCCGATACCCGCATCCGAATGCAATCCGGATCGGCGTCCAGAAGTCGCCGGACCAGGTCCGCATCGCCGAGAGCCGCCGCCATCAAAAGGTCGGTGCGGCATCCGCGCGACACCAGATACCGCGCCACATCCTGCCGGTCGTACGGGTAGTGCCGCTTCTGCTCGACCCGCAGCATGTGCTGCGCCGGAGTCGACTCGTGATTCAAATCCCTCGCGTCGATCTCTGCACCGTTCGCCACCAAAAACTCCGCGACCTCTAGCGTGGACGCAAAGTGCAGAGGCGTCCGCCCGTCCGCGCCGCGCGCCCGAACCAAATCCGGATCGGCCGCCGCTATCTGGCGCAGATCCGCCATCATTCCCAGCCGTGCCGCCGCATGGGCATCCAGCAGCGCGCCTCGCTGAATCAGGAATTCAACCATCCCCGGATCGCAATCGTCCAGAACGCCAAATCCGCCAGCCCACCACTCGGTCTTTTTCAGGATATTTGCGCCGGCCTTGAGCAGCACGTCGATGGTTGCCCGGTCGCTCCGTTGCACCGCCGCAAACAAAGCATGCTGACCGTTGCCGTAGTTCGCAAGCGGGTCGTCGATTGACGCCCGCAACTCCGGATGGCGTTCCAGCAGCCGAGCTACCCGGCCCGAATCACTATCACGCACGGCCGCTGTGAGCGACTCCGCCGGGCTCAGCGTAAGCTCTTCGACATGCGCTTTCAGATTTGCCCAGGTAGCGAAGCCGTACTCATTGGCCAGCGCGTGTTGGGCATTTGCCAGTTTGCCCCGCCGCATACCGCGGAGCAGTTCTTTTGCCTGTTTTTTGAGAAATTCGAAATTGGGACGTTCCGGCAGTTGACGAGACATAACTCCTCCTTTTAAGGCCCGATGTCCGCTACGGGCAGAAGAGAAGTCGATGTTCGTTAGTCAGTCACGCATTCAGGCGGGATCATCCCTTTCCGCGGACGGGGTGCAACCTGGATTGCGATTGCCAGTATACCTACTCTTTCACCAGAACGACCGGCGCACCCTGCGCTCCGGCAACTTTCTCGAAGAAGTCCTTGACCTTGAGATACTCCGACGCCGGTACAAGCGCGTCCCGAACTTCAAGCGTTTGCTCCATAACGATTTCTCCGTCGCGCACAGTCCACCTGGCATCGAGTGCGCCGTACGGACTATCGAGTTTCGCCGCTTCCGGCAATTCGTCGAGCTTGAATCCGGCGGGCAGCTTGATCCGAATCGAGTCGCGCCGCAGGTCCGCCTCGAGCCTGATCGGTGCAGTTCGCTGCTTTGAATTGAAGCTGTAATCCCCGCCGCTGTTCAGCAATCCCGGCCGCACAATGAAGAGCCGTCCTTGCATATTCTGACCGAAACGCTCCGCCGCCAGATTGACGTTCAGCAAAATGCTGTTATCGGAGGGATTCGACTCGGTAGTCACCGCGCCTACCGTAGCTCCCGCGAATCTTCGCCCAAACGATCTCTCGAAGCGCCTCTTCAATTCGTCGCCGCCCCGCAGCAATTCCACGCCGCGCAAAGGAACAGACGACTGACCGAAGTATTGCCGTTGAATCTTCGCCTCCAGGCGACCATCAGGATCGAGGACGCCCACGATAGAAGATTCAATCCGGTTTGCGCTCGCGGGCAGCAGAGGCATTGCCAGCAGGTCCCCCTGCGCTCCGGCAACGATCAGCGCCAGGCTTCCCTGTTCGTCCTCCGGAAGATCGCCCACTGCGGTAATAGGGTCGGTGGGATCGAAAATTAACAATCGGCCCAACGCGGCACTCCCGATCACAGTCGGCAGTTTCACCGCGTCGGTGACGTGGACCGCCACGATGGCGTGATTGAATTGCATGGGCGACGCCCACTCCGGTCTCACATAGGTGCGATCGTCTGCGCGGATGACCGTTAAATACGCCTCGATGCCGACAGCTTTGAGGAGGGCGCGCATCAAGGTGGCCTTGTCCTTGCAGTCGCCATAATTCCGCGACAGAGTCTCATCGGCGCGATGCGGCGTATATCCGCCTCCTCGGGTGATGTTCAGCGACACTTCCACATAATTCGTCTGTTGCGTGAACTTCGCGATAGCGCGGATCTTGTCCAGTTCGCCGGGCGCGTTCGACGTGAGTTCCGCGGCCTTGGCGCGAATAGCCTCGGTCGCCTGAGCCGGCGGGTCGATGAGGGTAGAGAGCCAGGTCGATACCGCCGTCCAGTCCTTTAGCCCCTGCAAACCGGCGCGGTTATCGGCGGGTGGAAAATAGCTGACCGCCAGGCGCGGCGCCAGCGCGGCGAGGGAGGGACCATAGTCTTCCCGCTCGATCCAGGGAAGGTCGCGCAGCTCCCATGTGTATGTGTTGGCCAACACCCGGGGCTCCATTTGATCGTGGTTGAAAATGGTTCCCTTGACTTCCCATCTGCCTGGCAGGTTCAGAGAAAATCGCGACACCAGCACGGGAGCTTGCGTTTGAAACGCGAAGCGATCCTGGGTGAACACGGTCTTTTCTTCTTCGGTAATTTCCCACGCAAAAACGGACCCCGGCGGCGCGGCTCCGCATTCAAGAACCTTCGCCCGCGCTTCGTCATAGGTGTATCCCTCCGAGAGCGCCTCGTCCACGACACGGTTTTTTGCGAATGCAACCGCCTTCCCGGAGGGTGGAATCAGCCATCCCTCAAAGTCGCGAATCCGCCCGGTTTTGGCGTTATACGTCCGGTAAGCCGCGACGTCATCGTTACCTGGCTGCAGAATACGGAGCGCGCCGCGTTCGCGCATCACGCGGCTTCCGTCCGTGGCAACCGTGACCACTTCTTCCCGGAGCAGAACCACGGAAGATACTTTGGCCGGATAGGTTGGGGCCGCCATCGACGCTGTCTGCATTACCCAGTCCGGGGCGCCCCGCTCCGCGGCGCGGGCCGGGCGGCCCATGATATCCAGTCCGGCCAGCAGCAGAAACATCGGGACGATAGCCGCGCGAGTGGTCATTGCGCTTTCATCGCGAGAGTGTGGGCGTCCCTGGTCTGGATTTGATCGAAAACTTTCTTGACGGCGGCGTAACTCTGTGCCGGAAACACGACGGCGCCTCCGTTACCGAAATTCAACTCCCTGACCACGTGCAATTCCGGCTGCGCGCCTTTGGCAATACTGATTTTGATGTTGTAGGCTCCCGCCTTTCCCAAATCCAGACTGGGCGGGATGTCCGCGTTATCCAGATCATATCCTTCCGGCAGCCGAATGTAGATCTGGTCCGACTCCTTCCAGGGGAATGGGAATTCAATCGGCAATCGCCTGTCCGTTGCGGTAAACCGCACAGCCCGGGACCGTTGAAAAACAAACGGCTGGAAAAGGATCCGCTTTCCGGTCACCTGCGCGAACAAGGGCGCCTTCAGATGGTAGTGCGCGATCAGCGGTTTGGCCGGATCTTCGAAATTTTCCAGTTTTACGTTCGTTACTTCCGCATCCGGGAACATCCTGATGACGCGGTCGTGAAGATTTTCTTCGCGCTGGGCCGGCGCCTTCCGCCCTTCGGCCTCCCGGCGTTCTTCCGCCTCATGCCCGGTCAGCGTCTCCTCAACGTCGCCTTCGAGCGATCCATCGGCGCTCAGTTTCAGATGAGCCGTTCGCAGTTCGGCGGAACTCTCCGACGGCGGCAGGGGCGTTAGAATGAATACCGGATCTTTGGGATCGCAAATCAGCGCGAACACGCCTTCTTCCTCCCAGGAAAGCATCATGGGGTCGAGAAATTTCTGGCTGACATCGAGCACCTTCCACGAGTCTCCGCGCCTGATGGCAACCGCGTGGTCGTCGATGAAGTAGGTATCCGGCATGGTTTTTGGGTCGAACCTCATCAGGCGGCTCGAAAGCAGAACCGGGCGCGCCTCTATGCCTGCCTGTTCGGCGAGCGCCAGGAACACGACATTCATTTCGTCGTCGGTCGCGATGCCGCTTTGTAAAATCTCCGCCGAGTTGCGATCTCTTCCTTTCGGAAGTTTCGCGAAGTAACTCTGCCGTTCTGCCGTCGTCGTCTCGGGATCGAAAATGTTGCGCAGCTTTCCGCGAACCCACATCACGAGCGCCGTGACTTTCTCGTTCTCGCTCTTAGCCGCGCCGACCGCATCCGCCGCGGCTTTCCTGGCCTCGCCGTTACTCTTGATGGCGTCTTTCGTTTCCTTCCAGGTCTTCTTACCCTCGTCAACCCAGAACTTATCCGGGTCGCTCTTTGCCCCGGAGCGGTAGTACAGAAGCGCCCAGGGTTCGACGTTGAGGGGGCCCGGGGCAAAAACTTCTTCCCGTGCCGCGGGAACATTTTCCAGTGTGGTCGACGAGAATCCGTCGCCTTCCTCGTGGATCGCGGAGTTCCTCGAATTCATCGGCATCACGTACATTTGTTCTCCGGGCAGCCCCTCGATCGGTTTGAAGAAGTACGTAACCTTGCGAACCGGGAATTCGCGCTGGAAATGAAGTTGAAGGTACCGGAAGCGATTGTCGTCTTCCGTCTGCTCCCATCGGTATTCGAGTATTGCGCCAGGCTCTACCCCCGGCATCGCGAAGGAAACGACCTTTTGCGAGAGCCCTCCGGCGCGAATCGCATCGCGCTTGTAGACGGTCTTTTTGTCGAGTTCCAGGATCGATCCGTCGGCCTTGACCGTGCGCCCCGCGACACTCCGAATTCCACCGGGCTCGCGGTAAGGCAGATCAATCGTGGCCGCCTCTTCCTTTCCCTTCTCGCTGAAAATCTTGAGGCGGATGTAGTGATAAAAAACCCGTTGCAGTTCGCGGTTATCTCCCAGCACCTCGTCTGACACGTGAACGCGCCACAACAGAATCTCCGCTCCGGCATCTTTCTCCACTATCGGCTCTTTCGCCGACAGGTCCGCATCGGTCAGCGGTGGCCACGCCACGAACTCTGCCGGCGCTCGGGTCTTTTGCTGGGCTGAGACCGCGAGGGCCAGGGCCAGGAGAAGGATCAGGAATGTGTTTCTACAAAACAAGTTCAAGTAGTATAGCGTTTCTTTCGTAAGTTTGAGGACAAAATGGTTGCCGGGCATCGGGTGGCTGCTTGTTCGCCGAGTTGACCACCTCGAACCGGGCATGATACCTTCGCCCCATGAAATTCGGTGGGTTTTACGAACTGCAACACCCTCGTCCGTGGACCGTGGATTCCGATCACACACTGATCAAGAACGCCCTTGAGCAGGTCGAACTCTCGGATCGCCTGGGTTACGACTACGTATGGGCGACTGAGCATCACTTCCTCGAAGAGTACGCGCACTCCTCGGCGCCGGAGGTATTTCTCGCCGCCTGCAGCCAGCGGACAAAGAATGTCCGCATCGGCCATGGCATCGTCCAGATGCCGCCCTATATTAACCATCCGGCGCGCGTTGCCGAGCGGATCGCGACGCTTGACCTCATCAGCGACGGCCGCTGCGATTTCGGCGCGGGCGCCGGCGCAACCGAGACAGAGCTCGGCGGATTCAACGTTCCCCAGGATGAAAAAAAGGCGATGTTTCTCGAAGGTATGCGGATCGCCATCCGGATGATGGTCGAGGAGCCTTTCACGGGCTACGAAAGTAAGTACCTCAACGTCCCGCAGCGCAACGTGATGCCGAAGCCGTATCAGAAGCCGCACCCGCCGCTCTGGATGGCATGTTCCCGCCGCGAATCGATTCTGCAGGCTGCACGGCTCGGAGTAGGCGCCCTGACCTTCTCGTTCGTGAGCCCGGAAGAAGCGCGGCAGTGGATCAAAGACTACTACTGGACCATTGAAAACGAGTGCGAGCCGATCGGATATGCGGTGAATCCTCAATTCGCCATCGCGTGCCCGTTTCTGTGCGACCGGAACGAAGACCGGGTGACCCGAATCGCCAACGAGAGCTACGGATTTTTCCTGTACGGGCTCGGGCACTACAGCTTTTTCGGAGCGCACGCGCCGGGCGTCACCGACATCTGGAACGAATACAAAACAAACCCACACGAATTCGCGCCGCCCGAAGGCCGCACGCAGGATTGCGTCGGCACGCCCGAGACATTACGCCGGCGCCTGCTGGATTTCGAGGCGGTCGGAATTGACCAGGTGCTCTGCATCTCTCAGGCCGGCAACGTCCCTCACGAGTTGCTGTGTTCCTCGATCGAACTGTTTTCCCGCGAAGTGCTTCCCGAGTTCAAGGACCGGGATCTCGGATGCGCCCGGCAGAAGGCGGAATTAAGGGCTCGCATTTCCGAAAAAGCGATGGCGAGAAAGCCGTCGGTTGAAGCCCCAAAGGAGCGAATTGTCATCCGCGCAGCGGGGCACCATTAATACTTTATTTACTATCGTTTTGATATGCTTATTCGTCGCAGGAAGGAATAAACGAAGCCATGAGAATCACCAGAACAATCGCAATCGGAAGCATGCTGCTGGCAGCAATGATCGGTGTCTCCCTCGCGCAGGGGCCTCCTCCGGGCGCCGGCGCAAAAAAAGGACCGCCAAGACCGGGTCTTGCCTTAACATCGCCGGATTTCGAGGACGGCGGCGTCATCCCCGACAAATACACGCAAAAAGACGCCAATCCGGTTTCGCCCAAGCTCGAATGGACCAATGTTCCGCCGGGCACTGAAAGCTTCGTCCTGCTTATGCACGATCCGGACGTCGCCATGGGCAAGAAGACGGATGACGTAACCCACTGGATGGCGTTCAATATTCCGGGAAACGCCACATCGCTCGGGGGCGGAGAGCCGGCCGACCCGAAACTGACCGACGGCATGATTCAGATCGTGAACACAGGCCGCAAGGTCGGGTTCATGGGCCCCGGCGCCCCTGCCGGGCCGTATCACCACTACACGTTTGAGCTGTTCGCGCTGGACACGAAGCTGGATCTGGGTCCCGACGCCACCCGCGATCAGATTGTCAATGCGATGCAGGGACACATTCTGGGCAAGGGCGTCCTGGTCGGCCGTTTCCACCGGTAACGCACGAAGGCAACTACGCGATAAAGCCGGCGGTCTTTGTGCCGCCGGCCTTATTTTTTCCGTCGATAACTCTTCAATTGTTCCAGCTGGCCTTTTACAACCCCGTTTTCCGGCTCAATTTCCAGAGCCTTCTCCAGCGCGGCGATAGCTGCTTCATCGTCCAGTTTCCGGGTATACGCATACGCAATCTGGATATAGCTCCGGACTGATTTCGGGTAATACTCCAGATTCAATCGAAGCAGTGGAATTGAATCCAGAGGGTTGATCCGGACTACCCGTTGCGCGGCTTCGAGCAGCGTTTCCTCGCGAAAATCATAGCTTTGACCTCCGTAATAGCGCTGGCGCAGGTCTCGGTATTGAGCAACGGCCTCCTCCGGGCTCTCTTCGACGGCCGTCTTCGCGACGATGTCCGACAGTTGGCCCGGAATCGTCACCCCGCGATGACAGGTTACGCATGTCACCTGTGTGGCATTGGCCGGAGTCTTTCCCGTCGCCTCTAAGATTCGGGCATTGAGCTCGCGCGTCATGGCGATCATGGAGCGCGCAACCGCCATTTTCGAAGGCGCGTTTGCCGTCGTTGTCTCGGCGGCTCGCGGTCCGGCGTGACAGAACTCGCACTTCACCCCAAGTCCCAGGGCAATCGCCTGCATGTCCGGGACGCCGCTGCCTGGTTGCTGCGCTGACGCGCTCCCCTGCGCGATCGGCATCGCGATCAGGAAGGCAATAAAGCGAACTCGCATGGGCGCGAGTATACACCGTGCCCGGCTAATGTCCGACCTCCGGTCCGCCGATAGTTCCCCGGAGGTTGTCTTTTGTCATACCCGCCCGGGAAGGTCACGTCTCGCATTGCCCTGCTTTGCGGCTTGTTCTCGCTCATCACTCCTGGATTCGGCGCGCCGGAAAGCAGGATCCGCGGTGTCGTTGAAGGCGCGGGCGCCGTTGCGCTGCGAGGGAATGTCAATCGAAGCGCGATTCCCGAACGCGATCGGGGTGCGCTCGATCTTTCCGCGCCGATCCACGGAATGCGAATCATCCTCGGTCAAACAAATGAGCAGGCTGCCGCTCTCGACCAACTCCTTGAGGACCAGCGCAATCCCTCTTCACCGGACTATCAGCGCTGGCTTACGCCCGAAGAATACGGTGAGCGGTTCGGCGTAAGCGATAACGACCTTGCCCAACTCGCGTCCTGGCTGCAGTCTCAGGGCTTTACCGTCGACCAGGTTGCTCGGGCGCACAACTGGATCGCCTTCAGCGGAACCGCGGGTCAGGTTCGGGACGCATTCCGTACCGAACTCCATCACTACGAGGCCGATGGCAAGAGCCACTTCGCGAACGCGACCGATCCGCTGATTCCCGCTTCGCTGATGGGCGTGGTCGACGCGATTCGAGGCCTGGACGATTTTCGTCCGGAGCCGCAGCGGCAAACATTCAAAGCCATTCCGGACTTCAACGCTTCAAACGGCTTCCACTACATTGGCCCCGCGGATCTCGCCACCATCTACGACATCCAGGCGCTCTACAGCGAGGGTTTCGACGGAGCCGGCCAGAAACTCGTCATTGCCGGGCAGACGGACATTAATCTTTCCGACATCCGTGCCTTTCGCGCCCAGTTCGCTCTCCCGGCAAAGGACCCGCAACTCGTCCTGGTGGGATCCGATCCTGGCACCAACCAGAGCGATCGGATAGAAGCAAATCTCGATCTTGAATGGTCCGGCGCGGTCGCGCGGAACGCGACGATCATCTATGTCTACTCGCAGAACGTGTTCCAGTCCGTCGAATACGCGATTGATCAGAACCTGGCGCCCGTGATCAGCGTGAGTTATGGAGGATGTGAAACTGCCGCCACCTTGTCTTTCCGGACGCTCGCGCAACAGGCGAACGCGGAGGGCATCACCTGGTTAAACGCTTCGGGAGATTCCGGTGCGGCTGGTTGTGACAGTGATGGGGAGCGGGCCGCGAGCCAGGGACCGGCTGTTACTTTTCCGGCCGATATCCCCGAAGTGACTGCCGTCGGCGGCAGCGAATTTGACGAGGGCAGCTCGAATTACTGGAGCGCTCAAAACGGCTCGGGACTGAAATCGGCCCTGTCTTACATCCCGGAAGAAGCCTGGAACGACACCTCGCAGGGCTACGGACTTGCCTCGGGCGGCGGAGGCGCAAGCGCGCTTTATGCAAAACCGTGGTGGCAGACCGGCCCCGGCGTGCCAAACGACCAAACCCGCGACGTGCCTGATGTTTCGCTCACCGCATCCGGAGACCACGACGGATATGTGATCTACTCCGGCGGCCTTATCTCTGTGGGAGGGACCTCCGCCTCCTCGCCGTCGTTTGCGGGAATCGTCGCGATTCTCAATCAATATCTGACGGCGAAAGGCGCGCTCGCAAAGCCGGGCCTCGGCAACATCAATCCCTCGCTCTACTCCCTCGCCGCGAGCACGACAGGATTGTTCCACGACATTACAAAAGGCAATAACGTCGTTCCCTGCGCTCTGGGCAGCAAGGGATGTGGTTCGGGTTCGTTTGGTTATGCGGCGGCGGCCGGCTACGATCTCGCGACTGGGCTGGGTTCGGTGGACGCTTATAACCTTGTGACCGGCTGGACCAGTCTCGCCCCCGCGGTCGGAACGAAAGCGACTCTCTCGGCAGGCCCCGCTGCAATTACATCCTCGGGAACGACGGCTTTGACGGCTTCGATCACGGCGGTGGCGGGCAGCAATGCGCCGACGGGCTCGGTAGCGTTCAGCCTTGCGGGAACCCCGTTGGGTTCTGCAGCCTTGATCAGCGGGTCATCGTCTACCGCTACGGCCACGCTTAGTGTCAAGGCAAGCAGCCTCGCCGTTGGAAATAACGCGATCACGGCCAGCTATACGCCGGCGGGAAACTTCAGTGCCTCGACAGCGGCCGCAACCGTGACGGTGTCTGCCGGCGTTACCGCCACTTCGGCCGTTCTCACAGCGAGCCCGGCCGGTATCTCGCAGAACAATTCGACCGTATTGACCGCGCTCGTGAAACAGACCGAGGGAAACATCTCTCCCACAGGCGTCGTCACATTCGCGACGGGCAGGACCTCACTTGGGCAGGCGAGCTTAATGGCATCCTCGACCGGCGCGCTCGCGGCGCTTACCGTCAATGGCTCAAAACTGTCGATTGGACCCAACACCATCACCGCAAGCTATGTCGGCAACCGGCAACTTCAGCGGGTCGAGCGGCGGCGGCAATCGTAACGGTCACTCCCACCCCGATCGCCACGACCACGATTGTCACCGCGACTCCCGCAAGCATGACGCAAACCGGATCAACCGTGCTTACCGCGACTGTTACTGCCGCCTCGGGAAGCATGGTTCCAACCGGCGCCGTAACGTTCGCCTCGGGCAGCACCACAATCGGGTCGGCCAAACTCTCGACGGTGGGTTCCTCGGCGATCGCTGCGTTCACATTGAAAGGGGCGGGTCTCGCGATCGGGAGCGATCAGATAACCGTTACTTACCCCGGAGCCGTCGGATTCTCGTCGTCTTCCGGTTCCATTCCCGTGAGCGTGACTGGGGCATTAACAACTCTCTCCGCGACTCTGACCGCCGCGCCGGCGAGCATCACCAGGACTCAGTCAACTCAGCTGACCGCGACCATCAAAGCGTCGGCCGGCACTCTCGCAACGGGAGGCAAGATCGCTTTCGCAAATGGAAGCGTTCCGCTGGGAACCGCGGCAGTAACCGTATCCGGCGGAGCCGGAACTGCGGTGCTCACGGTCATGGGCACGAATCTGTCGCCAGGCTCCAACACGATCAGCGCAACGTACATAACCGCCGGTAGTGCCGCCGGGACTTCGGCGTGGGTCGCGGTTAATGTCGCCGCCTCTCCGGTTACGACAGCTATGACAGTCTCCGCAAGTCCGGCGACCATCGCTTCGTCGGGCTCGACTCAGGTCGCGGCAACAATAACGGCAGCCGCCGGGAGCAATACTCCCACCGGGACGGTGATTTTCATGGCGGGAAGCGCCCCGATGGGTTCGGCGCTTCTCAGGGGATCGGCTGGTGTGGCGACGGCGTCATTGACCGTACGCGGAAGCGGTCTGGCCCTGGGGGCGAACACGATTACCGCTGTGTATTCCGGCGCGGGTTTTGCTCCGGTGAGCGCGTCCGCGACCATAATGGTCAATGCTGCCGCGAGTCCAAACGTCCAGTCGGATACCGCCGCGGCGCATCCCGCCGGAAATAGTCTCCCGCTTTCCTGCGCCCCGGGCGATTCTTTCACTTTGCTCTCAGG
The DNA here is from genome assembly GCA_963831795.1 of Terriglobia bacterium. Taxonomy (GTDB): domain Bacteria; phylum Acidobacteriota; class Terriglobia; order Bryobacterales; family Bryobacteraceae; genus BOG-234. The sequence continues at coordinate 180,587 of CAWHSB010000015.1, read as the reverse complement.
CGCGACCGGCATTTATTCCTGCGCCACGGCGAACGCCTGGGTTCTCGCCACGCCCACTTCGGTCTTCACCTGCGGCAACAACGCATCTCATGACGACGTGCCGGGAATTCAGAAGATTATCGATTCGGTTGGCAAAGCCGGCGGCGGGACGATCGTTTTTACCGGAGGCGCCTGCTGGATCAATTCGCTGCCGCACAGTCCGACCGCTATCGGCCTCTGGTATGACAACCTGACGCTGAACATGTATGGAGTCGTGTTCAACTCCACTTTGCCGGCCGAACCGCACGCGACAGTTTTTGGCCCGCTTTCGGCTATATCCTGGCATGACTTTCAGAAATACGGGATGTCGCCGGTTACCAGGGGCGGAATGACCGTTACGCTCCTGAACCCGGAAGACGCGGCCAGGTTCAAGGCGGGAGATGCGGTCTATCTTCAGAGCGGCGATGTTTTCAGCGGAACGCCATTCAACAGCGAGGGCAATATCGTCAAATCAGTCAACGGCAGCGAACTGGACCTGATGTATCCGCTGGTTCACAACTATTCGAATGACGGCGTAAATCCATACGGTATCGCGGACGTCCAGTCAGAAACCCGTTATAACCTGGTGATGGAAGGGCTGAATTCCGTGAACGGCTTCCAGGTCGGTTTGATTTCCCTGGAACAGTATTTCCACACGGTTTTCCGGGACTGGAACAACTCGACCGGTCCCGGAATCATGAACTTTGTTCACGGCGACGACCGCGACCTGCTGCTGGACAACGTGACCAGTTCCGTTATCGACCCGGAGGGAGGGCAGTTCCAGACAGCCACGGGAATGGCCGATATCGTTCTGCAGAATTCGCATTTCAACTGCCAGGCGACAGCACCCGGGCTGGCGAATCAGATTATGGTTTCCGAGGGTTCGGCAAACATTGAGATATCCGGCGGCGACTTCCGGGGGTCTTGTGTTTGGGGGTCTTACTCGCGATTCGTCAATTTGAACGTCCACGGAGCTTATATCAACCTCGATACCGGTCCGGGACCTGAGGTACGGTTTCTCGATGGAGATTCGAGCGCCGGCAATCCCGAGACGGTTTTCTCGGACAACACGTTCGTTCTGCCTGCTGTTTCGTGAGTTTTCGGCAAGCCTGCATGAAATCCGCTGCGGATAACTGTTAAGGTCGTTCTGCCGCCGGATTTCCGGCGAAGAGGACGCCCATGCCGCGCAATAAAGCCCCGATGATGACACTCGGCGAAGCAAAAGCACGCTTCGAAGAATGGAGAAGCAATCGTAGCGGGAAAGCCCGGATACCCGCTGAGCTTTGGTCGGCTGCTGTCGAGGTGGCCCGGAAGGAAGGGATTAATCGAACCGCCAGGGAGTTGCATGTGGCGTGGGACGATCTGAAGCGGCGCATGGCGCCGATGGGAGAGGTTCCGCAGCAACCGGGTTCGCCGTCATTCGTTGAGTTGGTGGCGCCGCAGGCAGAATCGATTCCCGAATGCATGATTGAGCTGGAAGGCCGCAGGGGCAAGCTGCGAATCCAGGTGAAGGGCGCTCCGGTTTCATATCTGGCGATGCTCAGCCGGGAGTTGTGGGAGTCGGCGTCCTGATCCAGATCACGCCGCAACTGCGCATCCTGGTTGCGATAGACGCCATCGACGGCAGGAAGGGCATCGATTCTCTGGCGCAGCTATGCCGGGAAAAACTGGCCGCCGATCCGTTCTCCGGCTGTCTGTTCATCTTCCGCAGCCGCCGGGGCACAGCGATAAAACTGTTGGCCTATGACGGCCAGGGGTTCTGGCTCGCCACAAAGCGACTGTCTAAGGGTCGTTTCAAATGGTGGCCAACCGGAACTGAGCCGGCGCGAACCCTGCGTGCGCATCAGGCGCAGTTACTGCTGGCAGCTGCGAACCCGGATGCCGAAGCGCCACCGGTATGGCGGCAGGTGAGCGCATAAAAAAAGTACGCCAACCCCCTTGCGTTCCAACTTTGACTCTGCCACACTGGCGACAGAATGCCGGAATGGAGATACCGGGGCCGCACAGTTACTGCTGAAGAGATCGATTTCATCCGCAGGTTAATCGCTGACCATCCCAGGGCAAGCCGGCGCAGACTGTCGGAGAAACTCTGCGAGGCCTGGCAATGGAAGCAGGCCAACGGCGCTCTGCGCGATATGGTCTGCCGCGGCTTATTACTGATGCTGCATCGCGCCGGGCAGATCGAGTTGCCCGTGATTCGTTTTCGGCCACCTAATCCACTGGCTCAGCGCGAGCGGCCACAAGCGATGCTGATCGACACGACGCCGCTCAACGGCACGCTCGCCGACATCCGCCCGATCTCGCTGCAACAGGTCAGAAAAACCGCCGACGAGCCGTTGTTCAACAGCCTGATGGAACAGCATCATTATCTTGGCTATGAGCAGCCGGTGGGCGAGCACCTGAAGTATCTGGTGTGGGCGCAAGGACGTCCCATCGCCTGCATGGCATGGAGTTCGGCGCCTCGTCATCTGGGCAGCCGCGACCGTTATATAGGATGGAGTGCCGAAGCGCGCCGTCGCAACATTCGATTCATTGCTTACAACACGCGCTTCCTGATTCTGCCGTGGATCAAAGTTCCGCATCTGGCTTCGCACATTCTGGGCCGCATAGCCGCCGCGCTGTCCGGAGACTGGGAGCGGATGTACAGCCATCCGGTCTACTTCGCCGAGACCTTCATCGATCCCGGCCGTTTTCGCGGGACCTGCTATCGCGCCGCCAACTGGGTGCTGATGGGCCAGACGACGGGGCGGGGCAAGGCATCCAACAGTTACATACCGAACCGCTCCATTAAAGAGGTGCTGGGGTTTGCGCTGACACGGCGTTTTCGTGAGTTGCTGAGTGATCTATGAAGAAGAAATCATCCCGGCGGCGGATCGATGTGAATGTGGATGAACTGGACAGGATTATCGACGACGCCATGCGGGCGCCTCTGAATGAGACCGACGGCCGGACGCTTAAAACGGCAGTGCATGCGATGGCGGAAAGGTTAGTGCAGTGGCGGAACACGGAGAAAACCAGTGCCGTGCTGGAACCGAAAGCACCACCCGCCGCAGTCGATACGCCGCCGCAACCGGAGAAACCGGCGCCATCGGGACATGGGCGCAACGGCGCAGCCGCATTTACGGGAGCCAACAGAGTCGCCGTCGCGCATGCCACGCTACAGTCCGGCGACCCTTGCCCGGAATGTCGCGAAGGAAGAGTGTACCGCCAGAAAGAACCGGCGACGCTGATCCGCATTGTGGGACAAGCGCCGCTGAAAGCGACTGTGTTCGAGATGGAACGGCTGCGCTGCAATGCCTGTGGTGAGGTATTCACCGCCAGCGAACCGCAGTCGGCGGGCCCGGAAAAGTTCGATCCCACCGCCGTGGCGATGATCGCGCTGTTGAAGTATGGTACTGGAATGCCCTTCAACCGGATGGAGCGGCTGGAAGGACAACTGGGGATGCCGCTCCCGGCGCAACGCAGTGGGAGTTGATGGAGGCAGCCGCGAAGCTGGTCAAACCCGTGCTGGACGAGTTAATCCGGCAGGCGGCGCAGGGCGGTGTGGTGCACAACGACGACACCAGCATGCGGATACTGACAGCTGGTGCGCAGTACGGACGACGGCCGCACGGGAACGTTCACCAGCGGCATCGTATCGATCTGCGGCGAGTGGAAGATCGCGCTGTACTTCAGCGGATGGAAGCACGCGGGCGAAAACCTCGCCGATGTCCTGAAGCAACGCGCGCCGGGACTGGCTCCGCCGATCCAGATGTGCGATGCGTTATCGCGGAACACGCCGAAGCTGACGGGAGTCGAAATCCTGCTGGCCAACTGCCTCGCGCACGGAAGGCGGCAGTTTACGGAGGTCGCGGAGAGCTTTCCCGATGAATGCCGGTATGTGCTGGAGTCGCTGGGCGCGGTATACGGCTTCGATGCCGAAGCGAAGGATCGCGGTCTGACGCCGGAGGAAAGGCTGACGTTTCACCAGACGCACAGCGCGCCGGTGATGGAGGAACTGCGCCAGTGGATGGAGGCTCAGTTTGCGGAGCACAAGACGGAACCGAACTCCGGGCTGGGCAAGGCGATCTCTTATTTACTGAGGCACTGGACGAAACTGACGTTGTTTTTGCGGCAACAGGGCGCACCGCTCGATAACAATGTCGTCGAGAGGGCGTTGAAGAAAGCGATCCTGCACCGTAAGAACGCGCTCTTCTATAAGACGATGAACGGAGCGCGGGTGGGCGATCTCTTCATGAGCCTGATCCACACCTGCGAACTGAACAAGGTCAACCCGTTCGACTACCTGACGGAGTTGCTCCGGCATCCCGCGGAAGCTGACCGTGCGCCCGGCGGAGTGGATGCCGTGGAACTACAGGCGCGATGCAACCGCGGTGGCCGCGTAATATGATGGTTCGGTCGCATGGCCGAAAGCAATAGCTTAAAGCCCTGCGAACCGGACCTCTCGAAGTGACGGCCAAACGGGCATCGAAAACCGCGAAATCGACCAGGGTTTTTGGCCAGCGCCAGGAACCGCGAAAATACTTTGGATCGGGCTCTGTGCACGGCTGTCCAAATGATCAAAGAGATTCTGAGGCTCATCGGCGAGTCTGAGTCCGAGACCTTGAATCGGCTACTGAATTTCTATCAGCTTCGAGGGAGGCAATCGCACCAAAGAAAGCTCACCAGGAAGCAGACTCTGGAAAGTGTAATGGCGGTATTTCGCGGTCAGGTAAAGTTTGCGAACGTCCGACGGAATATTGAAGGTCATGGCGTGGCGGACTGTCTCACCGGCCGGCAACATCACGTCCAGGGGATCCTGATTGGCACTCGGCGGCAACTTGAACGTACGTCCGCGTTCATCGACCATATAAAACTCCAGACCATTACCGGGGAAATGCTTTGCCTGTTGTCTGTCGTTGCTGGCAAGGTGCCAGAACAACGTGTAGGTGGCTTCCGATCCTCCATCGGTTTTCTCGACCTTGTCTACTGCGAAACAACCCGAGTCCGCACAGAACTCCTGGCCAACAGCCAAATGGGTGGGCGTTTTGAAGCAATAAGGGAACCAGGCCATCCCCGTCGAAACGACGAGATAGAAGATCAAATAAACCACCCAAAGGGCACCGAGCTTGATTGCCGCAGAAAGTCTGCTACTGAGAGCCAGCACCGGGACGGAAATCACGGTTGCCGCCGAGCCGACGATGGTTGCCAGTAAGGTTATACCACCACCTAAGAGGAGGAGGGTTAGCCAAAAGAGTACAACCCCACCGCTGACCAGGCAGCGCCGAAAGCTTATTATGTTTGCGCGCGCGATGTAGCCAGCGACTTGCAGAACAAACCAGAGATCGGCGCGCCATCGGCCACGTTGCGGGCGAATCGAATCCCGATACGCTTCGAGCAAATCTCCAGACTCTGTCTCTGCCTGGTCAGGCTCTAGAAACGAACGCAACAAGCCGTCCGCCCATTGGGGCGGGCTGCTGGAATCTTCGGCCGGTTTTAGATTGTCTTCCATCGGAACGCTTTCAACGGCCAGCGAATACCGCGCCAAAGATTGTTCATTGCAACATGGGCATCATTGAGCGCCTCTATGCCGGCAGCCTCAAGCCGATAAAATCGCTTCGATCGGCCGTCGCGAATCGGGGTGCCAAGCCCGAGGCTGGACCGGATCAACCCCCTACCTTCCAGCCGTTCGAGCGTGGCATGCACAGCGCCGGCGACGACCTCACGCTCCAATCGTTCCTGCACTTCCCGCAGAATCGCGCGGCCGTAGGCGTCGTCTCGCAACCTCACGATCGCGAGCAGCACTGCTTGTTCGAAAGTTCCCAATGTCTCCGACATAGAACCGGCGAAATGCGGACGGTCTTCTGTTATCCGCCTATATTGTAGGCAATATATCATGATCAGTCAACGGCATTCTGGCGCGGCATTCTGGCGCGCCTGAGCCAAACGACGCGGGTGCACTTCGCGCAGGATCTCCCGTTAGAACTCTGCAAAATGGCCAGCAGCCCGTAACTCGGTTGAGGTCCGGCTGACGGCTACCTCCGCGCCACGTCGACCGCGCGGGCTGACCATGTTTCGTCGGGTATCTAGTCTGGGATTCCGCTTGCGGTTGCGCCTCGATTTTTCGAAGCGTCCTTTGCTTCGCGGCCCACGCATGTTTGCCGGAAACTCACGCTGTTTCATCGGGAAGACCAAATATGGAGCTCGGCGGCCCGGGATTAATATTTTGTGGAAATCGGATTTCGTCGGCTGTCAGCGGCTATGCGGCGCTGGTATTCGCCGGCAATGTGGACGGGGCTCAAATCTGCGGCAACACCGGCACATTCGCCGGTTCCGGGTTTCTTTTCTTCTCCTCCGACCACGATTTCACAGTGACCGGAAATAATCTCACCGGAGCGGGGCAAAGCGGCGAGGGGATCGAAGTGGCCGACAACGGAGTCCAGACGAAGAGCCCCGTCATCATGGGCAACACGCTGGCAGGCTTCGCTACAGGAGTACAAGTGGACAACCTCGCTCACGAGTTCAACCCCGTGATGGCTCCCAATGCCGCCGGCAATTCCGCAATTCCCTATAATCCGGCCACGCTCGCGAATCTCGGTAATCCATCGGAAAACTCATCGGTTTGCGCCGACGAGGGCCGCCTGGTATGCCTTTCGTTTCGTGACGCTCAGGAACCCTCAGATGCTCGCGCGGCGGGCCGGACGCGCAGGTGAGGCGGAATTCCAGACGACGCGATCACTGCGGAGGCGGAGCGGGTCGCCTGGCGCCGCCGGGTCCCCTTCTTCCATCCGGTCCGGGACCACGCCCGCCCTCTTTGATCGTGTATCCCGCGGGGACCACAAAGAGCGACGCATTCGGCTCCGCCTGAACGATATTTGTGAGTTCCATATCGGATGTGCCGAAGCGCGGGTCGGCCGACTTGATCTGGACCGGGACTTTCAGTTCGGAAGAAACCCAGGTGGCGCGGACAGTCTGAATTGGCTGGGCGTTCCCGATCGCGCCCGCGGGAATCGTCTCCGTAATCTGAGTACCCGAGGCCGATACGCCGTTGATAGCTGAGGTGCCAAGAGTCGCCGAGGTGACATTGGGGCGATTCTCCAGCGCGCGGGGTCTCGCTGCGCCCTCCGCCGGTCGGGCTTTCGGCAGCCGCATGCGGATCGCGGTCATTGTCGATGAGTTGAGTTCATATCGAAAGCCTGCCACCGGATCGAAAATCGTCTGAATGGTGTAGGGGGCTTTATCCGTTGATGCCGCGGGCGTAAAGGTTTCAGAGGTGCTGATCCGTCCCTGACTGTCACGCGCCACCGTCGAGGTCTGCGTCCGGGTGATCTGGTTGCCGTTCGCGAGAGCCTGCTGGGTCGTCAGCGTTTCGGTAGCCGAGTACGGAGCGCCGGTCACCGGCGTTCTCATCGCCGGCCCGGCGCCCATCAGGCCGCCGCGGCCGCCGAACCCGCCGAATTCCCGCGGCCCAAACCCTCGATCCGGGGGACCCTGCGCCAGCAATGTCGCCGCGCACAGCGGCAAAACGGAAAATATGCTTATCCTCTTCATAAGACCTCTTTAAAAGTTCACTGCTGTGCAGCTTCGGTGATCCGCACCGCTCGCGGAATACCGTCTTCGCCGACCACAATGTCCGCCGGAGTATCCCCGGGGAATGACGGGTCCAGGCTGAATCCAAGACTTGCCAGAGCCTGAGGGTACAAATCCGTATGAACCACCCGTACAATCTCCCCTTGGGCCAGCGGCGGAGCATAGGGGACAGCGATGAAATCGTCGCTCGAAAGGGCACTGGCGTCAGTACTCGCTTCGTAGAGCACCGTTTCGTCAGGCCGGACCTTGTGCGTCGCGACTGCCTGGGAATGCGCCGGCCGGGTACGCGTCCCGGCCACATGGCCCACATAAACTGCCAGAAGCAGCGCTGCCGCGGCGCCGAAAGCCAAAATCCACGACCAGCCGGCTCTCCCGCGCGGCTGATTTGCCGGGTAAGCGAGCGCGAAACGAGAAAGCAAAAGCTGCCGCTGCTCATCCGGAACCGGCCAGCGCTCAGCGGTCATCCGTATGGACCGGAACCGGTCCGTCAATTGCCGTTCCGCGTCCCAGCGCTCCGCACAACGGGTGCACCGATAAAGATGGACCCGCAAACCGCGTCCCGGCTTCATCCCGTATCGCGCGCACTCCACCAGTTCGGCAATTCCCTCCGCGCATGTCATCTCGAATAAACCTCCGACGGCGTATTCAGCCGTTTGAGTTTTGCCGCCAGAAGCGCCCGGGCGCGATGGAGCCGCGACCGCACCGTTCCCACCGGCCGTCCAATCAAACGAGCCACATCCTCGTAGCTCCGCTCTTCCAGGTCGCAAAGAACAACCACATCCCGGTAGCGCTCCGGAAGATCCCGCAGCGTTCGATGCAGCGCCGCCGTCGTCTCATCGCTGATGAGGTCGCCTACAATGTCGTGCTCGAACGCCTGCTCGACCGCTTCCTCTACCGGACCCTGACGCCGCGCCATGCGGATCAGATTGCGCGCGATTCCGAAAAGAAAGCTCTCCAGCGAACCTTTGGTCTCATCGAAGCGCGAGAATTCCCCCATGAGCTGCAGGAAGACCTCATTTGAGACCTCTTCGGCGACAGCCGGGCTCCCGGAGGCGTGCAGCGCGTAGCGGTGGAGCGCGGGCGCGCGCCGCTCGTACAGTTGCGCGAACGCATCCTGGTTGCCTTTCCTCATCAGCCGGTAGAGTTCCTCGTCACTCGGTAGTAGCAAGGCTTTCACTCTCTTATTGACGCCGCCGGCCGTAAAAGTTCCCGTTTTACCGCCGGGAAAACGCGCTGCGCGGGCCTAATCGGCCAAAAAAACGGAGGTAACCGGAATTCCGGCTCGCTGCAGCGCGGTCTCGACCTCAGGCGTGCGCAGGCGGCTGGCGTCAAACTCCACCATAAGTTCCTCGCGGGAGGGAGCGATCTGGATGCGCTCGATCCCATAGATCGAATTCGCGTCGGCGATCTGCTGCATCAGGGCTTCGTCGAGCGGCCTTTGCAGCCGGAAGTGCTTTTGTACTTTCGTCATCGCGGGAAGACAGATTATAGCGAAGACAGATTATAGCGAATGCTTTCCGGGATCGGCCCAGTGATTCAGCGGACCCGCGCCCGCCCCCAAGCCGGGCGCGGTGCGGATCGCCTCGTCAACGAACCGTTTCGCGCCGGCTACGGCATCCAGCATCGAAAACCCACGCGCAAGAAACGCCGTGATGGCCGCGGAGTATGTGCATCCCGTGCCGTGGGTATGACGAGTGTCAACGCGCGGCGCACGAAACTCGGTGAACACGCCGTGATGGTAAAGGATATCCAGCGTTTCATCTTTAAAATCCGGTCCCGCCAGGTGGCCGCCTTTAATCAGGACTGAGACCGGCAAGGACGGCGATCCGGCGCGTGCAATCCGGATGGCCGCTTCTTTCATCTGATCCGCAGTCTCCACGGACATTTCGGCCAGCTCCGCAGCCTCGGGCAGATTGGGTGTCACCAGAGCCGCTTGCGGAATCAGGAAATCCCGCAACGCCTCGCGCGCGGCGGCATCCATCAGCGGCGTTCCATGTTTGCTGATCATAACGGGATCGACCACCAGAGGGCACCCCGGCGGAGCCTCACGCCAGCGCCTGCCGACCGCTTCGATGATGGCCGCGGTACCCAGTGCCCCGGTTTTGGCTGCTCGCGGTTGCATGTCTTCGAGCACCGCCGTAATTTGCTCCGCCACCAGTGCCGGATCGAGGGTCTCAACCCGCGAGACTCGGGTGGTGTTCTGAACGGTAATCAGCGTAATCGCGGCCGTGCCGTAAACACCGAGCTGATGGAAAGTCTTGAGATCGGCCTGAACGCCTGCGCCGCCGCTGGGATCGGAACCGGCGATGCTCAGCGCTACAGGGATCACGGCCTCACGCTGTATTGCGCCTGGAACGGACCGATCTCCGGATAATACAGCTGGGCGCGAACCAGTTCGGCCATTTGCCGGACATGTCCCAGGTCGTGAAGCGCCCATTCGCTCAGGAGATTGGCGAATGTAACTTCACCCATCGACGGATGGCGGGCCTGGCGGGTCAGAACTCCCGGATCGAGACCGCGCAGGAAGTCGACATTGGCTTCGCGCTGCTCCTCCCAATGGGCAAGCGACTCTTCCGCATCGCGATTCGAATATGCGCCCGCCGCGTAATACGCATTCTGGTCATACGGCTCGATCTCGCGAATCTCCCGCAGCCAGAATACGATCGATCCCGCTCCGGAAATAATGCGCCTCGACATGCGAGAGGTGCTCGAAAAGCTCGGCCATCGAGAACCTGTCGGGCGTCGGCTTCCAGTACACCTGCTCGTCGGTGACGCCCGGCGAGCAGCGCGTGAAAAACATCGGGCGTTGCGGCGAGGTGTTCGAGCGCCGGATGTTCCAGCGTCGGGTGTTCGAAGTTTCCAGGATGCCATGCCAACGATGCTAACCCATCGTGGCGACATCTGAATCTCGCGGCTGTCGTCCGGGAGCGCACGCAATCGGATCTCCGTTCTCTGCCGCGGCAGCAGATCGGGAAACCGCTCGGCCCACTCCAGCAGCACCAGCGACCCGCTGGCGAACAGATCGTCGAGACCGAGGCTCTCGACCTCCCGCACTTCGTCCAGGCGATACAGATCGATGTGATAAATCGCCGATCCCCGTACTGGTGAATCAGCGTGAAAGTCGGGCTCGAAACCTCATCCGCCGATGCCCCGCCGCGTCCCTCCACGATTCCCTTTGCCAGAGTGGTCTTCCCCGCCCCCAACTCGCCGATCAACAACACTGCGCCCGCTGAAAGCTCGCGCGGCGAGTGCGCGGCCGAGGGCGATGGTTTCCTCCTCAGACCGCGTGCGGAACGTTTGTGATGGCACGCATGCCCTCGGCCAGATACTTGCAGAAGATCGGTCGCGATCATCGTCTGTTCGGTCTCGTGGCGAGCGGCGATTTGACCCGCCAGACCGTGCAGATAAACCGCGCCCGCGACCGCCCGGTCATGATCCTTCGGGAATTGCCCCAACAGCCCGCCGACCATTCCAGTCAGAATGTCGCCGGTGCCGCCGGTGGCCATGGAAGGAGACCCTGTCGGATTGATCCAGACGCGTCCGTCCGGAAAGCCGATCAGCGTCCGCTCCCCCTTGAGCACGACCGTGACATTCCGGCCTGAAGCAAACGAGCGCGCAACATTGATCCTGTCCGCCTGAATTTCGGGGATCGACCGGCCCGCCAGCCGGCTCATCTCGCCCGGATGCGGCGTGAGCACGCGAATGGCTTCGTTTTTTCCCGTCCAGTCGGCGCCCGCAAGGCAATTGAGAGCATCCGCATCGATCACCATCGGTTCGGGCGCCTGATCGAACAGCCGCAGAACGACGTCCCGGGCTTCGTCCGACGTTCCGATTCCCGGCCCGATCGCGATCAGACGTTCGCTTGCCGGCCAGTTCCACAATCTGCTCGAAGGCCGCGCGCGAAATCTCGCCCGAATCGGTCTCCGGAAGAGGCTCGGTCATCAATTCCGGGCTGTGCATCGAGACTGCCGCGAGCGCCGATTCGGGACACGCGACCGTCACCAGACCCGCGCCTGCGCGCAATGCCGCAATTCCCGCCATCGCCGCCGCGCCCGGCTTTCTCCGCGCTCCCGCCACCACCAGAACATGCCCGTACTTGCCCTTATTCGAATCGCTCGGACGCGGCGCAAACAGCGGCGCAATGCTTTCCGGCGTTATGAGCGACAGTTGAACGCTCTCGTCACCTTCATACAAGGAGCGGAGGCGAACCGATCGGCGCAGATCACCAGGTCGCCCATCAGATCGCAAGCCGGCGGCATCGCATGGCAGACCTTTGGCGCGGTGAACGTAACCGTCGCATCCGCGCGCACGTAGGTCCCGGGAGGCACGCCGCTTTCGCCGGAAAGACCGGACGGAATATCGACCGCAACCACCTTCGCGAAGGGAAACGAGGAATTGATTTCGAGAATGGCGTCGAGCGCCCGGCCGCTCGCGGCCCCCGTCAACCCGGTGCCCAGAACCGCATCGACGACAAGCGTCGCCGGGCGCATCTCAGGACCGAAATCGCGGTACTCCTGCAAACCCGCCGCCCGCAGCATCGCGAGATTCAGCGCCGCGTCGCCGCGCAATTCCTCCGGATCGGCGGCCAGCACCACCCGCAGCCAGCGCGGATTGAACCGGACGTGCAACTGGCGCGCGATCGCCAGACCGTCGCCGCCGTTGTTGCCTTTGCCGCAGACGACGACGATCCGCTGCTCCCCGACCGGCGCGAAGTGCGCTGCGATGTACTCGACCACGCGCTGCGCGGCGTTTTCCATCAGAATGATTCCGGGAATTCCCGCCTCGATCGTGGCCCGGTCCACCTCGCCCATCTGGCGAGGCGTCAGGACTTTCCGCGGAGTCACCACTACCGCCGGCCCCGGGCGATCACCACAGTCATGTCGTCCGGCAGTTCCGGCGCGGTGCTCCAATGCCTGACCGCTTCCATGATCTTCGCCACGATCTCCCTCGGCTCGCTGCGATGGTGGCGCTGCGCGATCTCCGCCAGACGTTCCGTCCCGAATTCCTCTCCGTAAGCGTTTTCGGGTTCGGTAATTCCGTCCGTATAGGCAATCAGCAGATCGTCCGGCTGAATCTCCAGCTTCTGTTCTTCGTACCGGATGGCGGGGAACGCCCCCACCACGGTACCCGTCACATCGAGCAGTGTCACTTCTCCTCCCCGCAGCAGCAACGGCGGAAGGTGACCCGCGTTCGTATAGGTCAGCATTCGCGACGTCTCGTCGTAAACCCCGAAAAAGAAGGTGGCATACTTTTCCGGCGCCGTGCTCGCGTAAAGCTGGCGATTCAACTGCGCCACCGTATTCGAAGTCGAAAAACAGTTCGCAGTCTGGCCGTTGACCGCGGCCGCCAGAAGCGGCAATCCCGCCGCAATCTGCGTCCGCATGATCGACTGAATCGAAGCCATCAGCAGCGCGGCGGAAATGCCCTTGCCGGCCACATCCCCGATTGCCAGCGCGAGATTGCCGTCGGGCAGGCACAGATAGTCGTAGTAGTCCCCCGAAACCATGCGGGCCGGCTGGCAAATACCGATGAGTTCGATCGTTCGCAGCGTCGGCGCCGAGTGCGGGAAAAGCTGGTTCTGGACATCGCTTGCGATCTCAACTTCCGACTGAAGCCGCTCCTTTTCCTTCGCCACCACCACCAGATTTTCGATCTGACCGGCCATGTTATTGAATGACCGGCTGAGATCCGCAAGTTGATCCGCGCCCTTCACCGGAATACGCCATCCGAAGTCGCCTTTTGCGATCTGGAGAGTGCCCTCGTAGAGGCCATGAACCGCGCCCGTTATGGAACGGCTAAGCGATACTCCAATGACCAGAGAGACCATCTCGACAGCGAGCAACAGGCCTGCCAGAACCGAGAAAGAGATGACAGCAAACTCCGCCGAGTCGATGCCATTGCTCGATGAGATTCCATGACCGAAGATTGCGCCGAGGACCGCGGACGGACGGGTCGTAACGAAAAGCGCCGCGGTATCGGTTTTTTGTGGATGATCCCACCGTGCGACTTGAATCGGATCGAACCAGGTGTCCGAGAAATCCAACACGCCTAATCCGTTATAAGCGGCGGGAACGGTGCCGGCAAACCCCGTCCGCTCGCCGAGACTCAAAGCGCCAATCCCCGGAACGATTCGCGCCAGCACTACAGGTGTGATCGGAGCCGCGGCGATTACGGTCGTAGTGCCCCGGTGCATGATCGAAGCGGTATAAAATACATTGCCTTTCCGGATGCACCCCGTGTAATCCCCAACGACCTCCGCGGGCGCCTCGAGCGCGCTTCCATGCGGATAATGCACGGTATGATTGCCCGTCACCAGCACCTGAAGGCCCGGCATGCGCTGACCCAGAAAACTCCCCATTGCCTGCGCCATCCCGTCCTGATCGGCGTCTTTGGCCTCAGACAGAATTCGGACCGGATCCTGCAGCGAAGCGGCGCGCCGGTCCAGTTCGGAACTCACCAGATAGGCGGCCACTTGTCCGACCAGGATATAGGTGGCGATTACCGCCAGCGCAAGAATCAGGACGATCGGCACCATTCCGATAAACACGTACGTCGCGATCAGGCGATTGCGCAGCCGCCAGATCGACTTGCGGACGACGCGCCGGATCAGGCCAATGCCAAGAATAGAGCCAAGGACGACGAGAACAATAGCCAGCAGCGTTGCCAGTCCGCTTGCGAAGTTCGTCCACTCCAGGACCACATAGAGCGCGAGCAGAACCGCGAACACGCGCGCCATAGCAGTCCGATTTCTGAAGAAGCTGACGAAACTCACGGCTTACCAGACCAGTTTAGATGGAGCGGAGGTCTTTGTGTGTGTCAGGCGGCGTTGCCGTTACGCTCGTCGGGCTTTGCGCTGGGCGAAATGGCGGGTATCTCAGCCTCGGAGCGGTCGCCTGATCCTCGAGCGCTTTCCGCAGGAGCGCCATCGCGTTCTCCGGAGAGTCGGCGAACTGGAAAAGCTCCAGATCGGAAGCGGCGATAGTCCCGTACTTGACCAGCGCGTCGAAATTCACCACTTCCTTCCAGAAGCTCGTGCCGTACAAAATGATTGTTATCTTCTTCGCCAGCTTCTGTGTCTGCACCAGCGTCAGGATCTCGAAAAGCTCGTCCATCGTTCCGAATCCGCCCGGAAAGACCACCAGCGCCTTCGCCAGATACGCGAACCAGAACTTGCGCATGAAGAAGTAATGGAATTCGAAGTTCAGTTCGTTCGTGATGTACGGATTCGGGAACTGTTCGAACGGAAGACCGATGTTCAATCCGATGGTCTTGCCTCGCGCATCGGCAGCCCCGCGATTCGCGGCCTCCATAATGCCCGGACCGCCGCCGGAGCAGACCACGAACCGGTACGTCCGATCCCGCAACGTTTTGGTCCACGTTCGTCACCAGTGCGGCAAGCGTGCGGGCGTCGCGATAGTACTCGCCCAGCGGCTCCGTCTTCGCGAATGCGCGCCGATCCGAAAAACACGATCGTGTCGCGAATCCGCTGCCTGCGAAAGTGCGAAAGAGGCTCCAGATATTCCGACAGAATGCGCGAGCGGCGGGCATCCGGCCTCTTCAGAAACTCCTCGTTCTTGTAAGCGAGCGGCGGACGTTCGATCTTGCGTTAGAGTTTCATTCAGTTGGTCTTTTTCTTCAATTCGCGGACCGTGCGCAGAATCTCGGGCAGCTTCTGAAATGCCGTGATGGCGCGCAGCCATTCCGAAGCGTCGAACGCGGGCGACCCCGAACACGCGCGCCTGCGCCTTCACGTCCCCGCCGATGCCGCTCTGGGCGTAAACGATCGCGCCTTCGTGAATGGTCAGATGCCCGGAAATGCCCACCTGCCCGGCGAGCAGCACATCTTTCTCCAGGATGGAACTGCCGGCGAGACCGGTCTGGGAGCAGATGATATTGTCCTCGCCCACCACGCAGGCGTGGCCGATCTGAACCAGGCTGTCGATCTTCGCGCCGCGCCGCACGCGGGTCTCGCCCACAGTGGCCCGATCGACCGACGTCAGGCTCTGAATCTCGACGTCGTCCTCGATCACCGTGACGCCCGACTGCACGATCTTGTGATGCGTTCCGTCGGTCCGTTTCGCAAAACCGAAGCCATCGCCGCCCACCACCACCCCGTTCTGCAGAATCACCCGGTCCCCGACCCGGCAGATACTCGCGCACCGACGGCGTGCGAATGGGCCGTGAAATCGTCCCCGATCTCCGCGCCCTCATAAATCACCACGTGCGGATGCAGCGTTGCGCCGCGCCCGATCACCACGTTTTCGCCGACCGCGACAAAAGGCCCGATCGAAGCGCCTTCGCCGATCCGCGCAGTCGCCGCAATCGCGGCCGAGGGATGGATACCCGGCGTCGGCCGCGGCGGCTGGTAGAACAGTTCGAGCGCGCGCGCGAAGTCGTGATAAGGATTCGCCGAAACCAGCGTCGGAGTCCCGTCAACGGCTTTCCCGGCGATCACCGCGGACGCTTTCGTCACCTTGAGTTTCGGCGCATACTTCGGATTCGCGAGAAAGGTAACGTGTCCCGGACCGGCGTTCTCCAGACCCGCGACACCCGTGATCTCGACGCTGGGGTCCGGGCACTCTTCGATCCCGCAGCCCAGCGCGGCAGCCAGTTCCCTGAGGTTCATTGCCAATCCACAGGGTAACCGTTCATTCCGAGCCGCGCGAGTAAGCGAGCGAGCCTACCTCTCGAAAACAAAGTGGATCGTCTGGGAGCCCGGGACCGCCCGCCCATTCTCGCGCGCGGGCTCAAACCGCCACTGCCGCGCAGCCTGGACCGCGGTAGAGGCCAGATACGCATCGAGGCCCGCATGTGGTTTCTTGACCGGGGCCGCGGAAACCACACGCCCGCGAACATCGATCTGCACTCGGACGTCAATCGTGACGGTGCTCTGAATTCTGGGGCGGATACCTGCCGCAACAACCGGCGGAGCCCGATGAATCACCTTGGGTTCGATAATTCTGGCCGCGGCGGGCTTGGGTGGCGCGGCTCGCAGGGGTTTGGGCGTTGCTGCCGGCGCCGCCGGTGGAAGAGTCAGCGCGCGCGCGGGGGCCGGCGGCGCCGTGGATTTCGCTTCGCGCTCATAGCGGAACGATTCAGCCGAGACGCGCCCGGAGCTGTCAACCACCTCCAGCCGGAAAGTCAGGTCGTTTCCAGCCGACTGGTACGTGTACATGCCCAGCGCGAGATCCTGCGGCGTCAGCTCCTTCCGGGTCTGATCGTCGCCTTCCCGGACAAACAACTGAACGCTCCGCGCGCCCGCCAGCGCCGTTGCGTTTGGGTTCCACGAAACCTGCCAGGCCGGCCCCGCGGGCTCGACGGAGAGACCGATGGGACGTCCCTGCTCAGTCGCGGCCACGGGCGCCGCGGCGGGCGCCGGGTGATGCGTCTGCTGCAAAACGAACCACAACAGGCCGCCGACCAGCAGGAACGCGCCGGCGAGCGGAACCGCGGTTCGCCATTTTGGTCGAGGCTCCGTTTCCGTTCGCCAGTTGAATCGCGGCTCCGGCATGACACGTTCCGGCACGACCACCGGCTCGTCCTGCGGCGCGTCCATTGCAGCCGCATTCTGCAAAGGCGCAAAATCGGGTACCAGCCGGCGTGGGCGCTCGCGAGCCATCGCCTCCGCGTGAAGCGGCTCCTCAGCCGCACCCACTATCGGATGTCCATGAAATGGAAATGCGGGACCGACGGCGGTGTCGCCCGTGCCTGCGCCGTGCACAAAAAACTGGCCCGACATCTTGAAGGGGTTTTCCGGCTTGATGAGAAGAATCAGGTCGGCGGGGTCGCTGAAATACCGCCGCACCAGCTCAAAGTCGGACTCCTCGAGCTGAAGACCATCGCGCAGGTGGCTTCGGTAGAAACCCACGACGGCGGTTTCGCCGCCTGAAAGAACATCGGCAGCCGCCTTTTCGAGACCCGCCTTGTCCTCCTCATCAAGCACAAAACGCGGCCCGGCTTTATGCCGGCAATCGACGCGCTCATAACGTTCGATCCATACCGTCGGCCGCTCGCCGGGCTCTACCCGGCCCAGCAACAGCCCGCCGGTTTCCAGAACCGGACGCGCTAAGGTCTTCCAGGCATCGGTAACGTCTCGCGAAATCGCATCGATGGTATCGCGGTGCATGTGGATCGAAACCGGGGAACCCTCTGGCTCCCAGTCGAAATACTCCACATCCACCAACTCCATGGTTCCGGTGGATCGGCCATCGGGAAGGGGCATAGTTAACAAGCCTTTTGCGGATCTCTCCGCACTGTGTCGATAGACGTACTACCAGCGTAGCGTGGTTCTCGCGGATCGGCATTCTGAATGGGAATTAATCGGCGACACAATTTACATCAAACTGTGATTGGCCTGTAATATTCGGCTGGTATTGCTTGAAGTACGGTCTTTTAACGATGCGGAAAGCAGCTGCCTGTCCGTTGTTTTTCTGTAACTTACAAATCGGTTGATGCCCGGCGGTCAGCTCGTGGCCCGGTCGCTCCAGCTTGCTTCGTCCGGGGCGGCCAATAGTAATTTTTCATACGACGACTTCTATTTAAAGAGATGGGGGGGAATTATGCGCAACGGTTCTATGGTTCTGATTGCATCGCTCCTGGTGGCTGCCAACGCGTTTGCTCAGGCGGGTGGTGTGGCCGGTATTTCGGGGACCGTCCACGATCCCACAGGAGCTGTCGTTGCAAACGGCAAAGTCGTTGTGTCGAGCGCTTCGAAGGGCGACATCCGTTCGACTCAAACCAACGGCTCTGGTGTATTCACCGCCCCGGCGCTCGTCCCGGGACCAGGTTACGAGTTGACGATTACGGCCCCGGGATTTTCTCAATACAACCTGAAAGACATTACTCTTCAGGTAGGCCAGAATCTGGACATGAACATCAGCCTCAGCGTGGCGCAAAGCACGACGGAGGTGGATGTCTCCGGCGCCACGGAACTGATCGATGACCAGAAAACCGACGTGTCTCAAGTGATCGGCGATCAGCAAATCAGCAATCTGCCGATCAATGGCCGGCGCGTCGACTCGTTTGTCCTGGTGACGCCGGGCGTAACCAACGACGGCACCTTCGGACTGCTGAGCTTTCGCGGCGTGGCGGGCAATAACTCCTTCCTGCTCGATGGCAACGACAACACGGAACAGTTCTACGACGAAAACGCCGGCCGCACGCGGATCCAGTCGCAGCTCTCCCAGGACGCCGTACAGGAGTTCCAGGTAGTTACGGACGATTACTCGGCCGAATACGGGCGCGCCATGGGCGGCGTAGTCAACACCGTAACCAAGAGCGGGACCAACGCGGTGCACGGCACGGGTTTCTATTATTTCCGCAGCACGGGCTTTGACGCCAAAGACCCGTTCGCCGCTTTTAACCCGAGCGAGAAACGCGTTGAAGGCGGCGGCACGGTCGGAGGGCCCATCATCAGGAACAAGCTGTTTTACTTCCTCGGCTTCGATCTGACTTACCGTAACTTCCCACTGGCGGACAGCTATGTCCAGAACGGCGTTATCAATACCGCGACCCAGACATTCATCGGCTGCACTCTCCCCGCTACTCCCGCGCAGTGCAACGCCATCAATGCGCTGCTGCCGCGTTTCTTCGGCCAGATCGCGCGAACGGACGACAACGATCTCGGCTTCGGCAAAATCGATTACCACCTGAACGACAAAAACTCGCTCGTGGGCGAATTCAACTTTCTCCGATGGTGGTCGCCCAACGGGATTCAGACCGGTCTTTCTTCAACCAGCGGCGCCGGAATTAACGGTAACGGCGACGATTCGGTGCGGGTGCGCAACGGCAAGTTCGGCTGGACCTTTGTCCCCACCAGCACCATGGTTAACGTTTTCCGTTTCGGCTGGGATACCGACCGTCAGGCGGATTCGTTCAATCAGGCTTCGCTGGGCGGAGGCCTCGGCTATCTCGACGTCTCCGTGGCCAACGTTCAACTCGGGCCGGCTAACTATCTCCCCCGAGTTGAGCCGAATGAAACCCGCTATGAGTATGCGGACGATCTCACCTGGACCAGGGGCCGCCACACTCTCAAGTTTGGTTTTAACGTATCCAACACCGAGGACTACGTTTACTACTTTCCGGGCCAGTTCGGGTCTTACACCTACCTCACTCCAACAAACTTCGCTCTCGACTACAGCGGCCCAACGGCTGGCGGAAAGAACTGGACTTCCTATTCGCAGCTCTTTGGCAATCCCGTCGCCGACTACAAGATTCACGAATATGCCTGGTATGCCCAGGATCAATGGAAAGTAACTCCCCGGTTTACGGCGACATTGGGAGTTCGCTGGGATAAATCGACAACGCCGAATTTCCCGGTTGTGAATCCCGATTACCCGGAAACCGGCCGCATTAACAGCCCCTCCACAAATTTTTCCCCCCGAATCGGTTTCGCTTATCGCGTCAATGACAAGACCGTGATCCGCGCGGGCTATGGCATGTTTTATGCGCGTATGCTCGGCGGCCTGATCGACAACCTCTATACGTCGAACGGAATCTATCAGATCTCCGACACGTTTAACGCCACAAATCCGACCCAATTCGCCGTAGGTCCCGTGTTTCCGAACGCCCTGCCGGCTGCTCCCGCCGGAGCCGGTGTGGGCGCCTCGAACCTGCAGTTCGCCGCGCCCAATCTGAAGACCCCCTACTCCCAGCAGGCGAACCTCTCATTCTCGCGCGAACTGCCGTGGAATATGGTCCTGAGCCCGTCGCTGATCTGGAGTCGCGGAGTCAACCTGTACGGCGTTACCGATTTGAACGTACAGTCAACGACCAGCTATACCTACAAGATCGAAGACGTGAACGGCAATCAGACCGGCACATTTACCACGCCGATTTATACCACTCCTCGCCCGAACACGAAGTACGGCTCGATCCTTGAGGACACCAACGGCACGAACAGCTACTACGACGCGCTGGCCGTGACGCTGGAGAAGCGCTTCTCGCATGGCTTTCAGTCTTTGATCTCGTACACTTACTCGCACGAAATCGACGAAGGCCAGGGTGGTGGGTCCAGCGCCATCTTCTTCAGCTCGCTCAGCTTCCTACACCTATAACGGAAACTACGGCTACGAGCGCGGAAGCGGCCTTCTCGATCAGAGACACCGGTTTATCTACTCCTTCGTCTGGGCGCCGCCGGCGGTTCACTCGAACAATGCGTTTCTGAAGTATTTCGTCGACGGCTGGCAGCTCTCCGGAATCGTAACGCTCGCAACCGGGCATCCGACCGGCAGCCCGACCATCCGCATCGTCTCCGCGCCAACGCTGGCTTCAGGGAGCATTCTCTCCACCAGCACGATTACCGGCTATCAGGGCGGCAGCACTCGTGTCCCGTTCCTGCCCGTGAATGACCTGTACACTCCCGCGATTTATCGCGCGGATATCCGTGTCACCAAGGCCATTCCGCTCGGCACGGAAAGGGTGAAACTGTTGCTCATCGGCGAGGCGTTCAACATCAGCAACACCTGGTCGCCGACGGCCTTGTTCACACAGGAATACACGGCTACGAAAGGGGATTCTCCAGGCGACGCCCAGCGCGACCGGTTATGGCAGCGCGGACGGCGGCTTCCCCGACGGTACGCAGGCCCGCCGCCTTCAGGTCAGTGCGCGGCTTTCGTTCTGACCAGCATTCTCCACCCCAGTTCGGCGCAGTCGGCCGCGAAGTCACGCGGCCGGGCTGCGCCGACGTGCATGGCGAGAAATCCTTGAAACAGTTCGGGTCGCACAGAGAGCGCCGCCATTGCCCGTCTGCGCAGCCAGCGGCGCTTTCCGATCAGGAGCATGAAGTCGGCCATGAACCGGGGTCTCGCGCCAAGACGCCGGTGTTCGGCTTCGTAAGCGGCCAGGTCGCCTCGTTCCATCGCATCGGCCAGAGCCAGTGACTGCCGAAACGCAAGGTTCAATCCTTCTCCGGAGATCGCGTCCACGGAACCTGATGCATCGCCGATCAGAGCGACATTCCGGCGCACGACTCGGCAGAGGCTGCGTGTGGCCGTAACCGCGCCCCGTTCGCCCGAGGCTTCTTTTCGGCCGTCGAATCTTGCGGCGAGCTCCGGAAACTGCGCAATGGCGTCATTCACGCGCAGCTTCGACCACGCCGATATCACCGCCACACCGACTTCGTCCGCCCCGACGGGCGTGATGTAGATCTGACAACCGTCCCCCCAGTGAATCTCTACATAAGGCGACCACGGAGCTATCCGAAAATGACGGCGGAAGCCGTACCGCCTGCTGTCGCGCCGCGCCCCTTCCAGTCCAGCCCATCGCCGGACCATCGACGCCGTTCCGTCAGCTCCGATCACCCAACGCGCCGCGACCTGATCGAGATTGCTCACGGGAGAGCCCCAGCAGAGGTTAACCCCACAACGCATCGCCTGGTCGACGAATGCCTGATGCAATGCGGTACGCCGTACTCCGAGCGCCTGCGCGGCTGGGAAATCGGCCTGGACCGAAGTTCCCTCGCTGTGGAAGCGAATGCCGCGAACACCAAACGAGTTCAGGTCCGCAAGATCGACTCCGAGAATGCGCGCCGCGGCCAGGGCATCCGGAAGCAGGCCTTCGCCGCACGCTTTGTCGATGGCAGGTTCACGGGCATCGGCCACCGTAACGCTGAAGCCCTTGCGGCGGGCGGCGATGGCCGCGGCGAGACCGGCGGGACCGCCGCCAATTACGAAGACGTCCGTCTTTGGAAACGCCACCATCTATTTCAAAGGTGCGTTGCGGATTTCGGTGCGTCCCACATCTTCCGTCTTCTCTTACTTTTAAGCGGGCTCCCCATTCGAGCAAGCATGGCGCCTCTGCGCCGTAAGTGCTCTTCCTCTTCGGATGGCGGCAACGCGGCGGACCTTTCAAAGCAATCTCTTGCCCACGCCCTCCACTTCCTCCGCTGTCTCTTGTTCAGGCGAACCCCGACCATACCATCGATGTTATCGCTTCACCGGTCATTTCTGAAACGCTGACCGCTTGCTACCCTGGAAGGGTCGGCAGACCCTCCCAAAGCGGTCGACTGTCTAAAACGTCCGGGACCTTAACAATTGATCAAAGCAGTCATATTCGACCTTGGCCGCGTCATCATACCGTTCGACTTTCATCGCGCATACGCGCTGATCGAAAGCCGGTATGGTGTTCCCAAGGCGCAAATATCGGCGCGCCTGGCTCAAACCGATCTGGTGCGGCGCTTCGAATCCGGCGAGATCGAATCCCGCGATTTCGTGCGGCAGATTTCCGCGCATCTGAATCTCGACATGAGTTATGAGGCCTTCTGCGAAATCTGGAGTTCCATCTTTTCACCGGAAACACTGATACCGGAAGAGATGCTCCGCGGCATCGCCCGAAATTACCGGCTGATTCTGCTCTCGAATACAAATGCGATTCACTTCGAGATGATTCGGACAAGATACCCGCACATACAACACTTTCACGCCCTTGTACTTTCCTACGAAGCCGGAGCGCTGAAGCCGCTCCCGCTCATCTATCGGAAGGCGGTCGAGGCCGCCGACTGCCTTCCACAGGAATGCTTCTTTACCGACGATATCGAGGCATATGTGGAAGCCGCCTGTGAGCTGGGTATCGATGCGGTACAGTTCCACTCGGTTGCACAAGTCGAAAGGGAACTGCGCAAGCGTGGTGTGAATTGGAACAACTCGGTTTGCTGACGCGCTCGGCTAAGTACCCGTTCCGCACCACGCGGCTTCTCAACCTGGATCCCTTCCCCCGAACGCGACCGTCTTTCCGAGCCGCGACCGGAAGGGAGTCTCCATGGCCCGCGGCGGGCCGCCAAAGCCGATGAAGACGCGAAATGGCGTTTACGTAGAATCAACAATTTGGACCGCGTCTTCGACAGAGCGTTACCTCAGTCTGCCCAAACCTTACGGAAACCAGTAAGCCGCCCGCTCATCTAAACAATTGAGGTCGAAATAAGTGAAATATAAGTTCATTGGAAATATACTGCTTGCGGCAGCGCTCGCGGCCGGAGCCGCGACGGCGAAGACAACCGCGCCGACGCTCACTGGAGATGCTGCGATAGCCCAAAAAGCCGCGCACGAGGTGAGAAGTTATGCCTACTATTCCCTCTGGGACGACGTGAACATTCAAGTCAACAACGGAACCGTGCAGCTGACCGGCGAGGTTACTCAACCCTGGAAGAAAGACACGCTGGGAAAGCTGATTGGAAAGATAAACGGAGTAACCGCCGTCGATAACGAGTTAAAGGTTGCGCCGCTTTCCGCTTTTGACGACAGAATCCGTCTGCAGGTTGCGCGTGCAATCTTCCGCGATCCCTCTCTGTCCATGTACGGGCTTCAACCTGTTCCGCCGATTCATATCCTGGTGGACAATGGGCACGTGACGCTCGAAGGCGTGGTCCAGACACCGATGGAAAAGGAGATCGCGGGCTTACGCGCGAATTCGGCAATGAGCTTCGGCATGGTGACAAACAACCTGAGAGTGGAACAGCCGGCAAAGCAAAACTGAAACAAATGAGCGGCTTCTTTCTCGGAGTAGACGGAGGTCAGTCGAGCACGACCGCAGTCATCGGCGATGCCGACGGCAACGTCGTTGGCTGGGGAAATGCCGGACCGTGCAACCACGTAGGGGCCGCCGAAGCGAAAGCGAAATTTCTGCGGGTAATCCGGGAATGCATCTCGCGGGCCGCCGATCAGGCCGGACTCGATGCCGCCGGCCTGCGCTTTGGCTTCAAGGCCGCCTGTCTCGGAATGAGCGGGGGCCCTGACGACAAATCCGCCCTTCTCCATGAGCTGATCGAAGCCGACCATCTGCTGATCACGCACGACGCAGCCATTGCGCTTGCCGGCGCGATCGCCGGTGAGCCCGGCATCATTGTGATCGCGGGTACGGGTTCGATGGCATATGGCCAGAACGCGAGGGGCGAGACGGCGCGAGCAGGCGGCTGGGGCTACATCTTTGGCGATGAAGGCGGCGCTTTCGACATCGCGAGGCAGGCCCTGAGGGCCGTACTGCGCGAACACGAAGGCTGGGGTGGCCGAACCGCTCTGACCCCGGCTCTTATCGAGGCAGTCGGGGCGTCGGACGCCAACGAAATGCTGCATCTTCTCTACACCGGCGAATGGCCCCGCCCCCGTGTTGCGAACCTCGCGCGCACAGTCGACCACATCGCGGAAGAAGGCGATCCCACTGCGATCGGGCTCCTGCAGCAGGCGGCGCAGCAGCTCGCATTACTGATCGCGTCCGTGCGCCGCCAGCTTTGGAGCGACGGGGAACCGGTGTCGGTCTCCTGGACGGGCGGCGCCTTCCAAAGCACCACGCTGCTTGATCGATTCCGACTACTTATCGCCCTCCAGGACGCCGCCGTTTGCGAGGCGCCGCGGCATGGCCCTGCCGCGGGGGCGTTGCTGCTCGCCTGGAAGGCCGCAGGCCTTCACCTGAACATCAAAGGGGCGCAGGCCTTCACCTGAACATCAAAGGGCCGCGGGCCTTCATCTGAACATCAAAGGGCCGCAGGCCTTCACTTGAACACCAACGGGCCGCAGGCCTTCAGTTGAAAATCAAAACGTAGGTGAGGTCTGCGATATACTCGCCCCCATGAGCGTATCGCCTCTAGCCGAAGGCGCCGTCTCCTCGATCGGCCAGATCGCCATTACCGTGACGGACCTGCAGCGCGCGACGGGATTCTATCGCGAAGTCCTCGGCCTGCCTTTTCTTTTCGATGCGGGAAACATGTCCTTCTTCGACTGCGGCGGCGTCAGGTTAATGCTCGCGCCGCGCGAAAGCCCGGGAGCCGTTTCCAATTCGATCATTTACTACAAAACGGACGATATCCACAGCACTTCAGAATTGCTGCGCGCCCGGGATGTTCAATTCGAATCGGAGCCCAGAATGATCGCCCGGATGCCGGACCATGAACTCTGGATGGCGTTCTTCCGCGACTCCGAAGGCAACCTCGCCGCCCTGATGAGCGAGGTTCGTTAAGTGAAACCCGCTGATTACTTCAGCTTGTCCGCGACCTTCTCGAGGGCCGCTTTCGCGCACGCGGCGTCTTTGTCACCGCCGGGAGCGCCGCTGACTGCAACCGCGCCGATCGTGGCGTCCCCGACCTTGATCGGCACACCGCCTTGTGCATTGATGGTGCCGGGAATCGTAGCGGGAGGCGCCGCCGTACCTGCGGGCGGAGGCGTTGCCGGACCCGAAGGCCTGTTGTAGAGCATGGTGGCAGTGGCCTTCATTTTGGCCACTTCCGTCGTCGACGCGGTAGCCCCGTCATCGCGCAGCATCGCCTTCGGCGCATTGAGGCCATCGACCACGAGTACCGTGACCTTATAGCCGTCGGCGCGGCATTTGGCCATCGCCTCCTGCGCGATTGTCTGAGCGACGTCTACCGTCAGGATTCTGGATTGCGGCAGTTGAGCGAAGGCGCCCGGCAGGCTTGCCACCGCGGCGGTGAGAACGGTGAGTGTGGTGAGTTTCATAGTTGAGATCCGGTTATCGAATATCGGGGATGCTGGTATTGTATGCGGTTTTGGTCCAAGCGGAGTTGGATAATAGAACAAAGATTATGTTGCATCACGTGAAAGACTTGTCGCCGGAAGAAAGACACGCTGCGGAGATATTACTGGGCCGCGCCGTTTCGGAAGACGAGGCGGTGAGCATCAAGAGTCTCGATCCCTCGACCCTCATTTCCCCCAGGCTTTCAATCAGGGCGCGCATCGAAGCGCTCACGGCTTTGAATGAACGCTTTGGTAATCCAACTGGCTCTGGTATTAGTTCAGAGGAGGAAGAAGCCGCTGTCAATGAGGCGATGCGCGCAACGCGTCCGGGTTACAGGCCCGTGGGTTGAGAATCGTCCTCGATGCGACCGTTCTGGTACGCGCACATCCGCGGAGTAATTCTGCCGGACGCAAAGTCCTGTCCTCCCTGCTTCAGGGTGGTCACACGCTGCTACTGTCAAATGCAATCATAGCCGAGACCATTAGGGTTCTTCGCTATCCGCGGCTGCAAAAGCTCTACGCCCTGACAGAGGAACAGCTATACGATTACACTCGGTTTTTGCAGGATGTCTCGGAAACTGTCATCATAGACGCGGTCTGCAACGCTCCCCTGCGCGATCCCAACGACCTCCATGTGATGCAAACCGCCGAACGTGGCGACGCGGATGTCCTTTGTAGTAACGACAGAGATTTTCATGAGCCAGGTATTTTGGCCTGGTGTGCGGTGCGCGGGATTCACGTGTCCAATGAAAAATCGCTCCTGGCACTGCTGGTCGGCGGTTGACCCGCCGGATCTTCTGAGCCCCGCAGATCGCGGTTTACAATCGCATCAGTGCGCCGCCTTCTTTTCGTGGTAAACGTCCTGATCGCGGCCGCCGTGGTTGCCGCCGCAGCCACCTTCTATTGGGTCTTCTACCGGCCATTACCGCAGACCTCGGGCACAATCGAAACTCAGGTCGCGCAACCCGTCGAGGTCGATTACGACCGCCTCGGCGTTCCCCACATCAAAGCGCAAAACCTCGACGACCTCTGGTTCGTCCAGGGCTTCACCACCGCCGAAGACCGCATGTTCCAGATGGACGGTCTGCGCCGTCTCGCCGCCGGAACCCTTTCCGAAATCATCGGGCCCTCGACGCTGGCCTCCGATATCGAAGCGCGGCGCATGCGTATGCGCCGCATCGCCGAACAGGTCTGGGCAACCGCGCCCGAGTCCGACAAGTCCGCTCTGGAAGCTTACGCGCGAGGCGTTAACGCATACATCGACACTCACCGCGGACGCTACGGCGCCGAATTCACTCTTCTCGGCTACAATCCGAAACCCTGGACCGGCGTCGATTCTCTGCTCTGCGGACTGCAGATGTTCCGCACTCTGACCGACAACTGGAAGACGCGCCTCGTAAAACAACAGATGCTCCGCACCGGCGACCCGGCCAAGGTGAATTACCTTTACCCCTTTCGCAGCGGCTTCGAACTGCTGCCCGGCGGCGACGCGCATCCGGGATCGAACGCCTGGGCGGTTTCCGGCGCGCACTCGGCGACCGGCAAGCCTCTCCTCTCGAACGATATGCACCTCGAGTTCGGGCTTCCAGGCGTCTGGCACATGGATCATCTGGAAGCGCCGGGCCTCGACGTCTCGGGCGTCGCGCTTCCCGGAATGCCGGGGATCATCTCCGGCCACAACGACCGAATCGCGTGGGGCGAGACCAATCTCGGCTTCAACGTTCAGGACCTCTATATCGAACGTATCGATCTCCGAACCGGCCGCTATCTTTTCGAGGGAAAGGTCGAGCAGGCGCGCCCCGAGCGGGAGATCATCGCGATCAAAGGCCGTAAACCCCAACAGATCCTGAACTGGGTCACCCGGCACGGCCCCATCTTTGAAGTTCAAAACAAGCAGCTCATGACGCTTCGCTGGACCGCCGCCGAACCCGGCGTCCTGCAATACGCCTTTCTCGATATCGACCACGCCCGCAACTGGGACGATTTCGAACGCGCTCTCGCGCGCTTCGGCGGTCCGGGCCAGAATTTCGTGTATGCCGACGTCGACGGCAACATCGGCTATCAGGCCGCCGGGCAAACTGCCGATCCGGCGGAACTATGCGGGCGATGTTCCCGTCGATGGCGCATCGGGAACCAACGAGTGGGACGGCTACATCCCTTTCGACGAACTGCCGCGCGCATACAATCCTCCGAGCGGCTTCCTGGTCACGGCGAATCAGAATCCGTTTCCGCCGAACTATCCTTACAACGTCAGCGGCCAGTTCGCCGCGCCATGGCGTTCGCAACAGATTCGTGACATGCTGCGCGCCGGCGGCGACAAACTCAAACCCGAAGACAATCTGCGCATTCAGAAAGACGTGTATAGCGGTTTCGACAAGTTCCTTGCGCGGCAATTGACGGCGGCCAACAAAGGTCGGCCGAGCTCCGGCAAAGCCGCCGACGACGCCATGCGCATGCTCGCCGCCTGGGACGGACAGATGGATCAGAACCGCCCCGAGCCGCTCATCACAACCCTGACTTATCAATACTTGAAGCGGGCAATCGCGGAGCGCGCGGCGCCCGGAAACGGCGAGATCTACGATTCGACACTCGCCACGTCCGTCGTCGAACGGATCCTGCGCGAACATCCGTCGGGCTGGTTCGCCGATTACCGGGAATTGCTGTTGCGATGTTTCGCAGACGCAATGGATGAAGGGCGGCGTATGCAGGGCCCCTATCCCGCCCTGTGGAAGTGGGGGCGTTACATGTACTGGAACGTCAACAATCCGGTCGTGGGACGCATGCCTGTGGTGGGGAAGTACTTCAATATCGGACCGGTCCTGATGAGCGGCGGTTCGAACACTGTGAAGCAAACCACCCGAAGGCTGGGGCCTTCGGAGCGCATGGACGCCTCAACCGGGGATTGGGACGCTTCGTTGCTGAACCTCCCGTTCGGGGAATCGGGCCGCGTCGCGTCCGCACACTATAAAGACGAGTGGGATGCCTATTACAACGGCGCGAGCTTTCCGATGCAGTTCCGCAGCGTGGCGTCGAAAAGCTCGGTCAGATTCGTCCCGGCGAATCCGAAGTAGCCGAGGCCTGGTTGGGGCCTCGGCCGCGGGCTTACTTTTTATCTTTCTTGGGCTTTTTCGTTTCTTTCTTCTGGTTCATGCCTTTGGCCATCGATTGTTCTCCCAGGCACCAGGATACCGCTTTTTTCTAATCGATTGGCGGAAGAATTTTTAATGTCGCGACCTTAATCGTGTCGTCCTTGACCTGACCGGTTACCTCGACTTCCATATCGTCGATTCTGGTGGTCGCCTTGATCGCCGCGAGCGCCTTCCGGTTCCCCGCTTCGTCGAATTTCAGGAACTTATTATCCGAGGTATACACACCATAGCCGCTCTTCTCGCACTCGGGCATCATGAGGCACTGCCGCGTGTGCGCTTCAGCCACGATGCGGCCTCCGACGAGGGCTCCAGTGGCGCCCGAAATATGTAAATCCGCGGTCCCGGAGCACTTCTGATCCATGAGAACTCCCTTGACCTCCTGCTGTTCCGTGGCCGCCGTAATGAACCCTGCGGGCAACGTCACAAGGAAAAACAAGGGCAACAGCCTGCGTATCTTCACACTTTCTCCTTATGTTTGTGTTGTAGCGCGCTGGCCTGTGCCTGTCAAGACAGCCGGGCGGCGCGCCGGTTTTGATAGAATCCCGATCAAATGAAACTTGCCGGAATCGTCGCCCTCGGAAGCCTTGTTGCCGGACTGGCGGCGGCCCAGTCGACCACCCCGTGCGACCGCACTTGCCTGAACGGCTTCGTCGACCGCTATCTCGACGCCGTGGTCAAACACGACCCGAAGCTCGTGCCGCTGACGAAAAACGTCAAGTACACCGAAAACGGCCAGAGGCTCGATCCGGGTGATGGCATCTGGCGGTCAATGGTCGCGAAAGGCTCCTACCGGCTGTTCGTAACGGACACGTCGACGGGACAGGTTACTTTTCTGGGAACGATGCGGGAGGAAGGCAGAAAGCCCGGCGAGCAGGTGCCCGGTGTGATCGCCCTGCGTTTGAAAGTCGTGAACGGCCAGATCCCCGAGGTCGAGATGCTGATCTCACGCAGCGACCGGGCCGCGCTGGGCTGGGAAAAGATCGGCGAGCCGGATCCCCTCTTCGGCGAAGCCGTTCCGCCCGCCGAGCGGCTGTCGCGCGAGGATCTGATCAAAACCGCGAATATGTACTTCAGTGGGATGCAGCAGAACGACGGAAAGGGAGTCTACCCGTTCGCCGACGACTGCAACCGGATCGAGAACGGCTCGCCCACCACCAATGTGCCGCCGCCTGATGGAAAGCCCAAACCAGACCCGAAGACGTCAACCAACTATTCCGCCAGCTGGAGTTGCAAAGAGCAGTTCGAATCCGGCCTGCTGCACTTCGTCAGCCGGATTCGGGATCGCCGTTACGTGGCGGTGGATCCCGAGCGAGGCATCGTGTTCGCCTTTGCCTTTTTTGATCACGAAGCCGGTAACACCCGCACCTTTCAAACGCCCGATGGACGCACCGTTACCGCGGGTCCAAATCAGCCGTGGACGTGGGAGATCGCCGAGTTGTTCAAAATCGAGAAGGGCAAAATACGGCGAATCGAAGCCACGATGGACCACTCACCGTATGGGATGAATTCCGGGTGGAGCAACTGGGAAGACGGGATGTCCACCCGGGCACGCGATATTCGCTAACTCGCGTCGGCTTTATGTGCGCGGACGAATTCGGACGCGGCATCAAGCCCCTGCGTGGCTTTGATTTGCTGAAACCGGTCGAGCACGTTTCGGACTGCTTTTTGCCTTGTAGAAATTTCCGAAGTCTTCTTGTCTGCTACAAGCTTGTGGCTGACTCGCTGATCGATCGCACGGTTCTTCGCGATTCGGTCCGCCAGCCGCTCCGCGGGCGTCATTTCCGTCCAGGGTTTGCTCATTCCTCTATTGTAGGAGATGGCTTGGGACGGTTCTTCACAAGCCCGAATAGTAGTCGTACCCCTGCTCCGCCCAGTAGTCGGGCGGCTGTTTATTCGTGTACTCGATTCGGGCAATCCTCTTGATGTTTTTGATGCCGTATTTCACCGGCATGACGAGGCGTAAAGGAGCGCCATGGCCGTCCGTCAAGGGCGCGCCGTTCATCTCCCATGCGAGCAGGGACTGCGGATGGAGGGCGCTCGGCATGTCCACACCGATGTAGTAGTCGTTGAGCGGGGTCTGCATAGCGACGAACGCCGTTTTTTCTGAGCCGGGGGCGTATTTCGCAGTGAAATCGGACAGCCGCGCCCCGGCGAACTGGGTCACGGTGCTCCAGCCTTCCACGCATTTGAAATCGATGATCTCTTCACAGCGTGGCAGGGACTGGACGTCGGCAAGTTTCAGTTTCTTTTCGGCCGAACCAAACGGAGCCACCGTCAGGCTCCAGGCTGCGAGGTCAATCGGTTTTTCGATGCCGATGTCGCCGTTTACCTTGATCTTGCCGATGGCCGAAGCGGGATACCGTTTCGCGAGATTGTTATTGCTGTAGAGAGCGTTCCGGACGACCCGCTCGTTCACGCCCAGGACTTTGCGCAGAGGCGCGGGGATCTCGTCGGCCAGTGGTTGGCCGTTCAGCCAGTACCACCCCGCCGCCGCGCCGATCGCGCCGGCGCCGAGGGCCACGAAAGATCGGCGCGAACGCCGTTTGAGTTCCTGCTCGGGAGTCAGGTCTTTTTTATTTCCATCAGTCGCCATGCGCCACCTCCAGATCGGGCTTGGTCTCAGCTGCGGGGGCGGGAACAAGGTCGTAGCCGCACACCATAGCGCGGAAATTCGCCCACCCGGCGCGAATCACCTGGGCGATGTGGATCGCGAAAAATGCGACGTAACCCATCGTCAGCCAGAAGTGGACCCATCGCGCCCATTCATAACCTCCAAACGCCGCGGCAAGCCAGTGCAGTTGGGCCGGTTTATATACTGCAAGCCCGGTCAGCAGACTGAACCCGCCCATAACCACGATTGCCGAATACGTAATCCGCTGCGCGGCGTTATAGCGGCCCTGCGGCGGCAGCGGAACTTTGAAGCCCGCGTCGTGCATGGCAACGCGGACAGCCTCGCCGAAGGATTTTCGTTCAGGCCACAACTCGCGCCATTCTCCGGAGATCAGCGAATAGAGCATATACGCGATGCCATTGATGGCGAAGATCCACGCAAAAACGAAGTGGAGCGCCATTCCCAGCGCGAGGTTGTAGGTAAGGCCAAACAGATTGTAAAACCAGTTGGGGAAAAAATGGTAAAGCGTGACGCTGCCGAGCCCGATCCGATACGGATCGTAGCTCCAATAGATCAGCAGCCCGCTGTAAATCATGACCGCGAGAAGCGGAAAGTTGATCCAATGGAACCAGCGGGTTGCGAGTTTGTGTTTCTCCTGCAGCACTTTCACGATTGAGAAATCTCCGCTAACCTGATTTTATTCCCGCGCGGCTTCTACCGGTTAAGACGGCCCGGAATGCGTTACGATGCGAAATCCGGTGCCGGGCGAGAAGAAAGACAGCCGCGAAGAGTTCGAAGCCGCCGCGCTCCCGTTCCTGCCGGAGATCTACCGTACCGCGGTCGGACTTCTCGGCAACCGCGACGAGGCGGAGGATCTGGCGCAGGACGTGTTTCTTCAGGCGTGGAAATCATATCATCGGTTCGAGCCGGGGACCAACATGCGGGCCTGGCTGCACAAGATTCTGGTCTATCGCGCATCGCATTTCCGGCGGAAATTTTTTCGTCTGCGGCCGTTCGGGAATAAAGACACCTCGCCGGACGATATAGATCTTGAGGAGATCCCCGTGGAGGCGCAGGTTCCGGATTATCTGAGCGACCGCCAGGTGGTGGATGCGCTGGCGAAGGTGCCGGAGCCATTCCGGGAAACGCTGATGCTGGCCGATGTGCGCGAGTTCAGTTATCAGGAGATTGCGGATATGTTGCGGGTTCCGATCGGCACGGTGATGTCGCGGTTGAGCCGGGCACGGAAGAGCTTGCGCGCCGGGTTGGCGAGCGTCGCCGCCGAAAAGGGCTTATCAAAGGGGAAGGGTTCGCAGTGAACGAGAACGAATTGCTTCGGCGCGCGATCGACAACGAAGCGGTTCCTCGCGATCTGGAGGCTCGCGTGAGAGCACGGCTGGCATCTCCGGGCCGCGCCGTGGGTTGGGGGCGGCTGGTCTCAAGCCTGGTGATGCTGGTGATCGTCGTCGCTGGAGTCCTGTTTGTCTCGCACCGCAAAACCACAGAACTGCTTGCACTGGGCATCAACGATCACGTCCATTGCGCGATTGCCGGGAAGTATCCTCGTCAGACGATGCGCGTCGAGATGGCGCAGGGCCTGGGACCCCAGTTCGCCCCAATGCTCCAGCCTGTGGTTGAGGCTGCGGGCATGGATTCGATCGTCTCCGCGCACCGCTGCACGATCATGGGACGGTCTTATGTCCATATCATTCTGCGCCGGGGCCAGACGCTGCTTTCCGTCATTCTGACCCGCCGGGGCAGCGGCGACGTGTTCCCTGGTGAGGCGCTGGCGCGGATGGTTCATCACTCGGAAGTCCCCCTGCACGACGCCAGCATGGATGGGTATTCGGTGGCGGGCTTCGAATCGGGCCACTGGCTCGGATACGTGGTATCGGCCATGCCCGACCCGCGGAACCGGGAACTCGCGGAACGGATCGCGCCGGTGGTCGCAAACTATGCGCGAGGTTAATTAGTGGTTTGTCCGGTTTGGTTTCGGGCGGCGCGCGCCGCCTTCTGGTCACCCCCGCAGCGGAGATTCCTCATACAACCGAATCCTGCACAATATCGCACAATATAGCTTGTTTCGGAGGCCGCTTTGACCTATTGTGTGAGCCATGCCAAACGGCGCCATTCCTCAGATCCTTGTAAACGGCTTAGCCACGGTTTTGTACCCTGCTCCAAGCCGCCGATGCACTCACTGCGATCCGCTCCATGAGGAGACCGCGCAGAAAACACGCCGTGTTGACTCTGGGCGGACCTAGCGAAAATGCGACATCTCCAGTTCCCACTCGTGGCGATTTCATTCACCGCTTTGCTGCACGGCCAAACCATCCATGGAGAGTACGCCGTTCCCGGGTCGTACCCGCAAGCCGGACCCCTTTTACCGAATTTCCGGATAGCGCAGTTCGCCACGCCCGATGGTGCAGGCGGCTTGTTCTTCTTCGATTCGTCCGCCAATACGCTGCACCGCTTCGATTCGACGGGCAAGGATCTGTGGAACGTCTCGCCGGGCTTCACCATTTCTCAAGGAGCGGTGGACGGGTTGGCGGTGGCCGCCGATAGCGTCTACCTGGGCGGCCACATCAACGGAGCCTTGCCCGGCCAAACCAACGCCGGTTCTTACGACCCCTTTCTGGTGAAGTACGACCTGACAGGGAAAATGTTGTGGACCCGTCAATACGGCACCACGGCTTCGGAGTATGTAAGAACCATCGCCCTCGCCGCCAATGGCGTGTACATTCTGGGAGTGGCCCTCGGTCCAACCGGCCCTGAAAACATTTTCGTTCAGCTTATCGACCCCAGCGGGAACGAGATGTGGTCGCGCAGCTTCTTCGATCCGATCCTGTTCGACGTGATCGGAGCCTCCGCGGATGCAACCGGAGTCTATTTCTTCGGCGCCACCCAGGCCCCTACCTGGAACGTCCTGCGGAAATTCGATTCGCGCGGCTACGATCTCTGGACCTACCAGTTCGACAAGGGAAGCGGAATCTGGAGCGCCGCGGCGGACGGACACGGAGTATATGTGAGTTTCCAGGGCGGCGTGCGCCGAATCGATCCCAGCGGATCTGAAACCTGGACTCGCAAAATTGTGTACTCCGGCCCACCGGCGATCGCCGCCGACGCGACCGGATTCTACCTCGCCGCCCCGGCGGCGGCCGCGCTTGCCGGGCAATGCTATTCCGGGAACGATGATGCCGTCCTGATGAGATTCGACACCAGCGGGAATCCGCTGTGGACGCGGGAGTGGGGAACCGCCGGGGCGGATCATCCGGTTTCTATCGCCATCGGGGCCTCCAGCGTCGACGTAAGCGGCTTCCGCACTGACCAAACGTTCGTCACCACGATCGAAAAATCCTCCGCCGAGCCTTCCCCACCTTCGATTCACAATGAGTGCGTCGTCAACGCCGCCAACTTTCTGGGCGGAGGCGTCGCGCCCGGAGAAATCGTGACCATCTTCGGTTCGGGAATGGGACCATCCGGCGTCGTAAAGTTGCAGCCCACCGGCGACGGCCAGATTTCCACGATCCTGGCCGGCGCACGCATCCTGTTCAATGGCGAGCCCGCGCCTCTCATCTATGTCTCGGATGGGCAGAGCAGCGCGATTGTGCCTTATGACCTTGCCGGCAAAACCTCGGTCAGAGTGCAAGTGGAGTACAACGGAGTGCAATCGAGCGCCGTCGTTGTCCCTGTGCTCAGTGCTCGCCTCGGCGTTTTCACCCTCGGGGAAAACGGCGCCGGCCAGGCGGCCATCATCAATGAGGACGGCACGGTAAACTCGCCTTCCAACCCGGCGGCGCCCGGCTCGACGGTGTCGATTTACGGCACCGGCGGCGGCCTTACTACCCCACCGGGAGCGGACAACCAGACAACCGGCCCGAATCTGATACCCATCACCGCCTCCACGTACGTGGCACTCGAGTCGGATGGAACCGACTGCGATGAACCGTACTTCCCAGCTGCGGTTACCTATTATGGCGGGGCTCCTGAATCTGTACCAGGTCTGGTGCAGATCAACGCGCAATTGCCGGCGGAAGCGCCTGCCGGGAACGCGGTCCCGCTGTTTGTCCGTCTGGATTCGGGCACGGTTGAGCAGATGGTGACGATCGCAATTCGTTAGCCCGGCGCCGAAAGGAGACCGAATTTGCCCTGTTCGTAACACCATTCACGGAGCGCTTAACACCTGAGGACACCTACGGCGGTCTGAATATCGTGGCATACTCCTCCCGGAGATTTGCAAAATGGACCGCCAGCCATTCAGATCAACGAACAAAACGGGTCGGTTATTGTCGACGCTTAGTTTTGCGGCGACTTTACGGCGTCGGATTCGGCGCGACAAACCCTTCAGTAGCCCCCGGGGTTCCGCTCTCGACTCCGGCTGCTTCAGCGGTTCTCGCCGTCATCACGATCGGAGGGTTCCAAGCTCAGGTGACGTACGGCGGTCAGGTCACCACGCCTGGAGGCGCTACTTCGAGCTTCGAGCCGAGGGTCAGGAAATTCAGCAGCGTCGCGGCGGCGCCGCAGCCGGCGATCACGATCGCCATCGGCAGCGCGGAGGAGTTATCGATTGCGCCAAGAGCGATCGTCGTGATCGCCGCGATTGTGAATTGAATCGTCCCGAGCAGGGCTGAGGCAGTCCCGGCCATGTTGCCGTGACGCATCATGGCGATGGCGTTGCCATTTGGAAAAACAAACCCAGTCGCGCACATGTATATGAAAACAGGCGCGAAAATGCCGGCGAGTCCGCCGAATCCGGTGAGCGCCGTCGCCAGCACCAGGATTCCGGCCAGAAGCTGGACCGCGTTCGCAACTCGCAAAACCTGCCACAGCGGGATGCGCTGCCCCATGTTTCCGTTGATCTGCGAAGAACCGATCAGTCCCGCGGCGATGATGCCGAAGAGCCAGCCGAACTGCTGGGGCGGTAGTTTGTAAATGTTGATGAATACGAATGGCGCGCTGGCGATATAGGCGAACATGCCCGCGGAACTGAATCCGCAGACGAGGGACGCGCCCAGGAACGTCCGGTCCTCGATCAGATATTTGTAGCTTGAAATGACGTGATCCATGCGCAGGGGCCGCATGTGCTCCGGCGCCAGAGACTCCTCGAGGCGGAAGTGAAAAGCCAGGAGAGTCAGAGCGCCCAGAGATGCCTGGGTCAGGAAGATCGACTTCCAGCCGAACCACACCAGCAGGTACCCTCCGATAAAAGGAGCGATCAGCGGCGACGCGCCGAGGACCAGCATGAGCATCGAAAAAATGCGCCTCAGGTCTTTAGGCGGAAACAGGTCGCGCACCATGGCGCGCGAGACCACAGCGCCGCCGCATGCCCCGATGGCCTGAAAGAACCGAAAGAAGGAGAGCGCGTGCACCGAAGCTGTGGCCGCGCAGGCGGCGGACGACACGACGAACAGTGCAAGGCTGCCATACAGCGGAGGCTTGCGGCCGAAGCGGTCCGTCAACGGGCCATAGAGCGACTGCCCGAGCGCGTAGCCCAACAAAAAGGTCACGAGTGTGATCTGTACCTGTGCCGTCGTGGCGTGCAGGACCTTCTCCAGCAACGGCATCGACGGGAGGTACATGTCGATCGACAACGGAGCGAACGACTGAAGCACGCCCATCAGAACGATGAGTTCGAAGTAACGAAAGCGAGTTCGCTGATGCGTAACGGCGGTCAATGGAAGCTCAGTCTAACAGGATTTGGAGTTCACGCTACACTACGCAACATGAAATGCTGCCTGCCGGTCATTGCCGTTCTTCTTCTCACGGGCTGTTCTTCCTCACCATCGGCATCAAAGGCGACCGGTTCGCCGGATTGGGACAAGTACGTTTCGGATTACCTCGACGCTTATTTTGTCGCTCATCCGGATGTCGCCGTCGGCGAAGGACGCCATGAATTCGACGGCAAACTGCCCGATCTGAGCCATGCGGCGATCGATCGCGAAATCGCGCGGCTTCACTCCGCACGCACGAAGGCGGCGGCGTTTCACGACGGTCTCGATCCGCGCCAGTTGTTCGAGCGCGATTACGTCCTCGCCGCCATCGATTCGGACCTGTTCTGGATGGAAACGGCGCAGTGGCCGTATCGCGATCCTTACTTCTACAACGGCGCGGTCGATCCGAGCGTTTATCTCACACGGCCCTATGCTCCGCTCGACAAGCGGATGCGCGCCTTCATTACCTGGGAGCAGGCGCTCCCGACGTTGTTGACCACCATTCAGACCAATCTCCGGACGCCGATGCCGCGAACGTATGTCGACCAGGGAAAGCTCACATTCGGCGGCCTCGCGACGTATTTCGAGCATGACGTGCCGCCCATCTTTTCCTCAATCACCGATGCGCAGCTCCAGTCGGATTTCAAGGCGTCGAATGCTACAGCGATCGCAGCGCTGAACTCTCTTAACAAGTGGTTTGAGGCGCAGCGGAAGTCGGCGAACAACGATTTCGCGTTGGGCGCAGACAACTTCCAGAAGATGCTTTATGCGACGGAACGCGTCGATGTACCTCTGGACCGGATGGAGATGATCGGTCGGCAGGATCTGGACGGCAATCTTGGCGCGTTAAGAAAGGCCTGCATGCAATTCGCTCCCGGAAAGACGCTGACGGCATGCGTCGCGAAGGAAGCAGCGGACAAGGCTCCCGGCAAACCGGTGGAAGCGGCTCGCGAACAGCTCAAGACCTTGCGTGCGTTCGTCGAGAGTCATGACCTGGTCACCATTCCCGGAACGGAACAGGCGCTGGTGGACGAGGCGCCTCCCTATCAACGCTGGAACTTCGCATACATCAATATTCCGGGGCCGTACGAAAAGAACCTTCCTTCGGTCTATTACATTTCGCCGCCCGATCCGAAATGGCCGGCCGCTGAACAAAAAGCCTATCTTCCAGGGAAGGCGACGCTCCTGTTCACCTCCGCGCATGAAGTGATGCCGGGCCACTTTCTCCAGTTCCTGCATGCGAACCGGTCGCCTTCGAAGTTCGGCCAGATTTTCGTCGGATACGCGTTCGCCGAAGGCTGGGCGCACTATGCGGAGCAACTGGTGTGGGACGCGGGTATCAACAACGGCGATCCGGAAACCCACGTAGGCCAGCTCGTCGAGGCGCTGCTGCGCGATGTCCGGTTCCTTTCCGCAATCGGGATGCACACGGGGAAAATGACTGTCGCGGAATCGGAGAAGATGTTCCGCGAATCCGCGTTCTCGGACGCCGGCAACGCGAAGCAGCAGGCCGCGCGCGGCACCTTCGATCCGGCTTATTTGAACTACACGATGGGGAAACTGATGATCATGAAACTGCGCGACGACTGGACGGACAGCCGCGGCGGGCGCGCGGCATGGAAGTCATTTCACGATCAGTTTCTGCAGTACGGCGGTCCGCCGATCCCGCTGGTGCGCGCGGCCATGTTGGGGCCGTCGGCAGGTCCTCCCCTCTGATACGATTTGGACCGGAGTGAAAAGAGCCCAATGGCCGAAGACCACGATTCCTTAAATGTGACGCGGCGAACGATCATCGCATCCGCGGCATTCGTTCCGCTGGCCGCGCTCACCGCGGCGGCTCAGACGCCCGCGACCGCGCTTTCGCCCTCGGAACTCAAGACGCTCGAAGCGTTCATGGATCGCATCGTGCCGAAAGACGAGCTCGGCCCGGGCGCGGTGGAATGCGGCGCGGCCGAATTACGTCAATCGCCAGCTCGCCGGTTTCCTGTCGAGTGAAAAGGCGAGTTTCGTCGAGGGCCTTGCCAGCGTCGACACGCTCGCGCACTCCACCCATAACGCGCCTTTCGCCGACCTCTCGCCGGAAGTGCGGGACGAACTGCTTACCGCGATGGACGGCGGAACCGCGGCCGGTTTCCCCGGTGCGCGGCAGTTCTTCGCACGCGTGCGGCGTCTGACTCTGGAGGGAATGTTCAGCGATCCCTACTACGGCGGCAACAAGAACTTCGCCGGATGGGACCTCATTAAGTATCCCGGCCCGCGCCTTGCCACGACGCTTGCAGATCAGAGCATGAAAACGCCGCCCACGCCGTATCACAAGTCGGCCTACGGCCCGGGAGAGAAACCCAATGCCATCTAATCTGAAACCCGTCGATGTAGTCGTTATCGGACTGGGCGCGGCGGGCGGCGTTGCCGTGCTGCCGCTCGCGCGCGCGGGTCTGAAGGTGGTCGGCATCGAAGCGGGCACGTGGATGGACCCGCATAAGTTCAAGCCGGACGAGATTTATAACAACGTCCGCGGGCTTGTTACCTCGGTGCCCAAAGCCAAGCGCGAAATTCCCACTTTTCGCACCAGCGTCGATGAGAAGGCGAGGCAGGGCGGCAGCTCATCCGATGATGAATGCCATCGGCGGCACGTCGATCCACTATCACGCGCAGAGCTGGCGCTACAGTCCCTGGGATTTCGCGGTCCGTACCAATTCCATAAAGCGCTATGGACCGAATTCCGTCCCGAAGACTTCGACGCTCGAAGACTGGCCGCTGACTTACGACGACCTCGAAGACTACTACGACAAGGTCGAATACGAAGTCGGCGTCTCGGGGCGGGCCGGTAACATCAAGGGCAAGATCGATCCGCGCGGCAATGTGTATGAAGGGCCGCGCCAGCGCGACTTTCCCGATGCCGCCGCTGCGCGACACGGACTTCACCGACATGATGATGGCGTCGGCGAAGAAGATCGGCTGGAAGCCGTTTCGCGGACCCGCCGCGATCAACTCGCAGACCTATCATAACCGCCCCGGCTGCGTGTATCACGGCTATTGCGACCGCGGCGGCTGCCACATCAGCGCCAAGAATTCGACGATGGTGACCACCATTCCGGAAGCCGTCAAGACGAAGAATCTGACGATCGTCGACCTCGCGCAGGTGACCCGCATCGTGTCGGACTCGAACGGGCAAGGTTACCGGCGTGAATTACATCAAAGGCGGCATGGAGTACTTTCAGCCCGCCAAGGTCGTCCTGCTCGCGAGTTACACCTACGAGAATTCGCGGCTGCTGCTGCTGTCGAAATCGAAGGCGTATCCGAACGGGCTGTCGAACAATCACGGACAGGTGGGCAAGCACTATTTCGGGCACTGGGACGCGCAGGCCGGCGCGGGCGTCAGCGCGCTGTTCCCGTTCGATCTCAACATCTGGTACGGCGCGATCGCGCAGAGCGTGACCGTGGACGAGTGGGCCGACGACAACTTCGATCATTCGGGGTTCGGCTTCATCGGCGGCGCGTCGATTCAGGTGAATACCGAGAAGCATCCCATCGGCGGCGCGAGCATGAGCACTTACGGGCGCGCTCCGCAGTGGGGCTCGAAGTGGAAAGCCTTCGTGCGTGAGAATGCCGGGCGCTGGGTTTCCTCGTACGTCCAGTGCAACACGTTTCCGTACGAGAACACCTTTCTCGATCTCGATCCGGAGGTGAAGGATCCGCTGGGCGATCCGGTGTGCCGCGTTACCAGCGGACCGAAGGAGAGCGAACCGCGCCAGGCGTTGTACGCCGTCCAGAAGATGGAGGAGTGGTTTAAGGCGACCGGCGCGATTGAAGTGCAGGGTCGCGCCAGTTCCGCGGACCGGCGCTTACGACCCACGCTTTCGGCGGCACGCGCATGGGCGACAACCCGGACACCAACGTCGTGGACAAGTGGGGGATCTCGCATGAAGCGCCGAACCTCGGTGTGCTGGGCGCGTCGGTGATCGGGACCTCGGGAGCGCGCAATCC
This sequence comes from Terriglobia bacterium, assembly GCA_963831795.1. Lineage (GTDB taxonomy): Bacteria > Acidobacteriota > Terriglobia > Bryobacterales > Bryobacteraceae > BOG-234. The sequence goes on along the minus strand of CAWHSB010000015.1, from coordinate 139,084 downwards.
GACGCTGACGGTTCAGGCGCTCGCGTGGCGCACGGCGGACCACATCATCAAGAACTGGAAGTCGATCGCTTGATATCCGTCGCTTGATGTCCGTCGCTTGATGTGCGTCGCTTGATATCCGTCGCTTAATATACGGCGCTCAATTCTGGCCGGGATCCCGGTCGGCGTGGTCGATTACGAGCATCTCGACCGGCCCTTTGCCGGATTCGAGTTTCAATCCGAGCTGTTCCTGGATTGCGGTGAACAGCTCCGGCCCGAATCCCTTATTGTCTTCGGGTGTCCACGTCAGGTTGATGTCGTAAATACCAGTCAGGCCGGTGTGATCCATCACCTGGTAGCCCGTGACCAGCGCCAGAGTTCCAGCCAGCCTGCCTATGTCCATGGAGTGGCCCAGGATGCCACCACGCGTAATCTGAATCGGGGGACGATCCCCTCGTATTTGCCGGGCATCCTGGTCGTCTGCCGGCAGAGCCGGCTTTAATTGGGGACCGTTCTTTCCCGTCACCAGAAGGTATACGGTCTGCTCCTTCGTTTCCCGGTGCACGGCCAACTTGAATCTTTCCGCCAGCAGCGTCTGCAACATCGCTGGAATGCGATCTCGGGGAGCGTCGGCCGGCAGCTTCGCTGCCAGATCGTAGAGTTGATCGTCGAGCCATGCGGGGCCGCCGAGGATCAGCCTGCTATCGAAGCTGTAGGCCATCGCGATCAGATTCTTCAGTGTGATATTCGAGTAGCGCACCATGGCCGGATCGGTATCCGTCGCGATTAAGGCCGCCGTTCCGGTGCGGGGTGGAGCTACTTTTACCGATGCCACTTCGAACGAAGGCGGGGCCTGCCCCGGCGCGGAAAGCGCCGTGACACTGAGGAGGAGTACGGCTCCCATCGCTTTCATAAACTAACTCCGAAGATAAATCGAAGAGGGATAGTGACCTTCGCTATTATAAAGGCCATCGAGAAACTGCGCCGGGGCGTAAGTGGGGAGACAGCGCCGCAGTTCTTCCTGTGCCTGGTGGTGCAGCATCGACAGAGACGCCTCGATTCTGAATTGCTGATTCATGCAGAGAAACCCGCACAACAGAGCGGTCTCGTGCCAGAAGAATAATGCTTCGTCAAGTACGCGGGGGTTGTAGTCGTAGGGGAACCAGATGTCGTGGAAGTGAACATAGCATTCCGGCGGCAGGTTGGGCAGGATTTCGAGAATGATGCGACTCACTTCTCCGGCGGGTCCGAGCGTGTGGCTGGAATCGACGAAAAAGAAGTCGTCTCTGGAAAGCCAGCCTGGACATTCCGCATAAACATCCTGAAGTTTCTTGTGGATCAGTTGAATGTCGCCCGAGCCGGCAGCTTTTGTCAGAAAGTCTGTGGGATAAGGTTCGATGCAGACGACTTCGGGCTTATAGCCCTGATCTCTCGCTGCCATGAGACATACCGCGGTGGAGACTCCGCAACCTACCTGGACTATCTTTGCCGGTTGATGCCTTCGAACGAAACAGTAGAGGAAATCGGCTTCTATGGGGCCGAATCCCTCGTCGCTTCCGTTCATTTCGCAGGCTCTTTGAAGGAGGTTCAGGCTGGTGAGTTTGTCGCGGAATGGCTCGGTGCATTCGCCTACGAATGCGATCTGTGAATTGATATCGCCGGCAATTCGCGACATGCCTAGCGGTTTACGCCATTGGGTTGTCTGGCGGAGTTCACGGATATTTGGTATTTCGGAGTAAAAGTGCCGCGGAAGAACGTCTACCCCGAGTTGCTGACCGGATTCGAATAGATCGCGGAGCAACTTTTTGCCCTGGGTCTTCAGTTTTCGCGGAATCATCAATCCAAATTCTGACACTACTGGTGTACTGCGAGACGAGCTTTCCGTTTTCGCGGCGCCGGGCGGAAGCCCGGCGGCAGGCCCGAAGGCCTGCCCCACCAGTTAAACAATTTTTGGGGCGCCCCAAGGTCGTTTTGGTTTCCCGGACGATACCGGGAGCGCATAGTTCCTGCTTACGCCTGCAGGCCCATTGTTTCGACGTTATGCCACACGGAGCCTCGAGGAATCGCGTGGTTTAGTGCCCCCGTACGCCAATGGGTGCGACGAGGTTCTTTCGATTCAAAAAGTAGCATGCGTTTTTGAGCATGCGTGCACATGGCAGCGGGCTTCGGCTCTAAGTAATTGAATTCCCGGGCAAAAAAGTGCGATATTTATTTTCCGCGCTTGTCACCGCCCTCGGCGCCTGGTCTAGTATGGGCTTTAGTGCCCGCAAAATCACATGTGCCGGCGACCAGCGAGGCGGTCGACGACTACCTCAAGGCGATTCTCGAACTGGGCGGCGCCGAGGAACAACCTGTCGCGAGCAGCGCGCTCGCGGATCATCTGGAGATCCGGGCGGCTTCCGTTACCGGAATGTTACAGAAGCTCGCCGGTCAGAAGCCCTCGTTCGTGAGATACGAAAAGCACCACGGCGTTCGGTTGACGGAGGCCGGAAAGCGGAGGGCACTTGAGATCCAGCGCCATCATCGGCTGATCGAGCGATTCCTGCACGACGTGCTGGATTTCTCGTGGGACGAAGTTCACGACGAAGCGGAGCGGCTCGAGCACTATATTTCGGAACGGCTGGAGGACCGGATCGCGGCGAGGCTCGGCGACCCCGACTTCGATCCGCACGGCCACGCGATTCCCGAGAAAAGCGGCCTCGTCGCCACGCGGCCCGAAATCCCTCTGCCGAAGTGGCCCTGCGGAATGCCCGCGGTAATCAGCAGCGTGTCGGATCGTGATTCGACCGCGCTCCGCGAGATGAAGCGGATGGGTCTGGTGCCTGGCGCCAGTGTGGTCGTCGAACCAGGGACACGGAGCGCTTCTCTGCTGGTTCGCATCGACGATCAACCGCCTTCGCGGCTCAGCCAGGAACTGGCGGCGTACATTCAGGTGGTCCCCGAAGCGAACGAGACTGCGAGATAATCACCGACAGGTGATGGTCCTTCGCTCCGCCGCTTTCGCCTTTTTCGCCTTTGCGATAGTGTGCCCGGGCGGCTTTGGCCAGGTTGTGCAATCGCACGCCGCGGCCGATCTCGGACAGGCGGTTCTCCAGGCCGGTCTCGACGCGGGCGCCTGCTATCGGGTCCGCGATCTCGAAATCGACGAAGAAGATGTCCAGTATTTTCTGACCGACGGTTATCTCATCTTCGGCAAGCCGGTGAACGGCGCTCCGATTTCAGCGGTCTTCTCCGGTGAAGTCGAAGCAGGCGACGGCGAGGTGATCCTGCTGCCACCCAACCGTGCGGAACGCAGAACGCTGGCGAGCTACACCCATTCGCCCAATCTCGACGAGCACTTTGTTAATGCCGTGTTCCTCTTCACGGAATCGCAGGCTCGGGCGCTCGAAGCACAGATACGCACGAACGCCGATGCGAAACTGTCGTCCGAAGCAGGAGCGGTGCTCGCTGAGCGATGGACTCCCGTAATCACGAATCTGGCGGCGAACTTTGAATCGCGAATCGTTTTGGATCTGCTCAGCTTGGATCTGAACAACGATCCCACGGGCCGGAAAGGCTTTTTTGCGGCGGCGATTCAGGGGAAGAAGCTCGGGACTTTCAATGTGGGATACGACGGCCGCGGGGCCGACCAGATTAACGCCGGTCAGTTCCAGACGCGCGACGGACAGGGTTATTGGGACACGTGGACCAGCTTCGCGGATAAAAGCCACCGGAACGTTCCCCCTTCGGGGCCGCCGGCCGCCGCGCCTGAGGAACAGATTCTGAGTTACCGGATCGATGCGACTCTCGATTCTTCTTTGATGCTGCACTGCATCACTCGCATCCGGATCAGGGCAACCGCCGACTCGCGCAACGCGATCCCGTTCGATCTTTCCGGCCAGATGCGCGCGACGGGGGCGACGATCGACGGCGTTCCGGCCGAGCTTTATTCGCGGGATTCGGCGCGCAGCGGCCTCAACCAGAACAGCGGCGACGAATTGCTCATCGTGGCGCCGGCGCGGCCACTTGAGCCGGGTTCGGAGCATGAGGTGGAAATCCGGCACGAAGGACGCGTGGTGCAGGATACCGGACATCAGGTTTATTTCGTCACTTCGCGCGGGACGTGGTATCCGAATCGCCAGGCCCAGTTTGCGACATACGACGTTACCTATCGCTATCCGAAGACGCTGGATCTGGTGGCCGCGGGTCAGATCAAAGAAGACCGGACGGATGGCGATGTGCGTATTACCCGGCGCGTTCCGTCGGGCCGGATACGACTGATGGGGTTCAACCTCGGCGTGTACGACAGCAAAATTCTCGAGCGCGGGGGAATTCAGATCGAGGTTTCGGCGAACCATGAGGTGGAGGACGCACTGCGCACCCGAACGAACCGGACGGTGGATGTGCCCGCGCTTCCCACACCGCCGCCATTCGCGTTCGGAAGGGGCAGGCAGGTTCCGCGCGGGCTTAACGATGACGCATTATCCACGCTTCCGGAGACGCTGGCGCCGACGGCAAGCCCTTCCGGCCAATTGACGCAGATTGCCGGCGAGGTGGCTTCGGCTATGGACTTCTATCGAGCCCGATTCGGCGAGCCGCCGGTCAATCGTATCGAGGTGTCGCCTCTTCCCGGCCGCTTCGGACAGGGGTTCGCAGGCATGATTTATCTGGCGACGTTGTCGTATCTGCCGACGTCGGTGCGGCCACTGTCGCTGATGCCCACATGGCAACAGGTGTTCTATGGAGAACTGCTGCGGGCGCATGAGGCCGCTCATCAGTGGTGGGGAAATGTGGTTTTCTCAAGTGGATACCGCCATGAGTGGCTGATGGAGGCGCTGGCTAATTACTCGGCGCTGATGTATCTCGAGAGCCGGCACGGAGCGAAGTTCATCGAAGACATTCTGAGCGAGTACCGGCGCGAGTTGCTGGCCAAAGGACCGGACGGCGAAACGACCGAGTCGGAGGGGCCGGTCACGGATGGGCGGCGGCTCGAAAGCTCGAATAACCCACGCGCATGGAACACAATCGCTTACGGCAAGGGCACGTGGATTATTCATATGCTGCGGCGGCGCATGGGCGATGCGCAGTTCACGAAAATGCTCACCGAGTTGCGCCGGCGCTACGAGTGGAAGAGCATCGACACCGAGCAGTTCCGTTTGCTCTGCGCCGAGTTCATGCCGAAAAACGCGGACGATCCGAAGCTTGAGAATTTCTTCGATCAGTGGGTTTATGGAACCGGTATGCCGGATTTTAAGCTGCACTATTCGGTGAAGGGCAAACCCGGCGCGTTGAAACTCACGGGGACGGTGACGCAGTCCGGTGTGACGGACGATTTCAGCGCCGTGGTGCCGGTCGAGATCCAGACCGGGCGCGGCAAGATTGTTCGGGAAATTCGCACGTCGTCCGAGCCGGTGGCGTTCTCGATCCCGGTCACCGTGCCGAACGCCAAAGCGGTGCTCGATCCCGGTTCCAACGTACTGCGACGGTAGAATCGTAGTTTCTCTTCAATCCGAACCCCATGCAATCCGAACTGGCCTGTTTTAATCAGGCGTGCCGCGCGCGTTACGACATCACCGCTGTCCTTTACAATTGCCCGAAATGCGGCGGTCTGCTGGAGGCCGTTTACGATTTCGGGAGTCTCGATGCCGGGGCGCTGAAGAAGACGTGGCGCGAGCGGCGGATGTCGAACGCGCCGCTGGAGCAGAGCGGCGTCTGGCGCTATCGCGAGCTGTTTCCGTTTATTGAGGACCACCGGCACATCGTGACCCTGCGGGAGGGCAACACCCCGCTGCTGAGCGCGGCCGCGCGCCGCGGAGTACGGCGGTCTCGAGCGCGATTACGTTCAAGCATCAGGGCTTTAATCCCACGGGGTCGTTCAAAGACAACGGCATGACGGGCGGCGTGGCGCAGGCGCGGCGGCTCGGGATGAAGCGCGTGGCGTGCGTCTCGACCGGCAACACGTCGGCTTCGATGGCGGCTTATGCGAGCGCCGGCGGACTCGAGCCGCTGATCTTCATTCCGCACGGCAACATTTCGTACGGCAAGCTGGCGCAGGCGCTGGAGTATGGCGCGAAGACGTTTCAGGTGGAAGCGAACTTCGATCAGATTCTGGCGCTGGTGCGGGTGCTGGCGGAGCGGCTGGGGATTTATCTGCTGAATTCGATCAACCCGTTTCGGATCGAAGGCCAGAAATCGATCGTGATCGAAATGATGGATCAGCGCGACTGGAGGGCGCCGGATTGGATCGTGCTGCCGGGCGGCAATCTGGGCAACACTTCGGCGTTTGGGAAGGGGCTGCGGGAGATGCATTGCCTGGGGTTGATCGATCGGCTGCCGCGGCTGGCCGTGGTGCAGGCGGAGGGCGCTTCGCCGTTTTACGAATACATGCGCGCGAGGGGGAAGGCGCGATTCGTTGCGGAGGAGCATCCGGAGACGCTTGCGACTGCGATCAAGATCGGCGATCCGGTTTCGTGGCCGAAGGCTCAGTTCGAGATCGAGACTACGAATGGGGTGGTCGAGAGCGTTACCGAGCAGGAGATTGCGGATGCGAAGGCGATTATCGGGGCCAGCGGGATTGGATGCGAACCGGCTTCCGCCGCGACGCTGGCGGGGATCCGGAAGCTCACCGCGGCGGGCGTGATGTCGCGGGATGCGGACGTGGTCGCGGTGCTTACGGGCAACGTTCTGAAAGATCCGGATTATATTTATCGGTATCATACGGGCCAGTTGAAGGCGCCCGATGGTTCGGAGATCGCACCGACGTTCGGGAACCGTCCAGTGGTGGTGGCTAACGATGCCGACAGGATCGCTGAGCTGATCCGCTGATCACGTCTATCGCGCCGCCAGGAGCACTCGTGGCAACGCAGTTGCTCTACATTTGTCGCGCGAAATCCGCAACAAACATTCTGAACTCGTTATGAGTGACCGGCTTGATTGCGGAAGACTCGCGCGAGAAAGGAAGGAAGAAAATGCAGTATGAGGAGTCGGATCGGGTAACCACTCCCACCAACGCGACTCCGCAGGTCTTCCTGCAACCCATTGCGGCGCCATCGATTCTGGGGCTGTTCGGGTTTGCTGGAGCCACTTTTGTACTTGCGACGCATATGGCGAGCTGGTCCGGAGCGTCACATCCGATGCTACTGGTGCCGTTCGCGGCATACTTTGGCGGATTAGCTCAGTTCGCCGCCGCCATGTGGGCTTACAAGGCCAGGGACGGGGTGGCGACCGCCCTCCATGGGACATGGGGATCGTTCTTCATGGCCTACGGCGTTCTGGCGTTTCTTTTGTACCGGCAAGGCGGCACGACGGCGGGCGCGATCTTTCCGGAGTTAGGCTACTGGTTCATCGTTCTTGCCGCGATTACGTGGGCTTGTACAGCCGCGGCGATCGCTGAGAATAAGGCCCTGGTTACGGTTACGACATTTCTTGCCGCGGCCGCGACGATTTCGGCGATCGGTCTCCTGGGCGCTATCGACGGATTGCTTGTGGTGGCCGGGTATCTGTTCATGATCGCGGCGATTGCAGCATGGTATACGGCGAGCGCGCTGATGGTGAACGAGAGCCATGGCCGGGAAGTGTGGAAGCTCGGCAGGAGCGCTCATTCGCGCCAGATGCCGCAAGTAACGATAGGAATCGGGGAGCCGGGAGTGATCCGGGGTCAGTCCTGATTCGGTTCTCCCGGGCGCAGGCGCTCCAGCCATGTCTTTATTTGGGGCAGGAGCGCCCTTCCCGCGCGAATTCCGAGTATCATCGAATGAATGCGCGGATGGCTGATTCACTTGTTGCTGAGCGGCGTTGCGCTGCTCATCGTTGCTAATATCCTCCCTGGCATTCAGGTCGACGGCTTCGGGGCCGCTCTGATTGCGGCGTTTGTGATTGGGCTGGTAAGCGCGACCGTAGGTCTGATCCTTAAGATCATACTGCTGCCGTTCATCCTCATCAGTCTGGGAGTCGTTTACTTTCTGATTAACGGCGCGATGCTGAAGCTGGCTGGCGAACTGGTGCCGGGGTTCCGGGTCGACGGGTGTTTGACTGCCGTTATTGGTTCGATTTTGCTGACGCTGGTGGACTTCCTGCTGAATCGGCTCGCGGGTTTTTAGGGCTGCGCGGATCATTCTTACGATTAGAATCAAGGTGAGGCCGCAGGAGGCGCCATGAGACCGTCCGACGCACTCGCAACCCATCGCGCAGCATTGCGCCAGCTTGTTGGCCGATACAACGTCGCCCATCCGCGAGTGTATGGTTCCGTGCTGACCGGCGAGGACACGGACGAAAGCGACCTCGATTTGCTGGTCGATGCCACGGAGTCGACCACACTGTTTACACTCGTGGGCCTGGAGCATCATGCGGAGGAATTGCTTGGCGTTCCGGTCTCGGTGCTGACCCCGGAGTTTTTGTCCACCAGGTTTCGCGACCGCGTTCTGGAACGGGCCGAGCCTTTATGAACCACGCGGAGCGTGTCGAGGTCTTCCTGCAGCACATCGCGGAGGCCATCGAGCGAGCCGCCGAATACATCGAAGGCCTGGACGGTGTTGAGACTTTCAGGCGGACGCGCCGCGATCAGGATGCTGTGATTCGCAATATCGAGATTATTGGCGAGGCCGCCAGCCGCATTCACAAACATGCGCCGGAATTTGTTGCCTTGCACCCGGAACTGCCGTGGATCGAAATGCGCGGCATGCGCAATAAGATGATCCACGATTATTTCGACATAAACATGACCGTTGTCTGGAATACCTCAAAGAGGACCTGCCCCGGTTGAAAGACCAGATCGACGTATTACTCGTCGAACTCCGGCGCGATCAGCAATAGGGTTCTCCGCCCGGCTGGCGCCCCTACAGGTTCCGTTTCAGGAACGAACAGATGTGGTATCCGACCAGGAACTTGAAGGGCGCTTCACCGAGAGTGTAGTGGCCGCAGGGCATCACCACCAGTTTGTGATCGACGTCGCGCTGCCGTATGTGTTCCAGCACCTGACGCGAGAACTCGGGCAGAAATGTAGTGTCGTAGGTGGCGTATAGAAAAAATGAACGCTTGCGCATCGACGCGAACTGGTCCATATAGTGCACGGGGCTGATGCAGTCCCAGGCGGCGCGCAGGCGATCTACGTCGATATGATCTTCAATTCCCTGACGTATGTGGCGTGTCGAAAGGCCTGTCCACACCACGTCGGCGAAGTAGGTGGAGCAGTGATTGAATATGTTCACCCGGATTCTGGGGTCGTGAGCGGCGGCAAGAAATGCATAGCACGAACCGAGACTGGTGCCGACGATGCCGAGATCCGTGTAACCGCGTTGTTCCAGCCAGTCATAGCAGGAACGTACGTCAATCACGGCCTGGCGCGTGGCGTCGAGCGTGCGACCTATATTGGATGAAACGGCAAAATCGGCGCGCGTCAGGGGAGGCGGCATGCGCCGGTCATGGTAAGGGAGGCTGATGCGCAGCGTCGAGATACCAAGCTTCGCGATCGCCTCACATAACGCGACGTGCTGCTGCGGGCTGGCATTCCAGTGAGGAAGTACGACTACCGCCTTATGCCCGCGTTTGAATCGGGGGTTGGCAGGAAAGTATCGGGCGTGAACCGTGTTGTTCAGGGGATGCGGGGAGTCGACAGCGGAGGTGAACCGGAGCCAGGAGTTCTCGATACGGAAGTCGGTCGGCGGCCGATAGTCGAAGAATTCGGTGCTGCGCTCGAGCGCGATGCGGTTCAGTTCGCGAATACGGGCTTCCGGATCCGACGCGCTGGATTCGAAAGGCCAGCTGGCGGTCCAGTCGAGGCCCCAGTCGAAAGGACGCACCACGCGGTCGGTGGAGCGCGTAGCGAGATCCATCTCCCAGGCGTTCATGCGCCGCCCGTACCAGGTCTTTACCATCTGAAACTCCAGGGTACCAAAAGCGACACCAAAAGCGACACCAAAGCCGTCATGCCAGGAACTGCTTCTTCTGCCGCTCCTTCGCGTGGCGCTTGAGCAGCGGACCGTTCAGAAACTCGATGAACGGCGTCATGGCTTCGATCCGCGTCACGATTTCGCCGAGCAGCTTCGGCGTTGTGGCGAGAGCCGCATCGATGTGCGCATCGAGCAGGTAGTGTTTGCGGCGAAGCAGATCGGCCGCGGGATGATCGGCATCGAAGCCTTTGGGAACGCGAGTCAGGCATTCGCCCGAGAGTTCCCCGAAGAGCTTCCTGACTTTAGCGGTTTCGAAGGTCTTGCAAAAGTCTTTGTGGTTCTCCATAATGTGCTGCCTCACAGCCTGCAGAACGTCACGGTCCGGCGTGTAGATGCCGCCCGCAACTTCGATGTTGTCAGGCGAGATTGCGAAATAGTAACCGGCGCAGCCTGAGTACTTGTCGAAGCCGTTGCGGAGGAACAGCGCCGAGGCATAGGTCTTATATGGCGTCTTGTCCTTCGAGAAGCGGGTGTCGCGATAGATGCGATAGACGCATTTCGCAGGCTCGCCGACGTAATCCGGCGCAAAGCGAAGCATCTCGCGATGAATGGCTCCGACGAGGTCGATCATCGGCTTCTTCACGGTCTCCTCGAAGACCGCCTTCCGCGGCGTGAACCATTCGCGGTCGTTGTGCCTCTTCAGATTGCGCAGAAATGCGATACCTTCCGGGGGAAATCCCGGGAACGTGTTTTTCATAAACCCAATACCTATAATTAGACCAATGAATCGCGTTGAGGAGACGTTCCAGAAGCTCTCCGCACTTCCCGAGACCATTGTTCTTCGCGACGTTCCGCTTTCGAGATATACGCGATTCGGCATCGGCGGACCGGCTGATCTGTTCGCGGAGACCGCCGTTCCGGAAAGCTTCGTGCACGCCTGGCGCATCGCGCGGGAGAGCGGTCTGGAAACGGTTGTGATCGGTGGCGGGACAAATCTGATTGTTTCCGATGCGGGTTTTCGCGGTGTGGTTCTGAAGCTCTCGAACGCGGGCGTCCGCGCGCACGGATTGACCGTACATGTAGACGGCGGAGCGTCACTTCAGACTCTCGTCGATTTCACCGTCGACGCCGGGTTGAAGGGTCTCGAGACGATGACCGGTATCCCCGGACTGACGGGCGCGGCGATCTACGGCAACGCGGGGGCCTACGGGCATTCGATCATGGAACGGATTTCGCGCGTGCTGTTTTTCGATGGCGCCGGCATGCGGGAATTCAATAATGCCCAATGCGAGTTCCGTTACCGCGAGAGCGTCTTCAAGCGGCACAAGGACTGGATTATCGTCTCGGCCGAACTGGAGATGGAGCAGGGTGAAGCGGCCGTTCTGCGAGAGGCCGCGGATAATATTCTGGGGATCCGTAACCGCAAGTATCCGCCAACCATGAAATGCGCTGGTAGCATTTTCAAGAACTTCCTGCTGGCCGACCTGCCGGTGCGCGTGGTCGAGGAAATCCCGCCGAAGGTGATTATCGAAGGCAAAGTTCCGTCGGCATGGTTCCTGGAACAGGTGGGCGCGAAGGGCATGAGGGCGGGCGATATCCACGTTGCCGATTACCATGCGAATTTGATTTACAACGCGGGTTCCGGCACGGCGCGTGAACTCGCGGGTGTCATCGCGAAACTGAAGCAGCGGATCGAGCGACGGTGGGGCATTCCGCTCGAAGAAGAGGTCCAGTACGTAGGGTTTGCCGGCGCTCCCGAAGAAGAGCGCGAGGCTGTCACAATTTAGAGATGCGGTTACTCACGCGCTCCAGCGCCCTCCTCACGTTCGCTGTGTCGCTTGCCCTGGCGGGCGACATGCCGACGGGCGACAGTCTGCTACAGCGCTATATCGACAAAAGCGGCGGCGCGGAAGCTTATGCAAAAGCGAAGAACATGTCGATGACGGGCAAGGTCGAGATTGCGGGACGGAACATTTCGGGCGAAGTGATGATCTTCGAAGAGGGCGAAAAATCCTGGACGGCGATGGAGTTTCCGGGGATAGGCAAGATCGAAGAGGGCTTCGACGGCGAGACGGCGTGGGAGAACAGCGCGCTGCAGGGTCCGCGCATTCTGGAGGGTGAAGAGAAGATTACCGCGAAGCGGGCCGCCACGCTGGCGCTTATAACGACGTGGCGGGACGTTTATAAAGAAGCGCGCACCACGGGATCGGAAGATGTAGACGGCAAACCCGCGTGGAAAGTAGAGATGACTCCCAAAGAGGGAAAACCTGAAACTTTCTTCTTCGACCGCGATTCGGGTCTTCTGGTGAGGACGTCGGCCGTTCTGTCGTCGCCGCTGGGCGAGATTTCGACGCAGGCCACGATGTCCGATTTTCGGGTGGTGCAAGGCCTCCTGACGCCATTTGCGATGACCGAGAACGCGATGAGCCAGAACATCGTCATGAAGTTCGACAAAATTGCTTACAACGTGACGATTCCTCCCGAGCGATTTGCGCTTCCGGCCGAGGTGAAGGCGCTTCTCGATAAGAAGAAGTGAGACGTTTCCTACCTGTCGCGGCTCGGCAACTCAGACGCGGAGTTCGTAGCCCAGGCTGTTCAGCCCTTCGATAATCCGGTTGCGCAGGTTGGTGATTTCGTTCGAGGAGAGCGTGCGGTCCGGGGCAGCAGCGACCACGCGGAACGAAACACTCTTTTTGCTGGCGGGCACCTGTTCGCCCTGGTATTCGCGCACGTACTCGATGGATTCGGCGAGGTCGCCCGCGAAGCGGCGGATCTCGAGTTCCAGCGTTCCGGCCAGTTCCCGCGCATCGGCGATCACAGAGAGATCGAAGGCGCTCGTTGGGAATCGCGGAACCGGTTTGAAGCTGGGCCGGGCGGGAGTCAGTTCTTGCAGCAAGGTCAGGTCGACGTCCAGGACCGCCGCGCGGCCATTTTCGATCAGGCTGGGATGAAGTCCGCTGAGACGACCGAATTCCCGGCCGTTCCACCAGAGTTCGGCGCATCGGGCGGGATGTTCCCACGAGCGCGGCGTTGCCGGGCGCACATGCAGCCCGGGCGCAAGGCATTCGGCCGTGCGCTTCAGTTCCAGTAGCCCCGCAGCGCTCTCATCTTCCTTCGCAAAAAGGGCGGCCATCAGATGCGGGCGTTCGTCTGGTTTTCCACTGCCGCTTTTGTGGATTTCATGACCCGTTTCGAAGATGCGGAAGCGGTCGAGGTGCTTCGCATTTTCGACGATGTTGCGGTGGATGCCGGGCAGTAAGGAGGTGCGCAGCAGTTCCTGGCCCGCGGCGATCGGATTCAGGACGCGAACATGGTCGTCAACCGCGAGTCCGAGCCGGCGGGCCTCCTCTTCGCTGATAAACGAATAATTCGAAACTTCAGTAAAACCCTGCGCCGAGATTGCCCGCTTTACCCCGCGCAGAAACTCGCGCTCGGGAGGATCGAATGAGGGCGCGCAGGGCACGAGCGGAGGTTGAGGTTCGATCGAGTCGTAGCCAATCATGCGGCCGACTTCTTCCACCAGGTCCTCCGGGATGGCGACGTCTTTCGTCGCGCGCCAGGTGGGGATGGTGACGGAAAAAAGCCTGGGCCGCGTTTCGTGTACCCCGAACTGCAGGCTCTTGAGGATGTGTTCGACTTTGTTCGAGTCGAGTTCACGGCCCAACTTGCGCGCCAGCCAGTCGAGATCGAGCGGCACAGGCGGCGGTTCACGAAATGGGGCGGCGCAATCGGCAAGACCGCCGACGAGCCTGGCCAGCGGCGAAAGCACCGACAACAGGTCGATGGCGCGCGCCAGGGCACGGACGGTGTTGTGTGGGTCCTGCGATTTCTCGAAGCGCATCGAGGCGTCGGTGCGCAGCTTGAGCGCGGCTGAGGTCTTGCGCACGCTCGCCGCGTTGAAGTTTGCGCTTTCGAGGACGATCGAGGTGGTTGAGGCGGAGATTGCGCTGTCGCGTCCCCCGATTACGCCGGCGAGCGCAATCGGCCCGGCGGCGTCGGCGATCACCAGATTTGCCGGCGTGAGCACGTACTCTTCATCGTTCAGTGCCGCCAGCCGCTCGCCTTCGCGCGCGGGACGCGCCCAGATGGTGTCGCCATGGAGCTTCTCGCGATCGAAGGCGTGCATGGGCTGCGCCAGTTCCGCCATCAGGCAATTCGTGAGGTCCACGATGTTGTTGATCGGATTCAGACCGACCGCGGTCAGCCGGGCCTGTAGCCACAACGGCGAAGGCTGAACGCTCACATTTTCGAACACCAGCGCGGAGTAGCGAGGGCACAGCGTAAGGTCTTCGATTTCGATCTGAACCGGTCCGCCAGGCAGTGGCAGATTACCCAGCCAGACGGGATCGCGCAGTTGTTTGCCGGTAATGGCGGCCACTTCGCGCGCCATGCCGTGATGACCCCAGAGATCGGGCCGATGCGTGATGCTCTTGTTATCGATCTCGATGACGCTGTCCGGCAGCGGAACTTCCTGGCCGCCTCGCAGTTCGATGATGCCGGCGTGTTCGCGGTTGATTTCGAGTTCGGCCGCGCTTGCCAGCATGCCGTCGCTTTCCACTCCGGAAACGACTTTCGGCGCAAGCGGAACATAGACCGTACGAATTCCCGGACGGCAGTTCTTCGCCCCGCAGACCACGACCTTGCGGCCATACCGGCCCGCATCGACGATCGCCTTCACATTGTGGCTGTTTTCGATCGGCTCGACGCTCTCGACGGTGGCCGGCGCGGCGTCGGCGAGCAGCGCGCCCACTTTTTCCACGCCTTCGCATTCCGCCGTCTTCATCGTGATCAGGCGCTCGAGCGCTTCGGCGGGAACATCGAGGCCATCGACAAATCCGCGAATCCAGTTGTAAGAAAACTTCACTAAAACTGCCTCAGGAAGCGGAGGTCGCCGCTCTGCAGCCAGCGGATATCGTCGATCGCATAGCGCATCATGACCAGTCTCGTGAGACCAAGACCGAACGCGAAGCCGTTCCACTCTGTGGGATCGATGCCGCTCTTACGCAACACATGCGGGTTCACAAGGCCACAGGGCAGCAGTTCGACCCAGCCGCTGTGTTTGCATACCGGGCAGCCATCGCCGCCGCAAATCAGGCAGCGGATATCGAGTTCGAAGCCGGGTTCGACAAAAGGAAAAAATCCAGGGCGCAGCCGCACCGTCACGTCGCGTTTGAAGATCGCCGTCAGCAGCGTCTTCATGAAGTAGATCAGATTGCCGACGGACACATTGCGATCGATCATCATGCCTTCGAGCTGATAGAAGGTGTGTTCGTGCGAGGCGTCGACGCTCTCATTGCGAAAGACCCGGCCGGGCGCGATCATACGCAGCGGCGGACCGAGCTTCTCCATGCCGCGCACCTGCACGGGCGACGTGTGCGTGCGCAGGAGATGGCCGCCTTCGAGCCAAAACGTGTCCTGCATATCGCGCGCCGGATGGTCGGCGGGAATGTTCAGCGCATCGAAGTTGTGATATTCGGTCTCGACCTCCGGCCCGTCGAGAACCGTGAAGCCGAGCGATCGGAAGAGGTCCTCGATCTCCCACTGGATCTGCGTCACGGGGTGCAGGCTGCCGGGGCGCGGGCCGGGCGCGGGCACGGTGAGATCGACCCATTCGGCATCGAGGCGCTTCGCCAGAGCCGCGCGTTCGAAACCGGACTTGCGTCCGTCGTACGCGCCTTCGAGAGCCTGCTTCGCGCCGTTGATGAACTTTCCGCGGCTGGCGCGCTCGTCGGGCGAGAGCTTGCCCATGTCCTTGCTGAGTTGAGTCGAGGACACCCTTGCGCCCGAGGACTTCCACGCGCACCGCTTCCAGGTCTTCGGCTGTGGACGCCGCCTCAATTCGCGCAAGCGCGCTATCGATCAGATCTCGCATTCAAGTTCGGCATTCAGAACGAGCGCTATGCCGCGGGACGTGCTAAAGGAAGATAGGCTTGCTGTTCCCCACCGAGTTCCCAGCCGAGGTGATTGATGTAGAAGAGCAGCAGAATTTCGGGATACTCGGCCTTGAAGCGTTCGTATGCGCGCGTCTGCCAGCCTTCCGTGAGGTACTGCTTCGCGTCGAGGTCCTTCGCGAAGAAGCCCTCCTCGTTGGGCACGCCGATAAAATTCAGCACCGCCGCAATCATGTCCATGTGGGAAATGAGAATGGCCTGCGAGAGATCCGTCGCAAACTCCTCGTCATGGTCGTTCAACCGCTGCCAGAACCGAGGGCGCTGCTTTGCGCAGACTCTCGGTATTCACTTTCGCCAGATGGGTGCGCGTTTTAAAGCGCTCATACATCTGGTAGGTCTTCAGTTTCCCGATCGAGATACCACGTAACAGTTGCGGCAGGCGCTCCTCGCCGAGTTGCAGAAACACGCCTGAAAGTTGCATCAGAGGTCAGCGTAACACAGTGCGTTACAATAGCCCGTTTGGCTAATATTGACCGCCAACACCTATAAACATGAGCAATATCATCATCCTCGGCGCGCAGTGGGGCGACGAAGGCAAGGGAAAGCTGGTCGATCTGCTGGCCGACCGCTTCGACTATGTTGTGCGTTACCAGGGCGGCCATAACGCGGGCCACACGATTCTGATCGGGGACCGCAAGTTCGTGCTGCGGCTGATACCGAGCGGGATTCTGCGCCCGGGAAAGACGGCGGTGATCGGGAATGGCCTGGTGATCGATCCGCTCGCGCTGCTGGAGGAAATCGAGCAGCTGGATGCGGCCGGGGTCGATGTTGCGAATCAGCTTCGCATCAGTAATCGGGCGCATGTTTTGACGCCGTCGCATCGGCTCGTCGAGAAGATTACGGAGTGCAAGCTTGCCATCGGCACTACGCTCCGGGGAATCGGTCCGGGCTATGAGGATAAGGCTGCGCGGCGCGGGATTCGAATCGCCGATCTTCTGGATCGCGCATACTTTCCGGATGCGCTGGCGCAGCTGGTTGCCGACCATCGCACTCGCGCGCGGGCGTTCGGTCTGGACGAAGAGATTAATGTGAGCGAGATTGGCGAACGCTACGCGCAGGCCGCCGAGCGCATACGGCCGCTGGTATGCGACACGGTCCGGCTGCTGCATGACGCGATGGCTGAGGGGAAGAACCTGCTGTTCGAGGGAGCGCAGGGTACGATGCTCGATCTCGATCACGGGAGTTATCCGTTCGTAACTTCGTCCAGCGCTTCGGCGGGTGGGGCTTGCACGGGCGCGGGCATTCCGCCGACGAAGATCGATGGAGTGATCGGCATCTCGAAGGCCTACACGACCCGGGTGGGCGGCGGGCCGTTTCCTTCGGAGGCGCTCGATGAGATGGGCGATCTGATTCGCCGGCGCGGGAACGAGTTCGGGTCGGTTACGGGTCGGCCGCGGCGCTGCGGCTGGTTCGATGTGCCGGTGCTTCGCTATTCGGCGGCGATCAACGGATTCGACACCATGGTGCTGACGAAGCTGGATGTGATGGACGAACTGGCCGAGATTCCGGTTTGCGTCAGTTACCGGATCGACGGGGTCGAAGTCCGCGATGTACCGCCGACGTGGCGCGAATTGGCAAGGGCCGAGCCGGTTTATGAGTCTCTTCCCGGCTGGCAGAGTTCCACCAAAGGGATTTCCGAATGGACCGATCTGCCGTCGGCGGCGCAGCGCTATATTTCGTTTCTGGAAGAACAGACCGGCGTGGAAGCCGGCTGCATTTCGACCGGACCGGAACGGAATGAGACTGTTTTGCGAGCTGGATCTCAGTTTGCGGCGTTAACGGTTTGAGGATGTGATGCGTTTGATGCTAAGATAGAAGCATCATGAGCATCAGAACGACGGTTACGTTGGACGACGACGTGTTGGTTCGGGTAAAGCATGCCAGCCAGTCGAGGGGAGCGTCGTTCCGAGACACGCTCAATGATTTGCTGAGGGCGGCTCTCCTGAATGCCGAGAGCGGGCCGTATCGCCGTGTGATCGAAATCAAGCCGGCTCGGATGGGTTACAAACCGGGGCTCAATTATGACAGCATTGAGTCGCTTCTCGAATACGGCGAAGGCGACCGGCATTTGTGATCGTCGTCGACGCCAACGTCTTCCTTTACGCGTATAACGCCGACGCGCCACAGCAGCGGGCAGCCGCCGAATGGCTTACACGGCTGCTTCAGAGCGGGGAAACGATCGGACTGCCTTGGGTGACGCTCTGGGCGTTTATCCGGATCAGTACCAATTCGAGAATCTGGACCAATCCCCGACCGGCTGAGGAGGCCTTTGCAATCATTCGCGAATGGTTGAAGCAGCCCGGCGTCGTGCCATTGCAGGCGGGACCGCTTCACCTGGAGATTCTGGAGAAGCTCGTTCGGGACCACGGCGCGACGGGTCCGCTGGTAAGCGATGCGGTTCTGGCGGCGATCGCGATTGAGCACGGGGCTTCGCTCGCTTCGACGGATCAGGATTTCCACCGATTTACGGGATTGAAGTGGGTGAACCCGCTTGTTGTTTAGGCGGGAGCTGCGAGGTTTCGGTCGTATTTCAGCTCTTTGTTAGACTCGTCTTGTGTCGCTGGGAAGGCGAGTCCGGAGAGGACGTGTTCAGTGACCGTTCTCCTCAGATTCGTCTTTACTCTTCGGGCTCGTAGCTCAGTTGGTTAGAGCGCTTCCTTGACACGGAGAAGGTACACCGAAGTCTAAGTAACTAAAGGGCGTCATTGCAAAGTAAAACGTCCAAAAGCATTTAAAAATCATCAATGGTCCGCAACTGTGGGTCCTCCGGTGGACCCTCGAAGCAGATCGAGTCGGGGCGGCCCCATGAACCGGTCTGATCCGCAGACCACTGCAGGGTTGCGGTCTCCTCGATCCGGGCGATGATCTTTTCGCTAATCTCGGTATAGAGGTCTCGCCTTGCGTCGTTCTTCACATCCCGCTCCGTATTGCCACAGAAGCGAAATGCCCGATTTGGGCGCGCCGGTCAAGCCGCTTGCCTCGTCCGCGAAACCCGGTAAAATCGTTGTATGGAGACGCCTGAAGTGGACACGTTCTGGGATGATCTGCCTGCGCTGGTCGGACGCGATCCTGAGATGGTTCATGGCGCTCCGGTGCTGAAGGACAAGGACGAAAACGGAAACGAAATCCTGACACGTCTCCCAGCAGATACGCTCGTTGAAAACGTCGAAGCGTTCATGGAACTCGAAGGCATGTCCGAGCCAGAAGCGGTCGAGGCCATCCTGGAATGCTTCCCCGGCACTCCGGGCGGCGCGGAGACGATCCGCAAGCTTCTGGCGTATCAAGAGGCCCACGTCAACTACATGAAGCCGTCTTGAAAACGTTTCTGGACGAAGGCGTCCCGGAAGGGCCTGAGCGGTATCTTGCCGATCACGAAGTTTCGACCGTAAAGCGGGAGGGATGGAGTTCGATCAAGAACGGAAAACTTCTCGACCTTATTGAGCGGTCTGGCTTCGAAGCGTTCATCACAAATGACAAGTGGATGGAGCGCGAGCAGCAGCTCAAACGCCCCCCTTTTGCGACTCTCCTGCTCAGCACGAACCACTGGCCGACGATGAAGCCGCACGTCGATAACATCGCGCAGGCGGTCGATGACTGCAAGCCCGGAACTGTCACGCGCGTGGATTGCGGACGATTCGTGCCGAGCCGCTTCCGTCCACCATCCCCTTGACCGACGATCCGGACGAAGAACGGGAGCGCCGGGAAGTTTCTCTGGCGATCCGCGAACTCGCCCGGCTGTTCGACATCCCGCCCGATCAAAGCGTCCGCATCGAGAAGCGCGACGGACCTTGGGGAATTGCTACGGCGCATCGAGAAGCGTCACCGTCCTGCCGGCAGTTAATTGAGGTAGCCCTCGGCCCCCGCACGGGCCTCGGCAGCGTCGTTGCCAGCGAGCGGCGCTGTTCGAGGTCGTCTGCCGCCAACCGGAGAAGCTGATCGACGTGAAGTGGGTGAACCCGCTCGGTGTTTAAGGCCGATACTGGAGGTTTCGGTCGTATTTCAGCTCTGTGTTAGACTCGTCTTGTGTCGCTGGGAAGGCGCGTCCGGAGAGGATGTGTTCAGTGACCGTTCTCCTCAGACTCGTCTTTACTCTTCGGGCTCGTAGCTCAGTTGGTTAGAGCGCTTCCTTGACACGGAAGAGGTCGATAGTTCGAATCTATTCGAGCCCACCATATTATCAATTACTTACGGCGAACCGACCTGATCCCGAGAGTGCCGAAGGGTGCTAAGCGCGCAAATCAGCCCGCTTTCTTCTTCAACATCATCTCTACGACGTTGTTGCTCGCCGCTTCTGACTGGAGAGCGTGTGCGTGTAGATGTTTCGCGTCGTCGCCTTGTCTCGATTTATGGCTGTCGTTTGAACTTTCTCCGAGACCCTACGCCGCCTTTGGTCGCCGCCCCATCAGGATGTCGAACAGCACTTGGCTGTAGTCGATGTGGTGCGTGTTGAAGCCGGTGATCGACATCCGCATCTTGCCGAACTGGGGCTGCAAGGCAGCATCAATTTCCACGTGGTTGACGTTGCCGAAGCAATAATCCGTTGCGAACGCGGCTTGGCCCATGTTTACCTCTATCGCTGAAGGTTGACGTGGTTGCCTTGTCCGCTGGACCCGAGGCAACACGTGCAGGCACGTCGTCGGCGATATGGGCAGAAATACTTCGACGTTCGGGCGCGCGAAACCCTGGCCCCAGTAGAGTATGTTCTGCTCTGACCGTTCGAACGTCACTACTGGTGCATCGCCGATCACGAAAGGATGATCGGCACCTGTTTTGAGGAATCCCCAGGTTCCGTTCATCATAGTTTCGTCCGGCCACGAGAACATACCTTCGAGTGCCCGAATGTAGTCGCGCTGCGGCTCATCCGGCTTGCTGTGTTCGGCGATTACCTTTTCGATGCCTACGACAACGTCGCTTTTTCTCACTGGGCGAGTGATCCAGTAGCCGAGTTCGATCATCTCCTGTGCGTGGTGGTGCGCCAGCTCGACGAGTTTCTTGTCATCCTTCAAAAGCGCCTCGAAAATAACGCGCTTCGCCTTCACATGTTCTGCGCTTGCGCCCTGCCGCGACCGCGACCGAGCGAAGAGCATCCGTATATAGCCGGTGAGCAGGTAAACGTATTTAGGCTGCCAGCAAAAAGATGGCGTGCCGATGGTCTCGATGAACTGGTTTACCGGGTCTTCGAACTCTTGCTTCAGCCGCAGTTCGAGCTTCGTTTCCTTCCCCCTGTCCTCCGGATCGGCGAAATGCCCTTCCCATGCCGTCGCAGTTTTGGGTGAAGCCTTTGGCCATGGTTTCCGCCCCTTACGATACTGCCAGAGCCGAGGCGAGCGCGTAACCGGGTCGTCGTAAGCGAACTGTTCGAGCAGTTTCTTCGGGACGGTATGCGAGAACATCTTTTGTGCTTCCTGTTTTTCCCATTTTAGCGTGTTTTTCCGTACCTCGTGAGGCCATCAGGCTTCTGCAAAAATGAAGTTGCAGTTATGGCAAGACAAACGAGCTCCTCCACCATCTCCGCACCGCGACTCGACGAACACGAGAGGGAGAAAATCCGCACGGCGCTCGCGCACTACGGCGCTTACCTGAAGGCGACCCGGCGGGACTCGCGACCGTACGACGAGCTTTCGGCGCGGCTGTCGGGCGAGGGCTGACCCGATACACAAAGGCGGTGTGGCGGCGGCCTGGAAGGAACACGCACGGATCATCTGATCGGGTGCTCTATTGCCCTAAACGGTGCAGCGCGATCACCTTGCTAAACGGAGCGTAGGGAGCGGTATCAATCCCCGCCCGTCACAACCCCCTACACCGGCGCCAGGAGGGGAACAGATAGTCCCGGGGCCGGACGGCGCGCCAGTAAACACGGAGCACTTCCAGCAGACGCGGCGAGAGCATGGTGTAACGGTCCTTCTTTCCCTTGCCCTGTTCGACCCGCAGTACCATGCGCTTGGAATCGATATCGGCCACCTTCACCGCCACCGCTTCGGAACCGCGCAGACCGGCGCCGTAACACATCATCAGCGCCGCACGGTAACGCAGGTTCGGCACATGATCGAAGAACTGGACCACTTCCTCATGGCTGAGCACGACGGGCAGACCATGGGGACGCATGACGCGGGGAAAGTCCTGATCCCCCCCAAGGCATCTCGAGCGTGGTCAGGTAGAGAAACTTCAGCGCTGAAACCTGCTGGTTGATGCTTTCCGGTTCCATGCGGCGTTCGTTGAGTTGAAACAACAAGTCTCGCGGACGGCATCCTGATCGAGAAGATCCGGGCTTCGGTGGAAAAACTTCTCATACGAGACCACGTGGGCGATATAGTTTCGTTGTGTGGCAGGCGCGAGATTGCGCAGCTGAATGTCTTCACCCGGCATTCCCCTCCGCCCGCTCCATCACACAACCTTACGTTGCGGGTTAGTTCACCGGTCGGTCTCATCAGCTTGCGGCCAGACCGAAAGTCCGACCCCGAGTGTTTTTCTGCCGCAAAGCTGATGAGACCTTTTTCATTCACTTCGCCAGTTCAACGAATCCACATTTTTTTAATCAATAATTTCAACACCTTACCCCCGCCACCCCGCCGCATCCCCAAAATCGACAGCTATGCTGAACGCGGAGACAAATCAAGCCCTATGGCCACAGAAGCCCAGATCGCCGCCAACCGGCGCAACGCCCAGTCCTCGACGGGTCCAAAGACCGTCGAAGGCAAAGCGCGCGTGTCCCGCAACGCCGCCATCTTCGGCATCTATTCCACCGGCGACGTCGTTCGCCCCGAAGAAGAACCCATCTATGACCTCTTCTGCGAAGGCTTCGAGCAGGACCTCGCTCCCGAAGGCGCCATGGAAACCACCCTCGCCGCCGAGATCGTTCACGCCGCCTGGCGCTTGCGCCGCTGCGCCGAAGCCGAATCCGCGATCGAAATTCAAAGCGACGCGCAGAACTCGATCGACCGTCCCGGAAGACTTCGACGCCTCGACGCTCGGCCTCGCCAGTTGCAAGGACATGGCGCCAATCCTCAAGAGCGACGTGCGCCGTCAGTTACTCCTCCATAAACTCAAAGACGCTGAAATGAGCACCGCCGTAGCCGAAGCGATCTATGCGCCTCTGCCGTCGGCGACACAAACCTTACCCGTCGCGGCCGAATCCGCGCCCATCCCGCGCGGCGCGCCGTGTCCCTGCGGATCCGGAGCCAAATACAAACGCTGTTGCGGCAGCAACGCCCCCGCCGTCCTCTCCCCCGCGGCATAACGTAGCGTCGGCGGTCTTGCCGCCGGTGTACTTATCAAAACAACCCGTCCGCGCCATCGCGGCATAACGTAGCGTCGGCGGTCTTGCCGCCGGTGTATTTATCAAAACAACGAAAAGGTCTCGCAGCGCCGAAAGAGGTTTCGGATTCGATCCACAGATATTTGCCTCGAAAATGCTTTTCGGGGTGCAACACAAAAGCTGATCTTCCTCGCCGCAAGGTGTTCGGAGAGCAAGCTTTACAGTTCTTTGACATCTTTGAATAAAGGGTTTGCAAGCCCGTACCAGGCTCGAACCACCAACCGCCCCGCGCGGGTCACCCATTTTCATCCGCAGGGGTGGCCCGCCGGGCCAAACCAGGTTGAAAATTTAAAAACTCAGGCGGTCGATTACCCAGAGGTATTTCATTTTGGGTTTGATTTGCAAACTGAGGCGCGGGTCGGCTCATTCGCATTGAACGACGGGCGAAAATCGTGCCTCGTGGGGGTGATCGGCGATGATAGCGTTGCCGTCCGTGAGATATTTGCGAAAATGCCCTAATACATCGCGGGACGTTGCGGCTGAAGTTGAAGCTCACCCGCTTCCACACCATGGTCGCTCGGCACGATGATCCAGGCCGCGACATAGGCGAATAATCCAAATCCGCAGGTGCAAAGCGCCACGGCCACCCAGATAACGCGCATCAAAACGACATCCAGGTCGAAATATCTGGCAAAGCCGGCACACACCCCCGCTATCTTCTTTCTACGCTTGTCAAGCATCAGAACCCGCCGAGGCGCCGCTACTTCGGCCTTCGCCGTCGCAGCCCCGCACCGGGAACAGAAGCGATCGTCCTCCCGAAGTTCGACTCCGCAGTTCGTACAGTACATCGGCATTTTCTCCGTCTTAAACTACGAAATCTGCCCGCATATTGTTCCCTGACAGCGTTTCCCGCGCAGAACGTAGAATGGTCGTAATGTCGACCAAGAGCCCTGATCACAGCCACTTGCACGCCTCGGCCGCGCAGGTAGCGGAACTCGAAAAAGCGGCCTGGGAAGCATTTGGCCAGGGTTCGTGGGCCGAATCCCTGGCAAAGTTCGCCGAGGCGCTGCGGATCGATCCCGCAAGCGAGGGCGCACTCCAGGGCACCATCGCAGGTCTGCGCAAGGAACAGAAGTTCGACAAAGCGGCAGCGTTTCTCACGCAGGCGTTACTGAAACATCCGACAAGTCGCGGCATCCTGTCGGAGCGGGTCTGGCTTGAGGTCGATCAACGGAACTACGCCGCGGCAATCGACGCCATCGAAGAAGTTCTCCGCCACCCCGGTCCCCCGGCGAGCTCGGACAACACGGCACAGTTGCTTGCCTGGAAGGTTTCCCTGCTCCGGACAACGGCGCGATTTGATGACGCTTATGCAGTGGTGCGCCAGGCCCTTCAGTCATTTCCCCGCAGCATCGAGCTGCTGGTTCAGCTTGCCTGGCTCCATTTCTATCAAAACCGCCTGACCGAAGCCGCGGAAACGTTCGCGCAAGTTCTGACGACCGACCCCGAAAACGAAGCCGCGCTTCAGGGCAAGATCGCCACGCTTCGACTGCAAGGCCACTTCGAGCTCGCGCAACGAGAGGCGGCCATCGCGTTGGGCATCATCCCGACCAGCGCCGGAATTCAAAGCGAAATGGGGTGGATTCTGTTCGCCCGCGAAGAATTCGACAAAGCCGAAGCCGCCTTCCGCGAAGTGCTGAAGCGTTCACCGCAAGACGCTCCGAGCCGCGTCAACCTCGCCTGGGTCTTGCTGAAAGAGACATATCCCGATGCTTTGGTCGATGCCGCGGCGCAGTGCCAGGAGGCGCTCCGGCTGGAACCCGATCTGCCCGAAGCCATGTCCTGTCTTGGCATCGTGGCTTTTCGGCAGGGCCGGGTTCAGGAAGCTGAATACTATCTCGTTCGCTCCATTCAGGCCGGCCGTACCCGCGGCGCGTACGCGGATCTCGGCGCTCTCTACGTGCACATGGCCCGCTTCGACGCTGCGAAGAAAACACTTGACGAAGGTATCGCCCTCAAGCCCAACGACGCCGCGTTGCATCTCGAAATGGGCAGCCTCTATGCGCAGCAGGAGAAGCCCAAAGAGGCGATCCTGGAATTTCGCCAGGCGACGGCGCTCGATCCCATGAATCCGGATTTTACCCGCGCGCTTGCCATTTCGCTTCTGGAGAATGGAAAAGCGAACGAGGCGGAGATGCTGCTTCGGCAGGCGATAAAAAACCTCGATGAATCGAAAGCCTGGAGGCTTCACCTCGCCCTCAGTCAGGTCCTCGTGAAAATCGCCGAAGACTCAAGCGATCCCACTCTGATGGGCGAAGCTCTCAAGGAAGTGAACAGCGCCCTGCGCCTCGAGTCCGATCAGGCCGATCCGCACTTTTATTCCGGCATAGTGCGCTTTAAACTCGACGACCTGCCCGGGTCGCTGCGGGCCTTCCGCCGGTGCCATGAGATCGATAAAAACCGAATCGAGGCGGAGCTGAACGCGAAGCGAGTGCAGGCCATGATCCGGGACAGCAGGGTCCGATCCACTGCCAGTCTGGTTGCCAGCTTTGTCGTGGGGACGGTCACGTTGTGTCAGCTCGTGGGGCTCTGGTTCCTGCATGTGCGGTACGGGGAGAAAGGCCCGGTCACCTCCACCATGATCACGGTTCTGGTGCCGGTATGCCTCGGCCTTCTTGTGGTCTCCGTCCTGTTGCCTTCGTTGACGAAGCTGAAGCTTACCGGTCTTGAGGCCGAGTTGAGCGAGCCGAAGCCGAAAGCGGTCGCCGGCGGTCCGAAGGGGCAGATCGGATTCGATCGCAGCTATCCCGGACCGGGCGGCATTTAATCATCGATTCTGAACATGTTCAAAATAGTTCTTGACGACCCGCCACCGGCGGTTCATACTTTATTTGAACACGTTCAGTTTTATGCCTCAAACCACAAGCAGAGCGGAAGAAACCGGACTCCGGATTCTCGACGCGGCTCTGGAACTCTTTCGCAGCGAAGGCTTCGACAACGCCACGATGCGCGACATCGCGGCGAAGGCCGGAGTTGCGACAGGAGCCGCTTACTATTACTACGCATCCAAAGACGCCATAGTCATGGCGTTCTATCAGCGCGCCTGCGAGGAGATGCAGCCAAAGATCGCGACGGCGATCGACGGAGTCTCAGGCCTCGAAGCGCGCTTGCGGGAACTCATCCGAGTCAAGTTCGACTACTTCGCGCCTGACCGCCGCGTGCTCCGGGCGCTGCTGAGAAACGGCGCAGATCCGAAGTATCCTTTGTCGCCCTTCAGTACCGAAACGAAAGACATCCGCGACGTGGATATCGCGTGGTTCCGTCTCATTCTCGACGACTGCGGATTCCGCATTCCCCGAGACCTGATGCCTCACCTGCCGGGCGTGCTCTGGTTCTTTCAGATGGGTGTGATCTTCTTCTGGGTCATCGACGACTCGCCGGATCAGGCGAGGAGCACTCGACTGCTTGAACTCGCGGCGAAAAGCGTGACGGCGCTGATCCGCACGTCGGCGCTGCCGTTCATGCGCCCTCTGCGCAAAGGCGCTGTGAAGCTGATCGGGCTCGTCAAAGGAGATCCCGTATGAACGCCGGCGCACGAATCACAGGCTGCGGGCTCGCTCTGCTTCACAACGGTCTGTATGGCTGGACCGTCTTCGCGCTGCTGCCCGGATTCCTGGGCGGGGCAGTCTCGCGCTCCCTTCGCCCCGCGACAAGCGGCGAAGCCGCCGCTGTGAGCGCCATCTCTACAGTATTTGGAGCCTTCTTCCTGTTGGTGGTATGGGAGGAAGGGCTGATCTGTCTCCTTATGGCCTTGCCCCTCGTAATACCGATGGGCGCACTGGGCGGATGGCTGGCTTACCGGTTTGAACCAGCATCGCGGATGCAGACAACCGGCATCGCAATGCTCCCGCTGGTTCCCGTCAGTCCGTTGTGGGACACCACCGCCAGACCCGCTGTGTTTACAGTGAAGACCGCCATCGAAAGTGCGGCATCTCTGGAACAAGTCTGGACCCAGGTGATCGCCTTCCCGGCCCTGCCTGAGCCTCAGGAATGGTACTTTCGAGCGGGCCTGGCATATCCTCAACGGGCGCGCATTGAAGGAACGGGTATCGGAGCGGTTCGATATTGCGAGTTCTCGACGGGGTCCGTTCGTCGAAACCATCGAAGTGTGGGACGAGCCGCGGCTCCCGCGGTTCCGCGTGACGGAGAATCCGCCGCCGCTGCGCGAATGAGTCCCTTTGTCGAATCGAATCCGAAACACCTCCACGGCTATCAACACGGCCCGTGGCCGGCACAACGCTGGCTATGGTCGTCGGACGCAATCATTCACCGCATTCATTTGCGCGTGCTGAATCACATCCGTACGCTGGCGGAACATGCGGCTTGAAACGATCACACAGATCCGGGCGCCCATCGAACGGTGCTTCGATCTGGCGCGCAGCGTCGAAGTCCACCTTGCCGGGAATGTTCATTGGGGAGAAAACGCGGTGGCGGCTTCTGGTGTTACTTCCGGCCTGCTCGACCTCAACCAGCGCGTCACCTGGCGAGCGAAACACTTTGGCGTCTGGCACACCCTGACCAGCGAAATCACCGCTATGGATCGGCCCGCATACTTTCAGGACACGATGGTTCGCGGAATTTTCCGATACATGCGCCACGACCACCTCTTTCGCCAATTGTCACCGGAGTTAACCGAGATGCGAGACGTATTTTGCTTCGCCGCGCCGCTGCCGGTCCTGGGACGGCTGGCCGAGATCGCATTCCTGGGACGCTACATGCGCACATTGCTCGACGAGCGCAATTCGGTTATCAGGCGAATCGCCGAATCGGAGGAGTGGCGGAAATATCTGCCGCTCAGCCCGTGAAAATCCTCATCCCAGGCGGCAGCGGACAAGTGGGCCATATCCTCGCCCGCCATTTTCACGAGCAAGGTCATACGGTGACAGTCCTGAGCCGAAATCCGCGGCCGGAGCCCTGGCACGAGGCCATGTGGGACGGCATAAGCGAAGGGGACTGGATCCGCCACCTCGAAGCGAGCGATATATGCATTAATCTCGCCGGCCGCAGCGTCAACTGCCGCTACACGGCCGCGAACCGGCGCGCGATTTACGAATCACGCCTTCAAAGCACGCTCGTGCTGAATCGCGCTATCGGTTCTCTCAATCGCCCACCTCACCTCTGGGTGAACGCCAGCACAGCGACGATCTATCGCCACTCACTCGATCGCGCCATGGATGAGCGGACGGGAGAACTCGGCGGCAACGAACCAGGCGCTCCCGAGACCTGGAATTTTTCGATCGATGTTGCCAAAAAGTGGGAAGAGGCATTCTTCCGCACACCCACACCCCGGACGCGCAAAGTCGCGATCCGCAGCGCCATGACCTTCAGCCCCGACTGCGGCGGAGTTTTCGATGCATTCCTGAGCCTCGTCCGTTGTGGCTTCGGCGGCCCTCAGGGATCCGGCGAACAGTTCGTCTCATGGATTCACGAAGCCGACTTCGTGCGAGCTATCGATCTGCTGATTGCGCGCGAAGAACTTCATGGCGTGGTGAATGTCGCCACCCCCAATCCGCTTCCCAATCGCGAATTCATGCGCGCGATCCGCGAAGCATACGGCTCTCATATCGCGCTGCCCACCCTGGGATGGATGATCGAGATCGGCGCATGGCTCATGCGGACCGAGTCGGAACTCGTACTCAAAAGCCGGCGGGTCATCCCGGGACGCCTGACGGATGCCGGATTCAGCTTCCTTTTTCCCGACTGGCCCCGCGCGGCGCGCGATCTGGTTGCGCGTTGGCGCGGGACGAATCGATAACGAACCTAGAAACTAAAGCGAGCGATCAACGTTCCCGTGCGCGCCTGTTGGTACAACTGCCCGACGACCGCATTCTGGGTGTAACTCGGCGCTACGTTCGGACCCGAAACAGTAAGGTTGACGACGCCAAAACCGCCGGAGTACTGACCCAACCCGTTCTTGCTGGGCGGGGTGCCGGGGGACGACGTACCCGGATTTCCGATCTCGGTTCGGTTGAATATGTTGACGAACTCCGCACGAAGTTCGAGCGTGTAATGTTCTTTCATACGGAAGGTCCGGGCAAAGTTCAGATTCTCCTGGGGACGGCGGGCCTGGCGAAAATCGCCGTAGAGAGTCCCCGTCGCCGGGCCGAAGGTCCCATTGACCGGGTTGGCCCATGCCTTCGGATTGAGAACCACATCGCTGTATACGTTGATGCAGCCGCAGTTAAGGCTCTTCAGATAAAGAGGCTGTCCGGGAACCCGGTACATTTCGCTGGTACCGAGATAGTTGGTATTCGTCGCGGCCGGCGGAGTCAGGGGTAGACCGGCGCCATATTGCAGAAATGCGCCGAACGACCAATCTTCTGTAAGCGCCGTCAGAAACTTGTTGGCGAACCAGTGCTGAGTCCGGTATGAAATGTTGGCGTTGAACAGGAACGGCTGATCCGTCGTCTCCAGCGACTTATTCGAATCCTGGAACAACACCGGACGGATTCCCAAAAGCGCCTTGGACCAGGTAAACGTTCCGTTTACCGAAAGACCATGCGAGAGGCGATGTGTGCCCTTCATCTGAAGCGAATCGTACCAGGTTCTGCCGGTGGGCGAATTCTGGACCAAAATGCTGCTGAATTGCGGAAACGGCCGCAGGGCGTTGAGGAGCGTGTTGCTGGTGGCGTAGCCGGGGTAAGGCGAGTAATTGCCAATCCTCGAAACGACCGCAGGAGTTCCAATCGCACTGTTCAGCAGAAGATTATCGCTCGGGTTGGTGTAAGGCGACAAACCAAAAGCGGCGAAGGCCTGAGGCGACACCTGGTTCACAAAGCCCGCAGGTCCGGGCCACCAGACGCCGCGGTTAGCCACATAAGCGGCCTCCAGCACGGTGTTGGGAGTTATTTCGCGCTGGACGCCGATGCTCCACTGGTTCTGCCGCGCCAGGGCGGGCGGCGCCCGGATCCAGGTAGGCAAGAAAACCGCTGGTCGTCGCGCCTGGCAGCGGCGTCTGGCCGGGGCTGAAGTTCGGCCAGACCGGCTGCGGGATCGTACCCGGGACGTTCAGCGGCAGATAAGCGCTCACGCCCGTGGGCGTATTCGTAATATTCGCGGTGTTTTGCAGATTGATATCCGGAGGAACCGCATAGGCAAATCCCCAGCCGCCGCGGATGACAGTTTTTGCATCAAGCGCGTACGCTACGCCCAGTCGAGGTCCAATGGCGTAGGGATAAGCATGTACGAAAGTGCAATTGCAGGTCGCTTCGAAGATCGCCGCGCCGGGGTGTCCGCCGGCCGCGGGGTTGGGGGTCGTCAGGCCGAGATTTGCGGACCGCCCGTGCTCTTCGCTGGCGGGTGTAGCATAATCCCAGCGAAGACCGTAATCGACGGTAAGTTTGCGTGTTACTTTCCAGGAGTCCTGAAGGAAAACTCCCCATTGTGACTTGAACATGCGGGCATCGACGGGCGCGTACTGCGTTGCGGACGTCACGTCACCCAGCAGGAAGTTGGCAAAGGGGAAACCCGGACTGTAGCCGCCCGTTATTGTGAGAGGCGCGGGAACGCCCGTTGCCCCGGCGTTCGTCACAGTTCCGGAGGAGTTTGCCGAAAGGACTCCAAAGTTGAGACCGACTCCTGTGGGAGGCGCTGTGATCTGCGCCTGGAACCAGACTTCCGCTCCCGCCTTAAATGTGTGGTTTCCGTGTACCCAGGTCATGTTGGCATTGGAGGACGGCCTCTCGGTGTGGGTCGCGGAGTGAGCCAGCGCGTTGCCCAGCTGTTGCATGCCGCCAAGGACGTTCGGCCCGGTCACATTTCCGGCGATAATCGTCGGGTAATTATAGGTGCCCTCGCAGCCCTGGAGCTGGAGCAGGGCGAGGCAATCGACTGTCTTACCCGCCTGCGTCCAGGGGCCGTGGTCGTAGAAGTAGATCATGGAATACCCAAGCCCCACGTGCGCCAGCAAAGTTGGAGTAATTGTGTAATCGTAGTTGAGCCGGTAAGTGGGGCCACCGATCGGAATCGAACCGCGAGCGCCCGTAATCAGGTCCGGCAGCCCGTCCGCGTTGCCGTTCGGAGAGGTGAACTGCGCGTCGGTCTCAGTGTGATGGTAATAAAATGCCAGCTTTTGTTTGTCCCCGATGGCCTGGTCGACCTTGATCGAGGGAATTTTCGTGATGCGCTCGCCGAGGTTGTAGCCGATATAGTTGTTATACAAATTGCCGTTTGACAACGCTGGCAGCGTCTTCATGACTGATACGGCGACCGGGCTGAAGAGCGATTGGGGGATGATGTTGCCATCGAACGGGGTCGCAACACCCACGCCGTTAAACGTCGTCCGCGAGGCGGGGTTGAAGAGTTCGTTCGCAAAAACGGGATGACCCGCGGCGTCCATTGCGATCGGAGCGGAGGGAACGCCTAAGGCTGTATTGAACCCGGCGCCGCCGTTCGGCGAGATCGCGGAGAAGTTACCGCCCTGATACATGGCGTTAGGCAGGGTATCCGTGAAAGTAAGGCCTACGTCTTCCTTATAGTGTTCGTAAGAGTAAAAGAAGAAAGTCTTGTTTCTGCCGTTATAAATCTTCGGAATCCATACCGGGCCGCTGAACGTGCCGCCCCAGTCGTTGCGGCGATTTTCAGGGCGATACTTGCCCCCGGTGCCGTTGTAAGAGAAGGGATAACCGGCGTTCAGGAACTCATTGACGAAATACTCGAAAGCGGTTCCATGGAACTGGTTCGTGCCGGACTTCATCGTGATGTTAAACAGCCCTCCGCCCGCCTGACCGAACTCGGGGGCGTAATTGCTCGTCTGCACTGCCATCTCCTGAATGGCGTCCGCATTCGGCATGTTCTGCATGATCGCGAAAGCCACAGTATGGTTCGTGTTATCCAGACCTTCGATGCGATATCCGGCGGTATTAGTGGGCGCGCCGTTCACGATCATATTGAAGTTTGCGAAGTAACTTACTCCGGGAAGAAAGACTGCCGCGTTGTAGGGATTGCGGATGCCGTTGCTTCCGGCGTTGGCCCCGCCAATACCGAGGATCGGAAGGCTGTCCAGCTGGCCAAGAGTAATATTGTGGGAAACGTCTCCCGTATCCGCTTTGAGCAGGGTCGCTTCCGCGGTAACTGTCACTGATTCAGTGTTCGAGCCGATTTCGAGAACCAGATTCAGAGGTAAGGTCTGCCCGGCGGCAACTGTAATGCCGGCGCGCGTCAGTTTCTTGAAACCGCTCGCCGAGACGCTGACGCTGTAAGGTCCGGGAGGCAACAGGGGAACCGTATACGCTCCGGTATCCGTCGTTGCGGTCGGGTAGGCTATGTTCGTTTCGGCGTTTCTTACTTCAACGGGAGCGTTTGGTACGACTGCGCCCGCCGGGTCGGTAACCGTTCCCGTGATGGTGCCTGTACCGGCCTGACCGTACAGAATAGCGGAGAATATCGCGCTGCAAAGCGCGAGCGTAAATAATCGCATGACTGACCTTTCCCGCGGAGTGGTCGAAGACCGTTCTTCGCCCCGAGGCTGACCCGTTTCGAGTGCTGGAGGCGATTCTATTACCGCGATACCACATGCGTCAAGCGATTTGATAGGTTGAATCAAATTTCGCGTGCGGGCCGCGCACGCCTGAAATTTACGGTGAATGATCCATATGCTATCGACATACTCCACCTCGGACACGTTAATCTGCCAGAGAAATGAGCTTGCCTGAACTGCACTTTGCTGTGCGCCAGCGGCCTGCGACATTAATCCTTCACCGCGACACTCCCGATGCGGTTTTCGCGGAATCATACACCCGGGCGATCCCGACAGTTTCTTCGCGGAGCCGGTTTCGACGCCTGGCCTCCGGGCCTGATGAACTCCCCCATTGCCGAAGTGGTGACTGCGTAAAAGCCCTCAGTACCGGTACCACCAATCGGGTTTAGCTCATAGCAGGGGCGGAGGCATCGTCCTCGCTCGCGGCCTCCCTTTACAGCAGGCTTACAGAATTCCGAACCAGCAGACGATCAACTGCCTCCCGCGGACCCGTTCATCGCCCGTCTGACGCAGGCCTTGTTTACATCCCGCCAATCGGGCGGGAAACTGGCGAAAATCGTCAACGACGCGGCTGGTTGAGATTACGGAGAGGTTGGCCAGGAGTTGTTCATTGAGGCCGACCGTCAGATCAATACCAGCGCGCTGGACACCGGGCCGGAAGCCGCGCTCTGACGGGCACGGCTATTTGAACGAAACCCGTGGAACAGTGTTTGCGGCTAAAACGGAACGCTTAGCGCCCGCCGGCCCACGCGGCCTCAGCCTATTTTGATCATCAACTGGTGAATCGCTTCCTGCTGTTCTTTGCTCGGATTTTCGGCAAGTGCGGCAAGCAATTCCTTTTTCGCGGTCTGGCGATCGCCCTTCTGCAGCAGGGCCATCGCATAGTGGTAATGATAAGTGGGGTTCTGCGGCACTTTCACGACCAGGGTTTTGAACTCATCGATAGCGTTGTCGGTCAGATTCTTCTTCAGATAAATCCAGCCGAGCGTGTCGTCGATCTCCGGGTGTTCCGGCATCCGCTGCCTCGCTTTCGTGGCATACGTCAGCGCCTGATCCAGATCGGCCCCGTTCGTCTGCGCGATCAGGAAAGCGAGGTTGTTCAGTGCGAGAGCGTCATTCGGATCCGCTTTGATCGACAGCTCGTAGTATTTCCGAGCCATCTCGTTCTTATGTTCCATCCCGTAAAGCTGCGCGAGATTGGTCGTCAGAGTGGAGTTCTGAGGCATGCCCGCGCGAGCCTTCTCGAGCGCGGCAATACTCTCCGGAATGTCACCCTTACGCATATAAGCCTGGCCGATACGGGTCCACAGGTCGCTCTTCTGTCGAACATCGGAAACCTTTGCCACCAGACCCTGAAAAATGGCGATCCCCTTGTCGTAACGGCCGGCGCTCACCTCGGCGTTTCCGAGCTCGCGTTGCAAATCGAGATTTCCCGGCCTTTTCGCCGCCTCGGCTTCCACGAGTTCGACCGATTTTTCCGCCTGACCCTGCATCAGAATCGCCTTCGATTGGCCCATCAGGCCGCGAAGATTGCCGGGTTGAACCTCGTAGGCTCGCCGGAACAGATCTTCGGCTTCTTTAGCCCTCTTCTGGGATAGATTCAGAACGCCCAGTTCGAGCAGGGTCTCCTCCTGTTTCGGCTGTTTCGCCAGAACGCCTTCGAGGAGCTTTCGGGCGTCGTCCGGGCGTTGAAGCCGCTGCAGGGCGGCGGCCTTCATGACGATCGCCTTGGGCTCGTTCGGAGCGATACCGAGCGTGGCGTCGGCAGTGCGAAGCGCCGCATTGTTGTCGCCTTTGAGCAGCGCAACCTGAATTTGCGCAAGACGGGCCGGGATGTAGTCGGGCTTCAGTTGCACCGCGGTGTCAAACTGCTGCCGCGCCTCTTCGTACTCGCCCCGGGCGAAATGCGCCCGCCCCAGGTTGAATCGGGCCACGAAATTATTCGGCGCCGTCGTCACCACGGATTGCAGCTCGGACATCGCGTGGTCGACATCTCCTTTATCGAGAAGAAGCGATGCCTGCAGACCCCGCGCATCCGGATCTTTGGGGTCGTTCTTGAGAATCTGCGCGTTTTTCTCGTGTGCGAGCGCATCTTTGCCGGCGCGCACGTACGCGTCCACCTCGCGCTTGAGATAGATACTTCTTCGGGCGGAGTCTTTCTGTATGCCCTCT
The DNA here is from genome assembly GCA_963831795.1 of Terriglobia bacterium. Taxonomy (GTDB): domain Bacteria; phylum Acidobacteriota; class Terriglobia; order Bryobacterales; family Bryobacteraceae; genus BOG-234. The sequence continues at coordinate 104,323 of CAWHSB010000015.1, read as the reverse complement.
TCGTATTGTCTTATCGCCTCGTCCAGGGAATTGGCGCGCGCAAAAAAATCGCCGGCTTCGAGGTAGGCGTCCGGGAATCGCTTCAGATCGCCTTTCATCTCGTTAAGCAGGGCGATGAGTTCGGTGCGCCTGTTGTTCCCGAAATAAAATTGAGCCAGCGTCAGACGCAGTTGCGTTTCCTGCGGGTTATTTGCGATCGCCGTTTTCAGGATCGCTTCCGCTTCGGGCATCTTGTGTTCGGAGACATATGCGCGATAAAGCGCGTAATAGCCGTTCAGATTTTTCTTGTCGCCGGCGATGATCTTTTTAAAAAGATCCTCCGCCTCCGCGGTCTGGCCGTTCAACTCAAGCGTCCGCCCCAGTGCGAGCGTAATGACGGAATCTCCCGGCTTCTGCGCGAGCGCCTTGCGATATTCGGCGATCGCGTCGTTCACTTTTTCCTTCGCGGCCGTGATATTGCCGGATCGAAAGATCTTCGCGGTCGCCAGCATATTCATGTCGCCGCTCAACTTGTGGCCCTGCCACCCGTTCGGGTTGCGTTTCAGAAATCCATCGATTATCTGCTGAATTTCCTTGAGCGTAGCCTCATTATTTGCCTGCGACTGAGCCCCGACGATCATGATTTCCGCAAGCTTCAGATCCGCATCGTCCGCGTCCGGAGTTCCGGCCGGAAGCAGTTCGTGGGCGCGCCGGAGCGCCCCCAGCGCCGGCCCCACCTGGCTCTGTTTCAGGTCCGTCAACGCCAGATGGTAGTAGGCGGGCCCGAACTTCCGGTCGACTTCGATCGATTTCCGGAACATGATATTCGCTTCCTTCATGCGGCCGGCATCAAAGTATTTGATTCCACTCTGAAGGTATTTCTGTTTCAGATAGTTGGGATCGCGATTGCAGGAAACCAGGGAAGCAGCGACTAATATTAGTGCGAGATATCGCATAGATGTTACTTGTCTATTGTCGTACACTGGCGGCGAGCAGAATTCCCGCCCTCTCCGACGCGGTTGTAGTACTCCAAACATCCGGGAACTACCGCTGCCGGAAAAGCCAGCCCGAATTCGTTCTTTCCGAGACGATTTTCGCCCGTCTCGTCTCCGGGCGGTGAGTCGATTGCGGGTAAAGTCGGCTCGGAACGGGCAAAAAGCGACAAATGTCGGCCCGAAAACCCGGCAGGAGACAAATTAATGATGAGACTGACAGTCTGCATTGCGGCGGCAATTCTGGCGGCCGGAACCGGCTTCGGACAAACCGCGCAAACCTTCACTGGCGACATAATGGACAGCAATTGCGCGAAAATGGGAAGCCACGCGGCGATGGAAAAGGAACACGGAATGGCCAACGCGAAGGCCTGCACGCTCGGGTGCGTCAAAGGCGGCGCCAAATTTGTGCTCTATAACGGTGCGACCAAAATGACATACGAGCTGGACGATCAGACAAAGCCGGAAGCTTTCGCCGGCGAAAAGGTGCAGGTGAAAGGCACACTCGACGCGGCGGCGAACACCATCCACGTGCAGAGTATTCGCAAAATGTGAGCCACACAAAAAGCCTTCGTGGGCCCTGGCTTCGGCCCTGTCCAGATGGACCTGCGGGTCCACGAGCAATCACGAAAACCCTCGTGGGCCTGGCGCCCCACGCCTGCCGCCGAGCCCCAGCTCGGCGCGGGGGTGCGGACCTTCGGGGCTCCCGCTCGGCGCGGAACTTTACGTCAGCCGGTAATACAGGCGATCTCGTCGCCGGTGTCCGTCGGCCGCGAAGCTTTCCTCAAGCTCGCGGGTGCAGTTTCTTCCCGCGTCATGATAGGATTCTTGCAAACTCGTGTCGATCGCCGGAGGTCCGGTTGGACATCAAGGGAGCGGAATCAATGAAAACAGGACTTTTTCTTTTCCGGGTGGCCGCAGTGGTGATCACCCTGAGCTTCCTGCAGGCACAACAGCCGCCGCGCCAACCCGCGCCGCCCCTGCCGGATGGATACATGCCTCTTGCGTTCACGCCTCACGGCGTCGCGCCAGGGATGAAGGTCGAAGAGTTCAGCGCGGGTCCGCGAACGTTCAAGATCAGCTTGCGAAAGGGCGATGAGATTATGACCGCACTGACGGAGTTCGCGGAAAAGAATCACCTGCGGGACTGCCACTTTACCGGCATCGGCGCCATCGATTCGGGTACGTTCGGCTGGTACGATCCGGACAAAAAGGCGGACAAGAAAATCGTAATCGACAGCGAGGCGGAAATTGTTTCGCTGATCGGCAGTATTACCTACAACGCCCAGGGAAAGCCGAACGTCCACGCGCATATCTCGGTCGCTTTTGGTGATGGCAGTTTGAAGGGCGGTCACTTGTTCGAAGCCCGCATCAGTCTCGTCGGACAGATCTACGCAACGGACGTCGGTCCGTCCCCGGAAAAATAGCAGTCGCCCGCTCGGGGCGCAACCCGAAATTCCCAGGCAGTTCGCTCCTCGATATCGCATCCCTCTCAATTCCCCCGCGCAAAATATATTCGCGTCAGCGAAAATCATTGACGATTATTTCACGTGGGGCGTAGAATTAGCGGGCGTATAGATAGATAGAGGGAAAGGAAAATAAAACTTGGCCACTCAGGGCACGAAATTACGAGTAGGTAATTACACTCGCCAGCCGCTCGGCGTAACGGCAACCATGCTCAACCCGGGCGACTGGGACCCCGCCGCCAACGGCGATATGAAGTTCAACAATGCGGCCATTGCGCCCTTTTTTTCGAGCGAACAGCACGAAGAGGTACACAAGTATCGCAAAACGGCTCCCTTCACCATGAAATTCACCCTCGGAAATGGGGACGTCTGCAGCTACACGGGTGATCAATGCAACTCCTGGAACAACGCCCAGACCGAAGGCAAACTCAGCGGACCGGCCGCTTCGAAGTACATGCTGCTGCAAAACTCGGGCACATCTCGCGGCGAATACCGGAATAATCTTGCCCTGATTGAGCGCATGAACATGGCAAACTGGATGTCCCGCGTAAGCGATGACGCTTTGTTATCCAGCTTGCTGATCCCTGGTACCCACGAATCCTGCGCCGTGCAGGGAAATCCCGTGTCCATCTGCCAGACGCTCTCGCTGGCGGACCAGTTGAAGGCGGGCATCCGCTTCCTCGATATACGCTGCCGCCACTACAAAGACGATCTGGAGATTCACCATTCATCCGACTACCAGGGCATTAACTTCGCCGCGGTCAGAGACGCCTGCATTACGTTCCTTGCCTCTCACTCGTCCGAAACGATCGTCATGCTCGTCAACCAGGAATACAAGGCGGAGGGCTGCACTGAGTCGTTTGAGGCGACATTCTGGAAGCAAATTCGGGACGCCGTATATCAGCCGGGCAATGAAACGGCCAATTCGTGGATTCTGGACGACAACGCCACCCCTCCCGCTCTCGGAAAGGTTCGCGGCAAAATCGTGCTTCTCAGGCGTTTTGCCCGCGGCGCATCCAACCGCACAGGCAAGCCTCTGGGCATCGACGTGACCGCGTGGCCCGACAATCAATCATTCGAGATCGCGAAACCTTCATACAAATTTGTGGTCCAGGACGAATACAAGGTCCCGGTTCTCGCGAGTATCGCCGGGAAGTGGGATAAAGTCCGAAACCAGTTCGATCTCACGGCGAAGCCGAAGACGGAGACGATCTGGTATCTGAATTACACAACGGGTTCGTCGGCCGGCGCGTACCCCAGCGCGGTGGCGAAAGGCAGCAGCCCGTCAACCGGCGTGAATCAATATCTCTTCGATTACCTGCTCTAACCCCGCGCGGTTCGGCACGCTCATGCTGGACTATTGCGAATTCCCGGCGAACGCGCTGGTCCCTTTGCTTGTAGCCTGCAACGGCAAAGCGATTCAGGCATCGGCGGTCCATACCGCGTCAGCCTGAGCGCTCAGCTCCTCACGTTTTAAGGAACACGCGCAAGTTATGGCCGCCGAATCGCGGCTGGACGGGTGAGTTCCTCCATTTTTTGGCGCCGCGTCCGGCGGCCCTTGCGCTACTAACGGAACTACGCTTTATGTCCTGTCGAACATAAAGCGTGTTATGCCTCGGTTCCAGTTATGTTGTGTTAATCGGCTCGGATCAAGCGAACACCGGTCAGTGGTGTTGAATCAGTGTGGCGGGTCATTTTCGTTGCTGAACGAGCAGAACATAAGTTTGCTCTCGCTGGCGACGCCGTCGGAGTCGGGCTCTCGATTTTGAGGCAGGAGACTCGGATGCGCCTTGTTGGTAAACGCTGCGCCGTTACTCGCCGGATCGAAGTCTACGGAACCAGCGGTGCGCCACACGCGAAGCTCGCCGCATTATTCGGATCGCCCGTCCCGTCGTATCGTGCAACCAGCGGATACGGACACAGGGGCCGAGTTAGAACCTTACTAGTGTCGCCCACTACTGTTCCAGTTGCGATAATTTTGTCCGGCGCGACGCCTCTCTCTACCCATCTGTCCAAAGCGCTGACAATGTCATGTTCGGGGTCCGTTTGCGCCGACGCGCCATTTCCAAAGCTGTTCGCGCCTACACCGCCGCCGCAGTGACCCATGCCAGGAACCATGAACAGGCGATAGAACTCCTGAGCATTGCCGGAACCCTGATGTCGCGCATCCGGAAACTTGTCGAGGAAGCCGCGCACGCTGTCGTAGTAGGCGATGGAGCTGAGCGGCGAGATCGCCGGATCGCCCCAACCGTGATACTGAACCAGTTTTCCGCCATTCGCACGGAAGCTTCTGAGATCGGGATTCATCGCATTCAGCACCGGCCCCGCCTTCTGATCGCCGAATGCAACATCCGTGTCGAAGTTCAGGCTCCGGTAGTCCCACTTCGCGTCCTCGAAAACCGCGTCAGCGTAATATGAGCTTCCGAAGCCATATTGAATCGACGACGTGACGGAAGCGGGTGCAATCCATGCGGCCCATCCCGCGGGCCCCGCCTCTGTGCCGCGCGCGTATCCGGGGAAAATCGAAGCGCCGCTGCGCGGGTTCTTCGGCCCGTCATAAATCTTCCGAAGGGCTTCCACCTGCGGGGTTGTCAGGCACTCGGGACCTTCCGCGCCTTTACAGGTCAAAACTGAAGGATCGAAGCGGCAGGCGCGCGGGTCCTGCAGCAACCCGTCTTTTACGCCGTCCGCGGCATCGCATTGTGCCAGCACCGCCTTTTGGATCACCGGAAGCTTCGCGGGCGGTATGGCACTGCCCGGCGTTTCTGTCAAAGCCCGTGCGTTCCAGATGAAACCGGTGAAAAGATGCGACCAGTCGCTGGCCGGCGCGCCGGCAATGATTCCGTCGAAATCCTCGGCATACCGCTGCGCTTCCATCAGCGCCTCGCGTCCGCCATCGGAGCATCCGTTGAAATAACTGCGCGCCGGTGAGCGGCCCAGGAGATCCCGAATGATCGCCTTCGATTGCAAATTCGTCTCGTGCACGGCGCGATAGCCGAAATCGATCAGCTTCTCCGGGTGTCCGATTGCCCAGGTCGCGCCGGCCCCTCCCTGGTGACCGTCGTCGGTCGCTGCCGCTGCGTATCCCCGCTTCAGAGGCTCGGCAAGCCCGGCCGCGTTGATCGCTCCTGCCCAGCCGCCATTGCCGATTTGCAGATATTTTCCATTCCATCCGCTCGCCGGAATCCATAACTCGAAATGGATCTCTGAGTCCTTTGTCGGCCGGATGATTCCCTGCACGGCACAGTGGGCGGGGGCGATCACGGGAGCAGCGCCGCCCCGCCCGCCGCCGACCGGTCCTTCAGGAACAGCCGACGCGGAGGTAATCGTCGTGTGCTCGAGTGTGATGCTCATCAGTCCCTGGCACGTCTGTTCCGCGAACAGCGGCGCGGATGACACGCCTAGAAAAACAAGACCGGCGAGAACAATACGAGGCATAACATTCTCCATGGCTGATGGGCCAGCCGTTGACACCTCCTGAACATACAATAATTGGGCGGCCCCCGCCAGTGCGATGCTGCCGCGGGCGGTGAAAGGAGGAACGATGCGGAGTTATGCCCGGGGTCCAAAGGGTGTCGTCTTCCGAAAGACGATTGGGGAAGCCTTTCTGGAAACAGCGCATCGATTTGCCGACCGCGGCGCCCTCGTCAGCTGCCACCAGAACATCCGGCTCACCTGGGCAGAATACGCCCATGAGGCACAGCGCGTCGCGTCCGGTCTGCGCGCGCTCGGACTGCGTCCCGGCGATCGCGCCGGAGTATGGGCCACGAACTGTGCCGAATGGCCGATTCTTCAATTCGGCTGCGCGCTGGCGGGCGTTGTTCTGGTAAACGTGAATCCCGCCAACCGCTCGCATGAGTTGTCCTTTGTGCTGCGCAAATCGCGGATCAGGGCCCTTTTCCTTCACAGCCAGGGCCGGCACTCGAACTACAAATCCCTTCTTGAAGAATGCCGCGCCGGGCAGACGCTTGCCCTGGAGCACGTCATCTATATCGATTCAGCGCAATGGGGAGAATTTCTACGCGATCCTGACGGCATCGTCGCGCGACCAGACCCCGATGAGCCGGCTAACATCCAGTACACTTCCGGTACCACCGGCCAACCCAGGGGCGTGCTGCTCACGCACGTGAACCTTGTTAACAACGGTCGCTTCTTCGCCGAGTACATGCGCCTCACCGAAGAAGACCGCATCTGTGTCCCCGTGCCGATGTTCCACTGCTTCGGGTGCATTATCGGCACCATGACCGCGGCTGTATCCGGCGCAGCGTGCATTTTCCCCTCCGCCACGTTCGATCCGGCCGCTACGCTTGAAGCGATCGACGCGGAGCGCGCAACCGTGATCTACGGTGTCCCGGCGATGTTTATCGCGGAACTCCAGCATCCCGAGTTTGCCCGGTTTCGGTTAGCATCGCTACGCACCGGCATCATGGCAGGCGCTCCCTGCCCGATCGAAATCATGCGGCGGGTTGTCGATTCGATGCATTGCCGACACATGCTGGTGGTCTATGGTCAGACGGAAGCCTCGCCCGGCATCACCAGCTCGCGTGTGGATGACGATCTGGAAACGCGCTGTACCACCGTGGGTTCGCCGCTGCCCGAAACAGAAGTAAAAATCATATCTTCAGAAGGCGATACGCTGCCTGTCGGTGAACAAGGGGAACTGCTGGCCCGCGGTTACATGGTGATGAAAGGCTACGATGGCGAGCCCGAGGCCACCGCCCAGGCCATCGATGCGGAAGGCTGGCTCCACACCGGTGATCTCGCCGTCATGCGCCCGGATGGCTATTTCAGGATGACCGGCCGCGCCCGCGACATGATCATCCGCGGCGGCGAAAACATTTACCCGCGCGAAATCGAGGAGTTTTTATATGCTCACGACGCGATCGCCGACGCGCAGGTGATCGGCATCCCGGACGACCGGCTCGGCGAGATTGTGGTGGCCTGGATTCGGCTCAAAACGGGCGCTACCGCCGATGAAGAGGAAGTCCGCGCCTTCTGCCGCGCCCGGCTTGCCTACTATAAAGTGCCGGAGCACATCCGTTTCGTCGACGCCTACCCGATGACTCTCAGCGGCAAGGTTCAGAAATTCAAAATGCGCGAATTCGAAATCGCCACCCGAGGTCTGGAAAAGGTTGCGACCCGGCAAACAGCCTGAAGGCGGGGCGTCTACGTGCTGGCGGCTGAAACGCGGGCGAGCTTATTCAGGCCATCTACGTAAGCTTTCGCGCTCGCCTCGATGATGTCCGTCGACGCGCCCCGGCCCACAATTTTCATCTCACCCTGTTGCAGATGAACAGTGGCTTCGCCCAGCGCTTCCGTGCCGCTGGTTACCGACCTGATCTCATACCTGAGAAGCTTCACCGAGCTGTGAGTAATCGCCGCGAGCGCCTTGTACACAGCGTCTATGGGCCCGTCTCCGGTGCTCGTTGCCTCGCGGGATTCGCCATGCACCAGGAGTTTCACCGAAGCCGTCGGCACCGATGAAGTGCCGCCGCTCACATGCAGATACTCCAGTTGGCAACGGTCTGCAATCGGCTGCAGCTCTTCATGCATGATCGCCGTCAGATCTTCGTCGAATACTTCCTGCTTTTTGTCTGCGATCGAAAGAAACCGCGTGTAGGTCTGATTCAGTTCCTCGGGCGATAACGTAAATCCGAGTTTCGCCAGTCTGTCGAGCAGACCGGCACGTCCTGTGCGCGCCGTAAGCACGACGCGGCTTTCCCGCAGACCTACATCCTCGGGCCGCATGATCTCATAAGTCTGGCGATCCTTCAGGAAGCCGTCAACATGAATCCCCGAACTATGGGAGAAAGCGTTGGCGCCGACGATCGCCTTGTTCGGAGGGACAGGGATTCCCAATAATTCCGAGACCAATACGCTTGTCCGGCTAAATTCGCGCGCGTTGATGTCGGTCCGAAGATGGAAGTAGTCCGCGCGCGTGCGGATCGCCATGACGGTCTCTTCGAGCGACGCATTGCCGGCCCGCTCGCCGATTCCGTTTATCGTTGCCTCGACTTGCCGCGCTCCGTTCTGAAGGCCCGCAAGCGCATTCGCCACCGCGAGGCCGAGGTCATCATGACAATGCACGCTGATGGTCGCGCGGCCGGCATTGCGGACTTTGGCGCGGATATCGCGAATCAAAGCGCCATACTGCTCGGGAACCGTGTAGCCCGTCGTATCTGGAATATTCAGCACCGTGGCTCCGGCATCGATCGCGGCTTCGAGCATCTCAAACAAAAACGCCGGATCGGAGCGTCCGGCGTCCTCGGCGTAAAACTCGACATCATCGGTATAGCTCTTCGCGAGTTTCACCGCCTCAACCGCCATTTTCAGGATGGCGATTCGCTTCTCGGCGAGAGTCCGCCCGTATTTGTCATCGCGGAATTTACCCATGATGTGAATATCGGACGCGCCGATCCCGGTATGGATTCGCGGCCGCTTTGCCCGCGCCAAAGCCTTGCCGCACGAATGAATGTCGTCGGGCACTGCACGGGAAAGGGCGCAGATGGTAACATCCTGAATCTCGCGCGCGATGTCTTCCACCGCGGCGAAGTCTTCCGGCGAGGAGCTGGGATAGCCCGCCTCGATAATGTCCACCCTTAACCGGGAAAGTTGCCTGGCGACGCTTAATTTCTCTCGGCGTCCGAGGCGCGTTCCTGCCGCCTGTTCGCCATCGCGCAAAGTTGTGTCAAATACGTATACCTTCTCAGGTTGCATAAACGACATCCTTTTTGAATTGGACTGATTTGAGTTGGACTGATTTGAGTTCGACTGGATAAGGCGCGAAGCGCCGGTTGCATTCGATTCGCCCCGTCAGGACTGTCTCGAAGTTAAATCGAGCCAGCGTCTGAGGGGCCGCTAAGGGCCAGGAGAACGAGGGGAAGGGCGATGCCTGCCGCGCGCTGCGATGAACTGAGTGGCGTGAGCATCTACCACGATGCTAAACCAGGCCAAGCGAATGCTGCAACAGAGTATTCGCCCCGGAAGCTGACGCCCCAGGGTAAAACCCCGGACGTTCGGCCCGTTAAGGCCTTACCGGAGGATGGGCAGCGGAGGCTCTCACCGGATAGATCCTCCCTGGTCGCATAGCGTTTACCGACTGATGGACGATATCCTCCGAAACGCCTTCGCCGGTTCCAAATGCGTGCAGTGGCGCTGGCGGCCAGGTAAATGGCCACACCAGGCAACGTGCTCGGGGCTATGCTCGCCGATGAAACGGGCCAGCGCGTGAATGCCAGACAGCCGTTGGTTCCGAGTGGCCGCGCAGCAACTTCGCACCTCCTCCAGATGCTGCAGGAACAGCCGGACAACATCCGCCGAAAGCTGCTCGACCAACAGATGATCAACCTGTTTTTTCAGTTCCTTCGCCACGAAGGGAAGCAGCAGGGCGAGCGTGTCGCGATAGCTGCGTTGCGTATTCTTCGAAAGATTGCGATCCAGCACCATGTGCTCAAGGAGGAGTCGGCGAATCCAGGGGCCAGGCTTGCTGTTGTTAGTCAACAACCACCTCCGCTGCAACAAACGCTTCAAAACGCAGACTGGCCTGCTGAAGCAGTTCCGGAGTCATCGTCAGGTACTTCTGTGTATGGGACATCTGGAGGTGGCCCAAATAGGTTGAGAGTTTGGGAAACATCAAATTTACACCGGCGCCGCGTCCGGCGGCCCTTGCGCTACTGACGGAACACGCGCAAGTTATGGCCGCCGAATCGCGGCGGGACGGGCGAGTTCCTCCACTTTTTGGCGCCGCGTCCGGCGGCCCTTGCGCTATTGAGTTTCGCCGGCGCGCAGATGAACCGACCCGGCCGCGCCGGTGATACGATCGCGCAGAACCACCCGCAGTTCCCCTGCGCGGTCGACGTGCAGCGGTCGCCTCACTCGATAAGTGCCTGCCATCGCTTCGCGCAGCCGCTCGTCGGTCAAACTGATTTTGAGCGATTCCTCATGCATATTGGGCGCCTTGCCGCCAGGAAAATAAGTAACCACATCGAGAAGCGCCACCCATCGATCTCCCTCCCGCTCCAGATGAACTTCATTGAGATCGAACGCGACCTCCAGTTCGTACTCGCCGGATTTGGCCGGAACAGGTTCCGTTCGGGCGCTCAAAAGAATTCCCGTTGCATTCAGAGGGCTGCCGAGAATCTCGCCGAGCGCCTGCCGCCTCTGCTTTTCGCTCGGAGGCGCCAGCTCCGTTGCATAGTAGCCGGTCCGGGCGCGCACATCGACGCCGGTCCGCGCGACCTTGACCGCAAGGGAGTGATAGCTTCCATCGAGCCTGACGTCCTGCGGGTAAAATCCCAGCGTATACGTCACATCGGTATCCGCGACGGCTGTCTCGATCGCCCCCGCGAGGTCGCTGATGGAATAGAACGCCCTGCCGCCCGTGCCGTGGGCAAGCAGGTTCATCGCGTCGATACCCTCCGCCGCCACGCCTCCATAGTAGGGATCTCGGGGATCAATCGGGTAAATCGCGATATTTGCGTCATTGAGAGCGCGCACCGCATGATTGATCTCGTGGCCGAAGTCCTGATGTTCCAACAGAGGCATCCCGTTCCGCTCGCGGACGTCGCTCCTCGATGCCGGAAAACTGCTGGAGAGCCACACCAGCTTCTTGCGGCCCGAAATTCCCCGAAGATGCCCCGCAATCGATTCCAGCGCCTGCGCCGTGATTAATGCGCGATTCTTGACGGCGAAATCCTGCATCTCTTTGATGGAATTTCTTGCCATCGCATTGGTAATCGCGTCTCCCGTATTCGGCGCGGAAGCCAGCAGGTCTGCGCCGAGATCGTCCGCGGCCTGATCGGGCGAATGCTCCGGTGAGAGTCGTGTTGTCGCCTCAATCAACCGGTCCCGGTCGCCGGTAAAATCCTGCAGCACCCTGAGACTCTTTCCCAGCACGAAGATCGCGTACTGCTCACCGGGCTCCGCCGGCAGCGCTCGCAGATACTTCAGGAGCTCAAGGCGGGCATAAGCCTGGGGCGCGGATGCCTTCCCCGCCTCCTGATCGGCCATATTGAGCATGTCGAAGAGCACTACCGTCGCGGAGGAGCCGTTAATCCGGTTCGTCGCTATTCCCGGCACGCTGCCAGGATGTGACGATTCAGCGGAAGCCGCGTTTATCCGGAAGACCGCGATCTTCTGGGCTTTACTCTGATCGAGAAGCGTAAAGTCGTCCTGTTTCAGACCGCCCACCGGTCCTTCCTTGTTTCGGACGACCACGTTAACTTCGACCAGCCGGGTATTTACGCGGATGACCGGCTGTTCCTGCCCCGCCAAACCGGCAATGAAGATCAGACTGCCGATGGAAACAAACCCGGCCCATCCCATCCTTACCCGCGGCACCCTCACATTATAAAAACCAATATCCGGGAAAACGGCATGAACAAGTGATACTTTTACGGATTGGAGAAACTCGCGCCATCGTCGCCCCGTCTGGAGTGGGCTGAAGCGCCGGGCCAGCCCAGAACGCTCTCCCTCGTTGCCGAACGAATCCTGATCGGACGCAGCGCTGCAGCGGACATCGTACTCAATCATCGGCTGACCTCCAGACAGCACGCGCACGTCTGCCGTGAGGGTGAGGGATGGGTGCTCGTGGATCTGCAGAGCACTCACGGAACCTTCGTCAACGGAGATCGTGTCGATCGGCGCCCGCTTCGGAACCGGGACATTATCTGCCTCGGACCGGAGGGCGTCGAAATCGTCTTTCGGGAAAGCGGACCGGACGAGGCGGCCGACACGGGCGGCAGTTTGCTGGAAAGCGTGGGGCTCGATTACTCGGTCCAAAAACTTGCAACCGAAAATTCGGACGCTCACTCGGAACTGGAAAAAGTTTCGTATCTGCTCGATTTCCACTACTCGTTCGGTAAGGCGTTCTCGCCCGAAAAGACCTTTCACCAGATCCTGAAATCGGCGCTTCAGATCAGCGGCGCGGAACGCGGCTTTGTGCTGCGGAAGCAGAAGGGCGGCTTCTCTTACGCACTCGGCCTGGACAGTCAGGACAAGACTCTGAGTGAGGCGGACTTCAAAACCAGCCATAGCGTCGTGGAACAGGTCGCGCGCACCGGGAGGCCGGTTTTCATGACCCAGGGAATTGAGGGCGACCTTGCCGTTCAGGCAAGTATCGTTGCCATGAACCTTCGGGCAGTGGCCTGTTTGCCGCTCGAGGTCATTTCGCATGAAAGCGCAACCGCCGGCGTCATGGGAATCGTATATCTGGACAGCCGGAAATACATGCATTCGCTGTCGGGTCTGGATGAGAGGCTCCTGACAAGGCTGGCCGGCGATGCGGGGCGCGTGCTCGAAAAACTGGAACTCCTGGAGACGCTTGCGGAGCGGAAGAAAATAGACCAGGAACTCGCCGTTGCGGAGGAAACACAGCGCACGCTGCTGCCTCACCAGTTACCGCAATTCGCGCCTTACAGCATTCGCGCGTTTTGCCGGCCCACCCGTCAATTGGGAGGTGATTTCTACGACTTCATCCCGATCGGCGATCGCCTGATCGGCGTTCTCGGCGATGTTTCGGGCAAGGGGATACCGGCTGCCCTGCTGAGTTCGTTGACGCTCGGGGCATTGAACATGGAATTCCGTTCGTCGGCGGAACCGGCCGCCGTCCTGAACGGCCTCAACCAGATGCTTTGCGTGAAGACTCCTCTGGACCGCTTCGTCACCATGTTTCTGATCGATGTCGACTCCTCCGGGAAAGGTCGGTATATCAGCGCGGGACACAATACGGCCTGGCTGTTTCGATCCCGCACGGGCCGTCTCGATGATTTGCCATCCTGCGGCCTTCCGCTCGGTATTCTGCCCGTGGCGTCTTATGAGGCGTCGTCTGTTGAGATCGGTCCCGGAGATATCCTGGTCATCTATTCCGACGGGCTCACGGACGCGGAGAATCCCAAAGGCGAGGAACTTGGGGAAAAGAAAGTCCGCGATCTGATTCGCGCTATCGGGCCGCGCGGCGCCGAGGCGCTCGAAAGCGAACTCCTGGCCGCGCTCGATCGATTCACGCTGGGCAGCGCGCAAACCGACGATATAACATTCCTGCTGATCCAGAATTCCCTGCCATCCAGCGATTGATAATGGCGCAATCGTCGACGCCTGAGTGCTGACACACGTTTAAACACAACCCCGGCGTAATATCGCCCGCCAGGCGCGGATTAGCGAGGTTCGCCCTTGGGGGAGTTCATGTCAACGTGCGGATGGGCGGCGCCGCGATTTTCCTCGGGCGCGCAGGCCAAAGCTGACGACAAATTCTGCACCCTCCTGCCGGGGCTTGGTCGGTGACCACCAATCGTGACCCGGATCAGCACGACGCCCAGCACCGGTTGGTTGACGCCATCCGTCTTGCGGCTCCTCGCAAGATATCCGCGATTCCTTCATACCTTCCCCGATGATCCTGTTCTCGCTCCAGGTGGCGGAGAGTCGTTGCATGTGATTCGGTGAGTCTTCCCTGCCGCACGCTTGCCTGAATTTTCCGGTTCTCCGGAGAATGTCTGGACGCGGTTAACGCGATCGGATGTCGGTTTCCCTTCTCGAACTGCTTGTGTATGGGCAGCGAATGACAATAGAGATTTCAGCAGGAACCCTTATGCTGGCGCAAACACTCCAACTTCTTCGGCAGGCACTCGCCGACAATACTGCGACCTTCCGCGACGGACAGTGGCAGGCGATATCCGCTCTGGTTGAGCGCAGGGCGCGGCTTCTTGTGGTCCAGCGGACGGGATGGGGCAAGAGCCTTGTGTATTTTCTTGCCACAAGACTTCTTCGCGATCGGGGAGCGGGCTGCACAATTTTGATCTCGCCGCTGCTGTCTCTCATGAGGAACCAGATCGTCGCGGCCCGAAGGATAGGAGTCAGGGCGGAAACAATCAACTCGACGAACGAGACAGAGTGGCGCCGGATTGAAACCAGCTTGCACCGAGGTGAGATCGACGTGCTCTTAATCTCACCGGAGCGACTCGCCAATGACGATTTCGTTACCAGATGCCTCCTGCCCATTGCCACCAGGGTTGGTCTCTTTGTTGTAGATGAGGCGCACTGCATTTCGGACTGGGGACACGACTTCCGGCCAAATTACAGGAGAATCGTCAGGATACTGAGGGCGCTTCCGCGGACCATCCCGGTTCTCGCTACGACCGCAACGGCCAATGATCGGGTCGTGCGAGATATCGTCGAACAGCTCGGCCCGAATCTGGAAGTCCAGCGTGGCCCTTTGACACGAGCGAGCCTCAGTCTCCAGAACATCAACCTGCGTTCCCAGGCGGAACGCATGGCCTGGCTCGCCGGCGTTCTTCCTCAACTGCCTGGAAGCGGAATCGTCTACACGCTGACCGTTTCGGATTCGAAGCGGCTGGCGCACTGGCTTCAAACTCAGGGAATCGATGCGGAGCCCTATTACGGCGCCATGGAGACAAACGAGCGGGAACGTCTGGAGAACCGACTCCTCAACAATGAGATCAAAGTCCTGGTGGCGACTGTCGCGCTGGGGATGGGCTTCGACAAACCCGACCTTGGCTTCGTCATTCATTACCAGCGGCCTGCATCCGTTGTGCACTATTACCAACAGGTTGGGCGTGCCGGACGCGCCGTAGACGATGCCTATGGCATTCTTCTTCACGGGGAAGAAGACGACGCCATCGCGGACTACTTCATACGGTCGGCCTTTCCAACGCCGCAAGACGTGGAGTTGCTGCTCGACGGCCATACGAACCGCCAACGTCGCCCTAACCATCCCGAAGCTCCAGGAACGGGTTAATCTCGCGAAGGGCAAGATTGATAAGATTCTGGAGTTTCTGTTGCTCGAATCACCGGCGCCAATTCAGAAGACACCGGCAGGCTACGTACTGAACCCCGTGCGCTGGCAGATGCCGGCGGACCGGATCGAACGGATCACAAACCTGCGCCGGCGTGAGTTGGAGCGGATGCAAGTCTACATGGGCAGCCAGGACTGCCTTATGCAGTTTCTGGCTGAAGAGTTGAACGATCCAGACGCCGGGCCGTGCGGCAAGTGCGTGAACTGCGCTGGGCGTCTCCTGCCGGAAGATTACCCGGAGGAGCTTGCTCAGGCGGCGGTGGAATTCCTCGACCGTCAGGAGAATCCTATCCAGCCACGAAAACGTTGGCCGCCCGGACTGACTGATCCTGAAATGCGCGGGAATATTGCGGCGGCGCAGCAGGCGCAGGAGGGGCGCGCATTGTGCCGGTGGGGTGACCCCGGTATTGGCGCACTCGTGCGGCGAGGCAAGCAGCAGGAACACCACTTTGACGAACAACTCGTTGAAGCCTGCCGTCCGTTTGATCGGGAATCGCTGGCGGCCCGATCCGGCGCCAACCTGGATCACGTGCGTTCCCTCAAGACGGCATCAGACGCTTGTCCCGGACTTCGCTCGACGCCTCGCACGCCGTCTGGGCCTACCGTTCGTCGAGTGTATCCACAAGGTGAGGGATACTGAACCCCAGAAGACTCGTGCCAACAGCTTCCAGCAGGCGCAGAACCTGGTTGGGGCTTTCGCCGTTGATCAGGCGACGGTCAGACCGGGACCGGTGCTGCTGGTTGATGACATGGTCGATTCGAAGTGGACGTTCACGGTGACGGCGGCTTTGTTGCGCCGCGCCGGGAGTGGTGAGGTTTATCCATTTGCTGTTGCGGACGCTTCTTCGGAAGATAATGATTAGGAGATGCAATTGGAGTCGACGCTGACGGCTGATACCCAGGCGGTGCTCCTCCTGTGCGGGGAACTCGGGCAGCGCGGAGGCAACGGCCTGAAACCCCTGGGCCCGCGGCAATACAATAATTTGGCCGCGTGGCTGAAAACAGAAGGCTTGCGCCCAGGTGATCTGCTCACGTCAGAAGGCAAAGCAAAGCTCGGCGGACTTCAAACCGCCGAGGTCAATCCTGATCGCGTTTCGCCGCTGCTGGAACGCGGTACTGCCCTTGCCCTTGTCGTCGAGAAGTGGGAAAGAAGCGGCCTTTGGGTAATCAGTCGTAGCGACAGCTGCTATCCCGAACGTCTCAAGCGGTATCTTGGGCAAGCGGCTCCGCCCCTCCTCTACGGTGTCGGTTCAAAGAGCCTGCTCAACCGCGGAGGCCTGGCCGTAGTAGGGTCACGCGACCGGACGGATGAGGATGGCGATTTCGCGCGTCGGGTCGGGGAACATTGCGCGCAGGAAGGCGTAGCTATCATCTCGGGCGCCGCCAAAGGGATTGATCGGGACGCCATGGCCGGCGCCCTGGAGGTCGGGGGCTGGGCGTTGGGGGTTCTTGCCGAGGGTCTCGCCAGGACCGCTACGTCGGGACAGTACCGCTCGGGGTTGGTGAGCGACCATCTGACTTTGGTCTCGCCGTTCGATCCCGATTCAAGATGGTTCACCTGGAACGCGATGGAGAGGAACAAGGTTCTCTACGGTCTTGGTGATGCGGCGCTGGTGGTTGCCAGCTCAGCCGACTCCGGAGGCACATGGGCAGGCGCTACCGAAGCGCTCCAGCTTGGCAAGGTAAAAGTCTTCGTGAAATCCACAGGTGTCCTTGCGTCAGGCAATCCGAAGCTGATGCACATGGGAGGAATTCCTTTTCCCGCGGAGCCATGGGAGCTTCGACCCTTGTTCACTGCGCCAGAAGCGAAAAACGGTCAGTTATTTTCCACGACTGCTCAACAACCTTCCCCAGCCGAGGAACCGAGTGCTGAGTCTGAAACCGGCGCCTCCCTGGACGTTCCACCCGTTGAGAAGCAAGTCGAATCCAGGGAAACCCTGGCCGAGGAGTCTCTGTCGTCTACGGAAGCGGAGCCCACCCGCGACGCATACGCACTGGTGATCGACGCAGTGCTGGTTCTTCTCAAGGGGCCACAATCCGATGAGTGGATTGCGGATAAGATGTGCGTGCGCGCCCCACAGATGAAGGACTGGCTGGACAGAGGTGTCCGTGAAGGACGCATCTTGAAGCTGAAGAAGCCCGTGCGTTACGTGGCACATACGCCGACTCTTTTTGCGGATTGACCTGAGGCCCTCGGGCTCTCCTCGCGCTTTCGCAACTCCCTGCAGGGTTAACAACACAGAGAATTGAGGCCACGCCGAATTCTCCAAACGCGTGTTCGATCTGTGTGTTACCGGAGGAGCCCAACATCTTCGAGTTCGAACCGCGTGTCGTACTGACCGGGCGATTTACTCCGTGCGAAGGGCTTTCATTGGGTCCACACTCGCCGCAGCTCGGGCCGGTAGCCAGGCCTCGCTCAGTCCGCTTGCCGATAATGGGGTTGCCGCGCATGCTAATGTCCGCCCATCGCGCGCAGTGACTCCATACAAGAAGCTCTGTATCAGACGAACTGACGCCAGCGTCAGAGCAGTGCCAAAAGCCAGGCCCACCAGAAGCGTTTTTAATCTCTGCTGAACGTTACTACCACTGGTGCGGAGATGAAAGCCGCGATCGTCAGTACGGAAGGCCGACACGCGGCAACAAGTCTGGAAACGTGGGTTGTCCCGCAAGCCGTCCATGCTCGGATCGATATGAAGATAGATAAGCCAGTGGGAATGCTCTTCGAAGGATTTCTCCAGGTATTCAATCGCGCGGTCGTTTTCTCCCAGACCGATGTGAATTCCGGCGAAGAAGTAGGACGCCACGTACTTTTGCTTTGCTAGTTCTTGTCAGATCATCGAGTATCTGAAGCGCTTCCTGCTCTCCTGCCCGCCGTGCCGCAGGTGTGCGCCAATGCCGCGCGCATCAGAGGACTGCCGCCTGACAGCTTCACTCCCTTCTCACCCTCGGTGATGGCCAGTTCGTAGCGGCCCGTTTTCCTGAGTAGCAGGCCGAGAATCCAGTACGTGACGGGATAGTTCGGGTCCAGTTCGATGGTTCGCCGGAGTTGTTCGATGGCTTCGTCGTATCGGCGGGCCATGTAGAAGGCTCCATCCGACCGCGACGTTGATAATGAGCGACAACGGATCGAGCTCCTGGCTCTTCCTCATCCTGGCCATAGCTTCTTCATGTCTGCCCCATGGTCATCGCAAACTCGGCGATACCAGTGGTTGGCAGTTGGGTAGGTGGGACTCAGTTCGAGGCTGCGCTTGAATTCCGTCTGAGCCTCTTCCCACTGCCAATCGTGAAGCCACAACACAGCCGCCCAGGACGTGTGGGCTTCGGCGAGATCCGGATCGAGTTGCAGGGCGGTCATCGCCGCCGCTTTGCCTTTAGGAAACGCTTCCTTCGGCGGCAGATAGCTGTTCCATCCCAGGAGCACGTAGGAATCGGCCAAGCCGGTGTAGGCGAGGGCGTAGCAGGGGTCTTTCTCGATCGCCTGCTGAAAGTACTCGATCGCCTTGTAAAACCCTTCTTCGGTCCACTGGTTCCAGTGATGACGGCCTTTCAGGTAAAGCCGGTAGGCCTCGGCATTCTCCGTATGGTGTCTCGTGAGTCGCTTCTTTTCTGTTCGGGTCAACTGTAGCCGCAATTTCTCCGAGATCTCGTCGGAAATTTCGTCCTGCACCGCAAAGATGTCGCCCGGCTTGCGATCGTATTGCGCGCCCCATAGTTGAGAGCCCGTGGCTACATCGACCAATTCGGCTCCGATGCGCAAAGAGCCGCCGCTTTGCATCATTCTTCCCGTGAGCACGGCGCGCACATTAAGCTCGCGACCGATGGCTTGAGGATCGATGTCCCGGCCCTTGTACCGAAATACCGTGCTCTGCGCCATCACTCGCAGTTTCGGTATCGTCGCCAGGATATTGATGAGGCTCCCCGTGATCCCGTCACTGAGGTACTCATGTCTCGGGGTCGCCAGCCGGTATTTTCGAAAGGTAAAACCGCAAGCGAGTCGATGACCTTCGAGACTCGCTGCGGGCGGAGGCCAGCTGTTTGCACCGTGGAAGTCCGCGTCCTTCGCCTGCCGTTGAGAAGAGGACCGCTCATTGAGTCGCATCGACTCACGCCTTCTTCAAAGCTTTCGGCCTGACTCCGTGTCTCGCTTCAGCCGTTGCAGTTCAACCCGGATGTCGGCCGCGTGCTGATAGCGCAGGTTTCGGTCCTTCTCCAAGGCTCGACGGATCACCTCCTGGAGCAACGGAGGGATGTCGGGGTTGACTTGTATGGGCGGCACCGGATCGCGGTTGAGAATTGCTTCCGTGATGAGGCCCGAACTGGCTCCTTGAAAGGGCAACCTTCCCGTCGCCATCTCGTAGAGAACGATGCCGAACGAAAACAGGTCCGTGCGACCGTCCAACTCCCTGGCCCGTACTTGCTCGGGAGACATGTAGGCCACGGTTCCCAGGTGATCCCCGGGCTGGTGAGATGTTCCTGGCGACATAGTGTAACTGCGTCGGCGTCCGCCGGGCTCGCGACGCTTCCGGAAGGATACTCTTCGCCAGGCCGAAGTCGAGAATCTTGGCGTGCCCCCGCTTGGTGACGAAAATGTTCGCGGGTTTGATGTCGCGATGAATGATGCCCTCGTTGTGAGCGGCATCGAGCGCATCGGCGATCTGGATGGCAATCGAGACAATACGGTCCGTATCCAGCGTGCCTGCGGCGATCAGGTATTTCAGCGTCACGCCATCGAGGTACTCCATGGCGATGAACGCGCGGCCTTCGTGGCTCCCGATTTCGTAGATGGTGCAGATATTGGGGTGATTGAGCGCGGATGCGTCCCGTGCTTCACGGCGAAAACGTTCCAGCGCCTGCGGGTCGCTGGTCCGCGTTCGCAGGCAGGAACTTCAGAGCGACGAACCGGCGGAGCTCCTGGTCCTGAGCTTTGTAGACCACGCCCATGCCACCGCTCCCCAGTTCCTCCAGGACACGATAGCGCGAGATGGTTTGCCCCGTAACGGAACCCGCGGGAGTCATGTGTGTGAGCAGCGCCGAACGCCCGGCGGAGGAACCCATCTTTCCGATCGGGATCCTGAGCGGGACTGGATCTTCCGAGGTGATTAATGCTTCGCGCAGCGCTCAGTTGTATTTTTTCGCTGCGATTGTGTTCACGAAATGGCTGGCGACGTCCGTTTTCACTCGTGGCCCGAAGTCTGATCCTCCAGAGGATCCTTCCTGTATTTCGGCTTGCGTTCGCTCTTCGGCGTAATAATCTTCGCCGCTTTGACCGTCCCGACGCGCTCGCGCGCGATCGCCCGCACTTCCTTTTCGGCGCTGAACACCTTTTTCTTGCGGGCCATGCCCGCCTAATTGACCGCGACCAGCGACTCCGTCACCCGCGCCGCAAGCTGGTCGAAAGTCACGAGCTCATAGAGCGAGGGATCCGACATGATCTTCGCCACCAGCGCTGTGTGCATGGCATGCCCCGCCCGTTCCGCGATGACATGGCCCAGCAGCGGGCGCCCGATCAGAGCCAGATCGCCGATCAGATCGAGCGCCTTGTGGCGGCAGCACTCGTCGCCGAAGCGCAGCCCCTCGGGATTCAGAACGCCCGTCGCGCGTGAAGCAAACCGCCGATTCGAGCGATGCGCCACGAATCAGTCCCATCTCCCGCAACTGATCGAGCTCATGCTCGAATCCGAATGTGCGCGCGGGTGACAGCTCGGCCGCGTAACGCTCCGGCGTCACTTCCATCTCAATCGACTGTTTGCCGATCGGTTGAGGAAAATCGATTTCGCAGGTGAGACGGAAA
Organism: Terriglobia bacterium; assembly: GCA_963831795.1. Classification (GTDB taxonomy): domain Bacteria; phylum Acidobacteriota; class Terriglobia; order Bryobacterales; family Bryobacteraceae; genus BOG-234. Next base: position 83,287 of record CAWHSB010000015.1, on the reverse strand, counting down.
ACATCGTCCGGGAGGATCGAGATGCGTTTCATGCCGTCCTCGACACTGACCGTGCGGCGGATCCGCAGGTACTTGCGCTGCCGCCGCAACTCCCGGACTCCGGCGCGGCGGATCAGTTCCACGAAAGGTTTGCCGCTGCCATCGAGGATGGGAACTTCGAGGTTATCGATTTCGACAAAGGCGTTGTCGATGGCGAAGCTGTAGAGCGTGCTGAGGAGATGTTCGGTGGTCTGGATCAGAACGCCCTGACGCATCAGGCTGGTGGCGTAGCTGACGCGCTCGACGTGCTTCCAGCTTGCCGCAATGGGAAAAAACTCGAGGTCCGAACGGCGGAAGACGATTCCCGTTCCGGCCGGAGCGGGCGTGATCCGCAGATTGACGGGCGCTCCGCTGTGCAAGCCGACGCCTGAAACTTCGAATGGTTGTTTGATTGTGGTTTCAAATCGCAAAGGAATTCCCAACGTAATCCTGTCCTCTTTATCGTACCCATGTCGCGCGATGAAGTTGCGTAAATCTCTGATAAAAAAAGAGTAAGCCAAACCCGAGTGTGGTAATTTCGCAACACCTTGCGGCGAAGGCGCAACACTGTTTCCGCAAACGGCCGATTCGATATCATGGCGGCAGTGGCCACGCCCCGCATTTTCCTGATCGACAGCTATGGTTTTATTTTCCGCGCTTACCACGCGCGCGCGAGGATGCAGGCGCCGCCCATGCGGACCTCCACCGGTCTTCCCACCGAAGCGATCCTTATCTTCCACAATATGCTCCGGAAGCTATCGAAAACCTTCGCACCCCAGTACATGGCGGCGATCTTCGAGAGTCTTGGCAAAACTCACCGCGAGGAGGAATTCGCGCAATACAAAGCCAATCGGACAGAAACGCCGGGCGATCTGATTACTCAGATCCCCTATATCGAGCGGCTGCTCAACTCGCTTCGCATTCCCATCCTTCAGTACCCCGGGTTTGAGGCCGACGACGTCATCGGCACCCTCAGCCGGAAGGCGGCGGAGGCGGGCTATGAGGTGGTGATCGTATCGAGCGACAAGGACATGCTCCAGCTCGTCACGGATCGCGTCTCGATGCTGAATCCGGCAAAGGACGACACCTGGTATGACCCGGCCAAAGTGAGGGAGTTCATGGGAGTCGAGCCCGCGCAGGTGGCGCATCTGCTGGCGCTCAAAGGGGACGCGATCGACAACATTCCGGGCGCGCCGGGGATCGGCGAAAAGGGAGCGCGGGATCTGCTCGCCCAGTTCGGTTCGGTTCCGGCGGCTCTCGGCCGCGCGGCCGAGGTGACGAAGCGGATGGCGCGCGAGAGCCTGCAGAACAACCGCGAGCGCATCGAGATGAGCCTGCGTCTCGCGACCATTCACTGCGATGTGCCGATTCCGTTCGAACTCTACACGCTGAGAGTGCAGGAGCCCGAGACGGAGTCGCTCAAGGCTTTATACAAGGAGCTCGAATTTTTCTCGCATTTGAAGGAGTTGGGACCGTCCGAAGACGTGCGTCCGAGGGATTTTGCACCGCTCGAAACGGCCGAGGCTGTGCGCGCTTTCGTCGAGTCGGCGACGCCGGACGAAGCTCTGTCGATCGCTTTCTCAACCGATCGGAACGAGATCGGTCTGGCCTTGCGGCCGGGCGAAGCCCGGAGTCTTCCTGCCCTGCGCTTGCGCGAACTCGAGTTCGCCTTGAAAAATCCCGAATTACCCAAAGCTGCGCACGACCTGAAGTCGCTGAAGCTCCTTCTACTCAAGCAGGGCCTCGAGGCTCAAGCTCTCCGGGACGACATTTCGGTTTACGCGTTCCTGCTCGATGCCGATCCCGGGGCGTGCTCGCTCGAGGCGCTCGTCGAGCGGCGTCTCGATCTCCGGGCGGGGCCGCGCGCCGATGAGCGGGCGAGCTTCGTGCATGAGTTGAACGAGCGCCTGCGGCCTGAGATCGATCGCCGTGGCTTGCGGCAGTTGTACGAAGACATTGAGCTCCCGCTCTCCGGAGTTCTTGCGCGTATGGAGCTGGCCGGAATCCGGATCGACACGGCCGAGCTCGAACGGCTTTCGTGTCTGATGGACACAGGGATTACCCGGCTGACCCAGGAAATCCATGCGCTCGCGGGCCGCGAGTTCAACGTCTCATCGCCACAGCAGCTGGGAAAAATCCTGTTCGAAGAAATGGGCTTGCCGGCTCCGGTGCGCTACGGAAAAGGTAAGGTGATTTCGACCGCTGCGGACGTTCTCGAAGGTCTCGCCGCGGATCACGAAATCGTCGGTAAAGTACTCGAATACCGCCAGTTGACCAAGCTGAAGGGAACCTACGTGGACGCGCTGCCAGCCCTGATGGACCCCGACACCGGGCGCATTCATACCAGCTTCAACCAGACCGGCGCGGCCACAGGGCGGCTGTCTTCCTCAAATCCGAACTTGCAGAATATCCCGATCAAAACGGAGCTGGGCCGCGAAATCCGGGCGGCGTTCATTCCTCGGGACGGCTGGAAGCTGGTGGTCGCGGATTACTCCCAGATCGAGCTTCGGCTGCTCGCGCACATGTCCGGCGACCCGGTTTTGATCGATGCGTTCCAGCAGGGAGAGGACATTCACACCCGAACGGCCGCGGAGGTGATGGGAGTCCCGCCCATGCTGGTTACGCGCCAGGAGCGGAACAACGCGAAGGCGGTGAACTTCGGAATCGTCTACGGGATCAGCGCCTTCGGTCTGGCGGCGAATCTCGGCATCTCGCGAAAGGAGGCAGAGACGTACATCAAGGCCTACTTCGAGCGATACTCCGGCGTGAAGCGGTTCATCGATGCAACGATCGCGGCCACGCGCGAAACCGGACTGGCCCGGACGCTCTTCGGGCGGGTGCGACCAATTCCGGACATGAACAGCCGCAACCCGAACGCCCGCGGATTTGCCGAACGCACTGCTGTCAATTCGCCGATTCAGGGCACGGCGGCGGACTTGATCAAGCTCGCGATGGTGAGAATCGATCGGGCGCTAAAGGGCAGGCGAAGCACCCTCTTACTGCAGGTTCACGACGAATTGGTGCTCGAAGCGCCGGAAGATGAAATCGACGAGGTGAAGCAGATGGTGAAGGCGGAGATGGAGGGCGTCTACCAGCTCAGCGTGCCGCTTCTGGTCGAAGTCGGCACGGGAGTGAACTGGCGCGATGCGAAATAAGGAGGGTATTTAGACGCTGAACGAACTACCGCAGCCGCAGGTCGATTTAACCTGTGGATTGTTGAACTTAAATCCGGAACCTTCCAGTGTTTCCACATAGTCGACCTGTGCGCCGTCGAGGTACAGGAGACTCGCCTGGTCGATAAACACCTTCAGTCCATCGTAATTGTAGGTTTTGTCCAGCATATTCGGAGTGTTCTCAAAAGCCATCGAATAGCTGAAGCCCGAGCATCCCCCGCCGACCACCGAAATGCGAAGCCCCGCCGGTTTCGGCTCCTGCGTGTCGAGGATCTCCCGAACCTTCCCAATCGCCGTCTCAGTCAGATTAACCATGTGAACTTTCTTCTCCGTTGTGCCGCTCTGATGACAGTATATCAGCGGCTGGCCAGACCGGCCTCTATCCCATAGACGCGCTTCGCCACGGCCCGGATTCGCACCAGTAGCGGAAAAACTGCGTCTAAAGAAGTGTGGCCCGAAATCTGCTACTTTCTTCCGCCCGAACGGTTTCTACTGTTTGGCGGCCGCTGAAACGGGGATTCGCTGAAACGGGCCGAGGGCAGTTCGCGTCCGACGCATTGTATGGGAACACTGAGCGGCGCTCTTCCCCTTCCTGCGTTCGGTAAAAAAGTCGTTACCAGAACCAGAGTGGATTACGAAAACACTCCCGAAGGCGCGTTGGTACGCCGTGCTCAGTCCGGCGACGAGTCGGCGTTCCGCGAAATCGTCGAGCGCTACCAGTCGAAGGTCTTTTCGATCATCCACGGGATTGTGCGTCAGCGCAACGACGTCGAAGACATCGCCCAGCAGGTATTCGCCAAGGTTTACTTCTCTATCCGGAACTTCGATTTCCGCAGCTCGCTGATCACATGGATATACAAGATCACGGTCAACGAGTGTTTCGACTACCTGCGTAAAAAGAAGGTACGCAAGCTGGTTTACGAAAGCGACATGAGCGAGGACGAGGTCCGGCGGGTCGAGAATAGCGAACCGGCGTTCGAGCGATCGGGGCGGACGGATTCGACGCTCGCCCGGCGCGACTACATCGTCAAGCTCATGGACCGGGTTTCGGACGAAGAGAAGCGGCTCCTCATGCTCAAAGAGGTCGAAGGCTATTCAGTCGAAGAACTCTCGGGTATGCTGGACATGAACGAGAATACAATCAAGGTAAAGTTGTTCCGCGCCCGGCAAAAGCTGGTGAAGGCCGCTCAGCGGCTGGAGCGAGTGCCGGTAGCCGTGATTGAAAAACCGTGAGTGCGAATATGATGCACGACATTGTTATCGATGAGCTCGAAAGGCACCTGAGCGGAAACGCTCCCCGGGCGTTTTACGACCATCTTGACGCGTGCGAGGATTGCCGGGCAGAAGTGTCGCAGATGGATCATCTGTCGATGCTGCTTCGCGAAATGCGGTTTTCTCCCGAAGACGCCGCCGCGGAAAACGTCTCACTGGCTCCGCTCGGCTTCTACAACAGGGTCGCGAATCGGATTATCGAAGATCAACGGAAAGAAGCGTGGGGACTCTTTGCCCCGGGCGCAGTGTTCTTCCGGCGCATCGCTTTTGCATCTCTGCTATTGCTCGCCGGTCTCGGCAGCTATCTGGTAAGTCACGAAGCCTCGATGAGCGGCGCGGACGCTATTTCAATAATGGCGCAACACGATCCGGCCGTTGACCATCCGGCGGCTGCGGACCGAGACCGGATGCTCGTCACGCTCGCGACCTATCACGAGTAATGGCCGGCTGTTAATATGGCCTCGAATACGGTAACCGCCGCTCTTCCCCGCCCCACCGAAAAAATCGCCATCGTATCTTTCGTCCTCGTATTTCTCTGCGGAATGGCCCTGGGTGCCGTCCTCATGAGTGTTACCGATCACGGCAGTTTGCATGGCACACAGCCACCGGCCGCTGGATTTTCGATGTCCCTCCCCGAGTGGAAGCAGAAGCTCGATCTTTCGGACCAGCAGACTGAGCAGTTGAGGTCCATTCTCGACGATTTTTCGCGGTATTACGACGACGTACTCGCGGACGGCAACAGCCGCATCATGCAGATCCTCAATCCCGATCAGCGGAAAGAGTTCGAGCAGATGTTAAGCGAGCACAAAAAATAACCGCAAACCGCTAAACTGGTTTACGGTATGCTGCCAGCCTCTGTTGTCGCGCTCGTGGCACTTTTCCTCGCATTCGCGCCTGCGCCTCCGGCGCAGTCTCTCAAAGCCATACACGCACTGATTTCCCAATCGGAGGATGGTCCGCCGATCGAGAAAGGGCTCAGCTTTCAACCTGGGGATACGGTGTTCTTCAGTGTCCAGGTCGAGAATTACAAGATCGGGCCGACCGGCAAGGTTCAGCTCACCGGACACATTCAGGCCTTCGACGTGAAGGGTACGCCGATCATCCCTCAGGACGAAGAGGCGATCGGAACGACCGTCAGCGAGGAAGACAAGAACTGGAAACCCAAGCTTCGACTGCAGTTCCAGATCCCGTCCATCGCGCCGCCTGGAAACTATACGGTCAAGTTCGAGGCGACGGATCTTCAAACCCACCAGACAACTTCGGACACGGCCGCGTTCCCCGTCGGCGGCAAGGGAGTTGCGCCGGACAACATGCTGGTGATCCGGAATTTTGGCTTCTACCGAACACAGGATGACGAGACTCCGCTGAAGGTGGTGGCGTACCGGGCGGGCGACATGCTCTGGGTTCGTTTCGATATGACCGGATACAAATATGGGGAACAGAATGCGATCGACGTGTCGTATGACGTTGCTGTGATGGGTCCGGATGGGAAGCAGTTGTTCGCCCAGGAAGACGCGGCGGTGGAGAAGAACCAGGCGTTCTACCCGCAGCCGTGGGTGCCCGGCCAGTTTAATCTCAGTCTGCAGTCGAATATGACTCCGGCGACTTACACCCTGCTGATTACCGCCCGCGACGGTGTCGGGAAACAGATGGCCCAGGCGCGGGGGGAGTTTAAGGTCGAATAGCCGCGACTGCCGCTTCGAGCTGGTCGAGCGCTCCCGCGAAGAAGTGATCGGCAGCCTCGATGAACTGAAGTTGTTTCGGTTCGGCAAAGTGGACGAACGCCGCTTCGAGTTCTTCCTTCGGGCCGTGTTCGTCGATCGTGCTCTGGATAAAGAATTTCGGGACAGTGCAGGTCGAAAGGTAGTCGGACGAGCCGCGACGCGTGCCAAATCCCACGGCGATCAGGCGTTCGGGCGCCGGGGCGAGCGAACAGCCTAGTTTCGTAATCACGCGCGCGCCAAATGAGAATCCGGCCAGAGAATACGGAAGCTCAGGATAACGCCCGCGTAAAAAATCGAGCGCGGCCCGGGCGTCTTCGATTTCACCGGCGCCGCCTGCGTGAGCGCCTTCGCTCGCGCCGACGCCGCGAAAGTTGAACCGCAGCACCACCGCGCCTGAGCGGCGCATGCCGCGGGCGATACGGTAGACGACTTTGTTGTGCATCGTGCCGCCGAAGAGCGGGTGAGGGTGACAGACGAGACACGCCTCTGCGGGATTACCGTCTTCCGGCTCGTCTTTTTCTGGTTCCTCGAGAAGCGCTTCGAGTTTTCCCGCGGGACCTTCGATGAAATACGATTCGATCCGGCGCGGCACTCAGTTCGTCCGGAAGTTGATGAACTGCAGATCGATCCCGAAATCCGAGCCTTTCAGCAAAGCGATGGCCTGCTGGAGGGTGTCCCGATCCTTGCCGCTGATACGGACCAGATCGCCCTGGATGGCGGCCTGCAACTTGAGTTTGCTGTCCTTGATCTTCTTTACGATATCCTTAGCCTTCTCGGTGGGGATTCCCGAGGTCAGGGTGACTTCCTGCTTGACCGTCGAACCGGCGGCAGAATGGATCGGACCATAGGTCAGGTTCTTGATCGGAACCTGCCTTTTGACGAGTTTCAGTTGAAAGATCTCGGTCACGGCCTTGAGCTTGAAGTCGTCGGCACTCGTGAGCGTTACTTTCTTTTCCTTTTCGTTCAGGTCGATCAGAGATTTCGAGTCTTTCAGGTCGTAACGGGTCGTGATCTCTTTCATGGCTTGCTGGATGGCGTTGTTCACCTCCGGCATCTCAATCTGAGATACGACGTCGAAGCTATTGTCTGGCATGAATCAGTAAGTATAACGATTACGAGGTGGCTGAAAGGGGCGGCTTGACGCTCCCTGCCGGTCGCGGCTCGGAATTGCCGCGTGGCTCGGAATTGCCTGAACGTCCTGTCCCCGCGAGCGCGGAAAGCACTTTCGCGCTGATCTCTTCGATCATGGCGGGAAGGGCGGCGTCGAGCGCTACCGTGATCGCCGCGCGCACCTGGTCGGGATCGAGGACAACGACCGATCGGGCAAAGCTGGTCGCGGTTCCGTTTGGCTTCTTTGCCGCCGTCGCCCTGAACCGTCCGATCGCTTCGAGCAACAGGCTGGCTTCGAACGGTTTTTTCAGAACGCCATCGGCCCGGACGCGGGCGACCTCGGCATCATCTACCGGCTCGACCGCGCCAGCGGTCAGGAATACAGGCGCACCGCCGTTGTTTTTGATGTATTCGCAGAGCTCATAGCCTGACACTTCCGGCATCGAGATATCGGCGATCACTATGTCGGGCTGCGCGTCTTTCAGGCGCAGCATCGCGACGAGGCCGTCGCTGACGGAGATCACTTCGTGCCCCTCGTCACGCAGGATCCGCTCTCCCATGCGCTGGGCGTGCGGACTGTCGTCGGCGAGCAGGATCCGGCTCATTGCGGCGTCGTGGCAGGCGTTCCCGAGGGAGCTGCAGCGGCAGTTGCGTCGGCAGGAGAAGCGCTCTTGCCCGCCTTTTTGGCCGCTTCTTTCTGCGCCTTCTGCGCCTTTTCCACCTGTTTCTTATAGGCCTTTAATTGCTCTTTTGTGGGCGGGTGATTGGTCGGCAGCGATGCAGGTGCGGCGGCTGTCGTGCCGGAATCAGCATTCGCGTCGGCGGGTTTGGGGGCTTCGCTCGTGGCGGCCTTCTGCTCGCCTTCCCCGGCTGCAGGCGCTACAGGATTAGCCACAGGCGCAGTGGGATCTCCGGCCGCAGGCTGGCCGAGTCTGACGTCCTTTGCGCGGTCGATCTCGTCATTGTTGCCAACCGTCGAAATCCCGACATCGCTCACGCCTGTCTGACCGCCCGCGGCGATGGCGGGCACGCTGACCGGCACGGTTGGCCGCATTGCCTGCATGGCGGGCGCTCCGGTCTTCGCCGCCGAATAAACGTCCGGATGCGATTCAAACGGGTCGATCACGCGATGAATGATACTGGGGTGCGTGCGGTTCTCGATCTCATACTTCATGCGCATATAGGCATCGCGGTCCGCCTGGGGCACGGGCTGCTTCAGTGCGACTAATCGGGCTTTCGCATCGTCGACATGGTCGCTGATCGGGTAATCGCGCACGATTCGCGCGAGGGCATCGGCTTCCTGCTTTTCAAAAAGATCTCCCATGTGCTTGTAGGAGTCGGCCAATTCCCACAACGCCTGGTCCGAACCGCTGAAAAGCGGGTACTGCCGGCTTACATAGGCAAGACGGCTCGCGGCGGCGGGGAAGCTGCCCTTGTGGTGATAGAAGTCGCCGGTAAGGAATTCCTTGTCAGCCAAAACCTCCTGCGTGTCGCGGAGCATTTGCTGGGCCTGGGGGACGAACTTCGAATTCGGGAACTGCACCATTACCTGGCGGCACTCGTCTTCGGCGCGCTGGCCCTGGCTGTTGTCGCGATCGGCCTTCTCCATCTGTTTGAAATGGATGTTGCAGATTTTGAACTGGGACTCGGCGGCTTCCTCCATGTTGGGATAGAACAGGATGAAGTCCTTGTATTCCTGCTCAGCCTCGGCGAGGCCATGGGCGCCGCCTTCGCGGAACCAGCTGTCCGCAATGGCGAGCTTCGCCTTGGCGAGGTACTCGCTGGTGTCGTAAGTGTTGATCAGCGTGTTCAGGGTGAGGCGCGCCGCTTCATAGTCCCCGTGCTCGATATTTTTGATCGCGCGGTCGAACAGAACCTTATCGGGCTGAAGGGTTTCTTTGGTTATCGGGGTGTCGTACTTCTTGTGGTCAAAAAGGCCGAAACCGGAAAGCAGGAAGAAGGCCAGAACGCCCACGAGTATGACAAATGATTGATAGCTCCGCTTCATCGGAATCCTTTATGATCTCAAACTGAATTTCAAACCCGGACCGCCGTGGCACTCTCGGCGATCTGTTGCATTTCTCTCACGGTTGCGGCCGGATCGGCACTATGGAACACCGCCGAGCCCGCCACCAGCCAGTCGCACCCGGCCTGTACGATTTCCGCCGTATTCGCCAGGCTGACGCCGCCATCGATCTCAATCGCAAAGCCGAGGCGCTGATCCGTCCGGAGCCGGTCGAGCCGGCGGATCTTATTCAGGGCATTCGGTATAAACTCCTGCCCTCCGAAACCTGGATTAACGCTCATCACCAGCACGTAATCGGCCAGATAGAGTATATCTTCGAGGCTCCCGACGGGAGTCGCCGGATTGAGCACGACGCCGGCGCGAGCGCCCTCTTTCCGGATCATGCGAACCGTGCGATCCAGATGCCGCACAGCCTCATAATGGACCGAAATCTGGTCCGCGCCGGCTTCGATAAAAAGAGGCGCAAAGCGGTCCGGATCGGTGATCATGAGGTGAAGATCCAGCGTGAGCCCGGTAGTCTTGCGAATGGATTTGACCACGGGCGGCCCGATGGTGAGGTTAGGCACGAAATGACCATCCATGATGTCGACATGGAGCATCTTCGCGCCGCCGCGTTCCACCTTGCCGATGTCATCCGCGAGGCGGGCGAAGTCCGCCGACAGAATGGATGGCACGATTTGAATCATCTACGACGAAAGATTCAATTTTAGCATGGGAAAAGGCCACTCCTGGCTCGCCGGGACACAATCGAGGCACACATTTCGGGGTCGGCGCGCCCGTGCTTCCGTCGGCAGGTACCGGGAACCGGCGAAATATTGAAGTTGAGCGGCGACTGCGGCTCTTGCATTGGACTCAGGCTGCCCTTTCCAGCGCGAAATTACGATTGCCTGCGAGTTCGCAGGAGGACTGTGGGGCAGTTTCGGCTTCAATTTCAGCTGTCGAAAAAACGAACTTTCGGGATTCGGGGCCGGAACGGCGTTTTGCGGTTCGGTTGCGGATTGGGTTTTAGCCTCCTTCTGCACGGCCACGGTGAATCCAGTGTCATTCGACGAAAAACGCCTGTTGCCGACGTCTGCCGGCCACAGCTTCCGCAAATGGTGTTTCGTGCAAATTTCGGATGTCGAGAAGCAGAAATGACAGCTTAATAGACGCTCTACACAATAATGTGTAGAATGCCTACATAATGGATCGAGATCCCGTTTCCCGTATCGAGTTGCTGCAGGGAACGCTCGACCTCCTCATTCTTCGTACGCTGGTTACCGGACCTGCTCACGGCCACGCAATCGCGCAGCACATTCAACGGGCTTCGGAAGACGTCCTCCAGGTCGAGACCGGATCGTTGTATCCGGCCCTCCATCGACTGGAGGCCAGGGGTTGGATCGAAGCATCCTGGAGTCTGTCCGAGAAAGGAAAGCGCGCCAGGTTTTATCGCCTCACGCGGCGCGGCAGCCAACAACTCGCAGCCGAGAGATCGAAGTGGGAAGCGTTCTCGTGCGCGATGGGCCTGGTCTTGAATCCCGCCGAAGAGGAGGGTCGTTGAAGGCGCTCTTTCGCAGACTTCGAGGCTTGTTGCGCCGCTCTCAGAGGGAAGCTGAATTGCGAGCCGAACTCCACTTTCACCTTGAGGAGGAGGCGGAACGGCGCCAGACAGACGGGTTAGCGCCGAAAGAAGCCGCCTTCGCCGCCTTGCGTAATTTCGGTAATGTCACCCTTGTTGCAGAAGACGCGCGCGCCGTATGGCTTCCCCTCTGGTTTCAGCAGATCGGTCAGGACGCGCAATACGGGGCCCGCGTGTTGTTCCGCAATCCGGGATTCGCTTTGGCTGCCGTCCTGATGCTGGCGCTCGGTATTGGTTTAAACGGCGCGGTCGGGAGCGTGATCAACGCCGAATTCTTTAAGGGTTTTCAGCGAATCGACAATAAACGCATTGTGTACGTCACAAGTCAGAAAAACGGGCGCTATACAGGTGTTTCCTGGCCCGACTTCCAGGACTGGCGGAGCCAGGTTAAATCATTTGACGGCATGGGCGCCGTGGCCGATCTGGAAATAACCCTTACTCATCCAGGGGGCCCTGGGGAACATTACCTTGCTACGAGAGTCACGGCCAACGCGTTTGAAGTTCTGGGGGTAAAGCCGATCCTTGGGCGAGATTTTGCGAGCTCGGACGAAGTATCAGGCGCAGGGCCGGTCGCAATCCTGAGCTATAAGTTTTGGGAAAGCCGATACGGTAAGGATCCGGGCATCATCGGCCGAAGATTGTATTTCGACGGCGGAACTACTACCGTCATCGGAGTCATGCCTGAAGGGTTTTCGTTCCCGCAAGATCAGATTCTGTGGGCGCCCCTCATTCCCACAGTCGAACTTCAGCGCCGAGACGCGCGATCTTTGTGGTTTGCGTTCGGTCACCTGGCCGATGGCGCCACCGGAGAAAGCGCCCGTTCGGAGCTGGAGGTGATCGGGCGACGGCTGGAAAGTATCTATCCCTTGACGAATCAAGGCCAGAGGCCTCGCATTCAGGATTTCACCGAATGGTTCTTAGTTCTTCAGGCAGGGCATCTGCCCGTGATGTACGGAGTACTGTCGGGCGCTGCAGGCTTTGTACTGCTGATCGTCTGCGCAAATGTGATTCATCTCAATCTTGCACGCGCCACAAGCAGAGCGCGTGAACTTGCTGTACGTATGGCTCTCGGTGCGGGACGATGGCGCATTGTTCGTCAGCTATTCGTTGAAAGTCTTATCCTCTCAACGATTGGTGGCGTATGTGGATGGGCACTTGCGCATTCAGCCCTGCGGGTCTACGCGCTTGCCATCAATCCATTGGCTGGTCAGTCGGACCACGACCTGCTGGATTACGCGATGGACTATCGTGTTCTCGCCTATATCACAGGAATCTCGATCGGCACGGCATTTCTTTCCGGATTTGCGCCTGCGCTCTTCGCCTCGCGACTGGATCTTCAGACTACGTTGAAGGATGGCGGGAATTGGGCGACCGGCGGAACGGGAAGAAGACATCCGGGCCGGCTCCTGGTAATTGCGGAGATGGCCATGGCGTTGGTACTGCTCACGGGAGCCGGTGTGATGATCCGAAGCTATCGTCACATCGCCGCAGATCTCGGTGTCAGGACGACCACGCTGTCGATGAGATTGAGTGCGCCTCAAGGGAAATATTCCGATCGAGAGGCTCAACTATCATTCTTCGAACAACTGAGGACGCATTTAGAGGGCATACCAGGTGTTGACTCACTCTCCAGTGGACCATTGCCCGGAGGGGGAATACGGGGCGGCGAGCGTCCCTACAAGCTCGATGGAAGCGAGCTGGTTCGTGGACGGGACGGTCCTGTGGTTACAGTCCTGCCGATCGCACCGGACTACTTCCGAACACTCGGCGCCGTCATGCTTTCGGGTCGCGAATTCACAACGACCGACGCAGCTCCCGGAGCCCGGGTTGCGATCGTAAATGACCGGTTCGCGCGTGAGCATTGGCCCTCCGAAGGTGCGCTCGGTCAAAGGCTCCGCGTCGAGGTCTCGAATGTCGACCCGGCAGAGTGGCTCACGGTTATTGGTGTCGTGTCCAACATCGAGTTTGACCGTGCTGGTCAGCAAGAGGTCACGCCATTAGTGTTCGTGCCAGAACAGAGGCCGCTCGGTTCGTTTATATTCGTTCGAACTTCGATTCCATCCGCTGGACTGATCCTGGCCTTGCGTAAAGAGATCAGCGCGCTCGATCCGCGTGTCGCGATACAGCAGGGCCCTTACCCGATGGCCAGCTGGCTGGCGAGACGGCCAAGCTACGGCGGGGTTCGTAATAACTCAGTTGTATTAGTGGTTTTTGCCCTGATTGCGCTGCTGCTGGCTGCCATTGGGCTCTATGCGGTGATTGCGCATTCGATTGGCCAGCGCACGAAAGAAATTGGCGTTCGCATGGCGATTGGCGCGGCGGCCGAGGACATTCGCGGGATGGTCCTCCACGACGGCATGTTGCCGGTCGCGATGGGTACGATCCCTGGCCTGGCGGCGTCGCTCGCTCTGAGTCGTATTTTGCAGTCGCAGTTCGCCGGCGTGTCGTCATACGATCCCGTTACGTTGACAGTTGCGCCAGTGGTCCTCATCGTGGCCGCGCTCCTAGCCTGCCTGATTCCCGCGCGACGGGCGATGCGGGTCGATCCGGCGGCCGCCTTGCGGCACGATTGAGTCTTCCCTGACGCTGTAACGTTCCTGTTCCACTTCGTTCGCCTGGATCGTATTGAGAAGTAGAGAACTTGCCGAAGACCGACGAAGCGATCCGGAAGTTCCATGCGCAGCGATGAACGCAACATGCCGATTTTCCGCTTGACTTCGCCGGTCTTTAGTACTAATTATTTAGTATGCGCCGCAAGAGCACCACCCTTACCGAACTCGAGCTGGAAATCATGAAGGTCGTGTGGGATCTGGAAAAGGTAACGGTCCGCGACGTCTACGAAACCCTGTTGAAGCGCCGCAAAGTGGCCTATACGACCGTCATGACGATGATGAAAATTCTGGAGCAAAAAAAATACCTCAAGAAAAATCAGGACGACCGGGCCCACGTCTACCGGCCCGCGCAGCCCCGCCGTAAGGTCATCGGAGCGATGGTGCGCGACTTCGTAAACCGCGTATTTAATGGCTCGGCCGAACCGCTGCTGGTCCACCTCGTGGAGGAACACAATCTGTCAAAAGAGGATCTGGCGGAGATCGCCCGCATCAGAAAGGGCAAATCATGAGCGCGTTGCAGGTCTGGCACAATATCATCGCTTATACGCTGCAGATTGGCCTCCTGGTGGGTCTGGCCGCGCTGGCGCCGGCCATCCCGGGAATGCGGACGCCCCGCGCACGGCTGATCTTCTGGCAAGTCGTTCTTCTGGCGTGCCTGGCGATGCCCTGGGTGCGGCCCTGGCGTCACGAAGTGATTGTGAACCGCCCGATTCCGGTGAACGCGGCTCTCCCGCCGGCAACGCAGGCCTCGGCGCCACTGCTTCTACCACCAGCTGCCGGCCGGCCACCAGTTTTCGAGATCGTATTGTGGCTGTTCGCCGCGGGTGTGGCGATCCGCGTGGCCTTACTCGGCGCGGGGCTGACGCGGCTGGCAGCATATCGCAACCGCGGGCGCGAACTTCCCCCTGACGCGCGACTGAGCGGAGCCGGAACCAACGCCGCATTGTTTTTGTCCGACGACATCTCGGGCCCCGTAACATTTGGATGGCTGAAGCCGGTAGTGTTGTTACCTTCGCGCTTTCCATCCCTTGCGCCTGAGTTGCGAGAAGCGATTCTCTGTCACGAGATGATGCACGTGAATCGGCGCCACTGGCTGTTCACGCTCGCCGAGGAACTGGTACGCGCAGTGTTCTGGTTTCATCCGGCCATCTGGTGGGTGATCGGCGAAATTCAGCTCGCGCGGGAACAGACGGTAGACCAGGCCGTGATCGAGACGACACGGGCGCGCGAATCCTACCTGGACGCGTTGCTGTTGATGGCGGGCGTCGCAACACCCGGCTCCCCGACGCAAATGGATCTGGCGCCCGCGCCGATGTTTCTGCGCAGGCGGCACCTGAAACGAAGACTGCTGGAAGCCATGCGAGAGGTTCGAATGGTGGAGATCTCAAAGACGCGTTTGACTTGTGTGTTGAGCGCCGCCGTGGCTATGGTCGCAGCGGCATGCTGGCTGGCGACCAGCTCATTTCCGCTCTCGGCTGCGCCTCAGGTGGTGGCTGATGCGCCGGGTGTCTCGGTGAATTTGAATGGGACCCCGTTGATGCATCGTTCCCCGGTTTCATATCCTTCCGACGCGCTGGCCAAAGGTGTCGAGGGCGCTGTGGTCGTCCAGGTGAAGCTCGATGCCAACGGCGAAGTGGCTGAAGCCACAGTGCTGAGTGGTCCGGAGGAACTTGGCAGGTCCGCCCTGCAATCGGTGCGGCACTGGCATTTCGATAAGTCGGTAGCGGCGACGACGCAGGTGGTGAATGTCGATTATTCGAAGCCGGCCGCCGTGCCCGACGACAAGATGCTGTTCGACCTCGCCACCGATGAGATTGGGCGCGGTAATTACCAGTCCGCCCGTCAGAGGTTGAACACGCTGATCAATACCTGGCCGGCCAGCGACTTTGTACCGCGCGCAAAAGTCGCCATCGCCGATTCCTGGTTCCGTGAGGGAGGGCCGCATGGTCTCGCCCAGGCCGAGGCGGAATACAAGGATCTCGTTCGGTTCTACCCCGACGAGAAAAGCGCTGTCGAATCCCGGTTACAGGAGTTGGAGCGGTTGCAACAGCAGAAGACGGCGAACGTGACCGGCCGGGCGCAGGTGTTTTCCCCACCGTCTCCGACCGCGGAAAGGCTCCGCCGCATTGTAGTGACAGGCTTGTCGGATTCGGCTCGCGATGAACTGCTGTCACGTCTTCCGGTTCGGGAAGGCGCTGAATGGACGCAACAGATGCTGGAGCCGGTCAGGGCGGCCGTGACGGAGTTTGATTCCCATCTTTTGACCGTTCTCGACCGGTCCGGAGGCGAACTCGAACTCCGGATCGGCGTGGGATCGGCGCCCGGCGCGTTCGTGGACGCGAATAGTGGTAAGACTGTCACCTTCCGAAGTACCTCCGGCTCCAGCACGGCAGCCGCTTTTGCCGATCTGGCGCGCAAACAGCGGCAACTCGCCCAGCAGACCGATTCCCAGCAGGGTTATCAGCAGGAGATGCTCCGGCGCGAATTAGAGGAACTGAAGCGGCAAGTGGAAGCCCTCCAGCGCAGCTCTCAGGATCAACAGGCCGACGCCGGTTCCGCGACCGTGCCGACTGACGTTTATAAGATCGGTAACGGCGTATCGCCACCCGCTGTGGTCTACAAGGTGGACCCCGAGTTTCCCAAAGAGGCAGGACCCGACCAGACCGGGGGAACGGTCATATTGTCATGCGTAATCGGCGCGGACGGCAGACCTGGGGAGATACGTGTGGTGAAGTCCCTCGGGTTTGCGTTCGATTCGAACGCTGTGGACGCCGTCTCCCGTTGGGTCTTCAGGCCGGGGATGTCAAACGGCGTCCCGGTAAAGGTCCGCGCAACTGTCGAAGTCAATTTCAACAGGTTGTGAGATAAGTAAACCGCAGTCTCGCCCCTTCCGGCGAGTTGTACGGGGTTCCGGCGCGATTGCGATGCACAGGGAGGTCCCTGGGGCGAGAGTTGCGGGTCTACATTCGTGAAGACCCCTCATCAGTATCAGGGGGAACATCGCCAGGAGTTGCGGCAACAGAATCCGATTTCGGCCGGCGGATGATATCAAGAGCGGAAATCGGCGACAAGATCGCCGGTGGTACCGCCGAGCAGCCGATCGAGCGTCGAAACGTCCGAAGCCCCATGTGTTTGTTTCAGTATGACGTCAACACCTGAACGATCAGCCGCGTCACAGCTCGCAGGAGGCCGTCGACATGGGATGGTACGCCTTGTTTTTCGCCGCCCTGGCAGCGTTGCCCGCGGGAGCGCAGGCGCGATTCGAAGTGGCGTCCATCCGGCCCGCGCCGGCCGACACGGCAGTACAGGACAGGGGTTTCGATTTTCAGGGCGACCGCTTCGAAGCGAGGGCGCTGACGGTCGGCGAAATTCTCGACATGCTCGGCGGATGGCAGCTTTACCGCGTTACCGCCGGGCCTCCCTGGATGAGGACAGATCGCTACAACATCCAGGCCAAAGCGGACCGCGTGCTTGATCGCGCCATGCGTGAATCAGCCGTCATGGGGCTTCTCGCCCTCCGCTTTCATCTGGAATCGCACCACGAGACGCGGGACGTGCCGGCGATTGTGTTGCGGGTTCCAAAGACTCCGCCACGCGTGAAGCACGCCGCCGAGGGCGAACATCTTTCGATTCTGCGGAACGACCAGAACGATATGGTCTTCACCGCTGTACCGATGTCTTCTGTAACAAGTTATCTGTCGTCGTTGTGGGGCGCGCCGGTCGCGGACGAGACCGAAATGCAGGGCGCCTGGGATTTCGTTGCGCCCACCTCCCGGGTCGATCCGCAGGCGGTCGCGCAATGGGGCGATCGGGTGCGCGAAGCGCTCACGGCACTCGGATTCCGCGTGGAGGACCGGAAAATTCCACTCGACGTCACCGTCGTCGACCGTTGTGAGCGGCCGACCGCAAACTAGTCCGCTGTTTCTGAGTTCCTCTGGAGACAAAATCGCGGGCAAGTCGCCTCCCGTTACAACTTCCGTATTGCCGACTATCGAGTCGCAATCGGCGCCTCAGTTCCGGTCGGAGTCTTATCGATCGCCTCAACGACGATTATGTCCATCGCAACATCCGCACCCCTGATGAGCTTGAGGCCGAGTTCTTTCTGAACGGCGACGAAGATGTCGGAAAAAACCAGGCTCCTGCACGATGGGCGTCGAACTATTACTTCCGTCCGGGCTGGCGCGCTGGGTCTGGCGAAAGGCGAAATGAGTAGAATTCGCTCTGTCGAAGACGCGGTTAGCAGGTTAACCGGCGACAAGACCGCCGGCGCTACCGGCGCTGACATAAAGCTCCGCGCCGAGCGGAAGCTCGGCGGCACCCTCGAAAACACATGGCAAAGTTATGTGTTTTCATTGCTATCCCTGGCAGCGGGCTGGCCAGCAAACACCATTGAAAAACCGCCCGAACTGACCGTAAAGTTCCGCGCCGAGCTGGGGCTCGGCGGCAGGCCTGGGGGGCCTGCCCCACAAAGGCTTTTCGTAGTTGCTCGCGGACCGCAGGCCCATCTGGGCAGGGCCGAAGCCCTGGCCCCACACCGCCAGCGTGTCTTCATCCACTTTGGCGCCCGCTGCGGGCCATGGAACACTCCCTTCCGGTAGCGGCTCGGAATCCGATTTCGGCCGGCGGATGATGTCAAGATTGCCGGCGCTGCCGCCTCCGGACACGTCAGGGGCGGACATCTGAAAAGGCGGCTCGGGTTCGGGCGGTATGTCGATGTTGGGCTCCGGCTCGGGTTCCGGTTCGGACGGAGGAAAGACCGGATCGGGGTCGGGCTCTGGCAGCCGGGGATCGAGACGCATCATGACACGATCTTATCGTTCTGGTGCCGCTCTCAGCTCACGTGAATTACAGGCCTGCGCCGGATATCCGGAACCGCGCGCCGCAGAACCTCGTGCGCCACGGGCGCCACATCGCCCTCGCCGAAGAACAGGAACTGAAATACGTTGCCGATCGGGTTTCCTTCATGCCATTTGAAATAGCCGTGAGGAACTTTGCCCGTGGTCTTTTCAAGGTAGATCAGCATCGCCGCGATCGCGTTTGGCACCACCACGCTCGTTGCGCACAGCACCGCGTGTTTTCCCACACGCTTGCCGGTCACCCGCAAAGTCGCTTCAAACTCCGACGCATCGCCGCGCCCGACCTCAAAAAAATAGAGCCGCTCGCCTTCTCCGAGGTTGTGAAAATCGCGAATCTCCTTGTCGACCGCATCCAGTTGCTCCTCGGATTCGTCCCGCGGCGCTCGCGCGATGAGCCGGATGACTTCGTCTTCGTCCTGTCCCAGAAGAGCCTTCGCCTTCTCGTCGATTTCGACGGAACTGATCCGTAATTCCGTGGAACGCAGTGCCCGCGAAAGCAGAGACGTCACGATCATCGACAGGATGAAGAACGAAGCGATTTTGATTCCTTCCGGCCGTTCGTAGATGTTCAGCGCCGTTGTGTACACGAACACCAGAGAGACCAGGAGAAAGGGCCAGCGCAGCGGTTTATTCCAGACCGACATGGTGACGGCGAACGCCGCGGAGGTGATCAGCACCAGCACACCCGTCGCATACGCGCCACCCTGGGCATCGACATCGGCGTGAAAAAGGATGGTCACAGTGAAGGAAACAGCCATGAACACGAGGACCAGCGGACGCGACGCGCGGGCCCATTCGGGCGCCATGCCGAAACGCGGCAGATAACGGGGGATCAGATTGAGCAGGCCAGCCATGGCGGACGCTCCGGCAAAGGCGAGGATAAGAATCGTGCTGATGTCGTAAAGCGATCCGAAGGCGCCTCCCAGGTATTGGTGCGCAAGATAAGCCAGCGCGCGTCCGTTGGCCTCGCCGCCCTCTTTGAATTTTTCCGGGGGGATCAGCAGGGTAGTTACCAGACTGGTCGCGATCAGGAAAAAGCTCATGATGACCGCGGCCGTCGCCAGCAGCTTCCTGGTGTTGCGAATGCGATCCGCCGGCTGCTCGCCGGAAATCAGCGGCATTACGGCGACGCCGGTCTCAAAACCAGACAAACCCAGAGCGAGCTTCGGGAAGAGCACCAGCGAGATTCCGATCATGGTCAGCACGTCACCGTGACGCGCGAAGAGGCTGGCGTGCCAGCGTCGGATGGTTTCGGGATGCCGCAGCACTTCTCGCACGCCGACCGCGGTTACCACGACATTCAGAGCAAGGTAAATTCCGACGAGAACGACCGCGACGCCGATCGCCTCCCGAAATCCCTTCAGGAAAATCGCGCCGAGGATGGCCAGAAGAAGCAGCGTGATCGTCATCTGATTTCGCAGGATGTGCGGTGCGAAGGGATTTCGAACGAAGTGGGCCGCGGCGTCGGCAGCCGACAGCGTCATCGTAATAATGAAATCCGTGGTGGCGAAGCCCAGAAGGACGAGCACGAACGTCTTGCCGCTCCACGCCGGAAATAATCTCTCCAGCATTCCAATACTGCCCTGACCGTTTGAACTCGCCGCGGCGACACGGGAATACACCGGCAACGCGCCGAGAAGCGTCACAACAACCAGAACAAGAGTGGCGATCGGAGAAAGTACACCGGCGGCGAGAAAAGCAATACCCGGCTGGTAGCCCAGCGTTGAAAAGTAATCCACGCCGGTGAGGCACATGACGCGCCACCATTCGTTCCTCGCCTCAGGTTTTTTCTCGTCGAGTTCCGGAGCCTCGATGTCAGCCAGGAGCCAGCGGGTAAATCTCACGTGGGAATCCGCGCCTCGCAACTCAGTATTTTTCTCTCGCAATCGCGATGATGGACACCGGCTGCCAGGGCAAACTGCCGTCGATTTTTCGCCAAAGCCATACAAACCGGCCAAACACGCCAAGGGCCAAACGTGAAATGCTTTTGCCGCAGGATCTGGCCGGTGGTTCGCCAGGCGAGCATCGAGATCCGATTGAAGCTCCGCATTTCTTCGATTTCGTGCGGGATCGACTTAAGCGCGGCAACGGTATCCATCCGCCCCGCAAACGGGATGAAGCTCTCCCGCTCCGCGATGTCCAGATTGCAGACTCCCGGCGAACGGCGATGCCGGAACAGCCTGCGCATACGGTCCAGATATTCGACGTTCAGGTCTCCGGCGGCACAGGACTTCCTGCGCGTACAGACATGGCGGGTCAGATTCCCCATGCCGGCTCCGATCTGGGCACCTTATGTCCGACGAAAGATGAAATCGTATCGGCCAGCCAGCGATTGAACTCGGGCGCGAACCAGAGAGCCTCGAGAATAGAGTGACCTCGATCGGTGCAGATGTTTTTCGCGGCGGGCGAGGCTGCCGTAAAGTTTTCGACAATCTCGGCCGATCCATCACTTGAGCACTCGTCGACGACGACGATCTCGCAGTCGAGGCAGTCGGGCCGGGGAGCTGCGATGACCCATGACAGGAGCTTATGTATGAACTCCTCCTCCTTGTACACGGGCACTTCGTACATGGGCACGTTGTACATAGGCACAACGACAGGCAGGGAGCGAGAGGCCATGGACCGTTGTCATTGTAAGGCGCGGCTCTTTTTGCGGAATTCCGGGGCGCGGTCCCTCGAAATAGCGAACCTGTTTTCGACAGAGCCTGTTTTCAACAGGAGAAGGATATATGCAAAAGCGGTGGAAAGCGGTTCTTTTCCCGTGTGTGTTGATTGTCGGTTTACTCTGCGCGAGCATGGCAGCCGCCGATACAATCGCCTTCAGGGATGATTGGGAAATTCCCGACGAAGCCTTCAGCGGCATTTCGGCGGATCTCAATGGATGGTCTCTCAGCCAATGGTTTATTGCATTGGAGCCCTCGAATCAATGGACTTCGGCGGCAAACCTCGCCACGATGAATTCCTGGCTCACGATTGTCGATGAGCTGAGCGGTATTGACCCTTCGCTGCTCTCCGAGCTCTACGGTCTCGGGATGATCGGACCGTCGGTTCCAAGCCCGGCGGTGTCGAATGCGCCGGAGCCGGTTTTGATGGGATTTCTCGGCGTGGCTCTTCTTGCGTTGGGACTTTACTGCTCCAGGCGCGCGCGGGCGATCAGAGAGGGCAGAGTAGCGCCGGCCGAGGTTGTCAGCATCGATCGCAATTTCCAGAAGACGCGTTGAGGTTGAAGTCCACCGGCGACAAGATCGCCGGCGCTGCCGGCTGCCCCACGTGATGCTATTTCGCTTTGCCCGCGCTGATCAGGTTCGCGAAGATGCGATAGGCCCCCGGTACTCCGGCGGGCAGTTCCCGGAACCACGAGTAGGCGGTGAAAATATAAGCTCCCTTGCCGTATCGCGTGTACAGCATCCCACCCGGCAGTTCCGCCTTGCCTTTGTCATGGGTCTCGATCGGCGTCTCATACTTCGGGTCCCACTTGTTGGAGAAGTAAAGGCCGCGTTCCTGGACCCAACCCTCGAAATCGGCGGCGGTGATTTTGTTGGGAACGTTCAGCAGCGGCGAAGCGGGCACTAACACTTTGACGGGCGCGTCTTCATCTGTCACGCGGGCATCGTCGCGCCCGAACGTAAAGGGATAAGGCCCGAGGTGTTCGAGAGCCTCGGCCACGGAGGGACTGATGCGCGCGTCGGCGCCATTGTTGTACTGCACGACAAGCGTTCCTCCGCTCTTTACATAATCGAGCAGCCTTTGTTGCGCGGCGCGAAGGTCAGCGCGGACGGAATACGCCCGCACGCCCGTCACGATTGCGTCGTAAATGCCCAGGTTGCCCGATCCGAGATCTTTATCGTCCAGGAGATCTACCTGACACCCCATCTGACGCAGGGCCTCCGGCACTTTATCGGATGAACCCATTACGTAGCCCACGCGATGAGCCAGCACCTTCAGCGGAATCGCGGAGAGTTTGCCTTCCGCCGGAACGAGCACGGTCTGCGCCGGGATATGCGAATAGGGGATCACGTCGACGCTGCTCGCGATCTCGACGCTGCCCGCCTTCGCGGTTACTTTGAAGCGTCCGGAAAGCGGTCCGGCGGGGGGCGTCAGGTGGAATCGCACCTCCTGGCCTTCTCCCGCTTCCTTGAGTTGAAACGGCGCCGCCGCGGGCGAGACCTTCCAGCCCTCGGGTGTTTGCAGACGCACTTCACCCGACTGGTTTGCGGCCAGGGCACGAATCTGCACGCTGAAATCGTGCGGCGAGCCCAGCGGGAAGACGTAATTCGCAGCCGGAAGGTCGATGGAAAATGGCGGCTCCACGACGACTGGACGCACATATTCGCCTTTGGAGGGATCGGCGGAGCGGAAGTGAATCGGCTCGGTAATTGAGAAAGAAGCGGAGTTCAGGGTGAAGTCGAAGCGCGCCACCACTTCGGGAAGAATATCCGCGCGGCCGATCAGGGTTTGATCGGAGATCGTGTAGCTCCCGGCTTCGTGCGGTTCTTTGAGCCAGAACGGCTGCGAATACGGCTGCGTGGCGGAGATCGGCAAGGGTACGGTCGTAATATCGGGCTTGTTGTACGCGAGAAGCTTGTTCTTTACCGGCGCATCCATGTCCTTCCATCCGCTCAAGTGAATGTCCTCCAGGGTAATCGGGAGGGACGAACGGTTGAGCGCAGTCAGAGAAAGCTTTGCGGTGTCGCCCGGTATATAGGCTGCCGCATTCGCCTCGGCCTCCGTTCGAAGCCCGGCGCAAAGAGCGATCGCTTCGTCGATGTCATCGAGCTTCCACTTAGCCCACTGCTCGCCCTGACGGGCCAGCTTTTCGATCGCCGGGCGCGCCTGAAGCAGACCGGCGACGCTCTTTTCGGGATGCAGATCGTCGAATTCGCGCCGCACTTTGGCGAGCAGTTCGCCCGTGTCACCCGCGCCGGGAAGCCGGTTCCAGCTGGTGTCGATTCCGTCGAAAATCCCTTTTTGGGGCTGCTCGCCTTCGACGAAGGAAAGCAGGTTTTCCGAATCTCCGTAGACGATCGTGGCGCCCTGGCCCTGACTTCTGTGTTCATTGCGGCTGATGACGGAAATTTCGCGATCGGAACGGCCGATCACGGGATCGAAGATTCCCGTGTCAACCGAGATGACGGGCTGATTCGGAAATGGATCGGGGCCGCGTCCGGGGCCCGCGGCAGCGCCGCCTCGTCCTGGCGCCGGAGCCGCGCCGCCGCCACGCCCGGGTGGAGGTGTCAACGGCGCGAAACGGCTGCGCAGAAGCCTGCGCGCTCGCCAGGGTTTGACCCATTTCAATTGTTCGGGAAAACGAGTGGGGTCGCCGGCGGCTTCGTAGGCTTCTTTGCCGATGATTGCGGATGTCTGGTGATGCCCGTGGCCGTCGCTCGGCGTTCCGCTGAATGAAAGGATAATGACGTCGGGCTGCTGCTGGCGAATGACCCAGACCATATCGGACAAAGTGCGGTCGTGGCCCCAGTACGACATGGTTTCCGCGACGGACGTGGTGAATCCGAAGTCGATGGCCCGCGTGAAATACTGCGCTCCCCCGTCATCGCGCCGGGCCGCCAGCAGTTCCTGAGTCCGAAGCACTCCGAGGAGCGCGCCCTGTTCGGGGCCGAGCAGATTCTGGCCTCCCTCGCCGCGTGTGCAGGAGAGATAGCCGGTGCGCATTTTGAGGCCCCGAGAACAGTATGCGAGTACGGCGTTGTTTTCGTCGTCGGGGTGCGCTCCGATCATCAGGACACTGCCGAGCACGTTCAGCTTGTCGATGGAGTATCGAATCGCGGGCGTTCCGATCAGAAATTCTTCGGCATGCAGCGGGAAAATGCAGAGCGCGCAGAGCGCAAGGCCGATAAATCCGGCTCCAGACCTACTCATTCCGATATGTTAGTACGCGGTCTGTAATGGAGCGGGAGTCAGGAGGCAGGAGTCAGCCCTACCTCCTGGGTTCCTATGGGTACCGGCGACAAGATCGCCGGCGCTACCGGGTGACGTAAAGCTCCGCGCCGAGCGGAAGCTCGGCTGCAGGACCGAAGCCCTGGCCCCACCGCGGTTGCGCCGCGTCTTCATTGAGGTCGCGGCCTGGCAGGCGCTCAGGAAGGCTGGCGCCGGGCTTTCGCGCTACTGAGGAAGATAGGCCTTGACTACCGGATAGAAAGCCTGGACGAAATCCGTCCCCACCTTCTCGGCCTGCGGCGTTTTTCCTTCAGGAATGGGAACTACGACTCTCACCAGAGCCGTATCGCTGCGGTGATGGCGAATTGAGTCCGAAATCAGGTAGAACTTGGCGGCAAATTCGTCGGCGATGACGCGTCCCCGGGTCTGATACCAGTAGAGAACCACGCTTTGCGCTTCGCCTTTCGAGACCACGTACTGATTGATGCGGATCGGGCCGCCGCTCACCGGGACATCGATACGCCCCGTAGCCGACGGCTGCCAGCCGGAACCCGGCAGGCAATTTTTGGGAGAGTGCGGGGACTGGCCCTGCCGCTGCGTCTTGAAATAGGCGACGAAAAGGTTCGCTTCTCCCTCCGGACCGCCGTAGACCCGGGTCATGATGTCGTCAGCTTTGAGGATGTCCTGTGTTTCCTGATCGATGACGCCTTCCTGAACCATCCTCCAGGAGCCGACCGTAAGCGGAAAGGTCGCAAGAGGGGCGGCCAGCGGAGTGATTTCGCCATGAGATGCGGAGTAGAAGAAAACAGCCTGAACGACCAGAACGAGAGTCAGGCCATACAGGAATTTACTGCGCAGCAGCGCGTTCATGCGCGCCTCCGGTTCACCAGATTGCAGGAGCGGACGATCGACTGATGGAATGCAACCAGGATGGCAAGGGCGATCACAAAGATCACCATGCCCTGCGCTTCGTGAAACCATCCCCCCGCGAGCTCGGGATTGAATTGAGAAATAACGCCGGTGAAAGCCACCCGGCCCGCGTTGGCGGCGATCGCCACGGGAATCGTCGAGAAAAACAGAACCGCCCGCAGCCAAGCGCGCTTCTCGAAGACATAACCGTAGACGAGCGACATAAACGTCAGGGTGAGCAGGGACCTGATTCCGCTGCACGCCTCCACGACGTTCAGCGTTTGCTGGGGAAGAATGAGAACATTGCCCTCGCGGATCACCGGGATCTGCAGCCAGTCGATCATTCCCTCGGCAGCGCGGCTGGCGATCAATTGGAGGGGAAATGTGAGCTGGTTATAAATGATTGCCGGAATGGGCACCATGAAGAACAGCAGGAACAAGGGAAAGGCGAAGATTCTGACATATTCAGCGCCGCCAAGCAGAAGTACGGCGCCGATTATCGAAATCACGAAAGAGGTACGGGCGAGAAAAAGCTCCGCTCCCAGCGTGGCTATATAAAGTTGCAGTCCCGCCCACAGCATGATCGCCAGACCCCACCAGTTAGGATCGGGCGCCTTGCCCACGATCTGGCCTCGTTTGTGCCAGGCGATCGCCGCGGCAATTGCGGGGACGAAGAAACCGTGCCCCATGTCGGGATCGTCGCCCCACTGACGTACCAGGGCAATCAGGATGGGGCCGTAGCATCCAGCGAGGAGTAAAGAAACCCACGCGATCGTCGGCCAGGAAAACGAGGCCGATGTTCTGCCGGCCCGAGCTGGCTGGGTCAGAACAGGCGTCATGCGCAACACCGCATCTAATCATTATCCCTTACCGGAGCGGTACGCCGTTTTGATCCCAGGTCGAAAGTACTAGCACCGATCTCCGGGACGCCCGGCGCTGAATCGAGACCGCCGACGGTACTCTAAATACCGAAGTTTTCGTCCATTACGTCGAGGGCCACTTGCGCATCGTATTTCCCGCTATCCTGAAAGAAAGAATATGAAGGTTGCCGACGAAAGTCCCGCTGCGCGCAAGCGAGCAAACGGGAAGCCGGCCGGGCGGAAGATTCGCGTCCAGAAGGATGCCTGGCTCGTCCGGTTCTTTCTTCACCCCGCGGGCAAAACTCTGTTGGCGGTGGTTGTGCTGGCTCTCGCCGCCGGCGCCGGGATCTTCGTTCATTTCTACAAGCTGTATTCGAAGACGATTGACGAGCGGCTGAACGGCGGGCCCTACAACTCGACGGCGCGAATCTTCGCGGCGCCCGATTCGGTCTCCGTTAACGACAAGAGCTCGCCCTCCGAAATTGCGGCCGCACTCCGGCGCGCGGGTTACAACGAGAATCGTAATAATCCGGTCGGCTCTTATACGGTTACGCCCGATTCGATCGACATCTTTCCCGGGGCGGAGGCTTATTTCGATCAGGAGCCGGCGACGATCAAATTCGTCGGGGGCCGAATCACGCGGATTGTTTCACTCCGGGACAACACTCCGCGGCCGCTCTATGAGCTGGAACCGCAGCTGATCACCAATCTCTACGACCGCAACCGCGAGAAGCAGCGCATCGTGCATTACGACGACATTCCGCCGGTTCTGCGGGATGCGATCCTCTCCGCCGAAGACAAACGTTTCTTCCAGCACTCGGGCTTCGATCCGATCGGCATTGTCCGTTCCGCGCTGGTGGACATGAGACGCGGCAAGAACGCTCAGGGCGCTTCGACGCTCTCGATGCAACTGGCGCGCGACATGTTTCTGACTCCGGCGCGCAACTGGCGGCGCAAGATGGCGGAAATGATGATCACCATGCAGCTCGAACAAAAGCTGACCAAACAGCAGATCTTCGAGATGTACTGCAACCAGGTAGACCTGGGATATCGCGGCAGCTTCACGATTCGCGGCTTCGGGGAAGCGGCCAACGCATTCTTCGGCAAAGACCTGCGGTCGCTCACCCTGCCGGAGGCCGCGACGCTGGCGGCGATCGTGCGTGGCGCGAGTTACTACAATCCCTACCGGCACCCTGAGCGAGTTCGCGAACGGCGTAACACGATCATCGCGCTCATGCGGCAGAACAATTTCATCGACGATCGCGAGTATGGAATCGCGGTTCAAGCGCCTCTGACTCTGGTCACCGGGGCCACGGAATCGACCGAAGCGCCGTATTTCGTCGATTTGCTCAACGACGATCTCGAAAAGCGGTTTCCCGGTTACGACTTTCAGGCGCGGGCTGACAAGATCTACACCACCCTCGATCTCGACTTGCAGAAGGCGGCGAACGAAGCGGTCGCGGTGGGCATGAAGCAGGTCGATGACCTCGTGCGAAAGCAGAAGCGGTTCCGGAATGCGCCGTTCGTGGAACCGCAGTGCGCGTTGATTGCGCTTGATCCGCACACCGGCGAGATCAAGGCTCTCATCGGAGGCCGCAATTATGGAAGCAGCCAGTTGAATCGCATGCTGGCGGAACGTCCGCCGGGGTCGATTTTCAAGCCTTTTGTTTATGCGGCCGCAATGAATACCGCCGTGGCGGGCGGGACGCGGACGCTGACACCGGCCTCCATCGTCGTGGACGAACCGACGACGTTTGAGTTCGACGGCCAGGAATATTCGCCCAGCAACTTCGAGCATGATTTTTACGGGCCGGTGAGCCTGCGGAAGGCGCTGGCGAAATCGTTGAATGTGGCGACGATAAAGGTCGCCGAGATGGTGGGTTATGGAACCGTCGTCAGTCTCGCGCACCGCGCAGGGATCAGCGAGGACGTGAAGGCGACTCCGGCGATGGCGATCGGTTCGTACGACGCCACGCCGATGGAAATGGCGGGAGCGTGGACCGTCTTCGCAAACCACGGCGTTCGCGTGCAGCCTTCGTTCATTTCGCTGGTGAGGGAACCGGGCGGGAAGGTACTGCTCGATCAGAAGCCCGTTACGAAGACCGTGCTCGATCCTCGTGTGGATTACCTCCTGGTGAATATGCTCGAAGAGGTGTTGCGAACGGGCACGGCCGCTGGTGTGAGGTCGCGGGGTTTCACGGCTCCCGCGGCGGGTAAGACCGGCACGTCGCATGACGGCTGGTTTGCCGGATTCACGTCGAATCTGCTTTGCCTCGTCTGGGTTGGTTTTGATGATAACCGCGAACTGGAGATTGAAGGCGCGCACTCGGCGCTGCCGATCTGGACCGAATTTATGAAACGCGCCGTCGCGCTGCCCCGCTATTCGGACGCGAAGCCGTTCGCGGTGCCGGACGGGGTGGTGACAGTTACCATCGACCCGGAGTCGGGAATGCTCGCCAATACGGTGTGCCCGACCCAGGCGCCCGAGGTTTTCATCGCCGGCACCGAGCCTGTGGGCACTTGCCCGCTGCACGGCGGCAAGGGCGATCAAACGACCGTTTCGGGGTGGGAATTGCCCACCACCCCTCAAAAACCCCAACCGCAAACTTCGCTGCAGACGGGCCCTCCCGGACAGGACGGCAAGTCCGAGGTCGCCGGTGCGGCGGCGGCTCAGAATCCACCTGCGGAACCTCCTCACAAGAAAGGCTTTTTCGGGAGGTTAAAGGATGTGTTCAAATGAAAACGATCCTGAGTCTTGTGATCGGCGCCGCGCTCGCGAGCGCCCAGCTTAAGACCCCTTCTCAGACTCCGGCGGTCCCCCCGTCGAAGGTGACTCCGGAACAGCTTGGCGATATTTACATGGCCCGGAAAATGTTCCGGGCTGCGGCGGATACCTATCGCGAACACGCGGGGAATTCGGCCGTTCTGTGGAACAAGGTCGGCATCGCTTACCACCAGATGGGCGACCTGAACGGGGCGAAAAAGAGTTACGAACGTTCGCTCCATTTTAATGGAAAATACGCCGACGCCATCAATAATCTGGGAACTGTGTATTACGCGCAGAAAAAGTTTCGGGGCGCCATCTCCCGTTATAAGAAAGCTTTGACCCTTGCTCCGAATTCCGCTTCGATCTGGAGCAATCTCGGGACTGCGTATTACGCTCGCGGCAAGTTTGACGAGATGACGACGGCATACAGCCGGGCGCTGCAGCTGGACCCCGAGGTCTTCGAAAATCATGGCCTTGTCGGTACCAGAATGATGGACCGAAGCGTGGCCGATCGGGCGCGTTACCACTACGAGATGGCTCGAATGTATGCGTTGTCGGGAAAGAACGAACTTGCGCTTCAATATCTGCGCAAGGCGCTTGAAGAGGGCTTCAAAGAGAAAGAGAAGCTGCAGGCGAAGGAATTCTCGGCATTGCGGGAAACGAAGGAATTCCAGGATCTCATGGCGGCTGAACCCCGCGTTCTTTAGTGCGGCAGGCTCGCGGCGGGCGGACGCTCGGCGGCACAATTGAAAACCTCTGAACGGCTGAACCGCACATAAGATATTTCAGGCGATTCTGTCTTACCAGACCAGCCGTTCCAGATGGACCTGCGGTCCACGAGCAATCACGAAAAACCGTTCAATCCGCCCGCAATTTCGTCGTGGGGCAGCCCTTCGGGGCTGCCGCCGGGCTTCCGCCCGGCGCGGAGCTTTTCAATCACCTCGGGGAGATTTTTCAATCGTGCCAGAGAGCAATTAACAGGTTACATTTATCAGGGTTCTAACCAACGCAGATTCCGTTGACATACTTAATAACTCATGATAGAGTTCCGCACAACACTTAATTACTCCTGAATACGGGGAAATCAACAGATGATTCGGATTGTAAGACGCTTTACGACAGCTCTGCTCGTTTGCGCACTCGCGTGCGCTGGTCTCTTCGGTCAGTCCGTCTCCCAGATCGCAGGATCCGTTCGGGATGCGAGCGGATTGGCGGTGCCGGCAGCGGAAGTTACCGCGACCCAAACGGATACAGGCGCTATCCGGACCGCCGTCACGTCCGCCGACGGTACGTACGTGCTGCCCAGCCTCCCCATCGGTCCCTACCGGGTTGAAATCAAGAAAGAAGGCTTCAGCACTTATGTGCAGAGCGGCATCGTTTTGCAGGTTGACACGGCTCCCGCCGTCGATGCCGTATTGAAAATCGGCGCTGTCAGCGAAGCGGTGCAGGTGGAGGCCGCGGCCGCCATGGTCGAGACGCACAGCACCGCTGTAGGTCAGGTTGTCAACCAGCAACAGGTTGTTGACTTGCCGCTGAACGGACGCCAGATCACTCAGCTGATTACCATCGCCGGAAACGCCCAGACCGTTCAGTCCGCCTACGGCGCCAGCCCGTCTTCGGGCAATCTCGTTTCCACCAAAAACTACCCCAACGAGGCCCTTGTCAGCGTGGCTGGTGGAGCACTCAACGGTCTGACTTATCTGATGGACGGAGGATCGCATAACGATCCCTTCAACAATCTGAATCTGCCGTTGCCTTTCCCCGACGCCGTGCAGGAATTCAAGGTCGAGACCAGCGCTCTGCCCGCACAGTACGGACAGCACTCCGCGGGCGCGGTAAACGTGGTCACCAAATCCGGCACCAATCAATTTCACGGCAATGCTTTTGAATTTGTCCGAAACGGGGATTTCAACGCACGGGATTTCTTCGCGACAACAAGGGACGCGCTGAAAAGAAACCAGTTCGGCGGGACGTTCGGAGGGCCGATCCGGAAAAACAAACTATTCTTCTTTCTCGGGTATCAGGACACCATCATCCATTCGCAGCCCGCATCCACGCCCGCCAACGTTCCGACCGCGTCTATGCTCACGGGTAACCTCGCGCCCTACGAATCGCAATGTTTCGCAAAGCCTCAGACTCTGAAAGCCCCTTATATCAACAACGTCCTGCCGATGTCCCTGATCAGCCCGCAGGCGCTTGCGATGGCCAAATATTATCAACCAATCGGCCCCGAACCTTGCGGGCTGACTTTCTATGGCATCGTTGCCAATCAGAACGAGAATCTCGGCCTCGTCAAAATCGATTACCAGATAAATTCGAAGCAGTCGATCTTCGGCCGCTATTTCATCGCTCACAGTGAAATACCATCCAGCTACACGGGAACGCAATTGTCGGTGCTGAATGCGGGGACGGATGATGAAGTCAATTCGGTCGTCCTCGGCCACACGTACATATTGAATGCAGGTATGCTGAATACCTTCCGCGCTACCTTCAACCGCGTCGGCATTACCAAGTTCCAGGTGCCGATATTCAGTGCGCTGGACATCGGTGTGGCCCCTTACTACCAGCCCCTGCCGGACTACTCGAACATCAACATCACCGGAAATTTCGCCAGCGCGGGGGGCTTTGCGACGCCCGGCCTCATCGCCACCACGACATACCAGGTCTCCGACGACTTCAACTGGGTAAAGGGAGCCCACCAGCTGCAATTCGGCGTCAATTACATCCGGCCAGGCCAGAACTCTACATTCTGCGTCTATTGCGACGGTCTTTTCACTTTTGGCGGGCAGCTCACCGGATCCGCCATGGGAGACTTTATTGCCGGTGCGCTGGATTCATTTACCGACGCGAATGTCAGTCATGATAATGAGCGCTGGAACAACCTCGGACTTTACGCACAGGATTCGTGGAAGTTCAACCCGCACCTGACGATTAATTACGGGCTGCGCTGGGAACCTTACTTCGGTGGGAGCATTGTTCACGGATGGGTGACGCATTTCGACCAGAATGATTTCAACGCGAATATTCATTCGAAAGTCTACCCGAACGCGCCGGTCGGCACATTGTTCCCCGGCGATACCGGATTCCAGACCGGCAACCGGCCAAACAACACACGCTGGAACAATTTCGCCCCGCGTGTGGGTATCGCTTACGATCCGACAGGGAACGGCCGCACCGTGATCCGGGCGTCATTCGGAATTCTTTATGACATGCCCCACACCCTCTTCTTTTACAACTACTCCTCCTCGCCGCCGTGGGGCAATTCGATCACGATCCCGTTCCCGCCCGGCGGCTTCGCCGATCCCTGGCAGGGCTTCCCCGGCGGCAGCCCGTTTCCGGTGCAACTGACCCCGAGCTTCGTCTTCCCGCAAGGTGGATACTACGAGACCGTTCCTCTCAACGTGCGAAACACTTATCTCGATCAATGGAACGTGACGATTCAGAAACAGCTGGGGACAAGTTGGCTGCTGAAGGCGAGTTATCTGGGCAACAACGCCATACACCTGTGGACCGACCGGGAATTGAATCCCGCCGTTTACATTCCAGGAAACTGTTCCGCCGGACAATACGGTCTGACGGCCGCCGGCCCCTGTTCCTCACTTTCGAATACTCAGGCCCGGCGGCTGCTGACTCAACAGAATGCGACTCAGGGGCCGTTGTACGGCAATCTCGAGTTCCTTGACGATGGCGGCACAGCCAGTTTCAATTCAGTGCTTGTCTCGGTTGAGCACCGGCTTACCAGTAACTTTATGGTGCTGGGCAACTATACCTATGCGCACTGCATCTCCGACCTCGTTACGACCGAACTCTCGGGGCCTGTGTATACCAATCCCGCCGACCGGCGGTTCGACCGCGGAAATTGCACGTCGGTCGATGTGCGGAATAACTTCAACCTGACCGCCGTGCTGCAATCGCCCAAATTTTCATCCCGCGCCCTGCAGATGGTCGCCGGCAACTGGCAGTTGTCGCCGATCTTCGCCGCGCATTCCGGCACCTTTTTCAACGTTACGACGGGTACTGACAATGCACTCTCAGGCATTGGCGGCCAGCGGCCCAATCTGGCGGCGGCGAATCCCTATTGCGCCACCCAGACGATCAGCTGCTGGATGAACCTGTCGGCATTTTCAGCGCCGGGAACGGGCACCTTGGGGAACCTTGCCTATGACAGCTTGAGGGGCCCCGGCTATTTCTCAGTGGACGTAGCGCTGTCCAGACGCTTTATCGTAAAGGAAAGACATAGTCTGGAAATCCGCGCCGAAGCCTTTAATATTCAGAACAAGGCAAATTTCCTGAACCCTACGGCGGCGATGAACAGCAGCAACTTCGGCAAGATTCAGACTGACGTCAGCCCCAGAATTATGCAATTCGCCATCAAGTACGCCTTCTGACATTCAGTGAGCGGCGGGCGCCGGAGAGTGACTTCGCTTGCGGGAGCCCGAGGCAATTCCCTCGGGCTCGAGTGAGAGTATCGGCTCGGACCGGATCACTGGCGTCTGGAGCATTTTCGTAATTAAACGTAGACCGCTCCTCGCGGTCGCGGCTCGCTCGAATACTCTTTCAGAGCCGCGCGCGTCAGCGAGCGGTGGCTGGCACGGTCAGCCCGCTGGACTGGCTGGAGCATCTCAACCAGAAGCCGCCTCTGCCGAAGAGATAAGAGTGAACCGGCCGGCTTTCGAGCTGGCCGACATTTTTCGACAATACGGCGCGCAGTGCCGGAAAACGCATCGACTGCCGCGCAAACAGTTGCGCGTCATGCGCGCTATCGAGGTCTGCTGACCATTGGCGCAGACGCACGGTCAGCCTTATCCTGGATAAGTTGACCTATGGTTCTTCGCTTGTGGTCAAGCGGTGCTCGGCGGCCACGTCGAAAAATGCGACCAGTGCGATCACATCCGTATCGCTTACAACTCCTGTCGCAACCGCCACTGCCCTGACCATGACCGCAGAGAAAACGGTGACCTTATCCAGGATCCAGGATAAGTTGACCATAGCGTCTTCGCTCCTGGCCATGTCAGAACAGGGAGCGGGCAAGTGGCTGTCCGACAGGAAGGCCGAACTGTTGCCAGACCACAAGCGCAGACGCATGGGGCGACTTATCCGGGGATAAGGTGACCTGTGTGGCTGCGGTCAGGGTCAATACTTCCACGTCGTTTTCACCGTGCCGGAAGAGATCGCCCGCATCGCCTTCTATAACCCGGAGGTCGAGTCATGGTCGTTCAGACCCGAGCCCTGATCGAGCAGACCTACACCTTTGATGTCCCCGGCCGCTACGAAACCCGCCTCTCGCGCCAGCTCCTCAGGTACCTCGAGGAATTGAAGCGCACTCAGAAAGACCGTATCGCCCTTGAGCAGGCCGAACGCGCGGCCCGCGAAAGCGAAAAGAGCCAGGCCAACCCCCGCGGCAAACGCCATGAAAACAAGCGGGATTACTTCGATTTCGCTTCGTTTGGCAGCATCGCCCCCGAGATGGTGATGAGCGGCAGCGAAGTTGGGACAGTATCGCGCGCCAATTCCTTCCGCGTTTTGACCCGCACCAGTCCGCAGCGCCGCCAGTTCCGACAATCAACATGGGATTGCCCCCAAACAACCCGCTGCAATCTCAATGAAAAGCGGCTTTCTACGAAACGCGAATCACAATCTTGCCGAAGAAATCGCCCGCTCCGAGCCGCCGGAACGCCTCCCGCGCCTCCGCGAACGGAAAGACCTGATCGACGACAGGACGAATCCCGTTCACCTCGATCGCCCGGTTCATCTCTTCAAACATCGCCGTACTACCCACGCCGATGCCCTGCAGACAACCGGCCTTCATCATCAGCCCGTAAGGCGGAGCCTCGCCCGCCGGCCCGGCCAGGAACCCGATCAGCGCCACCTTGCCGCCGAAACCGAGTGCACTATAGGATCGCGCCAGCGTACCCACGCCGCCGACCTCGATCACGATATCCACCCCGCGGCCACCGGTAAGCCTCTGAACTTCCTGGTCCCACGCCGGATGCGTCTTGTAATTAATCCCGGCCGCGGCGCCCAGGCCCAGCGCCCGTTCCAGCTTCTCATCGCTCGACGAAGTAACGATTACTTTCGCCCCGGCTGCCCGGGCGAACTGCATCGCATGCATGGAAACCCCGCCCGTGCCCAGGCAAAGCACCGTGTCACCGGCCTTCACCCGCTTGCCCAGCACCATCAGCGCGCTCCACGCCGTGACGCCCGCGCAAGGCAGCGTAGCCGCCTCTTCGAACGACAAACCCTTCGGAATGCCGACCACGCCCTCTTCGTCGAGCGCGACATACTCGGCCAGCACGCCATCCAGCGGAACACCCAAAGCCGGGCTCTGCCGAATCCGAGGCCCATCCACCCAGGTCTGAAAAAACGTACCCGCCACGCGATCGCCGGCCTTGAAACGCGAAACGCCCGAACCCACGGCAACCACTTCGCCGGCGGCATCGGAGAGCGGAATCGTATCCCGCTCCACCGCGCCGCCGATATAACTGCCCATCACGACCATATGGTCGCGATAATTCAGCGAAGTCGCCCGCACGCGAATCAGAACCTCGCGCTCGCCCGGCTTCGGCTCGGGCCGCTCGGCCGCGCGCAGACCATCCAGACTCGTACTGCCCTTTTGAACCTCGTAGACCTTCATGGCTTATCGGTGTTCATTCTACATGCGCGAAATCTGCTCGATCACCAGGGCAAGCACGCGCCGGAACTGTCCCGGAGTAATCACGTCGAATACCCGAGCGCCGGGCATATCGAGAGGCTTCTCCAGATCGTCGAGCGGCAGCGCAAAGGAAGCCCGCTGCGATGGCCGCGGCCGCGCGCCCGGACGGGGCCTCGGGCGTGGCTCAAGCATCCAGCGCGGGATGTCGCGGCACCGGATATAGAAGACCCGCGGCGCCGCGCCTTCGGGCAGTTCGACCGGCCCCGCGGGCTCCTGACCTTCGAAAAAGGCCGGTCCGCTCAGCACGATCGCCACCCGATCGGGCTCTCTCACGCGGCTCGTCAACCGCTCCAGGAAGAAGCTCCGCATCTTCCCCTGGCCGCTGAGCGCGCCGACATCGATCACTCTCGGATCGCTCCGTGCCAGGAAGGCCTTCATGCCCTCCCATTTCTCTACGCCCGAATCCCGTCGCCGAGTCAGGTCCAGGAACGCGGAATCCACCGATCCGCCCCGCGGTTCCATTTGCAAAAGCAC
Source organism: Terriglobia bacterium (assembly GCA_963831795.1). Taxonomy (GTDB): domain Bacteria; phylum Acidobacteriota; class Terriglobia; order Bryobacterales; family Bryobacteraceae; genus BOG-234. The sequence goes on along the minus strand of CAWHSB010000015.1, from coordinate 47,261 downwards.
TTTCAACGCGGGGATCAGCACGCCGAGATTGCGCTCCATCGCGCCACCGGACTCGGCGGAAAACCGTTCTCCCGGTGTCGTGTTCACGAGCACATCGATATGAACCGGATTCCGCGTCTCCACCGGCAGATGGAGCCGGCTTTCGATCTCCGGCAGGAACCACGCATCCCGCGAATCCGGATTGCTGGTGATGAACTCCACCCGTGGAAGGCCGGCCCACAAATCCGGCAGCGGTTCTCTCTTGAGTGGGGGTACGTGCAGCTTTTTCGAAACCACAACGTGCCGAATCTCAACCGAAGCGGTGTAATCGCCCGGCAGCACAAACGCGTACTGAACGAAATCGCGATCTACCGCGCTCCTGTTCTCCCAGACCTTACCGTCGCTGTCCTCGAATCGGACGGACGCGGTAACTTTCTCGGACACCGGATGCCGGAACTCAACGCTCACGCCGCCCAGCAATCGCTGGTGGCTCGACAACTCCGCCGGCAGGACTTCAACCGACCATGCAATCGGAGAAGCATCGAGTGCACCGGCCGCGGCGGCAGCGAGAAGCAAAAGTCGGAGCCGGGACGGGCAGGGAGTAACCATTGTGGGGCAGAGCTTCGGCACTGCCGCCGGGCTTCCGCCCGGCGCGGAGCTTCACGTCAGTCGGGAGCACCGGCGATCTTGTCGCCGGTTTCGTGTCTCTCACCCCCGGCCCAGAATGCCTCGTTCCTTCACGGGCAGCTGGCCGATCATATCCCGCGAAATGCCGAAATTCGTCTCCAGCATCGAGATCGGATTAGCGCCCAGCCAGTTGCTGAGGGAGATCTCCTGATACTCGCCGCTGTTGAACAGAATCAGAACCTCTGTGGGCTCGTCGCCGATTTGCTCGATGTAATGCCCGTAGCCCTGCTGAACAAACGCCACCTGGCCAGGCCCGAATTCTTCCGTCTTTACACGCCCGTGAGAGCCGAAGATCCGGATGCGCGACCGGCCCTTGATGTAGTACTGCCACTCATCCGCGTGCGGATGCCAATGCATCTCCCGCAGCGCGCCCGGCTGGAGCGTCATCTTCACGGCGGTCAGAGAAGTCTGAATCGGGAACTCTTTGGAAGAGACGATATGTTCGGTCCCGCCGGGAAACACCCGGGCGGGCTGAGCGTCGAGCCGGTACTTATGCGACATCTGGCCCGGCTCGATGTCTTTGTTCCGATACGCTTCGATGTTCTGTGCCGGAACCTTCCCCGGACCGATATAAAGTTCCTTCTTCGGGAAGTTCGCGAACGCCGAAGCCGGCAAATTCAGATTTCGGCTCAGGATCTCGGGCGGCGTATTGGCAATCCAGTCCGTGATGCTGAAGGTGCCGAACTCGGAGAAATGGCCGTTATCGAAGCCCAGCAGGAAATGGCAGGGGCCAGGTCCCAGACACTGCAGCGCATGGCCGTGTCCGCGCGGGAAGTACCAGGTATCGCCGACCTCGAAGTCGTCCGTCTCGGCCGTCCCGCCGGGAGTGATCACAGTAGTGCGGCAGCGCCCTTCGAGCATATACGCCCACTCGGCCGCCAGGGCGTGCCAGTGAAGTTCACGAATCGCACCCGGCTCAAGCCGCATGGAGACGCCTGCAATGCTCTGTGAAACCGGAAACTCCGACGCCGTCGCTTCGTTCGCCGACCCGCCGGGACCAACCCAGTGCGTCTGCTTCTCGATGTCGTACTTGAAGTTGAGGAGTTCCTCGACTTTTTCTTTCTCGGCTTCCGCCGCGCTCGCGCGATTTGACGGAAGGGAAGTGGCCGCAAGGCCGAGAGAAGTCAGCGAAACCGCCCCCAACATTCCGCGTCGGCTAAGCCCTGGCTGTAAGTCTTTCGATTCGTCGGGCATGATTGCCTCCTTAAACATCCAATCTTTGAATAGTAATACCGCCGACCCCGATCCGCAGATCGATCTTATGCGCGGGTCCAGTCGCGGGAGCCGGCGCATCTTCGAAATCGGAATAAACGCCTCCGAGTCGGGACTTCGCATGAATCATATATTGCGCAGGCTCGGGCAACTGAACAAAGATATCGCCCTTGCCGGCCTTCGCGTCAATATCGCCTTCGACCCTGGTGATCACCACGTCGCCGGTTCGATGGCGAACCAGCAGGCGCGCATTGCGCGGAACCATGATCCGGTAGTCGATGTAAGTGCCGCGCAGGTACGGCTTTTTGGTCGCAATGGACACCTCGCCGCTGCCCCCGCCGCTAACCGTGATCTGGATACGTTTCAGGCGCTCCGTCGCCCGGTCTTTCGAGTCGGTGGGGAAGGTGTATCGGGTCGCAACGACTTGGACGTCCGGCTGATCCCAACCAATGATGTTGACGGATCCGGTGGAGTCTTCGACGCGAACCTGTCCGCCTGCGGCAAGGGCCGCGCGTTCGGTGGTCACGACATCCACACGCGGACGGACGGCGAACGCCGGCACGGCCAGACAGACTCCGGCCACGACCGCCAGGACTTGCTTCATAGGAACCATTATGACGTGAATCCCGAGTGCCTGCCGATCTCCGCGCTCGAGCAAAGACATCTATGTACTAAGATGTCTATGCATGTCTCGGCTGGCCTCGACACTCTCCCTTCCGACACCGCACCCCGCTCCGGCAAAACAAACCCAACCGACGACGCACCTCGTTCCGACAAAACAAACCCAACCGACGCCGCAAACTCTTCCGAGCCGCTACCGGAAGGGAGCGTCCCCCCGCAGGTGGTGCCTCCGATCTTTGTCACCAGTGTCCCTTCCCGGCGGAAAGGAATCCCGCTAACCATGCCCAAACAAGACTCCCTCCAGGGCTCACTCGACCTCCTCATCCTGAAAATCCTCTCGCGACAGCCAGGCCTGCACGGTTACGCCATAATGTCGGCCATTCACAACGCATCGGGCGAGGTACTTCGAGCCGAAGAGGGCTCGCTCTACCCCGCCCTGCATCGCATGGAGGAAGAAGGCTGGCTGCGCGCCAAATGGATCACCAAAGACACCGGCCGAAGAGCCCGCCAATATGAATTAACCGTCGAAGGAAAGAAGCAACTCGCAACCGAAGAATCGCGCTGGCACACTGTGACCTCAGCCGTAAATCGCGTTCTGAAGGCCGTCTGACATGTCGACCTGGTCCCGCATAGCAAACGTCTTCCGCGCCGAAACCGTAATGCGCGATCTCGACGAAGAGTTCGAATCCCACATTCAGGAAGCGCTCGACGCAGGCCGCGACCCCGCGGCGGCCCGTAAAGCCTTCGGCTCAACGCTGCGGCACCGCGAAACCAGCCGGGATCTTCTGATCGCCGCATGGCTCGATTCGCTCCGCGCCGATATCGTCTTCGGCTGGCGGCAACTCATGAAAAGGAAGGTTACGTCGGCCGCCGCCGTTCTGTCGCTCGCGTTGGCCATCGGCGCCTGCATGACGGCCTTTCGCCTGATCGACGCCCTCCTGCTCCGCCCTCTACCGATCGCGGAGCCGCAACGGCTGTACGCGTTGTCCTGGCGTGAACTGGGTGGAAGCGTCTGGAGCGCCCTGGGCTATGCCGACTTCACGAGGCTACGCGGACTGCTGAACGGCCAGGTCGACCTGATCGGCATCTCCAGCGCCGACCGGATGGATCTGACGTGGAACTCCGGCAACTTCGAAAAAGCGAACGTCCAGTTCGTTTCGGGCCGGATGTTCGCCTCCTTTGGTCTCCATCCCGCACTCGGCCGCCTGTTCACCGAAGACGAGGATCTCGAACCCGGCGCGCATCCCATTGCGGTACTTTCATACGACTACTGGACCCGCCGCTTCGCACGCGATCCCAGCGTGATCGGGCGCAGCTTCGAAATGGGTCGCAAGTATGGCATCGGAAATGACCTTTTCCAAATCGTAGGCGTCGTGGGCAAAGGCTTCACCGGAACTGTATCCGGCCGGATGACGGACATCTTTGCCCCCTCCACAATGAGCGCATTCGTCAATCGACCCGACGCGGCCTGGCTGACGCCATATGTACTCCTGCAGCCTGGTGCGCAAGAGCGTCTCCGCATCGTCACCGCCAGAGTTTTAGAGCACAGCGCCACGCCATGGATGAAACCGGTGAAGGCGCCCGAGGCCGTGTTTGTCGAACCCGCCGCCGCAGGCGTTTCAGGGATGCGAAAGGATTACCGCGACCCGCTCCTCGCCCTGAGCGTGATGGTCGCCCTGGTGCTGCTGATCGCCTGTGCGAACGTGGCGAATCTGATGACCGCCCAGCGGGCGGCGAGAGCGCGCGAGATGGCGCTCAGAGTCTCGATCGGCGCAAGCAAATGGCGTCTGCTGCAACTGGCCCTTGTCGAAAGTACCTTGCTCGCGCTCATCGCGGCCGCCGGAGCCGCTTTGTTCACGTGGTGGTCGGCGCCATTTGTAATAGGTCGAATTAATTCGCCCGACAACCCAGTGCGCTTCTCTCTGGCCATCGATTGGCGGATTCTTGCCGTCGGGTTATCCGTGACACTGCTCGTTGGCATCCTCTGCGGCCTTGCGCCTGCGAAAGCTCCCCGGCGGCTCATGTACGTCCTGATCGCGGTGCAGGCAGCCTTCGGTTGCCTCGTCCTGTTCGTCGCGGGCCTCTTTGCCGCTACCTTCGAACGGCTCTCGCATCAGTCCCCAGGTTTCTCCGAGGAACGGCTTCTGAATATCGACACCACGGCGGAACGCGCGCAGCCCCCCATCTTCTGGGATCAGGTGGCCGAACATCTGCGGACTGTGCCCGGCGTTGAAACCGTTACGCTCGCCGACTGGCCACCGCTCGACGGATACAGCTATAAGTTCAACGCGATCTCCATTGACGGCGACCCGCCCACAGCGGTCGGGGCCGCGTTCATGAACATCTCGCCGGGATGGCTCGACGCGATGAAGATCCCCTTCGTCGCCGGCAGAGACTTTCGCCCGAATGACAAGTCTCCGGGGGTGGCGATCGTCAACCAGGCCTTTGCCAGACAATACTTCAACGGAGCGAATCCCATCGGAAGATGGTTCGCGGGAACGGAGGCATTTCTGCGAGGGCAGCGCTTTCAGATTGTGGGCCTGGTGCGCGATGCCCGTTATCGGTCCCTGCGTGAGGGCGTCCTTCCCACCGCCTATACGCCGTTTCACAGGCTGGACGCGAAAGGCGCGGTGGAGGATCTGGTCGATGGAACTTTCACGATACGCACTTTGAGGGCAAACCCGATGGCTCTGGCATCAATGCTGCGCCGGGAAGTGACCGCAAGCAGGCCGGGATTCCGCGTTACCAACCTTCGTACGGAGCGCGAGATCATCGAATCGCAAACCGTGCGCGAGCGCCTGCTGGCAATGCTCGGCCTGTTCTTCGCAGCGGTCGCACTATTGCTCGCGGCGGTGGGCTTGTATGGCGTTCTGCATTACTCGGTGTTCCAGCGGCGGCGCGAGATCGGAATCCGCCTGGCATTGGGCGAACCGGCAGGCGAGATAGCCGCACGGGTGACAGCGGGCGCCCTGGCGATGGTGGCGATCGGAGCGCTCGCAGGTCTCGCGCTTGGCGCAGCTTTGACGCGCTATATCGAAACGCTGCTCTACGGCGTCACACCAACGGAGTTGGATGCGCTGACTTTTCCCTTGCTGGCCCTACTCGCCATATCCGTGCTCGCAGCTTTGCCAGCGGTAGTTCGTGCAACAGGGATTAAGCCCGCCGTGCTGCTGAGGGCGGACTGATGGCGGCGAACTTACTTAATGGTAAAGTTCGGAGCCGTTCCTGCGCGGTGTTCCCTGTGGCATGCGCCGCAGGTCCCCTGAATCGTCATCAAGTTGGCGGCTTTATCGCCGGTTCCCGCCTCGATAGCTTTAGCGGCATCGCGAGCGGTTGCCGCCAGCATGGCGGCATCACCCACGTTCTTTGCTTTCCAGAATGCCTCGACTTTATCGAAGGTCTCGGCGAGCTTGGTGGCATCGGCCTTCGCGGCCGCGTTGTCGGGCGCCATGCGGATGGCGGCGACAGTTGGTGGGACGGATTGCATCCACATTTTATAGGCGGCATCGTCCTGTGCGCTTAATAGGGCGGCCAGAACGGCGACACCGAAAGTCAGAACAAGGGCTTTGCGCATGGAGAATATATATCACGCAGCGCGGCTGGCAATGCGCCCGAATTAAAACTCGTCCGTTCGATGGAGCACATCTTAGACTATGCAAATGAATCAACTGGCGCGAATGGCCCGGTGGCTCCTGTCTTTCGGATGTCTCTTGACTCCACTTGCGGCTCAGACGCCTGCGGAAGCGGCCCGTCGGTATGTTGCCGCACATAAAACCGAGTTGCTGGAGCGATTCACCGGCTTTCTCGCAATCCCCAACGTCGCGGCCGATCCTGAAGCGCTGCGCCGGAACGCGGATCTTCTGATCTCCGAGTTGAAGAAGCGCGGAGTGGATGCGCAACTGCTAACCGCGGCGGGATCGCCTTCAGTCGTTTACGGAAAAGTCGATGTGCCGGGCGCGAAACGCACCGTCGTCTTCTATGCTCACTATGACGGCCAGCCGGTCACTCCATCGGAATGGACTGTTACCGCGCCATTCAAGCCTCTTGTCAAAAGTCTCAACGGTGAACCGAGAGTCTGGGCGCGCGGCGCGGGAGACGACAAAGCCGCCATCTTCGCGCAACTGGCGGCCTTCGACGCTCTTCGAGCCGGCGGGATTCCGCTGCGCGCGAACATCCGATTTGTGTGGGACGGCGAAGAAGAAGCCGGATCGCCTCATCTGGAGGCGATTCTCGATGCGCATCGCAACCTGATCACCGGCGATGTCTGGCTGATCTGCGACGGACCATCCGACCAGAGCGGAAAGCAGAGCGTGGTCTTCGGCGCGCGCGGCGATTCTCATCTGGAGATCACGGTCTACGGTCCCAACCACGGCCTGCACAGCGGCCACTATGGCAACTGGGCTCCCAACCCGGCGATGATGCTCGCACAACTTCTGGCGGGCATGAAGGACCAGAGCGGCCATGTGCTCGTCTCGCATTTCTATGACGGAATCGTTCCTCTTTCCATCACCGAGAAGAAGGCGCTGGCGAGCGCGCCTGTGAACGATCCGATGCTCATCAAGGCATTCTCGCTGGGCCACACCGAGGGAGCGGGGGCGCATCTGCTCGAACTCATCAATCTGCCCGCGCTGAACGTAACCGGCATTTCGGCGGGCCACACGGGCGAGCACGCTACCAACACGATCCCCGCCACGGCTGCCGCTTCGATCGATTTACGACTGGTGGTCGGCAGCGACTGGCGTAAACAACAGGAGCGGATCGTCGATTACATACGCTCGCGCGGCTATTTCGTCGTCGAATACGGACCCCTCGAACGACACTTTGCTAAGTCATCCTTTTGTCGCCAAAGTCGTCCGGGATCAGGCAAGCTACAACGCGGTTCGCACACCGATGGACCTGCCGATCGCGCAGGAAGTAATCTCGGCTGTCAGGAGTGCGCGCGGAGATGTGGTTGCTTTGCCGACCATGGGCGGAAGCCTGCCGCTGGAGTCCATCGAGCGCGCCGCGAACACGCGTACCATCATCATTCCCATCGCGAACTATGACGACAACCAGCACGCCGCCGACGAGAACCTGCGACTTCAGAATCTCTGGGACGGGATAGAGACGATGGCCGCTCTCATGGAGATGAACTGATGGGTTTACTTCGCTTTGGGATCGCCGCGCTCGACATAGTTCTTGAGCCGCGTGAACTGTTGAGTCAACACGCCGTCAACGGGAGCCGCCAGCTGGTTAAGTCCGCCGTCGAGGTATCCGCCAATCGCGTAGGTAACATCCACCTTTGTGCCCTCTCCGGCGGCCGCGAGCTGAACGGTCATGCTTCCCGTCGTGGCCAGCGACTGCAACGGGCCGAGACCGCCCGCCATGACGAGACCCTTCCCAGGCGAGAAATTAACAACCTCCATGTGCCGCGCCGCTCCCCCATTGGGCAGTTTTTCGCAGAAGCAGCCCATGGGCTTTTCCTCGATGGACAGATTATGAGCGTCTCCGGAAAACGTATGATCCGAGTCCCACCAGTCGCCGATGTTGTGCACCAGGCTTTTATAGACCCGGTCCGGCGGCGCCTGAACCGAAAGCGATATCTTCACCGTGAAACCATTGAAGGCGGAATCGCTCACTGCCGCGTAAGTCAGCGTAAGAAAGAAGGTCAGTCCCAGGACAACCGCTTGAAGCGGGTAAGGTGTTTTAATCTTGTTCATTGCGCTTCCAGTGTCAGACCGGCTGCACGAAATGCTGTGAGCAGCAGGGGTTCGTCTATCTTACCGAAGAGGACATCCTGCGTCTCGCCGCTTTCCTCGGTATGTCCCTGGGAGCGTTCGAGCGACGTCACGTTTACAGCACGCGGAATTTGCGTCGTCTCCGCGTGCCGCGCCACGCTCAGTGCGAGTTTCTGAAAGACGGCGGTTGCTCCGTGCATGAGGCGAAGCCTTTCCAGTGCGCTTCGTTTCCGTTCTGGCCGGAGTTAGTTGGCAATAAGAAAAACTGGCGGAAAACCGGCGAATGGTGCCCCGGAATCGGGAAGGGCGAGCTTGTGCAGATCCAGATCGCGCGGGTCGTTGCGGACGATATGCGCGCGGCGCACCCGGCACTATATTTATAGTTCCCTTATACTTCTTCAAGGAAGGTCTTGAGCCGGTAACTGCGGCTGGGATGGCGCAACTTCCGCAAAGCTTTCGCCTCGATCTGCCGGATTCGTTCCCGGGTCACCTCAAAGTTGTGGCCGACTTCCTCCAGCGTGTGCTCGTTCCCGTCCTCCATCCCGAATCGCATCCGGATAATCTTCTCTTCACGCTGAGACAGCGTCTTGAGAACCTGGGCCGTCTGCTCGTTGAGATTCAGGCTGATGACCTGCTCGGAGGGCGACAGGGTCGCGTGATCCACGATGAAGTCGCCCAGATGGGACTCGTCCTCTTCACCGATCGGCGTTTCGAGCGAAATGGGTTCCTGCGCTACCCGCATCGCGCGCCGCACCTTCTGCACCGGTACTTCCATCTTTTCGGCAAGCTCTTCGGCGCTGGGCTCGCGGCCCAACTCCTGCACCAGCGCCCGTGTAAAGCGAACCAGTTTATTGATGGTTTCGATCATATGCACTGGGATGCGGATGGTGCGCGCCTGATCCGCGATGGCCCGGGTGATGGCTTGCCTGACCCACCAGGTCGCGTAGGTTGAGAACTTATAGCCGCGGCGATACTCGAACTTCTCGACCGCCTTCATCAAGCCGATATTGCCTTCCTGAATCAAATCCAGGAACTGGAGGCCGCGATTGTTATAGCGCTTGGCGATACTGACCACGAGCCGGAGATTCGCTTCAATCAACTCCTGCCGCGCGACCTGAGCCTCGCGGTCGGAACGGTTCACCACTTCGAGCAGGCGGCGAAGTTCGACGGCCGGGGAATCGAACCGTTCTTCGAAGTCCTGCATCGCAGCCATCAGGCACCTCTGTTCGCGACGCAATTCCCGCGGGGGTTCCGCGGATGTAGTCGTTTCGATCGCCCTCTGATTACGGGCGATCCGCTGCTCGATAGGCCGGGCTTCATCCACCGCGGCGCGCAGCTTGCCGATGAGATCCCTGACGACGTTACTCTGCAGCGGAATCGAGCAGGCCGATCGCGAAATCCGCACGGCCACCCGCGCCATCTCCCAGCGCATGCGCCGGTTCTGCTTCGGCTTCGTCTGACGGGGAACTGCCACCAGCCGTTGCTTCAGTTGCAGGAACTTCCTGCGCAGCCGCGCCAGTTCGTCGCACGCGGCAATAGCGTCGTTTGCGGCTGCCTCGTAAATCTCGTCGGAAGGAATGGGATCCGTGAACAGGAGAACGTCGCGGGCGAAGACCACGCCATTGCGAAGGTCGTCTCCCAGCCTTACGATCGCGAGCACGATCAGCGGGCAGCGCGACAGGGCGCGCCTCGTTCTCGTCTGACCGCGTTCGATGCGGCGTGCGAGCGCGATCTCTCCCTCGCGATTCAAAAGAGGCACCGCGCCCATTTCGCGCAGGTAGATCCTCACGGGATCCCAGGTTTTATCCGGCTTCCCGAGTTCGATGAAATCGTCGGATTCCGAGGCTTTATCTTCGGGGACCGGGTCGTCGAGAGGGACGTCTTCCAGTTCGGAGGGAACGAGTTCGCTGACTTGTTCAAATAGAGCGATCCCGCTCTCCCTGGTCATCAAAGCAAAAGGATCAACCGCGTCGAGCTTGTCTTCCACCACTGAGATGGCCCCCCTCACCGGCTTGGAACCGAATCATTGTACCTGAATCTCCCGCGCTAATATATGCGTCCGCACCAGCCATGAAGTGACAGAAAAAGTTTGTTTGTTACAGGAATGCCGGCATCTGCCAGGTGGCGGAAAAAGTTTTGCTTCCGTCAGGAAGCTTGCGGGAAAAGAGCGTCAGCGGATGTGCGAAAGCTGTTGGGTAAGCTCGATCGCTTCCTGGATACGGCCCTCGCGCTCGGCGGTTTTGATGCGGGTTTTAAGCTCACGCGACGCAACTTCTCGATGTGCTCGGCGGAGCGCTTCAATGCATGCCATACCGTCTTCCAGTGTGGGACCGGCTGCGCCGGAATCGAGAACGATCACCGCAAGACTTTCCTGGTACTGAGGGGCTAGTCGCTCATGAAGCGTATTGAAACTCACCGTTTCAGATGCGTAATGCATGGCGAGCAGCGTTTCAAAGATCGGGGCGGTAGAGAGTTGACTGAGAGCCGGGAGGTCGCGCAGGTGGTCGGCCAGTTGCGCTCGCGCGGCGCCATCGTTGACCAGCAGCGGCAGCAGGATGCGATCCGTAGCTTTGGCCGGGTCCACTTTGGGAGCGGGCGCGCGTTCTACACGGTCCACCGCCAGCTTTCGAAAGTGTTCGCGCACCAGGCCCGGTTCCACCGCCAGGTAAGATGCCAGATCGTTGGCGTAACTGTCGCGGGCAAGTTTATCGCTCAGCTCCTGGATAGCCGGCACGAGGGATTGAAAGGCATCGATACGTCCCTGCGGCTCGCGCATATTGAATTTGGATCTGGCCCGGTCGGCTAACCAGTAGAAGTAGGCCTTCGCGTTCACTATCCGCTCGCGATAAGCCTCGGCGCCGTGCTGCTGGCAGTACTCGTCCGGGTCGAGGCCTCCTTCCAGCTCAACGACTCGCACCTTCATGTTCTCGTCCAGCAGGAGTTTGATGGAGCGCTCGCTCGCTTTATTGCCGGCGGCGTCCGGGTCGAAATTCAGGTGCAGGTTCAGGGAATGGCGTTTCATCGCGCGGATCTGTTCCGACGTAAGCGCGGTGCCGCAGGACGCGACCACCTCCGTAACACCCGCCTGCCACGCGCCGATCACATCCATGTAGCCTTCCACCAGAACAATGCGGTCGAGACGCATTGCCGATTCCTTCGCGCGATGAAGATTGTAAAGAACGTTCGATTTGCGATAGATCTTTGTTTCGGGCGAGTTGAGGTACTTTGCTTTGTCTTCGGGATCGAGCGCGCGTCCGCCGAAGGCGATCGCTTTGCCGGATTCGTTCTGAATGGGGAACATCAACCGGTTGCGAAAGCGATCATAGAGAGAACCGTCATCGCGTTTTCCTATGAGCCCGGACTCTTCCAGTTGTTCGGGCTTGATTCCACGTTTCTCGAGAATGCGGAGGAGCGTGCGTCCCGAACCGTCGGCCAGTCCGAGTCCGAACTGCTCCACTACAACCTGGCTGACGCCTCGCTTCGCAAGATAGGCGCGCGCGGCGGCGCCGTTGGGGCCGGCGAGAGTCGAACGGAAGTGTTCCGCCGCGATCTCGTGCATTTCGTACAAGGCCGCTTTGAGGCGAGTTTCGTCGTCGCTCGCTAAAGACTGCTTCGGCAGCGCGATGCCGTTCTGATCGGCAAGCTTCTTCAGAGCTTCAAAGAACGTGAGTCCCTCGATCATCATCACGAACGTGAAGACGTCGCCTTTCGCATCGCAGCCGAAGCATCGGAAATACTGGTGTTCGGGCGACACCGAAAACGAAGGCGTCTTTTCGTTGTGAAACGGGCAGAGGCCGGAGTAACGCTGACCGGCCCGCCGCAGGCGGACATACTCTCCCACGACGCGGACGATATCAACCTGTTCTCTGAGCCGCTCCTTGAATTCCATGGGGGAACACGTTCATTATCGCGCGGAGCGAATGCGATACTGGAGCCGCTTGCATGGACGATCAGGACATTTATTCGCTTATCGGTGAGGACGGATTCCGGTCTCTGGTTGCGGCGTTTTATCGCCAGGTACCGCAGGATGACGTGCTGGGGCCGATGTATCCGCAGGAGGATCTGGCGGGCGCGGAACAACGGCTGCGGGAGTTTCTCATCTTTCGGTTCGGTGGGCCGCCGCGATATCTGGAACGGCGCGGCCATCCGCGTCTGCGCATGAGGCACGCGCCGTTTGCGATTACTCGCGCCGCCCGCGACCGCTGGGTGCAATTGATGGGGAAGGCGCTCTCGGAGGCCGCCCTGCCTGCCGAAGCGGAGGCTGTCCTGCGGGAGTTCTTCAGTGGAACCGCCACGTTTATGATGAACCGCCCGGAGTGAGTGATGGCGGAACTTGGGGGAGACCGGCCCGACTATAGCGACGACGGCGTGGATCTCACTGTAATTCGTGGATGCGCTCGGTGATGAAGCTGCGGGCCGCCCTTGAATCCGACTGGCATTCGATCTTGACGTCGTACACTCGCGCGAGGAAGTAATGTCGCCAGCCTCCTCGACGCACTTTCGGAACTTGAAGCGATCTATCGTGCGCAACCGGAACGCCGCCTGAGACCGGCGTCAATCGATCTTGTCTCGAGCGGCCATAGCTACTGATGACAAAGTTCGGACCGAGGTCAAGGCTGAAAACGCTCTGTCGAAGACGCGGTTCGTAAGAACACCGGCGACGAGATCGCCGGCGCTACTGGACTTTCGTAACGCTCCGCGCCGAGCCGAAGCTCGGCGGCCGCGCCGAAGCGCTGGCCCCACATACCCTGCGCAGCGTCTTCATCGCCTTGGCGGCCCGGAGGGCCATGGGGACTCCCTTCCGTGACGAACCCAGCGTGCTCCAGGAGATGCCGCGCCGCTTCAGGTTCTATGCCGAGCCACGAAACGCAAACGGATCGAAGAGAGAACCCCGACCAACTCGCACGCGTAGCGTCTGCCGTGCCAGCGGCTTCGTTCAAACGGCGAGGTGGCGATTGGCACTTTAGTGCGCGCCTGTGCCTTCAAACTCGCCGGGCGCCTTACCAATCGCGATCTGTCATAAAGGGAAATAGATTCCGCCGATCTCTTGAGGTGAAACCGTGCCGGGCCCTCGACAGGCTGGCGAGGACTGCGTTTGAGGCGTCAATAAAAAGCCCTCTCCCCGGTAGCCAGGGAGAGGGCCGATTGCGGTCGGAACGATTTTAGTTATCGTCCCCGTCGCCGTCGGGGAGGGCCGCCTTTTTGAAGTCGCTCGGGGGGCGAACCTTGCTCTCGCCGGGATAGGGCCGCACAAACCCGGTGGACATGTACCAGTTCAGATGGTTGACCGTGTCCGGGTCTTCGGCGTCGGGCCTGGTCAGTTTGCCGGCGAAGACCTGCGTCTTCTTCTTGAGCCAGGCCGTCCTCAAGGCCCTCGCCTTCGCGCTGGGCAGGTTGGGCGCGTTCGATGTAACACCTTCATCCAGCGGGACCTGGTTCGGCACGTGCGTCCATGGCCTGAAGTTGCCGACGGGCGGCGTGCCAAGGACGAAGGCTGTCCTCATCGGCGACGCCACGAGGTCGAACTGGTTCATCGGAGGAAGACCGAGAATCTGCTCGATCGTCCGAGTCATGTTGACCTGCGTGTAGTAGGTGTGTTGAGCCGGTCCGTTCTGTACGGCGTATGGGCTGACAATATAGCCGGGGCTGCGATGACCGTCGACGTGGTCGACGCCGTTCTGCGCGTCATCCTCCTCCACGAAGATCGCCGACGAGGGCCACACGCTGCTGTGGCTGATGTAGTCGATCATACGCCCAACGGCCAGGTCGTTATCGGCCTGTTCGGCGTCCGCGGTCGGCGGGCCGCCGGTGTGGTCGTCCATGATCCAGAGGATGCTCAAAGCAGGCACCGTGCCGGCCGCGACATCCTTCTTGAAATCCTGCAGCCACAGATCCACGCGGAACTGATCGGGGATGCCCAGATCGAACTGCGGGAAGTTCGTGATCAGGTGGTTAGACACGGCCGGGAGTGAGGACTGTGCCTGGACCGTGTTCTGGAAGTACAGCGTCGTTTCGCCCGGGGTCCCAGGCGCGGCGCAAGCAGGCCCTCCCTCGAAGCACTGCGCGTCGGCGTAAAACTGGCTCCAGCTCGGCTCGCTGGTCGACCCGTTTGGTTGCAGGAACGTATCGTTCTCGACGTATTCGCCGTAAATCTTCACCGGCAAACCGATGGCCGCCGCTTCCGAAAACAGAAAGCCCTTGTTGTGGTAGGCAAGCGCATCGCCGCCGTTCCCGCCGGGATAACTGCGAATCCAGTCAGGCGACTGGATGTCGTCGGCGTAGGGAGCGAGGGCCTCGGTGATCCACTGGTGACCGTCAGCCGACTGGCGGCTCGGGTCGTAGAAGTTGTCGAGAAGAGGGAAGCGCTGCACGAGAGCGTGCACGTTCGGCGTATCCTTCCCGCCGAAGACTGCCAGCGCCGGGGCTCCATTGCCGGCGGCCACGTCGCCCAGAACCTGATCATAGGTGCGGTTTTCACGGATGATCAGGAACACGTGCTTGATGAGAGACGGATCGCCGATCTTCGCGGGAAGTGCGACCGGCAGGCCGGCGCGGGTCGCCGCCAGCGGCAGACTGGATATTTTGCGTCAGATCCCAGTGGTTGTTCTGGAAAACCTGTTTCGTCATCGCCGCCAGGGCCAGGGTATTCGGGACGGGGACGATGCTGACGGTGCCATTGTCCTGGTGGGTATTGTAGCCAGAGACGCCGTAGTCGGTCTCGAACGAATCACGGGCCCCGATACCTTTGTCGTTGGCAACGACAAGCATGTTCTGGATCGGGTCCAGCACAACCGAACTCGGCGCATAGCCTGCCGGGATCATGCCCGTGACGTGATTAGTTGCGCTATTGCTGAGGTTAACGACCGCGATCGCGTTGGCGTTGTAAAGCGCGACGTAGGCAATGCCGTTCCTCACATCGACCGCGATCGAGTTCGGCGCTGCGCCGTAGGCCTGCTGGCCCGCGTCGGGCACTCCGACCGGCAGCCCAAGGTCGATGGTCTCAGCCACCTTGTTGGTGAGGGTGTTGATAACAGTGATGGTGTCGCTATAGGTATTGGCAACCAGCAGATACGGTCCATAGAACGCCATACCAGTGGGGTGCAGACCGGTTGAAATGGTAGCGGTGACCTTCATCGAGGCCAGATCGACCACAGAAACGGTGCCGGTGACAGCGGCGCCAACCACCGCGTCGGCGACGATTTCAGTGCCGGCGGAGTTGATCTGGAAGTCCGCCTGGGTAGCGGCCCGGCCACCCTCGTTGCTCACATAAGCGGTCGTGCCGGCGGGATTGATCACGACGGTGTGCGGCGCGTTGCCGACCCGGATCTGCTCGGCCTGCGCCGGCGGTGTCGCGGTCAGGTCGATCCTGGCGAGCGTATCGTTCTGGTTGAGCAGGGCATAGGCGCTCTTGCCATCAGGTGAGATCGCGAGGCCGCCAGGATAAGAAGTGCTCGGACTGTAGAAGGAACCGCAGGCATTAGCATAAGCGGCAGGAGGGCTGTTCGGAAAACACTTGATAAAAGAGTTGTTGGGCGGCACGCTGACCTGAGCGTTATCCGCCAGCAAGCCTTGTGCGTTGACACTTGCGATCGTGACGTTGCTGCTGTCCTGGCTGAACAGCAGGTACTTGCCGTCCGCCGAATAGGCTATGCCGGTGAAGCTTCCGTGCGTATCCTTTGAGAACGGGATGTAGTTTTGTACGACGACGCCGGTTTTGGTGTCGAACACCTCCACGGCTCCGTTGCCATCGGACGCAGACGTACCCATGGTAAGGACGGCCCCGGTGTGATTGCCGGGCGCGGGGTTCAGCGCGATGGCTTTCGCGCGGACCCGGATGCCGAGATTGACCTGGGCGCCGGCCGGGGTGATGACCTGGCCAGAGCTGACGACCCACGAACCGTTCCCCTGCGGGCCAGTGACGTAGTTCGGGTATGGGACGGATTGGGCAGTGGCAAGCGCCACCGAGCCCAGCCCCGCCGCCAACAAGCTGGCGAGCGGACTCAGGCGTTTGGTTTCAAACTTCCTTTTCCTTCGATTATCTCGAAGGGTATTCCGGAAGAACTTTCGGGACATTTACCGTTCTCCTTACTGGATTTTTCAACGCGCAACCAGGATCGGCCGTGCAAGATAGGGATGATAGGATCTCCACCCAGTACAGATGGTACTGGCGAATGTTTACAGTCTTATCTGATTTGCGTGACAGTTCGACAACGGAAATGCCTTTTCTCGCCAATCGTGAGGAAGGTCACCCTGACATCAAGTACGGTCCGTTTCTTGGGGTTCGTCTTCGGTGTTTTCCGGTGGGACCGTTTACTTCAGGCCAACCACTATCGGGCGATAGCCGCATCCAATTCCGCCCCCTCGTCGATGAGCGCGCGCAGCGGCCCCAGCCAGGGTTCGTAGCGTCGCCAGCGCGCGACGGAGGTCCGATAGATCGGCTGACGGGTCTGCCACTTGCTGGGCGTTTTCACAGCGCGCGGGTTACATTCGGGGCGCAGACACGCGTCATGCCACGGCAGGCCGGAGGCCGCGATGATCCTCCGGATGACTGGTTCGGGCCTGCTGGTGAGATCCTCGTAGTCGACCTCGATGAAGCGGTCCGTCGGTAGTACGCTTCGCCAATGGTCGATGAGCCGCTGGTAGCCGCGGAAATACGCGACCAGTTCGGCGCCTCCCGTCGGAAACGCAAAGCCCGGATGGAAATGAGTTTGATGGATCGACAGCGCCGTGTCGACGGCGGCGCGGCGGCAATGGATAATGAGTGCGCGCGGGAATGCCAGGTGGATCAGCCCGGCCCAGAGGAAGTTGAACGGCATCTTATCGGTCACTCGCGCCGCCTTTGGCGCGATTGCACGCAGCTCGCGAAGATAGTCTGCCGCCGCCGTGTCGAGGAACGGCGTCTCGTTCCCGGCCGCGCTTGAGGGACGCCATGCGGGCCCGCGGGCCATCCAGAAATTCAACTCGCCGCCGGCCCCGACCTCGGGATGCATGGAGACGATCTGCTCGACGAGAGTTGTGCCGGACCGCGGCATCCCGATGATTATCACCGGCTTCGCGTCGCGGCTACCGAGTTCGGGCGACCGCGCGATCAATTCGGGTGTGCAGCGGGCAATCAAGCGATCGATCTCGATGGAGAACGCGGCCGCGTCGAACGGCGTGGAGCCCCGGCGCACACCATCGGCGGCATCGAAGTGCTGCATGGCGACCCCGTAATCGCCGAGGTCGTCCGCCGCCTTGCCTATCGCGAGGTGAAGCCGCAGGCGTTGCGCCGCTTCCAGTCCCGGAGTGGCCAGGGCGGCTTCCATCCGTTGCAGCAGACCGCCGTCGTCGCTCTTGACGGGGCGGCAGTGGACCAGATCATAGTAGCTTCCCGCCAGCAGCGGCGCGATCGCGATCGCGCGCTCGAAGCATGCGCGGGCTTCGTCGAAACGGCCGAATTCAGAGAGAAGATTGCCCAGCAGATCGTGCGCCATGGCGTCCGCCGGATCGAACGCCAGCGTGCGCCGCAGCACCTGTTCGGCTTCCTGGTTGCGCTCCCCGGTCAGCAGCGCCCGCGCCTTGCCCAGGCGGCCGAAGCTGGTCTTACCTCCGGTCGCCGCCGCGCGGCGGAAACAGCCGAGCGCCTCGTCGCGATGGCCCAGTGTGTAGACCAGGGCGCCAGCACGGAACCAGGCCTCAGTGAGGGATGGCAGCAGCTCAGTGGCGCGGTGGTACGCAACGATTGCCCCGCTGGTGTTGCCCAGACTCTCCAGTGCGATTCCCAGACGGAAATATGCATCGGCGTAGCTCGGGTTGATGGCAACGGCCTGCTGTAATGCCGCGATGGCATCCGGTATTCGGCCGATCTCAAGGCAGGCAAGGCCGAGATCGTGCTGGATGATGGGATTCGACGGCTGCAGCAGCGCAGCGTCGCGCAAGGGCGCGATCGCATCGGCGCGTCGCCCGGCCCTGAGTAACTCAGTGGCCAGAGCAAGCAGTCGCGCCACCTGTTGCGATGCCGGGCTTTGAGACTCGGACATGGCGTGAAAGCTATCGCCCTGTCGGCATCGCCTGGGCAATTGTCGCCCGACCGTGATCTGCCAACCAGGAGGATTTTGCCGCGGGTATTCCGCAGGCAAATCGAACAGAAGCAGGGCGACGAACGACGAGTTCGCAGGATGCTGAAGAGCGCCTGTTCGTCAACGCTTGCCGACTCGCGCGGCTCGGTAAGTTATTCGAAACCAACACACGCTGTTTCAAATTAGAACGAAACCTTAGCCGAGAGCTGAAACTCCCGTGGCGTACCTCGACCGGTCGCATAGGTGCTGATCGTGCTGGTAATCACACCGAAGTTTACCTTGGATAAGTCCGCGTTGGGGGCGCCATACTGAGCGCGATTGAGAAGGTTGAACACATCCGCCCGGAAGTGAAATCTCACGCGTTCGCCGATAAGCACATCCTTCGCCAGCGCGAGATCCACCTGCGAAATACCTGGCGCACGAAAGGCGTTGCGGCCCAGATCGCCGAACGTACCCGCGGCAGGTGTGGAAAACGCGGCGGGATTGATCCAATCATTCGGAGTGGATCCGCCGGGCGGCGTCAGTGAGACGCCAGGCACATAATTCGGCCGCATTTCCCCGCTGATCGCAAAGTTGCCCGGCACGGACGCGTTCGAACGATCGATCGTGATGTTGACAGGAAGTCCGGTCTGCACAGTCCCGATCCCGCTGACCATCCAGGCGCCGAACAGTGTCCGCGCTATGCCGGGGCTGCTGAGATGAGGCTTTCCGGCTCCGAAAGGCAGCTGATAAACGGCGGACAGGTTGAATACCTGGCGCACGTCATCGTCGCTGCTGGCCTTATCGCACGCCCGGCAGAAAGAGTCCTGCGGAGTGTCGGATTCCCCGCCGCCAATGCTCCCGTCGTTGATCGAATGAGACCACATGTAATTGGCCGAGAACAGGATGCCGCCCTGAAAGGCCCGGCGGACGTTCAGCTGCAACGCTTCGAAGGTGCTGTTTCCAAGATCGCCGCGCCACGAAACCGGGCCGAACGCCGGGTACGGCGCAACGCCGGTCAGCGGATTCACCAGGTTCGCGTAGGTGGTGGTCAGAACATACGTCCCTTTATTTCCCAGATAGGTAGCGGTTCCGAGGATATTGAAAGGCAATTTTCGCTGGATCGACGCGGTCCATGCCATAACGTTCATGTCTTTCCGGTTGCGATCCAGATCGCGCGGGGTAACCACGCCCAGCCCCCCCGCTTCCGCATACTCAAGGAACGGAGTCAGGGGATAGGAAAGTCCGGGGAAACGTTGTGTTGCTGAAGGTGTAGCGGTCGACCGTGTTCGAGATCGGAAGGTTCTGGTCGTCTTCCTGGCCATCCGTGTGGTAAATGCCGCCTCCAGCGCGCAGAACCGTGTTGCCATGCGCCCACGCGATGCCGATACGAGGGTCGACGTCGTTGAATCGCGGATGAAAGAAAGACCAGGTGCGCGGGCAGTAACCGCCGCAAGTGCCGAAATCGAACGGAACGGCGTTATCGCCGATGGCATGCAGAGCGTTGAAAACGTTATAGCGGACTCCGGCCGTGATGGTCAGGTTGGGAGTCGCTTTCCATTCGTCCTGCACGTAAGCGTAATACTGAGTCTTGCGCTGCCGCACCAAAGGCAGAATCGCAGTATAAGTGGCAGAGCCCATCTTGTTGTTCTGGAAAGCGGCCGTCGTAGTTGTAGGTCAGTGTTCCGCTCTGCAGAGGTACCCTGGTTGAGCAGAATCCATCGTGTCTCGAACCCGAACTTGATGAAGTGTTTGCCCTTGGCCCAGGAAAGATCGTATATGAGATCGAAAGTCTTCGACGGATAGTCGGTTGTTGAAGATCCGGTCAGGGGGCTGAACCCGGATACGGAGACTCCGATCGGAACCGGCGAGAGGTTAGCCGTGTGGTAGATCGTTTGATTGACGCCGAACTTCACTTCGCCGATCAGTGACGGCGTGAACACATGCGAGAGTGCAACAACTCCGTTGTTGAATTTGGTATCGATCAGTTGCAGGGCTGTAAGGTTGGCCGGTGGGAATTGTCTGCGACCGCTTCGTCTGAATTAAAGCGAACGAATGCCGTTGTGCGGTCGGAGAAGTAATGATCGAGTCGGACCATGCCCGAATCTTCGTTGTCAACTTGTCTGCCCGGCGCGTTATAAGTCCAGACGCTGGGATTGGCAGTCGGCGTCGTGCCCGCCGGATAAGCCTGCAGGATCGGAATCAAAGCCGGCGACGTGATTGCCGCTTGCGCCGCGAAGGCCGGGCTCGGCACCAGCCCGATCTGCGTTCCATCCAGCCTCTGCCGCAGACCTTCATAGTTGAGCTGAAAGAAAGTCTTGCTGCGCTGGATGGGCCCTCCGAAGCGCTCCCCCGAACTGATTCAGCAGAAAAGGATCGGGAGAAGACCCGTTGAACGGTGAGCGCGCGTCGAGCGCATCATTCCGGAAATAATTCGAAGGCCTCCCCGTGAAAACTGTTCGTGCCGGAGGGTGAAACCACGGACACCTGCCCGCCGGCCGTGCCGCTTTGCGTGTCCGCGCCGAAATTCTGCGACTGCACCTGGAATTCCTGGATGGAATCGAGAGGAATGTTCAGGCGCATGTACTCTCTTTGCTCCTGATTGTAAACAGCGGTCGCGTCGATTCCGTCGAGCGTCAGATTGTTGTCGTCCAAGCCGTGCCCCGCGAAGCGAATCGTTCGCTGATCGCCGGCGCCGTTATCGATGGCGCCCGGCGCGAGCGCTGTCAGCGTCGCCCAATTTCTGCCGTTGATCGGCAAATCGTTGATCTGGGCCTGCTCGATCGCGGCGCCGATCGTCGCGTCCACCTTGTCGAGTTGCACCAGAGATTCGGTCACCGTTGTCTGCTCTTTACCGCGCGCCAGTTCCAGCCGGGCGTTCAGCGTCCTTGTTTGCCCGACCAGCTGTTCCACGTTCTTCGCGGTAAAGTCGGCGAAACCGGATTTAAAAAACTGGACCGTGTAAACGCCGGGCGGAAGCCCGGGCAATTCATAAGTTCCCAGCGAAGTCGTCGAGCGTTTCCCGCTGAAAGCCTGTCGCATTCTCGGTGGCGCGCACTCTGGATTGGGGCACGCGGATTTCCCTGCTGGGTCGGTGACGGTACCCGTGATCGCCGTGCGATCCACTTGTCCGCGCAGGACGGTGGTACTTAGCGGCTGAAGAAAAAGGGCCAGAAGAACGAAGGCAGTGGAATACAGAGTTCGCATAGGATCTAAGGAAGTCTTTCACGTTCGCATTAGATGGTGATGAAAAACCGATTAAACAAGCGCGCCGAACGGACGTAATCAGACTTTTCACGGAACTGAAACAACAGCTATTTGCGGAGATAGATTAACGTTTGCTCCCCGGATTTCTCCGTCCGCCGCAGCCGTTTCAATGTCGTGCCACCGTTGATCAAACTCCAGATTTCGGTCGATTTCAGGCGCTTGCCGTCCTCGATCTCGACGATGTCGAAGATCAGCGAGCGGTCTTTCCAAACCACCACCGAATGAAATTCGTCGCCATCGGCGCCGGTGGATTTCGATTCCAATCCGTCCGTGGTGTAGCGCTGCAACGCGTGCTTCGCGGTCCGCCCTTTCGACGTCGTTTCCACAACCAGTTCCGAATCCCGGCGCTGTATGCTCAATGTCACGTCACCGGTGCGCTTTGGCGAGCACTGCTCATTATTCTGTTTCCAGATTCCAGTGAAATCCAGGCGCCGTTCCTTCTGCCAGGAGTCCACCGAGCGCCGCAATCGCAAGCAATATGAAGTTCATTGATTGACGAGTTTACAGAAGATGTATTGCAACGCGGTGACAGAGCGAAGCTTGAAACGCCGCGGAGGTTACGCAGGACTGGCAAGGTTATTCATATCCGGACTGCCAGCATCACTTGCCGTGCGTGCTCAACCTTGACCGCTCATGTGATCATTGTGCGGAAGGGCACATTCCTTATCCAGGACGCCGCATCGGAGAAAAGAGATATGGAAGGTATGGTTCGAGCCAATGGTCTCATCGCTTGCCGCGGGCACGACTTTGTGGTCGGCCGGTCTGGTCCTCACCAGCGATGACTACGCCGAAAGCCCGAATCCGAGAAGGTATCCGCGCCTCACTCCCGGCGAATCGCGCTCGGTGCGGATTTTTCGTTTGCACGAGCCGCCTTGCGGCTGTGGCTTGTGCTTACGGCCGGCCGCGCGACCGGCCGTAAGCACAAAACGAAATGCGGCTCCGAAGACGATTGCACGGACGCAGTGCTTCCGGTCCGAATGCGCTCTTCGTCCGCCCCGTTCATACTTGTTCGGTATCCAGTGCTCACCCGATGATCGAAAACTTCCGCATCACCGTTTTTCGCGCTGTGGCGCATCATTTGAACTTCAGTAAGGCCGCGAAGGAACTCCTGCTGACGCAACCCGCCTTCACGCAACAGATCAAAGCGCTCGAAGAACAATTCGGCGTTCCGCTTTTCGACCGTGCGGGCGGACGCATCGCGCTGACCCCGGGCGGAGCCGCGCTGCTACCGCTCGCGGAACAGTCCAGGATCCTGAGCGAACAGGCATTGGCAGCGGTCGCAAAGGCATACGGCCAGGACGCCGGGGAGGTGAACATTGGCGCCTCCCAAACCATCGCACAATATCTGCTGCCCGCGTTTATCGCGGGTTTTCTGCAGAGAAACCCAAAAATTCACATCACGGCTCGAAGCGGCAACTCCGACGAGATGCTCGGCGCACTCGTTTCAGGCGACATCCAGCTTGCGTTGCTCGAAGGGCCGGAACAGCGCAAAGACGTGCACATCGAACCGTTCATGGAGGACCAGATGGTGCTCGTCGTTCCCTCGAGCCACGAGTGGGCGGGCGAACAGATCACCTTGCAAGAGCTTAAATCGCAACCTCTGCTAACGCGCGAGTTCGGCTCCGGCTCTCGCCGTGTCGTCGAGGAAGCACTTGCTGCCGCAGGCCTGAAGACAAAGGACCTGTCGATAAGAATGGAACTGGATTCGACCGAGGGCCTGCTCAACGCGGTGGAGGCAGGACTGGGAGTCACCTTCGTGTCACGCTGGGCGGCGCGCAATCAGCTCGCTCTGGGAACGCTGAAAGTCGCTCGGATCGAAAACCTTAAGCTTTCGCGTCGCTTCTCGCTGGCGTACCCCGCCGGACCGGAACCCTCCAGCGGCGCCGGCGCCTTTCGCACGTTCCTGCTCAACCACGCCGTCGCTATTGCGCCTCGACGCACGACCGGCGCGAGGACTTAGGTCTCGTCATGAAATAGCAGTGGCAACGCTCTCTTCCGGTCGCGGCTTCCATGAGAAGGCCCCCTCCTGTCAAGGGATAATTTGATGTTTTTTCGTGCGGGGTCGCAGGGGCGGCGGAGCCCCCGTAGCTTGACGTCCGCGGTTTTGCCAGATACCAACGCCGATATCGTTCGCCTTCCGGCGCTTTGCCGTTTGCCCCCTTTCCCTGATATGCAGCGCGTCTTTCGGAACGGCACCGGAGCCGTTCCATAGAATCGTGGTCCGGGGAAAGGGGGCATCAAATTCCTTGCTGCCGCAGGCTGATTCTTCTCTTCGCCCGCCGTCCAGCCCGGTTTCCCCCGACCGCTTCTGTCGAATTCGCCCGCTCTTTCAGTCCTTGGGTTCATTGCCGTCTCGCTCCGTCCTTTGTCTTTTCCGCCAGGCTTCCATACGCACTCTTGCGGGACTCTCGCGGAGTCCGGTGCAGGTTGGGATTCGATAGTGCCCGGGCGCTGTCCTTCTCGGTATCGACCTGACACGTTGCCGTGTGGTCAGCCGCGACCGCGCAGTCGCCCGGATATCGGCGAAGACAAAGGGGCAAGGACTACAATGATCCAGCCCTCCCCAACTCGTCGTTCAATCTCGTTCCCTGATCTGTCAACCGGTTTCTGCTCCGACCGCTTATCCGCCGTTTCTCTTCCCGCAGCTCAGGCCGCTGTTTTCAGCCTGCCTGACCGCAGACGTTCATAGACCTCACCGCTGACCCACAGGCGGTGTAGTAAAACCGCCAATTTTCGCGCCACGGCCACTACCGCCCGCTTTTTCGCCTCCCAGCGCACACCAGCAACAGCTCCGGTCTCCCAGATCCAGCCCAATCGTGATTCTCCCCGTTCCCCCACTTCCCCTCGCCGCCATCGCGAACAACTTCTGCTCTCCGAATTCCCGTGCCGTCTTCTTCCGTTTGTCCAGGCTGCTATTGTTTTTCATGCCGGTCTCCTTTTGCACCTCGAGTGCGCTCTCAGTGGGAGCTTACTGCATCCCGCCCGGAGACCGGCCTTCTCATCCCATCTCGGAAGGGAGCGTCGCGAGTTGGAAGGATTGGTTGCGGACCGGAACGGCTGGTCGCGGATTGGCAGCGCGGAATCCTGAGGCTTCGATCCTGGTAACCTGATAGGCAGGAGCATTATCAAACTGTGTTATTTCGCATGAGGCCGTCGTGTATCACCACGGGTTGTGTCGCGACGATTCTCTTCGCTCAACTCGCTTGTAACAGCGCTGCGCCGATCAGTAAGGGCGCGGCCGGGAGAGGCGGTCCTCCGGCGACGCCCGTGACCGTTGCGAAAGCGGAAATGAGGGATGTGCCGGTTCAGATCCGGCAGATTGGATCCGTCGAAGCGATTTCCGTCATCGCCGTGAAAGCACAGATCGGCGGCGAACTGACGAAAGTTCTGTTCCGGGAAGGCGACGATATCAGGAAGGGCCAGGAGTTGTTTGAAATCGACCCGCGTCCTTACCAGCAGGCCGTCGATCAGGCTCAGGCCGCCATTGCGAAAGATGAAGCGCTCGTGGCGCAGGCGCAGGCCAATCTTTCCCGCGACACCGTGCAAACCGCCAATGCGAAAGAGCAGGCGCAGCGTTACGCCGCGCTTGCGAAAGACGGACTGATCTCGAAAGATCAGAACTCCACTTATCAAACGACTTTCAATTCCCAGAATGAGACGCTTCGCGCCGACGAAGCCGCGATCAACAGCGCGAAGGCCTCATTGAACGTCGACAAAGCGGCGCTCGAAACCGCGAAGCTGAATCTCTCCTATTGCTTTATTCGCTCGCCGATCGACGGGCGAGCCGGAAGCCTTCTGGTTCAGGCCGGCAATCTGGTGAAGGCCAACGACACCACTGCGCTGGTGAACATCAACCAGGTCCAGCCCGTCTATGTCACGTTCAGCGTGCCCGAACAGTTCCTTGGCGAGATTCGCAGCTACAGCAGGGAGCATCCGCTTCCCGTCACCGCCAGCCATTTCATCGGGGCACAACGTCACCGGTGAGCTCAACTTTATCGATAACCAGGTGGACAACACGACCGGCACCATCAAGCTTAAGGCGTCCTTTCCCAATGCCGATCGCGCTCTGTGGCCGGGGCAGTTCGTCAACGTGGTGATGACGCTGCGCACGCTTCACGACGTGACGGTGGTTCCGTCGGAGGCGATGCAGTCCGGGCAGGCCGGTCAGTTCGTGTTTCGTGGTCAAACCGGATCAGACCGTTGATAACCGGACCGTCAAGCTGGGCGAGTCGATCGACAACCAGATCGTGATTGAGAGCGGGATCGCGCCAGGCGATACTGTCGTCACGGACGGGCAGCTTCGGCTGATTCCCGGGAGCGCCGGTGCGCATTGTTCCATCTGTGACGGCACCTTCCGCATCTGCACCTTCGACGACGGGAGCCTCCTGATGAACATTTCCCAATTCTTCATCAGCCGTCCGATCTTCACCACGCTGACGGCGCTCGGCATCCTGCTGTTCGGCATCGTGGCCTACCGGACGCTGCCGGTGGCCGCGCTTCCGAGCGTCGATTATCCGACCATTCAGGTCAGCGCCAGTCTGCCCGGGGCCAGTCCGGATACGATGGCCGCGTCGGTTGCGACGCCGCTCGAGCGCCAGTTCTCCACCATTGCCGGCATCGACTCGATGAACTCGTCGAGTTCGCTCGGCAGCACGTCGATCACGATTCAGTTCTCGCTGGACCGCAACATCGACGCGGCCGCGCAGGACGTGCAGTCCGCGATCGCGAAGGCCGGCGGGCTGCTTCCGCCGAACATGCCCCGGCCGCCCTCGTTCAACAAGGTGAACCCGGCCGATCAGCCGATCTTCTTCCTCGGCATCAGTTCGGACACGCTGCCGATTTACACCGTCGACGAATATGCCGAAACCGTGATGGCGCAGCGCATCTCGACGATCAGCGGCGTGTCCCAGGTGCAGGTGTTCGGCGGACAGAAGTATGCGGTTCGCATTCAGCTCGATCCGGACGCACTGGCGACGCCGCGGCATCGGCGTCGACGAAGTGCAGGCCGCGATCAAGCCGAACAACAGCAACCTTCCGACCGGAAAGCTGTATGGTTCGAAGCAGGCGTTCACCATTCAATCCTCGGGCCAACTGACGAACGCGGCGCAGTTCCGGCGCATGATTGTCACCTACAGGAACGGCAATCCGGTGCGTCTCGAAGAACTCGGGCAGCGTGCTGGACGACGTGGAAAACAACAAGATCACGCGCCTGGTTGAACGATTCGCGCACCATCATCCTGGCCATTCAGCGCCAGCCCGGCACCAACACGGTTGAGGTGGTCGACAACGTCAGGAAGCTGCTGCCCGACGTTCCGTGCCGCCATTCCGCCCGTCAATCAAGATGGGGATCATCTACGACAGCTCCATCGACATCCGCGATTCGATCGACGACGTGAAGTTTACTCTGCTGCTCACGGTCTGTCTGGTCGTGATGGTGATCTTTCTTGTTCCTGCGAAACATCTCCGCCACCGTGATTCCGGGCATTGCAGTGCCGCTCTCGATCGTCGGCACCTTCGCGATCATGTACCTGCTCGGCTACAGCCTCAACAATCTCTCGCTGATGGCGCTCACGCTCTCGGTGGGATTTCGTGGTGGACGACGCGATCGTGATGCTGGAGAACATCGTGCGCCACATGGAACTGGGCGAAGTCGCGCATGGAAGCGGCGCTTCGCGGGTCGCGCGAAATCGGCTTCACCATCCTTTCGATGACCATCTCGCTGGTCAGCGTCTTCATCCCCGTGCTTTTCATGGGCGGCATCGTGGGACGCCTGCTGCACGAATTTTCGGTGACCATCGCGGTGGCGATTCTGGTGTCCGGCTTCGTCTCGCTGACGCTCACGCCGATGCTGGGCAGCCGGTTTCTCACGTTTAGCCAGCGGCGGCGGCACGGGTTTCTCTACAACGCGCTAGAGCGCTTTTTCCAGGCGATGAACCACGCTTACGAACGGTCGTTGCTGCTCGTGCTGCGCTTTCGCTTCGCAACGCTGCTGGTGGCGTTCGCGCTTCTGGGCGCGAGCGTCTGGCTGTTCATGGACATGCCCAAAGGGCTTCCTTCCCAGCACCGATAGCGGCATCCTGAACGGCATCGTCGCTGGCCGGTCAGGACATCTCGTTCGACTCGATGGTGGATCACGTCTGGGCGGTCAAAAACATCGTGCAGCACGACCCCAACGCCCAGGGCGTTTTCGCATTCGTCGGCGGAGGCAATCAGGGGCAGGTCTTCGTGATGCTGAAGCCCGCGAAGGATCGCGCGCTTTCGGCCGACCAGGTCATCCAGGAGCTGCAGCCGAAGCTCCTGTCCGTTCCTGGCATTCTGGCCTTCCTGCAGAATCCGCCGCCGATTCAGATCGGCGGCAACAACACGCAGAGCCCCTATCAGCTGACTCTGCAGGACGCGGATCAGCACGAGATCTATCACTGGGTGCCGATTCTGCTGGACAAGATCCGCACGCTGCCCGGCTTCATGAATGTCACCAGCGATCTGCAGATCGCGAGTCCGCAGATCAATGTGGATATCGATCGCGACCGCGCGCAGACGTTCGGCGTAACGGCCGATCAGATTCAGAACGCGCTTTTCACCGCATACGGCACGCGTCAGGCGTCGACCATTTACACGCCGTCGAACGAATACCAGGTGATTCTCGAAGTCGAGCCGCAGTATCAGCGCAATCCGACGGCGCTGTCGAAGCTCTACATCCGATCCGCGAAGGGCTCGCTCGTTCCCCTGGATTCCGTGGTGAAGCTGGAACGCTCGGTGGGTCCGTTCAGCGTGAATCATTTCGGCCAGCTGCCCGCCGCGACGATTTCGTTCAACCTGGCGCCCGGCTTCGCGCTGGGCGATGCGGCCGCAGCGGATCGATAACGTGATCCGCGAACTGCGCATGCCGCCCACGATGGCGCCGCTTTATCAGGGCACGGTGCAGGCGTTCCAGCAGTCCTTCAAGGGCCTTTCGATCCTGCTGATCGTCGCCATTCTGGTGATCTACATGGTGCTGGGGATGCTTTATGAGAGCTTCATCCACCCGATCACGATTCTGTCGGGCCTTCCGTCGGCGGTCTTCGGCGCGCTGCTGACGCTGAAGATCTTCCACAAGGAACTGGATCTCTACGCGTTCGTCGGGCTGATCATGCTCTTCGGCGTGGTGAAGAAGAACGCCATCATGATGATCGATTTCGCGATCGAAGCGCAGCGCGTGGAGGGCAAGAGTGCGTTCGATGCCATTTACACGGGGTGTATTCTGCGATTCCGGCCGATCATGATGACGACCGTGGCGGCGCTGTTCGGTACTTTGCCGATCGCGCTGGGGACGGGCGCCGGAGCGGACGCGCGCCAGCCGTTGGGCCTTGCGGTAGTGGGCGGGCTGTTCTTTTCGCAGTTCATTACGCTTTACATTACGCCGGTGATTTATCTGTATCTGGAAGGTGCGGCGCAGCGGATGGGACGGATTCGCATCTGGCGGCGCGCGGCCCCGGCGGAACAGATGGCGGAGCCAGTCGCGCACTGACAACGCCCATCGTGGCCTTAAGGCTGTTTGGATGACTCCCACCGCTGCAGCGCCTCTTCGGCGGCGGTGCAGAGGCCCGGAAGATCGGTCTTGACAATCTCAAACAGCCGGTCCTCTCTGATGGTGTCGTATTCATGTCGGAGGATATTTCCGAAGGCCCTGATCTTCTGCCAGGGCTGGTCCGGCATCAGGTACAGCGCCATGTCGCCGAGTTTCGTTGCCGCTTCGGTGATTCGCTCAACGCAGCGCTCCACTGCATCGTAAACCAACCGATTTTCTTCGAATGCGACTAAATCCATCTCGGCCGTGTAGTTAAAGATCGCCTGGGCGTTGTCGATGATATCTTGCAGACGGTGAGGAACGCGACTAGAAGGCAAAGCTGCGGTCCCGGTCGATTTCAGCCTGCAGCCGTTGCTTACGGACAGGCTCCTCGATCACATCTACTCTGCGGCCCAGAATGGCGGAGAGCTGTCTTTGCAGCGCCTCGATCTGTTCAAAGTAATCGAAACCACCCCTTGAAAAGTTGTCGGCCAACCTCACAGCAACGTCGATATCAGAATCCGGGCCTGCGTCACCGCGCGCCACCGAGCCAAAAATGGACGCGCTGACCACCCCGATCGCTTTCAATTCGCGTTCGCTGGCACGTAATGCGGCTTTGACTTCCGCGCAGTCCATATTTCATTCTTGTCCTGTTCCGGTCAGCCGGTCAACATGATGAAATTGGATACGATCACTCCTCATTTCCGCCAGCGCATACCTGATGCTCAATGCCTGTGCCCGCGCAGCCCTGGAGTGGGTGCGGGCGTTTTTGAATGCAGGATCGATTTCGGGCCAAGCTATCGCATTTATTTCGGGAAAGATTGGCGACCGGCTTGTAATCCTTGTCGGCGGAGGATCAAAAAAGCGTCAATCGAAGGATATTGCGGCCGAGCAGGAACGCCGGGCGAATTACAAACTGCGTAAGAAAGAGGAGACGGATTGATGCCGCTGACGCATGACTTCAAAGAGACGATACGGGCACGGGCGCAGGCGGAGCCCGAATTCCGGCGCGCCTTGCTGCGCGAAGCGGTCGAATGCATCATCACAGGAGATCTCGCGACAGGGAAAGCGGTGCTCCGCGATTATGTGAACGCGACGGTTGGTTTTCAGATTCTTGAAAAACGCACTCATATACCGACCAAGAGCCTGATGCGCATGCTGGGGCCAAAGGGTAGTCCGTCGGCTGAAAATCTCTGGCTATTCTCAAGGCGCTGCAACGCTCCGAGCGAGTGCGTTTCTCTGTTCTGACATCCGAATCAGGTTGAGGGCGCAAAGCGTCCGGTCAAAACATCGGGGAGTGAGGCAATCCGAGCCGGGCCTTTGCTACCTCGACATAAGCCCATTCGTTATTGGCGGTGTTGAAGTGGCTCCAGCCTATGGCCATATCCCGCAGCACCCGTTCCATCTTCATGCCGCGCTTGCCCGCGCTCGATCCTGCGTAACGGAAGATCCAGGTCTGGAAGGCTTGCCACGCATCGGAGTAGGCGTCGCGCGCAATCGCACCGATGAGCTGGTCGTCGCCGAATGTATAGGGCCCGCCATCTTCGACAGTGGCGCGGCCGTATTCCATCTGCATCCGGGCGGCCTCGAGGTTTGCAATCTCCGCCACCTTGAGCTTCGTGATTGCTGTGCCGAACCAGCGCTGATAGTCCGGGGTCTCGGCCCATGGCGCGAACGGCGGGCGCATCGTCTTGCGGGTTTTGAGGATGCGCTCGAACTCATCGAGCGCGCCGAGCGCGGCCCCGATCATAATCGCGCCGACGGTCATCGTAAAGAAGCCGATTCCGCGCGTCGCGTACATCGGGTTGCCGTGGAGTCGCGAGCCGACCGTTCCGCCGCAGGGTCGACGTCCGCCATATGCGTGTTCTCGATCACCCAGTGCGCGGGCACGACCGCCTTGTCGAATACGATGCTGTTGGATCCGCTCCCGACAAGGCCGAGCAACTCGCCCCAATCGTCGAGAACCCTGAAGGCGCTGCGCGGCGCTACGAACAGCAACGGAGGGCCGGGGGCTCCGCCTTTTTCGGCCGGCTCGGGCAGCGCCTCACCTACATAGTGGGTCGCGTACGGGATGCCGGAGCAGTACGACACCTTTCCGTTGAGCTCCCAGCCGCTGTCGACGCGCCGGGCGAAGCCGGAGAGCGGCGCGGCGACCGACGCGGCTTTGAAGTCGCCATTCGTGCCGAAGATCTCGTCTTGCACACGCTCAGGCCACCACGAGCCGAGTTGCAGCGAATGGTTCGCCGCGAGGCATCCGCACCACGCCGCCGATGCGTCGCCGCGCGCTATTTCCATCCACACCTTGGTCTCGGCGGCTTGCTCTTCGACTATGGGCCGCAGCTTTCGGGCTCGAACGAGCAGTTCCTCTGCCGCAATCTCATCGCCGACAAGACTGGATTCGTCGTGTGCAATTGTCATAGCTTCCTCCATCGTCTCGCAGCCTCGGAAGTTATCTCTGGCGATCGGCGACAGTCTTATGATCGCTGCGGTATCGGCCCGGAGGCTGCCCGAACTCACGCTTGAATGCGCGATTGAAGGCCGCCTCCGATTCGTATCCGACGTCGGCGGCGATTTCCGCGACGCCTCGCGATGTCCTTTCGAGCGATCGCGCGGCCAGTTGAAGCCTCCAGCGGGTCAAATACGTCATCGGCGGCTCGGAGAGATATCGCGTAAAGCGCTCCACCAGAGCCGACCGCGAAATGCCCACCTCGTCCGCGAGATCCGCGATGGTCCACGGATGGGCGATGCGGCTATGCAGCAAGCCGAGGCTTTTCCCCACGATGGGATCGCGCGCTCCCGTGAGCCATCCCGTTTGCTGTTCGGGCAAGCCGGCCACGTAGCGCCGCAAGGTGTCGACGAACAAGGCCTCCGAGAGTTTGGCGAGCATGGCATCGCTGCCGATTCGTCCGGAAGCGGCTTCTTCCACCAGATGCAGAATGGAATTCTCCAGCCAGTGCCCGGAGCGATCGGTCCGGATGTTGACCTTGAAGACCGGTGGAAGTCCGCTCAGGATCGGGCGGCTGAGGTACGGGTCGCAAGTCATGTACCCGCACACGAACCGCGAAATTTCACCGCCGCCGCCGGCGTGCAAGGGACTCAAGTCGCGCGCCTTGATCTTGGCGGTGATCCCGTAGTTCGGGAATGGCCGGGTCGCTCCTTTACCGCTGCTCATGTGGTGAGGATCCCCATGCGGAAAGATGACGACGTCGCCGGGCTCGAGTTCAGGTGCACTGTCCATCGGTTAACTCGATGACGGCCCCGCCTTCGATGACCAGATGGTAGAGCACAAGGTGCTCCGCCCCCGGAGCGAGCCTGGCCGCCATCAGATTCGCCGCGGGCGTCGAAAACCCCCATGGAGCCGAGAATTCGGCGGTGAAGAACACTGCGCCGTTCAGTTTGACTCCGCTCAGGATTTGGGAGAACGCATCCATTCGGTCCTTTGGACTATCTGCAAAGTTCCCTGGCCTCCCGGCAAAGCGAATCTGCCTCCGCAAGCCGTTCGAGCAAGTCATGGCGACGCTCGGGCATGGTTGTACCGGCGAAGCACTGCACAATTGTAGCTCTGAAGGGCGACTCCCGCAGGCTTAGTTGACGGGCGAGTCCGAAGACAAAGGAGCTTTCTGTGAATCCGAACAAAGCATTGTGGGAAAAAGGCGACTTCACCGAAATTGCCGCTTTCATGCGTCAGTCTGGTGAGGCGGTCGTTCAGTCCATCGGCGATCACGCCGCCGCTGCGGGTTCTGGACCTCGGCTGCGGAGACGGCACCACGGCGATTCCGCTGGCCCGAACGGGAGCGGAAGTGACCGGAATCGACATTGCCAGGAATCTGGTGGAAGCCGGGAACAAACGAGCCGCGGAAGCGGGTCTCAACCAGCTGAAGTTTCAAGAAGGAGACGCGTGCAATCTGGAAGGCGTCGCCGACCGATTCGTTTGATCTGACCATTTCCGTATTTGGCGCCATGTTTGCGCCCAAGCCGTTCGATGTCGCCAAGGAGATGGTGCGCGTCACGAAACCCGGCGGCCGCATCGTCATGGGCAACTGGATTCCGAACGATCCGACGTTCGTATCGCAGCTGCTGAAGATCAGCTCGGCGTTTACGCCTCCGCCGCCGGAAGGCTTCGTCAGTCCCGATGACGTGGGGCGTGGAGAGCCACATCATCGAGCGCTTTGGCCAGGCGGGAGTGCCCAAGGAGAACATCTCCATGGTCAAGGACACGTACTACTTTGCCTCGCCCGACAAAAGCCCGACACAGTTCATCGAGCTATTTGAAAAATTCTATGGACCGACCATGAACGCCGTCGAAGCGGCCCGGAAAAACGGGAAGGCGGAGGAACTCCACAACCAACTTGTGGAACTGGCGAACTCGCAGAACAAGAGTAAGGACGCCGGCACGTTTATTCCTGCCACCTTCATGCGAGTCACTGTTTCGCTCATCTAAGTCTATCAAGGAGATATCAAATGTCAATGTGGCGACCCGATCCCACGTTTTACCCTTCGCCCAAGATGGCCATGGATGCGCCGGCGGAAAAGCTGGCCTACGTCGCGATGGTCAACGGAAAGAATAACGGCCGTCACGACGCAATGGGCGTCGTGGACGTCGATCCGGCATCCTCCGGCTACGGCAATCTCGTCGGCCAGGTGGACATGCCGAATGCCGGCGACGAGTTGCATCATTTCGGCTGGAACGCCTGCAGCGCCTGCCTGTGCCCGCACGCTCCGCATCCCCATGTGGAGCGCCGCTACCTGGTGGTGCCGGGCATCAACTCGTCGCGCATCCACATCATCGATACCAAGCCGGATCCGCGCAACCCGCAAATCGTGAAGGTGATTGAGCCGGAGACGTTGGCCGCGCGCACGGGATACGCATCCCCGCACACGGTTCATTGCGGTCCCGACGGAATCCTGATGAGCGCGCTGGGAGCTCCGGACGGCGACGGCCCCGGCGGAATTTTCGTGATGGATCACGAGAGCTTCGATGTCCTCGGCAAGTGGGAGCTGGATCGCGGCCCTCAGAAGCTCGCTTACGATTTCTGGTGGCACCTGGGATTCGACACTCTCATCACCAGCGAATGGGGAACGCCCAACATGGTGAACAAGGGAGTGAATCCGGAAATCCTGCTGGCTGGCGGCTACGGCCACAAGCTGCACGTCTGGGATCTGCCCAAGCGGCGTCATCTGCAGGAACTCGATTTGGGCGCCGAGCATCAGATGGCGCTGGAACTGCGTCCGGCGCACGACCCCACCCGCGCGTACGGTTTTCTGGGCGTGGTGATCTCGCTGAAAGATCTCTCCGCGTCGGTCTGGCTCTGGTATCGCGACAACGGCAAATGGGCCATCAAGAAAGTGATCGAGATTCCCGCCGAGCCCGCCGATCCGGCCACCCTGCCGCCGCTGCTGCAAGGCTTCAAGGCCGTTCCACCGCTTGATCACCGACATCAATCTCTCGCTCGACGACCGCTTCCTGTACGTTTCCTGCTTTGGCACCGGCGAGTTTCTGCAATACGATGTCTCCGATCCCTTCCATCCGCGAAAAACCGGATCGGTGCACCTGGGTGGAATCGTGCGCAAGGCTGCGCATCCGAAGCATCCGAAGACTCCGTTGAACGGCGCGCCGCAAATGGTGGAGCTCAGCCGCGACGGCAAGCGCATCTACTTCACAAACTCTCTCTATACTCCGTGGGACGCGCAGTTTTATCCGGAAGGCATCAACGGCTGGATGGTGAAGCTCGACGCCAAGCCGGAAGGCGGCATGGAGATCGATCCGAAGTTCTTCGTCGAGTTCGGTGAACTGCGCGGCTCACCAGGTCCGTCTGGAAGGCGGCGACGCCTCTTCAGACTCCTACTGCTACGCATGAGCGAGGAATTGGCAGTCTGGCCCACGCTGTTCTTGCTGGGGGCCTATCACGGCATCAATCCCGGCATGGGGTGGTTGTTCGCGGTGGCTCGCGGCATGCAGGAGCATCGCACGCGAGCTGTCGCGTGGTCGCTGCCGCCCATCGCCCTGGGTCACGCGCTGGCGATCGGCGTGGTGGTTCTCATCGCTGAACTGGCGCAGGTGGCGCTGCCGCTGACGTACATCCGGATCGGCGTGGCCGTGACGCTGGTGGGGCTGGGTGTGTACAAGCTGATCCGCAGCCGGCACTTTCGCTGGGGCGGCATGCAAGTAGGTTTTCGCGACCTCACCATCTGGTCGTTTCTCATGGCGTCCGCGCACGGCGCCGGTCTGATGGTGCTGCCGGTGGTGCTGGCGGGGCCTCATGCGCATCATCATATGGCCGCGGCCCAAGGCGCGAGCGGCGGCGTCTGGGCCACGCTCATCCACACGCTGGGATACTTCACCGTGACCGCGGCGGTGGCGTTGCTCGTCTATCAGAAATTCGGTCTGGCAATGCTTCGCCGGTCGTGGTTCAATCTGGACCTGATATGGGCCATCGCATTGGTGGTAACCGGTCTTGTGGCGCTATTCGTTTGAAGGTCAGCGATTATGAATTGAATGCGATCACTTCTCATTCTGATTTATGCCGCCCTGATGTTTACCGCGTGCGCGCCAGCGCCTCCGCCGCCTCAGGCAGTGAAACGGGACCAGACCAAAGAACCCTGGTACAGCCAGACTGTCGAACAACTGGCAACGCAGAATCTGAAGGCGAAGACCTTCCTGAAAAACGGCAAACCGGACGACGCGGCCGCGCTCATTCAGAGCGGTGAGCCGCTGGCGAGTCGATTGCTCGCGGTGCCGAAGCCTACGCTCGAAGCCATGGAAGGCGCCTCCGATCTCGACGACCTCTATGCGCGCATGCTTCTCAGCAACCGCAACTACGGATGGGCCCGGCTCTTCTTTCAGAAGAACGCAGCCCGCTGGAAGCTCTGGACGCCCCAGACTGAAGACACGGCCCGTCGCTTGAAGGAAGCCCAATCCGGCATTGCGGAATGCGACCGCCGGATGCTGCAACCTTAGCAGGTACTGAAAAAGGCTATTCGAATAGCACTCCCTCCCGTGCCGGCACCCTGAAGGGGATGCTGGGTCGTGGCTCGGCAATTGTCTGCAACATGGGGCGACATTTCCGAGCCGCGCGCGGAAGCAAGCGTTTTCAGCCTTTTCAATCACTCCGTTCAGATCAGCCGGCCGTGTGTTTTTCTTCCGGCTCGATCGCCTTTCGGCTTTGCAGCCATCCCGCGACAAGCCAGCAGCCCAGCGCCCAAACCGCTCCGGCGGTCCAACCGGCAAGCACGTCGGTAGGCCAGTGGACACCCAGATATACGCGAGTAACTCCCACCATGAGGCTCAGCAAAGCCGCGATAAAAAGAAAGTAGGCCTTGAGCGCTTTCCGTTTGTGAGATCGCGCCAGCAGGACGCCCAGAGTCAGATACGTGACGGCGGACAGCATCGAATGTCCGCTGGGAAAACTTGTGTTGGACGCGTAGACGATATGCGGCACGATTTCGGGCCGGGGACGCTGGAAGACATCCTTCAGCAGATTCGACATAACCATTCCACCTGCGACTGAGGCGCAGGTAAACAAGGCCATATGTTTTTTTCCCGTCGAGCGCAAGGAAGCCCGCGGTAGCAAGGGTGACGAGCGCAAGCACGGCGGTCCCGCCCAGCGAGGTGAAGTCGCGCGCCGCTTCCTGCACGGAGCGAGAACCGATCGGGGAGAGGTCGACCGGATGGCGCATTGCAAGCAGCAGCCGCCGATCGAATGCCTGCGTCGCGCCCTCTTTTACGCTTATCGCGATCGCGGCAAAGATTGAAACGCCCGCCGCCACAGCGAGAAGGCCCGGCAGAACGGAATGCCGGCGAACGCTCAGACGTTCACCTGGTGGCAAAAATCAGGGGCGACGGACCCGGCGACGCGAACCGTTCGCGCGTCGTGGAATCCGCATTCCTCCAGCCATCCGCGAATCTCTTCGAAGCTGTACGTTCCGCCCTTCTCCGTGTGAACGAGCATGTTCACATCGAAAAGAAGACCGTTGACAGGTCCGCGGCGATCCGCATTCACAAGAAACTCCGCGATCACGATCGTGCCGCCCGGCGCCATCGCCTGGTACGTTTTGCAAAGCAGCTTGCGGCTTCGCTCCTCGCCTTCGCTGTGCAGAATGTGGCCGAGGGTGGCAACGTTGTAACCCGTCCCGAAATCGGCCGCGTCGATGTCACCCGCGACGAACGAACAACGCTCTGCAACGCCGCACCGAGCCGTCGTGCGGCGCGTGATTTCGATTACCTTGGGCCAGTCGACGGCTGTCACCGTCACCAGCGGGCGAGCGCTGAGCGAAGGCGATACCGAATACGCCCGAACCCGCCGCGATATCCAGCACCTTCACCGGTTCTTTCGCCGATGCGATTCCCAGCGCGTCGGCTGCGGCCACAGCGGATGGGTAATTCATCGCGAAAAGCGCACTCACGAACTGCTCGAAGAATACCGACCCTTCCGCCTGCTGATTCACCGTCTTCCCGGGATGCCCTGTCCGTACGATCTCCGGGAGTTCCAGCCATCCGGGGATTAATTGTGTGCTCGAATGCGCCAGCATTCCCCCGAGATAACCCGGTTTGTCGCTGACCAGATAAGCTGCGCTTTCCGGCGTCAGCGCAAATCTTCCGGTTTCGTCGCGAACCAGAAGTTCGAGGCCGACAAGCGCATTCATAATCGAGCTGAGGCCCCGCTCGGACGCTCCTGTGGCGGCGCTCACTTCGGCCACAGTCTTCGGACCCTGCTCCAGCGCGTCGAATACATGATTACGCACCGCGGCCTCGAGAATCAGGGGTGGAGCGTAGCCCCATGTGTACCGCATGATTTTCTCGGGAGCGGGGGGAAGGGGTTTCGGGCTGGTCATTGAATGCTCTCCGATTCTACGATAAGGCTCGCGCTCGGGAGGCTGTCCCGGAAAAACCGTGAACCCGGTACGCTTTCGCTGCGTTAGCATTAAACAGAGACTATGCGGCACATTACTTTTTCGGCGGCATCCCTTCTTCTGCTGGCATCTTTTGGGGGCTCGTCCGCATTCGCGGCCGATCCGGAATTGATGAATCTCGTCATGCCGGACGCGAAGATCCTCGCGGGCGTAAACGCTACAACCACTAAAATCAGCCCGTTCGGTCAATTCGTGCTCTCGAAGGTCCTGCTACAGGGTGAGGAAGCACAGAAGTTCATCGCCGCAACCGGTTTCAACCCGCTGCA
The DNA here is from genome assembly GCA_963831795.1 of Terriglobia bacterium. GTDB lineage: Bacteria > Acidobacteriota > Terriglobia > Bryobacterales > Bryobacteraceae > BOG-234. Next base: position 9,019 of record CAWHSB010000015.1, on the reverse strand, counting down.
GGACATTTCCGAGGTGTTAGCCGCCACCGCGGCCGATCCGGCGAATCACACCGGTCTGCTCCTTGTGCGCGGCACTTTCAACGTCGATAAAATTTCCGCGGCCGTAGCGGGGCATCCTGACGTGCAGAGTCAGACCTACGGCGGCGCAACGCTGTTCAGCCTGACAAATCATAAGGCGAACGCGACGCAGGCTCTTGCATTCGTTGGGCCCACCATCGCAGTCGCCGGCGATCTCGCCTCGGTCAAAGCTGCGATCGATCGCAGCACCGGAACGAACTCGATCGATCCCGCCCTGGCCCTGAAGGTGAATCAACTCAGCGAGAGCGAAGACGAGTGGATCGTCAGTTCGGCTTCCGTGGCCTCATTGATGCCAGCCGCCGGGGCTACCGGAACAGGACCCGCTGCGCAGGTGTTGTCAATTCTGAAAAGTGTCCAATCCTTCACCGGCGGCGTAAAATTCGGCTCGGATGTACAGGTAAGCGGGCACGTGGTCGCGGACACGGCGCAGAACGCCACGTCTCTTGCCGCGGTCGTGAAGCTCGGGGTGAACCTGTTGTCGATGAATTCGGGCAAGGATGCTCAGGCGGCGCAGTTGGCCCAGTTGCTTCAGAACGTTCAGGTCACAACAAGCGGCCCAGACCTGAATCTGGCAATGACCCTCCCGGAAACCCAGCTCGAAGCCCTGGTGAATCAGTTGTGGAAGCCATCGGCCGCTGTGCGGCCGGCAGCAGCCCACCGCTGGCGCCAGGCGCCGAACGGCAACTGACGTGCTGACATATCCACGCGTTGGCCCTGTCTCGCCGTACTCGAATCATTTTATGGATCGCTATCAGCGTGCTGGTGGCGCTTTCCGTGACGGTCGCCGTGCTGGTGATCCGCTTCCAGCCGGTCGCGCGGGACTACGTACTCTCGGCCCTGAAGCAGCGCTATAAGAGCGACGTCGAGCTCGGGAATCTCCAGATCTCGCTCTTCCCCCTCGTTCGGGCAACCGGTGAGAATCTGGTTTTGCGCGTTCCCGGCCGGAAGGATCTGCCGCCCCTGATCGAGATCCGGCGCTTCGTTCTCGAAGCGAGATTTATTGGGTTCTTTCGTCATCCCAAACGCATCCGCCAGCTGAAACTCGAAGGACTGCAAATTCGCATTCCGCCAAAATCGGAGCGATCCCGGCCCGAGGGCTCGGGCACCCCGAATATCACGTTTATTCTTGAGGACATCACGGCTGACGGTACGACCCTCCAGACCTTCCCGTCGGATCCGTCAAAGGCGCCGCTGACGTTTAAGATCCGGCAGTTGCACCTGCATGCCGTGGGAAAGAACGTTCCCATGAATTTTCAGACGGTGCTCGAGAACGCCAAACCGCCCGGTCTGATCCACAGCACCGGGCAGTTCGGACCCTGGGACCAGGATGATCCCGGGAGCACCCCGGTCTCGGGAAACTATACCTTCCGGAATGCCAATCTTTCAGTGTTCAAAGGAATCAGTGGAATTCTCGCATCGGATGGCGCATACCATGGAGAACTGGATCGCATCGAAGTCAATGGAACCACCGATACGCCCGACTTCTCGCTCGATATCGCCGACCATCCGTTGCGCCTTCGCACCTCGTTCGCGGCCACCGTGGACGGCACGAATGGCAATACGGACCTGCACCCGGTCCATGCGGTGCTGGGCGATTCGGCTTTTGAGGTAAGCGGGTCGATTGCGCGCACCGCTCCGGGGACGCATAAGGAAATCGATCTCAAGGCAAACGCCGGAAAGACCGGTCTGGACGATTTTCTTCGCCTTGCGGTCAAAAGCCCCCGGCCGCCGATGACTGGCACGATAGCGTTCAACACCACCGTCAAAATCCCTCCTGGCGAGAAGCCGGTCGTCGACCGCCTTCAGCTGGACGGCCGTTTTACACTGAACCGCATCAGGTTCACCAGCGCGGACGTGCAGCAGAAGATCGCCAGCCTCAGCCACCACGCGAAAGGCGAGCCCAAAGAAACCAGCACCCGGGATGTCACCGCGGATTTCGCAGGAAACTTTCATCTCCGGAACGGTACCCTCGCGCTCCCTCAACTCGCGTTCCAGGTACCGGGCGCTAACGTCGACCTGCATGGGCAGTACGGGCTGCGTTCCGGCGAACTCGATTTTCAGGGGACAGCCAAACTCGAGGCGAAAGTCTCGGAGATGACCACCGGCATCAAGAGTGTTCTCCTCAAGGCTGTCGATCCGCTTTTCACGCACGACGGCGCGGGGGCGGTTCTGCCGATTACGATCGGGGGCACGCGGGGCAGCCCGTCGTTCCACCTCGATATCGGGCGCGCGTTGTCGCAAAAATAAGCTCCCTAAAGTTTCCCGAGTTGTCCGCCGATAGATTCCCGAGAAAGCGAGACAACCTGATGCAACTACTGTCTGGCCGCGGCGCAGAAGCCGAGGCCCATTCACGGCGAGTAGCCGAGCTGACCCGCAGGCTCACCGACCGACTGCCTTCAGCAGCCGACCGGGCGTTCGAGTTGTGCGAGGAATTCGATGATGCGGTCGAATCCGCCGCCCTTGAAGGCGGAACTCTGGACGAAGCAATTTCGGAATTTATCCTTGATGGAACGGAGTCGGAACGTCTGGCTCTGGCGGGAATCGCCGGGTTCTTTTCTCCCGCCTTTCGTCCGGATGTCCGATCGCTTCCCGTGATGCCCTCGGCGGTTTCCCGGCTGCTGCGCATTTCTGAAGATGCGATCTCCACCCTCGAACTTGAGAAAATTGCGGCCTCCGATCCGGTTCTCTCGGCCAGACTGCTGGGGGCTGCGAATTCGGCGCAGTTCGGATCGCGATTCGAAATCATCCGCCTGAGGGAGGCGATTTTGCGCGTCGGTGTTCCCGAGGCTCGCCGGATCGCAATCGCCTGCTGCCTCGCCGGGCTCTTTGCATCGCGAACGCTCAGAGAATTGTGGGAGCATTCGCAAACAGTTGCCGACCTCATGCTGAACCTCGCGCGTTTTTGCGGTATTGATACGGAAACGGCTTATCTTACGGGCCTCCTGCACGACATCGGCCGTCTCGGATTGACGGTCTTTCCGGCCGACCGCCGCGCCCAGGAGGACAGCTGGCTCCAGGCCGGCTTTCCACGGGTCTATGCCGAGGCGCTGGCTTACGGCACCGATCATTCCAGGCTGGGCGCTGAGATTCTCCGCGGTTGGGATCTGCCGGAGCGAATCGTGGATGCGGTCGCTCTGCATCACCGGCCGGGACATTTTACGTCCGTTCTCACCGCAACCCTGTATCTGGCCGAAGATCTTAGCGCGCAGGACGCCGGCTCGTCCACTGAAGACCTGTGGTCTGGTATGTGGAGAAGAGCCGCTTGCGAGAGAACCGCGATTTCATTCGATCAACTGCGAGCATTCAACGAAATGCGGCGGTCTTTACGAGACATGGCTTGCGCGTGACGCGACGTCGTACTCGTATCGCGAAACCAGATAAGTGCCAACTTGCGCATCGCTATGGTGGCGGAAGCCGAAGCGCTCGTAGATCTCGCGTAAACGCGGGCGCGACGCTTCGAAGTCGAGGCGAAGGAACCGGCGGCCCAGAACGTGAGTCCGGTCCGCCGCCCAGCGCAGAAGTTCGGCGGACAAGCCACGGCCCGCATAGCGCCTCCGCACCGCGAGGCGATGGATGTAGGCCGCATTGTCGTGGCTCACGTCCGGCCAGAAAACAGGATCTTCAAGCTGAAATTTGAACGTGCCGGCGGGATCGTTCGAACACTCAGCTGAACATTCGGCCAGGAAAAACAGTCCCCCTTCGACATCCGCGGCAATCTGGTCCGGTTCCAGTTCGCCCTCGCGCCACAACGGCATGCCTGCCTGCGTGAGCCATTGCGCGGCTTCCCGAAGGATATCGGCGATTGCGCCGATGTCTTCTGTTGTCGCCTGCCGGATCTGTATATCGCCTGCTATATCACCGGCCCCGTGGAGCGGCGGTGGGGGCCGGCCGCATTCCGGGCGCCGGAATCGGACCGTTTCCTGCGGCCGCCGCTCCCGCTCCCGCGGCGCTTCCATTCACCGGCTCAATCCGAATCAATCCCAGCGCCTTACGCAACTCCAGATCGATACTCTGCCGGATGTCCTGATTGTCTTTCAGGAACTGACGGGCATTTTCGCGCCCCTGTCCGATCCGCTCGGTCTTGTAGCTGAACCACGAACCGCTCTTCTCGATCACGTTGTGTTGCACGCCCAGATCGATTATCTCGCCTTCGCGCGAAATGCCTTCGCCGTACACGATGTCGAACTCCGCTTCGCGGAACGGGGACGCCAGCTTGTTCTTCACCACCTTGACCTTGGTACGGTTGCCGACCACGGCGTCGCCGTCTTTAATAGCGGCGATCCGGCGAATATCCACTCGCACCGAAGAATAGAACTTGAGTGCGCGGCCGCCCGTCGTTGTTTCCGGGCTGCCGAACATGACGCCGATCTTCTCGCGGATCTGATTGATGAAGATGAGGCAAGTCTTCGACTTGGACACGATACCGGTGAGCTTCCGCAGCGCCTGCGACATCAGCCGCGCCTGCAAGCCCATATGCGAATCGCCCATTTCGCCGTCCAGTTCGGCCTTGGGAACCAGCGCCGCGACCGAGTCCACCACCAGCACGTCGATCGAACCGGATGCGATCAGCGCGCCCGTGATCTCGAGCGCCTGCTCGCCATAATCGGGCTGCGAAACCAGCAGGTTATCGACATCCACCCCAAGTTTCCGCGCATAAGCCGGGTCCAGCGCGTGCTCCACATCGATGAACGCGGCCATTCCCCCCTTCTTCTGCGATTCGGCGATCACCTGGAGGGCGATCGTCGTCTTGCCCGAGGATTCCGGACCGTAGATCTCGCAGATGCGCCCGCGCGGGAATCCGCCCGTTCCCAGCGCAGCATCGAGCGCAATGGATCCGGTTGAGATGACCGAGACCGGGACGATTGCGTCCTTCGCCCCGAGCCGCAAAATCGAGCCCTTTCCGAATTGCTTCTCGATCTGGCCGAGCGTCTGTTCCAGTGCGCGTGCGCGTTCTTTTTCATCCATGGTGGGCATCTCCTGACATGCGAACAAAAGGCGAATATTATGTTTCGATTATAGCAATGGAAAGTGGTATGTCCAGTTAAAAGATTTTCGCGCAAAGACGCAAAGGCGCAAAGTAAAAAAGATGAGTGAGAACGCTATTGCGAGGGAGATTGTCGATTCCGCCTTCCGGATTCACACAACCCTCGGCCCGGGTTTGCTGGAGTCGGTCTATGAGGCGGTCCTTTCGCACGAGTTGGTGCGCCGTGGACTTCGTGTTGCGCGTCAGCAGCCGATTCCAATCATTTATGACGACCTTCGGATCGAAGCCGGGTTTCGAGCAGACCTGATAGTCGAGGATAAAATCATCGTGGAGATCAAGTCGATCGAAGCGATCGCTCCTGTCCATCGGAAGCAGCTTACGACCTACCTCAGGCTGGCCGACAAACGCCTCGGGTTGCTGATTAACTTCAACGTAGCGCTCATCAAAGACGGAATCGTCCGAATCGTAAACGGCCTGATCGAAGACGGGAACGTATAAATTTCTCTTCGCTTTTCTTTGCGTCTTTGCGTCTTTGCGCGAAACTTTCAGCCCTTACCCCGAAAAAGAAAAACCAGCTCAATAATCAGGATGATCACCACCAGCACCTCAAGCACGAACGCCCGGCTCTGATGAAACTGGTCCATCATGAACTCGTACAGCTCACCGGCCGTATCGAGCTTGCCATCCACCAGCTTGCGGTAATCCTTCACTCCCACTTTATTGGCCGCCAGACGGTACAATCGCGCCGAGAACATATCGCTCAGGAACTTGATCGATGTATCCACCCGTTCCGTGAGTTCACGGATATCCAGCCGGATCTTGTTCAAATCTTCCGCCTGCGAAGCGAGACGCCAGCGCGCCCAAAACCCGCCTTTCTTCTCAAGCGAACGGTAAACGCCCTGCAGCAGCCGGCTCAGAACCGCGTCATAGTAGCGAAACTCCAGCAACTGCGTATTGGCATACTCCAGCAGTTGAATCGTCGGAGCGGCGTCTTCCGCCGTGTCGTGAATGAAGGCCGCCGTCCACCCGACCACCAGCAGATCGTCCGGATAATAAGACAGCCGCGAACCAAGAATCTCCTCGATCTCACCCGAAGACAGCTCCGCTTGTTCACCGCGGACAATTCTCGCGATTTCCTGGCCGTGTTGCGCGATTAATTCTGCCGCTGTCTTCGCTACAGCTGAGCTGGCGGTGCTGCCGCCCTGCAAGTGAATGATGTAGTAATCCTCGCTCAACCAGTCCGGGTGCGGATTTACAAGCGCCGAACGCGCCCGCTCAAGCCTGCGGCGAACCACCTGGACAGCCTGAGCTTCCGGTTCGGTATTCGTCATCCATCGGCTGGATAATTCCGTAAGCTCCGGCCAGCTGCTCGAGAACGGCAACTCCAGCTTGATGCTCACCACGCCGTATTCGTAATAATTCAGCTCACCTTGAAGACACGCGCCGCTTTCCAGCACCATCGGTTCGAGGCCCTCCACCACCGGCGGACGCTCGAACCGCACATACTCGGGGGCCGGAAGACGAAAGCCCGGTTCGCGCCGCGCTTCCACGCCGAGAATCGCTCGCAGCGCGTCGAGATTGATCTCCTCGCAGACGTCATACATCCAGAGAGTCCAGATCGACCCGCTGAGAGGAGTTCCCGTCATCCGGTTGCCTCGCGGCTTATTCGATGCGGTAATTGGGCGCTTCTTTGGTGATGATCACGTCGTGCACGTGACTCTCGCGCAGCCCCGCCGGCGATACCCGGATGAACCGCGCCTCGCAATGCATCTGCCCGATCGTGCGGCAGCCGCAATATCCCATGCCCGCCTTCAACCCGCCGACCAGCTGATAAATCAGGTCGGAAAGCGGCCCCTTGGAAGCGACCCGGCCCTCGATGCCTTCCGGAACCAGTTTCTGCGTGGGATCGAGAGCATACCGGTCTGCGCTACCGGTCGCCATGGCGCCGAGAGATCCCATTCCGCGATAGGTCTTGAACGTCCGCCCCTGATAGAGAATCGTTCTCCCGGACTCTCGTCCGTACCAGCCAGCAGACTCCCGATCATCACGCAATCGGCGCCCGCCGCGACCGCCTTCGTAATGTCGCCCGAAAATTTGATACCGCCGTCGGCAATCAGCGGGACATTGCCTTCTTTCGCGGCTCGGCTGCACTCGGCAACTGCCGTAAGCTGCGGAACGCCGGCGCCCGAGACGATGCGTGTCGTGCAGATCGAACCCGGTCCAATCCCGACCTTAATACCATCCACTCCCAGTGAGATCAGTTCGCACGCGCCCTCATAAGTGCCGACATTCCCGACGATGAGCTGGATATCCGGCAGCGCGTTCTTGACGGCTCTGACGGCATCGACCACCCGCTGGCTGTGGGCATGAGCTGTATCGATCGCCAGCACATCGACCTTGCGCCGCACCAATTCCTGCGCGCGCTCCAGGAAGTCACCGGTCGCCCCTACCGCGGCGCCGGCGCGCAACCGACCCTGTTCGTCCTTGGCGGAGTTCGGATATTTGAGCTTCTTCTGAATGTCCTTGACGGTAATCAGGCCTTTCAGAAAATACTGATCGTCCACTACGAGCAGTTTCTCCACGCGATGACGGTGCAGAATCTCTTCCGCCTCATCCAGCGTCGTGCCCACGGGGACTGTGATCAGATGCTCCTTCGTCATCACGTCCGAGATGGGCAGATCGAAGCGCGATTCGAAGCGCAGATCGCGGTTGGTCAGAATGCCCACGAGTTTTCCGTCCTGCGTCACCGGAACGCCGGAAATGCGATAGCGCTCCATCAACGCGAGGGCATCGGAAATACGCTTGTCGGGCGCGATGGTGATCGGGTCGACGATCATCCCGCTTTCACTCCGCTTGACCCGGTCGACCTCCTCGGCCTGCCGGTCGATCGACATGTTTCGGTGAATGAAACCGATGCCGCCCTGCTGGGCCAACGCGATCGCGAGATGGGATTCGGTGACCGTATCCATCGCGGCGCTGACGATGGGCACGTTCAGGGGGATTTTGCGGGTCAGCCGCGTTCGTGTGTCAGCCTCTGCGGGGAGGACTGAACTGCGGGCCGGTAAAAGAAGAACGTCGTCGAAGGTAAGCCCCTCGGGGATTGACTGCTGAATCATGGGGTGTGAATTCAGTGTAACGTGGGCCTGTTCCGAAGGCGAAAAACAAGGGTCTCACGCCAAGCCGCAAAGACGCAAAGAAAAACGAAAACGATATTGCTTCGTCCGCCCGGGAACAGGCGGACAGCACCGAACCTTCGGGGAGGCCCGACGAGAATTCTTATATGCCTTTCTTTGCGTCGTTGCGGCTTGGCGTGAGATTCGTCTTCAATCGTGGTTCGAACCGATCTCTTTGACTAAACTCGCCACGAACGACTTCGCGTCCCCGAACAACATCAACGTCTTGTCCATGTAATAAAGCTCGTTGTCGATGCCCGCAAACCCGGGACTCATCCCGCGCTTGATGACCATAATGGTCCGCGATTTGTATGCATCCAGAATCGGCATGCCTGCGATCGGACTCGAGGATCGTTCTGGGCGGCCGGATTGACAATGTCGTTCGCGCCCACGATCAGCGTGACGTCGGTCAGCCCCATCTCGCCGTTGATATCTTCCATCTCGATCAGCTTGTCGTAAGGCACATCCGCCTCGGCGAGCAGCACGTTCATATGCCCCGGCATGCGTCCCGCCACCGGATGAATCGCGAACCGCACATCTACTCCGCGCTTCGTCAGCAGATCGTGCAGTTCACGGATCTTATGCTGCGCCTGCGCCACCGCCATTCCGTAACCTGGAATAATCACCACGGTGCGCGCATCGCCCAGAATTCCAGCCGCTTCTTCGGGGCTCGCCGAGCGTACCGGCCGCGCCTCCTGCGCTCCCGCGCTCGTCTGCAGTTGTCCGAACCCGCCAAACAGAACGTTCGTGAACGATCTGTTCATAGCCCTGCACATGATGATCG
>CAWHSB010000014.1:0-258284 GCA_963831795.1 Terriglobia bacterium | reverse complement strand
GACTCGAATTCCGATCCTCACGCAAAAGCGCCAGGACGCAAAGAAATTCATGGACTCGGTATCGACCCGCACTTCATGAAGCGGCTCAAATGGCAGGTTCGGCTTCGCCGTGCAGCATGCGTGTAAGGCTTGACGCCGTTCGCCGGACGCAAAGCAATTTCGTCATCCGGCCCCGCTCGACCACCGCACGCTCATTCAGCTCGACGATCTCGACGCCGCCAGAGCCGAGCGCATGATGCCCATGAGTTCATGGCGTTATGATGACCTGAAAGGCGGAAGAGTGACGCCCATCGCCGGCGAGGAATTTTTGAAAGCCTTTGCCGCCGTGCGGACGAATCGCTCAAGAAGCATTCGCCTCAATGACCGCCAAGCAGGGTTTTCGTCTTCATCCGCTTGCGGCGCTGGACATCACCGAGATTTGGGAATACATCGCGCGGAATAACCCCCTCGCGGCCCGCCGCATGCGCGAGGAAATCCTTAGCAGAAATCGCGCCGTGATTTCGTTTCCCAATCAGGGCCACAAACGCGCGGACCTCACTTCACGGCCTCTTCGCTTCCTTCCTGGTGCGCGAATACCTGGTTGCCTGCGCGCCGGAAGAAAAGCCCCTGGGTTGTTGGCGTCATCCACGGAACACGGAGCCCCCGCGTGATGGCCGCAATCCTCAGAGGCAGGGAGTAGTTCAGATCCGGATGCGTTAATTGCCTGACGGACGCTCGACGTGCTCGATGACGAGGAGATCGCCGGGTGCGGTCACCTTTTTCATTGTGAGCCCGTATTCTGCCTCAACCTCGTGGAAGACTGAAGGGGCAAGCCCGTGAAAGGCCTTACCCGGCGCGAGATTCACTGGTGCAGCCTGGTGCAGTTCCTCCCGCAACTCAGCCGCGTTCCACGTGTTGTGATAGTTTGTGTCGAAAAAGGCCGATAACCCGGTCTTGTCCGCTACTGGGTAGTCAAGGAACAACTCGATCAGCTGCGGTATGCTCCCCCACGCGTTCCGATGTTCAGCGGTGCGATCCTGGAACAGCTTCAATTTAATTCATAAACCGTGATTTTCTTCGTCTCGCGACACAGCTTCAATCGAAATCGCTCCGCCAATAAGGTTTGAAGCATCAGCCGGAGTTGCTCTCCCGTCGTCGATCCTTCAGGGACTAAGGCGTTGAGTTCGTACCGTTCCGAGCAGTCCGCCCAGGTGGGAAAACCAGCGAGTTGGTCCTCCCTGACGTTATATGCATCCATGACGAGGCTCGCAATCGTCGATACAGGCAACCGTAGCGTGTGGCCTGAGAGCCGACGAGATAAGTCGTGAGGCATCGATTGGATAAAGCAGGGTCTGCGCCGATCGGTCGGAATTGCGCGAACCGACGCCACTTCGAATTCGGTTTTCCTGGAAGCGCCATCTGGCTGAGTTTGGGCGTGGCACGTGGCCGCAAACAGAACAGCCACCACGCCAGCGCGAAAATGCGTTTCTCGCATTGCGCGAATCTCCTTTCTTCCAGGTTCAGATAATATATGGTTCGATCCCAATAGAGAGGCAAACATCTTCAACGCGGACCCGAAACGGGCCGACGTAACGCGCCATTCCGTTTAGCCGCGGCGATGCATCGCTGCCCGGACCACTAAGCAGAATGGCTCGTTTTTCCTGAGGCCCGGACCGTTCTTGAAAGATGGTACCCGGTACCATAGAATAAAAGGGTGTGGTACTCCGGTCGCTGAGCCCTGCAATCTTTAAGACGAGATGGCTTGAGCGGTTTGCCCGAAAGGAAAAAATCGGCGACGCCGTTCTGGTGGACGCGGTAGCGCGTGCAGAAAACAGACAAGTGGATGCCGAACTCGGCGGCGGTGTCATCAAGCAGCGGATCGCACGGCCAGGGCGGGGCAAGTCCGGTGGGTATCGAACAGTCATTCTTTTTCGCCGGGGCGTACGCGCGGTTTTCATTTACGGCTTCGCAAAGAGCGACAGGGCGAACATCGACGCCGATGAAGCGAAGCAGTTCAAGGAGGCAGCACGCCATGTGCTGCAGTTGACGGAAAAGCAGATCCACGAGTTGGTTAAGAACGGCGATTTTGTGGAGGTGCGATATGAGCAAGAAATATCGAAGTGACGCGATGGCCGCCATCCATGAAACGATGGAGGCTCTGCACAAAGTTGGCGCCATCGACAAGCGGACAATGCGGGGGTTTGACGATGCCTGCCTGACGCCGGTGCAGCCGCTGTCGCCAGAGCAGATCAAGGCTCTCCGGGACCGGGAGCACGTGAGCCAGACGGTTTTCGCGAATTATCTCAATGTGACGCCGAATCTGGTGAGCAAGTGGGAGCGCGGAGAAAAGCGGCCTTCCGGGCCCGCGCTGAAGCTCCTGTCGCTGGTGAAAAAGAACGGGATTGCAGCCGTTGCATAGGTGGAGGTTGGCGTCAGCATCACGAGGCGTCCGGACTTCCGCACGATCAGCGTGTCACCGGCCTTGAGTGTCAACAGCCATCAAAAGTGACCCATAGGCGGCAAGCAACCGTATGTCGCCTAAAGGGTCCTTTGTGCAACGCGACCAAGACGCCTGATTGTGTTTCCCGACAGCTTCCGCTAAACGGGCGTTTCGTTAAAATTGCGCCCCAATCCGCCGACGAAATTTGTTGTCGTCCTATTGGCGGCGCAGACTGGCTTTTACATGTTCTAGACCGTGGGAAAATTCCGCGCTGCGTTCCTTGATCAGATGCAACTCGGCGGCCAGCCCCATCGTGCGTGTGCAGGTAGCCACGTCCGTGGCGTCAACGACGGCGATGCGAAGCTTCTGGCATACCGAGCAATTGCGTAACATGTCTCATTTTAGCGCAGGTTCTGGTCGAGCGCTTGCTTCCCTGTCCCCGCTCCCGGCGCTGTATGGTCCTCGCAGAGGACGATAATAATCCTTATGCGTAAAGCCGGACTTCTCTTCTGTGCGATGGCCTCTCTTGTGTTGGCTCAGACGACGAAAACGGGCACGGTCACTGGAAGCCAGAGCCTTACGGGTTTGTCAGGGCGGCAGTGGGAAGCATTACCGTCCGGCGCTAAGCTGGCTTACATGTGGGGCATTCATGATGCGCTGGCCTTTCTACCGGTGGTACGTGATAGCAAGATTGACCAACGGGCCGCGCCGCTCTGGGCCGAAGGGTTCATGGTGGAAGACTACGTCAAGGAAATGAACGCGTTGTACGCGAACCGGGCCAACATTAGTATTCCGGTTGGTGATGGCTTCATGTACTGTACCCTCAAGCTCCAGGGTCAGGCGACAGCGTCTCAACTTGAGCAAATGCTGATCAACCAGCGAAAAATCTTCAACAGCACACCGTGACGGGCCGGGCGTTTCTGTCTCAAATTGGGTAGGTTGTGCATCATTCGCGGAAGCCGCGTAAACAGGCGCTCCGACATGTTGCACAAGCCATGCGCAAAATCAAAGAACTCCGCGAAGCGTAAATTCGGCTACCCCAATATCCTCTTGCGAAAACAGGTGGGGCATTTCGTGGACGACTATCCGCTCCAGGCTCAATAGACCCCGCGTTTCAAGAGCGTAACCACTCTCGGGTGTGTATATCAGTCGTTCATGTATGAATTGCACGAGAGCGCGAAGATCAGATTCATGCCGTTGCCAGTTCGCCAATCTCTGAGCCGCACGTCCTCCGAGGGCACTTAGGGTGTCGCGCTGGCACTTGTCCAGCAACACGATCAATCGGCGTAGATCGTCGGTCATGCGTTCAGGAACACCTCGCCATGATCAGGACCCGCGAGGGTGAAAATGCATATTCCCGGCAGTGCGTAAAACACAAACGCGTGCCTTTGCTTGTCTTCGTTACCCTTGTTGAGAAAAAATGGCCAATACATCACAAAAAAGATTACGGCGAGAACGCCTACCGTTCCCAGCAGCCCGACCAATCAGGTCCCCTTCCACGTAACAAATCCCAATTCTCTCAACTTCACCGACGCTGATGTCATCGTTGCGCCGGTCGTAAAGGCCGGCCGGTTTCGCGTTCGAGTGTCCGGCCATGCGCAGCGCGAGTTCGAGTGGATAAAGGCGCGGGACTTGTCTTCCGTGATGCGCCCCTTTCGCACTGCCAGCCCGGTCACGTTGACGACTTCGTACAACCACAAAGCCGGAACAATCGCGCTATCGGTCAGGATTGAAAGACGGCTCAGCAATGTTTCCTTGAAGGGGGTTGCTTCGTCAGTGAAGCACCACCCCATGGTGACGGTGTTGTCGGGAACGAACCGGCTCACGGACGGCCTTCGTCGATCAGCTCCCTTATCGTCAGGCCGCCGAGCGTGTCGCCCTTGCGTAATTCGCGGATGCGTTCGCCCGCCGCCCTCGCACGTTCCTTATCGAAAGCTGGGGCGTGTATGTCCGCAGGAATATGTGCGGCATCTTCAAGCAGGCTTGCGGCATAGGCTTCGAGAGCGTAGCCCTGCGCAGCGGCCCGTCGGGCGAGTTCCGCCTGAACTTCGGGTCTGATATCCACGGTGATCGTCATGGGCGTCCCTTTCAAGGTAACTGTTTTTTCCCTGGTCGCCTCAGCACCCTGCCCCGCGACCTATCCCGGCGTCAACCGGATACTACAGCGTGGCAAAAAGCCCCCGGCGCGCATTAGAATCAAGTCTTCGGCATGAAGACCGGCGCTTCTCTGCGATTCGTTGCTTTGGCGATGCTCGCCCTTGTGTCAAGGGCCGGCGCCGCCGTGGTGGTCGCCGGAAAGGTCGTCGACGAGAATGACGCTCCTGTTAAGGAGGCGCTGATAACGGCTTCCTCGAGTCCCGGCACCACTGTTCAGGTAACCTCAGACGCGGCCGGGCTCTTCCGTCTTGACATTGCCGATCCGGGAAACTATCGCATTCAGGCCGAGCGGGAGGGCTTCTTCGTCTTCACCAACGCGGACGTGGCCCTCGATGACGGCACACCGCTCGAAATCAGGATGAATCATCTGAAGGAGCTGGCTGAATCGGTCGACGTCCACTATTCGCCGCCTGTCATCGATCCGCAACAGACCTCGGATACCAAGACCCTCAACAGTCAGCAGATTTTGAACCTTCCGTATCCCGCCTCTCAGGACTACCGGAACGCCCTTCCACTCATGACGGGCGCCGTTCTCGACAATGCCGGCCAGGTCCATCTGAATGGCGGCGACACGTCTCAAGCGAATTACAGGCTGAACGGGTTCGATATTTCGGATCCCGCGACCGGCGGTTTGAACGCGCGGTTGAACGTCGATACCGTCCAGACCCTCGAATGGGACGCGAGCCGTTTCTCGCCCGCCGAAGGCAAAGGGTCAGCGGGGGTTGTCGATATCAAAACGGAAATGGGCGACGACCATTGGCGATTCGGCGGCACGAACTTCATTCCCGGGGTCGGCTTTCAGGACGGCCTGCATGTCGATCACTGGTCGCCGCGCGCGATCGTGTCGGGCCCCCTGAAAAAGGGACGCGCATGGTTCCACAACGCGTTCGACGCGTACTACACGGTCAGCACCGTTTCGGGACTGCCCGAAGGCGAGAATCGGACCCGCAGCCTTACGACCAGCGACCTGACGCGCCTGCAGTGGAACATAACCAACTCCCACATTCTGACCGCGAGCTTCCTCGCAAACGTCGGAGACAATACCCGGACTGGCCTTAGTTTTCTGACGCCGGCCGAGGCTACCGTCAACCAGCGGACCTCTCTGTTCGTCGGCACAATCAAGGACCAATGGTCTGTCCGCGGGGGCCTGGTCGAGTTCGGTTATGCGAATTCCCAAACATATCTCCAGTCATCGCCGCAAGGCGCCGCATCCTACGTCATCACTCCGTTCGGAGCGCAGGGGAACTACTTTCTGCGACAGACCGCGTCCACCGGGCGGCAGGAAGGGATCGTCAACGCCTTTCTCGCGCCGATACACGCCGCCGGGACGCATCAGATTCAGATAGGACTCGACGCGGAGCATAGCGATCTCGATCAACTGCTTTACCGTAATGAATACACCTCCGTAAATGTCAATAACGCCGTGATTCGCAATGTCCAGTTCCTCGGGAGCCCGCAACAGTTCGTCAATAACGTCGAGGCTTACGGTTATATTCTGGATCGCTGGAGCCCTGTGGAAACGCTCACGATCGAGGCAGGCTTCAGAACGCAGTGGGATCGATACGCCGGGAGCGCGCCGGTCGCACCCAGACTCTCTGCTTCGTGGTCCCCGAAATGGTCGGGCGGAACGCGGTTTTCGGCAGGCTGGGGAATTTTCTACGACGCGGTCACGCTGAACACGATCGCGCTGAGCCAGGAGCAGACCGGCGTGAGTACTTACTACGCGCCCTCGGGAGCAGTCGCGGGTGTGCCGGTCGAAACGCAGTTCGTTCTCGAGCCGCACGATCTCCGTCTTGCCCGTTTCGAGCTTGCCAGCCTCTCAGCCGAGCGAAAGTTGCCGTGGGAGGTTTACGGAAAAGTCAACCTGATCGACAGGGAGGGAAGCCGCGGCCTTGCATTTCAGGACGAACTGGTGCCGCCCTCGTTGAATTTGTATGTCATCGACAACATTCAGCGGCAACGCTATCGTGCGGCTGAGTTTGCCTTCCGCCGGAGCTTCCTCTCCCGCTATCAGTGGTTCGCAAGCTACACCCGATCGGAAGCAACCGCCAACGCGGTGATCAACTACTCGATAAATAATCCAGTCTTCGCGCCACAGGCGGGGGGACCGCTTCCGTGGGATGCGCCGAACCGCTTCCTGGCCTGGGGATGGGCGCCCGTGGAAAAGAGTTGGTTCCCCCGATTTCTGAGGCCGCTAATCGGTGAAACCGATGTTCAGTTGCTGGTCGACTTTAGAACGGGCTTTCCATTCGGCCTGGTATCGCAGACGGGCAATGCGGTGGGAGCGCCCAACTCCCAACGTTTTCCCAGCTACGGCACGGTGAATATCGCGCTGGAACGGCGTTTTCCGTTTCACGGCTATCTGTGGGCGTGGAGGGTTGGGCTGGTCAACGCCCTGGATCGAGCCAATCCGAACGCCGTTAACAACGACGTCGATTCACCCCAGTTTCTGACTTACGGAAACGGACAAGGCCGGGCGGTAAACGTGCGGCTTCGTTTTCTTGGGAAAAAGTAGCTATTTCTGAATGTCGCCGAGAACAGTCTTGACGCGCTTGTGCAGGCGGCTCTTGTAACGCGCCGCTGTACCGCGCTTGATGTAACCCTTGCGGGCCGCTTTATCGACCAGCGAGAAAGTTGCTGCCATAATGGAAGTCACATCGCCGTGCTCTTTGGCCGCGAGGGCCTTCCGCATCGTGCGGATCTGCCGGCGGAGCCTGCTTTTTGCGAAACGGTTAAAATCGGTACGACGTTCGGTCTGCCGGACGCGCTTCAGGGCAGAGTAGGTATTCGCCATCTATGTATCTGATCCTTTTGGTTAAGCTTGAACTTTAACCATACCACGCCGGAAATAGCCATTCGAAGTCTCGATTACCGAACCTCGCCGCGTCCGTATGCGTATCGATAGCTGAGAGTCAGGTAATCGACATGCTGAAATTTCTGCTCTGGTGCATTCTGTTCGTCATCTGCTGGCCCCTGGCGCTGGTCGCCCTCGTGATTTACCCGATCGTCTGGCTCCTGCTGCTTCCCTTTCGGATCGCCGGCGTTGCCGTCGGTTCGGTGCTGGTGCTGATCTGGGCGCTGGTGACGCTTCCCGTGAGAGTCGTTGAAAGAGTGCTGTAACGCCGCACTTCTGTGAAGGCCCTCTGTCAAGGCCGCGCAAAACGTCGCTCGAGAACGTTAAGAGTCGGCCGGCTCATCCAACTTCGCAGCCCCTCCGCCCGTCGTACCCTCTGTCCCCGGCAATTCAACTGAGGCCGGCGACAGGAGACGACAAATTCATGAAACGATTTTCCAAACTATCATTTTCCAGGGTATCTGCGATCGGAACCCTATCCGCCAGCCTGTTATTGGCGCCGGCCATGTTCGCCCAGGGTCAGTTCGCCCAAGGGCAGTTCGGCCCGAGAGGAACCCCCGGCACTCCGCCGGACCCGGCAACAATGATTGCCGACCAGGTAGCGCGCCTGACCGCCCTGCTTGATCTGACAACCGCGCAGGCAACACAGGCGACCTCGATTTTGACCACTGCGCAAACGGCGACCTCTGCGCTGCAGACGACCCTCCATACGGATCAAACGTCCCTGCAGGATGCGATCAAGAGCAACACCACCGCGACCATCGATCAAATGGCTGCCGCGATCGGAACCATCGAGGGCCAGATCCTTGACGCCCGCAGCCAGGCGGAAGCGGCCTTTTACGCCATTCTGACAACAGCCCAGCAGACAAAATTGTCCGCGATAGGCGGTCTCGGGCTCCTCGGCGGCGGCCCTGGCGGGCCCGGACGCGGCGGACCGCATCCCTGACGTGCTCCCGGCCGCATAACTCGCTGGACCGCGAGACCTTCGGGCCTCGCGATCCGGCCTTCATGCCGCGGCCGAAACCGCTCGCGTTAGTGTACGCGGCTGCGTGAGCTCCTCCTCCTCGTAGTGCGCATCTTTGACACGAACATCTTTGAAACGAACGTCTTTGAAATGAACGACCACTATCGTTCGATCAAGAATATGTGGCCCGGCAAGTGCGTCCACAAGGTTAAGGATGCGCGCGGGCAGTTCTCGCACTCTCGCGCCGCGTTCGCGCACAACCATCTCGACCAGCGCCCGTTCACACCCAGCGATATCCATCGGAACGGCCGCCTCCGTCACGCCGTCGCTCAACGCAATCAGCGTATCTCCTGGACCGAACAGCACGGTGGCCTGCCGATATGCGCTCGACCTGCTCAAACCCAATGCCGGCGCATTCGGTTCCAGACGCTCCGCCCTTCCGTCTCTCCGGACAATGAGTGCAGCCTGGGGACCGGCGTTAATGTAATGAAGCCGCTCACGCCCGGCGCTGACACGGCCCGAAAAAAGCGATGCGTGTGTGTTCTCCGGAGCGATCTCCCAGAACATACGGTTCATCTCCTCGAAAAGATCGGGCAGCTCAACTCCGTGGCGGCCGAGAGACCTCAGACATGCCTGCAGTCCGGTCATCAGAATGCATCCCGGATTGCCCGCTACCGCCACGTTCCCGATTGCAGCGGTGAGCCCCACCGAGTTCGAGCCCGAGAGATCGAAAAAGTCTCCGCCGAGTTTACCGGATCTCTCGCATTGCGCCGCGCACTCGATGCCGGCAACGCGTGGAAATGAAGCGGGGTTCGAAGGGGCCAGGCGGTCCTGAATGCCGCGGACCACATCGGGCTCGTCCTCGTTGTTCTTGTGCGCTTTCGCGCCGCGTAGCAGATTACCGATCTGCGCACAAAGATTGCGCATTACGCTGAGGTCGGAAGCGCTGTACCGCCCGCGTCTGTTCCGGGGACCGATCGCAAGCATCGCTGCAACCAGTCCATCGGTCTCAACGGGTAAAAGAAGCTGAACGATATCTCCGCGCCGAAGTTCTGAATCCACACGTGAAAGCGCTTCGGCGCGGGCGCAGATTGCGATCGCCTCGCGATATCCCGACCACGACGCAGAATCGCCGGCGCTGCTGAAGACTCCGATGACGTCTACGAAATCGCTGACTTCGCGAGGTCGGACGAGGCCAATGATCCAGGCGCTGTCGATCCAGACCAGCAGATCGGTTACCAGTCTCTCAATCAGGACGCTTTCCGTTTCGTTCCGAATCGAACCCGCACGCGAGTGACCACCTTGAATGTGCGAATGAACGTGAATAAATGACGGACAGATACGCATACTCGAATGACGCATCGGACTCGCCGATCGCGATGTTTAAGTTTGTCAAATCATCGCGACATTCATGTGAGCGTGCAGCGACAATGTATCGCGTCATTCACACGCAGCGATCGGCAGCCGGTGGTAACCGCGATGCGCGTCTACGAGGTCTTAAGATTGGTCGTCAAGGTGGCAAGCGTGTTAGCCGCCATGGTCGGATCGCCGCTGCTGGCGTCCTGGAGATAAAAGGTCATCCCATCGGTTACCCACGCGGCCGTCGTCATCGATCCGCTGTTCACGTTATCGGTAAACAGCGGGCCGCCGGGCGAGTTCACGCGCACCTGAATAATGGATGCCGATGGCGCGTTCCACGCGATGGTGGTGACACCCGCCTGACCGGCACTGACAGGAATAGGATTCGGGCTGGCTGTCAGCGAAGCAGGATGATAAGCGGGCGGATTTCCCATCGAAGGCAATCCGACTGTCGAAGCCCCGGCGAGCGCCGTAGCCAGTGAATAAGCGGGACCGGTGGATGAGGTGAGGAAAGGCGTCAAAGCCGCCACGGCCGAGTTCGGTCCGTTGTAGACGCTGAGCAAGCCGTCCGTTTGTTCATAGTAAAGATTGTTCGCCAGGCTGCCGCCAAGGATATCCCTCCCCAGTACGCGATGCTCGGCTTCGACTCCCATGATCGACGCCGAGACCTGCGCGAAGTAGTCCAGTTGCGTGGCGCTGTAAGGACCGCCGTACGGGCCGTCCGGCACCGAACTGCTGGTCTGCGCGGCCAGACTCGCGAACTCGCGCACCGCCGTCAGATAAGCTCCGATGAAAGCTTCCTCAAGTACTTCGAGCATGCCGATGAAGTTACTTAAGGTGTCGAAGGTACCAGCGGGAAAGTAGAACGTCTGATAAGGATCCGCGGTCGCATCGGCGCCAAAGTTGCCCACCGCTCGGAGCAGGTTGGCGTGGGTGATCTCCTGCATGAAAGCCGCCCGCAAATACGCGATATCCTCCGGGCTGCCGGAGGAACCGGGTGTTGTCGCGGTCCCTCCCGGTCCTGCAAGTCCCGGATCCTGGATTACGCCGCCGATCAAACCGTTGTAGTAAAACGTGGTGGCAAGGTCCTCCGCCACCAGCGCCGCGAGCAGAATCTGGTTTGGCTGATCCTGCATACCGGTGCTTTGGGCGGCCAGCTGGGGGAGGTTGTCAAGAACAAGTCCACCTGCCGCGGCGCCCAGGCCAAGTTGACCCATATTCCGAAAGAACTTTCTTCTTCCCGGGCTGGCTACGTTCTTTAATATTTCATCGTTTGGCTGCATTCTGCGAGCTCCTTTGCTTGTGTTCCCTGTAATCGGCAGGTCACTCAGCAGTACGAAGCAACGTCGGATTCGGATTGAGCGTCACAAGCGAAATGTGAGCTAATGTCCGAACAGCGGGGTCGAGGTCTAAAGTGGTGAGAGCCGGAAGAAAGCGAGGAGTCGTCATTCCGGTGGCAACGCGCAGCGGGTAATCAGGCATGAACGAGACACACACGATTAGCGTCGCGCAGGATCAACAGGTCTCCCGGCGGGGCGTCGCAAAGGGCCTTGATCTTCTGTTAGTCCTGACGCTCGCAGTTTGCGTCGTCAGGCTCTGGATCATGCCGTTGCCTTCCAGTCTCTGGGTGGACGAAATGGGTACCTGGTTCGTGGTCCATCACGGCGCGAACGATCCCACCCTTCAGGCCGCACCCCAGGTCCCGGCTTCGATTTACTACGCCCTTCCGAAATTCGCCGAGCAAGTCGCCGGCTTTTCCGAAGTCAGCTATCGTTTCTTCTCCGTAATTGCGATGCTCGGTTCGCTGGCGGCTCTGGCGTGGATCGCGCGCCGCCTTATCCACCCGAACGCGGGATGGTTCGTCATTTTCGCCGCCATGACTTCTCGGGGCTTTAACTATCAGGCGGACGATGCGCGTCCGTATGCCCTCGGCACGCTGGTATTCACGGTGTCCGTTTTTCTGTTGATACGCTGGCTCGACTCCGGACGCCTTCGAGATGGCCTGTTTTTTGCCGCGGCGGCATCTGTGCTCTGGTGGGTGCACATGGTTTTCTGGCCCTTCTATCTGATCTTCGCAATCTATACCGTATTCCGCATTTCGCGCTCCGGAACGCCTACGGGCTGGAATCAGGCGATCGCTGTCTTTGCCATCATGACGTGCGCGGTCGTGCCGGTGGCTTTGCGCGCTGTCTCTCTTCTGCATCAGGCATCGACCCACGTCGTGGTTCCCGTGCCCCGGGTAAGAGAGTTGCTGCTGATCCTCAAGCTCAAAGCTCTGGTCGCAACACTGGCGGGAGTTTTTGTGCTGAACCGCTTGTTGAGATGGAAGCGAGCGGCTGAGAGTCCGATCTCTACCGCCGGTATCGCGCTGATTCTGGCCTGGTGGCTTATTGATCCGCTCTGTCTCTTCGCCTTCTCCCGAATCACGGGCAGCAGCCTGTTTGTAGCGCGCTATTTGTATCTCGCGCTGCCCGGCGTGGCGCTGACTGCCGCGGCGCTGGTGGCTCTGTTCATTCCTGCCAACTGGTGGAAGCCCGTTGCACTCGCGCTCGGCCTCGGGATTCTCGTCTTCATGGGCCAATGGCGCCATCTTTGGCCGGAGCACCACAACTCGGACTGGAGAGCGGCGGCGGCCTCACTCCGCGGATGGGCTTCCGACGCGAATGTGCCGGTCGTCTGCCCCAGCCCGTTCATCGAGGCTCAACCTCCGGTGTGGAGTCCCGATTACCCCGTTCGTGGATTTCTCTATTCCAATCTGGCTGTTTATCGCACTCCCGGCCGGATTTATCCTTTCCCGTTCGTGACGTCGCCGGAAGCGGAGCGCTACGCGCAGAACTTAGCCGGCGGCGCCCTGATTCAAGCCGGGCGCTTCGCCATCTACGGCGGCGACCGTAACGTAGAGTTCTGGCGACGCTGGTTCGCAGCCCGTCCCGAGCTGACCGGCTGGCGAAATCGGCGGCTGGGTCTTTTTGGAGATGTGGAAGTCGCCGTGTTCTATAAAAATCCAGAGTCCTGAGTATCGCGTTACTTCTGCGATGATGAGAAGTCTTTTAAGAAAGACGCGCAAGTTATGGCCGCCGAAACGCGACTGGAGGGGCGGGTTCCTCCATTTTTTGGCGCCGCGTCCGGCGGCCCTTGCGCTTTTAAGAAAGACGCGCAAGTTATGGCCGCCGAAACGCGGCTGGAGGGGCGGGTTCCTCCATTTTTTGGCGCCGCGTCCGGCGGCCCTTGCGCTTTTGAGGGAGGAAACGATTCTTGTGTTTTTCGGCGGCGGCGAACTTTACCGGTAGCGGAGCTCTCGCCGCTATCGGCGTCGTCACATTAACAAAAGTGAAGCATCGCCGCGAGATGCTTTTCGCGTCTTTGCCCGTGCTCTTCGCTATTCATCAGTTCATTGAAGGCTTCGTCTGGCTGGGATTGGATGGCATCCTCTCGCCTGGGGTGACCCACGCAATGGCCGCCGCATTTATGCTGTACGCGCAGGGGCTTCTTCCGTTCCTGCTGCCGTTAAGCGTCATGCTGTTCGAAGGGGACGTGAAGTCCCGCAGGCGCATGTTGCCATTCGTCATGATCGGCGGTGCAACCACTCTCTATATCTTATGGGCTTTGACGGCTTACCAGCTGCAGGTCTATGTCAGAGGAGACAGCATCGTATACATCAATCAGGCGACAAACAATACTGCCGTCGCAGTATTGTATGTGATTGCGACCTGCGGTTCGCTGTTCTTCTCCCTGATCAGGCCGATGGTAGCCTTCGGCGTGGCGAATTTGACGATTCTCCTGATTGTGATGGAGGTCAAGCGCTACGCCTTCACTTCTCTGTGGTGCGCATACGCGGCGATCGCGAGTCTTATCATCGTGGTCTATTTCTGGAAAACCAGCGAAGACCGGCCGTTCCTTTACGCCGACCCTTTGTGGTAAATTCCCGATCGTATGAACTCGGTCCCTGTCGGCTTCCTCGTCGTGTTCGCCGCCATGGCGCAAAGCCCGAATCCGTCGAAGGCGGCGCCTGCGGGAACGAAGAACCCGAGCCAGCTGGAATTCGTGAAGATTGCACCCGGCGAATTTATGATGGGCTGCGCGCCGGGCGACAAGGATTGTCTTGAAGATGAAGTTCCTCGCCATAGAGTGCGTCTGACCAAAGGCTTCGAAATCGGCAAGTACGAAGTCACTCAGGCGCAATGGGAAGCGATGATGGGTCCCCATTCAAACCCCAGTCAGACTATCGGCGCGAATCATCCCGTAGATAGCGTGAACAAAGCCGATATCCACGCGTTCCTCGACAAAGTGAACGCACGAAATGACGGCTTCAAGTACCGGCTGCCGACCGAAGCGGAGTGGGAATACGCGGCTCGCGCGGACGCGCCCGACCCGCCTCGCGCTTCCCTGGGCGAGTACGCCTGGTTCGCGGATAACTCCGACGACGAGTCGCACCCGGTGGGTTTGAAAAAGCCGAACGCCTGGGGAATTTATGACATGCTCGGCAATGTGCGCGAGTGGGTCGACGACCGGGCGGCCTATTACGATTACGAACCGCTGGCCGAGGTGAGCGTAGATCCTAAGGGCCTTCAGCGCGGCCGCTACGGTGGTTTTGGCCCCGGCGGTCCCTTCATCGGCGGAGGTGGCGGGGCGGGCCGCCCACCGAAGGGTTTCGACGCGAAAGGGAGGCTTCTGATCAACGGTGGCGGAGCTGAAGGGCTCCCGGTCTTCCGCGGCGGCGGTTGGGATAACTTTGCCCCTTACTTGCGGCTCTCTTCGCGCTATTACTATTACGGCACGGATTTAAAGGTCAGCGACATCGGCTTCCGCGTGGTGCGGGAAGCGCAATAAAATTTGTCAGGATCCTCATGAAGACATCAACGCTGCTTTTCGCGCTCGGCGCATGCATGCTGGGCATAGGGATTCCACTGCCCGCCCATCACTCCTTTCAGGCCGAATACGACGATCAGAAACCGATTACGTTGACCGGTAAAGTGACGAAAATCTCGCCGGATAACCCGCATGGCTGGATTTATCTGGATGTGAAGAACGACAAAGGCCGCGTAATCAACTGGGCCCTCGAACTGCCTCCGCCCAACGTTCTGCAACACAACGGCTTTGACACGTCGGTGTACAAAGCGATGGAAGAGAACCACGAGGAGATCACCGTGACGGCGTTCCAGGCAAAGGATGGCGGCAAGCACGCCTGGGCTGCCGGCCTCACGCGCAGCGACGGCAAAACCGTCATCACGTTAGGCGGCCTTCCCTCACAACCCTACAGCGCAAAGCCAAACGGCGACCGCAAAGTCAAAGAGTAAATCCGGATAAATTGTTTGAAATCAGGCCGCGCCCGCCGTCATGTAAGCGGCGGGTGTGCGGCTCCGCACAAGATCCGCGAAGACGTAAAATCGGAAAAACGGACGGTCGCCACTTCGGGACCAGCGACTGACCCGCCACTTGACTTTCAGGAACCGCGCATCGCGGAGCGGAAGCATCATCGGATATTCGCCGCAATAACATTTTGCCGGGAAAGCGGCGAATGGCCTTAAGGCCCATGTTTCGCCGTCCAGCGAACTATGAATTTCCAGGTTGACGCTCTGGTTTTCGACTGCGTGAGTAATTCCGAACGTCAGAAGCAGTTGGCCGCTCTCGTCCCGGGCAATCTCGAACAGCGCGCTCTCGCCCGACTCACGTACGGTCGTTTCTTTAAGGAGGAAGTCTGGTAACACGACACGCTCTCCAGAGAGGCTGATACTAAGTCGAACCCGCGGTCAGGCGAGCCTCAACCGCAACAACTTCTGTCCCGCTACTGTGAGGGTCTCATAATTCTTGCAAAAACAAAAGCGTATTTGGGTACAACCCGACGCCTTTTCAAAGTAAAAACTTGAGCCGGGAACCCCGGCCACTCCAAATTCCTGCACCATCCGCCGCGCGAAGGACACATCGTCTGTCGAGGTCAATCCGGCGATGTCGGTCATCACATAGTAGGCCCCGGAAGGCGTGTAACAACGAAACCCGGCGTTTTCAAGCATATCGATCGCGGCGCGCCGCCGCCCGTCGTAAACCTCGGACAATCCGGTGAAATAATCCTGTTGTTCGTCGAGCGCCATTGTTCCCGCATATTGCAGAGGCGTGGGCGCATTTACGGTAAGAAAATCGTGAACTTTACGAATGGATGTTGTCAATTCCGGCGAGGCTGCGACCCAGCCCACACGCCAGCCGGTCACCGAGAAAGTCTTGCTCAGGCTGTTCACCAGGATCGTGCGGTCGCGCATTCCGGGAAGCGTAATCATCGGGATATGCCGCGCTCCGTCATACACGATGTGTTCGTAGATCTCGTCGGTGATGGCGACCGCGTCGAATTCCTGGCAGAGCGATGCAATTAACGTCAGCTCTTCGCGCGAAAATACTTTGCCCGTAGGGTTGTGGGGCGTGTTGACAATAATGGCTTTCGTGCGGTGCGAGAATGCCCGGCGCAGCTCATCGGGGTCGAAACGCCAGTCCGGCGTATGCAGTTTGACCAGCCTCCTCTCGGCGCCGCAAAGGAGCGTGTCCGGGTGGTAGCTTTCGTAAAAGGGCTCGAAGACGATCACCTCGTCGCCGGGATTCGTCGTCGCAAGTAAGGACGCGGCCATGCCTTCGGTCGCTCCGCAGCAAGCCGTGATTTCGAGCTCCGGGTCGAGTTCAAGGCCATAGCTACGGGCGTACTTCCTCGCGATGGCAGCGCGGAACGCCTTCGTGCCCCAGGTGATGGAATACTGATTGTGATCCGCTTCAATGGCTTCGATCGCCGCTCGCTTGAGATCGACTGGAGCGGCAAAATCCGGAAATCCCTGAGCCAGATTTACAGCGCCAAACTGGATCGCAAGGCGCGTCATCTCGCGGATCACCGACTCCGTAAACTTCGCGGTTCGCTCGCTGTGAAAGCTCTTGTGAGTGGTAGCCAGGGCCATCGTTTTCTTATGTTCTCACGCCGCAAAAACAGTGATCCGCCTGGCGGTACAACGCCCTCGCGAGAGGGCGCCGGAAAAAGATTCTTTCAGCAGGGTGCCGATCGCCCAGCGCTTTAATTCCATCCTCAGGCGTTTCGAGGAGATGCGGGAGGGACTGGCGTGCACAACTCCGGCGGGTTTAAGAGGCCGTCGACCCCGATTGAAGAATCTCGAAGAGCGCGAATCGCCGCTTATCGCGTCACGATAACAGCTTCGGTAAGACCGGCCGGAACTCTCTTTTTCGAGGGAGTCGATCTTTTGGTGGAAGCGATTGTTTTCGAAGCCGATTTTTTCGATCCCGGGCTCCTGGCTGCCGGACGGTGGTTCGCAACCAGAGTAGTCTTCGAACCGGTCTTCCTGACCGCGGGCGCCGAGGCAATCTCCTTCACTCTTCCGGAAGCGGTCCGGGGCTGCACGAGGTCTGCAATCTTCACAGGCGGCAACTCCTTGCGAGGAGCTTCCAGCTCGCGGTCGTGTTTGCCCGAATAAAGTTCCCGATACATATCGGCGTTCCGCAGCACCGCCTGAACATATTCCCGCGTCTCGGTGAATGGAATACTTTCAATGAACTCGACCGGATCGTGATAGTCGGCCCACTTAAGCCACTGGTGTACCCGCCCGGGGCCTGCATTGTAAGCCGCCAGCGTGCGGTACCAGTCGCCATCCCAGCTGTCCAGTTGTCCGCGAAGATATTGGGTACCCAGCCGGATACTCACACCTGGATCGAACAGAAGACTCGTGGGCACCACCCGCATGCCTTGCTGACGGCCCACCATCCGGCCGGTGGCGGGCTCCAGTTGCATAAGGCCAAGCGCGTTGGCGCGTGACTTGGCTCCAGGGTTGAATTCGGACTCCTGACGAATCAAAGCGGCCACGAAGAACGGATCTACACCGCGGGCCTTCGCGCTCTCGAAGACCTGGTCTTTGTAAGGCAACGGGAAGAGCATCTGCCAGAAGCGAATGGGGGCATTTTCCAGCGGAAGGGCCAGATAATCCCCACCGAAGCTCTTCATGATGCGCAGCGCGCGAAACGGAGATTCCGCCGATTGAGCCAGCTCGAGCGCCAGCAATTGTGGCTGCTCGGTTCCGGTCGCCACGCCGAATTTCATCTCCGCGTCGGCAACATCGGGGAGACCGGCCTCCCGCAGCAAACGGGAGCGTTCAATACGGAGCTTCGTCGCGTCGTTCGGTTCCGTGCTCGAAAGATCGCGATGCTCCGGCCAGTCCACATCGTCGAGCCACGTTTTGACGTCAGCGTCGGTGGTCGCGGCGGCAACCTTGTCCCGCGTTCTCTCCCGGCCCAGAACTGCATAAAAGTAGTGCGGGAACTGAGCGGTCAGGCGTTCGTAATATGCGCGCGCCGCCGCCGGCTTATCATCCGTTTCAGCGAGCCGGCCCAGGAAGTACAGCGCAGTTGCCGCGCGAGAATCGTCCGGATACTGTTCGATCTGATCCCGCAGAAGGGTCACTCGCTCAGGCTTACCGCCGAGATATGCGTCCCACGTAACTCTCCAGTGGCAATAAGCGGTCGAACTGTCGGCGGGGAACGTCTCATAGGCCGCTTTGAACAGCGGTTCGTACCGCTCCCGGTCATTCGTCGCCACGTAACTGTTTCCCACGCTGACCAGAGCCTTCAGTCGCCAGACCGATTTCGGATAATGCTCGCCCAATTCCTTTACGGCATCCGATGTCTGGGCGTCGTCACCCTGTTTCCGCGCCGCTTCCTCGATATAGTAGAGCCGCTCCGCGTCCATCTCCGAACGATCGATATGGACTGCCTTCAAATAACGCAGCGCCGCGGCCGTTTCTCCCGAAAGATAGTCGGAAACTCCGAGTCCGACCCTGGCCGTTGCCTGCTCGGGCGCGATCAGACGATCCGCGAGCGCCACATACTCCGCCCGCGCCCTGGAATAATTCTTCACCGCCATCCACTTCTCGGCCCGCTCCAGTTGCTGGGCCGCCGGCGGACTCGGAAAATCCTTCCCGAGCGCGAGCCGCAGCCGATCCAGCGCCGTCGCCGACTGGGCCGCGAGATCCGTGTTCGGCCAGGAATAGTAAACCCGCTGGTAGCTGAGCGCCGCCTGCTGCTGCTCGCCTTGAGCTTCATAGGCAAGTCCGAGGGCGAAATCGCCGTCAGGCTGGGGCAGGAGCTTGTAATCCGCCTGCAGGATATTGAGGGCCTTGCTTGTCGACTGCGGATCCCTCTTATCGAGAAGCGCGCGGCCATAGACCACATCGATCTTGCCGGCGAGGGGAGATGAGGCGACCGGGTTCGCGCGATAAGCGTTCAAGGTGCTCAGCGCCCCGTCAACATCTCCTGTAAGAAGCTGCGAGTACCCCAGATAATAGCTGGCGTAATCCGCAAGTTTCGAAACATCGCGGGCCGCCTGGAGGTGAGGAATTGCCGCTTTATAGTTTTTAGCGTTATAGGCAGCGATTCCCTGCCCCAGATCGGATGCGGCCGAATCCGCCGACTGCACGGTTCCGGCAACCAGCAGGGCCAGCAGAAACCGTGTCGAATTGATCTTTTTCCCAAACATGGCGCCGGACATCACGCGAAAAATTACCGTCTATACCATTGGCCCCGGATAACTTTGTCCCAATAACGCATCATTGTCATGCGCCAGACTCCGCAGAACCTCAAGATGGAGATAGTCGACCATGGTCGCGGATTTCGCAAGGAAATCTTGTAAAAATTGTCCGCGCGCGCTGTCGATTACCGTTTGCAGCGTGCCATAGATGTTCCCGGCCGCCACACCCCGCCTCAAATCCGCCTCATTGTAAAGCCTCATCTCGGCCACTCGCAGCCGTGCCGTCCGCTGCGCCTGAAGGTGCAGGCGCTGATCTTCGGGGCTCAAGGTGTCCCAGGAGAGGCGCTTTTCGGCCTGATCCTGTCCCGAATCGGCCAGCGCAACAGCCTTAGGCTGAAAAATACCCCCGACGCTTTCGAGGCGCATTCCCGCCGCTTCGCACAGCAGTTCGACCGGAGCGGTATTCACCGCCGTCCGGCCGGATGAAACCAGCCGCGACGCCAAAAGCACCGCTACGACTGCTTGACGCGCGCGGATGGGAAAAAGATACGCTTTCGGCTCATCTTTATCCCGATCTCCGCCCCGATCCCCTTGGTCACCAGCCTCGTCTTCGGCGCCCGCATTGAGTTTGCCAGCCAAAGCCGGGGAGATTTCCGTTGAGGTTGCCAAAGCCGTCACGGGGTCGCCGCTTTCAATTACAGCCACCAGAGCGGGAGCATCCACGATAGGGAACGTAAAATCGTCGAACCCAAAATCGCTGGAAGATGCACGGCCGCGTTCGAACCCGACGCTCGCGGCGACACGAGCCTGGTTGTTTTCGAACACCAGCACCACCGCAAATGCCGCGTAAGGGACAATGTTCTCGACAAGGGCTTGCAGAATCTGCTCATCGCCGTTCGCCTGTCGCATTCGGCGCAGAGCTTGATTCAACGATTCGGCTTGCGCGCGGCTGACCTCTTCGCGGGTCCGCGCCAGTTGATCGCTGGCCTGCGATCGTTCCACGGCGATCGCGCGCGATACCGCGTCCTTCAGATCCGAATCCAGGCGGTCGGATAACTCGTAGACCAGCGTAGAGTGGTGTCGCTCCACTACGTCACGCCAGGTCAATGCGCCCGCTTCGTGCATTCTTTCTCAATGGTACGGCACGGTTCAGGCGGGTGTCGAGCGTAGGATGAGGCCATGGCCGTAAATATTCTCGAAAATAAAGTCGCAATCGTCACAGGAGGCACAAGAGGCATTGGAAAAGCCATCGCGGAGCGCCTTCTTGCTGAAAAAGCGCGTGTTGCCATCTGCGGAACCCGGCAAAAGTCGGTTGACGAAGCAGTCGGAGTTTTGTCGGCAAAGGGCGATGTTTTTGGCATGGCGGCGGATGTAAGACGGATTGAAGAAGTCCGGCAATTTATTGCCGCCGTGCAACAGCGCTTCGATGCCGTGCACATACTGATCAACAACGCCGGAACGGGCAGCATTTGCAAGCGTTGCGGAAATGGCGCCCGAGACATGGGAGGCTGTGATCGGTGTGAATCTGACTGGCGTCTACTACTGTTGCCATGAGATTCTGCCGATATTCCTGCGTGCGGGAGGTGGCGACGTGGTGAACATCGGCTCACTGGCGGGAACGAGCGCCTTCGCGGGAGGCGCCGCTTACAACGCGTCGAAGTTCGGCCTGATCGGATTTTCCGATGCCATGATGCTGGATCACCGCCATAACGGTATAAGAGTCTCCCTGGTGATGCCGGGGAGCGTGAACACTGAATTTGGAAGGCATTCCGCTACGGCCGGCCATTCTGCCGGTCAATTTGATGGAGACGTTGAGGATAAGAACGCCTGGAAGATTGCTCCGGAGGAGATCGCCGAAACCGTCGTTCATCTGCTGCATATGCCAGCTCGAACGACTGTAAGCCGGGTTGAAGTTCGCCCTTCGCGTCCGGCCGGAAAAACATGAAAAAGAGTCGGAAAACCGTTTGGCATGAGGCGTGCTTGGAGAGGGATGTGAAAGCGGTTCTCAGAGTGCCAAACCGCCGGTCGGGGAGGTTAGATACGGACATGGTGCGGTTAAATAAGAAACTCGACCCGTTGCAAACGGGACGCGAAGCGGAAAAGCTTCATAGTGATTTGCAAAAGCTGGTAGTAGGCCAGGAAGAAGCAGTCGATCAGATTGTAAATATTTATCAGACCTTCCTGGCCGGCATGACGAGTCCCGGTCGTCCGATCGGTAACTTCCTTTTCCTCGGTCCAACCGGAACCGGAAAGACACGCCTTGTGGAAGCAACCGCGGAGTCGCTTGTCGGCGATGCGCGATCCGTTCTCAAAATTGACTGCGCCGAATTCCAGCATAGCCATGAAATCGCGAAGCTCATCGGATCGCCTCCCGGTTATCTGGGCCACCGTGAGACGCACCCGCTGCTGAGTCAGGAAGTACTCAATCAGTACCACACCGACAAGATCAAGATAAGCTTCGTCCTGTTCGATGAAATCGAGAAGGCGAGTGACGCGCTGTGGAATCTACTTCTCGGAATTCTCGACAAGGCTACTCTTACTCTCGGAGACAACCGCCGCGTCGACTTCTCAAAGGCCATGATCTTCATGACCAGCAACCTCGGCGCTGCGGAGATGGGTTCCATTTTGAGACCCAATCTTGGCTTCGCTACTTCCGAAGTGGAACGGCGCCGCGCCGTTGGCGAAACGGATGAAG
Source organism: Terriglobia bacterium (assembly GCA_963831795.1). Lineage (GTDB taxonomy): Bacteria > Acidobacteriota > Terriglobia > Bryobacterales > Bryobacteraceae > BOG-234. Next base: position 236,334 of record CAWHSB010000014.1, on the reverse strand, counting down.
ACCTGAACGGAAAGATTTCACGCGCGGGAATCGAAGCTGCCCGCCGCAAATTTACTCCGGAATTCATGAATCGTATCGATAAGGTTGTGGTTTTTCGGCCGCTCGGCAGTGAAGAGCTTGGCCGTATTCTGAGTCTCGAATTAAATCAGCTGCAGCAAAGGATCTTTAACTCGGGCAGCACCACCCCGTTTGTATTCAACGTAACGGCCGATGCTCGCGCCTTCCTGCTCCGTCAGGGTACCGACATGAAATATGGCGCAAGACACCTGAAGCGCGCCATCGAACGCTCGCTCGTTCATCCGCTCTCGAATCTCATTGCCTCCGATCAGGTCCATGGAGGCGATCTGATTCGAATTGATTTCGATCCCGAAATGGAAGAACTCCTCTTCGTCAAGGAAGCGGAGCAGATGGCCGCCTATGCGATGGTGCAGATGATGGAGACGCCTCCCGCGTCACAAGCTGCCGCCGCCACAGCTTCTCCTTTCCAGGTCGAGAGTACACGCGGCGCCAACGCCAAGAGCCAGAAAATTCGTTAAGCCTCCCCGTGCGCGCATTTTCATAGCGCCCGCTCTTGATATCATCCAGCGGCCGAAATCGGATTCCGAGCCCCAGAGCGGATGAAGACGCGCTGCCGGTGTGGGGCCAGGGCTTAGGCCCTGCCGCCGAGCTTCCGCTCGGCGCGGAGCTTTATGTGAGCGCCGGTAGCGCCGGCGATCTTGTCGCCGGCAACCCTGCCAACCGCGTCTCCGACAGAGCGAATTCTACAGTATTTGCGAAAACGCCCTAGCCGAGCCTCGGGGATGGTTCCACATGAACCAGCACATCGGCAACCCACGGTAACTGGTCTCGTATGCTGTCTCGAACACGGCATGCGACATCATGCGAGGCCCGAACCGTCATTTCAGGATCCACTTCGAGGTGAAGGTCCACGTGGTATTGCAGACCGGTCTTGCGCGCGAAGCATTTTTCGACGCCGGCCACGTCCCTCACACTGAGCGCAACTTCTCGTATCCGGCTCATCGTGTTTTCGTCCGGCATCGTGTCCATGAGTTGCATCGCGGATTGGTACATCACGCGAATGCCGCTCGCGACGACAATGATCCCGACCACGAATGCCCCGTAATGATCGGCGCGGAGGAAACGGTCGGGATATAGAAGAGCAGTCGCAACCCCTGTAAGAGCTACGACGCCTGAAAGGATGTCGACCCCATCGTTCGCGGCGTCTGCCAGCAGCGACGAGCTTCCGATCTTCCGACCGTAGCGGAACTTGAGCGTCACAAGCCAGGATTTAGCGGCAATGGAAATCACCATGGCCCAGATGACCCAGGAGGCAGGAGGAATGGCCTCGTCGGCCGCTCCGGTCAAACCGTGCCACGATATCGCGCACCCGGCTCCGAACAGAATGATTCCCAGCAGAAATCCCGTCAGAATTTCGATTCGTCCATGCCCGTAAGGGTGATTCTCATCCGCGGGGCGCGCGGCGATCGTAAGACCCACCAGCACCAGACCGGAGGTGAATACGTCCGCGGCCGATTCGAAACCGTCGGCGCTGACAGCCGCCGAGCGGCCAAACCAACCCGCGGTAATCTTGAGCGCCGCAAGGCACCCGCTGACTACCATCCCGAGGATCGCCAGCTGGCGGGCTTTGTCCATTTCAGGGAATTCAGGATCTGCGAGTCTTCTATCCGCGATCGGGATTGTGCGCCGGCCGGCTATAGGGAGAGTTGATGTAATGCTGAGATTCGCGCGCCGCCTCGGCCTCCGGGGCGAACTTCACGGCCTCCCGATAGGCCTGAATCGCCAGATTGTGGCGTTTCTCGAGGTCGTAAATCTGGCCCTGGCGCATTAGAGCGAGTACCCCGGTGTTCAGATCGAGCTCTTTCAGTTGCTCCGGCGTACCGGTAACTTTCTTCAGATTCGCCAGAGCCCCGTCGAGATCGTCGAACCAGAACTGAAGATTCCCTGTCTCGTAATAAATCTTCTCCCACGGAACACGCTCGTATCCGGGCGCGTTCTCCTGTTTCAGTCGCGCAATCTCGTTTAATGTGCCGATCGCTCTTTTGCGGTCACCCGTCGAGCCATACATCTGGGCCAGTTCGAAGCGTAGCAGATAATTCCGCGGATATCGGACAATCAGGGTGGAAACCAGCGGAATCGCGCGCGACGCCTGTCCTTCTCTCCGGTACAATGCGCACAGCACGATTTGGGCGTCGACCCGATTCTCATTTCCTTTCGCGGCCACTTCTTCGATCGTTCGCAGCCCCCGCTGCTTGTCGCCGTGATAGCCGGCGATGAATCCGAGCGCTCTCAGACTCCACGAAAGATTCCCCACGATGTAGTCATAGCCGCCCTGCAACAACCTTGCGTCATAGTCGCCTGGATCGATGTCCGTGACCTGGTTATCGTACTTTCGCGCCTGACTGGAATCGTAGAGTGACGCCCTCCAGCTCTTGCGCACCAGAAAGCCGTAATTCGCGCGCAACGCGAAGGCTACGCTCAGCGTGTGCAGTGCAACCGTATCGCGCGGATTTTTGGCAATGCGCGCCTGAGAGATCTGCATGGACCGGTCGATCTCGGCGAAGAAGCGCTTCTCCACATCGGCGGGAGGCTCCATCTTTGGCCGGCGTAAAAACGAATTGTTGCCGCTCACCAGTTCGCTCTCGAGGGCCCCGTCGCGGAACATTTCCCGATAGAGCAGCGATTGCGCCACAAGGTTGTGAAAAGCGGGATTTTCCGGACTTGCGGCGACTGCTTTCTCATAGGCTGCGATTGCCTGATCGTAATCGAGGTTGTAAAACGCCTCATTTCCGGCGGCGATCAGTGAGTCGGTAGGGGAGTTGGCGGCGTGAAGCCATCCGGCAACCAGCACCAGGGCAAAGAAAGTCTTCATCGCGTCCCTTCTTCTAATATACGGGCTACCATACGGGAAAGCTCGATATGGCCCCGACTCCACCTTACAGCGCCGCCGAAGTGAACGATCACGGCGTTCAGACCATCCGGCTCTCCGACAATGCGCGGTCGATCGAGGTCGCCGTCGTTCCTTCCATCGGCAATCGCGCGTTCGAGTTCCTGGTTGCCGGGAAGAACATCCTCCACTCCCCTCACGCGAATGTCTCAGAACTTCAGGGAGACAAGCATCTGAGCGGCATTCCGTTCCTTGCGCCGTGGGCCAACCGGATGCCGGAAGGGTTTTGGGCTAACGGTCGCCGATATCTGTTCAATTCGGGTCTCGCTTCGATACGTCCGGATCAGAACGGTATTCCGATCCACGGGTTGCTTACCGCTTCACCTTTCTGGGAATCGATGAGTCTCGGATCGGACGAAACCTCCGCCTGGGTCACCAGCCGGCTCGAGTTCTGGAGATATCCGGACCTGATGGCGAACTGGCCATTTGCTCACGAATATGAGATGACTCACCGGCTTTCGGCGGGAGCGCTTGAAGTGAGCGTGACCGTTACGAACCGGAGCGCGGATCCGATGCCCGTCGCAATAGGTTTCCACCCGTACTTTGAGCTACCCGATGTTCCAATTACCCAAGCCGTAGCACATATTCCCGTTCGTTTGCACGTCGAAACGGACAGCCGTCTGATTCCGACCGGTGCTACCACCACAGTCGATTTCGGGGACCGTGTGTCCCTCGGCGATCACCATTTCGACGACGGATTCACCGGCCTCGAAAGCGAGACGGACGGACGAACCCTGTTCTATGTCGAGGGCGCCGGCAAGCGAATCGAGGTCACCTTCGGCCCGAAATATCGGGTCGCGATCGTCTACGCGCCGCCCGGCCAGAACTTCATCTGCTTCGAACCGATGTCGGCTCTCACAAACGGCATCAATCTGGCGCACGAGGGCAAGTATCCGGACTTGCAGACGGTCGCGCCCGGAGGGCAGTGGACGGAAAGCTTTTGGGTGCGTCCAGGGCTTCTACCGGAGTGCAACGGTGAGCGGGGATTCCGCCGCCGCCATTGCCGCCCTCTGGTCTTGAATCAATTGACGCGCCACCGGACGAATCGCCGGCAGCTCCAGAGCGAAAATGGCGCTCCCGGCGAGGCAGATCAAAGCGCCGGCCAGAATCGTCCAGCGCGCGCCCAAGCCGTCGGCCACGAAACCCGCGACCATCGCCCCGAGAGGCCCGACTCCGATGTACATCATCGAATACACGCTCATGGCGCGTCCCCGCAGATGGTCCGGCACCATCGACTGGATCAGCGTGTTTGAGGCGCCCACCTGAATCATCAGCGTAAATCCCGACAGAAAAAGCATCAGGCACGACAGCCACATGCGGTTCGAAATCGCAAATCCAGCGAGCGATAGCGCAAAGGCGGCCGCGGCGCACGGAATCCAGACGGTAAATCCTTTGAGCGCCGTGCGCGATGCCATCAGGAGCGCGCCGCCCAGAGCGCCGAAGCCGATCGCGCCCATCAGGATCCCCAGGCCTTGCGCGCCCGCCCGAAGCACGCGGTCGGCGAAGATCGGCATCAGCACCGTGTAGGGCAGCCCCGCGAAGCTGACGATCGCGATCAATTGCACGATCGCGCGCATCGGCGCCGTTCGCGCCACGTAGTGGAAGCCTTCGCGGATGGTGTGCCAGGCGGACATGGTGGCAACCGGCGGACGGAACGGGTTTACCTGCATGAGCAGCAGCCCCCAGATCACCGCGATATAGCTGATTCCATTCGCAAAAAAGCACCAGCCTTCCCCGATTTTCGCTACCAGGATTCCCGCGATCGCCGGTCCGATAATGCGCGCGCCGTTAAACATCGACGAGTTCAGGGCAATGGCGTTCATCAGATCCTCCCGGCCCACCATTTCAACCAGAAACGACTGGCGCGCGGGAATATCGAATGCATTGACAACGCCGAGCAGAGCGGACAGAACGAACAGCTCCCAGACCGTAATCCGGCCCGTCAGCGTCAGTGCCGCCAGCGCGAGAGCCAGCACCATCGAACTCGCCTGGGTCGCGATTACCATCCGGTGCCGGTTCAGCCGGTCCGCCGCGTAGCCGGCGATCGGGGACAGCAGAAAGATCGGAATCTGACTGGCGAACGCCACCAGACCAAGCAGCGCGGACGAGCCGGTAATACGGTAAACCAGCCACGATTGCGCCACCGACTGCATCCAGGTACCGACCAGAGAAATCAGCTGGCCGGTGAAAAAAAGCCGGAAATTCCGGTGCCTGAGAGCTCTTAGAGTGTTCGACGCAAGCCCTCCCGCCATCTTATTTGATCGTATCAGTTGCTTTTCTTGCGACATTCAGGCACGATGGAAAGTTTTCACCCCTCATTAAAAACACGCGCATGCTCGTACGAGTCCTCTATCACGACCACTGTTTCGACGGCGCCGCCTCGGCAGCGTTCTTCAGCCGCTTCATCCGGGGCGCATTCGACGCCGGGCGCGGATTTCCGATATACGGGCATGGCTCACCGGGCCTCCCAGATTTTCGAGGACAGCCTTTTCGATGGCGACGAGAACGCCATCGTCGATTTCAAGTACTCGAGCAATCCGAAGCTCACCTGGTGGTTCGATCATCATCAGAGCGCTTTTCTTACCCCGGAAGATGCCGCCCATTTCAGGGCGAGTCACTCGGAAAAGAAGATGTACGATCCGTCGTTCAAGTCGTGCACGAACTTTATCGCCACGATGGCGAAGAAAAAGTGGGGCTTTGCGGCCCCCGATCTCGACGATCTGGTGCACTGGGCGAACATTATCGATGGCGCACAATACCCCGATCCGAAAACGGCCGTCGAACTGGGGGCTCCCGCGATGAAATTGACGCTGGTCATCGAAAGCTCCAAGGGCTCGGATACCGTGCAGCGGATCATCGGCCTCATGCAGCGCATGACGCTCGCGGAGATCGTCGACCAACCCGATATTCAGGAGCTTTTCAAACCTCTCTATGAGCGGCACCTGAAATCGGTGAACGTCATTCGCGAACGCGCCAGCGCTTCGGACGGCGTAATCACGTTCGACCTGACGGGTTGCGATCTCGAGGGCTATAACAAGTTCATTCCGTACTATCTGTTCCCGCAAAGCACTTACACGGTTTCGGTGAGCCCGTCGAGCTTCCGGACGAAGATATCGGTGGGGTCGAATCCCTGGGCTCCGGAAGAGCCGCTTGCACAATCTGGCGACGATCTGCGAACGCTACGGCGGCGGTGGTCATGCCCGCGTCGGGGCGATCAGTCTGGAACCGGGCGAAGTGGACAAGGCGCGAAAGATCGCGACCGAAATCGCTGCGGAACTGCGCTCGTGAGTCGCACGAAGTCTCATCGTGCCCTGACCTGCAGCGGCGGAACTCCGCCGAGCGCCCCGGACGGCGCTGCCGCGCCCCGCAGTCGCGCGTGACGTAAGTCGCAAACAAAGCGGTGCTCTTCCGGGATCACGTTCTATGGTCTCGAACCGCCCTCCCGCCAGAAGTAATGTATATTTGTTTCGGCATGGGACGCTGCCTCTACTTGCGCGCCCGGTTGCAGATTTTCGAAGGACGGAACATATGAAAAGATCTTTTGCGATTCTGGTGACGTTGGGCGCCTTCGGGCTTGCTGTATCGGTCGCGGCCCAGACCCCTGCCGCAAAGGCCACGGCTGCAAAGGCCCAAACGGATGACATTCCGCGCATGCCGGACGGCAAGCCGAATCTGAATGGCATCTGGGATCATCCCTACGTTCCCGATGTGACCAAAGACGGCAAGAACCAGAAAGGCTCGGGGCCGCTTCCCTTTACCGCCTGGGGCGAGGAAAACTTCAAAAACTATGACGTGTCGAAGTTCGACTACACCGGCCACTGCCTGCCCTTCGGCCTGATGCGTTCCGTCAACGTTGGGGGCTACCCCATCCAGATCGTTCAATACGGCAATTACATCGCGCTGCTGTTCGAGCAGAACACCTGGTTCCACGTCGTCGCCATGAACCGCGATCATCCGAAGAACCTTCAGCCAACCTGGTTTGGCGATTCGGTCGGCAAGTGGGACGGCGACACGCTCGTCATCGACACGATCGGCTTTAACGGCAGAACGAGACTGGATACCATCGGCCATCCCCACTCCGATCAGATGCATCTCATCGAACGCTACAAGCTCACCGATCCGGATCACATCTCCTACGAGGTCACGGTAGACGACCCGAAGACTTTCACAAAGCCGTGGACGAACGTCCGGGTTTTCCCGCGAATGCCGGCCGGTTCGGAATTGATCGAGTATTCCTGCGAGGAAAACAACCGGGACTTCACCGAAGGCCACATCAAATAGCAGCGCGAGATCGCGGGCCGCGAGGTTGAGAGCGGCTCCGGAAACTCTCGCACTAGCGCTTTTGCGGGAAAGGCATCGTTGCCGCCCGTGCGCGCACCTGAACTGTTGACCGCATGCGAATTCACATTGCAGGGCCCGATTATTCCCGACGCCTGAATCGCCGGAACCTCGGCAGCACTGAAAAGCCACTCGCGAGCTTGCGTTTAAAGCTTCGCGGCGGACGGACACCGGCGACAAGATCGCCAGTGCTTACCAGGTGACCTGAAGTTCCGCGCCGGCCAGAAGGCGGGCCGCACCCTTGAAAAACCGCCCCGACGTGACCGAAAAACTCCGCGCCGAGCTGGGGCTCGGCGGCAGGCCTGGGGCCTGCCCTGGGCCTGCCCCACGACGAAATTGCGGGCGGATCGGATGGTTTTTCGTGTCTGCTCGTGGACAGCAGATCCATCCAGACGACGCCGAAGAGCCGTGAGGGCCCGGCAATCCGCGACGCATAGCATGTCGCGATTGTGTTTCATGTATATCTGTTGAACTGCGCGAAACGGCTCGGGATCGATTAACCGTCAGGCCGAAGAAGTGCGCGGACCCTTGACCTCTTCCATGCCATTCAGGAAATATCCAGGGCTTGCAGACATCGCCAATGAAAACAAAAGGGTTAGCCGAAGGCGGTTTGGACTCCAATGGACGCCACTGAGGGCTTTTTGGGGCTTTGGACTCCGTTCGGACTCCAGGACTCCATGTCTGGATTGGCACAGGGCTTGTTTCTACGCGCGCGGTTGCCAGCCGTTGTGATTTTCATTGTCTGCTGGAGGAGACAACATTTGGTCTTTCCTCATAAGGACGATCCTTTGCCCAAACGGAATTGCCCAGCTGAATGCTACGACGCTTCCCGATCGAGACCCAGCTTCACTTTCCCATCAGGAAACACGGCGTACATTTCCAGCCGTCCGCCCATCGCTTCAACGAAGTTCTCAAGCGTGCTGAGGTAGACGTCCGTTCGTTGCTCCAGCTGCGAGATCGCCGCCTGCGTCATATCGAGGGACTTCGCGAGTTGTTGCTGTGTCAGATGCCGGGCGGCACGCAGTTCGTGCAGCGGCATCTCTTTGAGATCCTCATCGGCTAGCCGTCGAGCTTCAGCCCGCGCTTCCGGCGACATCATCGCCCGAAGTTCACTGAACTTTGTCGTCTTTGGCATTGTTTTCTTCCTCCATCTCGGCAAGATAGTTGTCGTAAATCTGATCGGCCAATGGCACGTTCTTCTCGTACCAGCGGTCATCGCCGGTCTTGTCGCCGCCCAGAAGCAAAAGCGCTACGCGGCGAGGATCGAAAATGTAGAGCACCCGGTAGGGGTGTCCCTGGTGTTGCACGCGGAGTTCGCGCATCGCGGAATGACGTGATCCGGTAACTTCGCTGCTGTACGGAAACGGGAGATGGGGACCACGATCTTCCAGCAGCAGAACTGCTCTCTCGACCGATATACGCTCCGCTTCGGTGAGCCCGTTCCACCAGGTTTTGAATTCATCCGTGACCTCGACATCCCACGCCACACCCAAATTATAATACAAAGCTAATATAAGTCAAAAGTGATAATACTGGGGCGGGGATAAACCTCCCCGGCGCACGAGTTTAGCCATCTGAAGCGAACAACAGATCCGGTCGTTGTTACCGCGTCACAGCGAAAATTAGCCAGAATAGCCGGACATGAAGCACAGAAGCGCGCTTAGTCCCAGGGACTCGCTCAGCACATATTGAAATCTGGTGTGCGGATTCCCGTGCTGATGCTCCTCGTAGATGTAAATCATCCAGGCCATGAACCCGACTCCATAAATCGCGCTGAAGGCGATGATGACCAGCGGATTGGCGTAAACGGGAATACATGACCACCCTTCTCGTGGAAACCGTCGATCCGACGAGCAGGACGAAGGCCCCAGCCTTCCTGCCAGGTTCGGGATCATATACAGAGAGCTTTCTCATTGCGCGGCTCATGCCCCGCGAGGATCGCAAATAGGAGTACCGCGACCACAGCGCCGATCATGCCGGGGAACGGGGTCACAACAACTCCTGTCCGCGATGACATCGAAAAACAGAAATGCGTGTTTACGTCACTATGCCCCTTGTCGTCAGGAGTTTCGCCTGAAGCCCGCAAGCGCCCAGAACACCGAAGCACCAATGACCAATCTAGCCAGTGGCGGAACGAGTGCCCACGGGCTATGTCTATCATTGCCTGCTGAATCGGGGCGTCCCTCACCTCGGCCTCCCAGCCAGAAGGCACGGCTCGATCAGAGGCGCTGAAGAAAATCTTCACGCAATCATGAGGCTGATCAGCGAAGGGCGTCGTAGGAGGAATGGCGCAGCACTGAGGTTTCCGGGAATCCTGGAACCGAGGCAACCCATTCACGATCCGTTCCGTCGAGATCAACCGGTCGAGATCAGCCAGCCTTCTCTTCACGTCGGCGGGATGCGAGCGACGCCCCAATCGGAGGGATAGTCCCACGTTTCGGTATTTGAAATCTTCACATGGACTTTCGGAGAGACGGCAGAACGGCAGGCAATTTTTTCCGTATAAGAAATTTTGGCGAGTTTGGACTCCAAACGGACTCCGGGCGACCTCTTCCGCGATGTGGGAAAGAGCGCAAGCATTTCGGTAAGTCTATGTTTTGCTGGGTTTTGTTTTGGTGGACCTGAAGGGATTCGAACCCTTGACCTCTTCCATGCCATGGAAGCGCGCTCCCAACTGCGCCACAGGCCCACACCGACAACCGTTTTCATCATATCGCATCGGGTGGAACCGAACGCGCCGAGGGCGGAATCGAACATCCGCGAAGCCCGAATCTGACCGCCGCATCCTACAATGAGAAACGATGCCCAATCCGCGCCGGCACGTCCCGGTGGCTCTTGTTTTGATTCTGGGCCTCACCTGCACCTCTTGTTTCTTTACCAGAACGCGGAATATCTTCCGGCGTGGTAAAAAGGTGACGCCCGGCTCGGTTCCCAGTCTGATGACCGCCACCCGGGACGAACTGAATACGCAGAATTGCGAATCTTTACAACGCAATCAACTCGTTTCAGGCGACAGTCGACATGACGCCGTCCGTGGGTAGCGTCTATACCGGCCACATCACCGAGATTACAGACGTCCACGCCTACGTTCTCTTCCGAAAGCCGGCCGACATCCGTATCATCGGGCAGGTTCCCGGTTGTGCGGACTCACGGCTTTCGATATGGTGTCGGACGGCAACGCCTTCAAGCTTCTGATTGCGTCGACTTTGCGCCATTCCGAAAACAGCTGTTCATCGAGGGCTCGAACAATGCGCCCGCAACGTCGAAAAACAAGCTCGAAAATCTTCGCCCCGAGGCTTTTCTCTCTTCCATGCTGATTCGCCCCGCCGATCCGGAGGAGACCCCCGTGCTGGAAGACGCCACGGACGAAGACAACGCGCTTTACATTCTTCATTTCATCACCAGGACGCCGGAAGGTGGCCTCATGATCGCGCGAAACGTCTGGTTCGATCGTCTCGATCTCAGCATCGTGCGCCAGAAGGTGCTGGATGAAACGGGTTCGATCGTCAGCGACACGCGCTATTCGAAATGGCAGCAATATAGCGGCGTGCAATTCCCCGCGCATATCGATATCAATCGACCGAAGGACGGATACGGCCTGGTGCTGGATGTGCTTGACATGAAGATGAACCTGAACTGACTGACGACACAGTTCGCTCTTACCCAGCCGGATGGATCTCAATTGCAGGTCATCGGGGCGCCGAACTAGCGTGACTTTCAGAGCTCGTGTGGGAAAACGTACGGTTCAGGCCGGTCCGTACACTCCTCAGCATTCTGCTGATCGCCGTCCCCGTGACGCTGATCCTGATGCTGATCGGCCTGAGCCACGGCGTTCTCGAAGACAATGCTCACCGGACCGAAGGCATCGGCGCGGATATAGCTGTCCGTCCGTCCGGCAGCACGCTTGATGTCGTTCAATGTGGCCGGGTTACCCGCAAAGCTGGTCGATAAGCTGGGCCATGAGCCGCACGTTGTTCAGTCAATGGGAGTCGTCAACCAGCCAATCGGCGGCGGGCTCGACGGCGTTACCGGAATCGATCCGGCGGCGTTCAGCCGCATGAGCGGCGGCTTCACATTCCTCGAAGGCCACACTCTCGAGAAGCCGGACGACATTCTCGTCGACCAATACTACGCCAATCAGGCGCATGTTCACGCGGGCGGCCGGCTGAAGTTACTGAATCGGGAATGGAACGTCGCAGGCATCGTGGAACCGGGCAAAATGTCTCACATGTTCGTCCAGCTGCCGGTCCTGCAGGATCTGGTCGAGGCCACGAACAAACTCAGCATCATTTATCTGAAGCTGGATAATCCCGATAACACCGCGCAGGTGGTCGATTATCTGAAAGCGAAATATCAGGGTTATCCCATCTATTCGATGAAAGAACTGATATCGCTTCTCTCCGTGAACAACATTCCGGTGCTGAAAACGTTCATCAACGTGATTATCGGCATAGGCGTTGTGATCGGTTTTGCCGTGGTTTCGCTTTCCATGTACATGGCGGTTCTGCAGCGAACCCGCGAAATCGGGATCCTGAAGTCGCTGGGCGCATCGAAAGGCTTCGTGATGGGCCTGATCCTCGCTGAGGCATTCCTGCTGGGTCTGGGCGGAACGATTCTGGGAATCATATTCAGCTTTGGCACCAAATGGATCATGAGTGTTTTCGTGCCCGCATCGCTGCCGCAGGCGATTGTTCCCGATCTGGTGGCCCATCGCCGGGCTGGTTGCCATGGGCGCGGCGCTTCTTGGCGCGCTCTATCCCGGAATGCTGGCAGTGCGTCAGGATCCGATTGAGGCGCTCGCCTATGAGTAGCGGCGTTGCAGACTCGGTCATCCGAGTCCGAGGACTCCGCAAGACTTACCACATGGGCAAAGTATCGGTCGAAGCGCTGCGCGGCGTCGATCTGGACGTGCCCCGAGGCGACTTTCTTTCGATCGTTGGGCCTTCCGGTTCGGGTAAGTCGACTTTGTTCCACATCATCGGCGGATTGACGCCGCCTACCTCGGGCGAAGTGATCGTCGCGGGACGGAACGTATCGGCTGTGGGCGACGCCGGCAGGACCGAACTCCGGCGGAAACAGGTCAGCTTCGTTTTTCAGAAATTCAACTCTGTTGCCGAATCTGACCGCGCGAGACAACATCAGGACCGCGCGTTATATCTCGGGACTCCCAGCCGATGATTTCGACAGCGCATTCCTGAGTATTCTCGAATCACTGGGCATCGCGGGGCGGCTCGATCATAAACCGGCCGAGATGTCGGGCGGAGAGCAACAGCGCGTAGCGATCGCGCGCGCGCTGGCCACAAAACCCGGGATCCTGCTGGCGGACGAGCCGACGGGAAATCTCGATTCGCGCAACTCGCTGGCGGTTCTCGAAATACTGCGCGACCTGAATCAGCGGCTGAATCAGACAATTCTCATGATCACGCACAACCTTGAGGCCGCCGCATTCGGACATCGAACCATGCATATGAGCGATGGACGGATCGTCGAGACCTCGTCTCAAGCAGGTAAGTAAGAAAGCGACTCAAAGCCGAGCGGAGTTCGTGACGGCCACTAAGTAAAAAATCGGCAGCCCGAACCGAAGTACATGGTCGGGCTGCCGCTCTGACGTATTACCAACCGGCAGAGTAGAAATAATGCCGCACCTTTCAGGATCAGACGGTGCGGGAGGCCGCCGCTCGCCTTTTGCGTGTTGCGAACGTTCCGAAAGCGAGTAAGGCGCCGCCGAGCAATCCGAAGCTGGCCGGTTCAGGGGCTGCGCTGGGCGGATCTCCCGGAATTGACGTGTTGTAGTAAGCAAGAAACTCCTGGTTTCCGCCGCCGGTCGGGTGATTGACGGAGTTGGGATCTGTCAGAATCATCCAGTTGCCGTAAGTCGGATTGACGAACTAGTAACCGCTGTTCCATCAACGGAAACGGGAGCAATTCCCGAAGTCTGGTTATAGTCGTTCACCGCGGCCGCTATCCAGATCTTTGCGTCGGCAAGATCGTCGCCGGGTCCCCCGGTCGAGGTAAGATCCCAGGCCGCGTCCTGAATACCTTGCTTGATAGTCGGGTTAGTCTGGGTTGCCAGCTGGGTGAAAAGCCACGCTAACTCCTGGTAAAGCGCGACTCCGGTCGGAAGTTGCGCCAGCGTAGTTCCCGCCGGGAAGTAACTGGTCGACGTCCAGTCATTGGTTGTAGCCTCGCCAAAACGCGTATTACTGGTCGAATTGGCGATAGATGTAACATCGACTGTCCAGCTCCCGCCGATAGGAGCCGAGTCGATGGCATCGTCGCAATAGAGCTGAACGCCGACGCCATCGAGTGTACCCTGATAAGGACCCGGCGTAAAGCCGTCCGGCGTGGAGTCGGAAAGATAGAGTGTGCTCGCGCTGGCCGGAAGAGCGGGCCGATAAACACACCTCCGATTACAGCGATAAGAGCTGCTTTGAGTTTCATACGATTACAGTCCTTGGATGCGGAATGAAGTTACTCGCAAGCCAAGTGTAGAAAATCACAGATAGGACCAACAAGCACCAGTACTGAAGGTTTTGGTGTTCCCGGTACCGGAACGCGACCGCACTGATTTGGGGATATTGCTGGTTTTTAGAGTAATAGTAAGTCGATCGGCGTGTGCGTATCGCAGTGAGTTTGGTCCCTCGCACTCCTTTGTTTTACAGAGACTTCCAGATATCCCGAACTTCCTGCGATCACAAATAACTCGGCGGAATCAGGCACGGTGTAATTTATGGCAATCCGTGAAATGGAATGTTTTTTAATCTTCATGCGGAATGGCATAACTGCGAGTTGCCGCCAGCTTTCGGAGTCAAAATTGGTAATCAGGTTCCCGAACCTGTCAATCTTGAGGATCGAGCCGGTCCATCGCTTCGGCCCCTTCTGAATCGGCCTGGAGAAGTCCGCGCGCACGGGATCGTGAATTCGTTTGCCGAACCGGGCGGGTGCTATCCCCCGCGCCAGATGAGCGGCGACGGGCGCAAAGATGTCACGTCCATGAAAGGTTTGGCTCACCGGTTGACGGAAGAAACCGGATGCCGTGATCTCGCGAACGCGGCAGTTCTTCACAGCGTCGAAAACCATCGTAAGTACTCCATTGTCCGGGGCGACAAAACGGTGTCCTTCCGCTTCGGCGACGATGGGACGCCGCGAACTCCCCACACCCGGGTCGACCACAATCAGGTGCACCGTTCCCTTCGGGAAGTACACCGCCAGGCCTGCGCGAGAGTGAATGCGGCCTCGGCGATGGCATAAGCAGGTATGTCGTGGCGTAATGTCGATCAGTTGAGCGCCGGGACAGATACCGAGCATGACGCCCTTCATCGTCCCGACGTAGTGGTCGGAAGAGCCAAAGTCGGTGAGGAGACTGATCACGGGATGTTTCATCGTCCTTCGTTACGTACACTGGATAAGGAATGCAGCACTATTACTTCGATCACAACGCGACCACGCCCGTCGCGCCGGAAGTGCTGCGCGACCTGACGCAGACGCTTGCCGAAGTCTGCGGCAACGCGTCCAGTATTCATTATTACGGCCAGGCTGCGAAGCGGCGGCTGGAGAGTGCGCGCCGGCAAATTGCCGCCCGGATCGGAGCCGATCCGCGTGAAATTGTTTTCACCAGCGGTGGAACGGAATCGGATAACCTGGCCATCTTCGGCATTGCGCGGCGCGAGCGCCGGCGCATGTCATCACCAGCGCGATCGAGCATCCGGCTGTCCTGAACGCCTGCGCGCAACTCGAACGGGAGGGTGCTGAAGTAACGTATCTGCCGCCGGCTCGGACGGAATCGTCCAGCCAGACGATGTGAAAGCGGCGCTGCAGCCCTCGACGGCGCTGATCACGATCATGCACGCGAACAACGAAACCGGGCGTCATCCAGCCGGTGCGCGAAATCGCGGCGATTGCGCGATCCGCCGGCGTTGTATTTCACTCGGACGGCGTTCAGGTTGCCGGCCGCCTTCCCGTGAACGTTCGTGAAATCGGAGTCGATCTCTACTCCATCAGCGGGCACAAGTTCGGAGCGCCAAAGGGCGTCGGCGCGCTCTATGTTCGCAAGGGTGTTCCGCTCAAGCCGATTCTGTTCGGCGGCCACCACGAGCGCGACCGCCGCGCGGGCACCGAGAACGTTCCCGGTATTTCGGCTCTCGGAAAGGCCGCGGAGCTTGCTATTGACTGGACGCGAGATCGCCCGGTTGCGCGATCGCCTCGAGCGCGGCATTCTCGCCAGTATCGAAGGCGCAAGCTAAACGGTTCGATCCGAGCGACCGCCTGCCCAACACGACCAATATCCGTTTCGACGGGATCGAAGGCGAAGCGATCGTCATTGCGCTCGACCTGCGCGGATATGCGGTATCGAGCGGTTCGGCGTGTTCCAGCGGCGCGGTCGAACCGTCGCACGTTCTGCTCGCCATGGGACTTGCGGCCGGAAGAGGCGCGGTCCAGCGTGCGGTTCTCACTCGGTCCGGAGAATACCGAAGCCGAAGTCGACGGATTGATTGCCGCGGTCGAAGCGAGCGTGGCTCACCTCCGCCGGATATCGCCATGCCTGATTTGATTGCAGTCGCCATGTCGGGTGGCGTCGATAGTTCCGTAGTCGCGGCTCTGCTCAAGCGCGAGGGATCCAACATCGCCGGGCTGACCATGCAGCTCTGGAATCAGCGGCGCTTGCCCGAGGTTGCGACAGAAGCCGCCACCGGCCGCTGCTGCTCGCTCGACGACGTCTACGATGCGCGCCGCGTGGCTGAGCACGTCGGCATTCCATACTACGTCGTCAATCTGGAGCGGCAGTTCGAAAAGAGCGTGGTCGAACCGTTCGTGGACGAGTATCTCGCCGGGCGGACTCCGGTCCCCTGCACGCTTTGCAATACCTTCATCAAGTTCGATCGGTTCCTCGAACTGGCGGATTCGGTGGGAGCGGCTACCATCGCCACCGGCCATTATGCCCGCATCACACGAAATGCCGAGACCGGCCGCTACGAGATGCGGACCGCGGTCGACCTCGCGAAGGACCAGACTTACTTCCTCTGGGGGCTGACCCAGGAGCAGCTGGCCCGCACCATGTTTCCGCTCGGCGGGATGACCAAGCCCGAAGTGCGGGCGCTGGCCTCGGAATTCGATCTGCCCGTGGCAGGGAAGCACGAGAGCTATGAGATCTGCTTCGTGCCGAACGGCGATTACGCGGCGTTCATGGACGCCTATCTGCGCGAAAAGGGAATCGCGCCCGAGGCGACCGAAGGCAAGATCGTCGATAGCGACGGCCGCGAACTCGGGCGCCACGCCGGCGCGCATCACTTCACGGTCGGCCAGCGCAAGGGCCTGGGCATTGCCGCGAAAGAACCGCTCTACGTGATCGCCACCAATCCCAGTTCGCAGACCGTGACCGTGGGCTCGAATGACGACCTGCTGCGGCCCGCCCTGATCGCCCGCGACATTCGCTGGCTTTCCTGGCCCGGTCTGACGGCGCCCGCGCGCGTGCGCGTCCGCATTCGCAACCGTCACGTTCCCGCGCCCGCGACGCTGTATCCGCTTTCCGAAGATCGCGCCGAAGCGAGCTTCGACGAACCGCAAAGAGCCGTCACACCCGGCCAGGCCGCCGTGTTTTATTCGGACGACCTTGTCGTCGGGGGCGGCTGGATCGAATAGATTGAGCCGGCGGTCGGCGTTCCGCAACGCCCTGGAAGCGGGTCTCGCCCGAACTCTTATTACTACCCTCGCTTATGCGCCCAGGCCAATTGCGGACCGGCTGGGCCAGGCGTGCGCGAACTTACTGGACACGGCCATTCCGCGCCTGCGCCGTATCGCCGACCGAAATCTCGCGCTCGCCTGGCCAGACCGCGACGCCGAATGGCGAAAGCAGACCATAGACGGAGTATTTCGATCCATCGGGCGTCTGCTCGTAACATTCGCGAAATTCCCGCAAATCACAAAAGCGAACGTAGGGGACTGGATCCGCTACGAGGGCTTCGAACACTACCAGCGCGCCAAAGAGCGAGGCAAAGGCGTCCTGTTCGCAACCGGCCATCTCGGCAACTGGGAGCTGAGCGCCTATGCCCATGCACTGCTGACCGAGCCGATGAACGTAGTCGTGCGGCCGCTGGATAATCCGGTGATCGACGCTATCGTCGAGCGGCGGCGGGCGCTTTCCGGCAATACTTTGCTTTCGAAGCGCGACTTCGCAAGATCGATCTTCAAGGCCTTGCGAAATAACGAACCCGTGGGTATTCTCGTGGATCAGAACAGCTCCGCCGAGAACGGAGCCTTCGTGCCGTTCTTCGGAACACTCGCGTGCGCCAACCTGACCTTCGCGCGGCTGGCGGCGCGAAGCGGCGCCGCCGTGATCCCCGGTTTCGCGACATGGAGCGAAACGGAACGCCGTTATATTCTTCGCTTTTATCCAGAAATCGAGATCACGGGAGACGCGGTGGAAGACACCCGCAGGATTCAAAGCGCCATCGAGAACGCCATCCGCGAGACTCCGGACCAGTGGTTATGGATCCACCGCCGCTGGAAGACGCGGCCTGACGGGGAAGAGAGCCTATATTAGCCCTCAGCATCGCCGCAGTTGATCATCCAGGGAATTCCGAAGCGGTCCGTCACCATGCCAAAGCGAGTCGCCCAATACGTCTTCTGAAGCGGCATGTCGACCTTGCCATTTTCGGACAGCGCAGCGAAAATTCGCTCGGCTTCGGCCTCGTCGCTCAGTCCGATCGTAACGGTAAATCCTTTGGGCGCTTCGTACCGGTCGGGCGGCGAGTCGGCGCCCATCACCATGCCGTCGGCCAACGACATCGACGCGTGAATGACCTTCTTCGCCCATTCCGCGGGCACATGCTTCTCCATCGGCGAGCCCTCATACCGCATCAGCATGACGATCTTGCCGCCCAGATGCCGAGCGTAAAACTGAAACGCCTCCTCACAGTCGCCATTGAAATTCAGATGAGTCGTTAAGTGCATCGTTCCTCCTTTAACCTCCTGCCACCGCCCCGACCACCAAAAACGGCTCTTTCCCCGCCGCTACCGCTTCCGGCAGCGGCGCGTCCGGCGATTCGTGCGACAGATCCTCCTCGCAGGCGAAGAACCTCACGAACGGACGGCGTTTCTGCGTGACGTGATCGCGCATGGTGCCCCGCAGCATCGGGTACCGTGCCTCAATAGCGTCGAGCACTGAGCGCTGAGTCGCCACGCTCGAGACTTCGAGTTCGACCTCGCCCTCAATGCGCCCCAGCGTCCGCAGATGCGCCGGCAGCACAACCCGGATCATGAAAGCGTCTGGACCTCGACCGAGAGCACCGCGGGGAGATCCCGCACGATCGGCGCCCAGCTGTCGCCCGCATCCGCCGACGCGTAAACCTGCCCGCCAGTCGTCCCGAAGTAAACGCCGCATGAGTCGAGCGAATCGACCGCCATGGCATCGCGCAGCACGTTCACGTAACAGTCGCTTTGCGGAAGACCCTTCGTCAGCGGCTCCCACTCGTTTCCGCCGGTCCGGCTGCGATAGACTCGCAACTTTCCCTCGGGTGGGTAATGCTCCGAATCACTCTTGATCGGAACCACATAGATGGTGTCCGGCTCATGCGCGTGGACGTCGATGGCGAAGCCGAAATCGGTCGGCAGATTGCCGCTCACTTCATGCCACGAATCGCCGCCGTCGCAGCTGCGCATCACGTCCCAGTGTTTCTGCATGAAGAGAATACCGGGCCGTGAAGGGTGCATGGCGATGCGGTGAACGCAATGCCCTACATCGGCAGTCGGATCCGGAATATGCGCCGACCTGAGCCCCTGGTTGATGGGAAGCCAGGTTGCGCCACCGTCGTCCGTCCGGAACGCGCCGGCAGCGGAAATGGCTATGAAGATCCGCTGAGGGTCGCTCGGATCGAGCACGATGGTATGAAGGCACATCCCGCCCGCGCCCGGCGACCATCGAGGCCCCGAACCATGGCCGCGCAGCCCGGAGAGTTCCTGCCACTTCTTTCCGCCGTCGGTCGATCGGAACAGGGCCGCGTCCTCAATCCCGGCATAGACCGTGTCGGGATCGCTCAACGAAGGTTCCAGATGCCAGACGCGTTTGAACTCCCACGGATGCGGCGTGCCGTCGTACCACTGATGGGTGCCGGGGATGCCGTCATAGGTGAATTCATTATTCATCGGCTCCCAGGTTTTGCCTCCGTCATTCGAACGCTGAATCTGCTGGCCGAACCAGCCGCTCGACTGCGAAGCGTACAGCCGTTCGGGATCGACCGGCGAACCCTTGAGATGATAAATTTCCCATCCCCCGAAGAACGGTCCGCCGATTTCCCACTGCTCGCGCTTTCCGTCCGACGTCAGGACGAACGCGCCTTTGCGAGTCCCGACCAGTACTCTAACTTTGCTCATTGATCACCCTCCTCCAAAAGATGGCAGCACGGGAGTCAAATCGCGATCCCTCCATCGCCGCCGCGTTTCCGCGAGAACTTGTTCGCGGTCCCTTTCCATTTCGTCGATGACGGCGCAAGGCGCGCCTGTGTTCTCGTGCCGCGCCCCCCAGATCAGCAGTTCCAGAAGCACCGGCGCCAGATCGATCCCCTTCTCCGTCAGCCTGTAGTTCAGACAGCGGGCGTCGGACTCCTCCACTTCGGCGGTGATGATTCCGGCTGATTCGAGCTTCTGGAGCCGGTCCGCCAGAATGTTCGTCGCGATGCCTTCACCCGACTGCTGGAACTCGCGGAAGCGGCGCAGCCCACGGACCATCAGGTCGCGAATGATCAGCAGCGACCAGCGGTCGCCCAGGATTTCGAGCGAGATGCTGACCGGGCAACCGGACCGGCGTTTGGATTCTTCCGACAAACTGATTACGGTAACAATTTCACTTGCGAAATGCAAGCGATTGGACCACCTTAATGTCGATCTTCGATCTCGTGTAGCCGGCGTTCCAGGAACCGCCGCTCCTTCTCGTTGCCGACCAATGCCAGCGCTTTCCGGTAGCTCGAAGCCGCCTCTTCGAGCGATCCGATTCGGCGAAGCAAATCGGCCCTCGCTGCGTGCAAGAGATGGTAATCGTTCAGGCCGCCATCCTTCGCAAGCAGGTCGATCAATGCGAGCCCCTCTCCCGGACCGGTGGCCATCGCGACGGCCACCGCCCGGTTCAGCCACACGACAGGCGATCGCTGCTGCGCCTCCAGCAGGTTGTACAGCTGAACGATCTGGCGCCAGTCGGTGTCCTCGGGCCGGGCGGCCTCGCAGTGCAACGCGGCTATCGCAGCCTGCAGGGCGAACGGTCCGGGGCCGGCGCGAAGGGCTCCTTCGACCAGCGGCAGCGCCTCGGCGATCTCCGCCCGATTCCAACGGGAGCGATCCTGCTCCTCGAGGACCACAAGCTCTCCGGCCTCGTCCAGGCGTGCCGCGCGCCGCGAATCGTGAAGCAGCATCAGCGCCAGCAATCCTGTGGCTTCCGCCGGGGGCTCCGGCATCATCAAAGTCCGCACGAGACGGCCCAGCCGCAGCGCCTCGGCGCAAAGATCGCTCCGTACCAGCTCCTCGCCCGCCGTTGCCGTGTAGCCTTCATTGAAGACCAGGTAAATCACGGTGAGAACGGCGTCGAGCCGCTCCGGCATATCGCTCGCGTCGGGTACCCGGTAAGGAATGCCCGCATCGCGGATCTTGCGCCGGGCGCGCACCAGCCGCTGCGCCATGGTCGGTTCGGGTACCAGGAACGCCCGCGCGATTGCGCTGGTTTCGAGGCCGACCAAAGTGCGCAGCGTCAGCGCCACCTGCGCTTCGGGCGCCAGCGAAGGGTGACAGCAGGTGAAGATCAGCCTGAGGCGGTCGTCGGGGATCTCGGCGGCATCGTAATCCGGCTCCGTTCGGTCGATTTCAGAGACCGCATACAGCTCGAGCTTTTCGTTTATCAGCGTCCGGCGGCGGATGCGATCGATCGCTTTGTGCCGGGCCGTCCGAATAATCCAGGCGCGCGGAGATTCGGGTACGCCGGAGATTCTCCACTGATCGACGGCGGCCGCGAACGCCTCCTGCGCGGATTCTTCGGCAATCTCGAAGTCGCCGGTCAGCCGAATCATCGTGGCCACGATCCGGCCCCAATCCGTACGGTAAAGCGCTTCAACCGCAGCATCCCCGCTCATGAAGAAATTTTTTCGTTCGCTGTCGTTTTCGTTGTTCCCCATTCGATTTAATTGTGGAGGTATCAAATGAAGTATCTATTACTGATCTATGACAACGAGCAGGCCTGGGCCAAAATGAGCGAGGCGCAGGGCCGCGAGATGTACCAGGAATACGGCGCATTCACCATGGACATCCAGAAGAGCGGACACATGAAGAACGGCGCTCAACTGCAACCGATCGCCACGGCGACTTCCATCCGGGTTCGCGATGGAAAGCGGGTGGTTACCGACGGGCCTTTCGCCGAGACGCGCGAGCAACTCGGCGGGTTCTATCTGATTGAGGCGAAAGACCTCGATGAGGCGATCCAGATCGGCGCCCGAATTCCTTCGGCGAAGACGGGCACCATCGAGGTCCGGCCGCTGGTTGAAGGCGCCGTGCCCGTATCCGCATAAACGGTACCTGCTACGATGGCGCCAGGACGCCGGGTTTGTCAGATAACAAACGCTATAGCCGCCAGATTCGCTTCGCCCCTTTCGGCGCCGAGGGGCAGGCGAATCTGGCGGCGTCGACCGTGGTTGTCGTCGGGTGCGGCGCTCTGGGGACTGTCCAGGCCGGGCTGCTCGCGCGGGCGGGCGTGGGTTCCATTCGCCTCATTGATCGCGATTATGTGGAGGAGAGCAATCTTCAGCGGCAGGTGCTGTATACCGAAGCGGACGCGATGCAGGCCTTACCCAAAGCCGAAGCCGCGCGGCGCCATTTGCTCCAGGCGAATTCGGGGGTTCAAGTTGAGGCGTATGTTTCCGATCTCAATCCGGAAAACGTTGACGATTTGGTTTCCGGCGCGGGCGTGATCCTCGACGCCACCGATAATTTCGAGACTCGCCTTCTCATCAACGACTATTCGGTTCGCGAGGGAGTTCCGTGGATTTACGGCGCGGCGGTGGGCAGTTACGGCATTGCCATGCCCGTTTTGCCAGGCGATTCTGCCTGCTTCCGCTGCGTGTATCCCGAGCCGCCTGCGGGCGCACAGCCGACCTGCGAGACGGCGGGCGTCCTTGGTCCCGTCACGAGTCTGATCGCATCGATACAGGCGATGGAGGCGATGAAGGTGCTGAGCGGCCGTGTTTCGAGCGTGCGCCGCAGGATCTTTACCGCAGACCTTTGGAACGGCCCTATTCGCGAGACCGCCATGCCGCCGCGCGATCCCGGCTGCCCCTGTTGCGGGCTTCGCGAGTTCCGCTATTTGAATGGGAGGCGAGCGCCGGTCAGTCTTTGCGGACGCAATGCGGTTCAGATCCACGAGCGTCTGAGGCCGCTGGACCTTCGGGAGCTTGCCGAACGGCTGGATGGCCTGGGGGCCGTTCGCAGTAACGAATTCGCTCTGCGGTTCAGCAATGGGAACCACGAGATCACCGTGTTTCCCGATGGGCGCGCCATCATTAAAGGCACGACGGACATTGGGGTCGCTCGCGGGATTTACTCCCGCTACATTGGTAACTGAAGGGGGCGACTCTGTCGAAGACGCGGTTCGTAAGAACACCGGCGACGAGATCGCCGGCGCTACCGGCTGACGTAAAGTTCCGCGGCGGACGGACACCGGCGACCAAGATCGCCAGCGCTATCGATGACGTAAAGTTCCGCCGGCCAGAAGGCCGGCCGCACCGTTGAAAAACCGCCCCGAAGCGACTGGAAAGCTTCGCGCCGAGCTGGGGCTCGGCGGCAGGCCTGGGGGCCTGCCCCACGACGAAGGCACGTCCATCGGGACGGAACCATGAGGTTCGTGTACCTGCATGGCTTCGCGTCCAGTCCCCGATCGAGTAAGGCGGTAGCTTTTCGATCCGCGTTGTCTGGGGCCGGAGTTTCGCTGGAGATTCCGGCGCTCGATGAAGGCGATTTCGAGCACCTCACGATTTCCCGGCAGCTCGCATTGATCGAAAGAACGCTTCATGGCGAGCCGGTCTTTCTGATCGGATCCAGTATGGGCGGGTATCTGGCCGCGCTCTACGCGGCCGGGCATTCGGAAGTTTCCGGGCTGGTTCTTCTGGCCCCCGCGTTCGCATTCGCTGCGCGGTGGGACGCGCGAATAAACGAACCCAAACCGGCTGATATCGAAGTGTTTCATTATGGCGACCGGGCGATGCGCCGCGTGCATTACGGCCTGATTGAGGATGCCCTGCGCTATCCGCCTTTGCCCGATTTCCGCCAGCCCGCGCTGATTTATCATGGAATTCGGGATGAGGTAGTGCCGGTGGAAAACTCGCGCGCATTTGTCGCCGCGCATGCGAACGCTTCGCTGACTGAACTCGATTCGGATCACGAGCTTTTGAATGTGCAGCGGGAGATCGCCGCGAGCGCGCTGCCTTTTATCCTCAAACTGGGCAATGCCTGAAGCACTGGAAAGCCGGGTCATCCGCTCCGCGGAAGCGGCGCTCGCCGAGCAGAAGCATGTGGGAGCCCTCGACGTTTTGTCGCGCATGGGTCTGGTCGCTCCGGTGAATGTGGAAGCCTGGCGTAAAGGCCGCATCGAGTTTCTCGATGAGCTGATTCAGGGCAGTGCGGAGAAGATTTCGGGTTCGATCAAATTGTTTCTCGACTGGGCTCGCGGTAAGGGGCTTATTGCCCACTTAGTCCGGAGTGTTCGCCGGACGCGCGAAGGTGAGGTCGAGCTGCGGGTGTTCTCCGAGAACGATGCCGACGCCGAAAGAGTTTTCCGCGTTCAGTTTTTCTCGCCGGATCTGACCGAGGTGCAGCGCGAGAAGCTGGTGGAAAGCCTGAACCGGCCGCCGGACCGCGTGGTGTTCGAGATCCTGCGCGACTCCGAATGCGCGCAATGCAAAACGGAACTTGACAGAGGCGAGTTCCTGACGCTGGACGGTCAGGAAGCGTTATGTATGGATTGCGCGGGACTGGGGGATCTGGAGTTCCTCCCCTCGGGGGATGCGGCGCTGACTCGCAGGGCGACGAAATACAGCGGCGAAACGGTCGTCGTGGTGCGCTTCAGCCGCACCCGAAAACGCTACGAGCGCCAGGGAATTCTGGTGGAGAAGGCGGCGCTCGAGCGGGCGCAGCGCGAGCTCGGGGCGAGTTCGGGGGCTGGCGCCTGATTCGGCCCGCGGAGCGGAGTGGGCGCCGATGAGGACGGTCCGTGTCCGACCGTGGTGCTGGCTGCGAACCCGTTATTCAAAGATGTCAAAGAACTGTAAAGCTTGATCTCCGAACACCTTGCGGCGAGGAAGATCAGCTTTTGTGTTGTACCCCGAAAAGTATTTTCGAGATATCAAGAGCGGAAACCGGCGACAAGATCGCCGGTGCTACCTGCTCAGGCGGCAATGGATAAGACTGCCGGGGCGTTTGTGCCGCAACAACGCTTGTATTTTGCTCCGGAACCGCAGGGGCAGGGGGCTCCTCGCGGGATCGGCAGCGGTTGGGGCGGTTCGGATTGGGTTTGTTTTGTCGCCACGGTTTTTAGCGGTTGGGGGAGTTGTTGTTCGGATGGAGCTTCGGTTCGGATCTGACGCTCTTTCTG
The DNA here is from genome assembly GCA_963831795.1 of Terriglobia bacterium. Classification (GTDB taxonomy): domain Bacteria; phylum Acidobacteriota; class Terriglobia; order Bryobacterales; family Bryobacteraceae; genus BOG-234. The sequence continues at coordinate 211,414 of CAWHSB010000014.1, read as the reverse complement.
CAGGCGGCGCAGCTCGACGGTGGCGCGATGCAGATGGCGCAGGGCCTGAGCGCGGGCACGGTCGATTGAGTTCTGCGCTGCCGCGGTGGCCGGGTCGAGCATGGGATCAAGACCGTTTTGTGTTGCAAGGGTGGATTCGGCTTCGGCGCAGCGACGAAGACGCCAGGCGGCGTGGACGATTTCCGCGGCGAGAGTGGTTTCCATCGCGCCTTGCGGGGCGAGTTCCTTCTGGAAATCCTCGCAGAAGGTCTGGTAAAGGGATTCCTGCTCGGGGCGAACGACGTCGCCGGCGGAATAGAGGCCGAATGTGGTCGCGTTGCGAGAGACGCGCGCTTTGCCTTCGGCCGTGCGCGGTCCGGTGGAGGCCTCAGCGTTGCGGCGGTTGGCGGCGATTTGCGCTTCTGTTGACATAGATATCCTTTGGTGCGACCAGAGTAGCCGACGAAATCAGGGATCCAGCACTGCGGTTGCTGCAACTTGTTGAAAGCACGCGGTAAAAATCCCTCGTGCGGCTGTGAATGAAAAAGGTCTCATCGGCTGGCGGCAGAAAACGCGCCGGATCGGAGTTATGGCTTAGCCGCAAGCTGATGCGACCGCTCGGTGAACTGGAGCATTTCGCGATCTGCGACAAGATTGCCGGTATTGTGAGTTTTCGGCAAGCGTGCATGAAGTATTCCGTCAGATAACTGTTAAGGTCGTTCTTCCGCCGGATTTTCCGGCGAGGAGGAAGGCCATGCCGCGAAGCAAAACCGCCATTGTCAGCCTTGAAGAAGCAAGAGCGCGTTTCGAAGAATGGAGAAGCCATCGCAGCGGGAAAGCCCGAATACCCGCTGAGCTTTGGTCGGCTGCTGTCGAGGTGGCTCGGAAGGAAGGGATTAATCGAACCGCGCGGGAGTTGCATGTGGCGTGGGACGATCTGAAGCGGCGCATGCCGGCCACGGGAGCAGTTCGGCGGCAACCGGCCTTTGTGGAATTGGTCACGCCGCAGATGCAATCGGTTCCCGAATGCACGCTTGAAGTGGAAGGGCGCCGGGGAAAGCTGCGAATCCAGTTGAAGGGTGCTTCGGCTTCATATCTGGCGACGCTGAGCCGGGAGTTGGTGGAGTCTGCGTCCTGATCCAGATCACGCCGCAACTGCGCATCCTGGTTGCGATAGACGCCATCGACGGCAGGAAGGGCATCGATTCTCTGGCGCAGCTATGCCGGGAGAAACTGGCTGCAGATCCGTTTTCCGGCTGTCTGTTCATCTTCCGCAGCCGCCGGGGGACGGCGATAAAGCTGTTGGCCTATGACGGCCAGGGGTTCTGGCTCGCCACGAAACGACTGTCGAAGGGCCGTTTCAAATGGTGGCCCAGCTGGCTCTGAGCCGTCGCGAATCCTGCGTGCGCATCAGGCGCAGTTACTTTTGGCGGCCGCGAATCCGGATGCCGAAGCGCCGCCGGTGTGGCGGCAGGTGAGCGCGTAAAAAAAGTACGCCAACCCCCTTGCGTTCCAATTTCGACTCTGCCACACTGCGAAAGAATGCCGGAATGGAGATACCGGGGCCGCACTGTTACGGCTGAAGAGATCGACTTCATCCGCAGATTAATCGCTGACCATCCCACGGCAAGCCGGCGCAGACTGTCGGAGAAACTCTGCGAGGCCTGGCAATGGAAGCAGGCCAACGGCGCTCCACGCGACATGGTCTGCCGTGGCTTATTACTGATGCTGCATCGCGCCGGGCAGATCGAGTTGCCCGTGATTCGTTTCCGGCCTCCCAATCCCCTGGCTCGGCGCGAGCGGCCACAAGCGATGCTGATCGACACGACGCCGCTCAACGGCGCGCTCGCCGACATCCGCCCGGTCTCGCTGCAACAGGTCAGAAAAACGGCCGATGAGCCGTTGTTCAACAGCCTGATGGAGCAGCATCATTATCTTGGCTATGAGCAGCCGGTGGGCGAGCACCTGAAGTATCTGGTGTGGGCACAAGGACGCCCCATCGCCTGCATGGCATGGAGTTCGGCCCCTCGTCATCTGGGCAGCCGCGACCGTTATATAGGATGGAGCGCCGAAGCGCGCCGGCGCAACATTCGCTTCATTGCTTACAACACGCGCTTCCTGATTCTGCCGTGGATCAAAGTTCCGCATCTGGCTTCGCACATACTGGGCCGCGTAACGAGCGCGCTGCCCGGAGACTGGGAGCGGATGTACAGCCATCCGGTCTACTTCGCCGAGACCTTCATCGATCCCGGCCGTTTTCGCGGGACCTGCTACCGCGCCGCCAACTGGGTGCTGATGGGCCGCACCACGGGCCGTGGCAAAGCATCCAACAGTTACATCCCGAACCGCTCCATTAAAGAGATCCTGGGGCTGGCTCTGACACGCCGCTTTCGCGAGTTGCTGAGTGAGTAGAAAATGAAGACCTCCCGGCGCCGTCTCGATGTGGATGTGGAAGAGCTGGACCGGGTGATCGATGCAGCGGAAAACGGGCCGCTGAGCAAGGCGGACCGCCAGAAGCTCAAAACCACGCTGCACGCGCTGGTGGAACGACTGGCGCAAAAGCGGAACACGGAGAAAACCAACTCCGTGCTGGAACCAAAAAACTCATCCTCTGCGGCAACTGAGTCCCCGGAGCCGGCCGCTCCGGCTGGTCACGGGCGCAACGCAGCCAGTGCCTTTACCGGCGCGGAAAAAGTCTCCGTACAACACGCGCAACTCAAACCGGGCGACCCTTGCCCGGAATGCCGCGAGGGAAGAGTATACCGGCAGAAAGAGCCGAAGACGCTGATCCGCATCGTGGGGCAGGCGCCGCTGAAAGCGACCGTGTTCGAGATGGAGCGTCTGCGCTGCAATGGCTGCTGCCAGATGTTCACCGCGGCGGAGCCCGCTGGCGTCGGAACCGAGAAATACGACACGACCGCCGTGGCGATGATCGCACTGCTGAAGTACGGCACGGGAGTGCCCTTCAACCGGATGGAGCGGCTGGAGACACAACTCGGGATTCCATTACCGGCCGCCACTCAATGGGAGTTGATGGAGGCAGCCGCGAAGCAGCTCAAACGATACTGGAGCGAGTTCATCCGGCAGGCGGCGCAGGGCAGCGTGGTTCACAACGATGACACGGGCATGCGGATACTGAAGCTGGTGCGCAACACCGACGACGGGCGCACGGGAACCTTCACCAGCGGCATCGTTTCGATCTGGCGGGAGTGGCGGATCGCGCTGTACTTTACCGGCTGGAAACATGCGGGCGAGAATCTCGCCGATGTTCTGAAGCAACGCGCGGCGGAGCGCGATGCGCCCATTCAGATGTGCGACGCTCTCTCGCGGAACACGCCAAAGCTGCCGGGTGTGGAAGTTCTGCTGGCCAACTGTCTGGCGCATGGAAGGCGGCAGGTTGTAGACGTTGCCGCGAACTTCCCCGAAGAATGCCGGTATGTGCTGGAGTCGCTGGGTGCGGTATACCGCTTCGACGCCGAAGCGAAAGAGCGCGGCCTCGCGCCGGAAGAAAGGCTGACGTTTCATCAGTCGACACAGCGCGCCGGTGATGGACGATCTGCACCAGTGGCTGAAGAATCAGTTTGCGGAGCACAAGACAGAACCGAACTCCGGGCTGGGCAAGGCAATCTCGTACCTGCTGCGGCACTGGCCGGAACTGACACTGTTCCTGCGACAGGCGGGCGCGCCACTCGACAACAACATCGCCGAAAGAATGCTGAAGAAAGCCATCCTGCATCGTAAGAATGCGCTCTTCTACAAGACGATGAACGGAGCGCGCGTGGGCGACCTCTTCATGAGCCTGATCCACACCTGCGAACTGAACAAGGTCAATCCGTTCGACTACCTGACGGAGTTGCTCCGGCATCCTGCGGAAGTGACGCGACTCCGGCGGAGTGGATGCCCTGGCACTACCGCGAAACGCTGAGGCGGATCGCAGGGCCAGCGGCTGCATAATCACGACGCTGGCGCGGACCGAGACCAGCGTAGACTGTGGGTCGGTGGTCTCATGGAGTTAACTTTGTACAGGCTTCGTTTTTCGTTGGATAGCAGCGAAGGTGCTGATGTCCGTCTCGCCTGAGCGGAGAAACCCCAGAAAGTCCAGGCCGGAGTATTTGCACGTCTGACAGACACTCAAGAGGATGAGGTATTCTTCTATTCCTTTCGGCGTCGAAAGACCTTCGATGGTACGGCGGAGCCTGGCAAACGCTTTAATCGCGTGCTCGGCATTGTTATTGTTCCAGGAAACCCCATCGTAGTGTAAAAAGGTGAACAGTCTCTCGCGGTCCTTATCGAGTCGAGCTTTCCATTTCAATGCAGCCGCGCTCAATTGTCCCGCCTTCGAAATTCTTTTGTAAAAGCGGGCGACATCAACGAGATGCTTCCGCAGAAACAGGCTCTTGAGACCCCATCGGTCGATAGTCTTCACGATCCCCCTGAGAAGCTCGGCAAATGCCGTCGCGATTTCCTTCATGCTTTCGTCGTATGGGTTGTCCAGGACGGCGTCATTGAGATCGCGCATCAGGTGGAGCAAGCATTTCTGCTGCGCGCATGGAATCGAGTCGTAGGCCGCGTAGAAATCGGACACCAAGACTCCTTTGAACCCGTCCAAAGCGCTATGCGCCAGGCTCCCTTCGCGCGTCTCCGAGTAAAAGTAGACCACTTCGCGTAACGTGGTAAAAACCCAGACGTAAGCCGTCTCGCCGTGCAATCGAATCCGTGTTTCGTCCGCGTGAATCACGCAGCCCGCTACCATTTCGGCGAGGATCTTTTTTCGCGTTTCCCGATAGTGCTCAGCCCCACGCTCCTTGAATCGGCGCACAACAATTTCGTCGAATTGGAATCCGAAGAGCCTATTCAGGGTGGCAGTCACAGAGCGCTGGGAAACGCAGAGCTCAATGATCTCAAAAATGCAGAATGCGACGAGATTGCGGCCATATGCAGTTCCCTCCCAGAAGTCGGTCGGTTCCCGGGTGAGTGCTCTGCACGCTGAGCACCGCATAACCTGAAACTGATGCTTTACTACCCATCCTGTGACCCCTGACCTGCTGAATCTTAGATCGTGGAGGCACTTTGTTAGCGCCCGCAACTTATGGGTTCGGCTTTGGCAGATTGGGCAGACGCGCAACGGTTCGCAAACCACCACTTTGCTGATCTGCGCCGCCCGCTTCGCCTGGCTTTTCCTCTTTCGCTTCGCGCGCTTCAACTCCGCGTCGGTCCTGATGTAGATGCGGTCGCGCTGGTAATCCCAACGGGCGGCCTGATTGACGGCCTCGAAGCCATCGATAGAGGAGCTGAACTTCGTCCACATAGTGATTTTGGAATCCAGCTTGTCGGCAACCACCACTTCCAGAGGAACCGCCGCCGGTGAATCTTCCAATCCGATGCCTTTCTGACAGGCTTGCATAACTGCACGAACAACCAGTTCCAGCGCAGCGCAATCCTCCGAGTTGTACGTGATGAGTTTTTGCTTCACCGACGTGGATTTCGTCTGTTCCCACTCGTCCCGCCATACGATCGACTGCACGCCGGAGGAGTCACGCTCCGACCATCTGAATCCCAGCCAGGCCGCGATTTCCTTCAGCCCATTTGAGTAGGTTGGAAAGTAGATCTGCCCAAAGATCACGGAGAGAATGTTGACTGGGGACTCGAGCGCCTTCGCCGCACTGGAGCCCTTCGGCGGCCCACCGTGCCTTTCGTACATTTGCTTCAGGAAAGTACTCTCGAAGCTGCCGTAATGGATCAAGACTGGGTTCTCGATCTCTGCCAGCTTCGACAGGAGATCCCGCCAAATGCGGCTTTCGTCCGAAGGGTCGTCTGCCCAAAAGCTGTGTTGAACCACAGAGTCGTCCACTCGGGTTCGAATACCAATCAGATAATAGAGGCCCTGTTCGGGTAAACTCTCTACATCCAAATAGACGGGTGTACCCTGGGTTTTAATTTCCGGGCTGCCAAGAATGTGTAGTTTGTTCTGGCGAAGCGCGAGCGCCTTCAATGAGTAGTGGTGTCTCTCTCGCTTGTCCTTCAATCCTTTTGGTCGCCGACGCGCTCGGAACGTGAATGATAACTGGGTAACCGTGAAGATGCCCTTGCTGTTGAAGCCCGTGCGCTCCTTTTCGGTCATACTGCCGAGCAAGCTCAGATCGTCTTTGTCGATCGCCTTTTGGCGGCAGCGCGCTTGAAATTCGCACTCGGCACAGTGCCGGTTCAGAACCAGGTCGGGAGACGAAACGCTGGAGATTAAACCGCCAATCCTATCGATCAGCTTCTCCACCTCGCTTTTCAGGGCCAACACCTTCACATTCAGGCACGTGTGGTCGCACCCGTAAACGATCCTGCCGTGGGCTATCTCCCGGCAGAGCACCTTCGATACAACGAGGGCATCAAACGCCAGCAGAAGCTTATCGTGCCGCGTGACCTTGTTACTGAATACGAACCGAACCGGGACGAACTCCGCGCCTCGGTGCCGTCCAGGGCATGGAATCCGCTCGACCGCGTGACAGGAACATACCAGGTTTTCATTCTGTGCAACGAAATCCACGGCCAACTGCCATTGGGCCGACCGGCCCCTTTCCATGGCTGCTGTGCCTGTGGCGCATCTATCGGGCGCAACCCCCGCCAACAGCCGTTTGATACCCTGGCGGCGGAAGGCGTCACTCTTTGCCCGAACCCAGTCTGCATAGGTATTCCCCGTTTCGCCCTCTGCATGAGCCCGAAGGAAGCATTTGGTGGGGCACTTGAGGAACGCCGCCACGAGATCGGTGGTGATAATAGCCATGCCACCAGCCTAGAGTGGCTATTTTAAGGATCTTTGCAGGCTTGCCGAAAGCACACCCGGTATTACCGGCTGACGTAAAGCTCCGCGCCGGGCGGATCGAACGGTTTTTTCGTGATTGCTCGTGGATCGCAGGCCCCACCTGGGTTTTTCCGCTGAGCCCTGGCCCCACAGAGGCAGCCCGCTTAACCTTATTGCGTATCGCCGGTTTCTTCGACAAAGCGGCCGACGCGAACCTGATAAATCGCCGGTTTCCCGTGCCGGTCGCTGACAAACAACACACTTTGGCTGTCCGGTGAAAATACGGGCCGCACCATAGCGGGATCGGACGCCCGATGTTCGCAAAGAGTCAGTTCGCGTTTCGCTGCGCGCACCAGGATCAGCACATATTCCGACGCGAGACTCCGGCTCGCGCCCGTAAACACAGATGCGTCGCCGTTGGGCGAAACCGAAGCGAACTGGCTCGTTTTTGCAATCAGCGCGTCGGTCCCGTCGTCCGGGGAATATTCCCGAAGTGTGACCAGTTCTTTCGGGTCGTCCGGCAGATGCAGGTAGATGAAAGTGCGGCCGGAGGGAATCCAGAGCGCCGAGGCCGATCGGCCCGGCGCGGTCTTGAGTTGCCGCTTACCGGAACCGTCGGCGTTCACGAGCCAGAAACGGTCTCCGGCGCGATAGAGAATCTGGGAGCGCCGCGGGCGCGCCAGAACGTCTCCGATTTCCTGATCGGTCTCGGCAATGCGCCGGGTCTGCTGCCGGAGCACGCTCACGATCCTCGATTTTCCATTCTCGCGTTCCGCGAAAATGGCGGCTCCGTCCGTCCCGACCGAAAATCCGGAACGGGTGGCGCCCGCGGGCACGGCATGGATTTCCCGTGTCCGCTCGGTAGCGAGCGTGCCTTCGATGAGCGAATCGCCGTCGAAAAACAGAAAGGCGCGTTCGTCGGGCGATAGCGAAAGTGTGGAGGCGTCGAGCGCCGCCACCTCGGTCAGCTGCTTCGAGACGCCGCTGCGCAGGTCGAAGAGGAAAGCCTGCCGGGCGCCGGGATTGCGCTCGCTCCAGTAGAGCAGCATGTCGGAGCGGCGGGTAAATTGCCGCAGATGCATCGCTGTCATGCCGCTCGCAAAAGCGGGATCGGTCAGCCGCAGTACCTCCAGCTCGGTTGCCGGATCCGAGTACCGCCGCCATTCCGGGCTCGACACTCCGCCCAATGCCGCCATAGCAAGGAAACCACGGCGCGATAGGATCAACGGGACCAAGTAGTCTATTCTAGGCATTCGCCGGATCGCCGGGCTTGATCATGCGGGTTTGATCTTGCAAGAGAAACGCCTGAACGCGCGCTTCCACCTTAGCTGCCGTTGCAGGTTCGTCGCCGAAACCGGAAAAGACCTCGAGTCCGGGTTCCTGCCGGAACCAGGTCATTTGCCGCTTGGCGTAGCGTCTTGTGTCGCGTGTGGCGTAAAACAAAGCGTCTCGGGGCGAGAGCTGGCCTTGAAGCACCTGTAGCGCCTGCTTGTACCCGATCGATTCGAACGGCTTGCAGCCGGCCGCATATCCCCGTTCCAGGATGGCGGCGGTTTCCTCGATCAGGCCGCCGGCGAACATCGCCCGCATGCGGGATTCGAGCCGCTGGTAAAGCTGGCCGCGATCCGGGAAGAGGCCGATCTTGAGGCTGCGAAAATCCTGCAGGGCATCGCGTCCCGCGGCGAAAACCTCGGTCGCGGTGCGTCGCTCCGAAAGGCAGATCTCAAGCGCCCGGATCGCCTTCGGCAGGTCGTTCGGGTGAATCCGCGCGGCAGTCGCGGGGTCGAGCCGGCGCAGAAATCGGTGAGCGCATCCGGGTCTTTTCGCTTCGCGCGCGCGCACCGTCGCCCGTAAACTTTCGTCGCGCCGGGGTCCAGGCGCGAGGCCGTCGATGAGCGCCCGGAGATAAAAACCGGTCCCCCCGGCAACTACCGGAAGCCGCCCGCGCCCGGCGATCTCCCGCAGCACGGGACGTCCGATGCGGGCAAAATCGCCCGCCGTGAACAGTTCGCACGGATCGGCGACATCGATCAGATGGTGCGGAACCTCCCTGCGTTCGGCGGCAGTCAGCTTGGCGGTCCCAACGTCGAAGAAGCGGTAAATCTGGACCGAGTCGCAATTCACCACCTCGCCGTCAAAGCGTTCGGCGATGCGCAGCGCGAGTTCGCTCTTCCCGGACCCGGTCGGGCCCGCAATGGCAACAAGATTGGGACTTTTCAGCAACGGATGAAACTCTTTTAACGTCAAATGGAGCGTTATACAATGATGACGAAGGATTGTGTCGCTTGATGGCGCACAAGGAAAGCTGGAACATGATCCGTCCCTACGCCGCGTTTTTGCCCGCCGGTTTTGTCTTCGTTTTCTCGCTCACGCCGGCCTTCGGCCAAGGACCTGCGAATCAAGCCCCCGCTAATCAGCCCGCGGCAAGTCCGACGGACGAACATGCTTCCGCCTATTACGACTTTGCCATGGCGCACTTGTACGGTGAGTTGGCGGGCGCTTACGGCAACCGCGGCGAGTACGTGAACAAAGCGATCGACATGTATCGCGCGGCGATGAAGGCGGACCCCTCGGCGACGTACATCCCCGAGGAACTGACGGAGTTTTATGTCCAGACGGGCCAGCTTGACAAGGCGATGCAATTGGCGGAAAGTCTGCTGAAGGCCAACCCCGGAAACAACAATGCGCGTAAGATTCTGGCGCGCATTTACAGCCGGCAGATCGGCGATCCCGACCAGGGCAAAGTCGATCAGGCGATGCTCAAGAACGCGATCTCCGAGTACCAGAAAATCACCCAGCAGGATCCAAAGGATGCCGAGAGCCTTTCCATGCTCGCGCGGCTTTATCGGGTTGGCGGCGACGCCGCAAATGCCGAGAAGGCCTACAAGCAGGTGCTTCAGATCGATCCGAATGACGACGACGCCTTGAACGGTCTCGCGGCGGTCTATGCCGATCGCGGCGACTTGCCCGATGCCATCGACGTTCTGAAAAAAGCGGCGGCGGAGAATCCCGACCCGCGCACAGTTCTCACCCTCGCCGAGTTCTACGAGCAGGCCAAAGATTACGGGAATGCGGCTGATACCTACAAGCAGGCGCTGGCGGTGGTGAACGACGACGTGAGCGTTCGAGTACGGCAAAAGTGGGCGGTCAATCTTCTTGCCGCCGGGCGTCTCGATGAGGCCCTTTCAGCGTTCCAGCAACTGGCGACGGACGATCCGAAAAACGTTGCCTTGCAACTGCAGCTCGCGGAACTGCTCGAGCGGAAGCATGACTTTGCGGGCGCGGGCCAGGCGCTGGCGAAGGCCAAAGCGGTTGATAATTCTTCTCAGGTTCGGTACGCGGAAGTGGAGCTGCTGCGTGTCCAGGGCAAGACCCAGGAAGCGATCGCAGGTATGCAGGCGCTTCTGAACGATACGAAGAAAGACAACTACTCCGAGGACGAGAACGCCCAGCGCAAACAGATGCTCCTCGGTCTGGCGGGCATGCTTCAGGAAGCGGGCAAGACACAGGAAACCGTGGCGGCGCTGCGCCAGATTTCGGATCTCGATCCTTCGGTGACAGCAAAAGTAGAGGCGCAGATTATCGAAGCTTTGCGTTCGGCAAAAGAATATAAGGCCGCCCGCCAGGAGGCCGATTCCGCGTTGAAAAAGTTTCCAACCGAGCGGACGGTAGTGCTTGAGCACGCCCAATTGCTGGCCGACCTCGGTCAGACGGACGCCGCAATCAACGAACTCAAAGCGCTGCCAAACTCTGCGAAGGACCGCGACATTCTGGTCAACATCGCGCAGATCCAGGACAAAGCAAAACGGTTCGAAGACGAGCGAAAGACGCTGGATGCGGCCGAGGCTCTGGCGAAGGCGCCGCAGGACAAGCAGACGGTCCAGTTTATGCGGGGCGCCATGTATGAGCGCGAGAAGAATTATGACGCGGCCGAAAAGGCGTTTCGCGACGTACTCGCCGCCGACCCTGAGAACGCGGATGCGATGAACTATCTGGGCTACATGTTTGCAGATCGCGGCATTCGCCTGGATGAAGCGCAGCAGCTGATTTTGAAAGCCCTGGATCTCGAGCCCGATAACGGCGCCTTTCAGGATAGCCTCGGATGGGTCTACTACCATCAGAATCGCCTCGATCAGGCGGCCGATGAGCTTCGCCTTGCGGTGGATAAGGTCGGGAAGGATCCCACGGTTCATGACCACCTGGGCGACGTCTACTTCAAACAGGGAAAGATTCGCGAAGCGATTCAGCAGTGGGAAGTCTCGGTCTCTGGTTGGAAAGTAGCCGCGCCGGGCGATCAGGATCCTGTCGAACTCGCGAAGGTTACGAAAAAGCTCGAAGGCGCGCGCGTTCGTGTTGCCGAAAAAGCCCGCTAAGGGCTCGTCGCGAAATAACAGTGACAAACGCTCGGTTTGAAGAAACCGATTCGGGTTGCTTAAGAACACCGGCGACGAGATCGCCGGCGCTACCGGCACTGGCGTAAAGCTCCGCGCCGAGCGGAAGCTCGGCGGCAGGGCCGAAGCCCTGACCCCACACACCTTCCGGTTTCTGAGCCGCGTGAGACCTAAGATTCGCGGATAGAAGTCGCGGGATAAGAATTGGTGTAAATTCTTTTGACATTTTAACAATCCTGCTGCCTTTTATAGTTAACTTGCGCTAGCATGTCAGCATTCGAGGAGAATGCCGATGAGCAGCAAGCCGGTCCTGCTTCCACATGTTGTCCCTCAGGAGGGGATAACATGCTGCCTCAAACAGGTCCAACTGGGTGAACAGGGCGCGGAGGAGCGTCTTCTTACCCTGGTTTACAATCAGCTGCGCAAAATGGCCGGACAGCGAATGCGGAAGGAACGCATCGACCACACGCTCCAGCCCACGGCGCTTGCCAACGAGGTCTGGATCAAATTAATCCGCACGGCGAGGGGCACAGCCTGGATCGACAGCAATCACTTCTATGCCACGTGCGGCCGTATCATGCGCAACCTCCTTGTAGATTCCGCTCGCAAGAGGAAATACGAAAAAGTAGACGTCGAACTGGTTCCGGGAGTGGCGATCACGGAGCAGCGCTCGGAGGAACTGCTGGCGCTGGACGCTGCGTTTGAACGGCTCGCCCGATTCGATCCGCGGGGCGCACAAGTCGTCGAACTGATTGCAATTGTCGGACTCACCCAGCAGGAGACCGCCCAGGTTCTCGGTATGTCGGATCGAACCGTAAAACGGGATTACGCGGCCTGCCGGATGTGGCTGCGGGACCAGCTGAAATCTCCGGCCGCGCAGCCTGCGAAGAGGGCTGCGGCAGCAACCGCTTAGCGGTGCGCCCGCATGTCTCCGGAGCTCAGTTCCGAAGATTGGGAGTGGCTTAAGGAGCGCTGGGCGGACTACGCCGAGGCCACACCATCGGCGCGCGAATCGATTCTCGAAGAGGTTCGTACAGAGCGCCCGGATCTTGCGCCCGCGTTCGAACGCGCGATCCACGAATTTCGCGAAGGCCCGGCATCGCGGCTCTTTTCGATGTTTGAAACCGGCTGGGCCGGCAAGCCCAACGAGGAAAGGCGGAACTTCGAACCGGGCGAACTGATCTCCGGTCGCTATCGGGTGAAATGCTGGCTCGGCCGCGGGGGCATGGGCGAAGTTTATGAGGTCGCCGACGAGGACCTGCCCGATCGCGGCCGAATCGCCCTGAAAACAGTCCGCGGCGACTTGATGGGGAGCCGCGGAGCCGCGGCGCGATTCGAGGACGAAGTCCGCAATTCGCTGGCGGTGGCGCATCGGAATGTCTGCCGCATTTACGACGTCGGCCGGTGCCGCAAGCAGGATTCCGCCTTCCTCTATCTGACGATGGAGTACCTTCCGGGCATCACGCTCGCGAAGTGGCTGCAGGACAGGAACGTTCTGGCAACGCCGCTGCCGGAGGCGGAGGCGCTGCCCCTGATCCGCCAGATGGCCGCGGGACTGGGAGCGATCCACGCGGCCGGCATCGTGCACCGGGATTTCAAACCAGCCAACGTCATGCTCGTGGCAGAGCGAGCCGGCCATCGCGCGGTCATCATGGACTTCGGATTGTCCCTGGCAGCGGCGGGCGATCCGGAAGGCAATATCACGCAGGCCGGTCAGGTGTTCGGGACGATACCCTGGATGGCGCCGGAACAGTTCAGCGGAGCCACGCCGGTGACAGTCAGCGGCGCGGCGGATGTGTATGCGCTGGGTGTGACCATCTACGAGCTGGTGACCGGCCGCCGCTATGGGCTTGGCAACTCCCTCACCGATATTGCGAAGGCGCCGGTGAGCCCGCACTTGAGAGGGATTATGCGGCGTTGCCTGATGCCGGAACCGTCGGACCGGTTTGCGGACGGCGGGGAAGTGGTGGAAGCGCTTGATACCGAACCGCCGCTGATTACCCGGCATCCCACTCGCACCGGAATCGCTGTGGCCCTCGCCGTGGTGGCCATTTTTGCATTTTCGTTCTGGAGGGCCGCCGGTCCGAATCGCCCCGCCTCCGAGCGGCAATTGTTGCAGCAGGCGGCCACCGGTCTCTCCAGCAATTCGTTCCATGAGGCCAGCATGGCGCTGAAAAAAGCGCTCGCCGCAGCGCCTCACGATTCGTTCGCGCACGCGATGCTGGCGTATGCATATACGAATCTGGATCTGACCGGCAAAGCGAATGGCGAGATTATCAAAGCCGCAGCCGACGCCGATCTTGAGCGGGCATCGGCGGATGAGCGGCTATTTACCAGGGCTGTGCAGTCGACCATGGCGCGCGACTATCCCGGAGCCGCCGATCAGTTCCGCCAGTATTACAACAGCGGAGGACGGACTGCAAGGCCGGACCGGGCCGTGATCCTCGGGCGCGCGCTCGAACTGGCGGAGAAATATGACGAGGCGGAGAAGGTATACGAGTCGGCCGGAAACCGGCCGGCAGTCTTAGAGGACAGGGCGATATTCGACAGCAAACGGATGCGCATTCCGCAGGCGCGCCAGGAGTTTGACGAAGCAAGCATCGGATTCCGGCAGTCGGGTCAACTCGCGGCGCTGCATGAGGCCGAGCTTCAACTGGGAGTGGCGCTGAACCGCTGGGGAATGATTCCCGAAGCCCGAAGGACGCTGGAATCCTGCATAAGCGAGGCGAAAGCCAGCGGCGACGATTACGGCGGTCTTCGCTGCAAACAAATACTCAGCGTCGTGATTTTCGATCGGGCGACGACGGATCGGGAACTTGCGGCCACGCAGCGCTACCTCGAAGAGTTGATCGACGAAACGGGACCTCTGGGTTTTCAACTGCTCCTCGGGCGGGAGCATTCCTCGTTGGGACAGGTTTTTTCCCGAAGAGGCGACTACGAGGCCGCGGAGCGGCAGTACCGGGAAGCGATGACGCTCGCCGAAAGCGAAGAGTCTGCCCGGCTCGAGGCGCAGGTCGACTACGCCGCCGCGGATACCCATAATCGGTCTGACCGCTCAGTCGAGGCGGAACAGGAGGCTCGGCAAGCTCTGGCTTTCTACGACGCCGATCGCGCGCAGAAGGATATCGCGTGGTGCGTCATCGTGCTCGGGCGCGCGCTTCGGAATCAGGGCAAGTTCGACGAAGCGCGGACGCTGCTCGAAACGAGAAGCGCGAAGATGACGAATTTGTCGGCGAACGACAAAGCCGTCATGTTGCAGACGATCGGGATGATTTACGCGGGTGAGCAGAACTACCCCGCGGCATTGAAGGAATACCGGGACGCTCTCGCGCTCAAACCCGGCGGCGACCTCGGCCCTTATCGGCTCCTGATCGCGAGAGCCCAGGCGGAAACGGGCGATCTGGCCGGGGCTCGCGGCACTCTGCGGGAACTGGCGCTGCGGGGGGATCTTCCGGGCGCCGAACAAAACGAGCTTGAGGGCGATGATATTCTGCTCGATCTTTATGAAGGATGGCCCGCGGCAGCCGCGCGGATTTCACCTCCGAGAGACGAGGGGCAGTCCATGGTATTCGCCGCCATCGCGAAGATCCGGACAAACAGAAGCCCGGACGGAATCTCTTTATGTCAAAGTGTCCTGAAATCGAGCCACGATACGCGAGTAGTTACAGCGGCTCGATTATGCCTGCTTGAAGGATTCGTGAAACAGAAAGACCGGGTCCATGCCAGAGACGATTACGACTCGATCGGGAAGACGTGGCGTCCCCCGGTCGAATCGGCATGGAGGGCGGATGCGCTGATGTGCGGGCTGGAGCCGGCGAACAGCCAGTTCCGGAGCGCAGCGGCGGCGCATCTCGAAGATCTTCGCCGTCTCTGGTCGGACCCTGTGTTTCGCCAGTACCTCAGCAGAACGGATGTTCGGCAGACATTATCGGCAGCCCGACTCACGACACAGGAGATAAGGTATGCCAGCGAACGACCCAGAGACTGAAACGAAGACGACGCCGGTGCCCGCGCCCCCGCCCGCATCTGAACCGAAACAGAAGGAGCAACCTGACGGAAACGGCTCGTCGGGCGGCGGCGGCGATGGCGGCCATTAGGAGCCGTTGAACCCGAGGGCCAGGCCCAGGCGGAACACTTCACCGGCGTTCTCTTCGACTAGAGAACGTCGGCGAACCCCCGTTTCATATAACGAAAAACAAGACCCCCGCAAATAAATGCCGCGACCGCGAATAACGCGGTCGAGCCCAGATCCTTCAACGACGGCAGTTTACTTCCGAGGAGAATTTCCCGGTATTCACGCACGATATAGGTGAGAGGGTTGGCTCTCAGCAGAACCAGACCCCAGGAAGGAAATTTCTCTTCGGGAATCAGAATGGGCGTAGCCCAGAACCAAAGTGTCAGAATTACTACCAGAACCTGCGCTGTGTCACGCAGATAGACCTGCAGGGCCGCCGCAATCCAGCCGATTCCCACCGCGAAGAGTCCAAGCAACAGAATAAACACAGGAAGCAGCAGAAGGACCGGATCCATGTGGCGGAGAAAGATGGCCGCCCCGGCGATGGCCAGCGCCGCAGCCAGAAGATGGCTGATCAGCGATGAAAGAAAAATGGATACCGGCACGATCTCGGCCGGGAATATCGTCTTCGTAATCAGGTTCGCCTGCTCAACCAGGGAACCCGCCGAACGCTGGACGGTCTCGCTGAACAGGAGCCAGGGGAGCATTCCGGCGAAGAGAAACATGGGATAATTTGTCGTTACCTCGTTCGGTCCTGGAGTTTGCTTCAGGCAGATGCTGAAAATGAAAACATAGCTTGCCAAAAGAACCAGAGGATGAATCAGGCCCCAGAGCCAACCCGCGGCGGAGCCGACGTAGCGCTGCTGGAAATCACGCTTAACCAGTTGTGAAATCAATGTTCTGCGCGTGACGAGATTGCGCGCGAAGTGGGTTCCCGGAATCCGTCCTGGCAAGCCGAAATCTTAGCAATTAAAACGGTTGACTTGCAACCTTAAAGGATGTTAACCTCGCAGTTTCTTTATTCATAAGCAGGTTTCGATCTCGCTTTGGCGGATTGTTATCTTTTGACAGGGTTTAACCGTCCACCTGACGCGGGAAATACGCGTCCAGAGGAAAAGGATTGAAGCAAAATTATTTTATTGTTGTCCTGGCGCATTCATTCCACGGGCGATTACAGCGGGTTCATATTCCGCACCGGTTCGTGTATGGCGCGTTCGCGGGTTTCGGAGTAGCGATTTTATTGTTGTGCAGCGTGGTGGGCAGTTACGCCCGGATGGCTTCGAAGGTTTCAAACTACAATTCCCTGCAACACGAAGCGCAGTTGCTGCGCGAGCGCTATGACAAGCTGCAATTGAAGGTCAAACAGACCAACGAACAGCTGGCGAGTCTGGAATCGCTCGCCGACGAAGTGAGCATCGCCTACGGCGTCAAGAAGCAAGTTGCCGGTTCTTCGGATCTGGTCGACGAAGCGCCGCTCGTGCCGACCATGCACGATACGCTTGCGGAATACAGCTACCTTCGCACCACGAACCTTGCGGACCGCCAGCGAAACATCTTCATGCGCGGAGACGTTAACGTGCTTCCCAGCGTGTGGCCCATCAACGGGCGCCTGATGGGCGGATTCGGAGTTCGTCTGGACCCGTTCTCCGGTGAAGGCGCGATGCACACGGGCATCGATATTTCGGCTCCCTACGGTACCCCGGTTCACGTCACGGCGGATGGGATTGTCATTCATGCGGGCTGGAATGGCGGCTACGGGCGGTGTGTGATTGTCGACCACGGCAACAACTACCAGACATGGTATGCGCATCTGTCCCGAATGGATGTGATTGAAGGGCAGGAGATCCGGCAGGGAGAAGTGCTTGGAGCCGTCGGGAGTACCGGCCGGTCTACCGGGGCTCATCTGCATTATGAGGTTCGCATCGCTTCCACGCCGGTTAATCCGTATCGATTCCTTGGGCGTACGAATTTCGCGGCAAAAGCTTCTCCGGTCAGCGAATTTCCTTTCTAGTACCGGGGGAAACGCTCTGTCGAAGAACACCGGCGACAAAGATCGCCGGCGCTACCGGTTTCGTGCTTTCCTGTTCCAGCGTCTTCATTCATTTCGGTGGCCCGCAGGGGCATGGCGACTCCGTTGAAGACGCGGTCGGTACGAGTACCGGCGACAAGATCGCCGGTGCTACCGGCTCTGACGTAACGCTCCGCGCCGAGCGGAAGCTCGGCGGCAGGGCCTAAGCCCTGGCCCCACACCGGCAGCGCGTCTTCATTCCCTTTGGCGGCCCGCTGCGGGCCATGGAACGCTCCCTTCCGGTCGCGGCTCGGAAAAGTCAGGCTGTGCTGTCGCGGGCCTGGCGAATGCCATGGTGTCCAACCCCGGATGAGACAATGCCCTGAAGCCGCTTCATGAGTTCCTTCACCACTCTGCTGCGCTCGAACCGTAACTACCGGTTCACCTGGTTCGGCCAGGTCGTGAGCGAAGTGGGCGATCACTTCAACAACATCGCGGTCATGAGTCTGGCGATGCAGCACGCAAACGCTGGTCTTGTGGTCACGGGCGTTTTTCTCGCGCGAGCCGTGCCCATGCTCGCCGCCGGCCCTATCGCGGGCGTGCTCCTCGACCGCCTCGACCGCAAGCGAGTCATGATTGCAAGCGACCTGACACGCGCCGATAATCGCGCTGGGCTTCGTCCTCTGCATTCATCAAAAGAGTCCGCTGCTTCTGTACCTGTTAAGCGCCGCTCTGATGTTCGCGTCGCCGTTCTTCACCGCGGGCCGCAACTCGATTCTCCCGAGCATCGCGACTCCGGACGAACTGCACACCGCGAACACGATGACCCAGACCACGTCGTGGGCCAGCCTCACCATCGGCGCATTTCTCGGCGCGGTCGGCGCACAAAATGGGTTCGAAATTGCGTTCGGCTTCAATGCGCTCTCGTTCATCATTTCGGCGCTTTGCATCTCGCAGTTAAGACGCCCCGCCGGATTCAAGCCGGTTGCAGTCGAGCGCAAACACAGAGAGACCGGGCTGGCGCAGTATCGCGAAGGCATCTCCTACATGCGCGCGACGCCGCTGGTCTTCGGCATCGCGATGCTCAGCGTCGGCTGGGCGAGCGGAGGCGGCGCGGCCCAGATCCTGTTCAGCCTCTTCGGCGAAAAGGTCTTCAATGCGGGGCCGCTGGGCATCGGAATCATCTGGGGATTCGCCGGCGTCGGCCTGCTCGTCGGCGGCGCAATCGCGTACTGGCTGGGCAAGCGCATCACGTTTACGCAGTACAAGCGGACCATCGCGATCGCCTACCTCATTCACGGCGGGGCTTACGTGCTGTTCAGCCAGATGCCGACCATCGCGCTCGCCTGCGTCTTCATCCTGCTCTCGCGCGCCGCTATCGCCGTCAGTTCCGTGCTGAATTTTTCGCAGCTCCTGCATCATGTGGAGGACCGCTATCGCGGGCGCGTCTTCGCGACGATCGAGTCCTTGACCTGGTCCACCATGATGCTTTCCATGATGGCCACCGGAGCGGCGACCATCTCATACAGTCCGCGCACGATTGGAGCCTGTGCCGGCGCGATCAGCTCCAGCACAGCGATCTTCTGGACGTGGGCCAACTGGACCGGACGTCTCCCCGAACCGGCCCGTCAACCAGTCACCGCCGAAGAAGAAGACGAAATCCACGCCGAGCCTGAGGTAATTTCATGAGTATGCTGAAGCCCTCTTCTTTTCCTTACGACACCCATCTGAACATTCTTCACGCACCGCTCGAATTGATCGACGTGAAGGTTCTCGCCGATGCGTGCGAACATCCCTGGTACAATCAGACGCTTTGCAAAGTCAACGACTCCGTCGTTCGGGTCGGAGTCGTCCAGGGCGAGTATCACTGGCACAAGCACGATGCCGACGACGAGTTCTTTTACGTCGTCGAAGGCAAGCTGTTCATCGATCTCGAAGACCGCATTGTCGAACTCGGACCGCTGCAGGGATTCGTCGTTCCAAAGGGCGTCGTGCACCGGACGCGCGCGCCGGAGCGAACCGTCATGCTGATGGTGGAAAACGCGGGGATTATTCCGACCGGAGATGAGTGAAACCCTGAGAGACAAGGTAATCCTGGTGACCGGGGCGGCGAAGCGAATCGGCCGTTCGATCGCTCTGCGCCTGGCTGCCGAAGGCGCGCACGTCGCGATCCACTACAACCACTCCGAGCGGGAAGCGCAAGCGACCGCGGAAGAATGCGGAGACGCTCCGATCTTTCGCGCGAACCTGGAGAGCGTTACGGAAATTCGCGCTTTGTTCCGCGAGGTCGGCGAACGCTTCGGACGCCTCGACGGGCTGGTCAACAACGCCGCGCGCTTCACTCGTTTCGATCCGCTGAAAATCGAGGAAGCGGACTGGGACTTCATCCACTCCGTGAACCTGAAATCGGTCTTCTTCTGCTGCCAGGCGGCGGCCCGGATCATGCTTGCAGGCGACGGCGGCCATATCGTGAACATCAGTTCGCTCGGAGCCCTGAAGCCCTGGTCGGAACACGCGCACTACTGCTCATCGAAAGCCGGCGTGGTGATGCTGACGCGCGCGCTCTCGAAAGCATGGGCGCCGAAGATCTCGGTAAACAGCGTCGCGCCCGGCGTGATCCCGTTCGGCGACGCGGACGAGCGTGTGCAACGCTTCATCGCCGCGACACCGGCAGGTCGGGCCGGCACAGGAGAAGAAGTCGCCGAAGCGGTCCTCTTCTTCCTGCAGAGCACGCGATTTATCACAGGCCAGCTGGTCGCAGTCGACGGGGGCCTGAGTCAGAAATAACTATTGAAGCGTCAGATTCCCCTGGTCGTCGCCGTTGGTCTTCTCTTCGGCTTCGGGAATCAGGCAAGCCGCCGCGACCTGATCGTTCTCCTCCATCCGCACCAGACGCACGCCCTGCGTCGAGCGGCCGGCCTGACGGATCTCGCTCGAATCGATGCGGATCATCTTGCCGTCCCGGGTGACGATCATCAACTCGGAATCTTCCTTCACCGAAAGAATCGCGACCACCTTGCCGGTCTTGCCGGTGGTCTTCATGTTGATCACGCCCTTGGCGCCGCGGTTGGTCAGACGGTAATCGCTGAGCTTCGTGCGCTTGCCGTAGCCGTTATCGGAGATCGAAAGAATCAGACCTTCTTCGCCGATCACCTCCGCGCCCACGATGAAATCGCCCTCGGCGAGATCCATGCCGCGAACGCCGCGCGCCGGCCGGCCCATCGGGCGCACCTTGTCTTCCGCGAATCGAATGGCCTGGCCTTCGTGCGAACCGAGGAAGATGTAGTCCTTACCCGAACTCAGGCGCGCGGCGATCAGTTCGTCGCCGTCATCGACGCCGATCGCGATGATGCCGCGCTGCAGCGGATTATCGAACTCCGTCAGCTCGGACTTCTTGATCACGCCGAACTTCGTCACCATCACGATGAACTGATCCGGCATCGAATTCGTGCACCGGCAGGAAGGCCTTGACGGTCTCATCCGGCTGCAGGTTGATCAGGTTCGAGATGTGCTTGCCCTTGCCCACTGTCGTGGCGTCGGGGATCTCATAAATCTTGAGCCAGTAGACGCGGCCTTTGTTGGTGAAGACCAGCAGATAGTTGTGGGTCGACGCGACGAGGAAGTACTCGACGAAATCCTCCGTGCGCGTGCCCATGCCGATGCGGCCCTTGCCGCCGCGCGTCTGCCGCCGGTAGGTATCGACCGCCGTGCGCTTCAGGTAGCCGCCGTGCGTGACGGTCACCGCCATGTCTTCGACCGCCACCAGATCTTCCAGGCGGATGTCGCCGGGATCGTCGATGATCTGCGTGCGGCGCTCGTCGCCGTGATCCTTCTGGACTTCCTTCAGTTCCTTGATGATCAGGTCGCGCAGGACCTTCTCGGAGCCGAGGATTTCCAGATACTCGCCGATCCGGCGCTGAATATCCGCCAGTTCGTTGGCGATCTTCTCCTGCTCCATGCCGGTCAGGCGCTGCAACTGCAGTTCGATGATGGCCTGCGCCTGCTTCTCGGAAAGCTGGCGTCAGCGGCTCGGCGGCGCCCGCGGCCTTCAGATAGACCGCGTCGAACTTGAACTGCGTGGATGCGGCGACCAGCGATTCGCGCGCTTCCTTCGGCGACTTGGCCGCCCGGATCAGCCGGATCACTTCGTCGATGTTGTCGAGCGCGAGGCGGAAGCCGAGCAGGATGTGCTCGCGCTCGCGGGCCTTGCGCAGTTCGTAATCGGTCCGCCGGCGCACCACATCGACGCGGTGCTCGATGAAGTACTTGATCGTCGAGAGCAGGCCCAGTTCGCGCGGCTGGCCGTTGACGATCGAAAGATTGATGATGCCGAAGCTGATCTGAAGCTGCGTGTTCTTGTACAGGTTGTTGAGAATGACCTCGGCCTGCTCGCCGCGCTTCAGTTCGAAGACGATGCGCATGCCGTCGCGGTCGCTCTCGTCGCGGATTTCCGAAATGCCTTCGATCTTCTTCTCGTTGACCAGCGCGGCCGCGTTCTCGATCAGGCGCGACTTGTTCACCTGATAAGGAATCTCGGTCACGACGATCTGCTCGCGATCGCCCTTGCCCATCGGTTCGATGGAGGCTTTGGCGCGGATCTTCAGACTGCCGCGGCCGGTGCGGAACGCGTCGAGAATTCCGTGCCGCCCGAGGATGAATCCGCCGGTCGGGAAATCCGGACCCTGCACGATCTCCATGATCTTTTCGAGCGTGCGTCTCCGGATGGCGGATCAGCAGGATGGTGGCTTCGATAATCTCGGTGAGATTGTGCGGCGGGATGTTGGTCGCCATCCCGACCGCGATACCGGAAGAGCCGTTGACCAGCAGGTTCGGAACGCGCGTCGGAAGAACTTCCGGCTCGAATTCGCTCTCGTCGTAATTCGGGCGGAAATCGACCGTCTCTTTGTCGATATCTTCCAGCAGCCCGGTGGCGATGCGCGAAAGCCGGGCTTCGGTGTACCGCATCGCCGCGGGCGGATCGCCATCGACCGAACCGAAATTGCCCTGCCCATCCACCAGCGGATAGCGCATCGAGAAAGGCTGGGCCATGCGGACCAGCGAGTCGTAAACCGAAGCGTCGCCGTGCGGATGGAACTTGCCGAGAACTTCGCCGACGATCTTGGCGCACTTCCGGGTCGGGCGGTTCGGAGCGAGACCCATCTCGCTCATACCGAAGAGAATGCGGCGATGGACGGGTTTCAGGCCGTCGCGGATATCCGGCAAGGCTCGTCCCACGATTACGCTCATCGCGTAATCCATGTACGAGCTCTTCATCTCGTCTTCGATATTGATGTTGATATTGCGGTCGTTATTGTCGCCACCGCCCCCTGTCGGAAGCGGTATTTGCGGAGGCGCAGGCGGACCCTGCGGAGGATTACCTTGATCTGCCATGTTTTGTGTTTAAATCCAATTGTACCATGGATTTAGCCGCTGCTGGCCCCGCGCGTGCAGCTATCGCTCGCAAGCCGTTATGGAGAAAGCAATTGCCGTCCACGTCCGGCAGGACGTTCGTGAAGTAAAAGGAGAACTGATCGACCAGCGAGTCGCCGATGTCGAGGCCCTCGCCCGCTGGATGGACTACGCGTTCGTTCTTCCAGGAGGGTTTCGATTCGGCCTCTCCGGCTTTATCGGTCTCATTCCCGGAATCGGCGATCTGATCGACGCCCTCGTTTCCGTGTATATCGTCTGGCGCGCGATTCAGATTGGGATTCCGCGGATCACAATCACGAGGATGGTGCTGAATGTGGGTATCGAGGGGATTTTAGGCGCTGCTCCCTTTGTCGGCGACCTGTTCGACGTGATCTTCAAGGCCAACCGCCGGAATTACGAACTGCTGCGGACCCACATGACCCAATCCCGCCGCCAGAGGCGGCTGGATTGGTTATTCGTCGTCGGAACGGTGTTGATCGTCGCTGCCGGCATCGCCCTTCCGATCTGGGCGCTGCTCGCGATCGTCAATTATTTGAAGTAGCTTTCTGGTGGCGGGTTTGAATTTCGTTCACGACCTGTTGAGTGTTCGGAACATTGCCGGCGATCTGCTGGAGCTGGCTACGCTGGGCCTCGCTGTCGACGGTGCCCTTGAGCGTGACGACTCCGTTCTTCACCGAGTGGCTGATTCCGGATTTATATCCGTTCGAAATAAGCGCCGCATCGAGGTTATTGTCGATGCCTTTATCGATATCTTTATCGAACGTTTTCGTCGGTCCCGAGTCGTTTGCGGGCAGAACGGCCACCTGGTTGGCAACCACTTCGTTGCCGGCAACCGATTGAGCGATCTGAGCGGCCTGCGCTTTTGCCGCGTCTGTGGCGACGTGGCCGCCGAGTGTTACGACGCCTTTGTCACGATCTTCCGATACGGAAACGTCCTTGATGCCAGCCTGATCGAGGGATTTTTGAATGTTGCTGGCCACGGCGGGTGACTTCGGCGTGCTGGAGCAGCCTCCGAGAAGTCCGACGGCGAGAACAGCGGAAAGTGTAGCAATTTTAATCATATGAGTTACGACCTCGCCGTAATCCGGGGCACGACCTTTGCCGCAGTGAACTTAACCACAAATCCCGGGTGGCTGTGTCTTCCGGACACACGGGTGTCCCGATGGTACTAACGGGCGCGAACTCACATTATTGCCTTGGCGAATAGAATCAATAGCTTGCCAGGGGGACTTCGTGGGGCCAGGTTTGCTATGCTAAGGCCGAATCGTTTGAAGTCACATCACCTGCCCTCTGCTGCAACACGTTAAGCCAAGGGGGTGACGGTCCGAGACAAAGGCTTTCGGGAGCCTGAGTTGAAATGTTCGGCTCGTTATCCTCCGCTTGAGGGTTGCAGCAGTAGGGGTTTTCCAGCCTCCCCGCCATTTAGCCCGCGCGCTACACTCTGGTTTCCACCGTGAGTGCCAGTTCATCTTCTTCATCTTTATCTTCATCTTCCGCATCTTCATCTTCCGCGCGCTGGGGCGCGGTTTCGTTTTTCGCGCTGGCTTCCGCCTGGAACTATCTCGATCGAATCACACTTTCCGCCGCGGCCCCTCGCATTAAAGCGGAATTTCATCTGAATAATGCCGATTTCGGCTGGCTATTATCGGCGTTCGCTCTTCCTTATGCGATCGCCGCCCCCGCCGTCGGCTGGTTTCTCGATCGGCTGGGTCTGGAGACGGGGATTATTTGCGCGGTCGCGTTGTGGTCTGTGAGCGCGGCGCTGTGCGGATGGACGCGGAGTTTCGGCGAGCTCGTCGGCGCGCGGGTATTCCTCGGCATCTGGGAATCGGCGGGCGTGCCGGCGGCGGGCAAGCTGAACGCGATCTATCTGGAACCGAAGGACCGCGCTTTGGGCGCGGCGATGACGCAGATCGGAATCGGGATCGCTGGAGTCGCTGCGCCGCTGCTGGTAGCGGCATTCACGGGCTGGAGAAGTCCGTTCTTCGTCTGCGCCGCGCTCGGCTTCGGCTGGATTCCGCTCTGGATGCTGGTGCGTGCCCGGGTGCGGCCGTATCGGGAGGTCGCGCCCCAGGAGCACGCGCCCTTCTTCGATCTCCTGAAAGACCGGCGGCTGATCGCGCTTGCCGGGGCGAACGTACTCTGGATGGTCGGCTACACGTTCTGGACGAACTGGACGACCCTTTACCTGGTTCAGTCCTACCGGCTGACCACCGCCCAAGCCAATGGTTATGCGTGGTTTCCTCCCGTGGCCTCGACACTGGGCGGATTTGCGGGTGGATGGCTTTCGCGGCGGTTCATTCAGCGCGGAACACCAGCGGTTGAAGCTCGGGTATTCGCCACGCTGATCAGCGCTTTCGGATGCCTTGTCTCGGTGTTGGCGCCGTTCTGCCCGACGCCGCTGTGGGCCTTAGTCCCTGTTTCGGCGAGTTACTTCATGATTGTGGCAGGCAGCGTCAACATCTACACCGTGCCGCTTGACATCTGGGGCGGCGAACGCGCCGGCTCGGCCATAGCCGCCCTTGGGTTTGCCTATGGCTTGATGCAGACCGCGATCTCACCGCTGATCGGGCTGCTGGTCGACCGGTTTGGCTTCGCGCCGGTCTGCTGGCTGGTGGCGCTGCCTCCGTTCGTGGGATGGTGGCTACTCAGGTCACTGGTAAAATAGGCATTTTCAACTACTTTCTGTCTGGAGGATGGATGGCACAGATCACGCGCCGCAAGTCGGTAGCGGTAAGCATTGGCGGCGTGAAGGTGGGCGGAGCGAATCCGATTGTGGTCCAGTCCATGACCAACACGGATACGGCCGACGTCACATCCACCGTAAATCAGATCATGGCGCTGGCGCGCGCCGGGTCGGAGCTGGTACGCGTCACCGTGAACACCGACGCGGCCGCGGCTGCCGTCCCGAAGATTGTCGACACGCTGAACATGTTCGGCGTGCGCGTGCCGATCATCGGCGACTTCCACTACAACGGCCACCTTCTGCTGAAGAAGTATCCCGCCTGCGCCCGCGCGCTGGCCAAGTACCGCATCAATCCGGGCAACGTCAATATCGGCAAGAAACACGACGACAATTTCCGCACCATGATCGAGGCGGCCATCGAGTACGGCAAGCCGGTTCGCATCGGCGTCAATTGGGGCTCCCTTGACGGCGCGCTTCTCACGCGGATGATGGATGAGAACAACCGCCTTCCCGAACCGAAGGACGCGCGACAGGTGACGCTGGATGCCATCGTGGCAAGCGCTCTGCTTTCGGCCGAAGCCGCGGAGCGTTACGGTCTGCCGCGCGAGCGCATCATCCTCAGCGCGAAGGTAAGCGGCGTGCAGGATCTGATCGACGCGTATCGTGCGATGGCGGCGCAGAGCGATTACGCTCTTCATCTGGGTTTGACGGAAGCCGGTCTGGGATCGAAGGGCAGTGGTGGCCACCACAGCGGCGCTCTCGGTTCTGCTGCAGGAAGGCATCGGCGACACGATCCGAGCATCTTTGACGCCGCTCCCCGACGGCGATCGCACCGAGGAAGTTTTCGTCAGCCAGCAGATTCTGCAGTCGCTGGGGATCCGCAGCTTCGCCCCGCAGGTAACCGCCTGCCCCGGATGCGGGCGCACGACGAGCACATTCTTCCAGGACATGGCCGACCAGATTCAAACGTATCTTCGCGAGCGGATGGCGGTCTGGAAAGAGCAATACGAGGGCGTGGAAGAGATGAAGGTCGCGGTCATGGGCTGTATCGTCAACGGACCGGGCGAATCGAAACATGCCAACCTCGGCATCTCGCTGCCCGGCACCTTCGAAGAGCCGGTGGCGCCGGTCTATGTGGACGGCAAACTCTCCACAACGCTGCGCGGTGACGCGATCGTAGCGGAATTTATCGCCATTCTGAACCGGTATGTCGAGTCGCACTACAAGCCCATACAAGTCGAAGAGCCGGTAACGGCCTGACCGGAATGCCGCGCTACTTTACGCTCGCGGAAGCTCGCGCCGCACTGCCGGACGGTCGGACGCAGCATCCGCGAAGCGGTGCAGGCGAAGGCGCGCTACAGCGAAGCCGAAAAGGTGATTCAGAACCTGGCCCAGCGCATTCTGATCATGGGCGGCATCAACGTCGATACAGTGGCAGCGGAGGCGTGGAAGGCTCAGTACGAGTCGAACGCCGAGACGCTCAAGATCACCATGGAGCGGATCGAGGAAATGGGCGTTATCGTCAAAGACCTCGACGTCGGCCTGGTCGATTTCCCGACATTGTTTCGCGGCGAAGAAGTCTATCTCTGCTGGCGAATGGACGAAGACGATATCGACCACTGGCACGGCGTGAACGAGGGTTTCGCCGGCCGCAAGCCGATTGATCAGCACTTCGTCGATAATCACCGGGGCGAAGGCCGCAGCTGAGGCCATTTTCACTTGCGGGAGCGAGTTCGATGCGGGAGAATGACCAGGTGCAAGTGCAAGAGACACAGGAAGCCGGGTTGATTCGGATTGCGTCCGAGACCATCGAGCGCGCGGATGAGTTGCGCGGCACGTTCCTCCACGCTGAGCCTTTCCGGTATGTCTTCATCGACGAATTCTTCGAAAACGAATTTGCTGAAACGCTTCTGGCTGAGTTTCCCAGCTTCGACCGGCGCCTTGCGATCGCCGAAAGCGGAGCGGTTGGCGGGAAGGCGGTCAATACGACAATTGCGACGATCAGTCCGGGTTACAAGGAACTCTACGGACTGATCTCGTCGAAGCCGTTTCTGGAGTTCGTCTCGCGCCTGTCCGGAGTGCCCGACCTGCTTCCGGATCCCGCCATGTACGGCGGAGGGACGCACGAGAATCTGCACGGGCAGGAACTCGATCCGCATGTCGATTTCAATCTCGATCAGACGGAGCAGTTACACCGGCGGCTTAATCTGATCGTCTATCTCAATAAAGAGTGGCGCCCGGAGTGGGGCGGGGGTTTGGAGATCCACTCCAATCCACGGCGACCCGAAGAGAACCGGATCAGCACCTGCGAACCGCTATTTAATCGCGCCGTGCTGTTTGAAACCAACGAGTACTCATGGCACGGTTTTCCGAAGATCGATCTGCCGGAAGACAAGCGTCACCTTTCCCGTAAGTCGATCTCGATCTACCTGTATACGAAGGAGCGCCCGGCCGGAGAAATTGCGCCGAAGCACGCTACTTTTTACGTGCAACGGCCTCTGCCGGCGCGATTCGCGCCGGGTTATGTATTAAGCTCCGACGACGTTCTGGAACTGCAGCGATTGCTGGTGAGGCGGGATCACTGGATTGAGACTCTACCAGCGGATGGAACTCGACTCCAACCGGACGATCGGGGAACTCCATCGTCATATACGGAATCTCGAGGGCGGTACGCGAGCGCCATTGACGGGCTATATTCTGCAGCAGGGTTGCTCCAGCGGACTTTACGCCGATTTGTGGGCTTCGTCTTCGCGTCAAAGTCCGGATTGCGCCGCTGATGCCTGTCAAGGAATTGACGCTGAAAGGATTCCGGCCCGAATCGTCCGCTCACGGCACCGCGAAGATCCTTATCGATGGCAAGGAGCGGGGAAGAACCGAAGCAGGCGGGGGACCGTTTGAGGTCGTGGCTGGTCTTTCGGGAGCAGCGACGGAGCCGTTCGATGTCGAAATCCTGTTCGACAAACCCGCCGCGAAGACGGCACAGGATGACCGCGACCTCGCGTTCGTGCTGATCGAATTACGCGCGCACCATCCGCGGTGAGACTGAAACTGAGCGGCTGCCTGAGGGTTTGATGGTGTATCCCGTCGCGCGGCTGTAATATCAATGGCGGGGGCGGACTTACCCGCGAAGAGATGTTCGTAAGAATTCCTTTCGCAGCTCTGATCCTGCTGGCGGTATTTGGTGTTGTTATTGCGGCGATGATGCCGGTTTCCAGAAGGAAAGGCCAACTTCGCCTGCTTGCTTCGTTGTGTTTAAGCGGAGCCTTCCTTTTCGGTTCGATGACGCAGATCATAGCTGAAGACCGTTTGTGGCCCGCTTCGTTCGGCCTCTTGGCAGGCCTGGTTCTCGCCTGGACAGGATTCCGGGAATCGTCGAAGAGATCCCGACAGCGAGGACTCCCTCATCTACTATTCTTTGAATTTACGAGACCGATGGGCTGGTGCGCGACGATACCCGTTCGGTGGAACGAGTCACAGAGTCGGAGCAGTCCTGTTACGCGCCGGGTTTGAGGGAGTGCGCGTCACGCGTTCGCAGGCCGCTCCACTGCTCGCACAGGACGATGGAATTCGCGGGATTGCGCGGGTCGAATTTGAGCGAGATGGGGCCGAGAAGCGACATCGGATCCGGCGGCAGCATTGCCCGCAGTTCCGTCGCGTCCTGCGATGCGGTGTAATTCACGCCCGCCACGCTATAGGAATACACGAGCGAGTTGCCGTTGATATCGATGATCTCCCCGTCTCCCATCTTTCCGCCTGCCTGAATGGCGAGCCGGCGGCGGCGCTCGATTTCTTCCGCCGTCGGGCGGTTCCTTCGACGGAGCACCAGGACGACGGCGATAAGCGCCACCAGCGCGACTGCGACTACCGCGGGAATGAGGGGAAGGCCCGCCGAGAAATCGGGCATGGAATAGTTACCTTAAGGTGCCCGAAAGCGGGGGCCGATTGGCGGTATAGAGGAAAACCTTCATTCAGACTTAGTATAGCCAGACTGATCGAAATTACGGAATTACCGCATCGGCCGGGGACGATTTCGCACTCTCATTGCCCGCAGTATCGACAGCGCTGACCTGATAGGAGTATTTCATTCGCGGCTGAACGTCACGGTCGCTGTAGGACGGAGCCGTTACGCCATCGGCAATCTTTTTCCCGTCCCGGTAGATCCGGTAACTCGCGAAATCCTTTTCCGTGTTGCGATTCCACACGAGCTCTATGCTGCGCGTACCGGGGACCGTTGAGACTCCCGAGGGCACGGCCGGCGCAAACTTGTCTGTCGGCATGAAAGTCTTCGCATCCGAAAGCTCGCTCTCGGCGTAAGTGTTATCAAGCTTCCGGATCGACTGCACCACATACTGATAAGTCTTGCCGTAGTCAATCATTCCGTCCGTGTAAGACGGGCTGGTCGAAGTTGCGATCTGCATCCAGTTCGTTTCCGCGGGAAGTTTGCGGAAGATGCGAAACTCGGGCGCCATTGCGCGCCATTCGAGATGAATGGCATCGGGGGCGTCCGTCGGCGTGAGATTTTCCGGTGTGGGGAGAGCGGGAACCACAGGCAGGATGATGAACATCGACCAGCCCATTGTTCGACCGCCGGGGCCATGGACGCTTACCGCGATATCGACCGTCTTGTCGTAATATTTCGACGCGGGAACTTCAACATGCGCCAGCGGCTTGTCCTGCGGAACGGGGATACGGTCCGAGGTGCGCTCCCAGGTTTCCGTATTCCAGGGATCGGGCGGAGGGCCCACGCGAAGTTCGATGTCCCTGTCTTTCGCGTTCTTAATCGTGAGGCCTTCCGTGGTGACCTTCGGGATCGTGAATTGAATCACGATGTTCGACCCGCGTTCGACCGCGGCGAGATCCCGCACGAGTTCCGGACGATTCAGTGCCGGCGGCTGGGTGTCTCCGACATACCCGCATCCTGTGAGTCCGCATCCCGTGGAGAGGAGAACCAGCAGGGTACTGGAGAACGTCTTTCGGTTCACGCTCTGTCGAAGACGCGGTTTCGTAAGAACACCGGCGACGAGATCGCCGGCGCTACCGGCACTGACGTAACGCTCCGCGCCGAGCGGAAGTTCGGCGGCAGCGGCGAAGCGCTGGCCCCACATATCCTGCGCAGCGTCTTCATCCGATTTGGCGGCCCGCTGCGGGCCATGGTGACTCCCTACCGGTCGCGGCTCGGAAATTGTTCTGAGAGGCGACCGGGAGGGAGCGGGCGGCATTAAAGAATATACCGGCTCAGATCCTGGTCCTTCACGATGTCGGCAAGCTGTTTGCGCACGTACGCCGCGTCTACTTTGACGTTCTTTTTGCGCAGATCCGGCCCCTCGAAGGAAATCTCTTCGAGCAGCTTTTCCATGATGGTGTGCAGCCGCCGGGCGCCGATGTTTTCGGACGATTCGTTCACCTGCGCCGCAAAACGCGCGACCTCTTCGAGCGCGTCGTCGGTCAGGTTCAGCTTGATGCCTTCGGTGTCGAGCAGCGCGACGTACTGCTTCGCCAGCGCGTTCTTCGGCTCTTTGAGAATGCGGACGAAATCCTCGACGGTGAGCGATTTCAGTTCGACGCGAATCGGAAAACGGCCCTGCAGCTCCGGAATCAGATCGCTGGGTTTCGAAACGTGAAAAGCTCCGGCCGCGATGAACAGGATGTGATCGGTGCGCACGAAACCGTGCCGCGTGTTGACGGTGGTGCCTTCGACAATCGGCAGGATGTCGCGCTGCACGCCTTCGCGGCTGACGTCGGGACCGTGGCCGCCTTCGCGTCCCGCGATCTTGTCGATTTCGTCGAGGAAGATGATGCCGTTCGATTCCACGCGATCGAGCGCGATGCGCGTCACCTGGTCCATATCGATGAGCTTCTGCTCTTCTTCCTGCACCAGATAATCCATCGCATCGGCCACGCGCATGTTGCGCTTCTTCGAGCCGCGCGAGCCGAACATGGCGGGCAGCATGTCCTTGATGTTGATGCCCATCTCTTCGAGATTGACGTTGCTGGCGATCTCGAATGTGGGGGCGCGATCCTTCACGTCGACCTCGACCATGCGCTCGTCGAGTTTGCCTTCGCGCAGGCGCTCGCGAAGTTTCTCGCGCGTTTTGGCGTTGTCGTCGGCGTTCTCCGGGGCGGGTGGAACGAGAAGTTCGAGCAGCCGGTTTTCGGCCGCGGCCTCCGCGCGGTCGCCGATCTCGTCCAGCTTTTCTTCGCGGATCATGTCGATCGCAATGTCGACCAGGTCGCGGATCATGGATTCGACATCGCGGCCCACATAACCCACTTCGGTGAATTTGCTCGCCTCCACCTTCATGAACGGCGAATTGGCCAGCTTGGCGAGGCGGCGCGCGAGTTCCGTCTTGCCGACGCCGGTGGGGCCGATCATCAGGATGTTCTTCGGCATCACGTCGTCCGCCATTTCGGGCGGAAGCTTCTGCCGCCGCAAACGATTGCGCAATGCGATGGCAACCGCGCGCTTGGCGTCCGGCTGCCCGATGACGTACTTGTCGAGTTCCCGAACGATTTCGCGGGGCGTCAGTTCGTCGAGCGCGGGCCCTTCTTCAACCGATTGGCTGGGCAAATAGATCACCATTTCAGGCCAACTCCTCGTACGTGACATTATCGTTCGTATAAATGCACGTTTTGCCCGCTATTCTCATTGATTCTTCAGCAATCTGTTTGCGCCGAAAGCTTGGTGTGACGCATCAGGGCGGTCGCCGCGGAGAGTGCGAAGGGACCACCCGATCCAATCGCCGCAACATCCTCGTCGGGTTCGATCACATCGCCGTTGCCGCTGAGAATGAACGTGTTCTTTATATCGGCGACGAGGAGCAGCGCTTCGAGATGTCGCAAAACCTTATCGGTGCGCCAGTCCTTGGCCAGTTCGACCACGGCGCGGGGCAAATTGCCGTTGAACTGCTCGAGCTTGGCTTCAAAGCGGGCGAACAGCGAAAAGGCGTCGGCGGTGGACCCGGCAAAGCCGGCAACAATCTTGTCGTTATAAAGCCTTCGTAATTTGCGGGCTGTGGATTTCAGCACTTCGGCGCCGAGTGTTACCTGGCCGTCGCCTGCCATGACAACTTTGCCCTCCCGGCGCACGCAGAGCACCGTCGTGGAACGGATTCGCTGCTTCATTTGTATTGAAATTTCAGTGTAACCCAGTGGTTCCGCGCAGCTTCTCGATTTTCCGTTGCGCGGCGAGCGGGACCGTGTACACTGCAATCGAAGGGGCAGCGACGGAACAAGTCCGCCGGCGGCCTGCGGCGGCCACGGATTTGCTGGTTGGGCACTGGTAATTGAGGCAGAGGAGATATGGCGCACCTGGAAAACTTCACCACCGCGCGGGGTTGGTCGTTAAATCCGCCCAAGCGAAATCCTGACGATTTGAGCTTCGACGAATTAGTCGACGACGACGAACTCGACGAGGATGAAGACGACGACGAGGACGATGAGGACGATGAAACGGAGATCCTCGATGACGACGAGGATCTCGATGAGGACGAGGAAGAAGACGAGCTTGACGAAGACGAAGATCTGGACGACGAAGATCTCGACGAAGACGACCTGGAAGAGGACGACGAGGAAGAGTAGCTTCCTCAGTCCGCTCAAACTGCCCTTGATCGGCGTGGCGCAATGGAAAAGCTCCTTTGCGCCGCTATTTATTTGGGCGTGTTAAGTCGAAAGCTTGTCCCGGACGGCAGCGAATAACTTCACGCAATGCGGCGCTTGTTCCTGAACCTTCACTGGGTCGATCAGGGCTAACAACTGCGGGCCGTCGCGGGTCTTGTGATCGAAATAATCGCCTTTGTCTGTATCCTTCGTTGCTGCCTTCAGGCCGTTTGTCAGGTCGGCTTTTGAAATCTTTTCAACATTGGGATTCTGCTTGAGCGCGCTTTCCCTGAACTTTTGACCGTAGAACTTCTTTAACGCGTCCTTGTCCGCGTGAAACCAGGCTTCCATCATCTCGACCATCCAGAAAATTGAGTGAGAATCAGGCTGGCTCCAGCCATATTTCTGGCAGACCGAGTCCGCCAGACTGTCGGTATCCTGACCCTCACTGTCTGTCAGCAGGATATTCCAGGCCGTCGGGTGTGATCTGAGAGCTATGTCGAAATCCCGGCATGCATTGGAACCCGAGCCGCCCGTTACAAGCCGAAAGGCGCAATCTTTTTTCGCGGCCCGCTCCCGGAGGTCGCGAAAAAACTTGTTAAAGCCCTCCTTAAGGGATTTGTGGCCCTCGTAGTAGATGCGAATCTCGCTGACCACTCGCTACCAGCGGCCTCCGCCGATTTCGCCCTTTCGCCACAGCTCGCCGAGCGTGTAGTGTTCAAGCCACTCTTTCAAGTCGGTTTTTGAGAGCCTTTTCATCTGGGTCCCATTGTTGAAATCGCGTTCGCAGACAAGCACCGCCTCGGGCGTATCGCCGAACGAGTCCACGAGGGCATCCGAGTGCGTCGTTACGATAATCTGCATCGACTGCGACGCCTCCAATAACGCCTCGGCCACCAGTTGCAATGCGTCCGGATGAAGCCCGACCTCTGGCTCCTCAATGCAGATCACGGGCGGCGGTGACGGCTGAAACAGAACGGCGAGGAGAGAGAGAAACTTCAGCGTGCCGTCCGACACCCGAATTGCGGACAACATTTCCGCGAGACCGGCCTCTCGGAGGAACGTCCGCGCAACACCCTCTCCTATGCGCACTTTAACATCCTCGAAACGCTCGCAAAAGCGCCGCAAATACTCCGTGATGCGGTCGTGCACGCCAAGGAAATCCAACTCGTGGAGAACGAGCGCCAGGTTATCGCTCCCGTCCATCAGCTCATCCTTCGGCGCATTTGTGGAAATCCCATGGCGAGCGGGCGATTGTGGCCCGGTTCTGAATTCTCGAAAGATTCGGATGCGACCCAATTGAGTGCCGACCTCCGTTATAGGCGTTTGATCGGCGGGATTCTTTATCTGCGCGAGAACGGATTCCCTGGGCAGAAGGTCTATTCGCCCCGGGACGGGTTGATTGCCTGGCGGCGTGTCGAAATAAAATGTTAGTTCGTTGTAATCCCGGTTCACACGAACGCCACCTGATGCCGCGCCGGGCTCGGCTGTGGAAACGCGCTCGCCGAGGATGACGAGGCCGGTGTTAGGGATGTCAGCGAAGCTCAAGCCGTAAGTGACGGGTCCGGCGTGAGAGCCTCGCGTCAGGTTTAACTCACAGTCAATATTCGCAATGGGGAGAGCAATCTGATTGCCCAGCCAGATCCACTGCCGCACGCCTCCTCCGCGAAGGATAGCTGCCGGGAAACTTGTCGGAGTAGCCTGCAGCAAGCCGATCACTTCGATGAGATTGCTCTTCCCGACAGCGTTCGGACCGATCAGAATGTTCAGCTGACCCAGTTCGATAGTGCTGTCGTTGAAGGACAAGACCTTCTTGAGGATCAGTCGCTTGATCAACATATGGACGGTATTTGGTTACTTTACCGCCAGCTTCCCCCGCGCTTCCTCAATCCGCGCGGTCAACATCTCCTCGAATTTATCCGGAACGAGGCCGATCAGGCGGCTTGATATCTGTCCGGCCGGGTTTACTACGAGAACAGTCGGAATCTCGCTGATCGTCAAATTGCGCGCGAGGCCGCCTTCGAAGTAACCTGCATCCTTCCAACCCTCTTCCTTAACGAACGGGCGTACGAGCGACTGGTCCTCATCCGCATCCACGGCGATAAAGACGATGTCCTTTGCACCTGCATAGTGCTTCATGACGTTTTCGATCATCGGCTTCTGTGCACGGCAGGGGGCGCACCACGTCGCCCAGAAATCCATCACGAGCGTCTTGCCCTTCAGCGACGACACCGCAAGCGCTGGAGCGCCGTCTCCAACCGCCGGCAGAACGAAGTCCTCAAGCGTCTTCGCATCCACGTTGGGATCGCGTGTCTTGAGCTTCGCCATTCTTGCGCTCGTCAAAGCGGCGGTCCGGTCATAAGCTTCGAGGATGATATCGCCGAGGCTCTTCGACGGCGCATTCAGCTTCGAATACAGCTCGCCCATTCGTTTGCGATCACTGATTCGGTCTTTTGAAGTAGTTCGGGGATCCTCAAGCGTGAAAGCATTCGCGTAATACTCGATCGCCTCAGCCGTGCGATCCAGCCGGGTCAGCCAGAAGGCCACCTCGCGCGCGCCATCGCCAGTCGGACAGACGGTCCAGGATTTCAGCGCGATCTCCGCGGCCGCGGTGGCATCGCCGAGATTGCCGGTGGCCCTCGCTTCCAGCGCCAGAGCTCGCGCTTGGGCGGCATCGAGTTCGTCGGGCCATTGCGCAGGCGAATGCCCCGAAGGAGGCGGCTGCCCTCGCAGAGCCGCGACATCGGCCCGATAGCGGCGGGCATATTCGAGAGCGCGTCTCTTCTCGACAGGATCGCTCGAATCGAGCAAAGTCCGCGTCACGCGGTCGAGTAGTTGCGTATCGTCTGCAGGGGAGCCCGAGGGTGTGGCCTGAATGACCTTTTCGCCATAGAGAACGATCCGGGCGTTATCGTCCGAATCGATGGCCGCTTTTGCGAGCGCCTTTTCAATCTCGGGGCGCCGCTTCGTCGCCGGATACTTTTTCAGGAATTGCTCGAGCCCCCGGATCAGGTCGATCGCGCTGCCTCCCGCCTCGCCGACCGCCTGCGAAAGGTCGCGCTCTTCGCTGCCTTCCGCTGTCAGCGCCGGCGTTTGCGCAATGAGCGAGACAGTGAATAAACTGGCAAACAAAATTGCCAGCGTAAGTTTCATTTCGGCAGCGCCCGGATGCTATCGGCGAGAGCGGCGGCCCTTTTGCGGGCGATGTCGAGGTAGCTCTCGTTTTTCGCCACGCGGTCGAGCATCGGCAGAAACTGCTGCTGCGATATGAGCCGCTTCTGGTCCCGAATCACCTCAATGCGGAGGATGGCGTCCTGCACCCCAAGTTTGTCGAACCGCACCGCCGTTTCGAGGGTAATCAGGCCGCGCTCGGAATCCGCGATTTTCTCAAACCACTCCGTCAGCGCCTTTGCGTCCAGGTCTTCGGTGTAATTGAATTTAGCCTCGCTTGACTGCCCGCCCGCCTCGTAGCGAAGAGTTTTCATTCCCATGTTCGCTACCTTCAATCCCGATTCCAGCCGGCGGGAGAAGTGGTCCACCTTGTCGGCGAGGCCGAACATCTCGCTCTTTTCGGCGTCGGTGAGCTGAAATTTCAACGGATCCTCGTCTTTGGGATCGTCCTTGTACAGCCCCGCGCCGCTGTTGTCGACCGTGATTTCCTCCCAGGCGGGATTGCTGCCGGGGAACGATTTCGAGTAGATCAGCCGAGGCGACTTGTCCGGAGACGCGCTGTCCGGTGTCGCAGCCAGGAGCGTCCAGGCGGTCAGGAGGAAAACCGTCAGGGCCTTCAAGCGCGAGCCTCCAGCGCGAGGAACGGAGCGTGAGTCGCGTGACAGATCGCGATCGCGAGGGCGTCGCTCGCGTCTTCGGACGCCGGGGGCCGTGCCAGGCGAAGCAGGGAAGCGACCATCTGTTGCACCTGCGATTTTTCGGCGCGTCCGTAGCCGACTACGCTCATTTTGACCTCGAGGGGGGAATATTCGGCCAGCGCAACCGACGCTTCGGCGATCAGAAGCAACGCTACGCCACGCACGTGGGAAAGCTTCAGCGCGCTTTTTGCATTCACGGCGAAAAAGACTTCTTCGACGGCGGCGGAGTCCGGCCGGTATTCCGCGATCAGACTGCGCAGCGAGCAGGCAATAGTGCGCAGCCGATACTCAAGAGGGTCACGGGTCGAGGACCGGATGCAGCCGGCGGTAACCATCGAATGCGCGCGGCCATCGCTGTCGATTATGCCGTAGCCGGTGCGCTCGGTTCCGCAATCGATTCCCAATACCCGCATCCAAAGATCCCGATTTGGGGGCGTCCGCCTTTGCTTTTCCGATTTATGCCAGCGCTTCTACTTCTTCTTCGCTTACGTCGAAGTTGGAGTAAACATTCTGGACGTCGTCATGCTCTTCGAGCGCCTCGCTCAGTTTAAGCATGCCCTGCGCCGATTTGCCTTCCAGTTTCATCAGATTCCGGGGGACCATCGCCACTTCCGCCGAAACCGTTTCGATCTTCGCGTTCTGGATGGCTTCCAGAACTTGTTCGTGCATCGACGGATCGGATATAACTTCCCACGAATCGCCGCTGTCTTTCAAATCCTCCGCGCCGGCTTCGAGAATCAGATTCATCAACTGGTCTTCGGTCGCGTTTTCCTTCTCGATGACGATCTGGCTCTTGCGATCGAACATCCATGCGACGCTCCCCTGTTCGCCCAGGTTCCCGCCGTTTTTGGAAAACATATGCCGGATTTCGCTCACCGTCCGGTTGCGGTTATCGGTTGCGACCAGGACGAGAACCGCGGCTCCGCCAGGGCCATAACCTTCGAACATGACTTCGTCGATCTGACCTCCTTCCAGTTCGCCGGTACCGCGCATGATCGCCTTCTTGATGTTGTCCGAAGGCATGGAAACGTTCTTGGCGGCAAGGATGGCGGTCCGGAGGCGAGGGTTGCCGTCGGGGTCGCCGCCCGAACGCGCGGCAATCTGGATTTCTTTGATGAGCCGAGTGAACGTTTTACCGCGCTTGGCATCGAGGGCGGCCTTTTTGTGTTTGATCGTGGCCCACTTGGAATGACCTGACATTTGAGAAACTCCGGGAGAATGAACCGGCGCGTAAGCTCGCAAACCGGTAGAAAATTCCTAACAAGCCAGCATACCAAATCGCGCTGGCGGCCGATTTTCAGCAGGCGCGGCTACTCGCGCCGGAAAAATTGCCCGATCGATCGGGTGGCCTGCCGCGTCCGGTGCTCGTTCTCGATGAGCGCGAAACGCACGAATCCTTCGCCCATCGGCCCGAATCCGATGCCCGGCGAGACCGCCACCAGCGCCTTTTCCATCAGCAGTTTCGAGAACTCGAGCGATCCCAGAGCCTGGTAGCGTTCCGGTATGCGGCGCCC
This sequence comes from Terriglobia bacterium, assembly GCA_963831795.1. GTDB lineage: Bacteria > Acidobacteriota > Terriglobia > Bryobacterales > Bryobacteraceae > BOG-234. Next base: position 173,133 of record CAWHSB010000014.1, on the reverse strand, counting down.
ACAGGAACATTGTTCCGCGCGGCGACTGGACCGGCCAACCGGCGCGGCAGAGTCCGTCGACCAGCACATCGCGGCGCTTCCGGTAAATTTCGCGGATCTTCGCGGACTCGTCGTCGCACTCGCGCAGCGCGACGATCGACGCGATCTGAATCGGCTGAAACACGCCGTAATCCAGATAGCTCTTGATGCGCGCCAGAGCGGCGATCATCTTCGCATTGCCCAGACAGAACCCGACGCGCCAGCCCGCCATGTTGTAGCTCTTCGACATGGAGAAGATCTCGACCGCGATGTCCTTCGCGCCCGGAACTTCGAGAATGCTGGGCGGCGTATAGCCGTCGAAACCCAGGTCCGCGTAGGCGAAATCGTGCACGATCAGGGTACCGTGGGCCTTCGCCAGATCCACGATTCTGGTCATGAACGGCAGATCCACGCACGTGGTCGTCGGATTGTGCGGGAACGAGATCAGCAGCATCTTGGGCGGCTTGGGCGACTCGCGGTAAAACTCCTCGAGCCGTCCCAGGAAGGTCTCGGCGTTCGGCATCGGCAGCATGCACGCGTGGCCTTCGGACATGATCACGCCGTACTGATGGATCGGATACGCGGGGTTGGGCGAAACGACGATATCGCCCGGTCCGATCGTGGCGAACATCAGGTGCGCCAGGGCGTCCTTGGCGCCCATCGTGACGATCGCCTCGGTGTTCGGGTCGAGATCGACGTCGTGGCGGCGCTTGTAGCGTTTGACGATTTCCTCGCGCAGATGCTGGATGCCGCGCGACACCGAGTACCGGTGATTGCGCGGATTGCGCGCCGCTTCGATCAGCTTGTCGACGACGACGGAAGGCGTGGCGCCGTCCGGATTGCCCATCCCGAGATCCACCACATCCAGTTGTGCTGCCCGTGCCTTTGCCTTCATCTCGTTGATGACGGCGAACACGTAGGGCGGCAGCTTCTGGATGCGGTAAAAGTTCTCGTTCGTTTCGGACATGGAAACTTCATTTTAATGCGTGGCGCGGCGCGGCGGAGGGAAAGTCCTGCTGAGACGCAACCGGGCGGGAATCCTCAGTGCCCTGTACCAAAGGCATGAAGACGCTGCGCAGAGGATGTGGGGCCCGCGCTTCGGCGCTTTCCCGATGGACCTGGGGTCCACGAGTAACCACGAAAGCCTTTGTGGGGCGGAGCTTCGGCCAGGCGGCTGGTGTTCTGCCGGGCGCGGAGCTTTACGTCAACGCCGGTCCACTTTCACTTTTCGCCGTTCCGAACCGCGTCTCTTCAGGGGCGCGTTTCCTGCAGATGGGATAAATTGCTGGCACGTGGTCGGGCGCGGCGGCTTAAGCCGGGCAGCGTGGTAGATTGTAGTATTCGTTGCCTTCCTCCGGTCCCCATCGTCTAGAGGCCCAGGACATCGCCCTTTCACGGCGGTAACGAGGGTTCGAATCCCTCTGGGGACGCCATACCAAATTCGGCTACTGGAATATCCTCTATGTCCATGGAAAATATATCCGTTGACTGTGCTCGAATACCTTCGGAATCAACTTCCGACCCATCTTCGAAAAGGCACGTTCTGAGGCCGTCGAGCAGTGACCGTCTTTCTTGCGACATCCGGCCCGTATGCAGTATTCGACCGGGACGACATTAATCACGCCAGAGCCCGGATCGCATGGGAGGAATGATAGCGCGACGGAGCTGCGCTTGTGACTAATAAATACGTGCTGGTGGAGACCGCGGCATTGCTGCAACAGCGAATCGGACTGGCGGCTGTTCGCGCCCTTCATGAAGAGGTTGTTCCGTTGTTGCAGATTGATTGGGTTTCCGAAGAGCGGCATTAAGGCTGGTATTTGAGGCAGTGCTTGCGGCGGGACGAAAAAAACTGAGTTTAGCGGACTGCCTGAGCTTTCAAGCGATGCGAAATCGGGTGTTCGTACTGCGTTCTGCTTCGACGCCCACTTCCGGGAGCGGGCTTCGTGACCAAACGTGCTCCGGGCGCTCACGGAGCAGCACGCTGATCAGCTTGCAATGGCTTGGAACTGTCTTGCGCGCGCGTCCTCTGCATCGGCGTGCGAGGGAGGCACCGGATTCCGGCCATGACTGTATTGGCGGGGCGAACAACCCATAACCCTCTTGAACGCCGTGCTGAAGGCGCTTTCGGATTCGTAACCGAGCGACAGCGCGATCACCGAAATGGGATCGCTCGAATTCACCAGCTTGTCGCCCGCCAGCAGCATTCGCCAGCGCGTCAGGTATTCCATGGGCGAGTCCCCGACCGTCTCCTTGAATTTCAACGCGAATGTCGATCGCGACATGGCAGCGCGCTCCGCCAGTTCCTGCAGGGTCCAGCGATGCGACGGATCTTCGTGCATGGCATTCATCGCCGCGCTCATTTGTCTGTCCGCCAGGGCGAAGAGCCATCCGACGCCTCCGTTTAATCCCTCCGTCAAATGCAGGCGCAGGGCCTGAACCAGCATCATCTGGGCGAGGTGTTGCGCGACCAGCGAGCCGCCAGGCTGGGGCTCTCGCAGCTCCTGCCTCATCCGCTCCAGAGACCAGCGCATGGCCGCTTTGTCCGATTCCTTCCTGAGATGCACGATGGGTGGCAGCACTCCCAGCAGGATGTTCGCGTGACTGCCGCTCAGGGCGAAGTGACCGCCGACGATGAAGCAATCCCCGCCGCCTTTGAACGAAACGATGCCGCCATTCCGCCGCGGGGCGGCAAGAAGCGTCAGTGCGTCGACAGGCATCAGGTTCAGGTCGGTTGCGAGGCGGAAAGGACGCCCGCGCGGGAGCAGGAAGCAGTCCCCGGTAGTGAGGCGCATAGCATCGGGGATGCCATCCACGGCAAGCCAGCCGTTACCCGAAACCACGGCATAGCATTTGATGCCTTCGTGCCGGGGAAACTGAAGCGACAACTCTCCGCCTACATCAAAGCCGCCACACATAATACTGCGCGGTTTCAGCAGCGAGAGCACATCTGAGAGTGGGTCCATGTTGAGGGTCGGCAGCCGAGTTGTCCGGACGATTGCGAAGATAACACGGACTCTACAGCATAGACCGTATCTCCTCAATCACCTATCTTTATGTTAACGAGACCGCGCGTGCAGTCTCTTGATGTTAACGGGATCGCGGATGCGGTCGCGAAACGAAGTAAAGGGAGATTTTTTGATGCGTGTTTTTGTTACCGGCGCTACAGGATTTATCGGTTCCGCTCTTGTTCCGGAGTTGATCGGCGCCGGCCATCAAGTGCTCGGACTGGCTCGCTCGGATGAGGGCGCCAGGGCACTCGTCGATGCGGGTGCTCAGGCGCATCGTGGCGATCTGGAAGACCTGGAAAGCTTGCGCACCGGCGCGGCCATGTCGGATGGCGTAATTCACCTGGCATTTAACCACGATTTTTCAACGTTCGCGGCAAACTGCGAGATGGACCGGCGCGCCATTGACGCTCTGGGCTCGGTGCTCGCAGGCTCCGACCGGCTGCTGATCGTCACTTCCGGGACTGGACTGGTTGCGCCGGGCCGCATGGCGACGGAAGACGACTTACCTGTTTCGGGCCCTGACTCGTTCCCTCGGATTTCCGAACAGACGGCGGATTCCCTTGCTGAGCTTGGGGTACGCGCGTCGGTGGTTCGCCTGCCGCAGGTTCACGACCGGGTCAGGCACGGACTCGTCAGCTACGCGATCGCGATTGCTCGCGAAAAAGGCATTTCGGCGTATGTCGGCGACGGTCTCAACCGCTGGCCCGCGGTGCACGTGCTTGATGCCGTCCGCCTCTACAGGCTCGCGCTTGAGAAGGGCGTCCCGGGAGCAAGGTATCACGCGGTGGCCGAGGAAGGCGTGCCGTTGCTCGAGATCGCGGAGGCCATCGGCCGGGGTCTCAAAGTGCCGGTGATTTCGAAATCGCCGAAGGAGACGGCTGCCCATTTTGGCTTCCTCGGGATGTTCGCGGGTCTCGATTGCCCGGCTTCGAGCGCGCTGACGCGGGAGTGGTTGGGATGGCAGCCATCGGAGCAGCCGGGCATGCTTGAGGATCTCGAACATGCGGCCGCTTTCCAGGCCTGAACGAACAACTCGCGAGCGTTACGATTCGGTGTGCCGGTAGCTCAAGGCCAATCCGAATGCCGCGCTTTCCAGTTTTTTGTCCAGAGTCCACAAGCGGCAACCGGAAACCAGGGCAGAGGCAAGTAAGTGCATATCTGTCCATCCAAGTCCTCGTCCCCAAAGTCTGCGGACTTCAATCAGATGCATCACCTCTGCATCGGACGCTTGAGGCGCCTGCGGAAGCGCGTTGAGGTCGGAGAGGAGTTCGACACGGTTCCTCAGGTTGCCGCAGGCAAGTTCGCCGGAGATAAACCTATGCATGACCACCTCCCCGTCCGTCAGGAGATTTACCAGATCGCGTTCCCCATCACGAAAATGAGCGATCCAGACCGAAGTGTCCACGAGCACCATCAGGCGGAGCGTCGCCTCGGGACCTCACCGAGTTTCGGCCGTGTCCCGCCAAGGGCCGCCAGGCGTTTGCCTGCTTCGCGTGAAATGAGGGCCTCAAGACCCGCACGGACAAGCGATGTCTTTTCTTTAATGCCGGTGGCTTCCCTCGCTCGATCCAGCAGCGTATCATCGATTATGATCGTAGTTCGCATATGCATTATTATGCATCATTGATACATATCGACGAACGAGCTTACTCCAGCGCTTCTTCCCGAGCCGTCACATGCTTCATGAAATCGAAATCGATTTCATAGCCGAAGCCGGGCTCGTCACGTACCGCTATCGTTCCGGCCGGCGTGATTTCAACCGCGGGCGAGATGATGTCGCGCTTCCAGTACCGGTTGCTCGCTGACACGTCGCCGGGCAGCGTGAAGTTGGGCAGAGTCGAGAGCGCGATGTTGTGGGCCCGGCCGATTCCCGCCTCCAGCATGCCGCCGCACCAGACGGGAATACCGGCGGCCTCGCATGTGTCGTGAAGACGCCTGGCTTCGGCGAACCCGCCCACGCGCCCCAGCTTGATATTGATGATGCCGCAGGCTTTCATGCCGATCGCCTGCTCTGCATGATGCGCCGAACGGATGCACTCATCGAGGCAGATGGGCGTTTGCAGTGCCGGCTGCAGGGCGGCGTGGTCGATGATGTCGTCGTGCGCCAGCGGCTGCTCGATCATCATCAGGTAAAAATCGTCGAGTTGCTTCAGGCGCGCCCCGTCGTTCAAAGTGTAGGCGGAGTTGGCGTCGGCCATCAATTTGATAGCGGGGAAGCGCTCGCGAACGCGCCGGACCACATCGATGTCCCAGCCGGTTTGATCTTCATTTTGATGCGCTGGTAGCCGGCGGCGAGTTCGCTCTCGATCTTGCCGATCAGCTGCTCGACAGAGTCCTGAATACCAATCGAGACTCCGCAGGGAATCTCGCGCCGGGCGCCTCCGCCGATCTCTTTCCACAGCGGATTGCCGTTGCGGCGGGCCTGCAGGTCCCATACGGCCGCTTCCACCCCGCCGCGCGCCATGTTGTGGCCGCGAATGTGCCGCGTCAGGTTGTTCACTTCGCCCGCGTTTTCGAGATCGCGCCCCAGCAGGCGCGGCGCCACGTAATCGCGCGCGATCAGCCAGGCCGATGCGGTCCACTCCTCGTTGTAAAAGGGATGCTCGCCCGCGGTGATTTCTCCCCAACCGGAAAGGCCGTCCGAGACCACCTCGACGATCACGATTTCACGTTCGTAGGTGCGGCTGAAGCTGGTCTCGAAGAAGTGCACGAGGGGCATTCGCAGCTGCCTGAGTACGATCCGGTCGATCTTCATGGAAGTGTCCCCAGAAGGTATGACGAGCCTTCCATGCCGATCACCGTTAGCCCTCGCGCGAAGCAGTCTTCGAACCGGTCGGCGATCTCGGCTTGCTGTGCGCGCGCCGCTTCGATATCGGCGGGCACTTCGATTCGTTCGGAAACAGGCACCTGTTGAGGCGGCTTGCGAATCCACCACTCGGCCACGCAGCGGTCCGTCGGAATTCCTCCGTGCAGGCGGCTGGTCGAGATGCCGTATTGATTGCGAACATACCTGCGGACGATTGCGCCGAGCCGTTCGATGTTGAAGTACGCGTTCTTCAGTTCGAGCGGATCGAACGTCCATTCGATAAGATCGATACCGCGCGCGAGGGCGTCGTCGCGCTGGCGCAGCTTCAACTGGCGGCCGAGACCCGCATTGCGGTATTCCGGCAGCACCCCGAGCATATGACTGTGGAGGTATACCTTTCCATCAGGTTTTACTCCGGGGATTGAGACGCAGAACGCGATCATGCGGCCGTCGCGGTAAACGCCCAGCGCCTGGCCACCGATTTTGGTCGCCACGACGAACATGCGAAACGGGAGCAGGTCGGCGTCATCCCATCCCCAGATTGTTTTCTGTAGAGCGACGGCGTCGCGGAGCTGCTCGTGAGTGGAAAGCTCCTCGATTTCGGGTGGGGTGATCTCAGGTGACATCACCGCTTCGCCTCCTGCCAGAGAGTCTCCAGTTCTTCGATTGGCGTGCCGGGCACTTCCCTGCCCTGCGCGGCCAGACGGCGCTCCACATGCGCGAACCGCTGGCGGAATTTGGTGTTGGTGCGGCGCAGGGCCTGCTCCGGATCGACTTTTACGAAGCGGGCGAGGTTAACCAGAACAAACAGCAGATCGCCCAGCTCGTCTTCGATCTGATCCTGCGAACCGCGCTCGCAGGCCTCGGCGAACTCCCGCCGCTCCTCGTCCAGCTTGGCCAGCACCTCGCCGGCATTGCTCCAGTCGAAGCCGGCTCGCGATGCGCGGGAGGTGATCTGCTGCGCTTCGACGAGCGCTGGCAACGCGCGCGGGACGGTCGCCAGCAGGCCCTGCGGGGCTTTCGTCCCAGCATTTTCCGCCTTTGTTTTGCGTTCCTCGGCTTTGATTTCGTCCCAGCGTTTTTTCACGTCGTCGCCGGTTTGCGCGCTCTCGTCCGCGAAGACGTGGGGGTGACGGCGAATCAGCTTCTGGTTGATGGCGTCGAGTGAATCGCCTATGTCGAAGAGCTTCTCTTCGGATGCCATTTGCGCGAAAAAGACGGCCTGAAGCATGAGATCGCCCAGTTCGGAGCGCAGTTCGTCCCAGTCGCGTCGGTCGATGGCGTCCAGAACTTCGTAAGTCTCTTCGAGGGTGTAGGGTTTGATGGAGTCGAAGGTCTGTTCGCGGTCCCAGGGACAGCCGCCGGGCGCCCGCAGCCGGGCCATGATTTCAACCAGATGTTGAAATTTGACGCCGGCGAACTTGGGGCTTTCTTCCTGCAAGTAAGCCCAATGTAGCATTGGGGCGCAAACTGTTACCCGGCGGCTTCGATCGCCTCTTTGATTGCAGCGGTCAGTTCCGGTTCGGTCAGGCCGGTGCTGATAAAAAGCTCCTGTCGCGCGCCGTTGCAGAGGCCAATGGCCTTCCAGCCGTTCTGCGTGGGAACGGTGATATGGACTTTCACGATGCCTTTCGCGTCGCGGACCTGGCGGATTACGCCCGGGATGATCGACCGGATGTCTTCGCGAAGGACCAGTTTTTCCAGCACCGGACGCAGGCTGTCGAGGATGCTGTGCTCGATCTTGAGCTTACCTTTAGCCGTTCTTAGCCTGAAGGACATCGGGGATTTACCGGTTCGTATACTACTTTAAGTGACCCACAAGATTACTCTTATACCCGGCGATGGTATTGGGCCGGAGGTGGCGGACGCAACTGCGCGCGCGGTCGAAGCGACGGGGGTTTCCGTCGAATGGGAGCGCGTGGATGCGGGCCTGGCCGCGGAAAAAGCCACCGGACAATACCTGCCGGAGTCCGTTTTTGAGTCTCTGGAGAGAACGCATGTCGGGTTGAAGGGTCCTGTGGGGACGCCGATCGCGAGCGGCCACCCCAGCGTCAACGTGGCGCTTCGCAAACGGCTCAATCTCTTCGTGAATTTCCGCCCGGTGCGGATGCTTCCCGGGCTGAAGACCCGCTTTTCAGATCTGCCGATCGATCTGGTGATCTTCCGCGAGAACACGGAAGACCTCTATGCCGGCATCGAGCACGAGGTGGCATCGGGCGTGATGGAGAGCCTCAAGGTGATCACCCGGACGGCGTCCGAGAAGATTGCCAAAGCGGCGTTCGAGTTCGCGCAGCGGGAAGGACGGCAGAAGGTGGTGGCCATTCACAAGGCCAACATCATGAAGCTGACCGACGGGCTGTTCCTCCGCTGCTGCCGGGAAGTCGCGGCGAACTACCCCGAGATCGAGTACGGCGAGTTAATCGTAGACAACGCCTGCATGCAGCTCGTGATCCGGCCCGAGACGTTTGACGTGCTGGTGCTTCCGAACCTTTACGGCGATATCGTTTCGGATCTGACGGCCGGGCTGGTCGGCGGCCTGGGGATCGTGCCGGGCGCGAATCTGGGTGCGAATTGCGCGGTGTTCGAAGCGGTTCATGGGTCCGCTCCGGACATTGCCGGACGAGGTCTGGCCAATCCCACGGCGTTAATGCAATCGGCCCGGCTGATGCTCGCGCATCTGGGCGAGCGCGATGCGGCGGCGCGTCTGCAGAAGGCCATCGAGGCCGTCTATCGCGAAGGCACTCATATGACCCGCGATGTAGGCGGCACGGCGGGCACGGATGAGTTCACGAACGCGGTGATCGCGAATCTCTGATTTAGAGCATTTTCGCAAATACTATAGAATTCGCTCTGTCGAAGACGCGGCCCGTAAAGCTCCGCACCGAGCGGAAGCCCTGACCCCACACTGGCTGCGCAGTGTCTTCATTCCCTTTGGCGGCCCGCTGCGGGCCATGGAACGCTCCCTCCCGGTCGCGGCTCGGAATCCGATTTCGGCGGGCGGACGACGCCAGGAACGGAAACACTCCGGACACGTTAGAACCGCTCTAACGCTCGGCGGGTTGCGCTACCCTTTGGGTGGTCTTCGCGTCGGCTAATGCGTTCGAGCGGATCGCGTCGCCGCTGGGAAGAGTCGAGGCGTCCCATCCGCCACCCAGGGCTTTTACCAGATCGACTGCGGCGGTCATGCGCCGCTGCAGGATCGCTACTGCCTGCTGCTCGTCGTTCAAGGCGATCGCCTGCGTCGTGATCACGTTCAGGTAAGAATCCGTGCCCGCTTTATAGCGGTCGTTTTCGAGTTGGAGCGATTGCTGGGCCGCCGCGACCGCCTGAGCCTGCTGCTGCGCTTCCTCGGCTAAATAATGAAGAGCAGCGAGGTCGTCCTCGACTTCCTGGAACGCCGACAGAACGGTCTGGCGGTAAGCGGCAACGGTTGAATCGTACTGGGCCATCGCTCCCTGGAGCTCGGCTCCGCGGCGCCCGAAGTCAAACAGTGTCTGCGAAATGGTCGGTCCCACCGAAAAGGTGCGGGCTGCCCAGGTGAACAGGTCCTGGAGGTTCGGACTGATAAAGCCGATGCTGGCCTGGAGATTCAGGGTTGGATAGTAGGCGGTCTGCGCTATACCGATAGTGGCGTTTGCCGCCGCCACCTGACGCTCATTGACGGCAATATCCGGACGCCTCTCAAGGAGGGTCGAAGGAAGGGCGGTCGGGATGGGCGGAGGAGGACCGTTGATCTTGATTACGGGAATCTCCACCATCGAAGGAGCCTGACCGGTCAACACCGCGATCGCGTGTTCGTCCTGCGCCCGTGCGATTCGGAGATCGGTGCTCTGAGCCTGCGCGTTCAGCAGCTGGGTCTGCGCCAGAGTGACGTCGCTTTTCGAGGCGACGCCGCCGTTAAAACGATTGATGGTCAACTGGAGGTTCTTCTGGTAGGCCTCGATCGTGTCGTGCAGGACCCCCTGCTGCATGTCGGAGCCGGCGATCAGAAAATAGTCCGTCGCGAGCAGAGCCTGAGCAATGAGGCGCGCGTTCTCGAGGTCGGCTGCGCTGACCTGGGCATTGGCCACCGCGTTCTCCACGGAAAGGCGCACTCGCCCCCACAGATCCGGTTCCCAGCTCGCTGAAAAAGGCAGGGAAAAATTGGATGTGGTTCCCCCGAAGCCGCGCGAGCCGACCCCGCCCGTCCGGGTCGCAGTCAGAGTCGGAGTCGACCCGATCGTGGGGTAGTAATTCGCGTGATTGGCGGCCACGATCGCGCGGGCCTGGCGGAAGTTGGCCTCCGCCTCTTTCACGTTCTGATTATTGATGTTGATCAGTTCCTCGAGCCGGTTGAGCTCGGGATCGCCAAAAATCTCCCACCACTTGCCCTTCATGAGGGCGTCGCTGGGGGTGGCCATTTTCCATTGGTCATTGCCCGCGATTTCCTTGAAGGCAACAGGCGTCTGGGCCACCACCGGGACCTGATACTTCGGTCCGATGGCGCAACCGGTGCACAGAACCGAGGAAAGCGCGGCGAGTTGCCAGTAACGAATCCTCAATCGCCACTCTCCATATGCATTGTGGACGGGGTTCCGCCGGGAATGAGAATGCCGGGATAGTTGCGTGGAACCTTCCGGCTGAAACGGGTACGCAGACGATCGAGATATAGATAGATCACAGGTGTGGTGAATAACGTCAACATCTGGCTTACGATCAGGCCGCCCACGATGGCGATACCAAGCGGTTCGCGCAGTTCCGAACCGACGCCAAAACCAAGCGCCATGGGCATTCCGCCCAGCAACGCGCAGGCGGTGGTCATTACGATGGGACGGAAACGCAGCAGGCAGGCCTGAAAGATCGCATCGCGCGAGTTCATGCCTTCGTTCCGCTCCGCGGCAAGCGCGAAATCGATCATCATGATCGCGTTCTTTTTGACGATGCCGATCAGCAGGATGATGCCGATGATCGCGATGATTGAGAGTTCCGTTCTGAAGAGGACCAGTGCGATGAGCGCGCCGAGGCCGGCCGAAGGAAGCGTCGAAATGATCGTCAGCGGGTGAATCAGACTCTCGTACAGAATTCCGAGAACGATGTAGACCGCGAGGATCGCGGTCAGAATGAGTATCGGCTGGCTCGATAAGGAATCCTGAAACGCCTGGGCCGTACCGGCGAATTTCCCGGTGATGCTGGCGGGCATACCGATCTCGATCTCCGCTTTGTTGATGGCGACAACGGCATCGCTGAGCGGCACGTTCAGAGCAAGATTGAAAGAGATCGTCGACGCGGGGAACTGCCCCTGGTGCGGCAGCGAAAGAGGCGTGATTCCCTGATTGAAGTGCGCAAACGTGGAGAGCGGAACCGAAACACCCTTCGGCGTCTGAACATAAATTTTGTTCAGGAAATCGGGATTTTCCCACCACTGCTGCTGGAGCGCGAGAACGACGTGATACTGGTTGATCGACTTATACATCGTCGAGACCTGGCGCTGGCCGAAGGCGTCGTAAAGCGCGCTGTCTACGGCTTGGGCGGTCAGGCCAAGACGCGACGCCGTGTCGCGGTCGATCACGACGTTGGACGAAAGACCCGAGTTCTGCTGATCGGAGCTGACATCGGTGATTTCAGGAATTGTGGAAAGCTTCGCCAGGACGCGCGGACCCCACAGAGCCAGCTGATCGAGATCCTGAGTCTGCAAGGTGTACTGATACTGCGCGTTGCCCTGCCGGCCACCGATTCTGAGATCCTGCTGGGACTGCAGGAACAGGTTGGCGCCAGGCATACCCGATGTCTTCTGGCGAATGCGCGCAATCACCTGATCCGGCGTCACCGTGCGTTTGTCTTTCAGCTGGACGAAGATCTGCGCGGAATTTCCACCCGCGCCGCCGCCGCTGGTTCCGGCAACAAAGCCCACGGTATCGACATCCGGATCGGCCCGGACTATGGACTCGAAGAACTTCGCCTTTTCCACCAGAGCCTGATAGGAGATATGCTGCTGCCCCTGGATAAATCCGAAGAGACGGCCGGTATCCTGCTGCGGGAAAAATCCCTTGGGAATTTTGACGTAAAGATAACCGCTCACGCCGAGCGAGATCGCCATCACGACCAGCATCGGAGACGGAAACCGCAGTACCGCATCGAGGGCCGCCGCATAGGTGGAGATGACCCACTGGAAAATGTTTTCAGTCCAGTTATATAAGCGCCCATGCGTGTGTTTGACCTTGAGCAGGCGAGAACACATCATCGGCGTGGTCGTGAGCGATACAGCAAGGGATACGGCGATCGCCACCGACAGAACGACTGCGAATTCACGGAATAAGCGGCCGATGATACCCGGCATCATCAGGATCGGGATAAAGACGGCAATCAGCGAAATGCTCATCGAGAGCACCGTGAAACCGATCTCCCCGGCTCCCCTCAGCGCGGCCTGCATCGGAGGCACGCCGTTCTCGATATGGCGAGTGATGTTTTCGATTACGACGATGGCGTCGTCAACCACGAACCCGGTCGCGATCGTGAGACCCATCAGCGAAAGGTTGTCGAGGTTGTATCCCAGAAGGTACATGACGCCGAACGTCGCCACCAGCGAGACCGGCACCGAGATGCTCGGGATGAATGTCGCCCATCCATTGCGCAGGAAAACGAAGACCACAAAGATCACGAGGCCAATCGACATCAGCATGTTCAACTGGGCGTCGTGGACGGAACCCCGGATCGTGGTGGTGCGGTCGTTCAGGATGTTGAAGTCGACGGTCGGCGGCAGTGTCGCTTTGAACTGCGGCAGAATTGCCTTGATTCGGTCGACGGTGTCGATGATATTGGCATTCGGCTGCCGGCTGATCTGAATGAGAACGGCGGGTATGCCGTTTGCGAGGCCCAGGTTGCGAACGTCTTCGACCGAGTCGACCACGCGGCCGAGGTCCGACAAGCGCACCGGAGCGCCGTTCCGGAATACGACTACCAGATTGCGGTAATCGCTGGCCTGCAACAACTGATCGGTGACCAGGAGCGGCATGGTCGTCTGGGAGTTGTTGAGAGATCCTTTGGCGCTGTTGGCGTTTGCGCCGGAGAGAAAGCTGCTGATCTGGTCCAGGCCGACGTTGTATTTGGAAATGGGCTGGGGATTTACCTCAACGCGCACGGCCGGGAGCGAGCTGCCGGCGACGCTGACCTGTCCGACGCCCGGGATCTGAGCCAGTTTCTGGGCAAACACCGAAGATGCAGTGTCATAAAGCTGAGGCCGCGGCACTACGTTCGAGGTAAGCGCCAAAATGAGAATCGGCTGGTCCGCCGGATTGATCTTGCGGTAACGCGGCTTGCTCGGAAGGTTCGACGGCAGATATCCGGCAGCGGCATTGATTGCCGCCTGAACGTCGCGCCCGGCGGCATTGATATCACGGCTCAGATCGAACTGGAGCGTGACCTGCGCGGACCCAACGGAACTGCGCGAAGTCATTTCCGTGACGCCCGCGATGCGCGTGAACTGCTTTTCGAGCGGCGTCGCAATCGATGCGGCCATTACCTCCGGGCTGCCCCCGGGAAGGCTCGCCTGGACGTTGATCGTGGGAAAATCGACCTGCGGCAACGCCGAGACCGGCAATTGCGTGTAACCAATCCCACCGGCGAGGGTAAGAGCAATCGTCAGCAGCGTGGTCGCGACCGGGCGCTGAATGAAAGGGGACGAGATGCTCATGAAATCCTGCCCTGCCGCGGTCTGGCACAGACCGGAGTCCGCGCCATTACGCCAGACTTCCTCATATCGTTTCGGGCAGACCGAGTTGCTCGGGCTCGCGTTTATTATTGAAATGCGCCAGCCACGCCGCGATACGGCCGAACCAGAGGTAGATTACCGGGGTAGTGAACAACGTCAGTACCTGGCTGACGAGCAGGCCGCCAATGATGCTGATGCCGAGCGGTTTTCGCAACTCGGAACCGACGCCGCTGCCGAACGCAAGAGGCACGGCGCCGAGCAGGGCGGCCATGGTGGTCATCATGATCGGCCGGAATCGCAGCAGACAGGCCTGGTAGATGGCCTCCTCCGGCGACTTGCCTTCCTTGCGCTCGGCTTCGAGCGCGAAATCGATCATCATGATGGCGTTCTTCTTCACGATGCCTATCAGAAGAATGATCCCGATCAGCGCGATGATATCCAGATCTTCGTGGAACAGAATGAGCGCCGCGATGGCGCCGACTCCGGCCGACGGAAGGGTCGACAGAATCGTGATCGGGTGGATGTAGCTTTCATACAGCACGCCCAGAACGATATACACGGTTACGATCGCCGCGAGAATCAGAATGGATTCATTGGCCAGTGAGTTTTCAAAGGCTCGCGCCGTTCCCTGGAAGGTCGGCTCGATGCTGGCAGGCATGCCAAGCTCAGTCGTGGCTTTGCGGATATTAGCTACCGCCGCGCCGAGCGACGCGCCGGGAGCCAGATTAAACGACAGAGTGACTACCGGGAACTGGCCCTGATGATTGATCGTGATCGGAGTCGCAACGCGCGAAATGCTGGTAAAGGAGTGCAGCGGCGCCTGCGAGATGGGCGCGGCTCCTGTTAGAGCGGTGTTCGTACCCGCGAGCGCGATGGTGGACGCCAGATTCTGGGATGCGGAACCGATCTGAACATAAATATCTCGCAGCGCAGCCTGATTCTGCTGCCACTGCGGCGCCGCTTCGAGTACCACGTGATACTGATTCGATTGGGTATAGATCGTCGAGACCTGCCGCTGTCCGAACGCGTCGTAAAGGGCATCGTCGACGTTCTGCGGGGTGATTCCGAGACGGCCGGCGGTATCGCGATCGATGTGAATCAGCAGACCCAGACCGTTGTTCTGCTGGTCGCTCGCGACGTCGCGCAGTTCCGGCAATCTGCTTCAGCTTGTCGACGAGGCGCGGAACCCAAAGGTCGAGAGTCGCCTTGTCGGGCGCGTCAAGAGCATACTGATACTGGGTGCGGCTGATCCGGTCTTCCACGGTCAGATCCTGCACCGGCTGCATGTACAAGGTGATGCCTGAAACCTGGCCGAGACTTTGCTGAAGCCGGCGGATCACTTCAATCGCGGACGTCTTGCGCTCTTCGAGCGGCTTCAGGGTGATCTGAATACGGCCGCTGTTCATGGTCGTATTCTGACCGTCGATCGCCGATAAAGGAGGTCAGGTTCTCGACCGCGGGATCCTGACGAATGACACGGGCCAGTTCCTGCTGCTTCAGGCCCATGGCTTCGAACGAGATGGTCTCCGGCGCCTGCGAAATGCCCAGGATCACGCCGGTGTCCTGCACCGGGAAGAAGCCCTTGGGAACGACGATGTAGAGATAGATGGTGAGCGCGAGCGTCCCCGACCGCAACCAGTAAGCGTGAGCGGCTGATGGCGCAGCACGACGCGCACCATCCTTCCGTACTCCTCGATGGTCTTGACGAACACCCATTCCGACCAGTGGTAGAAACGCCCCTGCTCGTGCTCCGGTTTATGCTTGAGAATTCGGGCCGCCATCATCGGCGTCAGCGTCAGGGAGACGAACGCCGAGAAGATGATCGTCACGGCAAGAGTCACCGCGAACTCGCGGAACAGACGGCCGACGATATCCGCCATGAACAGCAGCGGAATCAGCACCGCGATCAGCGAAACGGTCAGCGAAACGATGGTAAAGCCGATTTCCTCGGAACCTTTCAGCGCGGCTTCCATCGGCGTGAAACCCATCTCGAGATAGCGCGAGATGTTCTCGATCATGACGATCGCGTCGTCAACCACGAAACCGGTGGAGATCGTGAGCGCCATCAGCGACAGGTTGTCGAGACTGTAGCCCAGCATGTACATCACGGCGAAGGTACCGACCAGTGAAAGCGGCACCGCGATGCCCGGGATGATGGTCGCCGAAAGGCTGCGCAGGAACAGGAAGATGACCATGACGACGAGCGCGATGGTCAACATCAACTCGAACTCGACGTCCGCGACAGAAGCGCGGATGGTGGTGGTCCGGTCGGTGATGACGTCGACGTTGACGCCCTGCGGCAGGGACGCGCGAATCTGCGGCAGAAGCGCCTGTACGGTATCGACAACGCCGATGATATTGGTGCCCGGCTGCCTTTGAATATTGAGAACGATGGCTGGGGTATCGTTTACCCACGCTTTCTGACGATTGTTCTCCGCGCCGTCGACGATCGTGGCGACATCGGAGAGCCGCACCGGAGCGCCGTTACGGTAGGCGATGATGATCGGGGCGTAAGCGGCTCCCGACTGGAGCTGATCGTTATCGTTGATGGTCCACGCCTGCGACGCGCCATCGAAGTTGCCCTTGGCCTGGTTAACGTTGGCGCTCGAGAGAGCGGTTCGAAGCGTGTCCAGACTCAGCCCGTAAGAAGCGAGCGCGACCGGGATTTGCCTGAACCCGCACGGCCGGGCGCTGTCCGCCGCTGATGCTGACCAGACCGACACCCTTAAGCTGCGAAATCCGCTGCGCCATGCGCGTTTCGGCCAATTCCTCTACTTTCGGAAGAGGCTGGTTCTTCGAAGTAATCGCGAGCGTCAGAATAGGCGCGTCGGCCGGGTTCGTTTTGCTGTATATCGGAGGCGTCGGCAAGTTGGCGGGAAGAAACGTTCCCGCCGCGTTAATGGCAGCCTGTACTTCCTGCTCGGCGACGTCGATGCTGAGATCCAGAGAGAACTGCAGGGTAATGAGCGAACTGCCGAAGGAACTGATCGACGTCATCTGCGTCAATCCCGGCACCTGGCCGAACTGTTTCTCAAGAGGGGCGGTGACGGCTGACGTCATTACCTCCGGGCCCGCGCCCGGATAGAACGTCTGCACCTGCATGGTCGGGTAATCGACCTGAGGAAGGGCCGAAACCGGCAGTTGCCGGAAGGCAACGATGCCGACCAGAACGACGCCGGCCATCATCAGCGAAGTTGCGACCGGCCGCAGAATAAAAATGCGGGACGGGCTCACTTCTGGAATCCTGCGCCTTTCTGATCTCCCTTTTTGCCGCCCTTTCGGCCGCCACGGCCCTGACGGGCAAGGCTGTTGTTGATCGCTTCGGTTTCACCCGGCTTGCGAACACGAACCTGAGTGCCCTCGTCGAGACGATCCGTGCCGTCGATTACGACCTGCTCACCTTCTGCGACGCCCGAATGGATCTCCGTCGTATCCTGCCCGACGGTTCCGAGCTGCACCGTTTTCAGATGAACCTTAGACGTTTCCGGATCAACCGTATACACGAATGAGCCCTGCTGGCCGTTCTGAATCGCGACGGAAGGCACCACCAGTCGCTGCTTCAGCGTATCGACGAGGAGCCGGATATTGACAAACTGATTGGGGAAAAGCGCGTTGTCAGTGTTCGGGAAGACCGCCTTCAACTTCGAGGTGCCCGTGGAGCTATCAATCTGGTTGTCTACGGTCTGAAAAAGCCCCGACGCCAGCTTCATGGAGTTGTCCCGATTGTAGGCGTCCACGGGAAGGCGAGCGCCGGCGCGCATTTTCTGCAGCACCTGAGGCAGACTGTCTTCCGGGATGGTGAATTGAACCTGAATCGGCTGAAGCTGAGTGATGACTACCATCCCGTTCTGGTCGCTGGAATGAATAATGTTGCCGGGGTCCACGAGGCGCAAGCCCACTCGTCCGGTGATCGGCGCGGTGACTTTGGAATACGTTAAATTCAGTCTGGCGCTGTCGATATTCGCCTGATCCTGCTTGATATTGCCCTCATATTGGGCGACCAGAGCCCTTTGCGTATCCAGCTGCTGCTTGGGGATCGCATCCTCTTCGAGGAGCATCTGGTAACGGGCGAGGTCGAGCTTCGCGTTGTCGAGCAGAGCCTGATCATGCGCCATGGTTCCCTGCGCCTGTTCGAGTGCCACCTGATAGGGACGGGGATCGATCTCCATCAGAACCTGACCTTCCTGAACGAGATCCCCTTCGTTAAAATTCACCTTCATCAACTGACCGTCGACTCGGGATTTGACCGTGACTGTATAGAACGCCGCCACGTTGCCGAGGCCGCTCAGATAAACGGGAACGTCCGCCCGGGCCACCTTTGCGGTGACGACCGGAACCGGGCCGAGATTGTTGTTGCCCCGACCGCCCTTTCCGCGCCCGTTGCGGCCACCGCCATTCTGCTGCTGCGGGATCGCTCCGGGCTGGCCGGCGCGCCAGACCGCATAGCCGGTGACGGCGGCAATAATTAAAAAGAAAAGGATCCAGATAATTCCACGCCGCTTCGGCTTCCCGGTCGGTTTTCCTCCGTCGGGCTTGTGCTCGTGGCCGGGGGGGACCGTAATCCGATGAATTTCCGGAAGATCCTTTAAATCTGTGGGTGTAGTATTCGTGGTCATTCGAACCGCGTCTGATCTTTCAGCAATACAAGTTGACTGCTCCGGCCATGCCCAGGTAACGCTGTGCCGGGGGCGTTGCAAAAATTTACGAACCGCGGGCAGCAAAACTCGCCGATGACGAGGGAGCTCATATTGCGGAACTCGATCCTGCCATTATACTTCGGCGCAACAACGACGAAATGGACGAACCACGACTCACAAAGACAGACGTGCGTAGTTTTCCGATGTTAGGTTCAGTTTGTTTGGAAATTTTACGTGTGCGGTGACGCTTTTCCCGCCGGGGTCTTCCGCCTCTTTCTTCGCAAAATTCAGATCTCTTGAGCTGCATAGGAGTATGAAATATTCAATGTAGATGCCGATTTCAGTCGTCACCCGCAGGATACACGACGAATTTCTCGTTGCGGGACACAGCTCCACCTAAGCCTTTTGTTTTCAATGGAAAATTATGCGTGATCGGGTGTGACCGCTCTCCGGGTCTTACTCAGAGAAGCGAATTACCGCGGCGAAAGCGTCGTCGGCTACTTTGTAGTGGGTGAGAAGCTTTGCATTCTTAACATCAATCACGACAACGTTTCCCGGGCAACCTTCCGAGCACGGGCCGCCGGCTGTCATCACGTAGAGCCTGGCTGAGTCCGGCGAAAATACCGGGAGCGAAGCACCTTTGCCGACATTGATCGTCGCCGCCGCTTCTCTTTTGGCAACGTCGAAGAGAACCACGTCTTCCGTACCTTCATGGGTGGCGGCCGCCCACTTGCCGTCGGACGAGAGAGCCATTCGGCCCGCACCCTTGCCTTCGGTCTGAATCGTCTTCACGGGTTCCAGCTTGTCGTTGATCACGGTAACGGTCCCATCGCCGTTTTCGCTCGTCCAGATTTCGCCCCTCCGCCCGAAATCGACACCAACCGGGTTGCCCGGAATCGGGATCGTCTTCTCGATTTCGTCCGTCTTCGTGTCAATCACCACCAGGCCTTCGCGGGTGGGAACGAACAGCCTTCCGGTTTCCGGCTGGACCCGCATGAACTCTCCCGAGGCCGGCAGGTCGATCTTCTTCAGAGTTTTTCCGGCCCTGGTGTCATAGACCACGACACCCGGATGTTCGCGCCAGGAAAGCCCCACGTAGAGCTTCTTTCCGTCGTTTCCCAGAGCGATTGCATGGGGCGACGCCGATGTAGTCATCTGCCCTTTTCGCCCCTGAGGATGCGGAGGCGCCTTGAAATCCTCGCTCTCGATCCTGCCTTTCTGCGTCAGCGTCGCGGCATCGATAACCACCACCACTCCCGCGGCCGGAATCGAAGCGAAAATAGTCTTCCCGTCCGGTGTAATTACCGCCTCGTGCGGCTGGTTTTCCACTTTTAACTGGCGCAGGATCTTTCCGGACAAAGGGTCGATTTCGTCGATCGTGTGCGGACCGGGATGGAAAACGACGAGGGTGTAACCGCGGGTCGAACCAGCGGCCGGCAGCAGAAGCGCCAGCGCCGCCGTCATAGCCGCAATACGAATGCCTCTCATGGAAATGACGGATCTTCCGGCGGCCATCTGGCGATTATTCCCCGATCTTCTTTCGCTCTTTGCCATCGACGATGAAACAGTTTGTCGACCGGCAGTTGTTCGCGAAAGGCGAGCCGAGCTTCGTCAGGAGCGCGATGGTTTCCGGATGCTGCTCGGAATGCTCGGTCGGTCCATTCGCCATATCCGCGGCGCTGAGTCCGTCCTTCGTCGTTACGTCCACCCTGGCTCCGTGTTTGGCGAGGAACGCCACCATTTCGGTGTCGCCGCGGAACGCCGCTCCATGAACGGCGGTGTAGTCCTTGATATCTTTCGCGTTCACATCGATTCCGAGATCGAGGCAATACTGCACGGCCGGTATCCAGGAATCCGGCGCGGTACGCGAGAAGTTGGCGGCCCAGCCCAGGCCCGCCGCCACCATCAGAGGAGTAGAACCGTTGGTGGACGCGATCTTCGGGTCCGCGCCCGCATCGATCAGTATGTGCATCGCCTTGAGATCGGTTGCCTGCGCGGCACGCCAGAACGCCGTGGCTCCGGAGGGATCCACCCAGCCGTGGTCGCCGGACAGCGACCGGAACCAGACCTTGCCGCCCAATTTCGCGTTCGGATTTGCGCCTTTCGCGAGAAGCGCCTTCATCAGGTCCAGATAGCTGATGTTTTCGCGCGAAGTGATGGGCTGTGGGAGCCATGCGTAAGGGGCCCACTCCATATCGACCGTCGCGTAGAGAGGCGTCAGGCCGACGGCGCTCGCCTTGTTGGGATCGGCTCCGTGGTCGAGAAAATATTTCGCCAGATCGTAGTGGCCGTTTGCGATCGCCATGACGATCGGAGTCATCTTCTCTCCGGCGCCGGCGTCGTTGACGTCCGCGCCTGCTTCAATCAGCGCGTGCGCAGCGGCGGTCTCCCCGTCTCTCGCGGCATAGAGCAGCGCGGTCATGCCACCCGTGACTTTGGCGCCGTTTCTGCGCCGCGCGGCGTTCTCTTTTTCAGACTTCTCCTTGTCCGCCCGCGCGGGGGTCAGGGTGTCTTTGCCTGAGGTGTCTTTGGTTGAGGTGTCTTTGCCTGGGTTCTTTGCCTAGTGTCTCTTTGCTTAGTGTCTCTTGCTTAGTGTCTCTTTGTCTGGTGTCTCTTTGGTGGCAGCGCTTTTGGCTTCCGGGGCGGACGCGGCTTTGGGCCGCCTTGTCTCCGCCTTTTTGGGCATCGGATTTCCGAACTCATCGGTTTGATCGCATTCGTTCCGGTTAAAAACGGATCCGCAGCCGGGATCGAGCACTTTGGATGTCGCTTCGGGTTTGGCTCCGAGCGAAATGAGCAGTTTAACCGCGGCGTCGCGATTGTAAGCGGCTGCGAACATCAACGCGGTCTGCCCGTGAGCGTTCTCCACCGCGTTCACATTCGCTCCATGTTCGGCCAGAACCTTGATCGCGTCCGTATTGCCGGATTCGGCGACCACCATGAGCGGTGTGGTTCCCGTCGCATCCGCCTGCGTGGTGCTCGCGCCGGCCTTCAGCAGCATCTCGATCATGGGAGCGCTACCGTTGCGCGCGGCCATAAACAACGGACTCACAGCTCCCAACCGAGTCCGCGCGTCCACCTTCGCGCCGGCTGCCAGCAGGAGACGGGCCGTCGCCAGATCGTCCAGGGAGGCTGCCCAATGGAGCGCCGTCATGCCGTCGCCCTGGGCCGCGTTCACGTCGACTTTCTGTTTGAGCAGCGCACGGACGGCGTCCCCATCGCCGTGTTGCACGGCGTCCGCGATGCGAGTGTCGATACCAAATGCTGAAACAGCCAGTAACATACCGGCGAGACCGAGCCTGATTAACATGTGCGATTCTCCTTTCGTGCTTTCGATCTGAACCGAACGACGCTCCCTTCCGAGCCGGCACCCCTAAAGGGGATGCCCGGGTCGCGGCTCGGTACGTGTCTGCAAACGCCCCGCCTAGATTTCCGACGCAGCGGTGCTGTCGCCGAACTGCTTGACGTCGAGCCCCAGTTTCTGTGCGGTTGCCAGCAGCACATTGGCCATCGGCGTTCCATCCGGTTCCTGAACGTGCAGATTGCCTTTCACCTGTCCGTTGGCGCGTCCTGCCAGGAAGAGCGGCACGCGCTTGTGATTGTGGACATTCGCATCTCCCATCGGGCTGCCGTAGAGCACCAGCGAATGGTCCAGCAGATTGCCGTCCCCATCCGGCGTGTTCTTCAATTTTTCGATGAAGTACGACGTCCTTTTGACGTGATATTGATTAATCTTCTGGAAGTCGTCGATCCTTTCCGGATTCTCCCCGTGGTGCGAGCAGGAATGGAACGTCGTCTTGACGCCGCTTTCGGGATAAGACCTCTGGCAGACGTCGCGGCTCAACTTGAATGCCGAGACCCGCGTGATTCCGGTCATGAAAGCCAGCACCTGCAGATCGAACATCAGCTCGACATGTTCTTCGAAGGAGTCCGGCACGCCAATGGGCGCGGAGGGCAGCGCTCTCGCGTCGGTCGTCGAATTGTATTTCTCGATGCGCTGGATTCTGCGTTCGATCTCGCGAACGTTATCGAGATATGAAGCAAGCGCCACCCGTTCCGTTGGGGGAAGCGCCTTCTGCAAGCGCCCTACGCTCTCCTTGATCGAATCGAGGATGCTGGCATTTTCGCGCTGGCGCGCCGCTCTCTGGGCTGCCGTGCCTCCATCGCCGAACAGGCTCTCGAATACCTTGCGCGGATCGCGTTCCATCGGCAGCGGCGTCGTGGGCGAGGCCCAGGAAATCGTGTCGGAATAGACGCACGAATACCCGTAGTCGCACGCCCCTGAGCCATCGATGGCTTCGATGCAGAGCTGAATCGAAGGCAGCGGCGTATCCTGGCCGAACTTCTGCGCGTATAACTGATCGAGCGACGTGCCGAGATAAATATCCGAACCCTCCGTCATTTTGGCGTGCGCGCCCGTGAGAAATGCGGCGCTCGATCGGAAGTGGTCACCGCCTTCCTCGGCGGGGACATACGCCTGAGCGGGCTTGACGTCTGTGCGGCTGACGATGGTGAGGTAATCCTTATACGGATCGAGCGACTGCAGGGTCGGAGTGATCTTGAAGTCGCGCCCGATCTTCTCCGGAGCAAACAAGTGGCGGTTCGATCCATCGAGAGTACTCCCGGCATCTCCGTGCACAATCTCGATGCAGGCCAGCCGGCTTGGGGAATTCGCAGCGGTGTTCTTCAGCGGTGTTTGCGCGGGCACCATGGAATCGAGCAACGGCAGCGCGAGCGATACGCCCATGCCGCGAAGAACCGTCCGGCGGGAGAGATGTTTTTTCGTGATGTACATGTCTTGTTTCCTCTGGTTGTTCCCTGGTTAGTGGTGAGCGCCGCTCGCGACCGACTCATCCGAAGTGTTCATTTGAAAGGGCGCACTTTTCACAATTCCGGTGATAAAGGCGGAGAAGCGATAGTTGTTTCGCTGCGCCTCGCGTTCGATGGCGCGAACCGATGGCATATAGCGGTAATCGGTCACGCGGCCCAGACCGTAGGTCAGCAGGCTTTCCGTAAACGACTGCACGAATGAATCGGAATGTTTGAGAACCGCCTGTCGAAGCGCAACGGGACCGTTGAGCTTTGTTCCGTCAAACAACTGGCCCGAAACGTCGATGCGGAACCCGCTGTCGTTGACCCGCCACGCCCCAACCCCATCGAAGTTCTCGAGCGAGAACCCGATCGGATCCATCATTTTGTGGCAGGAGTTACAGGGCTCGTTCGCCCGATGCTGCTCCACGCGCTCGCGCACCGATAACTGCTTTCCGTTGCCGCTCGCCGGATTTTCCTTCAGCGGCGGTACGTTCGGCGGAGGAGGCGGCGGCGCGGTTCCGAACATCACCTCCATGACATATTTGCCGCGCTGTACCGGCGAGGTTCTGTTCGATACCGAGGTGAGTGTCAGTATGCTCGCCTGACCCAGCAGACCCCGGCGATTTTCGTCGGTGAGGCGCACTCTTCGAAATCGCGATCCCAGCACGTCGGGAATCCCGTAGTGGCGAGCGAGACTTTCGTCGACGTAAGTGTAGTCGGCGGTCAGGAGGTCCAGGACGTTGTGGTCTTCCCGCACGATGCTGTCGAAAAACAGTTCGGTTTCGCGCCGCATCGAGTCCGCCAGGTTCCGGTTAAACGCGGGAAAGACGTAGGGGTCGGGCTGTACGTCTTTCAGGTTCCGCAGGTGCAGCCACTCGCTCGCGAAGTTCGAAGTGAGGGCCTCTGCCTTCGGATCGGCCAGCATTCGGTGGACCTCTTTTTCGAGAACGGCCGGCTCGTGCAACTTCTTCTGAGTCGCCACCGTCAGCAGTTCGTCGTCTGGAGCGCTGCTCCACAGGAAGTAAGACAACCTCGAAGCAAGTTCAATATCCGAGATCCGATAGGCCGTGCCCGCGCCAACGCCCGGGGCCGGGCGCTCGAACCGATAAACGAATTCCGGATTTGCGATCAGCGACTGGAGCCCCAGACGAATCCCGGAATCGAAATTTCCGCCGTTGCGCCCGGACTGATACATCGTCAGAACGCGCTCCATATCCGCCTCGGTGACCGGTCTGCGGTAAGCGCGCCGCGTCAGGGTGCTCAGGATCTTCCTCGCGCAGGGCAATTCCTGAGCCGCGTTTTCCGGCTTGCAGGTGAATATGC
Source organism: Terriglobia bacterium (assembly GCA_963831795.1). Lineage (GTDB taxonomy): Bacteria > Acidobacteriota > Terriglobia > Bryobacterales > Bryobacteraceae > BOG-234. The sequence continues at coordinate 148,842 of CAWHSB010000014.1, read as the reverse complement.
GCCTTCGGCTCGGCGTATCGCCAGGACCGGTGACGTTGAAAGGCCCGCTGATTGCGAAGTCGTGGAGGTGCGGCAGCGACGTGAGCCCCGCTTTGTCGGCTTCATTCAGATCTACCAGACTCTCGCCGAGCGGCATGATCGCGTCTTCCAAAGGTCCTTCGGCGTTCTGCAGGAAGGCGGCCGATACCCGCTGCGGCCCCGCCTTGATATGGATGGGCTTCGTTTGCATGTCGACCCACTTGGTCCGGTTCGGGTCGATATCGAACAGAGCCGCTCTGTCGCCGTTGATCGAGACCTCGATCTGCTGCCCCTTGCCCTGAATTTTGCCGAACAGAGGGCCATCGATGGAGTAATAGAAAGACAGTTTGAAGACGTAATCGCCGTCCACGGGGAAGTTGTGCACAATGGACATGCCACCACGCGTTCCGATCGGCGCGCCATCCACGTGGCCAAGCTGAGAAACCTCTTTTGTAAGTTGGTAGGTAGTGACGGAAGGACTGATGTCGGTGTCACCTGCCGCGAGACGGCTGATTTTGCTGGAAGCTCTGATGTAACCATCCATAAGAGCCGGAGAGATGGTCAGCACATCCGCCATGTTGTCGAAGCCCTGGCTCTGCACATCGGGCGGCAGGAGCGACGTAACGTCTACGTCGAGATCCAGTAAATCGCGGATCGAATTGCGATACTCGACGCGATTCAGCCTGTGGAGGATGGGCTTGCCGGGTATCGAGCTCGAAGCTGCGAGTTTATCGATTCCCGCTTCAAGAGAAGTCGTGAAAGCCGCTATCGCTGCTGGCTCCGGCCGCGGCAGACCTGAAGGAGGCATCACTCCGGCACGCATTTTGCGAATTGCGTTTTCGACGAATTCCGCGCTCCTTTCCGGATGCGCAAGGTCAACACTCGCCCAGGAGAACCCACCCGTTTTCAGCTTGTCATTGTGGCAACCGGCGCAATACCGATTCACCAGCGTTTGTTGCGCGGCTACCGGCATAACTCCGGCAGCGGCGGCTCTGGGCGTTTGCCCCAAAGCCGCGCAGACGCAGCAGGCAGCCGCTCCGAGAAGAGCGAGCGCGTTGGTTTTGATCATGCTGGTTCCTCATTCGTCGCTTTCCGATTTCTTGCTCGCAGGGTGATGAAAACGTCTCCGCAGGTTTGCCGACACTTGCCAGGCCACGACCCGCATCCCCCTTTAGCGGGCTGCTGGTCGACTGGATCGCCCGGCGCTACCGGCTCTGAGGTAAAGCTCCGCGCCGAGCTGGGGCTCAGCGGCAGGCCTGGGGGCCTGCCCCACTCGGGTTTTTCGTGGTTGCTCGGGGACCGCGGGTCCATCGGGACAGGGCGAAAGCCCTGGCCCCACAGCGGCAGCGTGTCTTCATCCGCTCTGGCGGCCCGTAGCGAGCCATGGAACGCTCTGTCGAACACGCGGTTTATGAGGTCCACTTGCTCGCCGGCGCTACCGGCTCTGACGTAAAGCTCCGCGCCGAGCGGAAGCTCGGCGGCAGGGCGAAAGCCCTGGCCCCACACCGGCGGCGCGTCTTCATCCGCTCTGGCGGCCCGTAGCGGGCCATGGAACGCTCCCTTCCGGTCGCGGCTCAGAAGAACGTGGGCGTCTGCAAGCGTCAATTTTTTCTTAAAATTCATAGCGAGCCGAGAACTGGAAAACGCGCGCTGAATTCAGCGTTTGCGTGTACTGGCCAAAACGCGCGGCCACGTTATCGTCGAGACTGGCGCTTTTCACATCGAACCGCGCGGTGTTAGTTACGTTAAAAGCCTCCGCGCGAATCTGCAGCGAATGCTGCTGATCCCGCAGAGTGAAGAGATTGAATCGCTTGCCGAGCCCGAGGTCGATGCTGAAGTTGCCGTCTCCCCGGATACCGTTACGCTGGCCGATAAAACCCGCGAGCGTCGGAGAGTATGAGGCGAACGCGGCGGCGGGGTTCGGAAAGAGGTCAGGTCCGCCGCTGCCGGCCGAAGTCGGCGAGGGCGCATTCGACGTGGTTTGTTGCGTTGGTGATGGTCCAGTCTGAGTAGCGAATTTGATGCTGTTCCAGGTGGTGGGATAACCCACGCCGTTGGCAACACTCGTCACGAAGCCGCTGGTGTTCGTAAAAATGGTGCTGATCTGCCATCCACCCACAAGGCCGTTCATAAAGTGACCGGCATTCCCGAGAAAGGATTTGCCTTTGCCGAACGGTAACTCCACCACGGCCAGCGCGCTGTTGACGCGAGTGAGATCGTAATCGCAGACCGCCTTGTTCTGACTCGCGATCCAGGGGTTCCCGATGGTCGAGCCGCCGTTCGCTTCCGTCTGCGACGCCAGATCCTCGCATTTCGACCACGTGAAGTTATAGTCGAACTGAATTCCCTGGCTGAAACGCTTCCTCACCGTAAATTGCAGGCCGTTATAGTTGCCGTTCCCGATTGAACGCTGCGCCTGCACGGTGATGTACTGCGCATTCCAGAGGGCGTAGGGGCCGAGCTTGCTGCACGAGGGGACGCAATTGACATCGAGATTGCGGAGAGCCGAGGTATAGTCGCCGTCCACCAGCTGAAATTGCTTGTAAACGTTTTGCGTTGCCGAAAGACCTCCGCCCGCGGCGCCCGGCCAGAGATCCTGCCAGAAGGCCACAGGCGCGACATTCGCCGCCGCAACGCCCGAGAGAGCCTGTGAGCCGAGAATCTGAGCGGCCTGATAATACGTCATGCCCGATTGAGGGTCGACCAGATTGGTGGGCGCCATCATGTCTTCACCGATCAGCGACCGCCGGGCCTGATGGTCTATGAATGACGCCTGCACCATGAATCCGCCCTTGAACTCGCGCTGCACCGTCAGGTTCAGCGCCATATCGTAGGGACTTTTCAGCTGATCGTCGATCGTCGAAGTGTTCTGTCCGGTGAGAGGAACAGTCTGGGGGAAGCCGCCCGGCGGAGCCACGGCGAACGAACTCATATTGACGTCGTAGAATCCCTGATACCTGTTGAGAGCGGTAGCCGGCTGGCCCGAGGGGTTGCGCAGCGCGGTGGAGAGCCCAAGCTGAACGGTGCTGAACCGATTGGCCAGAGCTTCGCCAAAGTTGTCGTAGTACATTCCCCATCCGGCGCGAATGGAAGTCTTGCCGGGACCGCCGAACAGCACCTTCAACAATCCGGACTCCGCCTTCGGGGAGTAAGCAAGGGCAACCCGCGGCGCCCAATTCTTCTGAAAAGGATAGAGCCCGCGAGTGCCGGGAGCTCCCACCAGGTTGTACTGAACGAGCGGAATCGAACTCTGCGACTGGCCGGCCGCCGCCAGAGCTGCCCGCTCGTTGAACAGAGTCGCAAAAGGAATGTTGGGACTGACCTGGTAACCGTTCGCCTCATACACAGCCGGATTGAGCGAATAACGAAGGCCAACCGTGGCGGTTAAATTTGGCGTCACCTTCCACGAGTCCTGCACGTAGAGCTCACCCGAGTGCTGAATCCAGTTACGGTTGATGATCGTTCCCGGGGCCAGTTTGGCGCCGGTCTTGTCATATTGCTGGTTAGTGAACAGTTGCGATTCGATTCCGAGGAGATCGATCACCGACTGCTCGGCGGTCTGACTGGCTTTCGCATCGGCGGGCAGCAGGTCGGCGCCGTCGTTGTAATACCAGTTGGCATAAACCTGCGCGTTACTGTAAGCGCCTGGGCCGTAAGTGTGATTGTTGATCAGTCGCGCCGACCCGCCAAAACTCACCGTGTGCGCTCCCTTGTTCCAGACCAGGTCTTCGGCGAACGTATGTACCGGAGCAATGTTCGCGTTCGAGAGAGTTGTCGCGTTCAAAGGTGTCATACCGCTGAAGGACGCGTAAGGCGAGGACAGCACGCCCGTGTTCTCAACGCCCTGGCGGGTATAGCCGTAATGGAATGTGCTTACCAGCGTGGAAGTAAGAATGGCCGTATAACCGATCGCATATCCTTTGCTGTTGTTGAGATAAACACTGGAGGCCGGCTCGCCCGGAAACTGGGGAATGCCGCCGGCGTAATTGTCGTTCTGGAGATTGCCCCGCCAGAAGATGCGGTGCTTGCCGGCTTCGTCGATCTGGTAGTCCAGCTTGGCGATATACGTGTTGAAGCGCAGCGGGGTGCTGGCATTAAAGCGGTATCCGGCCGTATTCAACCCGTCGCCAACCGTCGTGTCGTTCGGCATCGGATACTTGTTGAAATCGGTCAGAACCGCGGCGCTGACACCGAATCCCTGGGGATCCAGGGCTTTGAGCTGATCCGGCAATAGCGTCGCGATAGCACCGCTCTTCGTTACGTACCTGTCGATTCCCTGCCGGAAGGAGGCGTTCGGGACGGTCCGAAGCGCAGTGCTTTCACTCGCGTCTCTCCGGCCTTCATAATTGCCGAAGTAAAAGAGCCGGTTCTTTTTGATCGGCCCTCCGACGGATGCCCCGAATACATTACGGTCCAGCTTCGCGCGGGGCACCCCGGCTTTGTTGTTGAAGAACGAATTGGCGCTGGTATCCGTGTTCCGAAGGAATTCGTAGGCCGAACCGTGAACGATGTTGGTACCGCTCCGGGTAACCAGGTTGACCTGTGCGCCCGACGTCCGGCCTGCGCTTGCATCCGCGTTGCTCGTGACGGTCCGGAACTCCTGCACCGAATCGAGGGTCACCCGCAGCACACTGGTAAATGCGGCGCCGGAGAACGTGTCGTTTACATCGACGCCGTCAAGGACGACATTCGCCTGATCGGACTTCCCGCCATTGACGGAGCCGCTGCGGTAGTCGTTGATCGCGACAGGGCTCGAAGGTTCGCCGAGATAAACCACCCCGGGCTGCACGGCGAGGAGTCCCACGACATTTCTGCCTTCGAGCGGTAATTGCGGGATTGCCTGGCTGCCGATCGCATTGCCGACCGTGGCATCCACCGTATTGATCTGATCGGACTCCGCCGACACGGAGACCGACGATTGAACCGACCCCACCTTTCCAAAGGCGACATCCACCGTCGCCGGCGTATTCACCAGCAGTTGAACGTTATCGATTTCGGTGTCGGCGAAGCCTACGGCTTCGGCCTTCAGCTTATAAGTTCCGGGTTGCAGCAGGGAGAAGCTATAGCGGCCCTGCGCGTCTGAAAGCGCCGTGCGCTGGGCTCCGGTAGCACTGTTCGAGATTGTAATTTTTGCCTCCGGGATCGTGGCGCCGGTGGGATCGAGCGCGGTTCCACCCACCGAAGTCGACTGTCCCAGCAGCGTTCCCGCGAAAACGAAAAGAAGAGATACCAAAGCCGGCGCGATTTTTTGTTTCACAGAGCCCCCGTTTCTTTGCCGGGCTACGTGGCCGCTTTGTAATGTTGAATTTCAGTAAACGCGGAACGCTGGCGCGAAAAGAAACGCGCAGCGGGAAGAAGAACGGGCTTCCAAACCGCGACTCGTTCACCGCTTTTGGCGGATAAACAGGTCGGTTCCCCGGATGTATTCCGAGTGCGTTACTGACTTAGTGGAATCATTTTACATTTGGCCCTTCCGAAGGCACAAGATACATTCAAGGGAAGATTGCCCAGGTTTCAGTTGATTAATCGGTCCGACCACCGCGGTCCATGGCAAGCCAATTCCGCAGCGTGCATCCCCGCTCAGATTTCAACTGTACGGCGTCGCACGGGTAAAAACCCGGACGCAATCGTCTTCGAGTTTCGCTAACCTCGTCTTCATTAGAGGTATTCGTGCCACACTCACCTGTTGTTTTTTTCCTTCTGCTTTCGGCTTCGCCGACGATCTTCGCTCAAAGCCAGACAACAGCGGCCTCAGGCTCGGCTACGGAAGACAACGAACCGATCGCCCTGATAACCGCAAATACCGCCGGCAACCAGAGATTCCAGTGGAAAACGGCACTCGCGCAAGCATTTTTAGCCACCGCAATTCCGCACATTGTACGCGTTACGAGTGAAGCCGACACGGAGTCTGAGGTCGGCGGCCCATTCTGGAAAAACTACTTCCACTCGCTCGAGAAATTTCCACGGGTACAACGACGGCGACGCGTTCTACACGACCTATTTTCTGCATCCCATGGAAGGATCGCTCGCCGGATACATCGAGCAGCAGAACGACCCCGCTTACCGCAATGTCCAGTTCGGAATGTCGCAGGACTACTGGGTCAGCCGCATGCGGGCCCTGGCGTTCGCCGCCGCGTTCAGCGTGCAATGGACTGCCGGACCGATCAGCGAAGGATCCATTGGCAACGTACAACACTATGCGCCGCCGGGACTCGACGACCTCATCGTCACGCCCCTTCTTGGAATGGTGTGGATGGTTGGCGAAGACGCGATGGACCGGTACATCCTGCGGTGGATCGAGGCTCGGTCGCACAACTACGTGATAATCGCCCTCGCGCGCAGCACGATGACGCCGACCCGCGCGTACGCCAACGTTCTGCGATTCAAAAAACCGTGGTTCCGGGACAACCGCCCGCTGCTCCTGCATCCCGCGGCGCAGACAGCCGGGACGCCGGAACTCCTCCTTTCTCATCCTTCCTCCTCCTCGGCAAGCGCGAACGGCGGGCCGGTTTCCCCGGACCCTCGCTTCAATCCCAAGGTCTGGCCGAAGTCTGTGGCGTTCGAGCTTGAAGCGGATGCGGTCTACGAACGATTCCTGGGCGCCGCGGGGAGTAACTGCGTGGGAGGCGAAGGCCGCGGAGCAATCAAAATCTCGCAGAGCTCAGCGGTCGTTATCAATGTCGGCGGATGCGAACTGCTGGGTTTCAGCGCTCCGAACGTCAGCGGCGACACCCTCTGGTACATGACCGGATCGCGCTACGCACATGCGGTGAGCTCCGATGCGCGGTTACAGTCGTACGTGGAGGGGCTTGCGGGGGGAATGAAGATCGTCCACGACCACATCAATGAGGAGTTGAAGACCCAACTCACCATCGAGGCCCAGAAGAAGAACGGGCCTCCGCCGCCGACTCCGGACTACACGACCGAGTACGACACCAACGCCCTGAGCCTCAAGATGGGTATGGGCCTGACGTACAGCCTGAGCCCCGGCGCCGTGATTCGGCTGTGCGCGATCGATTACCAGCATTCGTGGAATCGCCGCCTCGAGGGTCTCGATTATCAGAACGGTATTCAGGTGAGTGTTGGGATGAGCTTCCGGCTCGGTGACTGGGGCCGGTAGTCTGCGGGCGAAACCCTGCTTGCGGGAGACCTTGTGTCAAATGGAGGCCTTCGCCGCCACAACGCCTGAAGAATAGCTCTTTCCGGCGATGGCCTGTCAGGGAAGCACTTTCTGAATCGCCCTGGCAACAGTTGCCGGGGATTTCGTGCCGTCTATCTTATGTATGTCCGCTTGCGGGAAATAAAGCCCGGCGAAGTCGAACTCGCGATGATAGTCCTTCAGCCGTTGCTCGACGTCGTCGCGATTTTCCTGCGCGAGTCTTTTTCGCACAACGGCGTCGGGCACGTCGAGCTGAATAACCACCGGCTTTGACAAATTGAGTTTCTGTTTCAGGTCGACAAGATAATCGGCCTGTTCCTTCGATGCGGGATATCCGTCCAGAACCACTCCCTTCGATAGATCCAGGAAACGAAGTTTCTCATAGACCAGGTGGTTCAATGCCGGGTCCGCATGCGGTTCCATGCCACGGATCGCGGGTTGCCGAAACTTCTGGAAGGCCTCATGGTTCTGGTCAATCAGGTCATCGGCCGATACGAGGGCGAAGCCGCGGTCCTTCTGCAGAATTCGGTTCTGGGAGGTTTGCCCGCTCCCGGAGGTCCGACAAATATGATCAGCGGACCCGCCGCCTGAGCGTCGGCGATCAAGGCAAGGCAGAGAATGAACGATCCGATGATGCTGCGCCTACCAGCCACCGGCTTATTTGACCTTGCGGCCTTGTCTTCCATGTCTTCTTCAGACGCCTTCCTGAAGACGCCCTGAACGAGATGCACCGGCGGATCTTCGACGCACCTCGGCGGACCTTGATTTAAATTCTCTCAGACGGGGCGATTCTCCGTTGCGGTTTCGGGCGTATCATCGGTGAGATCGGCATTCACCAGCTCTTCCGACGAGCCGCGTGTGAGAATCTCGCGAACTTTGCCGCTCAATTGCGTCGGGGTGAATGGCTTCTCGATGAAGTCCGTTGCGGGATCCAGCACGCCATGATGCGCGATCCTGTCGGCCGTATACCCCGACATGTACAGCACTTTAATCCCAGGCCGGAGGCATCTTAGCCGTGAACTCATTTCCGGTCCACTGACACCAGGCATCACGACGTCAGCCAGGACCAGATCGATATCGCCGAGTTCCCGCTGGCTGAGGTGGAGCGCTTCAGCTGCGCTATCGGCCTTAATGACCGTGTAGCCGCAATTCGTCAAAACCGTCGCCGCGTAGTTACGCACTTCCGGCTCATCCTCGACCACCAGCACGTTCCCCTTGTCACCAGAGGAATGGGCCGTTTGAAGCATAGGGGATGCTCGGGTTACGACACCCGGCGTCTCAGGCAGCCAGATTGTGAAAGTGGTTCCCTGTCCCGGTTGGCTGCTGACCTCGATTGAGCCGCCGCTTTGCGCGATGATGCCCTGGACGATCGACAGACCGAGGCCGGTTCCCTTGCCGAACTCCTTGGTGGTGAAGAAAGGCTCGAAGACCCGCCGCTGTGTTTCTTCGTCCATACCCACCCCGCTGTCCGTCACCGTGAGCATGACGTAACGCCCGGAGGGAAACTCTTCCTGCGATGGGAAAGAACTCGTGTTCCGTTCCAGGCAGGCCGTCCCGATCCGCAGTTCACCGCCAAACGGCATCGCATCCCGAGCGTTCAATACCAGATTCATGATCACGTTCTCCAGCTGAAGCGGATCGGCATGAACCGCCGCAACGTCCGGCTTCAATCCCAGTTGCACTTTCACGTTTTCGCCGGCAAGACGCGCGAGCAAGGGGTGTAGCGCGGTCAGTGTCCGGTTCAAGTCGAGTCCCGCCGGACGGAGGACCTGCTTCCTTCCGTACGCCAGCAATTGCCGGGTCAATTCCGCCGCGCTCTCTCCGGCCCTGAGAATCCTTTCGAGGGTATCCCGGTGCGGATCGGTTGCGCCCGATTCGCCAAGCAGCAATTCTGTGTAGCCATTAATGACTGTCAGGAGATTATTGAAGTCGTGAGCCAGTCCGCCCGCCAGACGGCCGACCATCTCCATCTGGTGCGCCTGAGCCAGGTTGGCGGCCTTCTGAGCTTCCTTACGTTCCGTTTCCACCTGCTCCGTGATGTCAACGACTCCACCGATGATCTTGAGCAGCGCGCCGTCGGGGGAGCGAAGGAGAGCTCCTTTGGCGAGGAGCCACCGGACGCTGCCGTCGGGCCTGGAGATTCGGTGTTCCACGTCGTGATAAACGCCCGTACTCAGCGCATCGGTGATCGATTGCTGAACCGCCTCGCGGTCTTCGGGGTGAAGAAAGGTAAGGTACTCGGCGTAAGTAACGGGACCGGTTCCCGGGTCACGGCCGAAGATGAGACAAGTCTGATCGTCCCAGATCACTTTGTCACTGGTGCTGTCCCAGCTCCAGAGCCCCATGCCCGAGGCCTCCAGCGCCATCCGCAACGTTTCGTCGTCGCGCCATCTGGTAACCGAACTATCGTCAGTCGTCATCCTGATTGGCAGTAACGTACCGCAAATCCGCGTTTATGCGCAACTGGTGAGCAAGTTGGCTCTGCCCGGAGTTCATCACAAGCCGCGGCCGGAATGTATCGCACTCGGCAGGCCAGGGCGCGATCAAAACGGCCGCCGATCTGGTCCGAAAGAGCTCGAATGGTGATATCGTCGGAGGCGAAAGGAATCTCTGATGGCAACCGCAGTATCCTCCTCGACTGAGAATCTCCCGACTGAGAACCGCGTCGCCGTGTCGGCGACCAGATTACTGATCAATGGCCGATGGGTCGAGAGCGTTTCCGGAAAACGCTTCAAGACATTTAACCCCGCCACCGGCGACGCGATCTGCGACGTCGCCGAAGCGGACGCAGCGGACGTCAACCTCGCGGTCAAGGCCGCTCGCGCGGCATTCGATTCAAAATCCGCCTGGCGCCGCATGTCGGCCGCGGAGCGCGGACGGCTTCTGAACCGCCTCGCGGACCTGATGGAAAAACACGCGGATGAACTGGCGAAACTTGAATCCCTGGATAACGGCAAGCCTTATTCGGTGGCGAAAGCCGCCGACGTGCCGCTTTCCATCGCGTGCTACCGCTACTTCGCCGGATGGGCGGACAAGGTCCAGGGAAAAACCATTCCCGTAGCCGGCGATTATTTCTGCTACACCCGCCATGAGCCGGTGGGCGTGGTGGGCCAGATCATTCCCTGGAATTTCCCGCTGTTGATGCAGGCGTGGAAGCTCGCGCCGGCGCTCGCGACGGGTAACACCGTTGTCATGAAACCCGCCGAGCAGACGCCGCTGACGGCGCTTCGCGTAGCGGAACTGATCACCGAGGCCGGATTTCCGGATGGCGTGGTCAACATGCTGCCGGGATATGGTCCGACGGCGGGCGCGGCGATCGCGCGGCATATGGACGTCGACAAAGTGGCGTTCACGGGATCGACCGAAGTGGGGCACCTGATTATGGAGGCGGCCGCGCAGACGAACCTGAAGCGGGTCACCCTCGAGCTCGGCGGCAAGAGCCCGAATATCGTGTTCGCCGATGCGGACATGGATGCCGCGATCGAAGGCGCTCATTTCGCGCTGTTCTTCAATCAGGGCCAGTGCTGCTGCGCCGGCTCGCGCGTGTTTGTCGAGGAAAAGGCGTATGACGACTTTGTCGAGCGCAGCGGGAAGCGGGCGAAGGCACGCACGGTGGGCGATCCGTTCGATCCGAAGACGGAACAGGGCCCGCAGGTCGACGACATTCAGTTCGACAAGGTGATGTCTTATATCGAATCGGGCAAGAATGAGGGGGCGAGGCTGGTCGCGGGTGGAAATCGCGCGGGTGATCGCGGTTATTTCGTGGAGCCCACGGTTTTCGCGGACGTACGGGACAACATGAAAATCGCGGAAGAAGAGATTTTCGGCCCCGTGATGAGCATCATCAAGTTCAAGGATATTGATGAAGTCGCCGAACGCGCCAACAGGACGATGTATGGTCTGGCGGCGGGCGTGTGGACGCGGGATATCGGGAAAGCTTTGGCGATCGCCAACAGCGTGCGCGCCGGGACCGTGTGGGTGAACTGCTACGACGTGTTCGATGCGGCAGCGCCGTTCGGCGGGTTCAAGCAATCGGGCATCGGCCGGGAGCTTGGAGAGTATGGCCTGCAGCAGTACACCGAAGTGAAGACTGTTACCGTCAAACTCTGAGGGCGTTTGGGGCTAATCGCCGTTAAATGATAGTGAACTCGGATCGGCGGAGGCATCAATCCGACGACGCGCAACGCTTGACGGCCGCTACTCGACCGCGGCAGCCACATGGTGTCAACCGTCCTATCTATGTGTCTGCCGGGAGGGCGCGGAAGACATCCGGACCCACAGATGCGCCAGAGCATTCACGCTTCGATGACCAGCGCCGGGACTCTGGATGCGCTCATATAGGGTGCGGCGTAGACTGACGGCTGAGGAACGGAGCTGCAGCGGGCCTAAGCGGATTTCGAAAGAGGTTTTGAACCGGCAAGTCTGACTCGGTTGAAGCCACGCATTCGCTGCGGTTACACCATCCGCCCCGGCGACGGTAGTCCGAATGACAATAAGCATGAAACCTTCCAGATTCCGCCGAGGCTGCGGCTTTACCTGAGAGATTTCCGGTCTTCAAAATGACGAGCAACGAGGATGCGTTCGACGCTCGGATCACCCGACCGCGCCAGAAGGTGACCATATCTACCGAGTACTACACCCCCAGGCTTACGAATCGAACCAGCTCTGGTTTCGAGGCGCCGGAGTTCAACCCTATGAAGTTCGGCTATGCGGACCGCGCCGTCCCCTACGAACGAGCGTTGAATACCGGGCGAGTCGTGATCTGACGTTCACTGCGTATCGTGGCTAATCCAAGGGTCGGCCGTGATGAAATCGATTTATCCCGGCACGGAACGACGGACGCTTCGGCTATCTCGAAGCACTGCTGTTTCGTATTTCAGAGTTGCACGCAGTTCAGGAGTCCCGGCAAAATGTCTGCTCCTCCTATCTCCGCGACGCAAACCGCCCCGATTGTTGCAAAGTGATTTCCCGGATTTCATCACAGCTGCTGATCTGAGGTGAAATAACAAACATTTACCACCAAACCTTCATTTTCTGGTTTGGTCTCGGTTAAATTTGATGAATGACTGTAGGGTATAGCCCTCGGCGTAAGCGTCGCAGGCCCGTGTGGAAGCCAAACACTTTTTCCCGCGCACTCGGATTCGTTCGCAACGGCGGAATTCAACGCGGCTTCGAGGCCTCGTGGAGCTTTCTAACCACAATATTTCGGCTCTTGACCATGATATTGTCAATTGCCTTTTCCATTTACCTCTACCGCCAACTCAGCGGAAGCCCTATTATTATTGATCCGATCACCGTGCCTAAGCAGTTCTCCGACAACGGTGTGACGCCTGATGTAATGGCCAACAGAGTCAAAGACTTTCTCGTCGCAATCGAGCGCAAGTCCAATACCGCCTTGGAACTAGACGTTGTTTCGTCGCGGTCGGACGAGAACTCCGAACCGGACATTGAAATTCCCGGCACGAAATTCAGCGTGAAAAGCCTGGTCGAGATCTTACGCTCCATCGTTCCGCTTAACAATCAGTCGCGTTACATCGGCGGAGAGGTCACGCTGTCGATGAACCCGCCGGACTCGGGCGTTCCGAGAGTCTCGTCCCGAGACAGCGCGACTGAGATAGCGCAGATTACGCTGCGAATCAAACGCGGTACAGATCCAGTTGAAAAGGCTGCATTTTCGGGGCCGGCCAGCGACGTCGATGCGCTCGCAAAGGGCGCTGCCGAGGTCCTGTTGAGAGGAACGAATCCATATGCTTTCGCCGCCTACAAATTCGCCACCGATGACATGCACGCCACGATGGAGATTGCGCAACAAATGGTGGAAGATGGATCTCAAGACCGACAGCACCAGGCTGTGGGTTATTCCCTGTGGGGCTTAACGCTTATCAAGCAGTCGAAATCCAATTATGACGAAGCTAATACCAAGTTCCAAAAGGCGATTGTACTTGACAGGAAATCAGCGGCGGTTTATAGCAATTGGGGCCTCGCGCTCTACGAACAGAAGAAGTACGACAAAGCCATTGCTGCTTTTCGCGAAGCCCTTAAACTCGATTCCAAATCTGCACTTGTCTACAACAACTGGGGCTTGACACTCTATGCGCAAGCGGATTACAACAAAGCGATCAGTATGTTACAGAAAGCGATCGCGCTCGACCCGACACTTGTGCCACCCTACAACAACTGGGGCGCGGCGCTCAATGCCCAGAATAGCTACAACGAAGCGATTGTCATCTTTCGCAAAGCAGTGAAACTCGATCCCGATTACCCTTTCTTATACGGCAACTGGGGTGTAGCCCTGAACGCCGAAAAGAAATACGACGAAGCAATCAAAATGTTCCAACAGGCGGTCAAACTCAAACCGAACTACGCAGCAGCATATATCAATTACGGTTTGGCCCTGCGTGCGCAAAAGAATTACGAACAAGCGATTGCAATGTTCGAAAAAGCGGTAGAACAAGATCCGGATGATGCAATCGCTTATAACAATTACGGTTTGGCCCTGCTTGAGCAAAAGAATTACAAACAAGCGACTGCCATGTTCGAAAAAGCGATAGAACAAGATCCGGATGATGCAATCGCTTATAACAACTCGGGCGTGGCGCTCATTGCCCAGCAGAAATACGACGAAGCAATCGTCATGCTCCAGAAAGCGATACAATTCAATCCAAAATACGCGATCGCTTACGGAGACTGGGGCGCAGCGCTCAATGGGCAGAAGAAATACGGCGAAGCAATCGTCATGTTCCAGAAGGCCACACGACTTGATCCAACTGACGCGGCCGCTTACCGCAAGTGGGGCGAAGCGCTCAACGGCCAGAAGAAATACGGCGAGGCGATCACCTTGTTCCGCAAAGCGATCGAACTCAACCCGAACAATGCGGTAGCTTATAACGAGTGGGGCGCAGCGCTCAATGGGCAGAAGAAATACGACGAAGCAATCGTCGTGTTCCAGAAGGCGATACAACTCAATCCGAACGATGCCCTTACTTATGAGAATTTCGGCCGCTCGCTTGAACAACTGGGTCGAATGGCCGAAGCCCAACAAAAATATGCGATGAGCCGGCGGCTCTCTTCTTCAAGATGATCTCCTCGAAGTCAAATCGGTAGCCGAAATAGCTCGGACGGAACCTCGCTATGAAGTGCTCGGTGCCGCGGCTCGGTTCGGCCGGTTCAAGTAATCCGGTATTGGCCGGGAGCTTGGAGAGTACGGCCCGCAGCAGTACACGGAAGTAAAGACCGTTACGGTCAACCTCTGAGGGCGTTGGCGGGGGTTCGGTAGGAACCTCGCGGCACCGCGCATGCTCAAACGTGAAGGTCGTGTTGTAGTCACACCGCCAGGCGGAGTCACCGGCTGACGCCGCGAGAATCGGTCTCGGCGCCCGAACTGAGGTGATCGGCGCACTCAGATCGCTCGGCTTCTCAGCGAACCTGGATTCGAGATGACATTTGAGCCGCTCGTTTTCAATAACATCCCCTGGGAGGCACCACTCGACTCGCAGCAACGTTTCGCAACCCAGAGGGTCACTTGATTCTGGTGTGTATAACAGCGAAACCGAATTTCCCGTGATTCAGCCCGTTCGAGACCGAAACCAGTTCATCCACGGCAAGGCCTTTGGCGCCGAACCGATTCCGTGTTAATACCGGAAGACGCATGGTGATCGTGGTCATTGCGTTCGCGCTGGTATTTCTCTATCGGGACGTTCACGTGCTTGTGGCTGCGGATCGACGAGCGCTGACGGCACGGTTTGCGGCTTATGCCGCGCTCCTGCTGGCGGCCATCGCGATCATAGGCTGGTTCGGCGGCTCTCAGTACGGCTGGACCCGGAAGCGGTTCGCCCTTGCGGCGGTTCTGATCCAGCTTGCCGAAGTGGGGCTTGCGCTGGCGCTCCGCAAGCGAAAAGGCGGACGGTATTGCTGGATCGGCTCGATCCTTCCTTTCCCCGCGCTTCCCGTGGGCCTTTTCGCGCTGAGCTTTTCGATCCGGCGTATGTTCACGGATTTGGGCGGAACCGTGGCTCCCCAAATCGTCACCGGCTCCTGGCTTCTCCTGGTCGCCATCCTCGCTGCCCTGCTAAGCGCTAAAGCTGAACAAGAGGAAGAATCCACATATCGCAGGTTCGTCGACGACTTTGCGCTGTTAACGAGTTGCACCGCATTCATCTTCGTCCCCTACGGATTCTTCTGAGTCAGAGGCAACAGGCGCGCGGAGTTCAGGATGAAGTTACCCGGAACGGAGATGCACCAGCGCTGCGAAAATCGGTGTCAGCTGGCCCATCGCGGCCAGACCGATACCCGCCGCATCCACCAGAAGAGTGCGGCGAAGTTGAACAGGATAATCTTTCTGCATCGGCGCGACAGGTCGATCAATTCAGCCCGCTTGCCAAGATCATCGCCGATCAGCAGGACTCCCGCGAATTCCTGCGCGATATCGGTCCCCGAGCCGACCGCAATCGGTACATCCGCACCCCCCCGGCGTGTCGTTCGATCACCCGCCCCGCGCCTGACCGGTTCGCTCTTTCCGATCCTTCATCTGCGCCTGACGGCGAACGAAAGCGAGGGTGTTATGCGAGACTGCGTGCTCGTGATCTTCCTTTGCGCCGCATCGAGACTCGCGGCGCAGGACCCATTCGAAATCCACGTCTACGAATACGAACCGATGAGCCTCGGACAGTACTCGCTCGAAGCGCACCTCAACATAACGGCGCAGGGATCGTCCGCGCGCGAAGGAACCTTGCTTCCCGCCAGCCAGCAGACACATTTGACGCTTGAGCCCACTGTCGGGCTGTCGCCGGAGTTCGCTGTCGGTTTCATGTTCCTCAACGCCTGGCAGCCCTGTTACTCGCCCCAGTTCGCCGGCTCGAGGGTTC
Source organism: Terriglobia bacterium (assembly GCA_963831795.1). Classification (GTDB taxonomy): domain Bacteria; phylum Acidobacteriota; class Terriglobia; order Bryobacterales; family Bryobacteraceae; genus BOG-234. The sequence continues at coordinate 132,801 of CAWHSB010000014.1, read as the reverse complement.
TGCCGCATTTCTATCTGCCGGAATCGTGGGGACTCCCCGTTCGCATCGGATTCGTATCCGAGTTTTCGTTCCAGAATACCCGTTACGAGGAAAACTCCCGGAGAGTCGAATTACGTCCGATTCTGGATCGCGAATTCAAACGCTGGCAGATTGTCTTCAACCCGGTCTTCGAGCGTGCGCTGCACGGTCCCGGCACGGAGCACGGCTGGAATTTCGAGCCCGCGCTGCTGCTGCGATGGAGACGGGAGAAATTTTCGCCGTCGATGGAATACTACGGGGAAATCGAAAGCATCAGCGCCGAACCTTACTTCCAGCCCGAGGTTCACCAGCTCTTCCTGGGCGGAGACTGGGAGGCCAGCCCGGGCTTCCTGATCAACATGGGAGTCGGATTCGATCTCGGGGAGCGCGGCCCCGGAATTGTGCTTAAGAGCCGCTTCGAATGGCATTGGGGCGAACCTCGCAACCACCCGTGAGCAGGCCTGGACCCGACGGTCGTCGTGACAAATCGGAGATAATGAAATCCTTCAGGCGGAACGCAAACTTACGCCGTTAATCGCAGGCTGGAACCGTGAAGGGCACACCGAAAAACCAGTCAGTCAGGCCTCTCATCATGGTCGATCACGAGAACTTCGACTCACCCCGAGTTTCCCATGGCTCAATCAGGTCGAGCGCTGGTTTCCCGAGATCACGCGGAACAAGATCCGCCGCGCGACGATTCTAACCGTTCGCGACCTGACCAAAGAGATCCACGATTACTTCCGGATACACAACAACCCACGTCCTTTTCAGGGGTCGCCGGCGCCAGCGGCATCATCCACAAGTCAATAAATAGACGAACTTCAGAAACCGCAGACTAGTTTGCGGTCGGCCGCTCACAACGGTCCACGACGGTGACTTCGAGCGGAATTTTCCGGTCCTCCACGCGGAAGCCGAGTGCCATGAGCGCTTCGCGCACGCGATCGGCCCATTGCACGACCGCCTGCGGATCGACCTTGGAGTGAGTGCCACGAAATCCCACGCGCCCTGCATCTCGGTCTCGGATTCAGTGGAAATAACGTTCAAAACAAGAGGCTTAGCGCCGCAAGTCAGCTTCCGCGTCTGGTGAGTTAAGGATGGCCATATTGTTCGGCTCCTCTTCAGTATGTCTGATACCTTATCCATGCAAAAAAGGATAGAACAAGAACATACAAAAGCCATTGAGGATTGCCCGGACGCCAACCAGCGTGGGACGATGTTGGGTGAACGGGATTCGGAAACGTCACAATCGCTACGATTTCTTCTGAATAGAGGTCGTGGAGTTTCAGAGCGCTCTATGGTCATATGTATGAAACATTGTTCATTTCTTTTTCGAGGTGTCGCGATTATCCTGGCAACCGGTGTCTTAATGGCCACCGATATGTCTTCCGTCAATCTGGTAACTAACGGATCATTCGAAACAGGTCTATATTCCTGGACTTTTACTTTGGAAAACGGCGCCCATGGCGCACAGTATCAGGACGGTGACACTCATACTAACGGCAATTGGTCGGAGGCGGTCCAGGCCTGGTCGTCGGCATCATCGGTTCCTTCGGGCGCGAGACTTAGCCAGGATCAGATTGCTCTTTCTGCAGGCCAGGTCGTAACCGTTTCCTTCGACGGGAAGGCATCGACTACTGACTCCCTGACGGTAGGGATCCAGCACACTTCCGGTGCGTGGTTCTGGGACGCGCGCAGGAACCGCAGCCGTCCGCCGTCCGCCACGTCCACGCCGTACGTCCTCAAGACCTTTTCGCTTACCCCTTCCTGGAATACTTACACCTTTACTTTCACGATGCCCGCCGATGACTCTGATACCGCCCTGAACTTTGAGATGGGAAACCTGGCGGGAACCGTCTGGATTGATAACGCTGCGGTGACAGTCGGCGGGCCGCCTCCCGGCGCCGCACCGTCCATTGCTCTGGGAGATATTCCCAGTTACGTTTACGGAAACCCGCTTTACGATCCTTCTCTCACCGCTCTCAGGCAGGACGAGAACGAACTCAACAGAAAGTTCTCATTCATGGTCGGTTTCACCGAATGGGCCGACAAAGGCTCCCCGCTCCTTTTCGCCGACATGCAGCCAACCCTGGATGCTCTTAAAAATGCAGGGTATGGGATTGTTCTCACCTGGTGTGCGGAGGACGAACAGGGCCCCTACCTTGATCCGCGCTACAATTATGCCTCCATTCTCAGTGGGCAATATGACGCTTATATAAGTCAATGGGCCCAGAGCGCCGCTGCCTGGGGCAAGGTATTTTACCTCCGTCTTTTCCATGAGATGAACGGAAACTGGTATCCCTGGGGAATTCATGTTAACGGCAACACCCCTGCTTTGGCAATTCAGGCGTGGCAACATGTATACAACATCTTCCAAAGCGCAGGAGCAACAAACGTGAAATTCCTGTGGGAACCGACTTACCATACTCGTAGCTACCTTGTTGACCCGCTGGCCAGCTTTTATCCGGGAGATTCTTACGTAGACTGGCTGGGGGTGGATGGATACAATTGGGGCCAATACGGACTACAAAAGTTTTGGGTTCCGTTCACCTCACCCACGGAGCTTTTTCAGTACACCTATAACGAAATGATCTCTACAGTCTCGAGCACCAGGCCGGTGATGTTAGTGGAAACGGCCAGCGCTGCCGGCGCCCTCTCGACCGACAAGGCCGCCTGGATCACTCAGCTGCAAAATGACGCAACGTTGTTCCCGAATCTCAAGGCGGTGGGTTATTACGACGGCTACGGGAATGATGGAACGCTCGATGGCGGCGCACAGCCCTTAAGCTTCTGGCGATTCGACGCTGATCCGTACAGCCTTGCCGCTTTCAGGGCACTTTCGGCCGACATCAGATGGCAAAGCGCCCTGCCGGAGTAGTGCAGCAGGCGTGCATTGATTCAAAGCCTGGTCGATGCGGAGTTTTCTTCAAACCATATAGCCGCATGCACTCACCCGAAGAGTCCCGTTAGCGGAACGTGGCACTGAAAGTTCCCGATCAGCCGGATAAGTACACAACGCTGGGATTCGCGCAAACCTCCAATGATGCGACGAACCCCAGCGCCTCGGCTCGAGGCACTGGGGCGACGGCAACAAGGTTGTCTTGAGTCGTGTTAAAAGTGGAACGTAACCGTCCCCGTGAACGCCCGCGGCGTCACGTAATGCGTACCGCTGAACGTCGACAGAAAATTGTAGAGCACATTCGCATTTGTGAGATTGATGACCTCCAGACGCGTACTCCACTTGTAACGATCGCCGTGGAACAGGTTATCGTGACCGATCGCGAGATCGAACAGGTTGCGGGAAGCGACGCGCGGTGGATTGTGATCGTCATCCTCAGTGCCCGCCGCCGGGATCTGCAGCTTTGTCGAGCCGTATTGCGATGCCGGGCAGAGACCAGTCGGGCTGATAGCCGTAGTCGGCGTTGCGTAGATGCTGCCGCAGAACAATCCCGCCTGGAATTGCTGATCGGGAGTCAGAGCGGAGACGTCCACGGTGGAATCGTCCCCAGTCGGGACCGTTGGCGCAATTACCACCGGCACAGGGCACCGCGCCCGCGACCAGACCGCTGTCGTAGCGCCAGTTGAACCCGACCCACGGCCCCCGCTTTCCGAACTGATACTGCAGATGCGTGGTCTGATTGAACGCTTCGTCGTGATCGATGCGGAACACGCCGCCCGCGCCGAAGCTCGTGGGAGTGGTGCCGATTCCGCTGACCTGGGGTCCAAAGAAACGAGCGGCCACGTGGGAGAACACGATAAAGGCGCTGAAGCCGTGGTAATTCGGCACGCTGGCGCGCACCGCAGACCCGGGATCTTGGCCTTGGCCCACTCGATGGGATATGTGATCGGCGTATTGGCGAACACGCTGAAGTCATAGGCGTTGTTGGTGTACTTCCAGACGTATTCTCCACTGATCACCAGATAGCGGCCGAAGGCCTGCTGAAGACCCGCGTGGTACTCATTGCGCGTTCCCGGGGTTAGCGGCGAGGTCAGGCAGGGATAACCCTGGATCGCAGCCATGATGTCGTTAACCACCGCGTCGTTACATCCAAGACTGGAGAGCACGAGGTTCTCATTGAACGGACTCTCCAGCGTGCGGGCGTAGGAGAACGACAGCACCGTGTTGGTCTTTTTGAGCGTGTATGAAGCGCCCAGGCGAGGCTCCGCCTGGCCGGCTTTGGTGATGCCGTAATAGTAATCGCCGCGCAGCCCCAACCGGAAAGTCCAGTTCCTGATCCGGATCAGATCTTCGATATAGGGTGACAACTGGCGGATGTTCGCATGGCCGTTGAAGGTGTAGCGGGACGAAGTGGAACCGGGGCAGCCATTTGACGCGGGCAACGCGGCCGTCCGGGTCAAGTCGTAGCAGGCCAGCAACGGATCGTAACCGGGATTGGGCTGCATCGCTCCGCCGCAAGCGGATGGATCGGTCAGCAGCGGATCGGTATTCGGACTTCCGTCGGCGTTCAGGCATACGGCGTTGAACGTCGGATCGACAACGCCGAACGAGTCGCTTTCCGTGAGAATCTTGTCGTACCACTGGATGCCGACCTTAATGTCATGGATACCGTGGTGCCAGGAAATGCTGGCCTGTGCGCCGAGATCGGTCAGGCGCCGATTCTGACCGACGGTGGTGGTTTGAAGATCGGGAACGAAATCCGCGAACGGATTGTCGCTGGGATAGTAATTGAACTGATCCTGCCGCGCCCAGGCTCCCACAGTGAGTACAGTGTTGGGATTGATCACACGGGTCCAGCTCGGCGCGATATTCCACGTCCTGATCTTCGCCCGCTGGTCTGTGGAACCCACGGGCAAGCCGTTCGGCCCGATGCCGTTATTGTCAACCACCAGCCCATTCCAGGCGGTCGCGTTCTGCATGTCGTACGAGTTGGGGCTCTGAAACCAGGACCGCGTGAACTGGAAGTTGAGGCCGATCGTATCGTTTTGCGAAGGTTTCAGGTCGAAACGGTCGAAGTAATTCTGCTGATTACCGCTGTCGTGGATGGTCGCGAATTCAGGGCCGTCCAGGAAGCGTTGCGTACCCAAGCCATCAGCCGCGATAAAGTTGCCCCACCGGTTTCCGCCGTACGAAAGATTGAAGCCGCCGCTGTAAGTGCCGAAACTGCCAAACGAAGTATCGACCTCTCCGTGCGGCACATTCTGGCCAAGACCGGAGCGCGTAGTGGCGACAATTACCAGGCTGGTTTTATCGCCGTACTCAGCCGGCGGCGCGCCTTCGATCACTTCCATCGACTGGACGGCGTCTATCGGAAGCTGGTTCGAGAAGACCTTGCTCTGCTGATCCGTGATCGGCTGGCCATCGATGGAGAAGGAGTTTGAGGCGTGGTCGCCGAGGCCGTGAAACAACCCGTTGGAATCGGCCGCGACGCCCGGCGTGGCGAGAGTAACCAGCGAACTCAGCGAAGAAGACTGGCTTTCGAGCGGAAGCTTGTCGAAGAGATTACGATCGACATCGGTGTGGATCTCAGGATCTGTTTCGACCAGATCGGCGCCGGCTTCCACCGTGACGCTGGTCGCCTCGGCGCCGACCGCCAGACTGAATTTCACGTCCAGCGGAACGGGAGAGCGCAGATCGACATCCTGTTGGCCGGTCTGAAATCCGCTTGCTGTCGCGCTGGTGTGATAGTTGTTGAACGGAACGTTGCTGAATACGAAATTCCCCTGATTATCGGTCTTTACCGTCTGATCGTAATGCGAGACCGGATTCTGAATTTCGACCGTTGCGCCGGGGATGGCCGCCCCGGACGGATCGACGACCGCGCCCCGGATGCTTCCTGAAGTCGTTTGCGCGTCGAGCAACGCGGTGAATGTGAGAAATACGGCGAGACAAGCGAGGATTCGCATAATGATTCCAGCTTCTGCCGCGCTTTCCGGAATTCTCAGCGTATTCCCGCAGGCGGACGGATTTGCCTGCAAACGGTCATCATTTGGCGGTGAGCGGAACTCATATCGTTCGCGGCTTTCAGCCCCGCTCATCGGCAAAAGAGGTCTTCATATTGGCTCGCGAATATCGTTCATCGAAGAGTTCGTGTAAAAGAGACTTCCGCCCTCTACCATCGCGGCGTGGGCGCCCGAGTCATACGAAGACCGGATTCTTCGGCTCGGAAGAAGAGAGAGAACCTCACCCTCTGGGCGGTCATTGCGGCTGTCGCATTTCCGCTGTTACTCGCGTATTTCCTTGTCGCCATGGATATGCGCACCGATCTCTCCGAATTCAAACCCTCGAAACAGGTAGATGACGAAGGCTTCGTTCCGGTTGGATGGCAGCAACTGGAGGAGTGGGGACCACAAGGCCGCGTTAGAATGATCGGCTACATGATGGACGGATATCAGCCGTCTCCCGACGGCGCGAGCGTTCGCATGTTTGTGCTGTTACCTGAGGCGGGCCAGTTCCTGCACCCCGCGCATCGGATTCCAAATCAGATGGTGGAAGTCCGGCCGCGCCGCCCGATCCCGTTTCAGAACCGCCGGCTTGTCTGGGTGAAAGGGACCCTGAACAGGACCACTGGAAAACCGGGAGACGAAAGAGCTGCATGGGCTATGGGCGATGCGGAAGTGGAACCGGCTGAACAGCGGGATGTCTCGAAATGGTTTGAACCCTGAAAACTCAATGACTCCTACCAGCTTAATAACTGGCGAACGGTATGGGCCTGCCGTTTGCTCACGACAAGCTCCTGACCGTTTGCGAGCGTCAATAACCAGCGCTGGCTGGTCAGGCTGCTCATCTTTCGCACATGATCGATATTCACGAGCGCGTTGCGGTGAATGCGCCGGAAGTTCGTGTTTCGCAGCTTGTTCTGTATCACCTTGAGCGATTGCGTCGCCACGTAACGCTTCTTCGCCGTGATGATCCACACCAGATCGCCATCGGCCTCGAAAGCGAAGACCTCTTCGGCATTCAGCAGCAGATATTCGTCGCCGCTCTTTGCCACAATCCTTCGTACGACGTGGCCGGATGGGGCTTCGGCAATCTCTTTGGCGGCCGCCAGTTGCTGGGCGACTTCAGCGGGCCGTCCCTGAAGCTTCAGAGCCCGTTCCACGGCCTGCTCCAGCCGCTCGTGCCCGATCGGCTTCAGCAGATAATCGATCGCTCCGGCTTCGAAGGCCTGGATCGCATACTGATCCCAGGCGGTCACGATCACGATCATCGGTATCCGCTCAGCCGGCTGCAGCTTTCGAACGACGTCCAGGCCCCCCAGACCGGGCATCTGCAGATCCAGAAAGACCAGATCCGGCGAGGTCTCCCGAATCTTCGCCAGCGCTTCATCTCCGTCCGCCGCTTCGTCGATCGACGCAACATCGTCGATCTGCTCCAGTTCCTCGCGCAACACTTTACGCGCAATCGGCTCATCGTCGACGATCAGCGTTTTCAGAGCCATAGTTGATAAAACATGACACGCCGGCCAGTCTCGATCCACAACTGCCCGGTGACCGGCTGCATAGTTCATACAGGCGGGCTCAAATTACCGATGAACGGACGCCCGCCTCCGTCGCCTTGCACGGCAGCGAGAAGCGGACCACGGTCATGTGATCGGCGCTTGATATCTCGAGCGCGCTATCGCCTCCGAAGCACAGCGCCAGCCGGCGCCGGACGTTCGCGAGGCCGACGCCTTGCCGCATCTCACCGGCGGGCATCTCCCGGAAAGTCCCCGAGTTGGAGACCTCGACTATCGCCGTTTCCCCTTCCTTCCAGATTCGCACTCGCACGAAGCCCGCGCCGCGCAAAGGCGCCACGCCGTGCTTGACGGCATTCTCCACCAGCGGCTGAATAGACAGGACTGGCGCCTCTGTCTCGAGGGCATCCTCGTCCGCGTCGATTTCCACGGAGAGTTTTGGTCCGAGGCGCAATTCTTCGATTTCAAGATACGCTCGCACGATCTCGAGTTCTTCCGCCAGCCGGATCAGCCCATGATTCCCTTTGAACGAGTAACGGAATAATCCCGCAAGGTTGAGAACGAAGCGTCTTGCGGGCGTGTTTTCTCGCGCAATCGTGCCGTACAGTGTGTTGAGGGCATTAAAAAGGAAATGGGGATTGATCTGAGCTTGCAGGGCTCGCAGTTCCGCCTCCAAAACGAGAGCCTGGAGTTCGGCGTTGCGCATCCGTTCCACCTGCTCGCATACGACGCTCGCCAGACGCTCGAGCACTTCGATGTCCTCGCTCAGATATCTTCTTCCGCCGCCTCTCGGCCCCAGGGCGAGCAGCTTCATGTCGCCGCGCGAGAATTTCAGCGGGGCCAGGGCGCGAACCCACGGCTTCAAACTCCACGCCGCCGGATCGAGGACGGCGCTTGCCACTTCCGGTACGCCGTCTTCGGGCGCCTCGATAAGTTCCACGAGGTGCGCCGAAAGAAATTCTGCGATCGTCTGTGCCGCCTCCGCGAGGTACTCCGGCTCTTCCATTTGCGTTCTTGCGATCTCCCGCAAACGGGAGATGGCCTTTTCAGAATTCGCGCGCAGGAAGACGACGCGAGTCAGAAACCGCTGGCTTCGATTGCGAACGTAAGCGAACAGACTTAACGCCAGACATGCCCCCGCGAAGGCCATCCCCGCGTAGAACGGATCGCGCCGGGCGTGCGCGAGCAGAGCCAACCGCGCTTCGGCCTGCAGCGCCGCCCAGACGGCGATTGCCGCGAGGCTGGCGCTCACCAGAAATCGAATGAAAGCGTCGAGCAGCAGAAAGCGGTAATCCTGCAAGAGGACGAACAGCGCCAGGGGGATTCCCGCGTGATGCAACGCGGCTTCGCCGGACCACGCTTTAACATCATGCGCCGATTCAAAATGCACGAATGAGATCGCAAAGAGGAACAGAACCATTGCGCCGGCGAGGCGCGGTCCGCTTCCGTCTCTCGGGCCGCTGAATGCCTCTCTGGCAACGCATATCGTGGTGAGGACGCCGAAGCCGATCGTGACGAGCAGGATTGCCGCGTAGTGAAATCGCGGCGCGCCGGTCAACAGATCGCCGATATGCAAAGCGACGGCGGAAAAGCTCACCGCATAGCCGGTCTGCCAAAGCCACGGATGCCTCGATCGCAGCGAAATGTGCAATAGTACCGCGGGGAGAAGGCTCAGTACGGAGAAACTTCCCGCGACGATCGCATCCGCGATCGGGTCGCCCCGCGGACTTGTCGCCATGCCGATCAGGGAGCCGAGATTCCACAGCAGAGCCAGACCCGCGGCGACACTCGGCAGCAGGCTGCGTTCCCGGTTGCCCGCCGCCAGTCGAGCAGCAACAGGTACAAAAGAATCCCGAATACGATCGCCCCCGCACAATGACCGATGGTGTTGACAAGAACCGGGGCATGGATACTTAGCCGATCTGGCATCCTGACCTTACGATAGCCGAATCTTCTCCGATATACTTCATGCGAGCGAGATTATCCTATGAAAAACATCTCAGCACTGTCGTTCATCCTGTCGGCCGTTGCCCTCCCCGTGCTTGCGCAGACGCATGACCCTTTGGAGCCGAAACCCGGGTCGGCGACCGCGGTATTGTCCAGCGCGGTTCCGCGTACGGCGGACGGGAAACCCGATCTCACCGGCGTCTGGGACCATCCTTATGTTCCGGATATGAGCAAGTCGACCAAGAACGGACCGCTGATGTCGCAGGAGGGTCCGGGGAAACTTCCGTTCACCGCCGCGGCACAGGCGGCGTTTGACAAGTACGATCCGAACAAGGATGGCGATTATACCGGGGCTTGTTTGCCTTTCGGGTATCTGCGTTCGTTTAATGCTCCTTATCCGATTGAGATTTTTCAGACGCCGAAGCAGGTTGCGTTTTTGTTTGAGCAGAGCACCTGGTTTCATATCGCTTACCTCAATCGGGACCATCCGAAGGATGTCAACCCGACGTGGTTCGGCGATTCGGTTGCCAAATGGGACGGCGATACTTTGGTGATCGACACTGTTGGGTTTAACGGCAAGACTCGGCTGGATACGCTTGGGCATCCGCATTCGGATGCTATGCACGTTGTCCAGAGGCTGACCCGGCTCGACGGCCAGCGGCTCAAGATGGAGATCATGGTCGATGACCCGAAGACCTTTACTGAGCCCTGGAAGAACACGCGTGTTTTTGCTTTGATGAAACCGGGCTCCGAGCTGATGGAATACTCGTGCGAAGAGAATAATCGGGATTTGTCGCAAGGGCATATTAAGCGTCCGGTTGGGGAGTGACGCTCTGTCGAAGACGCGGTTCGTAAGAACACCGGCGACGAGATCGCCGGCGCTACCGGCACTGACGTAACGCTCCGCGCCGAGCGGAAGCTCGGCGGCAGCGCCGAAGCGCTGGCCCCACATACCCTGCGCAGCGTCTTCATCCGCTTTGGCGGGTCGTTACGGCTTGGCGGGTCAGTATAGTCGCGCCGCGCGTGGTTAAGTTTATCGGCGGTCGGTGCTGCTATCGGTACCATTGGATTTCGTTGGCTTCCAGAGGCTCGGAAGCGTTTGGGTGCCAGGGCACTATGCGCGGCGTGTAGTCGCTTGCAGGCCTCGTGGCGGGAACCTCCGCGGTGAAGCAATACGCGTTTCTTGAGCCTGGCAACAGATCACCTCTTGTCATCTCCTGGCGTACAGGTTCATTGCCATCTGCTGCGAGTTCTACTCGAACGGCTCCCGCATCCAGTTCATCCAGATAAACCTGGACATTGAAGGCGTGGCGAGTCGCGTCGGAGTCGATCTTTAGTTCTCCGAAGCGCAGGCGGGGCCAGTGGTCCGCAATCTTTTGCCTCCATTGCAGAATTTCGATCCCTAGTTTGCCTTTGTTTTCGAGGCGGGCGAGAACGCGACCGGCGGCGGGTAAATAGAAATCCTCGGTGTATTGGCGCACCGCTCGGTTGGCTGAGAATTGGGACGTCAGCGTCGCCATGCTCTCGTGCATCTTCTCGACCCAGGCGGTGGGAATGCCGTTCCCGTTGCGGTTGTAGAACTGCGGGATGATGTCATTTTCGAGCAGTTCGTAGAGCTTGTTCGCTTCCGCCGCGTCCCACGCCGGGTCTTCGCCGTGCTCGAGCCCGTCGCCGAGCGCCCAACCGACTTCCGGGGTCCAGGCTTCCGCCCACCAGCCGTCCAGTTCGGAAAGGTTCAGTCCGCCGTTGACCAGAACCTTCATTCCGCTGGTGCCGCTGGCCTCCCATGGGCGGCGCGGGGTGTTCAGCCAGAGGTCCACGCCCTGCACCAACTGTTCGGTCATCCGCATGTCGTAGTCGCTGAGAAAGACCGCGTTCGAGCGGGCCGCGGTCTGGCGAATGAACTCGACCCACTGGCGGATCATGTCCTGTCCGGCGGCGTCCTGCGGATGCGCTTTGCCGGCGATGATCAGTTGCACGGGACGCTGGCGATTCGTCAGGATTCGCAGCAGGCGATCGCGATCGTGAAGCAGCAGATTCGGACGCTTGTAAGTGGCAAAGCGGCGGGCGAAGCCGAGGGTCAGGGTCTCGGGATCGAAGATGTTTTCGACGGCGCGGGTCTCCTCGTCTGAAGCGCCGTGCCCGGCGGTCTGACGCACGATGCGCTGGCGGACATAATCGACCAGTCCCTTGCGCGCGTTGGCTGCGCATCTTCCAAAGGGTGAGTTCATCGACGCCGCGGATGCCTTCATCGACCTCTTTGAGATCGCCTCGCCAGCGGGACTTTCCACAGGCGGCGGTCCAGACGTCGTCGGCTTCGGCGGAGTCCCATGTGGGGACGTGAACGCCGTTGGTGACATAGCCGACGGGCACCTCGCGTGTGGGCCAGCGGGGGAAGAGTCCCTGGAAAATGTGGCGGCTCACGCGGCCATGCAATTCGCTGACTGCGTTTACCGCGCCGGAACCGTGGACCGCGAGGTATGCCATGTTGAAGGGCTCGTTGAGATCGGCGGGGTTCATGCGGCCGAGCGCCATCAGATCTCCGAAGGAGATTCCCAGTTCGTTTTCCGCATACCTCTTCATGTGCTCTTCCATGAGCTGGGGCGTGAACCGGTCAAATCCCGCTTCGACGGGCGTGTGGGTGGTGAAGAGATTGCCCGCGCGCGTAACGCTGAGGCCCATCGCGAAAGGCTGTTTCTGTTCCTCCACCCAGGTGCGCGCGCGTTCCAGAACCGCGAAGGCGGCATGGCCTTCGTTGAGATGGCAGACCTGCGGGTCGATGCCGAGCTTGCGCAGCAGACGCCAGCCCGCGATTCCCAGAACCTGCTCCTGCTGCAGGCGCGTTTCGGAACCGCCGCCATAGAGTTCGCCGGTGATGCCGCGGTGCTCGGGGAGGTTCACGGGATCGTTCGTATCGAGGAGGTAGAGTTTCGCGCCGCCTACCTGAGCCTGCCAGGCGCGAACGCGCAGGGGATAACCGGGGAGGTCGAGCTTGATCCACAGCCACTCTCCGTTGGCTTCGCGCACGGGCGTGATGGGGAGCTGGCTTGTATCGTTGAACGGATAGAGCGCCTGCTGGCGGCCCTGCGCGTCGATGTGCTGGCGGAAGTAGCCGCGCTGATAGAGGAGCCCGACGGCGACGACGGGAACGCCGAGGTCGCTGGCGGATTTCAACTGATCGCCGGCGACATTGCCGAGGCCGCCCGAGTAGATGGGCAGGGCGTCGCTCAACATGAATTCCATGCTGAAGTAGGCGACCGCTTTGAGAGGCGAGTTGGGGTGGGCCTTTTGAAACCATAACTGGTTTCCGCCGAGGGCGCGCTTTTCTTCGATGAGCTTGTTGAGTCTGGTCTCGAATTTCGGGTCGCCGGCAACGGCCTGGAGGCGGTCGCGCGACATGGTCTGGAGAACCACCCATGCGTTGCGGGTGAGCGCCCAGCGGTCGGGATCGAGTTGCGCCCAGAGGTCGTCCGCGGCGTGGTTCCAGGACCAGCGGAGGTCGAGCGCTAGTTCGTTCAGGGCATCGGAAAGCTGTTTGGTGTCCATGGCTTTCTTTATTTTGGGGCATGGGCTGGCGGGGGTGTGGCGGGTTGTATGGGCGCAGTTCGGGTGTGGCTGGTTCTTATGTCGTCTTCGGGGCGCCGGAAGGGTGGGGATCGCTGCATGGTTTGGCGTCAGGCTTCCGTCATGCTGCCCATTTGGGTGCGTATCGGCGGTAGTTTTCGAAGTCGTAGTGGTGTCTTTGGGCGGTTGCGATGTCTGCGAGACGGAACTGGCGGCGGGCTTCGGCTTCGATTTCGGCGGTCGAAAAAACGAACTGTCTCGTGATCGGTTCGGTCTCGGTCTGGAGGTGATGGTGGCCGTGTTTCACTTTCATCTTCAGGAGATTGCGCTCGGCTACGGCGGCGTCGAGTTCGGCTTGCCTTTGGGCTTTGCGCTCGGCCTGGAGGGCTTTGAGTTCGCGCAGGGTCTTATCGAGCGTGCGGTGCAGGCGCTGTTCGTAGAGGGTCAGGTTGACGAAGGATTTGTTGTCGTCGCGGAAGACTCGCGCGGCGGTGAGGGCGGCGTGGACCTGGGGGTGTTCGGTTTCGATTTCGCCGGCTTCTTCGGAGTGGCCGAGGGCGAGCATGGCGTCTTCGAGCGAGCGGGCTCGGTTCAGGCGCCATTGGGTGTCGCAGAAGGTCTGGGCGTATTGCTCTTCGAGCGGGGTCTCGGGGGCGAGGGTCTGGAAGAGGCGTCGGCAGAAGATGTGGTATTGGTCCATGTCTTCGTAGGGCATGACGATGGTGCGGCCGGTCAGGCCGTGGCGCAGGGCGTTCATAGCGGAACGCGTTTTGCCTTCTTCGGTGCGGGGTCCGGTGGACTGGTTGGGGTTCGGGGATGCTGCTTCGGTTGCCGGGGACATGGGTCTTTTGTTTTCTCCTCGGTTATTCTTTAGCATGCGTTTTTGGGGATGGTGCGCTCGGCGTGAGCTATGTGATTGGATTTATTCGTTAAATATTGGCGCCTGGCGTGTGACTCGCGGTCTTGGTTTTCTCGTAAAGGCCGTCCGCGGGTCCCCCGACGCGGCTTGGGGAGAGCACATCCGCGGGTTCCGCATTTTCAAAGTTGACGTAACCGTGACCTCGCCCGAGTGGTCCCTGATTCGGAATATGCCCGAATGCGAACAAGGCGTGCTAGCGTGAAAAGTGGCTAAAATAGCTCCTTTCGGCTGGAGGGTTCAACGATGCAATGCATGTCGGCGCGCAGTGCGAAGAACTCGTTTGGCAAGTTGATCGATATGGCAAGGGCGGAGCCGGTGGCCATAGAAAAGCACGGGAGGGCTGTTGTGGTCGTTCTCTCAATTGAGAGCTACGAACGGCTGCGGGATGCTCGGGCTGATGAACCAGCGGGGACCAAGGCTGATGCGACCGAGCAGAATAACCGTGTTCGGGTCAGACGGAACGCCGGCCATGAGGGCCAGGAGTAGGCGCACGACGGAAGTATGATATTCGATGAGGCAAGGCTTCCACCGGGGTGGGTGGCAGTACGTGTGGACCGTGTGGGCGCCGTCCGACTCGGCCGACAGAGGTCTCCGGACAAACACACAGGGCAGCACCCTACGAGGTATGTGAGGGCCGGGAACATCACTCGAGATGGCCTGGACCTCAATGACGTTCTGGAGATGGACTTTACACCTGTCGAGCGGGAAGTATTCTCTTTGCATGCTGGCGACATAGTCCTGACTGAGGCGTCCGGAAGCCCAAGCCAAGTGGGCCGTGCGGCCCTGTGGCCCAAGAACCTCCCAGACTACTGTTATCAGAACACGGTCATCAGGTTTCGTCCGCACGCGGTTGTGCCGGAGTACGGCTTATTGGTCTTCCGATACTACGCCACGTCTGGGATATTCTCGCGAGTGGCACGTGGGGTCGGCATTCAGCACCTCGGCGCAAACAGATTCGCCAGGCTTCAGTTCCCTTTGCCGCCACTCAGTGAGCAGCAGCGTATTGCCGATGCCGTTGGAAAGCGCCTCGCAGAACTTCGGGAAGCAACGTCCCATATCCACTCCGCGCTGAAGCGCCTCGAGGAGCAGCGTAAGAGGGTACTCGCGACTTCAATCTCCGGCGGGAGTGTTTCCTCCGCTAGCACTAATACCCGCGAGGCGGGGGTGCCATCATCAGCCGGAACGAAAGCCGACAAGCAACCCTTAGCTCATCAACATGAGCAGTTCCGTTCGGAAAAACCTTCCGCGGACGACCTCGATACTGAACTGGGTACATTGCCCCGCGATTGGGCGTGGATAAGGGTCGATCAGGCGGGTGAGATCCGGTTGGGTCGCCAAAGGTCGCCGGACAAGCATACTGGCGAGCACGCGACAAAGTACTTAAGGTCCTCGAATATCACGTCCGAAGGGTTAGACCTCACCGAGATTCTCGAGATGGATTTTACACCTGCCGAACGCGCCCTGTTTTCGCTTCGTGTCGGCGATGTTCTGCTGACGGAGGCGTCTGGAAGCTCAAGCCAGGTGGCACGCGCGGCGATCTGGAATGGAGAAATTCCGGAATGTTGCTACCAAAACCACATCATTCGGTTCCGTCCCAGCGTCGTTACGCCGGAGTATGCCCTGTTGGTTTTCCGTCACTACGCCGCATCAGGGATCTTTGGTCGCCTTGCCCGCGGCGTCGGCATTCAGCACCTCGGCGCGGGCAGATTCGCGCAGATGCGATTCCCTTTGCCGCCAGCCGCTGAGCAGAAACGCATAGCGGATGCTGCGGGAAATCGCTTGGCGGAACTTCGGGAAGCATCAAGTCATCTGCATTCCGCTCTGGACCGCCTTCCAGATGTGGAGCGCGAGCTCCTGGCAGCGGCTATAGCTGGAGAGCTCGTTCCTCAACTGAATATGGACGAGTCGGCTGCAAGACTGTTAGAACGGTTGGGACCAGTTCCGGAAGAAACGGCCACATCACTTCCGGTTGTGAAACGCCGCCAGCCCAGAGGAGACAGAATGAAGCCTAAGCATTCACTGAACGGCCCGGACTCGAATGTTGATTTGAGCGCGGTCCTACGAAAGGCTGGGCGTCCCTTGCCGCTGCCAGAGCTCTTTGCATTTGCCGGCTTTGATCGAGATCAGCCGGAGCAAGTGGAGGTTTTCTATTTAGCGCTGCGATCCGAATTGGATCGAACAATCAGACGAACCGGTGACGAAGCTGAGAATGCGACATTGGAGGTCATCGGCGATGCGCCTTGACAGAGTCACAATTGGCGAATTCAAGAACCTTCGAGATCTGCAAGTGGATTTCGACGAGGCCTCGTCGTACACGGTCCTAGTTGGTGAAAATGGGTCCGGGAAGTCCAACCTGATCGAGGCACTAGCGCTCATTTTTCGTAACCTCGATCTCGACGTTGAAGCGCCGTTCTCCTATCGCATCAAGTATCAATGTCGTGATCATGATTTGGAAATCCAAGCCGACGCCGGCCGATTCCCCCAATTCTGGGCGAAGCCCCGACAAACGAAAGAATATAAGGAACTTACCCGGAAACATTTTATGTCTGAGGACGACACCGGGCGTCCGCAGTACCGCCCAGGCTTTGTCTTTGGATATTACTCCGGCCCCAGCGACCGCCTAGCTTCAATATTTGAGAAGCATCGAGAACGGTACTACAACTGGATCATAAAGACAGTCGACCAGCGCGGCGGCCGGGATGCCACGGATCCGAACGATTTGCGCAGATTGTTCTATGCCCAAACGCTGCATGGCCAGTTTGCGCTCATCGCCTTCTTCATGGACGCCTCCCCCGATGCCGAGAGAGATAAATCCTTCCTGCGCGAGCATCTACAGATAGATGGGCTGGACAGCGTTCTGTTTGCATTGAAGCACCCGCCCTGGAAGCGAACTGGTGGTGACCCGAGGTTCTGGAACGCGGTTGGCGAAGTACAAGAATTTCTTAGCCGAGTCTATGACAAAGCAATGCTCCCGGCGCGTATGGAACGGCGCATACCCGTAGACCTTACCAAGAACCCGGTTGTAGAAAGCTTGTATCTTTTCTTGCCGAAGCCAGAGGCCCTTCAGCAGGTTTATGCCACTTATTCGGACCAGTATGCCTTCTTCACCGCCCTCGAAAGCATACATTTGTCGAAGATGCTCGGCGAGGTACGTACTCGTGTACGAATGACACCAGCGGCTGGCGGGGGAGAAGTCACTTACCGAGACCTGAGCGAAGGCGAGCAGCAATTATTGCTAGTCCTCGGCCTTTTGAAGTTTACGGCGCGCGAAGAAACTTTGTTTTTGCTTGATGAGCCCGATACGCACCTCAATCCCTGCTGGAGCACTCAGTACCTCGGATTTGTCGATCGATTTATTCGTGGCCGTGATAGCTGCCATATCATTATGTCATCACATGACCCGTTGGTGTTTGCCGGTCTGAGGCGTGATCAGGTTCAGATTTTTCGCCGAAACGCGGAAGGCCAGGAGTTCGGTAGAGTTGCCGGACCACGACCCGCGAGGAATGGGCGTCGCGGCAATCTTGACCAGCGATCTTTTCCGCTTGCGGTCGACGTTGGACTCGAAGACTCAGGCGGAACTGGATCGACAGCGCGTCTTGGCGATAAAACCCGAGCTGACGGCGGAGGAGGAGGCCGAACTCAGGGACCTGAATGTCCGAACCCGCGCCTTGGGCCTCGATCAGACGATTCGCGATCCGTTGTATGAGCAGTTCGTTAAGGCGTGGACAGAGCAGCAAGACCCGGCGTGGGCGAAATCCGTGCAGTTGACTTCGGAGCAACTCGAGAACGGTCGCTGCTGGCGGCGAGGATTGTCAAACAGCTCCAACGAGAGGTTGAGAGGCGTTGATGCGCTTCATCGATCTTGAAAAGCTGAAACCGAGGATACGCCATCTCATTCCGGCGCTTGAAGAAGCGCGCGATGCCGTACTTGCCGAAAACGATCCTGCGCAGCGTGCGACGCTGATCGATAGATATCGAGGCCGCTGGACGGCACTTCGCACCGAATACGCAGCATTTACCTACGACAAATGCTGGTACGTTGAATGCAAGAATCCGGGTACGGACGATGACATGGATCATTTTCGGCCGAAACTCCGCGTCCAAGAAGATCCGACTCATCCAGGATACTACTGGTTTGCCTTCGACTGGACGAATCTTCGTCTGAGCTGCCACCGGGCCAATCGACTTCGAATCAATCCAGAGGACGGAGAAACTGGTGGGAAGGGCGATCACTTCCCACTGATCGACCCTGCACAAAGGGCTCAAACGCCGGCAGATGGAAAAGGACACGAAGTCCCTCCCTTCTCGATCCCACGGATGTTCGGGATGTCGTTCTCTTGACATTTCATCAGAACGGTGAAGCTGATTTATCCCCGGAGTACAAAGGTCAACTCGTTCCTGAAGCAAAGTTCGCTGCGAGTCGACGTATACTGCACCTTGATTGGCCGGCATTCCGCGAAGCCCGCGTCATTCTGTACAACAAGATCGAACGCACTGTAGACAGGGGGGCCCGCGAAGCCCCCGACGGTTTTTCCGTCGTTCACGCGGCGAGCGAGGCATTTCTGGATACAATCCGTGACCTGAAGAACTTTATGGAGGTTCAAGAGGAGTATTCTGTCGCCGCGCGCGTATACGTCGAGTCGTTTAAGCATGTTTGGTGGGTTCGCGACATCGTGCTAAAGGTGGCGGCATGACGACGGGGCCCAGTCGGCTGGCCGGTGACGCGGGCGCATTGATTCGGAAGCTTTGGCAATACTGCAACGTATTGCGGGACGATGGGCTATCTTACCCGGACTATGTAGAACAGCTCACGTATCTTCTATTCCTCAAGATGTCCGACGAGCAGGTAGGTGGACCTGTTCCTCCTCAGTACTCGTGGAATTCTTTTGCCCGCTTAAGTCCCGATAGAATGCACAAGCACTACACCCGGGTTCTTTCGGCTATGGGTCAACAAGATGGAATGCTGGGTCTCATTTTCAGAAATGCTAAGAACAAGATCAAAGACCCGGCCAGTCTCGTCTTCTTATCGCAGGCCTTATAGGTCAGACCGAGTGGACTGGCTTATCTAGGGACCTAAAAGGCGATGCCTACGAAGGCCTCCTAGAGAAGAACGCCCGAGATACGAAGAGTGGAGCGTGGCAATATTTCACCCCCCGGCCGTTGATCGACGCGATAGTTGAGTGCATAGATCCAAAGTTAGGTGAAGTGATATGCGACCCCGCATGTGGAGGAACGGCAGGATTCCTTTTGGCGGCCCACGCACCATTTGAAGCGCAATAACCCGCGGATGACCCCCGCGCAGCAGAGAGAAGGCTCCGGACGAAGTCGATTCGTGGGGTAGAACTAGTGGAGGAAGTTGCGAGATTGGCGACGATGAATTTGTTACTTCACGGTGTTGGTGGAACCGCAGAAAACGAGCTGCCTATTGCTTGCCGCGACAGCCTCAATACGCCGCCGGAATTTCAGGCGGACGTGGTCTTGACGAACCCCCCTTTCGGAATCAAAGGAAGCGTGACCTACGCGAAGATCAGAAGAGTAACAACTACGACGACAGCCTTACCATTGTTCGGCCCGACTTTTGGGTTCAGACGGCGAACAAGCAACTCAACTTTCTTCAGCACATCGTCGCCCAACTGAAGCCGGGTGGACGATCCGCCGTCGTCGTTCCAGACAATGTTCTTTTCGAGTCTGGGGCGGCAACGGACATCGTCGGAGATTGCTTCAGGTCATGTCGACTCCATACGCTGCTTCGGCTTCCGTCGGGCCTATTCTATGCACAAGGGGTGAAGGCAAACATCTTGTTCTTTCAACGCCGCCGAGCGACGGAGAGGCTGGAACTGTCAGAGCACTTGTGGATTTACGGATTGCCCGCGACCCGGCGTTACTCACTAAAGACCAAGCCACTACAACGCGAGGACTTGGACGAGTTCGTCTCACTCTATCGCTCAAGAGCAGCTCGCAGCGAGGCGAATCGAGACCCCTTGACGGAGCATCATTCTCCCGGAGCTACCCGGTTGCGGATATTTTGGAGTCCCCTGAGTGCCTTTTAGACATGGCATCGCCTGAGAGGTCGGGCGAGAAACGGCGACCGGGAATTGTGGGGCTTGATGAACTCTCCAGATTGGTTGCAGACGATTTACGGCGGGCGTTGTCACTCATCGCCAAGCCGTTTGAGAGCTGACTGCGCTTTTAGCGATGCTCTGGTGCCGTCCCGATAAACAGTCCAACAGGAATGGAAATGATCGGACGAACGCGTCTCGGGTCGAACAGCGGGACAATCCCGGCCTATAATCGAGCGAGGGCATTACCGATGGATGAAGTCCTGACGATCGGCGAAATTGAGGAAAAATTCGAGTCCGAGTGGGTCCTGATCGAGGACCCTTCGACCGACGAGTCCCTCGAAGTTCGCGGTGGAACAGTGCGCTGTCATGGCAAGGACCGCGACGAGGTATACCGCCGGGCCGTTCAGATTCGACCCAGGAGATTCGCGATCGTATATACGGGCAGTATGCCGGGGAATACGGCAATCGCGCTTTGACCTTTTCGTTCGATCCCCAGCGCGGTTTGATCATCGTGCGGGTCGGAACTCACCCGGCCGGCGGAAGCGGCATCCTGCAGCTGGCGCTTAGACAGGAGTCCCGACACAGGAGCCACAACGACACGCGATCAACATCGCTATGCTGGTGGCCCTCGACCTGGCTAAGTCAAGGCAGGTCTTCGAGATGATTGCGGCTGATCGCAGAACGGGAGGCAGAACCAGGGGTTACCCCGGCTCAAAGGAGGGCGCGACAATCACGCGCCGCGCGGCTGTTACACCGCCGTCGGTCAATGACGTTGATTTCTGCGAACCGTGAGAAGTGGTCTACGTTGAAGGTCAGAATATCCTTTACTCCGTGAATCTGCATGACGGCGACCAAATGAGTATCGTGCGCCTGTTTGCCTGAGACGAAATACTTCCCGGCCAGCGTTTCCCATACGCCGGTAACTCCCGCTTTGCCTTCCAGAAGCCGGAACATCCCGTTAAGCGCTCGCACCTCACCGGCGATCGCCAACGGACTCATCCCCAGCCCGTTATTCGCAACCGGCGAGTCGCCACCACCCAAAATTCCACAAGGTTCTGCGGGGCGATGCAAAGTTCAGCGTGACGGTTTCGCAACTCCGCGACGGCGGCCAGCGCCATTGGATACTGGCGGTGATGGGGCTGCAGGAGCCGCAGCAGCACGTTGGTATCTACGAGCGTGAGTGCTGCCATTTACCGGCCGTGGTCGCCGTAGATGGACTCCCGCTCCATCGCTTCATCGGACAGGACGACGGTATTTCCGGCATGGCTGTGCGTCCATGCTTCGAACTGCCGCACCCATTCTTCCGGTGGCAGCTCGTAAGCGGGACGGGAATCGCCGGCAGCCCTGTTCGATACCCGTTCACGCACGAGGTTTTGCACATAATCCGACACGTTCATTCCCTCCGCCCGCGCTTGCGCGAGCAAGCCAGCTTCAATATCCGGGGGAAGTTCAATTGTGACCGTCATCGCCCACCTTTTAATCGCGCACCTTTCAATTATTAAGGTACCTCCAGGCCATCCAGAGCGATTTGTCAGACGACAACCAGTCCGGCAATCCAGGCAAAATACAGGCGGTGGAACGTCGATGGCCAGCTCTCCGGGGCGTCCGGATCAAAGCGCGAAATGATTCTTCTTCGCCGCTAAACCAGTCTGCCGGCCAGGTCTCACCGGCCCAAGAGGTAAAATCACCGGCCCAAGGGGTAAAATCGAACTGCGTGGGTCTCGACGATTACAAATTGCTCCTGTACCGCAATGAACCTGAAGGCTGGGTAGCGGAGATTCCTGCGATTGAGGGCTGCTATGCGCTCATGTCCACGCGGGAAGAGGCCCTGGCTGAGTTAGGGCAGGTCTTCGAGATGATTGCGGCTGAGTATCGCGAAAAGGGCGTTCCGTTGCCGATCGATACCACCGAAATCGTGCATGCCTGGCGCTCGCGCGGAAGATTTTCAACGAGCGGCCGTACGCCTGGGATTTCAGCGCCGGCGCCAGACCGGCAGTCACGAGCGCTGGATTCACGAGGATGGTCGCGCGGTCACTATCCCAATCCACGGTGGACGGGAGATTGGGCCGCCGCTTTATCAAAGAATTCTCCGCCAACTCGGGATCAGCCGGGAGGAATTTCAGGAACTTTTGTAGCTGGCTGGCTATAGCTGACCCTCCCCGCCCGCCAGCGCGGCAGTCATCAAATTACCCGGCGCGGGCGCTCGGGAGTATCGTTCGCTACTTATCGCTTTCCTGAAGACTCGGTTCGGGTTGGTTCAGAACACCGGCGACAAGATCGCCGGCGCTACCGGCTGACGTAAAGTTCCGCGCCGAGCGGAAGCTCGGCGGCAGCGCCGAAGCGCTGGCCCCACAACGGCTGCGCAGCGTCTTCATTCGATTTGGCGGCCCGGAGGGCTGCCGAACTCCCCTCGCTGATCACACGGAAAAAACAGAACCTCTCGCTTCTCACGCCGTATATGTCCTTCGCCCAGTGGTGTTCAGCCTACCTGGGGCACACACAAGATCCCGGCTCGTCCTTACCTCACCTTCGATGTCCCACCGGGTCATTTTCAGGCTTGCTGTCGCGCGCGGCCCGGCACGAGTTATGGCTGGTAAGGAAGGCGCAGGCGGAAACGGGCTCCGGAGGACGCCGTCTCTTCGGCCCACAGGTCTCCGCCGTGGTCGAGAACCGTCTGCCGCGCAAGAGCCAGACCCAGACCCAGACCGTTCTTCCCTTCGGAGACGAACGGCTGGAACAGCCGCTTGCGGACCGACAATGGAATGCCCGGGCCGGTGTCGTCCACGTGGACCACTACGGATTGGCCGTTGCGTTCGGCGCGAATTTCGACGCAGCCGCCGCCGGGCATCGCATCAACGGCGTTGGCGATCAGATTGAGGAAGACGCGTTCCATGCGCGCGCGTTCCAGCGGGAGCTCGATGGCGGGATCGATTGCCACATCGAGCCGGACGCCCTGCTGGTCCGCGGAACCGGCCTGAGTATCGGCCGCGGCCGCGATCACTTCGCTGAGGCGGCAGAGTTCCGGCGCCTTCGTACGGCCGCGGGAAACGTCCACCAGCTCCTGCAGCAGATCGTTGATCGCCCGCGAAGAGCGATAGACGTTGGTGGCGATGCGGTGAAGCTGCGCTTCGTTGAGGTGTCCATCCATCATCATCTCGGCGCCGCCGTAAATGGACGCGAGCGGATTTCTCAGGTCGTGCACGATCGAACTGGAGAGCCTGCCGATGGTGGAAATACGCTCCTGGCGGATCAGTTCCTCGCGGGCTTCACGAATAGAAGCGCACATCGCGTTGAACGTGCGCGCCAGACGGCCCAGTTCATCGTTACTTTCCTCGGGCACGCGGGTAGCGTATTCCTGGCGGGCGATCATTGCCGCCGCTTCATCGAGCTGCCTGATCGGTTTCAGAATGCGATGAGCGAGCAGGCTGCTCACGGCGAGACCGGCGATGATTGCCGCAGCCCAGACCAGAATCAGCTTGCGCAGCAGCGAATCGAGGTCGCGCCGTATCGTGTCGAAGGTATGCACCGTCAGGAGATCCCCGACCGGAGCGCCTTCGACATTGCGCAGCGTGCTTCCGAGAACCGCGAATTCACCCTTTCCGAGAACCAGATGCTGAAGGTTCGGACCGCGCCGGTATTGGCGCGCGATCTCGGCGCTTTCGCCGGCCGGCAATGTAGAAGCCACCGGGGCGCCGTTTGCGATCAGCACGAAGTCGCCTCCGGCCGTCTGGCGCTTCAGATCGCGCACGACCGTTTCATCGATCGGGAAGCCCGCGACAAGGACATTCAGGAGCCCTTGTCCATTCAGCGTCTGCACGTAAACAGGCGTGACGACCAGCTCGTAGAGGCGCCCGTTCTCGATCGCGAAGCCATCGGTTTGCGCGGGGAAACGCGGCGTGGCGGATTGAACCAGATCGATGCGATTGCCCGGAACTTCGTCGCCGCCGAGCGAAGCGATCACCTCGCCTTTGGGGTCGGTGACGAGAAACAGCGCATCCGATTGCGAGACCTTCGACCACACTTCGGAGGCGCTGTCTTTGATGGTTGCCCGATCGTTTGTCTGAAAGGCCGCGCGGACGTCCGACATGCCGCTCATCACCAGGCTGACGGATCGCAGCGTGGCGGCGCGAGACTTCCAGAGCGATTCGTAGGCCCGGAAGCTGCTCTGAAGTTCGCTTTGCAGGTTGCGCACCAGGACCGAGCGCGTCTGATCCTGGGCGAACCAGCCCGCAAATGCGAGCAACACAGTGATCGCGATCGAAGTGGAAAGAAGGATCTTCCAGAACAGCGACAACTGACGCGGGCGCGAAGGGGTCAAGATTCAATTCCTCGCCGGATAGAAAACCTGATCGTCGGAAGAGGGCGGATAATCGTGGCCGTACTTATTCTTGTGCGGCGCGACCAGATAACCCGCTTCCGAGACCGTGATCGCCGGGATGCGCAAACCGTCCTCCGGAACAACAATTCGCCTGGCGAGTCCCGCGAGTTCCTTTTCCGTGGCGCGCTCGTGGAAGACCCGGAATTCGTATTCACCGGGCGGCACGTCCATCTCGAACGACCCGTTTTTCGCCGTCCTTACGAAATATGGCGTTGTGAGGGCGAGAATAACGGCGCTCATAGTGGGATGTATGTTGCAGAAAACCCGAACGACGCCCGGTCTGGTGATGCGCACGGAGCGTGACGTTCCGGGAGGATAAAGTCCGATATCGAAGATCTCGCCGCTGTAGCTCGAAAAGGCGTTGTGAAAGATGGGATCCGCGTTGGGAAAGTCGACCGTAGTCCCCACCGTGACCGGCAGAATATGCGGCGTGAACATCTTGCCTTTCTGCAGCATGGTTGCGTGGGCGGCAGGCGGAGAGGGCGACGGACCATTCAGCGGCTGAGCGGAAACGACGACGCCCGAGAAATCCATTCGCTTTTTCACTGCGTCTACCCGCGAATCGCGAAGCATGACCGTGCCGGAGAGAGTCGCGCCGCAGGCAGCCCCAGCTGTAAAGCTAAAACATGCCGCAAAGCTAAAACATATAAGCGAGCGCAAGATCATAGTGGTTATTCAATCGAAGCAGAGAACCGAGATACTCCGTTCGCGTCTGCGAAGCCTCGAGCGCGGCCATCACGTTGGGCGCAAGCTTGTACATCAGATTGCCGGCATAGACGAAATTGCGCTGAATGCCGGTGGGCGGAAGGTCGGAGGCGCGATTGTATTGTTCGCCCGCATAGATGTGGAATGACAGCTTCGGCGTCGGAAAGAAAGCGAATTGCCCCCATTCGCCATGGCTGTGAACCGGGATGACCTCGTCCGACGGCAGTATGTTGAAGCCCGGCAATGCTCCCAGCCCGGCGACATTCTGGCCATTGAAAGCTTCGCCCGAGAATTCGAAAAGAGGAGCCGGGCGGTAGAACCAATCGAGCGAAGCGATCCTCGATGGCACCGAGTCCCCGGCGACGTGCGTCGAGCCGAAACTGAATCCCGGCGCAATTTCGAATCGCCTGCGATCGTTTCCGTGAAAGAACTCGAACCTGCCCTCATAGGCGGGACGAGAGCGCTCCAGAGTACCCGAGTATTGGGGGGGCAGGGTCGAGCTGTAATTCTCGGTCGTTTCGTAAACGCCGCCCTGAGCCTTGAACCCCGTGTTTTCTCCGAGGGAAAACCGCTGCTCGATTCGAACCTGAGGATTCCAGTCCCACAGATTACCCGCGGCGGTCAGCGGCGAAATGCCCACCTGTGCGAACGAAGTCGGGTCGCGCGGCGAGATGAGCGGCTTGTCCTGGGCCACGCTGAAGGTCGTGTTTTTCCAGGCGAGATCGAGATTAGCGGTTCGGATGCGCAGCAGGTTATTGTTCGGCGCGTGAACTGCCGGCGAAGAAATCCATGTAAAGGGACCCGCTTGCTTTGCCGCCGCCGGGAAGGTTGGGTCCATTGAACTTGAGGCCGAGAATGGTCTGGCGGACGGTGGCTCCGTCGCTCACCGGGCCGGAGTTCAGGGTTGCTGTCGCGGGATATTGCGCCGTCCCGCTGTTACGGCCGTTTTCAAAGGCGTTGAACAACAACATTCCGGTAAGGCTGACCGGAAACCGCTGCGACGCGGAGACCTTCGTTTGTTCGAGATCGGCGGTCCGGCTCTCCTGCACTGCGAGCCGCTCGGCGACAGGAGCCTGTTGCGAGGAATCGGGAGCCGGCGTCGGATTTCTGGCCGCCGTCAGTTCGTTTCGCAATTCGTGAATTTCGTCCAGCAGCTTTTGATTCTCGTCCTCCAGTTTGTCCAGGCGATCGATGATTTTCTGCATATCGGGAGGGCTCTGCGGGGCCGCCGGACGCGGCATCGCGAGCGCCAGAAAACTCAGGCACAGCGATTTCGTCAGCATAGGAGTTGCTCCAGTTTCTTACGTACGGCGGAGGGCGAGTATGGTTTCGGAAAGAAGGCGTCGGCGCCATCGGCGAGCGCGCGTTCGGAAAGCCGCGGATCGCTGTCGCCGCTGATCAGCAAAATGGGCAACCGGGCGAATCGCGGTTCGGCGCGAAGCTGGCGGATCAGATCCAGCCCGTCGCCGAGTCCGCCGTTGCGGGCGGAGCTCAAGATCCAGATTGAGATCCGTGATAATCGCCGCGATCTGGCTGTCGGGTTCGTTGAGGATGGCAATCGCGGCGAGCGGGCTGTGAATGCTGCGCACCTCAACGCCGGGAATCAGTTCGAGCGCGATTTGCAGCGTCTCCGCGCAAGTTTCGCTGTCTTCTACAATCAGGACCTGTTTCGACATGTCAGGGCAGGAACCGGTAGCCCACTTTATGCAGAGTCAGGAAATGCCGGGGGCAGTTGGGGTCCGCTTCAAGCTTCTGGCGCAGCCGCACCACGTGGGCGTCCACAGTCCGGGTGTTGGGAAACGACTCGTAGCCCCACACAGAGTTGAGAATCATGTCGCGGGAGAGAGGACGATCGGGATTCTGAAGGAAGAACGTCAGAAGGTTATACTCGGCCGGAGTGAACTTCACCTCCTGGCCGCGGCGTGTCACGATGCGGCGCTCGATATCAACCTTCGTATCCGCGAAAGAGATGACCCTCTCCTGTTCGCCCGGGGTGCGGCGCAGAACGGCGCGAATGCGGGCGAGGAGTTCACGCGTGCCAAACGGCTTCACGACGTAATCGTCCGCGCCGATTTCGAGAAGGAGGACTTTGTCGATCTCTTCTCCCACTGCGCTCAGAACAATGATCGGCGTTTGAATCCCGGAGGTGCGGAGGCGCTTGCAGATTTCGACACCGCTCAGATCGGGCAGGCGGAGGTCGGCCAGGATGAGCGCGGGTTTGCCGAGAATGGCCTGGTCGAGGCCGCTTTTGCCGTCGGCTGCCAGGATCGCGCGGAAGCCTTCCCGTTCGAGCAGCACGCCGATCGTGTCCCGAAGATTTTCATCGTCGTCAATAACAAGGATGGTTTGCATCGGCATGGCGATTTTAACTTAAATAGATGCGCGGGATGTCAACCCGGATTAGCCCGGCGGCGAATTTACAACACTTTTACAAGAGTAATACGCGGCCGCAAATTCTGAGTATTCGAAACAACTCTTTGACATCTCCATGACACCTGCGGGAGATCGATCTGTTGAGATCGAATCAGAGACCCCGAATGAAATGGATCGTTGTTCTGTTTTTGCCCATTTTGCTGCTGCAAGGACAGACAGCGCCACCGGCCCAGAATCGTTTTGTCGGAAACGAGGCTTGCAAGACGTGCCACCCGGATGTTTGGCTGAACTTCTACAAAAACCCGCATGTCCAGCAGGGATGCGAGGGGTGCCACGGGCCGGGCGGCGAACACGTGGACGCTCACGGCGGGAAGGCGACGATTAAGGCCTTTTCCGTGCTCAGCCCCGCGCGGACGCTCGAAACGTGCCTTGGTTGCCATTCGAAGGATGTCCCGCGCGCCAACATCCGGCGGTCGCCG
The DNA here is from genome assembly GCA_963831795.1 of Terriglobia bacterium. GTDB lineage: Bacteria > Acidobacteriota > Terriglobia > Bryobacterales > Bryobacteraceae > BOG-234. Next base: position 104,944 of record CAWHSB010000014.1, on the reverse strand, counting down.
CACACGGAGGCCGATGTGGCTTGCACAAGTTGCCATTCGATTCACAAGCCGGCAACCCCCAGGTCCCTGCTCGCGAAGACACAGACTGAACTCTGCTATTCGTGTCACCCCGCGGAACGCGCAAAGTTCGAAATGCCTTCGAAGCATCGCGTGAATGAAGGCGTGGTGCAGTGCAGCGATTGCCACAATCCGCATGGATCGTCGGCGTCGACATCGCGAATGGGCGGCAGTTCGGCGGCGCTGCGGCCCGCATTCGACAACGAAGAGCCCTGTCTGAAGTGCCATGTGGATAAGCGCGGGCCGTTCGTGTTCGAACATCCGAGCGTCCGTGTGGAAGGGTGCGAGGCGTGCCATGTGCCGCACGGTTCGACTAATGCCAAACTGCTGACTCGCCCGGTCGTATTCACCCTCTGCCTCGAATGCCACAACGGCGCGGGGACTTTCGGCCGCGAGAAGCTGGGCGTGTTTCAAACGCCGGCCAGCCACAATCTTCTTGATCCGAAATACCAGAACTGCACGTTGTGCCATGTACGCATCCATGGATCGAACGCCGATCCCACATTCCTGCGATGAGACTCCGGGTTAATTCGCGTATCAGAAACCGCTCGCTTACGCGCGCGGCTCGGTTCGGAGCCGCGGCGGATGGGCTCGCAGCCATCGCCATGGGGTTTGGGCTGTTGTTGTTTCCGGCTCTCGCGCTGGCGCAGGATACCGTTGCGCCGACCACGGGAGAGCGTACGCTCCCGCCGCGCGGCGAGAACGCCGGAAATTACAACGTGGTGCAGTCCTGGGAATTCGGCTACCGGTTCGCTACCGTGGGCGGCGACGACGGCAAATACCGCAGCGACGTCAATTACGGTAACGGCGTCCGGCTGCTCAGCAGTTATCTCACGGTCAATTCGCGGAATGGACAAGGGCGCTGGTTCGACGATCTCTCGCTGACAACGCAGGGCCTTGGCAACGACCCCTATCAGTCTGTGACTTTTCGCGTCGGGAAGAACCGGCTGTACAGATACGAGGCGCTCTGGCGCCTGAACGATTACTTCAACCCCGGCCTGACGGTAGCCCAGGGCGAGCATCTGGAAAACACGACTTATCAGTGGCAGGACCAGGATCTGACGATCTTTCCGGAAGACGTGATTCGGCTTCGCGCGGGATACAGCCGCACGGTCCAGAGCGGGCCTGCCCTGACTACGGAACAGGAGTTCGATCCGCTGGGTGGCGTGTTTCCGCTTTTTCGCGATACGCGGGAAGAATTCAACGAATACCGGGTCGGCGCGGATATCGTCCTGAAAAGTTTTCACCTGTCGGTGCTGCGCCGGTGGGAGTACTTCAAAGACGATACGACAGACAACCTCAGCATCACCGAGCAGGAAAACGGCGCTCTGGGTACCACGGTTCTGACCGGATTCACAAGGGCGCAACCCTATCGCGGCAACACGCCCGGATGGCTGGTGAACCTTGCCGGCGATTATAAATGGATCGCCGTTAACGGGCGCTTTACTTATGCGGGCGGCCGCGGCGATTTTGTCCAGAACCAAACCGCCATCGGAGTCAACGCTGTCGGGAGCGCGCAGAACGTACAGACCATCGTGACCGGCAATGGCGACAGGCCTGTCATTTCAGGAGATTTCAACTTTACGCTCTTCCCGTCATCGCGGCTCAGTTTGACGAATAACACCTCCGTCTCGAATACGCGGATGGTCGGGAATAATTTTTACGAGCAGTTCGACAATGCCACGTCCACGGCGCAGACGCTCAACTTTCAGTTTCTGGGAGTGCTGCTCATCACGAACTCGACGGACCTGAGATACCGGTTCTCGCCGAAGCTCGATGCGTTCGTGGGATTCCGGTATGCGGACCGGCAGATCCGGTCGACCGAAAGCGCGGCAACTCCCGGTACGGCGTTCGAAGGAATTTCCGCGGAGCAATCCAATCAGGTGAAGGCGGGTGTCGCCGGGGTCAGCTGGACGCCGGTCGGCAATCTGCGCGTGCACCTGGAGACGGAGATCGGGCAAAACTCGAATCCCTTTACGCCGATCAGTTTAAGAAATTACCACGTAATCAGATCGCGAGTGGAGTACCGGAAAAAAAATTATTCCGCGGGCGGGGGATACCAGGAGAATTACAACAATAATTCCATTCTGATCACCGCGTACAGTTCGCATTCCCGTACTTACACCGCGAACGGATCCTGGAACGCGAAACCCTGGCTGTCGGTTGACGGATCGTACTCGAAGCTGCATCTGGACACCGTCGGAGGCATTACCTACTTCGCGGGCAGCCCCACTATGCCCGTGAACGGCCAGTCGATCTACATCAGCAACATCCATGCGGCGAACATCAGCCTGCATTTTCCGGTCACGTCGCGCGCCGATCTTTATGTGGGATACAACATCACCAGGGATACGGGTGACGGCAGAACGTCTTCGGTTCTTCCGGCCGCAACTCAACAGACAAACCCCGCGGGACAACTGTTCTACAGCGTCCAGACATTTCCTCTCACCTATCAGACACCGCTGGTCCGTCTGTCCGTCAAGCTGACATCCAAAATCCGGTACAACATCGGCTATCAGTATTACGGGTATCACGAAGAGTTCGGGCTGCTGTCCTTCGATCAGAGCTACCGGGCGCATACAGGCTATACGAGTCTGTTGTGGTCGTTTTAATCGCTCGAAATTCGAAGCTCCTTCGTGAGATAATCGGGGCGATTACCCGGAATTAAATATTATGCGGAATGCCCATTTTTTTGCGCTTTCATTCGTTCTTATCGGCGGGCTCCCGCTCGGCGCCCAGGATGCGGCGCGCCAGACGGTTCCCGGCGCTCCCGATCCGGGAACGAGTTCCAACCTGCCGATACAGCGGGTAGGCCCCGATGACCTTCTCGGCCTGCAGGTGTATGACGCGCCGGAGTTCACTCGCACGGTTCGGATCGCGGCGGACGGCACGATTCGTCTCCCGATGCTGAAGTCTCCCCTTCGCGTACAGGGCCTTCTGCCGGCCGAAATCGAAGCGCTTTTGACCGACGCTTTCGAACGGGAGAAGCTGTTTGTGGATCCCTATGTGACGGTGAACATCGTCGAATACCACAGCCGCCCGATCAGCGTGACCGGCGCGGTGAGAACGCCGACAATCTTCCAGTCCGTCGGCAACGTGACTCTTCTCGACGCTCTGGCGCGGGCCGGAGGTCTGATACCCGACGTTTCGGGTAACGAGATTGTGGTTACTCGTTCGGAAAGCGATTCAGGTCCCGCCTCGGTTCAGCGCATTTCCGCAAAGGCGTTGATGGAGGGCGCCAATCCGGAGTTAAACCTCAAATTGACGGGTGGTGAAGAAATTCGGGTGCCGGATGTGGGCAAGATTGTGGTGACCGGCAACGTCATGAAGCCCGGAGTGTATCCGGTGCTGGATCCGATTCAAACCAACACGGTCAAAAGCGCGATCGGACAGGCGCAGGGGCTGGCTCAGTACTGGGGTACCACGGGCTACATTTATCGCACCGATGAAAAGGGCGTGACCCACGAGATTGCCATTCCCTTGCGGCAAATCATGGCGCGAAAAGCGCCCGACGTTACGCTGCAGGCGCGTGACGTCCTCTATGTTCCGGACAGTTCGGGCCGGCGAATTACCCAGCAAACCATCACCGCTCTGACGGGAATGGGCAACGCCGCCGCCGCGGCGCTGATTTACAGCAGCCGCTGAGTCGCGTGAATCGGGCGCTGTTTCTCGACCGTGACGGAACCATCATTGAGGATTCCGGTTATATGGGCGACCCCGCGCTCGTTCGGCTGATTCCGGGCGCGTCGGATGCGCTTGCCGCGCTGGCGGCGGAAGGTTGGAAACTCATCATTGTCAGCAACCAGTCGGGAGTCGGCCGCGGTTTGATCGGCCTTCGGCAGATGGAAGCTGTTCACACCCGTTTCCTGGAGCTGATGCAGTCCCACGGCGTTCCGATTACCGATTCACTGTTCTGCACGCACTCACCGGAGGATGCGTGTGAATGCAGAAAGCCCTCGCCATTCCTGCTGAAAAGGGCGGCCGACGCTTATTCGATCGACCTGGGCGCATCGTGGATGATCGGCGATCGCGAGGCGGATATTCTCTGCGGCCGGAACGCCGGATGTTCCACGATCTGGCTTCGCAACGATGTATTCCGGGTCCGCGGAGGAGCTCCCCGATTTCGTTGCGAACGACTGGAGCGAAATCCATGCGAAACTCTCCACTCGAAACTCTGCACTATAGAGGAGGGTAATTTCATCAGCAATTTGCGCAATGAAATCGGCAAACCTTTCCGCAGCCGGGAAAATTCGGATTGATCGAGGCGATGTGGGAAAGCCTTGAAGGGGCCGGGTCGCTCCTGACGGAAATGCGACGGGCAGAACACGACATACCTCGTCATCTGGCTGGCTGAAGCCGATGCGGAGCCATTCGCCGGGAACTGCGGCAGCGCTTCGTGGACAACGCGGATCGGTGCGAACGCTTGTTTTGACGGACGCCGCAATCCTGAATATTCGCAAGCGCGATGATCGAGCGTTTCTACGCGGGCTGTCCCGGCGGCGGTAAATCCCAAAATCGCGGTTCGGAATTCAAGTCATTCTTGCGGGCTGATCAATTTATCCCGTGATTCCCAAGAGTTTATTCCGCCCCCACAGGAAAGCCCGTCTGGCGCCAGAGTGGAATCATTGTGTAATATATCGCACGGACCGGTTTTCCAGCTGTGAAACAGGTACAAAATGCTACAATTGAGAAAAATCCGCATAAATCGCTCTTGACCGCAGCTCCGTCCATGCCGAATCGGGCAAAGTTCTACGTCGCGATCATTCTCTCAGCGGGCACCTTCGCGCTCGCGCTGCAGCTTATCAGGTTTCAATCGCCAGACCCGCTTCTTTTTGGAATCTACTTCCTGCTTACGGTCCTGGCTTCAGCCATAAGGCTGAGATTACCGACGGTCCTCACTACACTTTCTGTCAATTTCCTTTCGATTCTCGTCGGGATCGTGCTGTTCAACCGTCCTGAAGCGATCCTTCTGGCTGTCGCGGGGACCGTCATGCAAAGCCTCTGGCGTCCGCGGACCCCGCCCGAACCTATCCATGTCGCCTTCAGTGCGTGTTCGGCCGGCTTCGCCGCGATGGCTGCGCATACTGTCTTCCACGGGTCGCTTACCAGAATCATGGGCCCGCAGAATCCCCTGCTTCTGGGGCTGACAGCTTCGGCATACGTTGCCGTCAACAGTGTGCTTATCGCAGGCCTCCTGGCGCTGATGAGCCGCAAATCTTTTTGTCCGACCTGGTATCGCACCTATTTCTGGGTTCTTCCCTACTACTTTGCGGCTGGTTCGACGGCATGGCTGATCGTTGTTCTCGGTCGCCAGATCACATGGCAGGCGGCGCTCGTGCTGCTTCCGCTCGTCTATTTTGTCTACCGGTCTCACAGGATGTCTCTGGACCGGCTTGAAGCCGACAAGACCCACGTCGAAGAAATCGCCGGTTTGCATTTGCGGACGATCGAGGCGCTCGCGCTCGCGATCGAAGCCAAGGACACTACCACCGCCGCCCACCTGCAAAGGGTGCGCGTTTATGCGACCGAGATCGGCAAGGAGATGGGCATCAGCCAGAAAGAGCTCGATGCTCTGCAGGCCGCCTCCCTGCTTCACGATATCGGCAAGCTGGCCGTTCCCGAACACATCATTTCCAAGCCAGGACGCCTGACTCCCGAAGAATTCGAAAAGATGAAGATCCATCCCGCTGGTGGGGGCGGAGATTCTGGAGGAAGTCAAATTCCCATACCCGGTCGTCCCGATTGTGCGAGCCCATCACGAAAAGTGGGATGGCTCCGGCTATCCATTCGGGCTTGGCGGCGCGGAGATCCCGATCGGCGCCCGCATTCTCGCTGTGGTGGATTGCCTCGATGCGCTGTCTTCGGACCGGCAGTACCGGCGAGCCCTGCCGCTCGATCAGGCGATCGAGATCGTGTGTTCAGAATCCGGCAAGAGCTTTGATCCCGTCATCGTGGATATCATGCGGCGGCGCTACATCGAACTGGAACGGATGGCGCTCAAGGCGGGAATGGAAAAGGAGAAGATCAAGCTCTCGATGGATGTAAAGGTTGCCCGCGGACGAGCGCCGGCCACCGGCTTTGCGGAGTCGGCCGACGAACTCGCGGGCGCCGAACTGGAGTCCGCGATGGACCCGCTCTCATCCATCGCGGCGGCCACGCAGGAAGCCCAGATGCTCTATGAGCTCACGCAGGATCTGGGCAATTCGCTGAGCCTTCAGGAAGCGCTCGCTTTTGTCGGCGTGCGAATGAAACGGCTGATTCCTTATGAGACGATCGCGGTCTACATCCGCCGCGATGAGAAGCTCGATCCCGGAATACGTAAGCGGCGAAAACCTGCGTTTGTTTACCTCGCTCGAAATTCCCCTCGGCCAGGGGCTTTCCGGTTGGGTGGCGGAAAATAACAAACCTTTGTTGAACGGGAATCCTTCGGTCGAAGCGGGCTATCTCAACGATCCGTCGAAATACAGCACTTTGCGCTCGGCGCTTGCGGTGCCGCTCAATGGGATTAACGGCATGCTCGGCGTGATGGCTTTGTATCGCGCGGAACGCGATGCGTTCAGCAAGGAAAACCTGCGCATTCTGCTCGCGATAAGCCCCAAGGTCGCGCTCGCGGTGGAGAACGCGCTGACCCACCGCCTGCCTCGAGACCTCGATCACAACCGATTATCTGACGAACCTTCCCAATGCGCGCTCGCTTTTCCTGTCTCTGGATAACGAAGTGGCGCGAGCGCAGAGAACGGGATCGTCGCTCGCGGTGGTGGTCTGCGATCTGGACGGCTTCAAGCAGGTGAACGATCGCTTTGGACACGTGATGGGAAACAAAGTGCTGCGGCTGATCGCGAACGGGCTGCGTGAGCAATGCGACCCTCTCGATTACGTGGCGCGCATGGGCGGCGACGAATTCGTGATGCTGATACCGGGGGGCAGCGGCGAGGCGCTGGACATCAAGATCGAGCGGATGCGGACTGTCGCGCGACTGGCCGGGGATTCGACGCCGGAACCCAGCCCTCTGTCGATGAGCGTAGGCGTGGCGATTTTCCCCGGCGACGGCAGAGATGCCGAGGACCTGCTCGCCGAGGCCGACCGCCGGATGTATAAGAGTAAACGCTTGCGGAAGAGGGCGGCACCCGTCGCCGTCGAGGCGTCGCGCGTGCCCGCCGGCATGCTCTAGGCACGGGCAGACCTCTCGATCATCTGTGTCTTCAAGCGTCTCCTTTAGTTATGCCGAGACCTTCCCGGTTGGTATGGGGGGTTGCGGCGACATCGGAGATTCTGTTATAAACCACGTACCGGGTGACCTCGGGGTCATTGTCTATGACGAAGAAGAAGCCATCTGCAACGGTGACGAAAAGCAACGGCGCTGCGCTGAGCGAGCCGGCGCACAGGACGGTCAGCGTCGAACCGCCGAACGCGTATGAAGTGCAGTTGAAAGCTTACGAGCAGGGCATTCAGCTCTTTTCGCAACGCAAACTGCATGAAGCGTGCGCGTGTTTCAAGGAGGCAGCCGGGGGACCGGCTCCGCATATCGCGGACAAGGCTCGGTCTTATGAGCGCGTTTGCGAACAAAGGACCGCGGCCGCGGAGACGCCGGTATCCACGGCCGAGGATCACTTCAACCACGGCGTGGAACGGCTTAATGCGCGCGATGTGGAACGGGCCAGACAGCATTTCGACTGCGCTCTGACGCTTCAACCCGACGCCGACCATGTGCTTTATACAATGGCCCTTTGCTGCGGTCTCGCGGGGGATGGGGCCGGCGCGTGTGAGAATCTGAAACGTGCTATCGAGCTGGAGCCGAGAAACCGAATACTCGCCCGCCAGGATCCGGAATTCCTCGCTCTCTTCTCCCAGGTTCCGGCGCTCCGCACGCTGCTTGCGCCCGAGCATTCCGAAGGAGTCTGATCAGAGCTTCCGGGTGACGCCCGGCCGGTCGATCATGAAGGACCCTTTGAAAGTGGTCTCGATCGGCGGAGGTCACGGTCTCTCGGCGCTGCTCGAAGGCCTCAGGAAGTACACCCATCCGCGGCACACGCCGAAAGGCTGCGGACGAGCCGTTTGTCGATATCACCGCCATCGTGACCGTGACCGACGACGGAGGCAGTTCCGGGCGGCTGCGGCGCGAGTTCGATGTGCTTCCTCCCGGCGATATCCGCAATTGCATGGTGGCCCTTTCCGACGACGGCGCGCTGCTTTCCCGGCTCTTTCAATATCGCTTCAAGGCCGGACGCGGGCTCAAGGGCCACAGCTTCGGAAATCTCTTTCTGACCGCGCTTACCGATATTACGGGCGATTTTCCCGATGCCGTGCGCAGTTCGGCGGAAGTTTTGAAAATCGCGGGCCGTATCTTTCCTTCCACCGCCGCGAACGTTTCGCTCGAAGCCGCTGCTCGACAACGGCGCCGTCGTGAGCGGAGAAACCCGCATCAGCCGCAGCCGCAGCCGCATCTGCGAGATTCGCCTGCGTCCGCGGCCGCGCGCGGCCGCTGAAAGAAACGCTGGATGCGATTGCGCGCGCCGATCTGATTACGCTGGGACCGGGATCACTGTTCACGAGCCTGATTCCGAATCTGCTGGTGACGGGGATTCCAACGGCGATCCGGCGATCGCCGGCTTTGAAGGCGTATTTCGTGAACATGATGTGGCAGCCTGGCGAGACCACGAACTTCTCGGCTTCAGACCACCTGCAGGCGCTGCACGATCATGCCGGGGGCAAACTGGTGGATTGCGTGGTGGTGAACAGGTCGCCTATTGCGCCCGCGATGCGCCGGCGCTATGCGGAACAGAACGCGGCGCCCGTGGAATGCGACATTCCCGAACTTGAGAGCATGGGAGTCGAAGTGCTGGCGGCGGATCTGCTGCAGAGGGGACCCAAGGTACGGCATAATCCGGACGCGGTGGCGCGTGTTGCGGTGGACCTCGCGTTGAGGGGTCGCGAAATGCGGAAGGCTGGATTGCGACACTGAGTGACAGAGATGTTTCATGACACCGCAGTCGTAATTCTCGCAGCGGGGCAGGGTACCCGAATGAAGTCCCGCATGGCCAAGGTGCTGCATCGGGCCGGGGGCAAGCCGCTCGTGCGGCAGGCGATCGATACCGCAATGGAGATCGCCCCGCCCGAACGCATTTTCGTGGTTGTGGGCTACCAGGCGGATCGGGTTCGCGCCGAGGTGGAAGCGGCCGGCGCACGCGCGATTCATCAGATCGACCAGCTGGGCACCGGCCATGCCGTGATGTGCGGCGAAGCGGAACTGGCCGGGCTCGGCGGACGCCTGATCGTGTTCGTCGGGGATTGCCCTCTGATTCGCGCGGCTACCCTGGCGGAACTGGCGCAGATGCAGGGATCGAGTGATTCGGCGGCGACGGTCATCACGACCGAGGTTGACGACCCCACCGGGTACGGCCGCATTATCCGGGGCTCGGACCGCGAAGTCGAGGCGATTGTGGAACAGCAGGCGGCAACTGCCGACCAGCTTGCCGTACGCGAGATCAACTCAGGCATCTTCTGCTTCGATTCCGCAGCGCTCTGGAAGCACATACGCGAAATCCGCCCCGACAATCCCGCACGCGAATACTATCTGACCGACATGGTTTCGATATTGAAACGCGCGGGAAAGCGGGTCACGGCGCTGAAGGTTCCGGACGCGAGCGAGCTTCTTGGAATCAATAATCGGATCGAACTGGCGGCGGCGGATCGCATTCTGCGCGCGCGCAAGCTGCGGCAACTCATGCTGGACGGCGTCACGATCGAGCAGCCGGAGACCGTGACCGTGGATGCCAGTGTGAAGATCGGGATGGACAGCGTGATCGGCCCTTTCGCTCAGATCACGGGAGACACGGTGATTGGCGAGAACTGCCGCATTGGCGCGTCGTCGATTATCGACAACTCCGTCCTGGGCGAAGGCGTCGAGGTGTTTCCGTTCTCGTTCGTCGTCTCGTCGAAGCTGGACGCGGGAGCGCACGTGGGACCTTACGCCCGTTTGCGACCGGGCGCGCATCTGGAAGAAGGCGCCCACGTGGGGAACTTCGTCGAGTTGAAGAATACGCGGCTGGGCGCGGGATCGAAATCGATGCATCTGGCTTATTTGGGCGACTCGACCATCGGGAAGAAGGTCAACATCGGCGCGGGTACGATCACGTGCAATTACGACGGGCGCAACAAGCATCCGACGGTGATCGGCGATGGCGTCTTTGTGGGCAGCAATTCGACTTTGATTGCTCCGGTCGAAATTGAAGAAAGCGCTTACATCGGGGCGGGAAGCGTGATCAACCATAAAGTGCCGGCGAAGGCGCTGGCGCTCGGCCGTTCGCGGCAGGTGAATAAAGAGGGCTGGCGGGGGCGAAAGTAAGGGGCGAGAAGTCGGGAGTCAGAAGTCAGAAGTCAGAATAGCCGCGACTCGCCTTTCTCGCAGCCCCGAACCGCGCCTTCAACAGAGTCCCCATGGCCCTCCGGGCCGCCAAAGCGGATGAAGACGCTGCGCAGGGTATGTGCGGCCAGCGCTTCGGCGCTGCCGCCGAGCTTCCGCTCGGCGCGGAGCGTTACGTCAGTGCCGGTAGCGCCGGCGATCTCGTCGCCGGTGGACTCGCCTTTCTCGCAGCCCCGAACCGCGTCTTCAACGGAGTCCCCATGGCCCTGCGGGCCACCGAAATGGATGAAGACGCTGGAGCGGGAAAGCACGAAACCGGTAGCGCCGGCGATCTTGTCGCCGGTGTTCTTCAGGGGAGCGATAAGCAGAATCTCAGCAGACCGTTAGAGCCGGTTAATCAGGCTGGCCACGTAACCGGCTCCGAAACCGTTATCGATATTCACCACAGTCACGTTACTCGCGCAACTGTTCAACATTCCGAGAAGCGCCGCGAGCCCGTTGAAGCTTGCGCCATAGCCGACGCTGGTCGGCACGGCGATCACCGGGACGGCCACGATGCCGCCGACAGCGCTCGGCAGTGCGCCTTCCATGCCTGCGCAGACGATCACGACGCGCGCTTCTCCCAGGCGCTCGCTATTGGCCATGAGCCGGTGAATACCCGCCACCCCGACATCGTGAATAGAGTCGACCTGATTGCCCATGACCTCAGCGGTGACCTGCGCTTCTTCGGCCACCGGAATGTCGCTCGTTCCCGCGCATACGACGGCGATCTTTCCCTTGCCGTGCAGCGCAGCGATCGCGCCAGTAACGAATGGCTCCGGAGAGCGGAAAGTATTCGCCGCCGGGCAATTCATGCAAGACGCGCTCCGCCATCGCAGGGATGGTCCGGGTGATCAGAACATTTCCGCCGCCGCGCTCCAGCAGGCTGCCCGCGATGGCAACGACGTGGTCGACGGACTTGCCGAGCCCGAAGACGACTTCCGGGATGCCGTGGCGAAGGGCGCGATGATGGTCCACTTTCGCGAAACCAAGATCCTCGAACGGCATGTGCTTCAGGCGGTGCATGGCGGCGTCGACATCGGCCGCACCTGTGCGCACGTCCTCGAGTAAACCGCGAAGCAGATCTTCCGTCATCCGATAAAATGGTAGCTTCCTGAAACTTATGGCTTCGCGATGTTCCTGAAACGCCTTCGGCTGACGCTCGACATGATCAAGTTCGAGCACTCGGTTTTTGCGCTGCCCTTTGCACTGACGGGAGCGCTGCTGGCCTTTCGGGAAAGTGGATTTCATGTGCCCGGCGCGTGGGGAAAAGTCTTCTGGATCGTAATCGCAATGGTAGGCGCGCGTTCGGCGGCAATGGCGTTCAACCGTCTGGCGGACGCCGAGATCGATGGCCGGAACCCGCGCACGAAAATCCGGCATATTCCGGCGGGCCTGCTTTCCCGCACTTTCTGCTGGGGCTTCACGATCGCAGCGAGCGCGATCTTTTTCCTGGCGGCCTGGGAACTGAACACGCTTTGTTTCCGGCTTGCCCCGATCGCGCTTGCCATCGTGTTGGGTTATTCGTTCACCAAGCGCTTTACGCAGTTCTCACATCTCGTACTCGGCTTTGCGCTCGGGATCGCTCCGGCGGCGGCGTGGATCGCGGTGCGGGGCACGCTTGATCCGCGGATCCTGTGGCTCACCGCGGCCGTGATGTTCTGGACAGCGGGCTTCGACATTATCTATTCCTGCCAGGACTACGAATTCGACAGTGCGCTTCAGCTTTACAGCGTGCCGCGCTTCTTCGGGATTCGCCGAGCGCTGCTGATCGCCCGCGCGCTGCACGTCCTGATGATCGTTTCGCTCGGCATGCTGGTGTGGCAGCTGAATCTGGGAGTGCTGAGCGTCGCGGGCATCGCGGCCGTGGCCTGCCTTCTGATTTACGAGCACGGAATTGTGAAAGCGGACGATCTGTCGCGCGTTAACGCCGCGTTCTTCACCATGAACGGCTGGGTCAGCGTGTTATTCTTCGTTTTCTGGGCAGCCGATATCCTGCTGATTCATCAACATATATGAACGTGACTTTTGAAGACAGGCGGCTCGAACGGATTCGCGAGAAGGTGGAAGCCGGAGAAAGACTGTCTTACGACGACGGCGTATCGCTCTACCGTTCCAGTGATCTGCTCGCTCTCGGTTACATGGCGAACCTCGTGCGCGAGCGGATGCACGGGGACGTTACTTACTTCAACGTAAATCGCCATATCAATCCAACCGACGTCTGCGTTGCGAGCTGCCGCCTGTGCGCTTTCGGCAAGCAGAAGCGCGATCCGACCTCTTACACGATGTCTCTCGAGCAGGTTTGGGAGACCGCGGGCAAGGGATGGAGCGAAGCCATAACCGAGTTCCACATTGTCGGCGGGTTGCATCCGGAGTTGAATCTCGACTGGTTCTGTCAGATGCTGCGCGGCCTCAAGGAGCGGTTTCCGCAGATTCACCTGAAGGCCTTCACGATGGTCGAGATCGGTTACTTTGCGCGGCGCGAGAAGATACCGGTTCGTGAAGTTCTGATCCGGTTACGCGACGCGGGTATGGATTCGATGCCGGGCGGCGGCGCCGAGGTCTTCAGCGAGCGCGTGCGGCGCATCATTTGCGACCACAAGCTGACCGGCGACGAGTGGCTCGAGACTGCGCGAACGGCGCATGAGCTCGGGCTTCACTCGAACTGCACGATGCTTTACGGGCATATCGAAAACGAAGAGGATCGCGTGGATCATCTGGTGCGGCTGCGCGGCTTGCAGGACGAGACGCGCGGTTTCGTCACGTTTATTCCGCTGGCGTTTCATCCCGATAACACGGCGCTCTCGCATATACCAAAAACGACAGGCTTCGACGATCTGAAGAATATCGCCGTCGCCCGGCTGATGCTCGATAACATTCCGCACATCAAGGCGTACTGGATTATGATGACGCCGAAGGTCGCGCAGGTGGCGCTACGATTCGGGTCGAACGACATCGACGGTACCGTGGTGGAGGAGAAGATTTACCACGAGGCCGGAGCGACAACTTCACAGTCGATGCGCCGCGGTGAACTGCTTCGCCTGATCAAGCTGGCGGGGCGCACACCCGTGGAACGCGATACGCTGTACCGGCCGGTTCAGCGCACGGAAAACGCCTTTACGGTCCTGGTCTGATCGAACGCCGGAAGCCCTCGATCCCGGGAAGCTTCATCCATTCTCTTCAGTCAGGCACGCAGTCCCATAACCGCATGCAATACCGCGACGGCGAGTGATCCACCAGCCCAGGCGGGGCGGGTAACCCCTCAAGTAGTTTCATATTTGTCCGAAGATCCTTCGGCAAACCGCCAATCGTTCGCGCGAGGACCCCGATATCCGCGCTTAAAATATCGTTCTTTTCCAGACTGAGAATTCCCGAATCGTCAAACCGGTAACATTCCCGCGGCGCATGCGCATACAGCGCGCTTTCGAGAGGAACATGCGCCACGAGATCGTTAAAGTTCACTATCCGGAAATGTCCTTTCCCGGGACATTCCGCCACGCGTCCGCGAAACGCGCCGTCCCCGATCCTGGGACAGCCGATTGTTATGGCCGACATGGAATCGTCGGCGCATCGCGAGTATGTCAGCAGCGCAAGTGCGCCACCGAGACTATGGCCGGTAAGACAGATCTCGCGAGTCGGGTTCTCTTTTCGATAATCAGACAGTATTTCCTGAACCTGACTCCAGACACGATTCAATGCCGATCGGAAACCCTGGTGAACCATGCACGGAAGCGAAAATAAATGCTCAATAAGGCTGAGGTGCCCGAGCGGTGGACTCGACGATGCCCGATAATTCGGCTCCGGAACAAGGAGGATATCCAGATCGGAGTGCAGATCATCCGGATCGTCCGCCTCCGTGCCTCGAAACGCCAGCACCGCAAACTCGTCGCTGGTGGCGAAATAGGCCTGAGTGCCGGGCGTATTCCAGTCGCTCGGGTCTTCACCGATTTTTCTCCTGAGCGTGAGTCCTCCGCGTGCGAGATTCTCCTCCAGTTCGGCATCCGTCATGCGTTCGCTTCCATAGCGCGCGTAACAGAGCATCGCCGCGTCCGCTGCAAATGCGGCCCGCACAAACTTGTCTTCGTGGCGGAGAGAGAAAGCCGGTCCGCGACCGAAGTATCGATATTCGTCCCGTTCAGGCGGAAAAAACAGATTCTTGAGCGTTCCGTCGAGCAGAGGCGTGGATCGGAACGGCATTAACGGCGTTGTAGCCATTGCGTAACGATACGACTACCGGATCACAACTGCAAGGAGCGCAACTTCGAACCCATCGCGTTTCATCGGCGGTCACGCGAATGTTTGATAATCTTGTGACCGGTAGCTTTTTTGTCTCGGGAGACGCGCCGGATGGCACATCGGTTTGGTTTTGTCCTTATTGCTCTCGAGTTCGCTGGCGGTGATGTCCGCATCCGGTCAGATCCAGCGAACCCCGGACGGCAAGCCCGACCTGAGCGGCATCTGGCAGGCATTGAATTCCGCCAACTGGGATCTTCAAACGCACGCCGCCGCGGCCGGACCTTTCTCGGCCCTGGGTGCGGAAGGCGCGGTCGCTCCGGGCCAGGGCGTCGTCGAAGGCGGCGAGATCCCCTACCTTCCGGCGGCCGCGAAACAGCAAAAGGCGAACTTCCAAAAACGCTGGACCGACGATCCCGAACTCAGTTGCTTCATGCCCGGCGTTCCGCGCGCAAACTACATGCCCTATCCGTTCCAGATTCTGCAGGGCAAAAACACGATCATGATGACCTACGAGTATGCGGGCGCCGTTCGCACGATTCGCATGGACAATCCGGGCAAGGCGCCCGCGGACAGCTGGATGGGCTGGTCGGTAGGGCATTGGGACGGCGATACGCTGGTGGTCGATGTGACGAGCTTTAACGACCAGACCTGGTTCGACAGGGCC
The DNA here is from genome assembly GCA_963831795.1 of Terriglobia bacterium. Taxonomy (GTDB): domain Bacteria; phylum Acidobacteriota; class Terriglobia; order Bryobacterales; family Bryobacteraceae; genus BOG-234. The sequence goes on along the minus strand of CAWHSB010000014.1, from coordinate 89,585 downwards.
GGAGACTTCCACAGCGACGCGCTGCATGTGGTTGAGCGCTACACGCCGCGCAGCCGCCGACACGCATGCTCTATGAAGCCACCATCGAGGATCCAAAGACTTTCTCGCGCCCGTGGAAGGTCTCCATGCCGCTCTACCGGCATATCGAAAAGGACGCCCACCTGATGGAATTCCAGTGCATTCCGTTCTCGGAAGACATTCTCTACGGGCATCTGCGCAAGCAGTCAGCCAACTCTAATCCCGAAAAAGGAGCTTCCCGATGAATCAGCGAATCTTCGTTCCCCTGAGTGTTTTGACAGGAATCGCCGCCGCGGTGCTTCTGGCGGCGCTGCCCGCAATCGGTCAGAACTCCGTGCCGCGCACCGCGGATGGACATCCCGATCTCAGCGGAGTCTGGACCAACGCCACGATCACACCGCTTGAGCGTCCCGCGGGATCTTGCCGGCAAAGGAGTTCTTCACCGAACAGGAGGCGATCGCCTATCAGAAGAATTCGCGTGAGCGGCGCAACAAAGACATCCGCGAGCGCGGCACGATCACCGACGTCGCCAACGCTTACAACGATTTCTGGTGGGACTCCGGCACCGAGGTGGTGAAGACTCGGCGCACCTCGCTCATCGTCGACCCGCCAGACGGGAAACTGCCCGCGCTGACGCCGGAAAGAAGAGCCGAACTGCAGGCGGCATTGGACGAAAAAAGGCAGCGCTGCCAGCACAATCCCGGCTGCGAGCCCGAGAACGGCAACGCCCTCGCCCCTGCCGACGGACCCGAGGATCGTCCTCTGATGGAGCGCTGCCTCTCCTTCAACAACGCAGCGCCGATGCTGCCCACCGCCTATAACAACGACTATGAGATCGTCCAGACTCCCGCGGGCTGTAGCGATCGATGTCGAGATGGTCCATCAGGTCCGGCATATCCCGCTCGACGGGAGCCCGCACCTTCCCGCGAACGTCCGCACGTGGCTGGGCGATTCACGCGGTCATTGGGAAGGCGACACGCTGGTGATCGATACCACGAACTTCAACGATCAGATTTCTTACCGCGGGTCCGACAAGAACCTGCACCTGATCGAACGCCTGACGCGCACCGGATCCCGACACGCTGATGTATCGCTTCACGATGGACGATCCTACGGCGTTCACAAAGCCGTGGACCGGGGAATTGCCCATGGTCAAGTCCAAGGGTCTTTTGTATGAATATGCGTGCCACGAGGGCAACATGGGTATGACCGACATCCTGTCGTCGGCGCGCTCGGACGAGAAAAAGGCGGAATCCGCCAGCAAGCATTGATAACACGCAGAGAAGAGGAGCAATCATAGAATGCGAACAGCGATCGCTGTTGTGGTTTCCTGTATCGGGATGTTGCTGGTTTCGGCGCCCGCTTCGGCGCATCATGCGTTCGCGGCCGAATTCGATTCCGCCAAGCCGGTAAAACTGAAGGGAACCGTCACGAAAATGGAGTGGATCAATCCGCATTCGTGGATTCATATCGACGTTAAAAACGCCGACGGAACGGTGACGGCCTGGATGATCGAATGTGGCAGTCCGAACACTCTCTTCCGGCGCGGAGTAACGAAGGATTCGCTGCCCGCGGGGACGGAAGTGATGGTCGACGGCTACCTTGCGAAAGACGGCAGCAATCGGGCCAACGGCCGAGACGTTACCCTCACGGACGGGAAGAAGTTGTTCCTTGGGTCATCGAACCCGGACGCCGAAAAGTAAATTACGGCAGGAAGACTGACCGCTGAATCCAGATGATGTTATCCCAGCTCAGCAGTTTTTCCGTACCATCCAGGAGTTTTGCGAAACTTCCTCCTCCGGCTTTGAAGGAGAACTTCTTCACCCGGTCAGGCGGATTGGTAGTGGCATTCCGCAGAATATCGAGCACTTGCTCCTGCCGCGATATCTGAAAAAAGCCGGGATTTTTGGCTGAATAAAACTTGGTCTCGGCAGGCATCCCTCTGTTGCCGACAGCCTGTTCGAATTTGATGTGGAGTTCCAGATGTTCGCCGCTCGCGGCCGCAAACGCCCAATCCTGCGATTCGAGGACAGCACCGCCAGCGGATGAGACGGACCGCTGCACTGTGTGGCTTGTCGCAGGGAGATAAACGCCGAATGGCCCGGGGGCGTCCGCCGGGTCTTCCGTCAACCCTCCCACGACGAGTTGAACGCGTGCGCCTGAGGGGTCAGTCACCGGAGCGACGAGGTACACCAGACGATTCGATCCCTTCCCCACAGGTTTCCCATCTGGCCCGTTGATGGTGATCCGATCGATAAACACTGCCCGAATGTTGGCGTCCTTCGCCGGTCCCTGGGTTGCGACATTGGGTTTCCATCCCGGCGGCAAGAGAGCCTGCAGGGCAGCGTCAGGAACATGGAGATCCAGTTGAAAACGGGTTTCCATGCTGGATTCCGAGAGCGTTTCCGCCTGCGACCGTGCCAGGAGCAAACTCAAAACCCCAACCGTGTAGAGAATTCGTCTCATCGCACCTTTTCAGCCTCAAGATCGAGCGCATACTGCGCCAGCCACTGCAGTTTGTCGATAACCTCGCGCAACAGGGCCTGGGCGTTTTCGCCGTTCATCTCCGTCATAGTATAGACCGCGCGGAAATCGGGCTGCAGGCCTCGGATGCGCATGACCTGAACGGAACCAGGCAGGAAGTTTTGTTCGAGAATCCCCGGCATGAGGCTGGCCTCATGCCACAATTCCGCCAGCTGGGGATGGTAAATCGTGCGGAAGCGCCAGACTATCTCCTTCGATCGGTCGGGGTTGGATAGTTCAGCCCGCAGTTCATGGATGAGGTTGGCCGCCCTGACGGCGACTCGAACCGGTCTGTTCATGATCTGCGCCATTCGCAAAAATGAGCGCGGGGTAGAAAGCGGGAGCGGGATGACGCTTCGCCGATCATCCTCTTGCGAGATATCTTTGGCGAGCGTTTCCTGGACGAATGTACCAGGAATTCCGGCAAATCGGGCCGGGTAAGCATCAGACCCTCGGATTTTTCTCGTTTCCCGGTCCCGGGGAGCGAATCGCACCAGGACGTCGAGGGCCTGTTTCATAATCTTCTCCTGAACGAAATATACCGCGTCCCATAAGTACCATTTATCGCATTGTCAAAATTTCCGCCCGGAGAATTTTCGGTCTCCAGAAAAGCTCCAGGTCCGCCGATATATGTCTCAGTACGGATCTTGTGGTCCTGGCGGATGATCTCACTGAAAAAACATATTGACGACTGGAATAGTTTGCCTCTCGACAATCCCGAACTGGGAGCGTATCGTTCCCTTCTGGTGACTGCCGGCAAAGCCAGTCACCTCGCCGTGCCGGACCTTGGCGACAATCTCCATCGAAAACTCTCCGAACTGGCGTCATCCCTTTCATTTGAGACGCCCCCCGAGCTGATTGAGAACGCGAATCAGATGGCGCAGGCGGAGATCGGCCACTGGGTGGAGCAGGCTGTTCAGCGCCGTGAAGCCAGTGAGCGCGATCACAGGGAAATCATCGACGTGATGGCGAAAGCGGTGGAGTCGGTCACCGAAAGGGATGAACGCTATGCGCGGGAAGTGGGGAATCTCGCCGAACGTCTGCGCGCCATCGCCGGGGTCAACGATATGGCGGCGATTCGCCGCTCGATCATCGAAGGCGTAAATGCGCTGACCGCCTGCGTCGAACGCATTTCACAGGACGGCAGGATGTCGCTGCTGCGGCTCAGCGAGCAGGTGGAGGACTACCGGTCGCGGCTGGATAAATCGGAGCGGCTTTCCTCGTTGGACGTAGTCACCGGAATTTCGAACCGGCGGGTCTTCGAAGAACGGCTGAGTGCGAAAGTGCGTGCTTCCAGCCGGTTCTGTCTGATCCTGATCGATCTGGACGGCTTCAAAAGGGTGAACGATCGTTTCGGCCACCTTGCGGGGGATGAAGTGCTGAAACATGTCGCCGCAAAGCTCCGTCTGCAGTTCCCCTCGGCGGACATGGTTGCGCGCTGGGGAGGAGACGAATTCGCGGTGATCATTTCAAGCCGCAAAAGCGACGTTGAGGCGAGGATCAACCGTCTTCGCCGCTCCGGATTCGGCGAATGCCAGTTTGACGCATCGGACCCCACCGCTTCGGTGCTGGTCGAAGCATCCGTGGGCGTCGTGGAGTGGGACGGACAGGAGAGCGGCGCGGAGTTGCTCGCGCGCGCCGACCACTCGATGTACCACTCAAAAGGATCGACGAAAATGGTGCGAGTCTCAGTCTGAGCTTTCCCGGCGAGGCTTCCAGCCGGTGGCGCCGGCGATCTTGTCGCTGGTGATCTTCGCGCTTCCCGGATAACTACCGGGCGGTGATTCTACTTCTTCCTTTGCAACGGGACCCCGAAGAACCAGCTGTAGCCCTCAGGGTCGACGTAACTCACATAAAAACTATCGATCGGTACTTTGTCCAGCCCGAAACAGGCGGGGCCTGATCGGGCACAAACGCAGGGGGAGGGCCCGGAATCCTGGAAACAAAAACGGTGGCGACCGCCAGCCTGCCACTCCTGCCGCTTTCGAAAGTAATGGTTGACGTGCTTGTCCAGGCGAGAGCCGCGCCCGTCGGGGACCCCTTACCCGCCTTACAGAGTTCCAGAGATGGACCGAAGTACCGGGCCGCTGCGGTGGGCAGCGCGGTGAGATACCGGCGGACATCGTCCGGGGGGCCGGCGTATTGATCGACAACGATTTTGGAGATGACGTCGGGCACGACAAACTCCGCCAGCGAGCCCGCGGATTTGCCCTGATAAATCGAGTTCGGATTGTTTTGGATGTGCGGGCGGAGCCAATCCTGAGGATGCGCCGCGCACGGCGGCACGACGACTTGCATATCCTTCCTTGATCCCGCGAGGCCGGCGGCGCACCACGCGAGACCAAAAAGAACTGTCCGCATTCAGCACCTCCGGGCGTAGTATAGCCGAGCATCTGGATCCAGAAGGTCTGTTTGCAAAAGAGTACTTTGCGTTATAAAGTATTATAATGCGAGATTCAATCGGGGATTCAAAGAGGCCCTTCTGCGTCGAGATCCTGGTCGTTTACATGCCTCGATATCGGCACGGGCACGAAGCTGACTTCGTTCCGCCGATCACCGGTATTCATCTGGCCGCCCTGACGCCTCCTGCTTACCAGGTTCGCGTGATTCACCAGCAGGTGGACCCGGTTGACTTCGATACCGACGCCGACCTCATCGCGATCTCCTTCTTCACCGGCTTCGCGTCAGAGGCCTACCGCCTCGCTCGCGAATTCAGAAAACGCGGAAAACCTGTCGTTGCGGGCGGTCCGCATGTCACTTTTAATGCGGATGAGGCGCTCAACCATGTCAACAGCGTGGTGCTCGGTGAAGCGGAGTCGATCTGGGCTCAACTCCTCGATGACGCCTCAACGTGCAATCTCCGGCGTCGATACATCGGCACAGCGCAGCCGCTCGCCGGGTTGCGGACTCCGCGATATGACCTTCTTCGGGGCAAATTCTTCATCCCGCGGGTGGTGCAGGCCACGCGCGGCTGCCCGTTCACCTGCTCGTTCTGTACCGTTCCCGGCATCAACCCCGGCTTTCGCACTCGCCCGGCAGGCGACGTCATCAAAGACATCCAGTATGACCGGTTCCCCCATTGGTGGCAGCGCAAGGTGGTCTGGTTCTGGGATGATAATCTGACGGCAAAACGCGCGTACATCCGGGAGCTCCTTACCGCCCTGATTCCCCTTGGGAAGTGGTGGTTGACCCAGGCGAGCATGGATATCGGCAATGACGGAGATCTCCTGGACCTCATGGAGAGGTCCGGTTGCATCGGCATCTTCTTCGGCATCGAGTCTTTCGGCGCCGAGTCATTGCGAGAAGCGCACAAGCCGCAAAACAAAGTCGGTACGTACAAAGCGCGAATTCGAGAACTGCACCGCCGCGGGATCTGTGTCATGGCGGGTTTCATCGCAGGTTTCGACGGCGACACTCCGGAGAGCATTACGGCCATGGCCAGGCAACTCCACGAGACGGGCGTCGATGTTCCGTTCCTGAGCGTATTGACACCCTATCGGGGCACTCCCGCCTGGGGCAGACTGGAGGAGGAAGGAAGAATCCTGCCCGGACGGGGATGGGAGTTCTACAACGGGTACAACGTATCGTTTCAGCCTCGAGGCATGTCGCCGGATCAGCTGCTCGATGCCCACCGCGCACTCTGGCGTGAAGCCTTTTCGCTGAAGTACTCGCTGCTGCGAGTCGTTAGATCGCTTGGCCGGCTCCGTGTCGGGGCGTTCCTGATGTGTCTGGTGATGAACGGCTTTTATTGCCTGAAACGTCTCCGAGGCAACGAACCCATAACGTTTGAACCGTCTGTGGCGGCCTTGGAACGTCGTATGCCGGCCGCTGGCTTCTCATGTGATTCTGTCTGACGGTGTCTGGTTTTCGACGGGCTTGAGGTAAAGCGTCATAAGGTGAGTTCACCGGCCAGTGAACATCGCCATGCCAGGTCCGACACCCGCGTCGAGACCCGAGGGCCTGTGGGGATTCAACGGTTGTCCCGATCGCGGCGATTCGCCCTCTGACAAGGGTGCTGAAATGGGCTGCTCAGCGCTCCCTCCAGGTCGCGGTTCGGAACAGCATGTGTTGATTTCGAAGGACTTGCCGAGCCGAGCGCATCAGCGAGCGTCAACGAAAACCGCTATTCATCACAATGTCAAGCGTAGTCGCCGCGCCACAAGGCGCCGCCGCCACCCGACTGTCGGCGCCTCGACCAGATTCGCCGTGGCTCTTCCATCGAAGTCCCCGTTGGCGCCAGCAAGCTCAGTGCATAACCGCCATGTGTCCGCCTCACTCACGTTGAATGATCGGCGTGATGCCTGCATTCCCTGTTCATGCGTCGGAAGCTTGTTCTGAATTCCCGTAAATTTGCAACCCGAGATCCGTAGAATTACCGATATTCGATTTCGGGGATCGCCCGTAGTCTGGATTCATGAGGTTGAATATGAATCAAACCCTGACTCAAACAATGCTGACCCGGAAATCGATCCTCGCCGCCGCATGCTTCTGCTTCGCCACATCGCTCGTCGCCCAAACGTCCGCCCGGCAGGAATCAACCTCTTTGAAGGAAAACCCCACCGCTCAGGAACCCCGGATCGTCGCATCCCTGACCCACCCCGCTTCCGTCCCGGCTATGCCTTTGACGAATTCCAACGCCGCGACGCCTGCTCAGGATCGTTCCTCCGCCGAATCCGTCCCCACACCGATTGTCCCGGCTCGCGTTGATACTCCCCAGGTAAAGCTGCTCGCATCGTCCTCTCTGCCGATCACCGCTTCTGTGCCCGCCGCAACGGCGGTCCGGTGGACAGCGGTTACTCCGGCCAGGGATCACTCCTCCAGCCGCAAGAGCTGGGTCGGCCTCGAACCCGGGACTGCGCCTCCCGCGCCGCTGTACGAAGTAGCTCCCTCCGCAAATCCCTATGGTCCCGCACCCGCGTTCGTGAATCTCAGGTTTGGCCACAAGTAATCAGCTCTCAAAGTAATAAATCTCCTGCCGCCATCTCCTCATCATGGGGAGGAATGACAGGGTCTGCACAGAAAAGGACAATCGAACGCAAGCCGGCGGGAGGCAGACCGCTCGGCGGTCAGTATTGGTTCGAGACGCTGCTCAGTTCTGTTGACGGAGTCGCCTGGGAGTTCGACCTGGCGGCGGGGAAGTTCACTTTCGTCAGCACGCAGGCGGAGCGTATCCTGGGATATCCCCTCAAACAATGGGAGGTTCCGAATTTCTGGGCGGACCACCTGCACCCCGACGACCGGTCCTTCGCCATGGATTTTTGCAAGGCGGCCACGGACAAGGGGGAAAATTACCAGCTGGAATACCGAATGATCACCGCGGACGGTCGTGTTGTGTGGCTCCGCGACATCGTGACCGTGGAAATGAGCCACGATCTTCCCTCTTTCCGACGTGGAGTGATGGTGGATATCACAGGCCGCCGGACGGCGGAAGAGGACCGCGCGCTCCTCGAAATGGCGATTCGGCAAATGCCCGGCGGCGTGATGATCGCCGAAGCAGTCACGGGGAAACCTGTGATCACGAGTGAGGAGGCAGAGCGAATCTGGCGGCGGCCGTGGATGGGCGTGCCTCGGATGGATCTGACCGGGGTCGAGGAGATCTGCCGCTACTACCGGGGGCTGTCCGCCGACGGCCCCGAATACGAATTTCACGAGCAGCCGCTGACCCGCTCGATCCTGACCGGCGAGATCGTCCGGAACGAGGAGTGCCGGATCGAGCGCGGCGATGGTACCCCTGGCCAAATTAGTATCAGCTCGGCCCCGGTTCGCGATTCCCGGGGTAAGATTGTCGCGGGCGTTGCGGTCATGTCGGACATTACCGATCGCGAAGACGAGCAGGTATTCCACGAGGGGCAGAAGCGAGTCCTTGAGATGATCGCGTCCGCTGCTCCGCTTCCCGACACCCTGAAGAGCATTCTTCACCTGATCGAACTCCAATCGAACGGGATGTTATGTTCGATTCTCCTGCTGGGTGAAGACGGTGTTCATGTGCGCCATGGGGCGGCGCCCAGCCTTCCCGAGGGCTACCTGAAAGCCATCAATGGCTCTCCAATCGGTCCGAAGGCCGGCTCGTGCGGTACCGCGATGTACCGCGGGAAACCCGTGATTGTCACCGACATCATGACGGACCCGTTGTGGGAGGACTACCGGGCACTGGCTCAGGCCTTCGGGCTGCGCGCCTGCTGGTCGACCCCGATACTTTCACCGGATGGCGCCGTACTCGGTTCCTTTGCCATGTATTATCACGAGCCGAGGCGTCCCAATGCCGCGGAGATGAGGTTAACCAGTGTGGCCACGCACCTCGCCGGGATCGCGATCGAGCGCCAGCGAGCGGAGCAGGCGCTCCGGCGCAGCGAAGAAAAGTACCGCCGGATTGTGGATACCGCGAACGAAGGCATCTGGATCGTGGAGGACGACACCAGGATCGTCTTCGTCAACCAGCGGATGGCTGCGATGCTCGGCTACTCGGCGGACGAGATGATCGGACGTTCGGCGCTGGATTTCATAGGGGACGAATCCCGCGATGAGGCGAATCGGCGGATGGAGCGGCGGCGGGCGGGAATCGCCGAGCAGTTCGATCTCAATTTCCGTCGCAAGGACGGGACAGATCTCTGGGGAATCGTCTCGACAACGCCCGTGCCGGACGAGGATGGCCGGTTCGGCAGCGCTCTGGGCATGGTGACCGACATCACCGGACGCAAACTGGCCGAGAATGAGCTTCGCAGGAGCAGCGATCAGATCCGGGAGATGGCCGGCAAACTGATTACCGCGCAGGAAGAGGAGAGGCGCCGGATCGCGCGGGAACTGCATGACGATATCGTCCAGAAAATCGCGGTTCTCGCGATCACCATGAGCCGCCTCAAGATGCGATTGCCTGCCGGGGAACCCATCGCCGTCGATCTGGCCGCTATTCAGCAGCGCGTCTTCGGGCTGGCCGACGACGTCCGCCAGCTTTCACATCAGTTGCATCCGGCGCTGCTCGAGCATGCGGGATTGAGAGTGGCGCTGGCCTCCTTCACGGACGAGTTCAAGCGGCTGGAGGGGATAGAGGTCGAGCTTGTAGTTCCCGAGAACCTGGTTGCCGAGAATAACGCCGCAATCCCGCGGGATATCGCGGTGTGCGTCTACCGCGTGGTGCAGGAATCGCTTCGGAACGTCGCGAAGCACGCGCAGGCGAAGCGCGCCGAAGTGATTCTTGCGATTGAGGATAATACCCTGCTGTTGACCGTCAGGGACGAGGGTCAGGGGTTCGAGACGGACCTGGCGCGTGGCGAGGGCCTGGGGCTGGTGAATATCCGCGAGCGGATTCATCTCTGCCGGGGAACGGTCGAGATCACTTCACAATTGAATCGCGGAACGACCCTAATGGCGCGAATCCCACTCGGTAGCGGTTGAACCCAGGTTAGTGCGTGGCCAGTTTTGCGGCCTTTTCGGCGCGCACTTTCTGGTATTTCTTTTCGAACTTATCCACGCGACCCGCGGTATCCACCAGCTTTTGTTTGCCGGTGAAGAAGGGGTGGCAGTGGGAGCAGATTTCGACGCGGATGTCGCCTTTGTGGGTGGAACGGGTCTTGAACGTGTGTTGGCACGCGCAGATTACGTTGACCTCGTTGTAGGCGGGGTGAATTCCAGCTTTCATTTCGTTACCTTTCGGGAATTTTCATCTTAACATGCTTGTCAAATGCGCCCAAAAGACGCACAAAGCCCCCGCGAGCCGTAGCGTGGCTCGTGGGGGCTTCGCAGCCTGTTATTACTGAGGCAGTTACTACGTACGCGAACTACGACGCAACGAGGCAACCGGTCCACAGGAACGTGATCCTGCCACTGAGAGCAAGATCGGCAACGTTAGAACGGGTCGACTCAATAGTCGGCCACCTCGCGCGGTCTACTACTTGAACTCATTATTCTGGACCACCTCCTTCTTCAGTGATATCTACAAAATAAACCCGAGATTAATATTTGTCAAGAAGCGATTCCATGAAGTTGTCGCTCGCTACCCAATATGTGCAATATGATTGCGAGGTAACACAATATGCGGGAGTTCATTTACGATCAGGCCGCGTCGAGGGTGGTTTTCGGAACTGGTACCCTCGAACGCCTTGCCGCTGAGGTGAAGCGATTGGGAGTCGGCCGGGCGATTGTCTTGTCGACGCCGGAACAGCGGTCCAGTGCGGAAGACGCCGCACGGCGCCTGGGGGACCTCTCTGCGGGAGTCTTCGCGGAAGCCGTCATGCACGTGCCCGTCGAGACGGCGCGCCGAGCGCGCGAGACAGCCGCTCGCTTGAACGCCGGATGCTGTGTCGCGATCGGAGGCGGTTCGACGATCGGGCTGGGTAAGGCGATCGCGCTGGAGAGCGGCTTGCCGATCGTGGCCCTCCCCACCACCTACGCGGGTTCGGAGATGACGCCCATCTGGGGCTTGACCGAAGGCGGCGTCAAGAAGACCGGCCGCGATCGGAAGGTGCTGCCGAAGACGGTCATTTACGATCCCGAGTTAACCCTGACGCTGCCCCCGCGGATTGCCGGCCCTTCGGGCATGAACGCGATCGCCCACTGCGTGGAAGGCCTCTACGCGCATGACGGAAACCCGATCATTTCGCTGTTCGCAGCGGAAGGAATTCGGGCGCTGGCGAGATCGTTGCCGGTGGTGGTGCGGGAGCCCGGCGACATCGCCGCCCGCTCGGACGCTCTTTACGGGGCATGGCTGGCGGGCACCGTGCTCGGGGCCGTCAGCATCGGGATTCACCACAAGCTTTGCCACACCCTCGGCGGCACGTTCAACCTGCCACACGCCGAGGTTCATACCGTAGTTCTTCCGCACGCGATTGCCTTTAACCGGGAGGCGGCGCCGGAGGCGATGCGGATTGTCGCGGACGCGCTGGGAGTCGAAGACGCGGCGCAAGGCATCTATGACTTGGCGGCGTCAGTCGGTGCGCCGCTCGCGTTGAAAGACATCGGGATGCCGGAGGACGGTCTGGAGCGCGCGGCGGATCTGGCGACGCGGAACCCGTACCCGAACCCGCGGCCGGTCGAGTACGCCGGGGTGCTGGACCTGCTGCGAAAGGCTTACGCCGGAGTTCGGCCGGAATAGAATAGGATTTCCTTTTATGGCAGACGTTTTTGTATGTGACGCGATTCGTACGCCCTTCGGCCGCTATGCGGGGGCGCTCGCGCCGGTCCGCACCGACGATCTGGCGGCGATCCCGATCCGGGCTCTGGTGGAACGAAACCCGGGAGTCGACTGGGGCGCGCTCGACGACGTCCTCTTCGGCTGCGCCAATCAGGCGGGCGAAGATAACCGCAACGTTGCTCGCATGGCTCTGCTGCTGGCCGGTTTGCCGAAAGAAGTTACCGGGTCGACGATCAACCGGCTGTGCGGGTCGAGCATGGACGCGGTCGGGACGGCGGCGCGGGCGATCAAGTCGGGCGAAACGGAGCTCATGATCGCGGGCGGCGTCGAGAGTATGACTCGGGCGCCGTTCGTGACCGGCAAGTCCGATTCCGCGTTCAGCAGGACCGCCGAGATCTTCGACACTACCATCGGGTGGCGCTTCGTGAATCCGGTAATGAAAGCAAAATACGGCGTGGATTCGATGCCGGAGACCGGTGAAAACGTCGCCGAGGACTTCGGTATTTCAAGGGAAGATCAGGACGCCTTCGCATTCCGGACCCAGCATCGCTGCGCAAAGGCAGCCGCCGCCGGCTTCTTCGCGAACGAACTGATTCCGGTCTGTATCCCGCAGAAGAAAGGCGAGCCGAAGAAGGTCGAACTCGACGAGCACCCTCGGCCCGACACGACTCTGGAAGGTCTCGCCAAACTGAAGCCGATCGTGAAACCGACCGGCACGGTGACCGCAGGCAACGCCTCTGGAGTAAACGACGGTTCCTGCGCCGTTCTGTTGGCTTCCGCTGAAGCGGTTTCGAAGTACGGTCTCACGCCTCGGGCCAGAGTGCTGGCGACGGCAACTGCGGGCGTGGCGCCGCGGATCATGGGTTTCGCACCAGCGCCTGCTACGAAGAAAGTGCTGGCGAAGACCGGACTTACGCTCTCCGCGATGGACGTGATCGAACTCAACGAGGCCTTCGCGTCGCAGGCGCTCGCGGTCACCCGCGACCTTGGCCTGCCGGACGATGCCGAGCAGGTGAATCCGAACGGCGGGGCGATTGCGATCGGCCATCCGTTAGGAGCCAGCGGCGCGAGGCTGATTACGACCGCGATTTCGCAGTTGCACAAGACCGGCGGACGTTACGCGCTCTGCACGATGTGCATCGGGGTCGGCCAGGGAATCGCAACCATTCTGGAGCGCTGTTAACCCAACTCGGCGAGCTTCTGATCGAGATGCCGCAACGCCGATTCCAGTTGCTGCCGACGGCGCGGATGCGTGGCGGATTCGAGGTCTTTCAGAACGCGCGTGCGGGATAGCTGGAGGCTTTCGCGCTCAGTCCGCAGGCGAACCTCTTCGGCCGTCAGGGGTGTCTGCTTCGAAGCGGCTCGCTTCGCCGCGGCTTCTTCCTGCTGGAATTCGACGTCCTTACTTTCCCAGCCCCGGGACATTGGCTCGTTTCTTCCTTCGCTCGGCGGTGGTTGAATAACCGCGGTCGCGGTTGATGTCCTGAACATGGACCGTGACTGACCCAAGGCCGGCGAGGTCCCCGACGAACTTATCGACCTCATCGCCGAGAACTTGCGAGGCGTGCAGACGCACCTCGGCGGTTCGGCCTGGCGTGTCGTTGCCGGCCGAGAGCGTGATATGCAGGAAGCGTTTCGATTGGTCGCCGGCCATATGCGCGTAGTAGAGCGGCACGATGGCATGCTTCAGATTGCTCAGGTTGATCATGGGCACTTCGGCGGGCAGCGTCGGGTCGTCAACAGCCTTTGGATTTGGCATGCGCAGATTCGCAACCACCTGGACGAGATGATCAAGCAGCTTCTTCGCATCGAAACCTGTCGCGGCCTTAAAGTCTTCGGTGAGCCACTCCTGGGCAACTTCGATTCTTAAATGCGGCATCAGACCTCCCGAAACTCGTACAGCTTGCGCGGATTCTCGACGAGGATCTGCCGCAGCACCGCGGGGTCTTTGTGGGCGGCGGGCCAGATCCAGTGGTTGGCGATGTCGCCGTCGTTGGGCATCTTGTTGGGCGGGTCGCCGCGGCCGGTGACGATAACGGTATTCATGTTCGGACGTGGCCGGTCCGTGCCGCTGATGATCTGCCCGGGGAAGTGTCTGATCAACGTGTGCGCGAAAGGAAGCACGATGTCCCAGTCTTCGGGACGCGCCGAACGAGTGTAGCGATCGGGTGAGGTGACCTTCCAGAAGATGCCGTCGCGGCTGGCGCCGAGTTCGAGCAGGCGCTGGAAATAGTCGTTCTTTTCGACCGGGATTTTGACGTCGGGCCGGCCCATGTGATCGATGATGACAGGGGTCGGCAGGGACCGGATCAGCGGGTCCATGATTTCGAATGTCTGCGGAAGGAAGTAGAGGTCGGTGTGCCAGCCGAAGGGCTGGATCTTTTCGGCGATGCGCTGGATGACGCCGGCCGGGGTGGTTTCGCTCGCGATGTGCGGGAGAAATGCGAAACGAACTCCCCGGACGCCGGCGTCATGCATGCGCTTCAGTTCGTCCGTTGTGATGTCTTCGGTGACGCTGGCGACGCCGGCTGCGCGCCCGTTCATGTGCTCCAGCGCGTCGACCACGACGCGATTATCCGTGCCGTGGCAGGTGGCCTGGACGACCACATAACCCCAGAAACCCATCTTGTCGATGAGGATTTCCTTCTGTTCTTGCCAGGTCGCCGGAAAGGGCTTGTACTGTGCTTTCGGCGACAGAGGAAATTTGTCGAACGGACCGATGACGTGCATGTGCGCGTCGATGGCACCTTGCGGCATTTCGAACTCAAGAGGGTAGGGATTATGGTCCTGCTCAACGTAAGGCGAGGCGGGCGGCTCTGCGGTCATTCTCTTTCAGCATACGACCGTGTTTAATTCGCCGAGGGAAGCTGGGCGCTGTCGATAACGAGAACCTCAACCGGACCTTTTTGTGCTTCGATCCGGAGCCCGAGTTGTTCCCGGAGAGCGGTGAAGATCGATGGCTCGGAAGTGTCGGTGTCGTCCGGGGTCCAGTGGAGAGTGACGTCGAAGGCCCCGGCGAGCCCGGTTTTGTCGACCACAGGCCTGCCCACAAGGTGAGACAAAGCCAGAGCCATACGGGTCATCGGTATCGCCGAGGCGAACATTTGGCCGTCATTTATGTTGAAGCCGCCGCAAGGACGAGCGTCTGGCGCCGGCGGCGGAATGCCGGCCGAGGGGTCGAAGCAGTTTCCTCCGCGCGCGGGATCGAGCTTTGGTCCGTTTTTCGCGATCAGCAGCGCATAGATGGGCATCTCCTTCGCTTCTCGATGAAGTTTGAGCTGAAAGCGGTCCGCGAGCAGAGACTGGAGCATCTGCGAAATCTGATCGTTGACTGGGATGTCAGGTTTGAGGGGTCCTCTCGCGTCGATATCGAACCTGGCCGACTTGAGCCACTCCGGTCCGCCGGAAAGCTGATAATCCTGGACTTGATACGACGCTGTGATCAACGACCAGAGGGAGGCGTTAGACGCGACCATTCGGCCCCCTGGCTTGATGCGGACGCTGTGGTTATTCTCTGCGGAGTTGTTGGGCTTAATCGACGCGACCTCGAATTGCTGGTCTGTGGCGGGGGCCTGCGCCTGAAGCAGCGGCGCGTGGAGCAGGCCGATCGAAACCGGGACGGCAACGGAGGCAGACAATGCGGCCGCCAACAATGCCTTTTTCGCCAGGCTCAGCCTTTCGGCCGGGCGGTGAGTCATGATTTCCTCGATTCGTTGTTTGAGGTTCGATCCGGTAACGCCCGCAACGCAGCGCAGAGGCGACTCGACATGAAACCTGCAGACGTTCAGAATTCCTTCCGCATACACGGCTGGGGCGTTGCTGCGCCGCAAGACGTCGTTGTCGCAAATTCGTTCCCGCTCCTGCGTCAGCCTTTGGCCGAGCCACCAGACCAGCGGATGAAACCAGAACAGCGCTTCGACGAGCATGTGAATCGCCGCGGCGAGGTTGTCCCGACGGCGAACGTGGCAGATTTCATGCGTCAGGATCGCCTCGAACTGCTCGGAAGAGAGGCGATCCGTGATGCCTTCAGGGATGAGTATTACGGGCTGGAAAAGACCGAAAACGCCAGGCTCGAAGCGCCGATCGCGAGAGGACAAAACGTGAATGCCCTCGGCCATTCTCAATGGCGTTGCCGAGCGCCTGACAGCGCGTAGCTGTAGCCATCGAAACCACCAGATTGTTGCCACCACTGCGGCTCCGCAGATCCAGACGATCGGCAATAAATCGGGGAGCGGATTGGCTGCCGGCGAGGGAGCGAAGCGTGGGGTAACGCGCCGACTCACGTCGTCGACCACGTAATAAAAGGACGCCTGCGTTTCGGAATGCATAAATCCCAGCCGGCCGCCCAGAGCAGTGAGCGCCGCAAAGGGGATCATGAACTTGGCGGACGCAGCCAGCCATACGCCGTACCGCACCTGCGGACCGTTCTTTCGCAGAACCGAGAGATTTACCAGGCACGCGAAGAGCGCGAACAACGTGGATTGCCAGATGTGATTCATGGCGAAGTTCATTTCCGTTTTCCCTCCTTTGCTTTGAGGTCGCGCAGAGTTTTCTCGGCGTCCTGAACATCCTCGAGCGTCAGCTTGCCGGTTCGAATCAGGTGCGCCATGACCGGCTTCGAGCCGCCGCCGAAGAGGCTCAGAAGCTCGTCGACAAGCCTGCCCTGAGCTTCGACGCGGGAGATTGCAGCTTCGAAAATGTTGGCGTTGCTGATCCGCTTGGCAATGCGCACGGCCTTCTTCGTCTCAAGCCTGTAGGTGGTGGTCTGAATCGTGGTGTATGCGGGGCGCTTCGATGCGGGGAAAGTCTCGAGGATCTCGCGGACCGAACACGCGCCTTTGGTCCAGAGCGCCTCCATGATTTGAAGTTCGAGTCTGGTGAGCTTTGTCGATGCCATGCGATTCACTATTTTTCGGGGAAGCGCGATTTAACCCAAGCCGTTAACAGCTCGGCGTAACCTGGCGCGCCGTACCACCAGAAGAAAGGTTCTCCTTTGCTCCACTGGATTGTCAGGTTGTGCGCCGCTCCAGGAATAATGAGCGGTGTGAAATCAGGATTGCGGGCCTTGCGCAACGCCTGACCGATTCCGGCGAGGCTCGGGTCGATAGGCGTATTCCGGTCGCGCTCGCCACAAACAAGGAGCACCGGAACTTTAACCCGTTCCCAGAAAGGCAAAGGATTGAAATTGCCTACGGGAGGATACCACTTGTACAGCCAGAAGTTCTTATCGAGCGGGAGGTCCAGCGCGCCGAACCACGGCTGGCCTTTAGCGGCGGCCATGGCGGGGGCAAGCGTGTCCCAACCTTTGCCGGTGCGGGCGGTGTCTAACCACTTGCGGTAAAGGTCCATCGCCTGGGAAAGTCTGGCGCCGGTAAAGCCGGCGTCTTCGAGTTCATTCCGCGTGCGATAGAGGTCCTGGGTATAAAGCGGACCCGTGCCGATGGCCGCTCCCGCGATGATGAACGCGACGGTTCCCGCCTGGTCCGCAATCAGCGGCGAGATCGTGCCGCCCTGGCTGTGACCGTAGGTGCCAACCTGCTTCGGGTCCACGCCGTGTTGCATCTGAAGGAAGCGGATAGCGGCGACGTAATCTCCGGCCAGTTCCCGATAGTCGATCGCCTTCCAGTCTCCCGTCGACCCGCCTGTTCCGCGTTTGTCGAATACGAGCGCAGCTACGCCTGCACGGGCGAAGCGGTCGGCGAAGAAGAGAGATGTTCCCCATCGTGTCTCCGGACCGCTTCCGTGCACAAAGACGATACCGGGGTGCAGGCCGGCGCCGCGCGGCAAGAGTAATGTTCCGGCAAGAATCACATCTCCGTGACGGAACGTCACGTCCTGCCGGAGATAAGGAGGCGGAGCGAGTGCGACCCGCTTCAGGGAAAACGTTCCGCGTCCGGGACCGTCCTGAAAGGTTCCTGTGATTGCCTGGGCAGAGACCTTCCCGTCAAAAATGAGTGAGTCACCCAGGACCCAATGGGTGGCCGGTCCGGAGTATTCAACCTTGTCGAGCGGATATTCGATGGCTCGCTGGCTCTCGGACGTAAAGCTTCCGCTGGGACCGCCGGCTCCGGTTCGGAAATCGAATCGCACAGTCATTGATGCGCCCTCGCGCTGCATCACGCCTTGCCAATGGCTATCCAGGGTGGCAGTTTGAGCACTCAAACCGGAAGAGAGCACGAGGACCAGAAGCAGTTCCATGCAACCAACCTGCATTTGAGTTTACTCTACTATGCGGATAGTCGGAATGCAAGATTGTTAGGCTTGAGGGTTGACTCAAGAGCCGAGAACGCTGGATGTGGGATGCGGGATTCGCAAGACGCCGGGGTCAATCGGGATCGACGTCAATCCGGAAAGCGCCGCCGACGTCATCTGCGATCTCGACCACTTCCCTTACCCTTTCGCGGACCGCACCTTCGACGGATTGCGGGCGATCCACGTCATCGAGCATCTGACGGACGTGATCCGCACGATGGAGGAGTTCCACCGGCTTGTCAAACCGGGCGGAAGGGTGCGCATCGAAACCCCGCACTATACCGATTTCAGCTCATTCTGCGATCCGACCCATAAGCACCACCTGAACAGTTTTTCGTTCCGCTACTTCGGCGAGAACCACGGCGGATTCGGCTATTACACGGCCGCGAGATTTCGTGAGATTTCCGTGCACGTCAAGCTACTAGCGTTCTGGAGATGGCTTGGCTTCGAATTTCTGGTGAACCGGTTTCCCCGCTTCCGCAAGTTTTGGGAGTTCTACCTCTGCTATGTGATTCGCGGGAAAGCGATGGTGTTCGAGTTTGAACCCGTTGGCCCCCCTGTACCGGATCGCGGACGGCCTCCGCTACCGCAAGGAACGTAATCTTGGGCGGCACGGGGAAGATCTCGCGCATCGCTATCTTCGGCGCAACGGATTCACCGTAGTGGCTCGCAATTGGCGGCCTCCGCAGGGCGGCGGCGAGATCGATATTGTCGCCTGGGAAGGCGAGTCGCTGGTGTTTGTCGAGGTGAAATCGCGCACGTCAGGCGAGTGGAGCGCGCCGGAGCGGGATATCGACGCGGAGAAGATAAGCGCACTTCGACGCGCGGCCCAGGATTACGTGCGGCGATCTGGTGCGGACGAATCGCGTACGCGGTTTGATGCTGTCTCGATCACGGGAGACACGATTACGCATCTGCGCGACGCGTTTGATCCGCGGGTTTCACACGACTGATACCGCCGGCCGCTACTTCCTGTTCTTATGTTTGGGGCGCCCCAACGCCTGATATCGTTCAGACCAACGCCGGTTTGGTTTCTCCGCCGGAACAGAGGCCGCACCAATGACGGGAGCGCCTGCCGCCCATTATTTCGACGTTATGCCACACGGAGCCTCGAGGAATCGCGTGGTTTAGTGCCCCCGTACGCCAATGGGTGCGACGAGGTTCTTTCGATTGAAAAGTTAGCATGCGTTTTTCGCAATGCGTGCACACGCCAGGAGGACGGGCGTGAAAGTACTTTGTTTTCAACGCGCCGATGGCGAAAATTTATTTCCAAATTTGTCACCGGCCTTTTCGGGGGCGGCGAGCGCGGCAATTGCAGCGGCGCTCGCCGGTTCCAGGCTAGAAGTTCGGAAGCACTGGCGTGCCTTCGATGCGTACCGAGAGGAGGGAGGTCGGGTCCAGTCCCAGGGCTTTGAGGATTGTGGGAGCAGCCTGCATTGTCTCGACCGGGCTGAAGATGGTCGCCGGGGTCAGTTGAGGATTCGAGAGGAGCATCATGACGTTGGTGTCGTCATGCGCGAAACCTCCATGCTCCGCCAGTTTCTTCGAACTACCGGAGTAAGTAACTCCGACGTTTGGAGTTACCAGGATGTCCGGAGTCCGGGGATCGCCGGTCGGCGCATAACCCGGGGGATTGAATAACTGGGCGATACCGCGGCCCCAGAAGATCTGACCAATACCCGCGACATTCGCCGACGCCGGCGAACCGGCTTCGAGCTTACTTACCGCGCTCGCCGTCGTGCAGTTACTGTTCAGCCAGATCATTGAAATATCGTCTTCGGTCGCGCCGATACCCGTCGGGTTCGAGGGGGATTCAGACAATGGGAGGCAACCGAATCCATCCAGAATAGTCGCGGGGGACGTTGTCACCGGACCGGAGCTGGTGATGCCCGTGTAGCGAGCGGAATCGACGGGGCTCTGGCCATGCTTGGCCGTAATTACGATGAGCGTGGAGCTGTAAACGCCGCTGCTCTTGAGCGCGGCTACCATCTGGCCAATAGAATAATCCACAAACTGGATTTCGCTCAGCAGCGAGGGGGTCGGAGTGCCTTCGGAGTCGAGATAGCCGCCCGTCAGGCTCAGCGACTTTTCGATCAGCTTCTCACCTACGCTCACCGCCTGGAAATTCATTCCGAAGAGCATCGGCACGGGAGCCGGCGCGGCGCCGTTATGGGTTTTCCGGCCGATTTCGTTGAGAATGGCATTGACCTTCAGCGTGTCGTAGCACTGAATGTTCTGGAAACTATCCGTCCAGGCATTCGAAGCAGCCACGGCGGTCTGGTCCGGGAGCGGATTGCAACTGACCGAGCCGGCGCTCACGCCGGGAAGAGCTACGGGAATCGAGTTGATCTCGGGCGAATAGTAGTCGTCGAGGTTCGTACCGAAGCCGGGGCCCGACACGGACGAATATGACGGATGTTTGTCGGACCAGGCGGTGTAGCCGCCGGCGGCGTGAACGACACCGAAGATTGTGTTGGTGCGGACGAAGTTCCAGGGATAAATGGGGGCGCAGTTTTTGCTGGGGTCGCGTTCCAATTTACTCGGATCGATGGATTCGATGCCACCGTCTCCGCTGACGGCGCCGCCGTTGAGTTTCGTTTTGTCGAGATCGATGCCTTCATCGAACTCCGTGGTCGTGCCTGTCGGAGCCGTGTTCGGAACACAGGCGCCGGGGCTGCCGGCCACGCCATTTCCGGTGGTTGTGGCGGGCGGATCAAGCGAGCGGTCGTATGCGACGTCGTAAAACGCTCCCACCGTGCGCGGAGATCCGCCGGAAACAAGGGCCATCAGTCCGGGAAACGAATCGGACGGTTTGGAAGTGGACGCACCGAGATAATTGACTCCGGTGGCTTTGAGCGCGGCGAGGTTCGGGCAGTATGGCTGACCTCCATTCACGCCGCTGATGCCGTTTGCACAGTTGATGTAGTCCAGCGCATGCATTCCGTCGATGCTGATAAGCAGGACTCGCTTAATGTTACTGGCGCTCTGGGCCGACAGGCGGAGCGCCGGCGTCAGAGCCAGCACAAGCGCGCCTGCGCACAAACACATTTTCAGGTTTCTCTTCATTTTTCCTCTTTATTCGAACGAACAGCGTCGAAAGGCGAAGGACATGGGGTCCGGCCTCTCAGCGAGAAGTATGGGGTTACAGGATTAAAAATCCGTTACGCTGAGATGAAGCGGGGATGAAGGCGAGCGAGCTCGGGTCACCGTCTTCACATTTTCAGCAAAACTTCAGATATGGGCGAGGTCGTCTTTGTTCGCCAATGAAACTTCGGAGTCCTCAACCTGGTGGCGGACTGCCTTGTCGCAACCCTTTGAGCGACGGCGGGTATGCCATCGAGGAGGGCATCGCTGCGTCAGATGGGCGAATCCGGAGTATGATGCTTTCACGAAGATGTTCGCTCGCAGCAGGTGCTTCGGCTCGTAATATTCAAGGCAGGCCAGGTTATGCTTTGCAGTCGATTTGTTAGTGCCTCGCTTTATATTCTTTTGCTCTGGCATCAACCATTGACAGCCCGGGCTCAAAGCCGGAATTCTTCAGGTGTCAGGACGAGTCTGCGGGATACGGACCCCGTCGACGCAGGAACGGTGATTTCTCGTGCGCCTGATTCCGTTACCGTCAAAAATGAACTCTTCACCAGGGTTTTCCGAATTAATGTCCAAACAGAAATCCGGCGTGCAGATTCCTCCCCGCTTCAGGCCGGCGATCAGGTAGTCATCCGTTGCCACGTCCCGTTGCGTTTATAATCGTGCGTCATGGTCCCACAACGGCCCTTCTTGAGGGGAAGTCCCGGCTGGGTGCGGTCCAGCACGTTGGTGTGAGCAACTCGTCAAGCACGGCAACGCGCGGACGCCGCGCGATGACAGCGGCGGTATCTATATCTTCAAACGTCGAGCCGCGATGCTCGTAAACCTTCCGAGGCACGAACTCGAGCCCGACCGTCTGCGCGCTGGTCTCCTTCCGGTCATGAGGCTCGAACCATCCGACAACAACGTCGACGCCCTGAATTCCAAGTGGCGCGGCTGTCTGTTTTACGGCTTTCGAGGGAGGCAAGATAACGCGCCGCGCCAGAAGGTATGAGATAGCATAAAGTCCGGGGTTTTCTTCCAAATGAAGCTTCTCGTAATGACATCGTGCCTTGGGTTTTGGCCATCGCGCAGCCCCCTCTGCCATCTGGTGATTTGGACATGACCGCGAACCAAATTGAGAGAGCCGTTGTTCATTTATCTGGTCATGCAACCGTTAAGACTGCGGGATTGATGGTTGAAGCCGACGCGGTCGATTTCAACGAAGATGCCCACAGAATCGTCGCCAATGGTAAGGTGAGTGTTTCGGTTCCCGCTGGTGACTTCGACATTACCTCGAACCACATTGAGAGAGATGGAGCGGTGATTCACTTGTCTGGCCACGTCACCTTTAGAATCGACACAGTGCTGCTTGAAACCGAGTCCGCCGATTTCAACGAAGATACGCGGAAATTCATCGCGGACGGCGAGTTGCACGTTCAAATGAAATAGAGGTCGTCACGGGCCGACTGGGGTTCTACGGGCCCCACTACAGGTGCGAACCGGCCAGGATCGAAAGAAAACACGCGAGCACCGCATTTCAAAACCTCCCGTATTTGCAACATCAGGGCTTCGGTTCGCCATTCGGTTTTTTGTTGTAACGCTCAAACATGGCCGTTGTGATATCGGGGCTGCTCGGCCAGTGGCCGCGCAGTTGTCCCGCATGCGTTTGATAACTGTCCAGCCGGTCGGGTTCGGGCTGCACAACTTTACCGGCCTGAAGGAACAGCAACCCGGTTTTATTCGTGGGCATGTGGGAGACAAAAGCTTCCGCGTCATCGAGCGCGGCGCGCAGCTTCGGCATCACCACACCCGGGTCAATCGGTTCGGTGCCGGCAAGCGCTCGCCATTCAGCGGTGGGATAGTTGGAGTTGCGCCGGATTTCGGCAATCAGCCCTTCGGGCGTGTATCCGGGCGCCTTTTCGACGGCAGCCCACACGACAGCGCCGAGAGGCAGGATGGTTTCGTGGACCATTACCGCGTCAACGATGTCCCGCACTTCGCGCCGTCCGGCAGCGGCCATAATTTTGTTTGTTGCGAGGTCAACCGGGTGCAGCACATAGCCGAAAGTGTCATCCCGCATAACAGGGAAAAAACGAAACTCGCTATCGACAACCCATTCAAGATGTGTCGCGCCGCTCGGTCCCGTAACTTCGGCGGTATAGATTGCCGGTTCGCGCCGTACCCATTTGACGCCGTATCCCGCGGCTTCAAGTGTTTGCGCATCAGCGGCGGCGGCGGATGCAGCGCGTTCCTCGCGGCTATGGAAAACATC
Organism: Terriglobia bacterium; assembly: GCA_963831795.1. Lineage (GTDB taxonomy): Bacteria > Acidobacteriota > Terriglobia > Bryobacterales > Bryobacteraceae > BOG-234. The sequence goes on along the minus strand of CAWHSB010000014.1, from coordinate 66,324 downwards.
AATGTCGCCGGAATAGCGAGGCGCGTCTCGGTTCAACGCGCTCGCTCCGGCAACATAGCTTTCGGGGTCACGGTGCGCGGCCAGAAGCCGGAGAATATCGGTCTGGGTTTTAGAGAGCGGCACGGCATGCCTTCTCGATCTGTTCCGCCAGCTTCCGGGCTTCGCGGTCGCCTTCGATGCGCAGCGCCCGCGCAATCACAAGCGCGTCGTCCGGCGTCGGTTCTTCAAGCATGCGTTTGTTCCAAAGCGCCTGCACACCGTATTCCGCAAAGGCGCGGCGATACAGGGTTGGAAGGGTTTCAGGCTCGGGTGGCGTGTCGTTCATAGCGACCTGTTTTTAGCATAGAGGCAGGGAAGGGGCAATTGCTCCAAAACCCGAACAGGTTAAAGGTTTAACGGCTTCCGCGCCTGAAGTAGCGTTTGCTCCACTTCGCAAACAGTACGGTGCGCCACGCTTACGCGGGCTGCGTCACTGACGCTTGTCATTTCTTTGCCTTTCGCCGCGATTCCGGCTTCGCGGCGGGCCGAAAGAGGCGGATACGCTCGGTTCCGAATAGAGTTTCGCGTCGGGCCCGATGGCCTGTTCCACGGGTGTTGTAATGGCTAGGCATGGGCTCGCGGGGCAAACTTAAGATCTTCCTCGGCTATGCCGCGGGTGTCGGCAAGACTTATCAGATGCTGACGGAGGCGCAGGAGCTCAGGCTGCAGGGCGTCGATGTTGTCGTCGGATGGTTCGAGCCGCACGGGCGAAAAGAGACCATCGCGCAGACGGTCGGGCTTGAGTTCGTGCCGCGGAAGGTCTACGAGCATCGCGGATCTACGTTCGAAGATATGGATACCGCAGCAGTGATTGCGCGGCGTCCACGGGTCGCTGTGGTTGACGAGTTTGCTCATACCAACGTGCCCGGAGCGGAGCGACCAAAGCGCTGGCAGGACGTAATGGCGATCCTTGACGCGGGTATCGATGTCCTGACGAGCCTTAACATTCAGCATATCGAGAGCCTGAACGACCAGGTGTGGCACGTTACCGGGATCCGTGTGCGGGAGACCGTTCCGGATTGGGTGGTGCAAGAGGCCGATGAGGTCGTAATGGTGGACGTTACGCCTCGCGCGCTGCTGCATCGTCTGGAACGGGGCGTAGTTTATGCGCCGGAGAAGGCGAAGCAGGCGATCGAGAATTTCTTTACCGAATCGAACCTTACGGCGTTGCGCGAACTGGCGCTGCGGCAGACCGCGCACCAGTTGGAGGAGCGGCGGGAGGACCTGCGGGTGCCGGAACCGGTGTGGGCCCGCGCGTCGGGGCGGCCGGAGAGCATTTTGATCTGGCTTACACCGCATCCTTCGACGGCGATGCTGATCCGGCGCGGACGGCGTGTGGCGGATTATCTCAATTCCCCCTGCCAGGCGGTCCTGGTTGCGCGCGATTCGGCGATGTCCGAGCTTTCGGCGGAGGATCGGGCGGCGGTCGAGCGGCATTTCAACTTTTGTCAGAATCTGCGGATCCAGCCGCAGGTGATTGAGGGCCGCGAGCCCGCAAAGGCCGTTGCAGCGTGGGCGCGCGAGCACGGCATCACGCAGATTTTTGTTACGCGGTATTCTCCCGAGGCGCTTAAGCTGGTGCATCTTTCGCGCGATATGCAGGTCACGATTGTGGCTGAGCGGGTGCGACATGCGGGGACGGCGGTGTCGTAGATCAGGCAGCTCGTGACGACCGCGGGGTCGCCCGCGACCCGGCGGGCTCCGCCTCACTTTCAAAGCCGAACAGCGATCATATACACTCTGTCAATGACGAAGTTCGTCGCTATTCCGGCCTGACTTCGCGAGTGCAATATCAGTTATTCACCAACACATGATCCTGCAATTGAATCACATGAACGGCAAGGCCGCGGCGGCTACCACGCCGAATGTCGTGGAATCGCTTTACAAGCTGGTCGGGGACGGCCATATCGACCCGGCTCAATTCGCGCGGCTGCAGGTTGAGCTCGACTGGGTTCAATACAAGCAGAATTTTCGCGAGATCGTGACGGCCTCACGGGGCAAGGTCCAGAAGGGCGACAAGCGGCCGCCACTGATGGATATACGGATTGACACGCGCCAGGTTGGAACGGAGAGCCTGAGCGGCGAAATCGAGCGTGCGATCGCGGCGTCAGATCCGGAGAAACCCGCCCGGAACGACGACAAGATCGTTCTTGAAGACTTCAAGTCCTTTCGCCAAAGCATCGCCTGGGACTTCAACAAGCTCTACTGGATGTGCCTGAAGGATTGGGAACAGGCGACGGGAAAGGGCTACGAACAGGCTCTGCCTGGCGGCCAGTCGGATGGCAACAACGAAGATGCCGTCGCCGACAGCGTCGCCGACTTCTGGACTCTGCTGCGCGACATGGAGAGCAAGAACCAGCTCCCGCAGGAGATCTTCATCCTTGAGATCGGGGTGGGCAGCGGCAAGCGGTCCGGCATGTTCGTGGAGAAGTTCCGCGTGCTGGATCATCTGCGCGGCACCAGTTTCTACCCGAAGCTGCGCGTGCTGATGGGCGACTATTCGCTGGCCACGCTCGACATGTCGCGTCCCGCGGTCAAGGAACACATTGAGCTGTGCAGTTTTCTGGCGCTGGACGCGCTGAATCCACTGAAGACGCTTTCGTTCCTGCGCCATAAGGTTCTGTATATTCATTCGACCAATATGTACGACAACCTGCCGGATGAAGAGATTCTTCGCCGTGACGGCCGGTTATTCTACGTGCACACGCGCGCTTATGTGCCGATGAGCGATGCAGTGAAGATCGCGGAGCGGTACAAGGCGCCGGTGGCCAACATCCGGTCCATGGCGGAAAAGCTGCTCGTGACTGGACCGGAATTTATTGGCGATCGTGGATGCGGAATGGCTTTCTGGCAGGATCTGTGGAAGGCGATGCGGCTTGAAGAAAAGATCGTCGCGTTCGAGGACCTGCCGGATCTGGCGCTGCCCACGGGTCTCGACGTGCCGAGGCTCGAAGACATTCTGCAGGAGACGCCCGGCGATCTGCGCTTCCATCTCAGTTCGGGGGCGCTGGAAAGCTTCGTGAACACGATTCCGCTGCTCCATCCGCGAGGCTATTTGCAGGTACAGGATATATTCGTAACGGACCTCAATGAGTATCGAGTTGGCTTTCACGGTCCCGGAAAGCTGGATGGATCGATCGTGAACTGGGTGAACGGCGCACTTCTGCGGGGAGTGGCCGAACGCACCGGATACGATCTGCATTTCGCGCCATACCGGTATCGCCAGGGATCGAAGACTTCCGTGCTCTACACGTCGCCACGCGAATAGCAGATGACAAACCTTCCCATTCTTCCCACGTCGATTGTCGGCAGTTACTCCATGCCGGGCTGGCTGGAACGGCTCAAGAGCGATTACTTTGCCCGCCGGATCAGCCACCACGACCTCGATGAGATTTACGATGCCGCAGCCAAGGCCGCGATTAAGGACCAGGAGACAGCGGGTCTCGACATCATTACCGACGGCGAGCCCCGGCGCGACAACGTGGTCGATTACTTTCTGGAACGCTTGCCGGGCGTGCAGATCGACCGCTCTTCGAAGAAGTTTTACTACGATTTTTACGACAGTTCGGTGTTGGCAAAGCTGCCGCGGGCATCGCTCGGGCTGGTGCGGGATTTTCAGTTTCTGCGCGACTTTACGGACCGCGTGACGAAGATCAGCATTACCGGGCCCCACTGCCTGACGAAGCGGCTGCGCAATCAGTTCTATCCGAACGATGAAGCGCTGGCGATGGATATCGCTCGCGTCATGAATCTGGAATTGAAGGCGCTGGCGAAGGCGGGCGCGGACATTATTCAGATCGACGAGCCTTACTATTCCGGTTTTCCCGGAAGACCTGCCGTGGGCGCTGAAGGCTTTGAACACGCTGGTGGATGGCGTGGATACGAAGATTGCGCTGCACGTCTGCTACGGGAACCGGTATGGAAAACCTTCGTGGGAGGGCAGCTACCGCTATCTTTTTCCGGCGGTTCTGGATGCCCATATTCAGCAACTGACGCTCGAATTTGCGCGGCGCGGGGGCGAGGATCTGGACCTGTTTCGGGAGTTTAAACCGCCGTTCGAACTGGGCGTGGGCGTGATCGACATCAAGAATCAGGAGGTCGAGACACCTGAGATGGTGGCGGACCACCTCCGACAGGCGCTTGAAGTGATGCCCGCCGAACGGATTGCGGTGCTTACGGATTGCGGCTGTTTTCATCTTCCGCGCGATGTCGCTTTCGCGAAATTGAAGTCGATGGTGGAGGGGACGCGGACCGTGCGCAAGGAACTGGGAAAATAGATTCAGGAACGATATGGCCCTGGCGAATCCAATCCGGGAAGCGGTGACGGCCGGCCGGTTCTCCTACATGGTGGAACTGGTGGCGAGCCAGCTTTCGCGAGAGGCGAAGCTGTTTCAGACTGCGTCGGATCTCGCCCGCGTGCCGGGTTTGATCGGGGCTGGGATCACCAGTTACGCCGGAGGTTCGCTCGGGCACGACCCGATTCGCGTGGGCACGGCGGCGCGGGCTCGCGGGCTGACGCCGAACGTTCACATCACGTGCGTCAATCGCAGCCGGGAGCAGGTGCTGCGGGCGCTTGAAGACCTTTATCTGCTGGGGATCGAGAATGTTTTCGCCATCACGGGCGATTATCCGCAGAGCAAAGACAAGTCTGTGCCGCCTCTTTTCGCGATGGATTCGGTGCAGCTGGTGGAGACGATCAGCGAACTGCGGGCGGCCGGGATGCCGTTCTTCACCTCGGTTGCAGTGTCGCCGTTCAAGTACACCGAAGCGGATTGCGCTTATCAGTATTTGAAGCTGGAGAAGAAGATCGCGGCGGGGGCGGATTGGGCCATCACGCAGCTCGGGTTACGATGCGCGTAAGTTCCGCGAGCTGAAGCGTTATCTCGACGAGCGCGGCCTGAAGACGCCCGTTTACGGGAACGTTTATATTCTGCCCGTGAAAGCCGCGGAGAAGTTTTCGAAGGCGGAGCCGCCGGGCTGCTGGGTTTCGAAGGAACTGGTGGAGCAGGTTCAGGCGGAATCGAAGGCGCCCGACAAGGGGATGGCCGCGCGGCTGGAGCGGGCGGCGCGCACCGTGGCGATTCTGCGCGGTCTGGGATATGCGGGCGCGTATCTGGGCGGCGATCATAATGCCGACCGTATTCGCTGGATCATTCAACGCTCCGAGGCAGTGGCATCGCGGTGGGAAGAGTTCGCCGAGGAGTTCTGCTACTCGCCGAAAGACGGATTTTATTTCTTCGATCAGCACACCGAACCCACGAAGCCGCGGGGCTTCGTTCCCGTCGCCATGGATGCGATGGGGAAGGTGTTCGACGTGAAGCACGCCGGCCCGCTCAAGAGTGCCCTCCGGGGCGTTGCCGGCTGGGTCGACAAGCATCCGAAGATGGCCAGCGCTCTTGAGCGTTTCGAGTTTTCGATCAAAGAGCCGATGTTCGGGTGCCAGTCCTGCGGGAACTGCGTGCTGAGCGATATGGAATATGTCTGCCCGATGACGTGTCCCAAGAATCTGCGTAATGGCCCTTGCGGCGGGACGTTTAATGGCCAGTGCGAGGTGATTCCGGAGAAGCCGTGTATCTGGGTTGGCGTGTACAATCGCGCGAAGACCGCCGGCCAACTGAATGACCTGAAGACTTATATTCCGCCGCGAAAGCTTGCGCTCAAGGGCACGAGTTCGTGGATCAATCTCTTCCTCGACCGCGACAGCAGGCCGGGAAATAACCCCGAACCGCTCAAAGTGGAGCTGGTGCAGATCAGAAACGCGGGGATTCCTCCGAAGGTTTACGATCCTGCGAACGAACCGACTGAGAGGATTCTCGTTAACACCGGAGCGGGCGACGGCGCGTAACGGGATGCGGAGAGATGCGTTTTCGTTACCGCATGCTTATGCGCGCGGCCCGGCAGGCTCTTGTCGCTCGCTGAAAACCGGCGACAAGATCGCCGGTGCTACCGGCAAATACGTAAAGCTCCCCGCCGGGCGGAAGCCCGGCGGCAGGGCCGAAGCCCTGGCCCCACACCCTTCCTACGCTGAAAGCAAACACTACTTAGATGCCTCATAAGCTGAAGAACCTTCTTGCGTCCGTGCCCAGCGATATCGAGATCGCACAGGCCGCGACTCCGCTTCCGATTGATCAGATTGCCTCTGAAGCCGGGATTCTTCCCGACGAACTCGAGGCGTACGGTAAGACCAAGGCAAAGGTTCATCTTTCGGTGCGGGATCGCCTGAAGGACGCTCCGAACGGCAAATATATCGTCGTGACGGCGATTACGCCTACGCCTTTGGGTGAAGGGAAGACAACGACGACTGTCGGGTTGAGCCAGGCGCTGGGCGCGCACCTCGGGAAGAACGTTTTCACCTGCATCCGGCAGCCGAGTCAAGGGCCGACCTTCGGGATCAAGGGCGGCGCGGCCGGCGGCGGCTACAGTCAGATTATTCCGATGGAGGAATTCAACCTTCATCTGACGGGCGACATCCACGCGATCATCGCGGCGAATAATCTGCTTGCGGCGGCCATCGATACCCGCGTGATGATCGAGCAGACGACGCCCGACGATCAGGTGCTGTTTGACCGGATGTGTCCGGCCGGGAAGGACGGCAGCCGGCGCTTTTCGCCCATCATGCTGCGCCGCCTGCGCAAGCTGGGAATCGAAAAAACAAACCCAAATGACCTGACGCCGGAGGAGCGGAGCCGTTTCGCGCGGCTTGATATCGATCCGGAGACGATCACGTGGCGGCGGGTGGTCGATACCAACGATCGCATGCTGCGGAAGATCACGATCGGTATGGGGCCTGAGGAAAAGGGCGTCACGCGTGTGACCGGGTTCGATATCGCGGTCGCGAGCGAGATCATGGCGATCCTCGCTCTGGCAACCAGCCTCGGCGATATGCGGGAGCGCCTGGGGCGGATGGTCATCGGGTCGAGCCGCGCCGGGGAACCGATTACGGCCGACGATCTGGGAACGGGCGGGGCGCTGACCGTGCTGATGAAGGACACGCTCATGCCCAATCTGATGCAGACGATCGAGGGTACGCCCTCCTTCGTGCATGCCGGGCCGTTCGCGAATATCGCGCATGGGAATTCGTCGATTGTGGCGGATCAACTGGCGCTGAAGCTGGTGGGTCCGGACGGGTATGTGCTGACCGAGGCCGGGTTCGGCGCGGATATGGGGATGGAGAAGTTTTTCGACATCAAGTGCCGGTATAGCGGCCTGGTTCCCAGTTGCGTCGTGCTCGTGGCTACGATCCGCGCTTTGAAAATGCATGGCGGCGGTCCGAAGGTGGTGGCGGGGCAGCCTCTGGCTCATGCTTATACCGAGGAAAATCTGGAGCTGCTGGAGAAGGGCTGCAGCAATCTGATCAAGCATATCGGGAATGCTCGCGCTTTCGGGGTGCCGGTGGTGGTGGCGGTGAACCGGTTCAAGAACGACACGCAGGCCGAGGTGGATCTGGTGCGGCGTCTGGCGATCGCGGCCGGGGCCGAGGATGCCGTGGTCGCGAACCACTGGGCGGAGGGCGGCGCGGGGGCGGTCGATCTTGCGAAGGCGGTGGTCGCGGCATGTGAGAAGCCGAGCGATTTTCATTTCCTCTATTCGCTCGATATGACCATCAAGGAAAAGATCGAAACCATTGTGCGGGAGATGTACGGCGGCAGCGGGGTTGAGTATTCGCCGGAAGCGGAGAAGAAGATCGAGGTGTATACGCGTCAGGGCTTCGACAAGCTGCCGATTTGCATGGCGAAGACGCACCTGAGCTTGAGTCACGATCCCAATCTCAAGGGCGCTCCGACCGGCTTCATTGTGCCTGTGCGCGATGTGCGCGCCAGCGTGGGCGCTGGGTTCGTTTATCCGTTGTTGGGCACGATGGCGACGATGCCTGGGTTAGGGACGCGCCCCGGGTATTACGATATCGATCTGGATGTGGAGACGGGCCGGATTATCGGACTCTCGTAGGTAAAGGCGATGGAACCATCTGTCTGGACCGGAACGCTCGCCAGCCTTCGCGAAAAGGTGGGCGGACTGGAACCCGTTCCGGCCGGTGTGGCTTGTTCGGCTGTCAGTGCGAGTCTGGCGCTGGCTTTGCTGGCCAAGGTGCTTGCGATCACCGGCAATCGGAAGACGTTCACCGGCGACAAGCAGCGCATCGAGGAGATGCTGGCGGCGGTGCGGACGGAATCCGCCAATCTCGCGCAGCTCGCCGACGATGACGTGGCTGCTTTTCATCTCTATCTGGCCCTTACGCGCGAGGGGCGCGAGGCGGAGGCACAGGCCGCCATGCGGAAGGCCATCGAGGTCCCGATGGAGGCGGCGCGATGCGGTGTTCGCGGGATCGAACTTTGCGCGGAGGCGGCGGATCTGGTCGGCGGCACGCTGGCTTCGGATCTCCGGGTTGCCGAGACTCTGGTTCGTGGAGCGGTGCGCGGGTTGCTGACGACGGTTCAGGTCAACATCGCTGAACTGCACGCGGACGAGGCTTTCTCGGAGGCGATTATGGGCGAGTGGCGCAAGCTGGAGCTTAAGACCGGATGACTTCCCTGCCCCGAGCTTTGTTTCGGAGGGATTCGCGGGTGGCCGTTCTTACGGGCGCGGGCGTTTCGGCCGAGAGCGGGATTCCTACTTTCCGCAGCAATGGCGGGTTCTGGAATCAGTATCGGCTGGAAGATCTGGCGACGCCGCAGGCCTTTGCGCGCGACCCGAAGTTTGTCTGGAACTGGTATGAGGAGCGGCGGCGCGGGATCGCGAAGGCTCGTCCGAATGCGGGCCACGAGGCGCTGGCGGAGATGGAACGGCGCGTGGCTTCGTTCACGCTGATCACGCAGAATGTCGACGGCCTGCACGATCTGGCGGGTTCGCGGAACATGATCAAGCTGCATGGCGATATCTGGAATGTGCGATGTCTGAAGTGCGGCAAGGAGTGGGCGGAGCGATCGGAGTTGAACGATTTGCCGCCGCACTGCGCGTGCGGCGGAATGCTTCGGCCGGGCGTGGTCTGGTTCGGAGAAATGCTGCCTGAAGGGGCGATTGAACGAGCGGCCGGCGGCAGTCCGGGCGGCGGATGTGCTGATCGTTGCGGGGACATCGGCGCAGGTTTATCCGGCGGCGGGATTGATTTCGATGGCGCGCACGGTGGTCGAGATCAATCCGGAAGAGACGGAGTTCTCGCAGCAAGTTCACGTACTCGCTGCGTGGGACGTCGGCCGAGATTCTTCCGCAATTGCTGCCGCAAAGGCATGATCGGGAGGTTTGCGCCATCGCCGACCGGGCCGCTGCACTTCGGGTCGCTGGTGGCGGCCGTTGCGAGTTATCTGGACGCGCGCTCACAGGGTGGCAAGTGGCTGGTGCGGATGGAGGATATCGACACGCCTCGCGTGGTGGCAGGGGCGGATGCGGATATCCTGCGGACGCTCGAACGCTTTGGCTTCGAGTGGGACGGACCGGTGGTCTATCAGAGCACGCGCCTGGAGGCTTACCGGGAGGCTTTGGAGCGGCTGCAGGCGATTGGGGCAGTGTATGGGTGTTCGTGCTCGCGGACGACGACTGAACCATGCCGGTGCACCAGCGGGCCGCGATGGCGGGTTCGTTTCGGCGGGGACGACTTTACCGTGCTGCGGGCGGATGGGATCTTCGCGTATCAGCTTGCGGTGGTAGTGGACGATGAGTGGCAGGAGATTACAGATGTTGTGCGCGGGGCGGATCTGCTCGATTCGACGCCGCGCCAGATGCATCTGCAGAAGCTGCTGGGATACCGGACTCCCCGATATGTCCATGTGCCAGTCGTAACGAATGAGAAGGGTGAAAAGCTGAGCAAGCAGACGCTCGCTCCGGCACTGGATGCAGACGCGGCGCCGGAGTTGTTGATTCGTGCACTGTTGTTCCTCGGTATAGAGGTCGCCGACTCCGACGTTCAGTCGATCCTCGCCTCAGCGATAGCGAAGGCTTCGCAGACGGATTGGAAAAGGCCGCCGTTTCTGCTGACGAATGCGACGCACTCAGACCCGTCGGAAATATAGGATTCCGGTTGGAACTTTTCTATCTGTTCCCAGAAGATGACTGAACGGGCATCGTTGGGAAGGTCGGGCGAGAAATAGTAATTGACGAGAGCAATGATTTCTCCGCCCAGATCGGCAGGCACTTCGAACAAATACCACTCGTCAAAGCCCCCGTTGCCCCGTCCGTGAACTTGATAATCGATCCCCTCGATGCTTTCCAGACTCGGACTGTATGCCACTCCTCCCCGACACACCCAGCCGGGGAGTTCTTTCGCCCAACGCGTCGGATCACCGCTGTCAGTCGAGGTCACGGCGAGGTAGCGGCCCAGCAGAACTTCGGGACACAGTCGAACGATGTCGTCCAGGTAGTGCTGTTCACTCGTTACCCATTGGTAGCGTCCTCGTGAACCGATCGCCATACATCAGACCAGAACCGTCCCGCCGTCCACCACGACGATCTGACCCGTACTGAAGCCTTCCTGCATCAGGAACAGGTAGGCGCGCGCTATGTCTTCGGCCTCGCCGACGCGGCCAACCGGAAGGCTTTTCCCAATCGATTCGTACATGCTTTCGCGATCTTCTTCGGGCATGTTTTGCCAGAGATTGGTGCGGACTACGCCGGGCGATACCGCGTTTACGCGGATAGGCGCGAGTTCGATCGCCAGCGCGCGCGTCAACGCGTCCATCGCTCCGCAAACACTCGCCCCGAAGACCCAGCCCTTGCGCGGGCGCAGGCCTGCAATACCGGTTGTCAGAACGATCGAGCCGCCGTTGCGAATCTGCGGCGCTCCGTATTTCACGGCTGCCAGGGCCGCCCAATAGCGCAAGGCGAAGGCGTTGCGCGCCTTTCCCAGATCGGCCGTAGCGAAGTCGGTGAGTTGAAGGGAATCGCCTGCGGTGAAGACCAGGTGGTCGAACGCTCCGATTTTTTCGAAGAAGGACTGTACGGCTTCTTCGTCGGACACGTCCAGCCTGTGCCCTTCTGCCACGCTTCCGAGAGCGGCGACGGCTTCCTTAACCCGCGTCGCGCTGCTCGAAGCAATCACGACTGCAGCACCCTGCGCCGAGGCCTGCCGCGCCACTGCGAAACCGATCCCGGACGAGCCTCCCAGGATTACTATGCGTTGGTTAGTCATTGTTCTTACTGTAAAAAACGTTCACGTCTGACAATGGAGATTCATGATCTCGTGCCGTAAGCTCACCCGGCGTTTTGGGGAATTCACCGCCGTCAACAACCTGGATTTTGAAGTGGCCGCCGGAGCCATTTGCGCGTTCCTTGGACCGAATGGCGCGGGCAAGTCAACGACCGTTAAGATGCTGACGGGTTTGCTGCCGCCGTCGAGCGGCGACGCGGAGGTTTGCGGTCTGGATGTGCGATCTGGCTCGATCGAGTTGAAGCGGCGCATCGGGGTGCTGCCCGAAGATCTCGGCCTTTTCGACGATCTGACCGTGGAGGAACATCTCTCCCTGACGGGCGCTGTCTATGGACTCGAACGGCGCGAGACACGTGCGCGCACCGATCAGTTGCTGCGCACGCTCAGCCTGGAAAACGGCCGGCATACGTTCGCGGGTTCGTGCTCGCATGGCATGCGCAAGAAGACGTCATTCGCGATGGCCCTGCTGCCGAACCCGCAGTTGCTGTTTCTGGATGAGCCGTTCGAGGCGATCGATCCGGTAAGTTCCAAAATCATGCGTGATCTGCTGCAGTCGATCGCCGCGCGAGGCGTGACCGTGTTCTTTACGTCGCACGTGCTCTCGGCGGTGGAGCAGATCGCGACGCAGCTCGTTATGATTCGCAAAGGCGCGATTGTCTGGAACGCCCCGATTGCGGATCTGCCGGTGTCGCTCGAACAGCATTATTTCGATCTGGTGGAAACGCCTGTGCTGGAAGATCTCGAATGGCTCGGCTCGGCGCGATCCTGAAAGCCCTCGGGCGCGCGATGGCCAGAGAGCAGAAGTCCATCTGGTCGCTGGCGAGCAACAACTTTTTCATCTTTTCAGTTTTCGTTTTGCAGGGCGGCGGCGGTTTTATTTTCCTGATCATCGGGCTGGTGCTGCTGTTCCCGCTCAGCACCGATCCGCTGCGGAGGATTCCCGCGTCGCGCCTCGGTCTCTGGCCGCTGGAGCGGCGCGAACTCTGGTTTTTGCGGGCCGTGAGCCCGTGGATCAATCCGATGACCTGGGCGATTGCGGCACTCGCCGTGTGGACGGCGCACGGCAAGGTGACCATCGGATTGTCGGCGCTGATTGCCGGTCTGGTTGCGTCGGGTTTCCTGCTTTCGTCGCTGCCTGTGGCGTTGAACGAAGGAGTCTGGCGCCTTGTCCCGAATTTCCCCGGTCCGCTGAATCAGCTCATCCGCAAGAATCTGCGCGAAATGCTTTGCACGCTCGATGTGTATTGCGCAGTGTTGCTGAGCGTGAGCGTTCTCGGGTTTCGCATCGCGTTGCCGCCCATGCCGCGCGAGGCGTTTCTGATGATCACCATTCTGGTGGTAGTGGCGCTATCGAGCTATGCCCAATGTCTCTTCGGTCTCGACGGGAGGGGCGGGCTCGGGCGGTATCGGCTTCTGCCACTGCCGGGCTGGAAGATTCTGGCGGCGAAGGATATTGCGTTTCTTCTGGTGATGATGCCGCTTACTCTGCCGCTGGCGCCGCTCGCGGGCATCGGCGGAGCGCTGATCGCTCTGGCGGCGGGGCATCTCAATTCGGTAAACACTCCGCGCTCTCAGGTGCGCTGGCGCTTCACGACGGGAGCGGCGCTGCGGAAGGGCGTCGTGCAGGTTCTGGCGATCGTGTTCGCGACTTCGACCATTTACTTTTATAGCGCCTGGATCCTGATCCCGTGCGTCGCGACTCTGGCGGTGTCGGTCTGGTGGTGCGGGCAACTGGTCGCGGAACTGTCCAACGACGAAACCTGATAGAATTCCGCATTGTCTTCGAACTGAACATGGCTAGCGCACCGCAACTTTCCAAACCGCGTGAAGACCTGACATACGAATGGTATGTGGTCGCGGCGCTGACTACTCTCTATACGCTTTCCTACGTGGATCGAACGATTCTGGGCCTGCTGGTCGGACCCATTAAACGCGATCTCGGCGTCAACGATACGGAAGTCGGACTGCTCACCGGAGTGGCGTTCTCGGTCTTCTATACCTTGATGGGGCTGCCGATCGGGCGGCTCGCCGATACGAAGAACCGGCGCAATCTCATCGCTGCGGGCCTGGTGGTGTGGTCGTTTTTCACGTCCGCCGGCGCGGCGACGCGAAGCTACGCGACCTTGTTCCTGGCCCGTATCGGAGTGGGCGTCGGAGAATCGAGCCTTTCGCCCGCGGCGTATTCCGTGATCGCCGATTACTTTCCCAAGCGGCTTCTGGGGGTCGCGATCAGCGTCTTCTACATGGGCGTGTTCGTGGGGTCGAGCCTGGCGCTGTTCTTAGGCGGAATGGTGGTCCAGGCTCTTACCCGAACCCCGACGTTAACGCTGCCTCTTCTGGGGACGATCGCGTCGTGGCGCGCTACGTTCCTGCTGGTGGGGTTGCCGGGTTTCCTGTTCGTTCTTCTGGTCTACACGGTCCGCGAACCCCGCCGCCGCGATCTTGTCAGAAGCTCCGCGGGTGGGACGGATCTGCCGCTCGGCGAAACCATTGCCCAGATGAGGATGCGATCCGCGTCCCTTATCGGAATATCCGCCGCCGGCGTATTTCAATCGATGTGCACTTTCGCGCTCATCTCGTGGGGGCCCCAATTCTTTCAGCGGATCCACGGATGGAACGCCGCCGAAGCCGGGCGCTCTCTGGCGGGCATCCTGTTGATTTTTGGCTGCGGTGGAATGTTCTTCGGCGGCAAGATGAGCGATTACTGGCTGAAGCGGGGATCGCCGGAAAGCCCATTGATCGTGGGTGTAATTGCCGGAATCGGCTCGGCTTTGTTCCTGGCGCCGGCGTTTGCGGTGAAAGACGCGCGCCTTACGCTGGCTCTCGCCGGGATTGGGCTCTTCTTCGCGGCTATGCCGATGGGAATCTCCGTCGCCGCGCTGCAGCGAATCTTTCCCAATCAGGTGCGCGGGCAGGTGTCCGCCTTCTTTCTCTTCGTCCTCAACCTTGGCGGCTATCCGCTGGGCACGATGACACCGGGCGTATTAAACAATTACTTCTTTCACGACGAGAAGATGCTCGGGCCGTCCCTTGCGATTACAATTTCGATAGGCGCGGTATTGATGCTGATTCTGTTCGCCGTCACCGTTCGGCCTTACAGGCGGCATTTTCAATTGATGGTCGAGTCTGACCGGATTGCCTCGCTTTCTTCTACTGTATGAGCGACCGATCAATAACCCTGGACCCGACACCGATTCGTGAGATCCGACTTGCACCGACCGGCGTCACCGTCGACCGCAAGCCGGACGGCACGATCTACGTCCGATCGACGTTGACGCTCGGGCCCTATCCGCGTCGTATGACGGACCGGCTTGATTATTGGGCCGAGCACACGCCCGACAGGACTTTCATTGCCGAGCGCAATGAAGAAGGCGGCTGGCGGCGGCTCACCTACGCACAGGCTGCGGCATGGGGACGCCGGATCGGACAGGCGCTGGTCAAGAGGCGCTTGTCCGCCGAGCGGCCGATCGCGATTCTGTCGGGAAACGATCTCGAACATGCCCTGCTCGGTTTCGGCGCGATGTACGCGGGAATACCATGGTCGCCGATCTCGACCGCGTACTCACTTGTATCCAGAGATTTCGGAAAGCTGAAGCATATCTTCAAAGTGCTGACACCGGGTCTTGTGTTTGCCGCCAGCGGCGAGCAGTACGCGAAAGCCATCGGGGCCGTGAAACCGGCGGATGCCGAACTCGTATGCACGCGCGAGCCGCTCGCGGGCGCGACGCTGTTCTCCGATTTGCTGGATACTTCCGCGGGTCCTGAACTGGAAGCAGCGCACGCGCAAGTGGGTCCGGAGACCGTTTTCAAGATCCTGTTCACCTCGGGATCGACCGGGATGCCAAAGGGGGTCATCTATACGCACCGCATGTGGACCAGCAATCAGGAGATGGTCCGCCAGTGCTGGCAGTTCCTGGAGGACGAACCGCCCGTGATCCTCGAATGGCTGCCGTGGAACCACACCTTTGCGGGAAGCAAGGATTTCGGCATGATTCTCTATAACGGCGGATCCCTCTACCTGGACGAAGGCAAGCCTGTGCCAGGGGCGTTCGAGGAAACGATCCGCAATCTGCGAGAGATCGCGCCGACCATCGTGCTCAACGTGCCAAAAGGGTATGAGGCGCTCATTCCCTGGCTGCGAAAAGACCCTGAATTCCGCCGGCACTACTTCAGCAGGATGAAGGCGTTATTCTATGCGGGCGCCGGCATCTCACAGGAGGTTTGGGACGCTTTGCAGGACCTGTCGGTGCAGGCCTGCGGCGAACGCATCCTGATGCTCTCCGGCCTGGGCTCCACTGAGACCGGGCCCTTCGCGTTGTGGGTAGGCAAGGATGTGCGGCGCGCCGGCGAATGCGGCGTGCCGGCGCCGGGTATGGAATTGAAGCTGGTTCCATCGGGGCGGAAGCTGGAAGCTCGCGTTCGGGGGCCGAATGTTACGCCCGGTTATTGGAATGAGCCTGAACTCACTCGCGCCGTCTTCGACGAGGAAGGCTTCTACAAATTGGGCGATGCGCTGCAGTTCGTGGACGAGTCCGACCCGAGTAAGGGATTCCTCTTTGACGGCCGTATTGCCGAGGATTTCAAGCTCTCCAGCGCAACGTGGGTCAGCACCGGGCCGCTGCGCGTCAATTTCCTGGCGCATTTTGCGCCGTACGCAAGAGAAGTCGTGATTGCCGGCGCCGATCGCGACCACATCGGTGTCCTTGTATTCCCCGACATCGATGCGTGCCGTGAATTGTCGCCTGAGCCTTGCAGCGTGGAGGAATTGCTCGCACGGCCCGCGGTACGCGCGAAGTTCAGGGAATTGCTCCTGAGCATGGCTGGGACCAGCACCGGGAGTTCAAATCGAATCGTCCGCGCGATTGTTCTTGATGTGCCGCCGTCGATTGATGCGCATGAGCTGACCGATAAGGGCTCGATCAGCCAGCGCGCTGTGCTTGAGAACCGCGCTGCGGTGGTCGACGAGCTGTATCGTGGTTCGCCGCGCATCATTCCATCCATTTTTGAAAGGTAGATTTTCGCAAAGACTGTAGAAGTCGCTCTGTCGAAGACGCGGTTCGTAAGAACACCGGCGACGAGATCGCCGGTGCCACCGGCACTGACGTAACGCTCCGCGCCGAGCGGAAGCTCGGCGGCAGCGCCGAAGCGCTGGCCCCACAGACCTTGCGCAGCGTCTTCATCGCCCTTTGGCGGCCCGCCGCGGGCCATGGTGACTCTGTCGAAGACGCGGTCAATGTCAGGTTCGGCGCTGAGATAAAGCTCCGCGCCGGGCGGAAGCCCGGCGGCACCCTCGAAAACACATGGCGAAGTGATGTGTTTCATTGCTATCCTTGCCACGGGCTGGCCAGCAAACACCATTGAAAAACCGCCCCGAAGTGACCGGAAACTCCGCGCCGAGCTGGGCTCGGCGGCAGGCTTGGGGGCTTGGCCTGGGGACCTGCCCCACAAGGGTTTTCGTGGTTGCTCGAAGCCCTGGCCCCACACCGGCTGCGCAGTGTCTTCATTCCCTTTGGCGGCCCGCTGCGGGCAATGGAACACTCCCTCCCGGTCGCGGCTCGGATCCGATTTCGGCGGCCCTGCGGTCAGCGCGAGTTCGTCAGGGCTTTGCGGATGAGTTCCGCGGCTGCGGGGTATTCCTTCTTGGCATTGGCGAAAAACACGCCTTGCGCAACCATCAGGGGAGTCCAGCCGAGTTTCGTCTTCGTGTCGGGACGCGCGCCGTGATCGAGCAGATACTGAACCAGTGAAGGCTGGTCCGAGATGATTGCGCCGATCAGGGGCGTGCTGCCGCTCCAGCGCGGATCGCCGACGCCGAGGTCGAGCAGGTCGTCGATGTTGTGCGGGTAGTAAAGCAGCGTATATTCGGGGTCGCCCGTCATCGGGTAGTTGCCGAAATCGGCCTGGGCGTTGACATCGTTACCGGCCTCGACGGCGAGCTTCACGGCTTCGAGGCGTTCGGCTTCGGAGACTCCGGCGAAAGGCCCTGGCGCTTCGCCTTCCCAATAATCCAGGCCCGCCGCGGCCATCAGTGGAGTGATGCCGGTCAGGGTGGGTATCTTCCCGTCGGCTCCCGCATCGAGCAGGACGCGCATGTACTGGTAGTCGCCATTCTTCGCGGCGACGTAAAACGGAGTCGCGCCGCGATAGCTGAGGAAGTGGCGCCCGAGCTGAATATTCGGCGGATTGCGCGCGATACCGCCCTCCTTGCCGAAGCGGGATTCCTTCCAGTCAATGCGCACGTTTGGATTGGCGCCCTTTGCCAGCAGCTTCTTTGCGAGATCGAGCGCGCTCATATCGCCGGTGGGCGGAGGCGGCCCGTGCGGCGTGTTGCCGACGCCGGCAGCTCCGTCGGTGCCGGGCTTCCGCAGCCAGGCGATCGTGTGCAGGGCGGAGCCGCGCGGGTCGGGCATATTGGGGTCCGCGCCCGCATCGAGCAGCACCGAGGCGAGTTCGTAATAAGCGTTCACGACCGCCATGTTGAGGGCGTTCGTGCCGTCCGGTGCGACGTCATTCACATTTGCGCCGTGCTTCAGGAGTGTTTTGACGGTTTCGATGTGCGCGTTCCGCACCGCAAACAAAAGCGGGGTGAAGCCGCTTTTGGATTTCATGCCCACGTGCGCGCCGAATTCGATCAACTCGTCAGCGGCCTGGGCGTTTCCGCTCGGCAGAGGCCCACATCAGCGCCGTCTGTCCCCGGGACGGCTCGATCGCATTGGCATTCGCGCCGCGCTTCAGAAGGAGCCGCACAACCTCGGGGTTGCCGCTGGCGGCCGCCGTCATCAAGGCGGTCTGCCCTTCGAGCGCAACCTCATTGGGATCCGCGCCGGCCGCGATCAGGCGCTCGACAATGGAGGCGTTGCCGTTATTGGCGGCGAGATACAGCGGCGTTACGTGATATCGCGAAGCGGCTTTTACGTCGGCGCCGGCCTCGATCAGGAGATTGACTAATTCGAGATTATTTCGCTGCGCAGCCCAATGAAGGGCGGTAAAGCCGTCCGCTTCCGTCGCGTTGACGTCACTGTGTGCCGCGATGCGCGCTCGCGCGGCTGGCACATCCTGTTGTTTGACGGCATCGATCAGGGATGCGCCCGGAGGGGGACCGGCAGCACTGAGCGTTGCGGCAGCCAGCAACGGGAAAATCCATCGAGAGGGCATCGCGGCATCAGTATAGTACAGATTTCGGCGACTCGCCCGGTGTTGTTCGGCCCTCCGAATCAATATAATCGTTGAGTGCGCTTCGTCGCGTTGCTGGTCGCCTTCGCTTCGGTTCAGGGATTGTATGCTCAGTCACCGTCCGCAGCGTTGTTGAAGCAATATTGCGTGACCTGTCACAACGAGAAGCTCAAAACCGGCGGGCTGGTGCTGAATCCCGCCGATCTGGCGCGCGTTTCGGAAACCGCGGAGACATGGGAGAAGGTCGTTCGCAAACTCCGGGCCGGAGCAATGCCTCCAGCGGGAGCACCCAAGCCGGATACTGTCGCCGCGAACGCGCTACGCTCGTCTCTCGAAGCCGAACTGGATCGCGCCGCCGCGGACCACCCGAGGCCGGGCAAACTGCCACTGCTGCATCGCCTGAGCCGGACGGAATACGAGAACGCGATCCGCGACCTGCTGGATATCGAGGCGCTGCCGAAAGAACTCGATTTTTCTTTGCTGTTGCCCGCCGACAATTCGAGCAGCGGATTCGATAATCTGGCCGACCTGCTTTTCACCTCACCCAGCACGATGGAGCGCTACATTGAAGCCGCGCACAAGATAAGCCGCTTCGTGGTGGGAGATCCGAAAATGCCGGTGCTGGTCAATATTTACAAGATGGATCCGGAGCACCCGCAGGACGAGCGTGTTGAAGAACTTCCTTACGGCACGCGCGGCGGTCTCGCGATTCGCAGCGATTTTCCCGTCGATGGCACTTATGCGGTGAAGGTCGAGATGGCAGGAGCGATTCGGGATCCGCAACAACTCGACATCCTGGTGGACGGCGCGCGTGTGGATGGAGCGATGCTCGGTTCGCATCCCGCGGCGCCGGGCCGCGGACCGGGCAGAGGGCGCGCCCCGGCCCAGGGTCCGCTCGAGTTCCGCATCCCCGTCAATGCGGGGCACCACTTGCTGGGAGTCACGTTTGCGGAGCATTCCGAAGGCTTCGATGAATCCACGGTTCGGCCTCGCATGCGCAGCAGGGGGACTCTTCCCGGAATTGCGGAAGTCACGGTGACGGGACCAAACGATATCAGCGGTCCGGGGCAATCGGCAAGCCGCGAACGAATTTTCGTTTGTTCGGACGCGACGGACGACTGCGCACGGCGCATCCTGGCCACTTTGGTTCGTCGCGCGTACCGCCGCCCTGCGAAGGAAGCCGATATCGCGGAGTTGATGCCGTTTCTACCAGGATGGAAAAGCAAAAGGGAGCTTTCGACGTCGGTATCGAGAAGGCGCTGGAACGTCTGCTGGTGAGCCCGCAGTTTCTCTATCGGATCGAACGTGAACCCGCGAACGCGAAACCGGGGGACACGTGGCGCGTGAGCGATCTCGAACTGGCATCGCGCCTGTCGTTCTTTCTATGGAGCAGCATCCCGGACGATCAGCTTCTCGACCTGGCCGAACAGAACAAGCTGCACGACCCCGCCGTTCTCGAACAGCAGCTTCGACGAATGCTCGCCGACCGGCGTTCCGAAGCGCTGGTTACGAACTTCGCGGCGCAATGGCTCTATCTGCGCGACATCGAATCGAAACAGCCCGACGAGATCCTCTTCCCCGAGTTCGACCAGACATTGCGTGAAGCCATGCGGCAGGAGACCGAACTCTTTTTGTCGAGCGTCTTCCGTGAAAACCGAAGCATTCTGGATCTGCTTTCAGCCAACTATACCTTCCTGAATGAGCGGCTCGCGCAACACTATGGTATTGCGGGCATTCGGGGCAGCTATTTCCGCCGTTACACGTTTCCGCCGGGGAGTCCGCGCGGAGGGCTTCTGGGTCAGGGCAGTTTCCTGACGATAACGTCGTATGCGAACCGGACTTCGCCGGTGTTGCGCGGGAAATGGGTTCTGCAGAATCTTTTGGCCTCGCCGCCACCGCCGCCACCGCCGAATGTGCCGTCGCTGAAAACCGAGGGCAAGGAGCCGGGAACCACGCTGACCATGCGGGAGGCGATGACCGCGCACCGCGCGAATCCCGCCTGCGCCGGTTGCCACGCGCGCATGGACCCCATCGGCTTCGCGATGGAAACGTTCGACGCGGACGGCAAATACCGGGACCAGGATCACGGAAATCCGATCGACGTGTCCGGCGTTTTGCCCGATGGCAGAAAGTTCGAAGGTGTTGCGGGATTGAAGAAGGAGCTGCTGCGGAACCCGGACCAGTTCGTGGCCGCGGCTGCGGAGAACCTTTTGATGTATGCGCTGGGGCGTAATGTTCAGTATTATGATGAGCCGTCGGTCCGCCAGATTGTGCGGGCGGCGAAAGAGAACAAAGGGACGCCGTATGCGTTCCAGACCCTGGTCGAGGAAGTGGTCAAAACCCCGGCATTTCAGATGAGAGAGGCGAACTGATGTTTATCACTCGGAAAGCATTGCCACGGCGAATGTTTCTGCGGGGCATGGGAGCTGCTGTCGCGCTTCCGATGCTGGATGCGATGGCGCCTGCGCTCTCGGCCGCTACCACGGCGCCGCCGCGGCTTGGATTTATCTACATCGCCAATGGCGTGATTCAGAAAAACTGGAACCCGGCC
Source organism: Terriglobia bacterium (assembly GCA_963831795.1). GTDB lineage: Bacteria > Acidobacteriota > Terriglobia > Bryobacterales > Bryobacteraceae > BOG-234. The sequence continues at coordinate 45,424 of CAWHSB010000014.1, read as the reverse complement.
ACGACGGGGGCCGGCTTTGAACTCAGCCGGACGCTGCAGCCGCTCGCAAAAGTGCGCGATTCGATTACCGTGCTGTCCGGCCTCGCCCATGAACAGGCCGATACGTTTGGCGACGGAACCGGAGATCATCCTCGGGCGTCCGCCGCGTGGCTGACCGGCGTCCATGCCTACGATCGGACGCAGCCCGGGGCGGAGGTGCGGCTGGCCACGACCGCCGATCAACTGGCTGCGAATCACATCGGAAAATCCACTCGTATTTCATCGCTTGAATTGACGGTGGATTTTCCCACGCAGGGCGCCTGCGATTCGGGCGACTGTTTCTATGTGAACACCGTTTCGTGGCGCAATCCAACGACACCGAATCCCGCGGAAACCAACCCGCGCGTTGTCTTCGAAAGGCTGTTCGGCGACGGCGGCGACGCAGCGGCCATGCGGCAGCGCGCGCGCGATACGGGCAGCATTCTGGATTCGGTGCTGCATGAAGTGGGGCGGATTTCGAACGATCTCGGGCCAGGCGATCGCACGAAGCTCGACGAGTACCTGGACTCGGTGCGGGAGATCGAGAAGCGCATCAAGAATCCGGCGGCGCAGTCCGCGCAGACCATCGATCTGATCGATCGGCCGGTGGACATTCCCGAGAGCTTCGACGAATACACGAAGCTGATGCTCGATCTGCAGGCGCTGGCTTTCCGCGCCGATCTCACGCGCGTATTCAGCCTGATCCTGTCGCGCGAGCTGAGTTCGCGAACGTTCGCATTCATCGGCGTGCCCGATCAGCATCACGCGGTGTCTCATCACCGGAACGATCCCGACCTGATCGAGAAGAAGGCGAAAATCGATGTCTACCAGACGCAATTGCTGGCGTATTTTCTCGAAAAGCTCCACACCGCGCAGGATGGAGACGGCACATTGCTGGATCACTCCCTGATCCTGTACGGCGGCGGAATGGGAGACGGCAATCTGCATCGCCATTTCGATCTGCCTTGTTTGCTCGCGGGCGGTCTCAACGGAACGATCCGCACCGGCAGGCACATCAACTATCCGGATAAGACGCCGATGACCAACCTGCTGGTCGGCCTGCTCGACAAAATCGGGATGCCTGTCGAGAAGCTTGGCGACAGTACGGGGCGCCTGACGCCGGATCCGCTGACCCTGACTTAGTACTCATCGTTGAAGGAAGAGAAAGAATGAAGCCACTATTTCTGATTGCGATGGCGGGACTGCTGTTCGCAGGCGAACCGGCGCCGGTTACTTATGTCGATAGCGCGAAAGTGGCCGCAGCGCTGGAAAAGGGCGGAGCGTTGGCGAAGGGCGACGACTTTACTGTCTCCGGAGCGCGCCGGACCGGCCCAGGTCAGGTGGAGGTTCACGAAAAGGAGACCGACATCTTCTATGTCGTGGACGGTGAGGCGACGTTCGTTACGGGCGGAAAGATGATCGGGGGCAAACAGACGCCGGCCCGATCAATGGCTGGGACAGAACATCGAAGGCGGGGAGACACATCATCTTGCCAAAGGCGACGTGATCACAATTCCCGCGGGCACTCCGCACTGGTTCAAGGAAGTCCCGAAGTCCATTAACTACTATATGGTGAAGGTTCTGAAACCGTAGGTTGGGGCGCGCGCCGCGTCTGAGAAGCGTGCCGCTCTTTCGGCGACAAAGATTGCCGGTTCTACCGGCGCTGACGTAAAGCTCCGCGCCGAGCTGGGGCTCGGCGGCAGGGCCTTAGCCGGGCCTTAGCCCTGACCCCACACCGGCATCGTGTCTTCATCCGCTTTGGCGGCCCGTGGCTCGGCAGAGGCGCGAGGCGTGGCAGCGTGGATGATCAGAGATTCACGTCCGAACGCCCCGGAACATCCCGCTCTTCCCGCTTAAAGTCAAGAAAAATAATGAATCGGTGGAGCAGTCGTGACATCGAAGGCGCAGTGAGATTCCGCCGCTCGGAATCGTGAAATGGCCGTCGGGCGTCAGCCCTGCCTGCCGCCGGCGGGAAATATAAAGGAGATCCATATGAAAAGGGCCCTGATAATTGTGCCCCTTATCCTGGCAGGCGGAATCTGCTGCTCCGCCGATGAAGTCTCAATGTTCAAGGCGTACGTGGACACGGATCTTTGCGCGCGCCTGATGCTCGGGCCTGTCACCTCCGAGCGGATAGCCTGCAGTCAGCAGACCTACAAAGAAGGCTCGGACCCCATACTGGTACGGCTAAGCAACAACATGGTGCTCGCTGTCAACAACGACAAAACGATCAAGAACCTGGTAGGTCAACTGGTGGACGTGTCCGGGCAACTCAAAGCCAAAAACGGCGAGGTAAAACTCCAGTCGGTTACCCCGATCACGGCTGAGTCGATTCCCGCGGGAGATCCGGCTCGCAAACAGCTCGATGTGCGCATGTATCGGACCAAGGGCTCCCCGCAGATCTACGAGAAGATCCGGCATGAACTCGCCATGATGCCATACATCAGCGAATTCGATTTCATTTCTTTCACGCTGGAGGGCAGCGACGTGATTCTGACAGGCTGGACCGTTCGCCAGACAAATCGCAGTGACGCCCAAAACATAGTGAAAAACATCGAAGGCGTGGGCACGATCGTCAACAATATCGACGTGCTGCCGCTGGGCTCTTTCGATATGCAAATCCGGGCGCGAGCAAGGGCAGTCCTGCAGCAGAATCTGTCTATGTACTTTTGGGGCAACGGGTCGGATATCAAGATCATTGTTAAAAACGGCGACATAATCCTGCTCGGAAACGTGATCCGCCAGAGTGACAAAGACATTGCGAATATCAGGCTCAACTCGGTGCCGGGAGTATTTCACGTCTTCAATCTCCTGAGAGTTCAGAGCAGCGAGGAGAAGAAAGGCTAAGGTATGTTCAACATCAGCTTCCAAAATTCTTCACGCGTTCTCGCCGCGACGCTTTCGTTTGTGGTGGCCGCCGGCTGCGCCCGGCAACAAACCGAGACTGCGAGCACGGCCGGCAGCCAGGCGGCTTCCACCGAGACTGCCGAGCCTCCGATTGAACTTAAAAAAATGCCGGCGGGGAAGGAATTCTCCGGGTTCATGAAGGATTATTCGAATCTCAAGCCGAACCCGAATCTGGACGGTATGGCGCTGACCTTCGTCAGCAACGATGCGCAGAAGAACCTGCACCGGTACATCGCCGTGATTGTCGATCCCGTTCAGGTCTATCTCGCCTCAGACGCGGATGCATCGAAGATGCCGGATAAGGCGAAAGGCGTTGGCGCCAGATATTTCCATAATGCGCTCGAAGGCGGCGGTATCGAGCGCGTTCCCGGTCGTAAGTCAGCCCGGTCCTCTGGTGCTGCGCCTTCGTACGGCAATCGTCGGCGTCGACGTGGGCGGTGAGGTCCCGGCGGCGGACAAAGCGGCGGATGGGGACAATGCGCTCGACCACACAATAAACATTGGAAAGGTCGGCGTCGAAATGGAACTCGTCGATTCGCAGACCGGCGAGCAAATCGCAGCCATGGTGGATCGAGAGAATCTGGGCAGCGGCGCCGAGATTGGCGCTGTCAACTTTTCCAGGGGGGAAAAGTGGGCGGCGGCGCGCGCCGCCTTCGACGGGTGGGCGAAGCGTGTGCGCGATTTCCTCGATTCCGCGGATGAGCTTTCCCCCGAGGATGCCAAAAGAGCGGATGCGTCATACCGCCCTTACGGCGATATTCCCACGAAGTAGGGCGCAGGTGGCTTTTGTCACCGCGCCGGAGTTGTAGTCACGCCTGTTGCCGGCGAACGAACTGATCATTGGAGAGTAAATTCGCCGATACGGCCACCCGGCTCATGATGAGCGTGCCTCTCTCGCTGCGCCGTTGCGGGCTTCGATGGCCTTGACCGAGTTTTCAAACGCCTTTTCCAAAACGCCCTTGCCGATGGTCCCGAGCACCAAGCCGAGCAGCCGTCCCTTGAGGTTCTTGCCGTCGCGTACGACGACCACGTCGATGTCGGTCAAACCATCGGGACGACGCGTGAAGGTGTAGGTGTGGCCGGACGCGCCTCCCCACGTGTTGGAGTCGGTCGTCGTGAGGACGACGTGGTTGGGATCGGACCAGTCGTAGTGCAGGCGTTCCCAGATGCCGCCCGAGCCTTCCGTGACGTCGGCCTGCGAGGGGCCACGGTCATGCACCTTGAGGTACTCGTCGGCGCTGTTGCCAAAAAGCTTCGAGCGGCCAGGCCCGAAGTCGGTGAGCCCGGCGACGTACTGCTCGGGCGTCGAAGTGGTTGTCTGGTGCAGGTGGATCGTGGACATGCGTGCTCCCTTTCGCTTCCCGGGACTCCCGGGATTCTGAGTCCAGGTTTGATTACTCCGGTCGATACTGCTCATACCGGCTTCTTTAGCTAGGCGGCGACGAACTGCTGTCCGCCGTCGATGTCATAGGTTGCGCCCGTGAGGGCGGTGTTGGTCATAATGTGTACGGCGAGCGCGGCCACGTCCGCCGGTCCGACCACGCGTCCGATGGGAAGCGTGGTGCGAAGCTGGTTGCGACGTTTTTCGAGCTGATCGCCCAGCAGTTCCGCGGACAAAGGCGTGTCCACGAATCCCGCGGCGATGAGGTTGACTCGCACGGGCGCGATTTCAAGCGCCAGGTTAGCGGTGAGAGCGGGGAGCGCAGCGGTGACTGCGCCGGCGATGCTCATGCCGATCGCCGGACGTCGACCACCAGTGCCGCCCATGAAGATCAGTGTTCCTCCCGGTCGCACTTTGCTGGCCGCGTTGCGCGCGACGTAAAGTGCCTGCAAGAGGTGCTCGCCGATAAGATCGCGAATCTTCGCGAAGTCCATATCGGCGAGGCGTCCGTAGTAAGGCCGGCCGGCTGTCACCATCACGTGATCGATGGCCGGGAGGTCACGGAAGAACCGATCGAGAGCAACAGGATCCGCGGCGTCGAAGGCCGCGGTACTCAGGGCATCAACCTCACTGGCAGCGTGCTGGAGGCGCTCGGCATTCCGGCCCGTGAGGATCACCCTGGCCCCTTCTGCACGTGCACGACGTGCCGTTTCGAATCCGATGCCGGCGCTACCGCCGATCACCACAACGGTCTGCCCGGAAGCTCCGGTTCACGGCGGACGGTAGAGGGGATCGTTACGGTGCTCATCGTTCCTCCGATTCGATTAGTTTACTCTCGCCATGCCGGCAGCCGTCCGAAAGCGACGGCCTTGACAAGCATCGGGCGCGGGAACAATGTAAACACGAAGCCTGCCCACGAAATCGTTCGGGCCCGATGTAAGCGGGAGTCCGGCCAACTCGGCCCGACGCCGTCTCCAGATCGCGCGTTGGCAGGCTGAACAAAACGGCAGACGCACCCGGGTGGGAGGCCGGCGACAAGATCAATGGCGCTACCGGCGCTGAGATAAAGCTCCGCGCCGAACGGAAGCTTGGCGGCATCCTTGAAAAACCGCCCCAGGTGACCGGAAACTCCGCGCCGAGCTGGGGCTCGGCGGCAGGCCTGGGGGCCAAGGCCTGGGGGGGGTTCGTGGTTGCTCGTGGACCGCAGGTCCATCTGGATAGAGCGGAAGCCCTGACCCCACAAGTGCGGCTACTGCGCCCGGCGTCCGAGCTGTGCCTGCATGCACTCCGACATGACGTCAAGAAACAGAGGATAGTTCTCCCGGCCAACGATGAAGGGGTTCGCGCCGTTGAGGCCGCGCGCGCGGAGTTGCGCCAGACGGCCGGGAAGATCGTCCATCAGCGGATGGTTCTGCAGTTCTACTTCGACGCCGGCCTTCACCGCTTCATTGCGGAAATGCGCGATCGAGGCAAGGTACTGATTGATCTGTTCGAGGGTGGGCCGGGTAGCGGTGAGCATCGTTCCGCCGAACATACCCGCGGTCTGGGTTTTTCCGTTGTCCTTCACCGGAAAGATAAAAGCCATGGAGCCGGGCGTGTGCCCCGGAGTCAGGACCGGCAGGATTTTGACATCCCCCAAACCGACGGGCTGGCCTTCAACGAGAGCAATATCGCGGGACGGCGGAGCGGGACCTCTCGCAGGCGCGCCCGGCTTCGGAGCGATGAAATCCCAGTCTGCCGCCGACATCGCAACGTGAGCGCCGCGCGCCTGGAAGTATGCCGAGCCGCCGAAATGATCCGCATGCCCGTGCGCCACGACGATCAGCTTGACCTGGGCCGGATCGAGACCGAGTTTCCGCATTCCCGGCAACAGGACTGAGTCGACCTGATTGGCTGCCAGCGCATCGAGCAGGATGATTCCTTCCGAGGTGGTAATGGCATAGGCGACGGTGCCCGTGTTCCCGATGACATAGACGTTGTCGAAAATCTTCGAGGGTTCGATCGCGGGATCGTCGCTGCCGTTGGCGTGGGGATTCACGCAGAAAAACTGATACGCGGATGTCCAATGCGTACCGGCGAGCGAGCGGGCTTTCTCAAGATGGGCGACGACCGCGGGCGAATCCGGCCTCGCAGGGGCCTGCGCATGGAGCGACAGGGCGGCAAGGAATATGCCGCATGCTAAAGCGAGCGCGCCTCGATGTTTCATGGATGACATTATTTCATCCCGGGGCGCGGTGGGCCGGGACACCGTCAATTCAAAGAGCGCGCCGTCACGACTGTCGCGAATGCAATACCATGCCGTAAAGTTCCGCGCCGAGCGGAGGCTCGGCGGCCGGGCCGAAGCCCGGACCCCACACTTGAGGGCCGGGGTCTACTCAGGCGTTAATTTCAGCAATCTGCTGGTGGGTGGCGTGTTGGGTGATACTGTTCCGGTTCCGCTGTCGGTCAACACATAGACGGCGCCGTCAGGCCCGACGCGCACGTCCCGGATGCGGGCGTGCAAATCGGTCAGGAGGGGCTCTTCCGCGACGACTTTATCGTTTACGATCGTGAGACGGTCAAGCATCATGGCGCGCAGACCACCGACAAAGAGGCTGCCGCGCCACTGCGGAAACAATCCGGCATTGTAAAACGCGAGCCCCGACGGAGCGATCACCGGGTCCCAGTAATAGACCGGCGACTCCATGCCCGACTTGTGCGTGACACCTTCGCCGATGGCTGTACCTGGATAGTCGATGCCGTGCGTGGCCACGGGCCATCCATAATTCCGGCCCTTCTCGATAATGTTTAACTCGTCTCCGCCCCGGGGGCCATGCTCGAGTTCCCATAGCTTTCCCGTCCTGGGGTCGAATGCCAGACCTTCCTGGCTGCGCGTGCCGAATGCCCATATCTCGGGGAGAGCGCCGGGTCTTCCGATGAACGGATTTTCTCGAGCGGGCGCGCCTTCAGCGGTGATATGGATAATCTTGCCGAGATCGTTGTCCAGGCGCTGGGCGACGTCCCAGGGCGGAGAATCCGACCGGTCGCCTATCGTCACGAACAGACTGCCGTCACGCCCTATTGCAATACGGCCACCTGTTTTTCCGCCAAGCCTTTTCGACGGCATTGCCGGCTGAGCCCGGAAAATGACCTTTACGTCATGCAATGCCGCCCCGGCCTCGTCCAGCCGGGCCCGGACTACATAAGTATTGCTGTTCGTGCCGTTGATGAAATCGAAAAAGGTGAAGAAGATTCGGTGGTTCGCTCGAAATTGCGGATCCAGCACCACGTCAAGCAGGCCGACATCCTTCGCTCCCGGACTCGCCAGATCGGTCACGCCGGTCACAGCCGCCAGTGCCCCGCCCTTCGGGTCAAAAATGCGCATCCGGCCGGGAAGCCTTTCGGTGAGGAGAATCTGCCCGTCCGGAAGGAAGGCGAGGCTCCATGGCGCGGGCAGATTGTCGATCAAGGTGGTGACTTTGAAGGAGGCCGATGCGCGATATGGCGCCCGGGTCTGCTCCGGGAATTCCGGCTTGTCGTCTTTCTTTTCCGGCGCCCGCTTCTCGATGGGCTGACCTTCCACCAAAGCGTTTGTCAGCTCATTTGCACCGGCCTGCGCCGGGGTCAAAGAGGTCTGGGCGTCACCTGCGCGGATGAGCAACAGGCAAACCCATAAGGCGGCGATCCGGTCAGGTTTCATCGACGCTCCCCTGCATAGAGTCTATATCCGCTGGGCGCCAGGTCCGAAGGCCTACCCGATCAGGATAAGGGCATTTACTAACCGCTCAGGGTTTTTCCCAACTCAGGATAATCTTGCCCGAATTGCCGGACTGCATCAGGTCAAAAGCTTCCTGAAAGTCCTTAAAGGCGAAATGATGCGTGATCACGGGGCTGATGTCCAGACCCGATTCGAGCATGACCGTCATCTTGTACCAGGTTTCATACATTTCGCGGCCATAGATGCCATGAATGGTCAGCATGTTAAAGATGACCGTGTCCCAGTCGATGGCAATTTCGCCGGGCGGAATTCCGAGCATGGCAATCCTTCCTCCGTGCGCCATGTTCGAGAGCATGTCCCGGAAGGCCGGGCCGCTGCCGGACATTTCGAGGCCGACATCGAACCCTTCTGTCATGCCTAGTTCGGTTTGGACGTCTTTGAGACTCCTCTGACGCGGATCGACGGCGAGGCTCACGCCCACCTTCCGCGCCAGTTCCAGCCGGTAAGCGTTCAAATCGGTAATCACGATGTGGCGGGCGCCGGCGTGTTTTGCGACGGCCGCCGCCATGATTCCGATGGGGCCCGCGCCGGTCACCAGCACGTCCTCGCCGAGCACCGGAAACGCCAGAGCGGTGTGCACGGCGTTGCCGAAGGGATCGAAGATGCAGGCGATATCGGAATCGATCTCATTCTTGTGGACCCAGACGTTAGTCATGGGTAACGCTATGTATTCGGCAAAAGCGCCAGGCCGATTCACTCCTACGCCACTGGTGTGGGCGCAGAGGTGACGCCGTCCCGCCAGACAGTTCCGGCAACGCCCGCAGATCACGTGGCCCTCTCCACTCACCATCTGACCGGGGAAGAAATCGACGACATTGGAGCCGACATCGACGATCTCGCCCATGAATTCATGGCCGATCACCATGGGGACTGGAATCGTTCGGCTGGCCCAGGCATCCCATTTGAGTATGTGCACGTCCGTTCCGCAAATCGACGCCTTCTTCACCCGGACAAGAACATCATTGATGCCGATTTCGGGAATCGGCACCTCTTCCAGCCAGAGGCCAGGTTCCGGCCTGCTCTTCACCAGCGCTTGCATGGTTCGTTTTCCCGCCATAAACTCAATCGTAGCGGCCTGTATGGGCGGAACGGCGACGTTTTGAATAATCCTTCAAGGCCACACCTGATCCGACGATCACCTTTGCCGGTTCTGCTTGTATTATTCGGGTTGGGAATCGCAGCGCCGGCTGCGTTTTGCCAGCAAAGCAGCCCCTCCGATCCTCAGAACGCGGCCCCTCAGAACGCCGCGAATGAGAACAGCAAGAGAATCTTCTGGATCATTCCCAACTTTCGGACGACGCCCGAGCTGGCGATTTATCAGCCGATTACGACATCCGCGAAATTCAAGATTGCCACGCAGGACGCTTTCGATCGTGGAACGTTCGCGCTTGCCGCTCTTTTCGCGGGCTATGGTCAATTGACGAATTCCGACCCTTCCTTTGGGCAGGGCGTGGCGGGGTATGCGCGTTACTTCGGGACGTCATACGGCGATTTCATGATCGGCGATTACATGACCGAAGCGATTTTTCCTACCCTGCTGCATCAGGATCCTCGCTTTTTCCGGCGCGGACGCGGTGGTGGCTGGTCACGGTTCTTTTACGCCGCGGGCCAGGTTTTTCTGACCCACGGAGACTCCGGGCATACCCAGTTCGATTTCTCTGAAATCCTTGGCAACTCAGCCGCGGTAGCGATCTCTATGGCCTACTATCCCGACCGCCGCGACGCAGCGGACGCCGCAACTTCGCTGGGAACTCAGATCGGCGTGGATATGGCGTCGAATGTTCTGAAGGAATTTGCTCCTGACATCATGCGGAAGTTCTCGCACAAGCACAAGGCTTCGGATGCTAATCCGCATTAATGGACGGACATCAAGTCGTCGCGGCAGGGATGGCCGTTACCAGCCACCCCCCGCACAGACCCGTGCTTGCGGAGCTACCGCGCACGGTTCTTACTTCGGATGTGCCGCCGCACGGCGGCTGGCGTGAAATCGCGCGTCTCGAAATTCATGAACAACTTTCGGAACGCGTAGCCATTGATCGAATTGGCTGCGCTGTCTCAGCAAATCAGTCCGATATCAAAAGCTCAGGTACCTGTAACGTCTGGGGCGTGTCCAAAAAATTTTGCAACTGATTTGCAAATTGTCAAAGACGAGGACCAAACGAGTCCCGGGTTGCGAACAAGTGATAATAAGGGCAGGCTTTGTATGAAAGCATTCGTCCTCTTCCTGGTCATGGCACTGGCGCCCGTTTCCTTCGCCAAATCGGCGCAGGACCAGGTTCCCGCGCAGCCAAACGGGAAGGTAAAGAAGTCGAAGAAACACGGCAAGGGGACTGCCGCTGAAATAGGCGGCGGCGTAGGCTCTGTGGCAAGTGGCGTCGCAAAAGGCGCGGGCAGCGCGGCAACGGGTGTGGGGAAGGGCGCCGTCGATCTCGCGACGCTTCACCCGATCGATGCCGGCGCCGCCATCGGAATCGGGGCGGTCAAGGCGGGCAAAGATGTCACCGTGGGATCCGTCAAAGGCGTGGGGAAGGTCGGCAAAGGTGTAGGCCACGCGGTGAAGAAAGTCCTCTGATCCAGATGCCCGGAACGTCTGGGATGCAACTGATTTGCATTTCCTGGTGGCTGTGAATACTTCCCTTACTGAACCCGCCTCGAAGCCTGCTCCCGTACTGGTATCTCCGGCCAGGTAACCTGGCGCGTCTCAACGCCTGCGACGACGTCGTATTTCGAAAAGGCAGTAGTGGCCTAATCTCGAACCCGATAGCCAATCTCGCCGCCGGAGCGAACGGGTCTCTGTGGATCGGAACGGCGCAAGGGCCTGTTTGTTATCGCGACGGCAGCTTACGCGTGTACGGAAATGCGACGGGATTACGGCGGACGCGGTGCAATCGTTGATGTTCGATCGTGACGGAAGCCTATGGATCGTCCGCACGCCGATTCGAGATCGTCTTCCCCGCTGCAAGGTTCAACGCAGTGGGAGATCTTCGGTACGGGGGCGTCTCGGTTGGCCCCGGGTTTGAGGAGCGTTTCGGGTTTGAGGAGCCGTTCAATGATCGGTGCGCTCTCATTAATGCCGGCTGTGAGCGTTCCTTTACTTCTCCTGCCTCTCGGCCGAACCGGCATGCCGTTTCACATTCTTCAGGACGACCGGCAATGCATCGTAATCTTCCGCCGCGACGATTTTGGCGGCGCTGTCCGGCGCAAGCTTTCCGGTGATTGAAACGCGGCCCTCGCCGTCGCCCTTTGCGTTCAGGCGCAGCTCGATGACGGAGAAGTCGCGGGGAGCCGGATTGACTCCTCCCGGAAGTGTCCACAAATCGTTTGTGTTTCCCAGCCGTCTGTCGGTGATCAGGACGACCCGTTCCCCACCATCGGCCGTCGCCAGCTTGCCCGCATAGCGAATCGCATATCCGGCGACCTCGGAGGACCAGAGATAGCCGTCAGTGGGCGCGGTCTGCAGCGCCGCGGCCAGACTGCTCTCGGGGGTCGGCGGCGGGGCGCTGTCGCCAGAGTCCGCGCCGCGACCACCCCTGCCGCCGCGCCCTCCTCGACCGCCGCCCCTGGCTTGCCCGCCGCCCCGCCCGGCGCGTCCCTCGCCTCCGGTCATATTCCAGGCCGACATTAAAGCCTGGCGCTCGGCATCGGTGGACCACCGAAGCAACTCAATCCGAATCGAATCCGGCGCCCCGCCCACGTTCGCCGTAGTCGCAGTGAAAGTCGGAGCCGGTCCGGATTCCGATGTCTGCGCCGCTACCCACGCGGTAGCAAGTATGATGCCGCCGACCGCAATCGCCAGGTTTACCTTCATCTCACTTGTCCCGATTCTTTCCCCACACTCTGCTCAGCCATTCCACCAATCGCTCCCGTTCTTCGTCAGAAAGCTGCGCGACCCGCTCGCTCATATCCACCAGGGTCGCTCGCCATGCTTCCTGCATATTTCGTCCGGTTTCGATTCTATCCAAGCCATGGCGTTCCATGCACGTCCGGTTCGTTAAATCGTTTGGCTTCGGGATCGAAAAAGTGGTGAGCCCGGATCGGGACCCCCAACGATGCAGGCGCGAGGCGGAGAAGGAGTGCGGCGCTTCCCACAATCGGTCGTTCGAGCTATTTTGCGGCGGTACGCAGGTCCATCAAAAGGCCATCGAGCGCGATTGTCTTCTGAATATTGCGCCGGAGGAGCGACGCGATTTCGTCAACGCTCCTGACCGCCGCGATGATCCATCGGCGGGAGATTTTCTGCGAAAGCGCGCTCAGATCGGTGCGCAGGTCGAGGTTGCGAATTGCGCTTCCGCCCTCGCCCAGCACGATCAGGTCTCGAAGCAGCTCATACAGCAACTTGAGGTAGAGTTCGAGCTTTTCGCTCCTGTTCCGGCTCAGCGCCTCGGAAACCGGGAGCCACGCCGCAAAGGGCGACACGCCCGCGCCTGTCTTGAGCAGCGCGAGCATGGCGGCGCGGCGCTTCTGATACAAGTCGATATCGAGCGAAGCCGCCAGACCGGGACTGCCTCCTGAAAGAGCGATCCGGCGTTCCGCGTTATCCAGTCTCCGCTCACGCGCGAACTCCTGCATCTCGGCATTGGCCAGCGGCGAGAAGTTCAGCACAACCGAACGCGAACGAATCGTCGGAAGCAGATCGTACACATTCTCGGCCGTCAGGATCAGGATCAAATGATCGGGAGGCTCTTCCAGCGTCTTCAGCAGAGAGTTGGCGGCCTGCTCGCCCGCGCGGTCCGCATGATCGATCAGGAAGACTCTGCGGGCGCCATGCAGCGGCTTGTACTGCGCGCGCTCCTTCAGCAGACGCATTTGCGGGATGCCGATCTGGCGCAGCGGTCCGTCCGGCGGAAAGGTCAGGAAATCGGGATGCGTGCCGAAGAACAGCGGATCGTCGTTGCGTTTATCGGCCGGCAGCTTTTCGCGAGCCAGAATCGCCTGGGCGTTCTCGTGAAGACTGAGGTCGTCCTGTTCGATCTTTTCGGGTGATCCCAGGATCCGCGCCGCGAAACGCCGTGCGAGTGTCGCCTTACCGAGCCCTTCGAGTCCCGCGAAAAGCATCGTCTGCGGGATGCGCTGATGCGCAATCATCCCTTCGAGCGCGGTCTGCACGTGCAGATTGCCCCGGAAATTCTCAAACACGGTCGCGCAGCGCCTCCCGAATCGCCAATCCCACCTCGCCGATCGCCCCGCGACCGTCAACCACGATGAAGCGGTCCGGTTCGCTCTCGGCCAGCGCGAGATATCCCCGCCGGACCCGGTCGTGAAACGCCGCGCTCTCCTCGTCGATGCGCGATTCCGATTGCCCTACGCGCTCATTCCGCCGTTTCGCGCGCGCGAGACTGGTCTCGAGGTCGATATCGATCAGGATCGTAATATCCGGGCGCAGACCCCGGCAGGCAATCCGGTCCAGGTCGAGCACCACGTCGCGATCGAGCCCCCGTCCGCATCCCTGATAGACCAGCGTCGAGTCGGTGAAGCGGTCGCAGAGCACGATGTGGCCGGCATCGAGCGCGGGGCGAATCACCTCATCGACATTCTGCGCTCGGCTGGCAAAGTAGAGCAGCAGTTCGGTACGTGGGCGGATCGCGGCATTCTCCGGGTCGAGCAGGATTTTGCGGATCTGCTGGCCGATCAGGGTTCCGCCCGGCTCAACGGTTTCATCCACTTCACGGCCGTGTTCGCGCAGCGATCTTGCAAGGTTGCGCAGCTGCGTGGTCTTGCCGCACCCGTCAATGCCTTCGAATGTGATGAACTGGCCGCGCCGCGATTGCAACTCCGATTTTCGCAAAGTGCTTGCGAGACTACGGATGCCGGGTGGCGTGGATCAGAGCTTCCATATGCGTGAGGTAGTTTTCCAGAGCGGTGCGGCCGGTTTCGGTAAGCCGGTACTCGGTCCGCGGCAATCGCCCCTCGAACTTCTTCTCGCAACCGATGTAGCCTGCCTCTTCGAGTTTCCTCGCGTGGACGCTCAGATTACCGTCGGTCGTATCCAGAATCTTCTTGAGTTCACGGAACGTAAGCGTCTCGCTCACGGAAAGCGCGCTTACGATCCCGAGCCGCAGCCGTTCGTGAATGATGCGGTCGAGCGCACTCGTACCGGCGCCGGCCACGACCGTCGGCCCTGGGCTGTGCGCTTTTGCTATGCCTGACTTAGCCACCAAACCGCCTTGCAATCAACCATCCGAAGAAAATGTGAAACCCTCCAAAGCCGAGAGCCAGTAATGGATCGGCGAGACTGACGGGCGCGAGCGCTGCGAGCGAGCCCAACGCGAGGAATGACATCCCCATAACGGGAATGACCCGCACCGAGAACGCTCCCCCGGACGTGATACCCGCGCCGTAGAGCAGCAGCCACATCGCCGGAATGAGCCGCCGACCGCCCTCCGAGTAGAGGGCAAACGTCAGCAGTGCGCCCACGAAGACGGACGGCGCAACTGCCAGCACGAAGCGCCGGAATGGCCTCGAAAGCAGAGTCGTGCTATTCCGGAGCGCTTTGCGATGCGAAAATACAAGCCCGATCACAAGCGCCAGAACCGCTTCTCCCATCCAGACCTCGAGCCACGCCCGCGGGCTCGCGCTTAAGTGCGCCGCGAACGCCGCAAACAGGGCTGTGGCGCCCATGAACATGCCGCCCTGCCCTGGTACAGCTGTGAAGGATCCCGCGGTCTCCATCGTGTTGCGGATGAAGCGCAGATTGTCCATCGCCTGCACATGCAGGCCGATGGGTTCCGGAGCTTCGCGGCGACCAGGCCGGACGGGGCTCATAGCCGGATTATACGGCGATCAGAGAGGGCTTTGCAATGTAAAGTTACAGCATTGATACGATTCTGGTGCGATGGTTCCCAAACGGTGTCTGCTTCTGCTGGCTGCCGCCCTGCCGGCGTACTGCCACGACATCATCACGACCAAAGTCACTTTCGATCGCGAAATTGTGCGGCTCTTCAACTCGCATTGCAACTCCTGCCATCGTGAAGGAGGAACCGCGTTCTCGCTCGAGACCTGGAAAGACGCGCGGCCGTGGGCCAAGGCAATCGGGGAGGAAGTTTTGCAGCGCCGCATGCCACCGTGGGGAGCGGTGAAAGGTTTCGGCGCTTTCCGTAACGATCAGGGACTGACAGAAGAGCAGTTGGAACTCATCGTCGATTGGGAAGAAGGCGGCGCGCCCGAGGGCGATCCGAAGGATCTTCCGGCCCCCCCGAAGCCGCCGAAATCTCCCGCGTCTCCTCCTCCTCGGCTTTCCACCAGAGACATCGCCGTCAGCGGCGACACGACGCTGCGCAAGCCGCTGAAACTCGATGGCATCCGGCCCGAAAGCGTCGACGATAATGCAAACTTTCAGATCACCGCCGAATTGCCGGATGGCAGCATCGAGCCGCTGCTCTGGCTGCACAATTACAAGAAGCAGTTCGCCCACGAGTTCCTGTTGAAGAGGCCACTCGACCTGCCTGCCGGGACCGTGGTGCGCGGCGTGCCGGCTGAAGCGAAGGTGGTTCTCCTGCCAGGCTACTTCAAATCTTCGACGGGAACATCAAAGCGCGCCGTATTAACGACACCCTTGCGTTGAAACTGCACCCAGATCCGGTACACGCGCTCGCGCGGAAAGTAAACGTTGAACTGCATCTCCGGGCCGCCATCGGCGATGAATGGGTGGGTGTGGATCATGTCGATCAGATCGTCGCTCGCAGCCAGCATATGGCCCCACGCGCCAATGTATTTCTCGATCCCATCCGCCGGTTCAAGTTTGAAGTGCATCATGGTCTTCGTGCCGGCGATCGGCTGCGGAGGATCGGTGGTCAGCGAGACCCGCATGTTTTCGGTCTGTTTCGTCGCATAATCGCGCTGCAGCACAGGAGTGGGTTGCTGGCCGCCGGGCACTATCACGGTTTTCGCAATCAGCTGCGGCGTGGCGCCCTCGGGATAAAAGTCGCCCAGCAGCCGATACATACCGGGTTTCGGGAAGGCGATGTCGTAGCGGAACCGCGAGTCGTCTCCGAACACCGGATGGTCGTGCACAAAAAACTGCAAATCGCTGCCGATCACGAAGAGGTGGAAAAGCTTCTCGTGGACAATCTCGAAGTGTTGGATCTGGCGATCGTTCTGCGGGTCGCGCACGGTGAACTGCAGCTCGGTCTTTGCGCCGACCTTGATAGACTTCGGCGTGACTTTCAGATCGACCGGAAACTCGACCGGCTCCGGCACTCCGGCCCGCAGCTTCATCCCGCATCGGGAGCAGAAACCCTCTTTGTTCGAGCGGACGTCCGGGTCCATCGGGCACTGATAAGTAACGCTCTGCGCCGCGAGACTCAGGACGAATAGACCCGTCGCGAGGGAAAAAGTCAATGCAGCTGGCGATTTCATCTTCCGCTTCCCCTCCATTATGCGATTATTCATGAAGAGAGGTGCTTCCATGCGTCTGCGCGCGCTCGGCTTTCTTGCGCTGGCTGGTTCGCTCTTGCCGTCCGCTTCAGCCCAATCGGTTATCTCCGCCCGCTCAGGTCTGGTCAATTATTTCGAAGGCGAGGTCTTCCTCGATGGTCAGCCGCTGGCGTCGAAACCCGGCATTTACGCGAAACTAAAACCCGGGGCTACGCTGATGACGGCGGAGGGCCGCGCCGAGGTGCTGCTCACTCCGAACACTTACTTTCGCATTGGCGAGAAGAGCACGATGCGCATGCTTTCCGACAGCCTGTCCGACACGCGCGTCGAGTTGATGGCCGGGTCCGCTTCGATTGATTCCGCAAATGCCCCGGCGGGTGATTTTGTAAAGGTCGTTTTCAAAGATTCCACCATTCGCATCCTGAAACCGGGCCGCTATCGGGTCGACGCCGAACCCGCCCAGTTCCGCGTCTTCGAGGGCGAGGCGGATGTCGCGCGCGACGGCAAGTCCACTAAGATTGAGTCGGCTCAGATCATGCCTCTCGATGGAGCTCCCGTCGTGAAGAGATTTACCCAGGGTTCGGACGGGTTGCTCGACATTTGGGCCGACGAGCGGAGTTCGTTGATCGCCGACAAAATGGTGAATTCTCAGTCGGTCACCGATCCTCTTACCGATAACGGACCCGATCTCTCGGCGGATCTCACTGCTCCGCTTGGTCCCTATGCCGGTTACATCCCGCTCGCCGGCGCGCCCACGATGGTCGGCGGAGGTTATGCGTATGGCGGCGGATACGGCTATGGTCCTTATGGACTAGGCTTGGGTTACAGCTCGTACGGTTTCGGATACGGATTCGGCGTTGCGCCGATCTATGCTGGGGCGATCTATCGCAGCCCGGTTTATCCTCGATTTGGAGTGCCGGCCTATGCCGGTTATCCCAGACCGCCTGGAGTAAGCAATCCGCGATACGGGAGCACTTCGGTATTTGCAAACCGCCCCGCCCCGTCCGGCGGAATCACAATCCCCCGGCCAGCATTTTCCGGCTCAACATTTGGTGGAGCGCGGCCGGCATCTCCCGTCCCAACATTCGGTGGAGCGCGTACGGGAGTCTCGGCGCCGCACATGGGAGTTCATCCGGCAGGCCGCCGCTAGCAGGGTTGAGACGGGCACGCAGTTGTGGGGCCAGTGCCCCAGCTCGGCGCGGAGCTTTACGTCACCTTCAGTAGCGCCGGCGATCTTTGTCGCCGGTGACGCCGCCAACCGCGATTTCAACGGATTGATGTCTATCCCAATCCATGATGAATGTGCGCATGCGAATGCGCCATCCCGGTTCCATGGCTGTGCCGGTGCGCATGGATCAAGTTCGCGCGGCGCAGCAGATCGGTATCCCGCAAAGCCTCGGATGGCGCCAGGTCCGCCACCAACCGGCCGCGATCCAGAATGAAGCATCGATCGGCGATCTCTTCGAGATCTCCTAACTCGTGGGTGGCCGTGATTACCGACTTAACGCCCCCGCCCCAATCCATCAGCAACTCGATCAACTCACTCTGACTTCGCGGATCGAGCGCGGCCGTCGGCTCATCCAGCAGCAGAACCGCCGGATCCAGCACCAGCACGCTCGCCAGCGCCACGCGCTTCTTCTCTCCGCCTGATAGCCGATGCGGCGCACGGTCTTTCAGATGAGCGATGCGAAGCCGGTCCAGAATCTCCGCCACGCGATCCCGCACCTCGTTCTTCGGCCATCGAAGCTGTAACGGGCTGAAGGCCACTTCATCGAAGACGGTCGGATTGAACAGCTGAACGTCGGGATTTTGAAACACCATCCCAACCGTGCGGCGGAACTCGAATGCGAACGCATCGTCTCCGAAATGCTCCTCGCACAGTTCTTCGCCGCGGAAAAGAACATAACCCGATTGCCCGAAATAGAGACCGTCCAGAAGGCGAAGCAGCGTCGATTTCCCGGAGCCGTTGGCGCCCAGCAGCGCGATCCGCTGGCCTTCGGCGATAGAGAGCGTCAGATCGTCAATCGCCGTAATGTTTTCGTAGCTGTAAGTGAGGTGTTCGCACTTCGAAGAGCATCAGCGGCCCGCCCATATCGATGCCGCGGCCAGACCCGCGAACACAGTCAACGCGGCCCAGTCGAGGCCCCGCATCTGAAAATCGTCGAGCAGATACACCTCGCCGCGAAAGCCTCGCGACTGCATCGCCAGAAAGACTTCGCCGCTCAAGTGATACGTCTTGCCCATCAGCACGCCGGCCGCTCGATACCGCCAGGCGGCGATACCCGCGCCGCCGTGAATCGCCCCACCGTTCGGCTCTTGCGCGCTTCGAACATTTCATGCGCCGTTTCGAGCAGCAGCAGAATATAGCGGCAAGTCATTCCGAGGATAACTACCAGAACCACCGGAGCGCGGAAGACCCGGAGCGCCTTCAACACATGCATCCAGGGAGTGGTGAAGACGAGCAACACGGTCAGTGTCGCCGCGGTCTCCACCCGCAAGATCAAATAGCCTGCCGTGTGGAAGCCCTGCGCGGTCGCCGTCCAGTGCAATCCTGGCAGGCGGAAGACAGCGGCTCCGGGTGTAAGAAAGATCGCGGGCAAAGCGAGAGGACCGGTAAATGCGAACGCGCCCGCCCACACCTGCGACGCCAGATGTCTGAATCGAAATGAGGGAACAGACGGCCAGCAGTTACGGCCAGGCCGAAAATGGCCGCAAGGACCCAGAGGCGGACGGATAACGCCGATGCGAGTAGCAGCGCAAACAGCCCGGCTACCTTCACTCTCGCGTCAAGCCGTTGCAGCAGACCACCGGCGTTCGCTGCGTTCTCCGCATACAGAGCCCGATCCATAGCCCAGTACAGCCCTTCGATGGTGTTTTCGATGAAGCCGCCGCGTCTGCGCCGATGGACGTGACCTGCGCTCATGTGGCCGCTCGCGTGAATCTCCCCACGACCAGACCCGTAGTCGTGATCAACCCTACGCCGAACATTGCGGAAAGCAGATATCCGAAAGTCGCGCTGCGGATATAAGGCGGGGCATAGCGTCCAAATGGGGCCGTCCACAGAGACGAGAGTTGTTCCAGCCCCTTCGGAGCTTCGAGCGGCGCGGCGTCACCCAACGAAGAGGCCGCGATCTGCTGCCGCGCCGCGGGGTTGGAATAGTCCGAAGCCATCCATTCGCCCCAGGCCGAACCGGCCGCCAGAATGCCGAGCGGCGTCAAAATCATCAGCATCCCCAGGCCAGCCCATAAAGGACGCAGTGAACGCGCGCGAGTCATTCGCGAACTCTCGCCGCCGGTTGTCATTCCCTTCGGCAACGTTGTTTTCAGCAGAGACGGATCGGAATGCTGCAGGAACGCGACAACCCCAGCCGAGACGGCCAGTTCCGCCAGACCAGCGATGGTCAGGTGACCGATCATCATCGCCGGGACTGCAATGCCCAGCGGATAAGGACAATAAAGAGGCGCGCCGGAAGCATCGCGATAAAGCAAAGGTTGAATGCCGAATTCGATGGCCGCGAGAAGCGCCGACACGTTGATGGCTGCATAACCCGCAATACCGGCGGCAGCCGCACGGCGGAACGATCCAATTGCGGCTCGGCCAGCCACAACGCGATAGACCACGTACGCCGCCAGAGCCCCGGCAATCGCCATGTTGAAACAGTTCGCGCCGATTGCCGTAATTCCGCCGTCGCCGAAAAAGAGCGCCTGAATCACGATCGCCACAGACACCGCCAGCATTGCCGCCCATGGACCGAGAACCACGGTCGCCAGCCCGATCCCCACCGCGTGTCCCGTAGTGCCGCCGGGAAGCGGCAGGTTGAACATCATGATCACGAATGAGAAGGCCGCGAACAGCGAGATCTGCGGAACCAGCCGCGTATGCAACGCCTTCTTTACCCGCTGCAGGCCCGTATACCAGAAAGGCGCCGCGCCGCCGTAGAGCACGGCGCAGGTTGCGGGACTGAGATATCCATCCGGTATGTGCATTTTTCCGTTGTACCGGGCCCGCGCAGGCCCTTCCCCAGCACTTTTTACGATATCCCATCGCGATTGGATTCGCCCCAACGCTGAATATTTCGCGCGGTCGGCGCGGGGCATTGTAAGTAATCCATAAGCCTCGTTTCATTCACTCAATCCAAAGAAAGTTAAATCCGTTTTCGCCTCGCCAGGAGTAATGCTTACCAGGATCCACTTACTCAGGCGATGTTTTCAGAAACAACACTTACCGAAAGGAAATGGGAAGCAACATGGTAAATCTCAAGCGTTTTGCCTGCGCTGCAATGGCGGCCGTCGTCATCGTCCCTGCAGCCGCATTCGGCGCCAGTCATCGTGAAGCGCCAATTACCGCACTTGACCATAAAGCGGATATCACCGACATCTATGCCTTCGTCAGCTATGACGATCCATCGAAGGTGACATTCATCCTTGACGTCGATCCGCTCCTCGAACCGGCGAACGGGCCCAATTACTACCCGTTCGATCCCAACGTTCTCTACGCGATCAATATCGACAACAACAACACCGCGCTTCCGGCGGTCCAGTTCCTTGTCCAGTTCCAGACTCAGATTCGCGCCCCCAACCTTTTCACCGGATTTGCGGGAGACGGCAACGGCGTGAACGCTCCCCCCAACGCTCCCCCAGCGATGGGACCTGGAACTGTCGGACCCGGAGGTCAGGTCATCCCTCCGGCGATTACCTCGCTTGAGGGCCCAGGCTCGGCAGGCCTTAGTCTCCGTCAGACCTACACCGTAACCATGGTTAAGAACGGCGTAAGCACGACGCTTGACCAACGTTAAAGGCAACCCGCTCTATGCCGTACCGACCAACGTCGGCTCCCGCACGATGCCGAACTATCACGCTCTCGCCGCGCAGGGAATTTACAATCTCGGCGGCGGTATTAAGGTATTCGCCGGGACGGTTGACGATCCCTTCTACATCGATCTCGGAGCCGCCTTCGACACCTTTAATTTCCGCGCCAAGGCGGGCGGCGGAGTATTGACGGCCGCGGCCGACGCCGCCGATAACGTGAATCTCGCGCCCGACGCCGTCTCCGGTTACAACGTGAACACGATTGCGATTGAAGTGCCGATCGCCATGCTTACGAGCACCGGAACCCAAGTGCCGGCCACCAACCCGGCCGCCACACTCGGAGTCTGGGGCACGACCTCGCGTCCCTCGGTGACCGTGCTTCGCGCTCCGAATCCGCCGACTCACATCGGGGACGTTTTCGCAGGTGCAGCGAATGGGAAACCCCCTGATCAACGAACTGATCATCGGCACCGGCATGAAAGATTACTGGAGCATGAGCGAGCCGGTGAACGATTCCCAATTCGCCAGCTTCGATCTCGATCCCGTGCTCGCGAGAATCCTGAACGCGGCATATGGAATCGACATTCCGGCGCCGCCGCGAATGGATCTCCTGCCTCTCGTTCAGTACCTGCCGCCGATCGCCGCTGCCGGCACTCCCGCCGGACCCGTAGCCGATCTTTTGCGGCTGAACACAGGCGTTGCCCCAACGCCGGAGGCGAGCCGCAAACGGCTCGGCGTTCTGGCCGGCGACAATGCCGGATACCCCAACGGCCGCAGGGTCTCCGATGATGTCACCGACATCTCGGCTCGCGCGGTAGCAGGCGTGCTTTGCGGCGCCACAGCTCCCTGCAAAGACGCCGCCGGAGTGACCTTCACGGGATCTCAGGTCCCGCTGATCGGCGATGGCGTCAATACAAACGACCTTCCGTATCAGGAAACGTTTCCTTATGTCGCGTTCGCCCACAGCGGACGCGACCGCCGCCACATCGATCCGGGTGAGCGTGGCTGCCTGGCGCAACCGCTCAACCACTGCCCCGTTCAATAAGTCAAACGCGGGCCATTCGAATCGAGGTTTGTTCGGATGGCCCGCTTTCGAGGAATAATCCCATGAAATTCGAAATCGTTTTTCTCTTGTGCGCGGCCCCTCTGTTAGTCGCGGCGACCGCAGTGAATCCGTCGGCTCAAAAAATCGCGGAGATCGAGAAGGCGTTGAAGAATAACTCGTCATCGCCGGAACCGCATATCGACCTGGCAGCGGAATACTGCCGCAGGGCTCGCGACGGCGAGGACCTCAGTTACTACGACAAAGCGTCAGCCGAAGTCGATAATGCGCTGAAGATAGCGCCCGATAACTTCGATGCGCGAAAGCTGAAAGTAACCATCCTGCTGGGCGAGAATCGATTCGACGCGGCGCTCGAAATGGCCGCGGAAGTGAACCACAAGATCCCGGACGATATCGCTCTCTGGGGCCTTCTTTCGGAAATCAACACCGCGCTGGGCAATTACGTGGAAGCGGTACGCGACGCTCAATGGGTTCTTAACATCCGGCCCGGCAGCCTGCTCGGTTTCACCGAAGCGGCCCGTCTGCGCGAGGCATATGGAGACCCGGAAGGCGCGATTGAGTTCTATGAGGAAGCTCGCCGGCGAACCGCCCTGGGCGATGCCGAAGAACGCGCATGGCTTCTCGTGCAGATTGCCCGGCTTACTGGGCAAACCGGCGGTTTGAAGCGCGCCGGCGAGTTATTCAGCCAGGCGCTGGCGATGAATCCGCAATCCCTGCTTGCAATCGGCGGACTCGCGAATTTACGCATGATGGAGGGCAATTACTCCGAAGCTGTCTCGCTTTTCGAAAAACGTTACGAAGCGGTTCACGATGCGCGAAGCCTTTACGACCTCGCGGGCGCTCTCGAAAAGGCCGGAAGGAAGGATGAAGCGGCTACCGCGTTCCGCGAGTTTCGAAACGAAGGCGCTCGCCGAGACGGAACATCCTCACAACGCCAATATCGAATTAATCGAATATTACCTGGAACGGGAATCGAAACCGCCGGAAGCTTTGGCGATTGCCCGGCGCGAGAGCGCGGTTCGCCACGACTCCCGAACCATGGCTTCACTCGCCTGGGCGGAATGCCGCGCCAGCGGGGCCGCAGCATGCAAACTTGAACCGTCGACTCCCACGGTTCAGGAGGCGAAGAAGTGACTCCAAATATGCCGAATATTTCCGAGCCGCGCGCGGAAGCAAGCGACTTTCGACCTGTTTCAGCGCCCTGCCACTGTTCTTCCTTGCCGGCGCCATGTGGGCGCAGTCGCCGCCTGCTACCACCGACCAGCGGGTCAAAGCCTGGGAAGCGAACTTGCGAAACGCCCCAGACGACCCGAAGCTGATGACCGGACTCATCTCCGCCTACCTGCAGAAACTTCGAGAAACGGCCGATTACCGCTATCTCGATCGCGCATCTCAGCTTGTCGACCGGATGCTCGAAAGAGACGGCGGGAACTTTGAAACGCTGCGCTTCCAGAACGAAATCGATCTCCAGCGACACGACTTTCGCGCAGTCGCCGAACGGTCGCGCGACATGATCCGTTACAACGCCTCGGACCCCGGTATCTGGGGCAACCTGGGCGATTCTCTGATGGAACTCGGCGAATACGAAAGCGCGCAGGATGCCTACATGAAGATGTTCGGCCTCCGGCCGAACCTCGGCAGCTATAACCGCCTGGCGTACTTGCGCTTCGTAACCGGCAACGCGGATGCCGCAATCGATCTTATGAACCAGGCGATCGAGGCCGGCAGCTCGACGCCCGAAAATACGGCGTGGTGCTGGGCCGAACTCGGCGACATGTACTTCAAAACCGGCAAGCTCGACGAAGCGGAGGATGCTTACAAGACCGCGCTGAATCTCTTTCCCTCGCTGCATCGTGCAAGCGCGGGGCTGGGAAAAGTTCAGGCCGCGCGCGGCAACATAGCGGAGGCAATCAAAAATTATCAGCGGGCGCAGTCGATTGTCCCGATGGTTGAATACGCGGGCGCACTCGAGGACCTGTACACCTCCGCCGGAATGACCGGAAAAGCGCGAGAGCAGGAAGAACTCATCGACGCTCTCGAAAAGATCGGCGCCGCCACAAACGAAAAAACGAACCGAAATCTGGCCCTGGTTCTGGCGGATCATAACCGGAACCTGAAGCTCGCCCTGCAACTGATCGAAGCCGAGATCCCCACCCGCCCCGACGTCTACACGTGGGACGCACTGGCATGGGTTCTCTTCCGCAGCGGGCGCGTTCCGGAGGCCATGAACGCCAGTGCCAAAGCGCTCAGGTTTAACACTCCGGAGCCGCTTTTTTACTACCACGCCAATGCGATCGCAACCGCATCGGGAGACCGTGAAGCGGCGCTCCACTATTCCGAGCGATTACTGTCGCTCAATCCGAAAATTTATCTCGCGAGAGGTGCGAAGTGAAAAAGTTCTTAGGATTCCTGCTTGCGGCGGAGTTATGCACACCAGGGCTTTCCGCGCATCCCATGGGCAACTTCAGCGTGAATCATTACTCGAAGATTGAGGTCACCGATCACGGCCTCAAGCTCGAATATGTTCTCGACCTGGCGGAAATTCCAACGCTCGACCTTCTCCGAAACTGGCATCTCGATGGGGACAGCCCGCGAGTCGATCTGGATCGTAAAGCTGCCGAACAAGCGCGCGAATGGCTCTCGAATCTGAAGATCGTTTCGAACGGGACTGCCGTGAGGCCGCAATTCCAATCCGCGAGTCTGGTAATCGCAGATGGAGCCGGAAACCTGCCAATCGTTCGCATCGCTACGACCGCGCGGCTGAACGCTCCTGCCGGCAACCTCGTATTCGAAGACCTCAATTTCCCCGATCGCTCCGGCTGGAAGGAAATCGTAATAACCTCAAGCCACGGCGCCACCCTGACAAAAGCCAGCCAGACTTCCACAGACCTCAGCAAGGCCCTCACCGACTACCCGCCCGACCCAACGCTCGCCCCGCCTCAGGATTTGAGAGCCGAATTGACCTGGACGGCCGAGCCGCAGCTGATTTCGCACCAGACCATCCCGACACCCGTACAGCAGCCGCACCAAGCGCCCGCGGCATCCTCGCCAGCGACCATGACGGCCCAGGGAGCGCAGCCCGGAACCATCGTACGCGGCGATTTCCTCTCACGTCTGCTGCAGCACAAAGAGCTGACGCTCAGGATGATCCTGCTCGCGCTCGCAATCTCGTTCGGTCTCGGCGGACTGCATGCGCTGACACCAGGTCACGGCAAGACCATCGTCGCGGCTTATCTCGTCGGTGCGCGCGGCACACTGAAGCACGCGGCATTTCTCGGCGCCATGGTGACGTTCACCCACACGATATCCGTATTCGCGCTCGGCCTCGCCACCTTGTTTCTGTTCCAGTACATCGTTCCGGAAAAAATTACCCAGACGTTGGGCGTCATCTCAGGCCTCTCGATCGTCGCGATCGGAGGATGGATGCTGCTGAAGCGGTTCCGCAGCTCGCGCGGACACTCGCACACCCACTCGCATGGCCACGGACACCATCATCACGACCACGGGCCGGAGGGCCACACTCACATCCCTGAAACGATCTCTCTCGGAAGCCTTGTCGCTCTCGGCATCAGCGGCGGCCTTGTGCCCTGCGAATCGGCGCTGGTCCTCCTGCTGAGCATGATCGCCCTCGGGCGTGTCGGCCTGGGACTCCTTCTGCTCGTCTCGTTCAGCGCCGGCCTCGCGCTCGTGCTCACCGCGATCGGGATCGTAGTGCTCTACGCGAAAAAGCTCATCCCCGAATCGAAGCGCACGGCCCGACGCGGCGCATTTCAATGGCTACCCGTCGTATCGGCAGCGGTAGTCGTGATGGTCGGATTGATCATGACCGTAGTTTCGGCAGGCTGGATTTCGCCCGTATTCATGATCGGCTGACCGGAACCCCATTTACTGCGAGGGAGCGTAATAACCCTGTCGCCACCGGGCATTGAGCTTGGGCAGTCCCGGTTGTTGCCGCACCTTCACTTCCACATGGCGGTACTTGCCGTCGCGTTCGCCATTCGTCGGCGAGTAAGCGAGGACGTATTGATTTCTCAGCTCGATCGCAATCTTTTCCGCAATGCCCGGTAGCTGATCGAACTGCGATGCGCCGAACGCGCGGCCGCCGGTCTGGTCCGCGATCTGCGCCAGAAGCCGCGGCCCGCTGATCTCCTCGGCCGATAACTGCGGAAACAGAATCGGCTCAAACACACCGAACGCATAAATCTGCGTGTCGGCTTCGCGCACCAGATCCTTAATGTCGGTCGCGGTGTAACGGCTATGGTTGTCCCCGCCATCGGAAACGATCACCAGCGCCTTGCGTGGGTTCTTCGCCTTCTTCATCTCGCGGACTCCGAGATTCACCGCGTCGAGCAGCGCCGTCAATCCCCCGGACTGCAGCCCTCTCATCCTGTTTCCGATCTCCTTCATGTCGCCGGTGAAGCCCTGCACCACCTCGGCCTGATCGCTGAACTGAATCAGGAACGCTTCGTCCTGGGCGTTCATCGTCTTCAGAAATTCGGCCACGGCTCGACGTGACGTGTCGAGTTTCAGTCCCATGCTGCCGCTGGTATCGATCAGCAGGCCCACCGAGAGCGGCGCGTCCTCTCCGGAAAAGTGGGTGATCTTCTGTTTGGCGCCGTCTTCAAGGATCGTAAAGTCGTCCTTATCGAGGCCAAGAACGAATCGGCTCGAAGGGTCGGTTACCGTCACCGGAACAACAACCAGCGTGGAATTGACAACGATATTGAGATCCGTCTGACCGCGGGTGCTTACCACGGCAAACGCAAAGGCGAGAAAGGTGAGCCGGGAAATCATGCGGCGTCCGATAACAGAATGACGGGCGCATCCGGAAAAATCAATCCGGAACGAACGACCCGCGCGTAAAAGCCGCCGTTCGCCCAGCGCGCGGAAGTGAAATCGCCCGCTTTACATTGCGCGTCGTAGAGTTCGCGCTTGATCGGCGCGCCGTAAACGTCCAGATTCAGGCAGGGCATGCGGAGCGTCGTGAGTTCGATCACCGCGGTTTCTCCTACTCCATAACGCTGTCCGGCGCGCCACATGTGCGGATCGAGACCGGAGACAGTAAGATTCTCGCCCAGGGCGCCGTAGAAAACCGGAAAGCCCCGGCCCTGCAGAGAATCGACAACTTCCGCCGAAACCATCAGTACCGCCTTAGCCGGACCGCCGTGGTACGTCAAATTGCGCTGGCGATCCCCCTCGACGCCACTCTCATTCAGCAGGATGGCGCCGTTGACGGCGCGCTTTGGAAGTCCGCCGTTCGAACGATTGATCTGTTTCAGAACTCCCGCCGTGCGCTCGGGACTGGTCAAACTTCAGGGTATCGCGGTAAGCTCCTGAATTGGACAATCTGACCCACTCGCTCGTCGGCCTGTTCCTCGCGCGAGCGGGATTGAAGAAGTTCACGCCGCGCGGCACGGCGATCATGGTCCTCGCCGCCAACGCCCCCGATTTCGATGCCGTCGTCTGGTTTGGCGGCCCGACCACTTACATCCACTGGCACCGCAACATCACGCATTCTCTGATCGCCTTACCGCTCATGGCCTTGCTTTCGGTCGCCATCGTGCGCGCCCTTGGAAGGAAACAGGTGCGATGGCTGGCCGCCTTCCTGATCGCGACGATCGCGGTGGCGTCGCACCTCATTCTCGACCTGACAAACGTCTACGGCGTGCGCCTGCTCCTGCCTTTTTCCGGGCACTGGTTTCATTGGGACCTGACGCCGGTCGTCGACCTCAGCATCTGGGCCATCCTGCTGCTGGGCGTGGCGGCCCCGGCGTTCGGCCGTCTGGTCGGGTCGGAGATCGGCGAGCGACGCCGCGGTCCCGGCGCCGGATGGGCCATCGCGGCGCTGCTGCTGCTCACGATTTACGATTACGGCCGCAGCGTACTGCATGGCCGCGCCGTCGCTCTGATGGATTCGCGCCTCTACAACCAATCCGCGCCGCTGCGCACGGCCGCGTTTCCGGAAGCGAATCCGCTGCTCTGGACCGGGGTTGCGGAACTCGACAACGCTTATGTCGAAGTCCCGATCGATCTTCGAAAAACCTTCCGGCCGGATGCCGGCGTGACGTTCTATAAAGCCGAACGAACGCCGGCCGCGCTCGCGGCGATGCAGACTCTCCCCTTTCAGCGATTCCTCGAATTCGTGCAGTATCCGCTCTGGATCGTCGAACCTGCGCCCGATCTCGAGCACGCCACGGAAGTGCGCCTTGTCGATCTGCGGTTCGGAACCCCTTCATCGCCTGGCTTTCAGGCCGCGGCGACGGTGACCGATCGCAATCAGGTGGTAAGTTCAGTCTTTGGATTCGGGAACCTCAGAGTCCGATAAGAAAAAGCCCGGTAAACCGACTCGTAGCAAGAGCGGAGGCTGGATCGTGCCCTCAAAACTCGAACGCGGAGCCGCGGGCCGCGCCCTCTGCCGCTGGTGCCGCGTCGAAGTGCCAAAAGGGCGCCGGACCTTCTGTTCGGAACCCTGCGTCCATGAATGGAAGCTGCGGACCGATCCCGGTTATCTCCGCGAAAAGGTTTTCGCGCGCGACCGGGGTGTCTGCGCCCAGTGCGGCGCCGACACCATCGCGCTGCGCCGCGATCTGCGAAAGCTCGACTATGCGGCGCGTCGTCAGTTTCTGAAAACCTGGAACCTGCGCGAAGGCAGCCGGAAATCGCTTTGGGATGCCGACCACATCGTCCCGGTCGCGGAAGGCGGAGGCCAGTGCGATCTCGCGAACATGCGCACGCTCTGCCTCAAGTGTCACCGCGAAGCCACCGCGGCGCTGCGGAAGCGGCTGAAAGATGCTCAGAGCGCGGGCTTCAGTTCGACGCTGATCAGATGAATCTCGGAATCGCCCACATTCTCGACCGAATGAGGCGGCAGCGATTCAATCCACGAGCCGTGCCCCGGCATCCGCGGATGCAGCCGCGAATCGAACAGCACGTTGCCTTCACCGTCGCGGCGAACGAAAGCGCCGGGCGAAATCGTGTAATAAACCGCCGGCCAGCGATGCGTATGCACCGGGACCGTATCCCCGGCGGGAATCCGCGTATCGAGCACGCGGACCCGCTCGTTCTCCAGCACGAGCGAGTGATGCCGGGGAGCGGCCATCCGGGCGTCGAGGGAATCCGGCCATGGCCACGTTTCTATACTCACCGTCATATCTTATCCGCAAAACTCCCGACCCCGCTTGCTGCCGCGCGCAGCTCAGAACGGGTATTTCCGAGACGCGACCGCGAGGGGGTCCCCATGGCCCTCCAGGCCGCCAAAGCGGATGAAGACACGCTGCCGGTGTGGGGCCAGGGCTTTGCCCTGCCGCCGAGCTTCCGCTCGGCGCGGAGCTCTATGTCAGCGCCGGTAGCGCCGGCGATCTTGTCGCCGGTAGCCCTGCCAACCGCGTCTTCGACAGAGCGTTCGCCACTGTTATTTCGTAACGAGCCCTGACTGCAAGGCCGCGGCACAGACTAAGCCAAATGGCGTATCATGGATAGCCAGGAGGCCGAGATGGAAACACAGGCGATTGTCGAGATTCTCGGCGGCCGGAAGATCTTTGGGAGAACGATAAGGAAATCGGACGATCTGGCCCGTTTTATCCGAAAGGGCCTTCCCGCCCGGTCCGTCACTTCGCTGGCCGAGAGGCTTCACGTCGGAAACGCGGTATTGTCGCGGAAACTCGGCATTCCACAGCGCACATTGACTCGACGGCTGAGCGAGGAATCCCTTTTGACGCCGGCAGAATCGGATCGCATCGCCCGCATGGCGAGAGTATACGCGAATGCGGTGGAGATGATCGGCGACGAGGAAAAGGCCATCGCCTGGCTCAACACCCCCAATCGCGCCCTCGGCGGCGAAAAGCCTCTCGACCAGCTCGACACCGACATGGGCACACGAACGGTTGAAGATATTCTCGGCCGTATTGCCTATGGCGTATACAGTTGAGCCGCTGCTGGCGAATTTGCCGAAAGCGCTACGCGCCGACGCGCAATGGCGAAGGCGCACGTCTCTATGGAGGGAGGTGGAACAGCCGTGGAGTCCGCATTGTCTATGCCTCGAGTTCACTGGCGCTCGCCGCGATGGAAACATTC
This sequence comes from Terriglobia bacterium, assembly GCA_963831795.1. Classification (GTDB taxonomy): domain Bacteria; phylum Acidobacteriota; class Terriglobia; order Bryobacterales; family Bryobacteraceae; genus BOG-234. The sequence continues at coordinate 15,043 of CAWHSB010000014.1, read as the reverse complement.
GTCAATCTGGAGCCGAATCTCCGGCCTGACGATCTCGTTTCCATCGAAGGCGAGATCCCCGATGTGATCGGGATTGGCAGGCTTGACCTGAAGACGCTCCCGCGACGACTGGTACGAAACGCGGGATGAATCACTGCGCCAGATCGGTGACGATTGGGTTCGCGCAGGACTCAGCGTGGCTCTCCTCGTTCCATCCGCCGCGATACGCGGGGAGTGGAATATCCTGCTGAATCCCGCTCACCCCGAGTCCTCCCGCATCCGCTTCCGCGAGCCAGCGGCTCTTGAATTCGACGTGCGTATGTTCCGTTGAAACGATGCCGGTTATCGGAGCGTTATACTAATCCACTACCGCACACAACGATGCGATTACGAGCAACGTGGGCTATGTTCTGGTGCTGTTGTCTGGCGGCGAAAGCGCAGGCTCAGTGCGCGGGACAAGCCGGAACACCTCAGGCCGCGTCGGATTGCGCGGCGCAGTCTCAGCCAACGAATTCGCTGATGCCGCTCGACCCCGCGCACAGTTACTCGCTCGCCGAGCTGATCGATCTCGCCGAGCACAATAACCCAAAGACGCGCGTCTCCTGGGAACGCGCAAAGCAATCGGCTGACAGACTCGGAATCGAAAAGAGCGCGTACTTTCCGGTTCTGGCGGGTATTGCCGCCGTGGCGAACGAGCGCATCATCGAACCGTTCCCCAGGGGCCTCGGAGCCCCAAAGGGTTACACCCTGATCACCGCGACGCAGATCCAGCCCGAACTTAGTCTGGACTACCTCATATTCGACTTCGGCCGCCGCGCCGCAAGGGTCGATCAGGCGACGGCGGAGAAACTCGCGGCCGGAGCGGGCTTCGTTCGAACCAACCAGGAGGTGGCGTATGGCGTCGCTTCGGGCTATTACAAGCTGATTACGGCACAGGAGCGTTTGCGCGCCGCGGAGGATACGCTCGCCACTGCGCGGACAACTCAGCAAGCGGCCGAGGCGCAGTTGGCCAACGGGCGGGCGACGCTTCCGGACGTGCTGAATGCGCGTGCCGACACGTCACAGGCGGTCTTCGATCGGGAGTCGGCCGACGGAGACGCGAGGATCGCACGCGTGCAACTCACTGAAGCGGTCGGCGTCGAGCCTTCTCCAAACGTAACGATCGAAGCGCCGCAAGACTCCCTCCTGCCTCAAACCCTCACACTGTCGATCGATGCCCTGATCGACCGCGCCATGTCGAACCGGCCGGATCTTCTCGCCCAGATGGCCGAGATTCGATCGGCCGACGATGCGGTGCGCGCCGCCCGCGCCGAATACAAACCGACGATAGGATTCACAGGCGACGTGGCGCAGACGTTTTTGTGGCCGACTGCGTTCCCGCCAGGAGCGCTGGGCTTCGCGGGGCAGCCAACGTGGTCCATGGCGCTGGCTCTTCAGTGGAAAATTCTGGACGGGGGCGCCCGGGCGAAAGAAGTGGAAGCGGCGGAATCCAAAAGACGTGAAGCGCAGGACGAACTGATCGGAAAACGGGATGAGGCGACGCGGGAAGTCTGGTCGTCGTACATTTTATTCGGCACCGCGGTGCGAAAGGAGCAGGCCGCGGTCGCTTTGATGGAAGCGGCGAATTCATCGTATTCCGCATCGCTCGATGCATTCCGCTATGGAGTAAAGAATCTGATCGATGTGGTGACCGCGCAAAGGCAATTGGCGCAGGCCCGGCTCTCGGGGGTCGCGGCCCGCTCGGAGTTATTTCTGGAAGCGGTGAATCTGGAGTTTGTGACAGGAAACCTGTTGCGGAACCTGCCGGCAGCGGCGGCGCACCCATGAGTCCCGCAATGAGTCCAACGCCGCGGTTGCGCGCGCTCGCAATGGCACTCGGCTGTTGCCTCCTGGAAGCGGGCTGCGTGCGCGCTCCATCAGTGGATGTAATCGGTTCCTTCTTCCCTGCGTGGATGGTGTGCGTCACCGCGGCAATCGTAGGGACGTTCATCGTAAGAGCCGTGCTCGTACGGGTCCGGCTGGAAACGGAAGTAGGACCGCTTGCGCTCTTTTATCCCAGCCTGGTCGTGTTGTTGAGCTGCGGTCTGTGGCTGATGTTTTACCGCTAACGAATATGGCCGTCGAAGGTGGAAACGGATATCGCAGATGGATTGGACGAGCGATCGGTGTGGCCGTCGTCGCGGGAGCGGCCCTGACACTGTTTATCGCCATCGCCGAAACGGACCGGAATCCCCGCACGGACGATGCCAGCGTGCGCGCCAACTTCATCGAGATCGCGCCGGACGTCAGTGGCCGTCTCATCGCGCTGCCGGTAAAGGATAATGCTTTCGTCAAAAAGGGCGACCTTCTTTTTGAGATCGATCCCCGGCCTTACGAATACGCGTTGAAGCAGGCCCTTTCCGATCAGGAAGCGCTGGAACAGCAGATCATCGACGAGAAAAGGAAAATCGCCGCGGAGAGCAGCGCCGTTGAGGCCGCCCGCGCAACCGTGACGAACACGACGACGGGAATTCGTACGGCGTCGAGCACCGTGGACGCGGCGAAGGCCACCGTCGCTCGGGCCGAAGCGGCTTCCGCGGCTGCGGATGCGCAACTGAAGCTCGCAACAAACAACCTCCATCGCATCCAGCCGCTCCTCGAGAAGCAGTACGTGACCGTCGAGCAGGTCGATCAGGCAAACACGGCGGTCCGCGTGGCTCAGGGGCAATACGATGAAGCGCAGGGCGCGCTGGCGCAGGCGAAAGCCTCCGAGGTGGAGTCGCAACTGCGTCACGAAGAGGCAGCGGCGCGCGCGGCGGAGTCGCAGGCCCGGCTCGGGCAGGCGATTCACACGGTCGATACCGTAGACACGCTGATGTCGCAAAGGCCTGCTCGCGCGGCCAAAGTTCTGACCGCGCGGCTCGACCTCGAATGGTGCCGTGTCGTGGCTCCGTTCGATGCATATGTCACCAACATGAACATTTCGGAAGGGGCCTACGCGCGGCCGGGAAGTCCGCTGTTCACGCTGATCGATACGCGCAAGTGGTGGGTCGTAGCGAACTATCGTGAATCGAAGCTGCGGCACATAAAGGTCGGAACTCAGGTAGACGTGTATCTTCTGGACCATCCGGACCGAAAGTTCAACGGAATCGTGGAGAGCGTCGGCTTCGGCGTATTTCCCGAAGACGGACAGGTCGCGGGCGGATTGCCCGACATCCAGCGAACGCTCAACTGGGTGCATCTTTCCACGCGATTTCCCGTCCGCGTCAGGGTAAAGGACCCGGACCCCGATCTGTTCCGCATCGGCGCCACCGCCGTAACTATCGTGAGGTGAGATGACACCTCGACCGGACTGGGTAAAGTTGGCGGTCGCGGACCTGGTTCCCATCCCCGGGCGGCTCGCGATCACGCTGCGTATGGTACTCGCAACCGTGGTGAGCCTGATCCTGCTCCTTGTCTGGCAAATTCCGGCCGCTCCGGTCGGGCTGTTCTTCGTATTTTTTGTTTCGAGAGAGAGTCCCGCGTTGTCGTTTCGCTCCAGCGTCGTTTCTCTGATCACTGTCATGAGCACAGTAGCCCTGGAGATCGGAGTTGTGGTGCTGTCGGATAACGAGCCAATCGTTCGAGTGCTGAGCGTTGCCGTTGTGGGTTTTATGGCGGGAATGATCGTTCTGGGCAGCAACCTCCCGCAACTGGGTCCCATTTACGGGCTGATCTATTGCACGTTGATAGCGTTCTGGGAGAATCCGGCGCCGTCCGATGCGCTGGTTAAGGCATCGCTTTGGGTGCTTGCCTCATTTGCCGTGGCATTGGGGTGCTCAGTCGCGGTCGAGTATTTATTCGCTTCGCCGCGCTTTGCAGACAAACTTCAGGAGCAGAGGAGAATACGATACAACGCGCTGGCCGCAATGTTCGGCGCCTACGCGCGAGGCGCCGCGCCCGACGAGATTGCCCCCGCTGTTCTGGCAGTGCAGCGTCTCGCTTCCGCGGGCCAGCGAGGAATGCAGTCCCTCTACGAGGCAATTGTGGAACGGGATCTGAATACCGGCACTCTCCCGCCAGGTTCCCGCGTGCGGATTACGATGCTTGCGCAGCTGATGGATGACGCCGCCGCGTTCGGAACGCATAACGATTCGGCCCCGGACGCCAAAGTGAGAGAACGGTGCGCCCGCATCGCGGCTCAGTTACGCGAGATGATGGACCCCGTTATCGGGGAAGAACCCGCAGAGAGTCCGGCGACGCCCGGGGCGGACGCCGGCGTGCCTGATCAAAGTCTCGCCAGTCACAGCCTGCTTGATCATGTCGAAGAAACGATTCGCGCCATCCGGGCGATGCCCGTCGCAACCGGCGAGAAGTCCGATCAGGCGCTGGTCTATCTGCCGGCGCAAAAAGCTCCGTTCTGGCGTCAGGGCTCTCTGACCGATCGCGCCACGGTGACATTTGGGTTGAAGGTGAGTCTTTGCGCGACGATCTGTTACGTGTTCTACCATGCCGTCGATTGGTCCGGGATTTCGACGGCCGTGACGACGGTCTTCGTATCCGCCGTCGGACCGACCGGAGCCATTAACCAGAAAATCGCCTATCGCGTGGTCGGAGCGCTGATCGGCGGTTTCCTCGCGATCGGCTCCGCGGTGTTCGTGTTTCCGTACATCGATTCGATCACGAGCCTGGTAGCGATCGTCGCGGGCGTGGCGTTCATCTCCGGCTGGGTTGCGGCGGGAAGGACGTTCAGCTATGTGGGGACGCAGATCGCATTCTCGTTTTATATCGTTGCGTTCGAGGGATTCAGCGCGCCGACTCAGCTTGCTCCGTCGCGGGACCGTCTGATTGGAATTCTCGTGGCGCTGGTCGTGATCTGGTTCGTATTCGATCAACTTTGGCCGGTGCGTACGGTAACCGCGATGCGGCAATCGCTCGCTTCCGTGCTCCGGCAACAGGCGGCGTTGCTGCGGCTGGCCGAGCAAACGGGGGATACTGCCGACCGCCTGCGAAGTGCGGACGCCCTGCGCGACAACGTGGCGAAGACCGTCGCCGGCTTGCGAATCATGAACGACACCGTTTTATACGAGTTCGGAGCGAACATCGAGGAGCATCGGCGATCGGGCGAAATGATCGTGGCGGCGGCGTTGAAGGCCGTGGCGATGTTCTGGAATCAGCTTGCGGTGTTTCACCGGGAAGAGGACCGCGACTTTCTGGACGATCGGCGCCTCGCGGCCATGCGGCTAAGCCTGGCGGACCGCCTCGATGTCATGGCGCGCGCTGTGGTCGCGAAAATCGGCTTCGAGAAGACCGACGCGCTCCGGATCCTCGATGCCGACGTTTTGGAAAGTCCGCGCTACGGCGAATATGCGCACAACACAACCGTGCGATTCGATGAACTTCAGACTCTGGTGGCGGATCTGAATATACAGCCGGTTTGAGACTGACAAAGCGTCGAAAGCCCGAACTGTTCCTTCAGGGATCGTTCCTCCACATGGCTATTCCGCTTCGTTCGTTCCGCTTTCCGAGGCGCCGGCGTTCCGGATCTTCCCGAAAATCCGCTCGTGTTGTTGCAGACTATCGAGCATCAAATTAGCCAGAATGCGTGCATGCTGGGGACTAACGTAGATCCGTGTATGAATCGCGCTTTCTTCGCCCTCCTGCTGACCGAACTCGAGGAGAAATTCAAAGGCGTTATGCCCGATCTGGAAGAAGTTCGCATAGCGGCCCTCTTCCCAACGCCGGTTGATGGACGGATTACCTTTGGGATCGTCAATGCGCACGATGAGCCTGCTTTGCTAAGACTCAGGAGGAAAAAACAGGGTCTCTACACTCTTTCTCCCCGCACTCGTTCAGCCTTCGCACGCTTTTGATGCGTGAATCGCCATCTGGCGCTTTTAAATTATTAACGAGCCGTGATCGCAGGCGACCGCAGGAGTAGTCAAGGCGCCATCAATGTTGCGGCGCCGCGCCTCCCGCAATGCGGCAGCATGCGCTCTTTCAGATAGCCCTGCGCTCGATGCAGTCGCGACTTCGTCGCAGCGACCGATATTCCGAGCGCGCTGGCTACTTCCTCGAGGGAGTGGTCCTGCAGATACCTCATTTCCAGAGGAACTCGCAAGAATGGAGGGATACGACGTATCTCGGTCCGAAGCAACAGGTTTAATTGCTCGCGGCCGAGGGAATGTTCCGGCGTTTCGGTCTGGACTGGTTCATATTGCGCGTACCATTCTCCCTCGGAGCCCGCCGTCTCGTAGGAGACAAAGCGCACTCGCCGCACGCGCCGATAGCGCATCAAACAATGATTTATGACAATTCGAATAATCCAGGTACTGAATGCCGCCTGGTGATTAAACAGCGGAAGATGCGTATAAGCCTTCCATACCGCATTCTGAACTTCATCCTCGGCATCGTCCCGGTTTCTTAGAATAGTCATCGCCATGCGCACGCAGCCTTCGCGCGTTCGCCCTGTTAACTCCCGGAAAGCTGCCTGGTTTCCCTGTTGAGCAAGCCGTACCAGAGTACCTTCCGGTAAGTCTGCGACCGGCATTGGAGCCATTGCCATGCACGCCATAAGAAGCACCCGTCTGCGCAAGAAGCGCGATGAGCGTTTTGCATGCCGCCTGCCGTATCTGAGGATTTAACTATCATCCATAAAATCAGTGACATGCCCGGAGTGACGCTGTGTCACACCCTTCGCTTGTTACGTAACGTGGAGGCAGGCGAGCGTACCTTCTGAGACACATTTGCCAGGCGAGAAAAGAGATAATTGTCAGCCATATAACGTTTTTGTCGTGTCCGGAGGCGGTGGCGCCGGCGATCTTGTCGCCGGTTTCCGCTCTTGATATCATCCGCCGGCCGAAATCGATTCCGAGCCGTGACCGGGAGGGAGTCTCCATGGCCCGCGGCGGGCCGCCAAAAAGGCGATGAAGACGCGCTGCCGGTGTGGGGCCAGGGCTTAGGCCCTGCCGCCGAGCTTCCGCTCGGCGCGGAGCTTTATGTCAGCGCCCGTAGCGCCGGCGATCTTGTCGCCGGTAACCCTGCCAACCGCGTCTTCGACAGAGCGAATTCTTAGTATTTACGAAAAATGCCCTACCCAAATGGCAATTCCAGGGTTCAAGATTTTCCCGGTTAATGCGCGGCTTCGAGAGTAACCCGGCACGCCGGAATGAAAGGTCTGCCAGGGCGCGGGCCGGGTTTTATTTGCAATCGTAAAGAAGCGTTAAATTCGCTCCGTCACCGCGGCGGGTTTACCACCACATATGTTGTGTTGCCGCCCGAGAACTGCGGCTGGTACCAGGTGCTCCCGCATTGCTGGTAAGAAATACCGTTCACCGCAATGACTGTGCATGAGGGAGGCACGCTATTCACAATCGACCCGACTACTGCCGCTGTTACAACAGCTGTCGCCGTTACCGCCGCCGCGGTGGCGACCGGATGGTAGCAGCATCCCCCTCCTCCTCCATAGTAGGCGCCGTTCACGCCAACGTTGCGATTTACGTTCACGTTGTTGTTCACGTTCACGTTCCGGTTCACGTTCACGTTGTTGTTCACGTTTGCGTTTCGATTTACGTTTGTGTTGTTGTTAACATTCGCATTTCGATTTACGTTCCCGTTGTTATTCACGTTTGCATTTCGATTAGCGTTCGCGTTATTGTTCGCGTTTGCACCTCGATTCGCGTTCGCGTTGTTTGCGCTTCGATTTGCGCCCGCACTTTGGTTTACGGTGCTTCGGGACTGAGATCGCGCCTCACGTGGCGGCGCGGCCGGCGACGGACAGGGGAGAACCCACACCATAACAAACGCTGCAATTGTCGAAGTTAAGCTTCTCATCACTGATCTCCTATTTCTTTGCATCCGTATCGAGGGTGGCAAGAATGATTTTGTGGGCGCCTGCGGGTGGGTCGAACGTGAAGGAAGATTCGTCGTAAGACGGGGCGAGATTCCACTTCATAATCGCTTCGTGTTGCGGACGAGACTCGTCCGTTGTAGTCGTGAGGACCAGTTTCAGCGGGAGCGGGTGTGAACCCTGCTCTATCCAGACCTGCCAGTCAAGGCCTTCCTGGCGGTACGCATAATGCTCGCAGGTTACTCCGTCGACATCGCTCGGGCCTATGTCGATCCCGGACTTCAGATCCGCGGCGTCATCGTCCCCCCACAGGAAAAGGTCGGCCAGCGGGATCTCCACGCCGTACTTGTCGTCCAGTGTGCTCACCACCTGCTTTAATGTTGAAGCCGCCGGAACGCTGGCGTAATATCCCTGTTCTTTCGCGAAGACGGTAAATTGTTGCCCGTTATAGAAGTACATCCTCGCTCCCTGGTCCCCATCGATATCCGCCATGAGCCGGTCCGGCAGGCGGGCGAGCAGATTTGTAGTTTTGGCAACTTGAATCTTCTGGCCGTCCGTCAATACAATTTCGTCCGTGATTTCACCGCGAACCTGGAAATCCTTCAGAGACCGCAGGTAGGTCGCCATCGCATTGAGAGCATTGATCGCGTCCGGTTCCTTCGTTCCGGATTCGTCCGCCGGGGCCTGTGCCCGCACCGGTGTTGAAAGTCCGGCGGAAAGCAAAAACAGGATGCCGGCTGATCCGATAAATCGCTTCATCTTCGTTCCTCCCGCTGTGCTTGCACAGGCAGTCTGCGAATCTCCGATGCTTTGGGCATCGTACTGGTTCAAAAAGTTCCACAGAAGCGAGCGGACTGCCGGACGCGGCGGCAAAAAGGGGAGGAACTCACACGTCCAGCCGCGATTCGGCGGCCATAACTTGCGCGAGTTCCACAGAAAGCTGAAGGGCCTCGGAAAATACCCAACCGGAAATCGCCGAAAAATTAAACCAGGCTCGGACCTGTCACCGTCCAAGAGCAGGAATTCATCGAGCCCTGGCGCGCGGCTTCGGCAACTGTTTCTGCCAGGTCGCGTTTCTCGGGCCGCACTAAGACGCGAATAAAGCCTGCGGGCTGCCAAAAAATGCCGGATCTCTTGAAAATTGCACTCCTTGCCATTAAATCCGGAATCATTGTTTCCATTCTGGCCGGAAGGGTGGTAATACCGCTGGTCGCGATCGCTCTGACCCGCTCATTTCCGCTCAGCACCCCCGTGGCAATCGCAATCGGCGTACTGTCGGTAACCCCGGCGCCGCCTCTGGCGCCCACAGCCCAAGTCAAGGCGGGCGCTGGGGCCGACTATGTCGTTGGCCTGCTGGCATCTCAGACCGTGGTTGCAATGGTTCTCGTACCCCTGACGATTCAGTTCATGAACCGGGCTCCTGGCGCTGAGGCGCAGTTCGGCGCGGCGCAGGTTGCCACGCTCGTGATCCGGACGATTCTGATTCCGCTGGGCCCAGGCACCCTTGCCGCGCCGCTGGCGCCCGCGCTTCGATATTTCGCGCGGCGCACCATCCCGTCCTTGCGCTCGCTATCGCAAAGACGAATTTCCCCGAACAGACCAGAATGGTTGCCGGTGCTATCGTGACTTATCTATTCTTCGAACGATCCCTTCCATTCCTTATTTGCGCAAGAAGCAGCCGGTTCATGCCTGAAATCGTTCAGAATCGCGGATCGCTTCGGACCAAAGCGCAATCTGAGCAAAGCAATATGAGGTCAAGCGTAACGTGACACCCTTGTGGCAATTCCCGCTCGTCGTATTCGTATTTTCGACGGCCGTACTGTGGCTTGCGGCCCAGGCCGGCGCTTCTCTGCGCAACAGGTCACCCAAGCTGGCCGAGGAGGAGCGTCAGGATCTCGGCGTCATCGTGCCGGCGAGCCTGACGCTTCTGGGCCTCATCATCGGTTTCAGCTTTTCCATGTCCATCGGCCGCTATGATTTGCGCAAGCACTATGAGGAGGAGGAAGCTAACGCGATCGGCACGGAGTACTCGCGCACCGACTTATTGCCGGCCGCCGATGCGGAGAAAGTGCGCGCCCTGTTAAGGAGCTATCTCGATCAGCGTCTTATCTTCTATACAACTCGTGATAGCGATCAATTAAAGCAGAACGACAAACTTACCGAGCAGCTCCAGGCGAAGCTGTGGGCGGCTACGGTGGCTCCGGCCCTCGCGCAGCCAAGCGCGCTGACCGCTCTTGCCACCTCCGGCATGAACGACGTGCTCAATTCCCAGGGATACGCGTTAGCCGCGTGGCGCAACACCATCCCCAGGTCCGCCTGGATTCTCATGGAGGCGATTGCCGCTTTTTGCAGTGTGCTGCTGGGCTACAATATGCGGCGGCTGGACCCGAAATACCTTCTGTTCATCGTTCTCCCCTTTCTTGTGTCTGTCTCGTTTTTTCTGATTGCCGATATCGATAGCCCGCGGCGCGGCGTGGTGAAGGTCCATGCGCAAAATCTGGAAAGTCTCGCTGACTCCCTGCGCGTCAAGTGACGAAGCTCGCGCGGCTATCATCCCGATTGATAGTGTCTATTGCGAAGTTCCCATTGACTCCGACGGACCGGAGCCATAGCCTCTCAGAATGCCAATCTGCATGGGATCGGATCTTCGTCGCCATTGTTACCCCGCTCTCCTGGCGGGCTTGCTGTTGACCCTTGGAATCTTTATGCCAGACCGGGTGAATGGTCAGGGAGCCACCAGCGCTACCGTGCTGGGGACCGTGACGGATTCGGCCGGCGCCCTTGTTCCGAACGCTACGGTACAGGTAAAAAATGTCGGTACCGGCAAGATCGAGCAAGTGTCGACGGACGCTCAGGGCCGCTATACCGTCGCGGATCTTCCCGTTGGCAATTATGAAGCGCAGGCCTCCGCTCAGGGCTTCCAGACTACCGTGCGTCCCGGAATCAGCCTGACCGTGGGCGCTCAAGCCGTTGTGGACTTCTCGTTAATGGTGGGGCAGAGCCAGCAGACGGTAACAGTGGATGCGCAGGTTTCGCAGGTCGACACAGTCTCGACGGCGGTGTCGTCTTTTGTCGAGCAAAAGCAAATCAATGACCTGCCGCTCAATGGCCGCAACTTCACGGATCTGGTGTCTCTGATACCAGGAGTGTCGTCGGGCTCCCAGATTGGCAACGGCGGGGCGAATCTGCTCTACGGTACGCAGAACAATTTCAGCGTTTCCGGCGCGCGGTCGGAAGGCCAGGCTTACCTGCTGGACAGCACCGATATTCAAGGCTTCTGGAACCACGGCTCGGGATCGGGCGTGATGGGCACAACGCTGGGAATCGAGGCTATTGCGGAGTTCTCCGTTCTCACCAATACCTATAGTGCCCAGTTCGGTGGTAACGGCGCGGTTGTCAATGCGGTAAGCAAGTCCGGTACGAACGCTTTCCATGGATCCGCATATGAGTTCCTGCGTAACAGCGCGCTCGACGCGCGCAACTTCTTTGACGGCGCTTCAACCCCTGCATTCCGCCAGAATCAGTTTGGCGGCAGCCTGGGCGGCCCGATCAAGCGGGACAAGCTGTTTTTCTTCGTCAACGACGAGGAACTGCGAAAGTCGCTCGGCCAGACCGTGGTCGCACTGGTGCCGGATGCCAACGCGCATCAGGGAATCATTAATGGGGTAAACGTGGGCGTCAACCCATTGATCGCGCCGCTTCTGGCGCTTTATCCCCTCCCCACCACGCAGTTGTCGCCCGGAGTCGGCTCTATCGCGGAAGTGGACAGCACAACCGGCAACGAAAATTACCTCCTTGCGCGGGTCGATTACAACATCTCTACGAAGGATTCGCTGTTCGTCCGCTATGTGCGGGACTATGGCAGCATCATTCAGCCGTTTCTCGGTTCGCCCCTGCCTCCGCGGTGGCCGGAGGTCGGCTCGACAGGCAACCAGTTCGCCACGATCGAATACCGGCGCGTGATTTCTCCGACGATCGTTAACATGGTGCGCTTCAGTTTTACCCGTACCCGCGAAACCGACGTGCAACAGAGTCCGAATCAGGAATCGGCGCTGAACTTCTTCCCGGAGCGCGGGCAGAATGGCGGAGTCAACGTCACCGGCCTGAGTCCGCTCGGTACCAGCATCTATGCCCCGCTTCTGGAAGTGCAAAACAAGTTTCCGCTGTCGGACGACGTGATCTGGACGCACGGGGCGCACAGCCTGCGGTTTGGCGGGGTTTTCAGTCGTGTCCGGAGCAACTTCGAGCAACAGGGATGGTGGGGCGGCTTCTATACATTCCCAGGGCTGGCCGCCTTCCTGCAAGGGACCCCCAGCCTCTTTCAGGGGCCCGAGCCGGGACAAACGGATTCCTATCGGGATTTCCGGGAAATCGAAGTGGATGGATATATTCACGACGAATGGAAAATCGGTCCGAAGCTGACGATGAACATGGGAGTCCGTTATGAGTTTGTGACCAATCCCGTGACGGACCTGCACCCGCTTGAGACCTTAATCAACCCGCCCTTTGGGAAGTTCCAGCGTGTGCCGCATGTGTTTGCTTCCAATCCCTCGCTGAGGAACTTCGACCCGCGGGTTGGACTGGCTTATGATCCATTCGGGGATCACAAGACCGCGATCCGCGCCGGATTTGGAATCTTCTACGATCCGATTCGCGCGCGAAGCTACGCGTCCGGCTACTATTTCAATCCGCCTTACGCGCTGGCTTTCGTTCCCCTGCCCGCGTTCCCCAACCCATTCCCGGGCGCGCTGCCGCCTCCGGCGCAACTCGTGGGCGTCGACTATAACACCAACGTCACTCCGCATATGTATCAGTGGAATATCAACGTTCAGCGCGAGCTCATGTCGTCCACCACTTTGACGGTAGGCTATGTCGGCTCGCGAGGTCTTCATCTCTACGCGGCCCGAGATATCAATCCCGTGCAGCCCTTAGTGGTCAACGGCGTGACGGTCTTTGGCGTTCCCCGTGGGGCAACCGCCGCAGGCATCGTCAGCAACCCGCGCCTCAATCCGGCGGGCGCGGCGTTAAGCAGCGAAGCTCCCGTAGGCGACTCAAATTACCAGTCGCTTCAAGTTGGATTGAACCGGCGCTTCGCGCATGGTTTGCAGTCTCAACTTTCGTACACCTGGTCGAAGTGTCTGGACAATGCCTCCGGTACGTATGGGCTGGAAGGCGGCATTCCCTGGTCGAACCCGCTAAACGGCTCGTTTGACCACGGGCGCTGCCTGTTCGACCGTCCACAGGTTTTGAAGTGGAGCGGGGTCTATGCCCTGCCGTTCAATCAAAACATCTTCGTCAAAGGCTGGCAGATGAGCGGCGGTCTTACGGCGCAGAGCGGATCGCCGTGGAACGTGGTTATCGGATTCGACCAGAGCGGAAGCGCGGTAGGCAATCAGCGACCCAATGTGGTATTGCCGGAGAGTCAGATTTTCACCGGCATCGTTAGCCATTGGGCAAACCCGGCAGCATTCTCGCTGCCGGCGCCGGGCACGCTGGGCAATCTGCAACGAGACTTTTTGCCTGGTCCGGGAATCACAACTCTCGATTATGCGGTCATGAAGGATACGCCAATCAAAGAACAGGTCCACCTTCAGTTCCGCGCGGAGTTTTTCAACCTGCTGAACCACGCCAACTTCTCCCTTCCCAACGCGAACGTGTTCATTCAAACGCCGAACGGCGGCGGCGCGCCCAACCCGACGTTCGGCAAGATCACGGCGACCACTACGTCGTCGCGGCAGATTCAGTTCGCGTTGAAGCTTATGTTTTAAGGGGTAATCTGTTCGAGAACGCGCAATCGCCGACCACCCGTGTCAGACAGGGAATGCTCGATGCGCGGGCCCGGGACGCGAGACCGTTGAGCGCCCGCAACGCCGGACGAGCCAGGGGTAGGAGATGCCAGTTTGCTCGCGAGAAACTTCAGGCGGGCCGAAGCCTCATTGACCTCTCGACCATAACCCGGATTTGGGCTTTGCGCACCAGGCTCGAAATGTCTGATCTTGCTTCGAGACGCAGCAATTCGACCAGCGGCGCTGCTGTTCAGTTTTTCGAGCCATAATTCTTCCGGAGAATCGCGACCAGGATGAGCAGGAAAGACAGGAGGCGCACGAGGTAAATCGACGGAAGCCCCTCACTGGGCCGCTGCAGCAGGAGGAGGGCCGCGCGATTGAAGGCTTCAAGGATGAAAGAGGCGGCGAAAAGAAGAAAGAACGAGTCCCGCGTGTCGCGCCAGAACTTCAAAAAGAACATTCCGGCCGCCATCGATGCCGTGGAGATTACGCCGAGCAGAAAACCTTCGATCATGTCGCATCATGCCCTCTCCCAAATCAGGCCGAAAAGCAGAACAACAACGAGACTGCCGCCGTTACAAGCCTCCAAACATAGAGGTCCGTTGTGGGGAAAACAACAAGATCGAGAAAGAGCAGGCTGTTTGAGACCGCGAGTCCGGAAAAGCAAAGACTGCTCCAAAACAGCAACCGCGTCCTGGTGCGAACATATCCGCGCCAAAGAAGCGCGGCGCACGCGAGACTCGTTAAAGCGCCAAGAACGTAAACTGCCGGTCCCATCTTTTCTTTATTTCCCTCTCTTTGTCTTTCGTGAAACGGAACGCGCGGGCGAACTCGCGCGCCGCCTGCGACCCTTTCGCGTGAATCATTCCCGTGAGCCGGACAAGCTCGCGCCGGTATGTCTCGTCGACCGCAGTCATGAGCCGGTCACGGTCCGCTGACCGGCAGCATATAAGTATCGCTGGGGCGATCCCGGCGTCGGTTTCGAGCAGCGACTGCCGAGTGAGGTCCTGCAGGATTTTCTTTGCGACGTCAGGCGGAACGAAAAGCGCGCTCGCCACTTCCTCGATAGTTCGAGCCTGCGGGCGGTGCCTCCAGAGCAGCAGCAAGGCTTCCATATGGGGAACGCTGTCAATCTGGTCGCGAATGAATGCCTCTACCTGCGTCTCCTTCTGCTCATTACCCATCCTGCAAGACCTGTAGGCGCCCTGCGTGCACCAGCACGACCTCCATGAAGACTAGAATATTACTCGAGAAAAATCCATGCCGCATCGGGCGTACGTTCCATTTTTGAGCCGGCGCGAACCGGAACGCCCTCGGTGAGACTCCGATCGCCGTGTCGCGCATGGAGATTATACCGATTTTGTACCGATACTAATCATCGGCCTGTCAGTGAGTCAGGGGCGATCACGCCTGGTACAAAATCCGTACGTAAGCAAATTCGATCTGAACTGTTGATGCAGAGTGTGGCTCC